>JBCBEC010000012.1:157718-159782 GCA_038528965.1 Bacteroidota bacterium | reverse complement strand
GGCAACTCCACCAGTAGACGGAGTGAAAAGAGAACCCACATATTGGTTTCCACTAGAAATAATAGGGCGCGCTACAGCTGTGGCGCGCCCTAACATTTTCGTGACTATCTTTTCCGCAAAATTCCGCATCTTTGCGCCACCATCGAACCATAAAACAGAACTGACATGGCTGACGAAATAAGAAACGCAGGCAGTAAGGGCTACTTCATACTGGTTGTTTTTATAGCATTCTTACTGTTCATTATTCTATGGTCAAGCGTTTATTATGCTAACCAAGATTTCTTGCCTCCACAGTAAGCAAACAGAATAAAGAACATAGATTCATCCCACACTTTAGCTTTGGCTATCGTGTGGGATGTTTCGTTTAGGGCATTTTGATTTTGTAAAATCACCTGCCAACGTGCTCCGTTGGCATAGCCTTACTCTCGTGCCATAGCTGGCTACAGCGTAAGTGTATGGCGCAGGCGCCCGTGGGAATTACAAGCGGAATGAATTCCGCGGAACGAGTGTGGAGGGTGCTATAAAATTCAGAACCCCAAGGGTTTTATCTCTAACTTAAGATTGAGCATTTAGAAAACAGAAAAGGGCGTCGATTTTAACCTCCGACGCCCTTTTTATGCCTAGTACGATTTTACATATTACACATCATACATCTGCTCAATTTCCTTACCGAACTTCTCACGAATAACCCGGCGTTTCAACTTCATCGTCGGCGTAAGTTCGGCCGTAGAGCCATCTTCTTTCACCGCGTCCCAAGACGTTGGCAACAGGGTAAACTTCTTGATCTGCTCGATCTTGCTGAAGTTAGGATTAACACCATCAAGGATCCGCTGATATTCGTTAATCACTGTGCTATTGCGGACAGCATCATCCAGCCCATTCCAGGCTACACCATTTTCTTCGCAGAAGTTTTCCAGCGCTTCAACGGCAGGGACAATCAAGGCAGAGACAAATTTGCGCTTATCACCCACTACCATGATTTGCTCAATCAGGAAGTCCTCCTTGCACTTGCTTTCCACTGGTGCCGGAGCAACATACTTACCACCGGAGGTCTTCAGTAATTCCTTTTTACGGTCGGTAATTTTTAGGAATTGCTGGGCTTTAGGGCCAGTTACCCAAGTACCAACATCACCGGTGCGAAACCAGCGCTCGCCATCAATCTCATCAATGACTGCCGCAGTAGCTTCTGGCTTATTGTAGTAGCCCATCATGATATTGGGCCCCTTAGCCATAATTTCACCTTCTCCCTCACGGTAGTCGCCCTCGGTATCAATACGGATTTCTACCCCTTCAAACGGCATACCTACACTACCCATACGGGCATTTTGTGCCGAATAACGATTGAAGGTTAAACCAGGAGAGGTTTCCGTAAGGCCGTATGCTTCGCGAATTGGGATTCCAGCCGCCGAGAATACGCGCATGATCTTTACGGGGCAAGGCGCTGCTGCAGTAAGGATGCCTTTAATGCGTCCTCCCAAAGCTTCGCGCCATTTACTGAAGATCAGCTTATCCGCAAGGCCTTGCTTAACACCAGACAAACCGCCGTAAGCCTTATCATAATCATAATCATCGGTCATGCCCAGCGCCCAAAAGAAGAGTGTCTTTTTGAGTCCTGTGAGGTCTAAGCCTTTGTTGTAGATCTTCTCGTAGACCTTTTCCAATAGACGAGGCACCGTGGTAAAGAAATGTGGTCGTATCGCACGTAGATCTCCTTCGTCTCCCCCCAGGTTATCGGTACCTGTGAAGACGATATTGATGCCGTTATAAACGAATGAATAGGCCGCAGTACGCTCAAAAATATGGCAGAGTGGTAAGAAGCTTAGCGTAATTTCTCCCGTCTGTATAGGAAGGTATTTCTTCACGCCCACCACATTACTGACAATGTTATTATGCGAAAGCATAACCCCCTTTGGGTTTCCGGTTGTGCCACTGGTATAAATGATAGTTGCCAGTTCTGCAGGATTAACAGCAGCCATACGGGCTTCCACTTCATCCTGGCCTTCATCGCTAAAAATATCTTCCCAATACGGACGCCCCTCTTGTGGGTCCAAGGTGTAGATATTC
>JBCBEC010000012.1:155742-157692 GCA_038528965.1 Bacteroidota bacterium | reverse complement strand
GGCTGCTACCTTGTCATATAAATCGCCGCTCCCGGCAAAACAAAGCTTAACGCCCGCATCATTAAAAATGTATTCATACTCCGCGGGGCTAATGGTCGGGTATACTGGTACATTGATCGCTCCAATCTGCTGGATACCCAAATCCACCATGGTCCATTCTGGACGGTTTTTGTAAACGACAACAGCAACCTTATCTCCCGCCTGCACCCCTAATTTCAGTAGGCCGCGGCTCACCTTATTGGCTCTTTCGATAACCTCATCCGTGCTGTAATAAGTCCATTCGCCGGCAGCGTTACGGCCACCGACAGCACGTTCTTGAGGGAAGTTTGCTTTTTGATACTGAATAAAATCGAATAAACGTGTTGGTTCCATCCTCTATACTAAAATTTATTCCCGACGAAAATAGTCAAAAGCGAATAAAAAAGGGCAGTTCCGGCATATACTGGCAGTAAATTTTTTCTTTTTGGTTCCCAAGACTACTTTTCTAACCTCTTGAATGCCCGTAGTATTATCTTTTTATTGCGCAATTGACTTTGGGAAATAACAGTCGAGCAGAAAGGTAGTTCGGCTGCAGTTTTTGGTCGGCGAACCGCACTATTTAGCTCTTTGCGGTAGCAATGAGCAGTTGACATCCTGCTAGTTTTAGTTAATTTGCCTGATCAAAGGTGAACTTTGGGCTTTGGCTATTTGCAAGTAAATCATCTATGCTTCTCACAGTTCACCGTACAGGATACCTGGTACATGGTACTTGGATTTGATGAATACATCATCAGACTTTTATCAATTACAAAGTGCCTAGTACAGAGAAATTCAACTTCGCATTCAGACATTCAGACAGAGAGATTAAATGCAAAGTGCACCTTGACCTAATGAGTCAATACTTGAGACCCTTTTCCGGACCACGCACATATTTGAAATGAAAAATGCAATTATACATGACGCGAAATGGTTTGGGCAAAGCCCACACCACTTCGGTCAGCATATACTGTACTTGAAGAAGATTTGGAGTCCCAAATCTCTTCAACGTCAGTATAGCTTGGCAATGAGCTTTCTTCTTTGCTCATTCCTCTACGCCCAGCAACAGATTACGACACTACCATCTTTCTGGAGCTCAACGCGTAGCCCATCTTCTGAACAGGAATTAAGGGTTACCCCTAATCAGTATCAGCTCTATGGATTAAACTTGGATGGCTTAAGCAGTGAACTACAAAACTGTAAAAAACGCGAAAATGTCATTGGCACCGACGACCTGGTGCTAATGCGGATACCTTTACCGGATGGCAAGACAGAACGCTTTGGCTTCTTCGAAACGCCAGTCATGGAGCCCGCGCTCCAGGCGAAGTATCCCAACATCAGAACCTATACGGCCCAAGGCATTGATGACCCACGTAAAACGATCAAAATGGAGATAGGTCCACGCGGCCTACAAGCCATGATCTTCACGCCTGAGGGGAATACCATCATTAGCCCCGCTTATGAGGATGAGCTCGCGGAATATATCGTTTTTCGCAAGCAAGATCTTTCTAACGAACCTCGCCATTTTCGCTGTGGACACGATGACTTCAACCACAACACGACGAATACTTCTACAACGAGCTCCATTGTCCAAAACCCCACCGGCACAGAACTACGCACCTACCGGCTGGCACTGGGCACAACCGGAGAATACACTAGTTTTCATGGCGGCACCAAAGAACTTGCCTTGGCGGCAGTAGCCACTTCCATGAACCGAATTAACGGTATCTACGAACGTGATTTTACCATCACTATGGTACTAGTGGCGAATACCGATACCCTCATCTATCTGGATTCGGAGACCGACCCCTACACTAATAATGACCTCGGAGCAGTGCTGGTTATTGACAGTGACAACCTACTCGGAACGTGCAGCGATGGGGCTTCTGGTGCAGCCTATCAAATCACCAGCTTACCCGCCTACGGCAACTTGTT
>JBCBEC010000012.1:0-155646 GCA_038528965.1 Bacteroidota bacterium | reverse complement strand
ACGATATCGACAATATGGCCTTGAGCTACGAGCACGAGGGGGGAGCGGAATTACCAGATCAGTTTGGCTTCATTTTGACTTGTAGTAACGGTTCTTACATCGGGGGCTTGGTGTACAATATCACCGTTCTGAATCCGGTGACTACTGATGATGTCAATGAGGGGCTACATTGGCGGTTATTCCCCAATCCGACCAATAGCACGCTTACAATTGAGCTGGGTGAAATGGAAAGTGCCGTAACCAAAATTCAGCTGATTGATGTGTTGGGGCGGGTTGTGTTTCAGCAAAAAGTGGAACGAAGAGCCCGTCAGCAATTTGATCTTCAACAGCTCACCGCTGGCATCTATACTTGTCAGCTCTTGAGTGGTAATGAACGAGTGGTAGGTACGAAGAAATTGGTGGTTACCCGATAAAAACTGGGTACCCCTTCTTTTTGGAGAGCGCAGTTACCCAAATGGTAGTTGCGCTCTTTTCATTTCCTTGAGTGCTTTTTCAAACTTGCTAAAGCCATGCCCTGCCCCCTCATACCAGCGAATACTCGCCTCAGCGTACAAGTGGGGTACAGCACTATGGTCCAGTACGTCGTCATCCGTTGCGAGGAAGAAGTAGAGATTTTCTATTTGCGCTACCGCAATGGTGTCCTGTTTCAATTGCTCCAATATGGGAAGATACTCCTCCTTAAAATGATAATCTCGCCCTTTGGTCCAGGTTTTGAACTGACCAATACCACGTCCGGCTAATGTTTGATGAGGTGACAGGGAAGGGTTAAATAAGAAGGCTGGCAAGTCAAAGCGGGCACTGGCCCAGTAGGCATAAAACCCGCCTAAGGACGTACCTACCAGCACCGTTTCAGGCTCGGCGGTTTCGAGGTACTCCGCGATAAGATGCACCACTTCTTGTGGGTTAGCGGGAAGATCAGGTGCCCAAATAGTTGCGGTCGGAAATTGTCGGCGCAGGGCGTCAGCTTTCCAACCCTCTCCGTCACTATTGAACCCGTGGAGGTAAATAAAAGTCATATGCGTTTATAAATCGCTTCGCCACAAATTTGGGGATTTTTGAGAAAAGTAAAAATGGTCCCAGCTGCCGGTTTGCACCAAGCGACTAAGACCATTTGTTCAAGCACGTTTATTACACCGGTCTACAAGGGCTGACCAACAGGTTGGTCCCATAAACCGGTAGCCGCTGTTTTGCGCGCAAATTCGCGGAAGTCAATGGCTGGCCGCCCCAGTACCTTATCTACGTCCTTGCTCACAACTTGGTTTGCGTCATTTCCCAACACCTCACTGAATAGATAGGTGAGTAGCCAGACATAATCATCCGGCAAGCCCGCATTTTTCATAACGACCTTGTAATCCTCCAAAGAAATGGGTTGGAAGCTAATATCACGCCCCGTTTCCTCAGCTACTATTTCCACCACCTCTTTGAAGGTGATTTTCCGTGGACCGGTGACTTCCAAAGTTTGACGATCATACTGGTCGTCAGTTAAGGCTTGTACAACTACCTCCGCAATGTCATTGACATCAACAAAAGGGATTTTTGCCTCCGCCATAGGTAGTGCGACATGCCCCGCCAAGAGTGGTTCCAATAAGAAGCTTTCGCTAAAATTCTGGTTAAACCAGGAGGCGCGTACCAGCGTATAGCGCAAGCCAGAATGGGCTACAATCTCCTCACAGGCTTCGGCCTCGGTTTCTCCTTTCCCGGAGAGGAGTACTACTTTTTCCAGCCCCTCTTTCAGGGCCGTTTCAGTGAGGGTTGTAATGGCTTCTTTTGCCCCGGGTACTGCCAGATCGGGATAATAGACGATGTAAGCCTTATCCATACCTTGTAAGGCAGGAGCAAAAGTGGTGGGGTCTTCCCAATCAAAAGCCGGCTGGCTGGAGCGGCTTCCGAGGCGTACTTCGTGGCCTAATTCTTGTAACCCGTTTACTACCCGGCGACCGGTCTTACCGGTTCCGCCAATAACTAAAATCTTGTCTTTCATGTCAGGTTGATTTATGTGATTGATTACGGATGTAAAATTCAGCACAATCGTACCCCTTTGCTTGACCCTACCAGCCAAGGTTTTGACACTTTAAGCCAAAGCCCCAATTAACTTTTTAGGGAAAGCGTATTTTTCACCCAACAGCTACTACCCGGCAGGAACTATCCTCTCCAAATGGGTGTAAGGAAAAGCAAAAACGATGCTCCACTCAATAGTAAAAAGTCAAGAGAACGAAGACATATCTATTCTCGTCAAGGCGGATAATCACTCCTTTAATTACATCTGTGATTGCGGCGATGCCAGTGATTTGACTATACGAGAATGCCAGGATACGGCGGCGATATTTCTTAGCCACACGCATATTGATCACTTTGTAAACTTTGACTTTATCCTGCGCATAAGAAAAATGAGTGGGCAGTGGGCAGTAAACTTGGAATTAAAAAAATAGAAGATACGCCAATATGAATGATGATAAACCCACAATAGGAGACTGTTTTGCGTTAGAATGGGAGGAACAATTCTATGCCTTAATCTTAATCTCCATTGTAAAAACGATCAAGAGTATAGAGTATAGCTCTTTATTAGTTGGTAAAATTTTCAATGAACAACCCAACCAAAATGATATTCGTCAAGCTGGTGTTTTGGGTCGCAGGATTCCCTCTAGCTGTGACTATGAGGATATTGAGAGTGGTGATTATATCAAAAAAGGGCTGTACCAAAGAGGTTATGAGTATATTACTTTAAGCGAAAAATACACGCTGGATACTTTTTTAAATGAAGCTGTATTTATCTCCAACTTTAGTATTTCTGCTAAGCATTTTCCAACAATGGGAAGCTTAGGCATTTCGGGAAGTGTAGAAGAAATAAGTAATTCCATTCAGCGCCATGTAAAACAAATTGGTCAGTTTACAGATTCCCTTTCACATATAAAGCAGGAAGTCTTTGCATTAGAAGACATCCTTGCTTTGAACGGGGAATTACCCGTTAACGACATCACTGAGAAATGGATTTTCTGCCAAGAAAATGCTCACCCCCGAGCGCTAGAATTATTGAAGGAAGAATTCTACTGGAATACAATTGACGAGTATGCGCCCTTTGGGAATGATGACGGATACGATATGGTTTATCTATATCGGAGCTGGCTAGAGAACGAAGAGCATACTAATCCTCATGATTTCATTGCCGTTTACGAAAGTTATTGGGGGGAAACATTTGACCATCTAGACGAATTAGACGTCACCAAAATTGACTCCTTTAAAGACGAATCATATTACTTCGTAGGGATCGACAAAGGATTCATCGCACTGTGTTTTTCAGACCTTGTTCTGCGCGGAACAATGGCCCCTGAATTCATCAAGCTTGCCAAAAACGCTTACCAACGCCTACTTTCCAAAGAATTAAAAGCCATGTACGCAAGTGAGGAAAGGACTACTAAGTATGAAAGAGGATATGACTTCATTTTGAACTATAAATAAATTACAACTAATTGCTCGTCAAATCCTCCTTAGGCACTTACTCTTTGCAATAAATCAACATTACACCTAATACCAAATAGTATGACTTACCAGCGGAGAAAAGAATATGTAGAAGCACAATATCACCAAATCGTACCTAGATACTTTAAGAAGAGTGGTCCACCCAAAGGCTATACGGAGGAAGAAATTCAGCAAGCGGAAAAACAGTTAAACGTTCAATTTCCAGACAGCCTCCGGTTTGGTCTGAAGTACATGAGAGACCTCCTATTTTATGGATTTAAAGATATGCAACCGGTGAACCGGACTTTAGATAAATATGCCGAGAACAAAGCTTTGATGCTCGCAGAGATGAAGGATTGGAATTATACCTGTCCTTTTGACGTAAATCAAATCATTGTGTTCCAAGTGTGGGAAGAAGGAATGAGTGATGGGTCTTACCCTGAGGTTTATTTGTTCATTAATGCACAAGAGGGAGAAAATCCGCAGGTTTATACTTTCACTGGATATCGGGTAGACGGTACAGAAACACCAATACTGCTACAAAAGCTGGGGAGCATATACCACCCAATGAGTGTGCTTGACAGTATTAGTCACGCTATAACTGGCTTGTCAATCGGTCTTAAAGATGAGTAGTTTTGAATTTTATCAAGACTAAACAACTTGATCTTTTATATCTCCCCAAACTGCCTTTACCAAATGCCCTCTTGCCTAAACCGAATGAGATTACTACAAGAGGCCTAATTTTTTCATCGATCATTAGTTCATATTAGCTGCTACACAAGCAATAGATCAAATTGTAGTGCTCTCTTTGAATTTTTTAAGGTCTCAAAATCAGGTTCCTTAATGACGCGCACAATGCTCTCTCTATTGATCACAGTTGGAAAATGGGACTTCAAAATGGGCTCCATTATTTGCGGAAGCGAACAAAGTCCGGACCTTGATGCAGAACACTTCTGATTACTAAAGCGCTCTTGCCTCTATTAACACGAAAACAATCCCTGTAAAATGAAAAAAGAAGAAGTAGAACTAATCATCATCGGTGTAAAATTGGGGGCGGAGGAAGCCCTCCACATGAAAATTTATAAAGACGGTACGCTTACTAGAAGTGGTTGTGGTGGTTTGCCTACTATATCCGTTTCTGGCTACACAATGGAAGGTGAGACTAAATATTGGGATACGTTATTCCCCTTAATTGATGAACGAATCATAGAAAACCCTGTAAACTACGAAGAGAAGAAAATTAACACCCCGCTGGAGTACTTTATGGCCTTTTATGGTGTAAGCAGTAATGGACAAACTGGAGAACATGCCAAATGGACCAAAGGTACCGGTGTGCGCTTCCTACTGGATAACAATACTTCCTTCAACCACCCTCTTTTGAACTTTCTGGATCAATTCGTCATCAAAGCAGCGCAGATAACCAATGAGTGGTTTTTCGATGTGATGATGTCTTCCATTTACAATTTAGAACCTATCGGCTTGGCACCCACCTTTGTAACAACACCAAAAACGGAAAAAGAGAAGCAAGAAGCCTTAGCAAATTACACCAATCAAATTCTTGCTAATGAGGCGCGAGGTTGGGATATTGTAAAAATTGGTACCGATCGAAAATACAAAACAAGGGATGGTAAGGAATTAACTTCCAAAGTAGAGAAGAAAGGTGATCGCGTTTCTATCAACTTCTTCGAAACCCTGAACCATAAAGACCCCGAAGCCATAGAACGCATTTTAGAAGAGCGCTTCGGCGCAAAAAATGAAAGTCCTTCCCCTCAGGCCAGTAGCGGAAAGCAAAAACCGAGCGCCAAGAAATGGTGGAAGTTTTGGGAATGAATGATAGTACCCTAATTAGAAACACCGAAAAATGAATGAGCAACTACCCAAAGAACGCTATGACACCATTGGTATCGGATACGACAGCAGTCGTAAGGCGGATCCCTACCTCACCCAGAGGATGTTCAATTTCCTTCGCCAGCCTGGCACTAAACGACGCTATCTGGATATTGGCAGCGGAACCGGTAATTATACCTCTGCGTTGCATCAACTAGGGCTAGACCTTATAGGTGTAGAGCCTTCAGACGAAATGTTAAGTAAAGCTAGAGCGAAAAATCCAGCTATCCATTGGATGAAGGGCTACGCCGAGGATATCCCCATCGGCAACGCAAGCATGGATGGTGTTTTGGCCTGTCTTACCATCCACCACTGGAAAGATATCAATCAAGGTTTCAGTGAAGTCAGTCGCGTCTTGAAAAAAGAGGGCACGGTGGTAATCTTCACCACTTTACCAGAACAAACTCGTTCTTATTGGCTACATCATTACTTCCCACAAATGATGGAGGAATCAGCAGATTTTATGCCAGCCCAAGGTAAAATTAAGGCGGCGCTCGAGCAGGCAGGATTGGAGATTGTCCAGCAAGAACCTTATTTCGTCCAGCCTAATCTAGAAGATCGTTTTCTTTATTCCGGCAAGCATCAGCCAGAACGCTACTTCAACCCCGCGTTTCGCCAGGGTATATCTTCTTTCTCCTTGATCGCACACCAAGCAGAAGTGGACCAAGGCTTAGCGCACCTTAGAATCGATATCGACTCTGGTAAAATCGCTGCTGTCCAACAAGCTTACGAGAACAGTCTTGGTGATTACCTATTCATTATCGCCCAAAAGACTTGAGTCTGGAGATTCAACTGTTTGCTGCACCTTTGGCCTGAGCTTGAAATAGACCAGGAGGGTGATGGCCAGCAAAAAGAGCTCTATTGGCAAGCTAATCCAGAATAGGATACGCACCCAGCTTAGGTACCAAAGCCAAATAAAAAAGCCCGCCCCTAGTATCCAGCGGACCAGCATTTTCTTCCAGCGGCGGCTAACCGTAATTTCATAAAGCCCCGATGCTGGATCGGGCTGATTGGTTTCGGTGTTCAATCTATTTTCTTTTGTACAACCTAGCTACAAGCTGTCTTGAGCATTAGTTCCGGCAGCTTCAAATACTTCTTCTCATAAAAAAACAGGCTCGGAATAAACCAAGAGACAGACTTGTCTGTTTACTAGTCATGAAACAGCGCACAAGAGATCATATTATCCAAACTGCTTCTGAGCTTTTCTACGAAAAAGGCTATAATCTAACCGGCATCAATGAGATTATCGCTGAGTCTGGTATTGCTAAGGCCACACTCTACAGCCACTTCCGATCTAAGGAAGAACTGCTGCTGGCTTATTTGGAGGTAAGAGATCAAGAACTAATGACAAATATTCGTGCGTTTTGCGAAAGCAAACCTCAGGGAGACAGTCGTTTGGTAGCCGTGCTGGAGTTTCTCATCCCCTTCTTTAACAGGGGAGATTTCAATGGTTGCTGGTGCCTGCGTTCTATGGCAGAAATTCCGAGAGAGAATGAAAATGTTCGGAAAAAGATCAGGGCTGGTAAGCAAAAGTTACGTGGTTTTATTCTAGAACTGGTTAAAGACAATAAGCCTGCAATGAGTGCTGAGCAGCAAACCGCTCTGGGTAATCAACTCTACCTCTTGTACGAAGGAGCGGTAGGTGAAAGTCATTTGCAAGATGCATCTTGGCCCATCGAGACGTCCATTGATCTACTAACAAGCAAACTGAGACAGGGAACTTAAAACAGCCCTCCTGGGAGGAATAAATTTTTTATACATCAAAAAAGACAGACTTGTCTGTCTATAAACCTAGACTATGGCAAATTTCAGCGAAAAAACAGCATTGATTATTGGTGGTACTAGCGGGATTGGCAGAGCTACCGCAGAAGCATTACTCCAGCAGGGAGCCACTGTTCACATCGTAGGTAGAAACCCTCAGAAGATTGCGGATGCCCCTCAATTGATCAAGCACCAGATTGATATCACCAATCGAGATGATGTAGCGAGCTTAAGCGCAACCATCGCTCAATTACCCAAGCTAAATTATCTAGTAAACGCTTCTGGCATCTTTGGCCCTAAGCCATTTTTGGATCATACCCCAGAGGATTATGATGCCTACCTTGACCTCAATCGTGGCTTCTTCTTTATAAGCCAAGCAGCCGCAAAAGTAATGAAGACTAGCGGAGGTGGAGCCATTGTAAACGTGGGTTCCATGTGGGCAAAGCAGGCTGTAAAGGCCACACCGTCTTCTGCTTATTCTATGCAAAAAGCGGGCTTGCATTCACTCACACAGCACCTCGCCATGGAGTTGGCCGGCCACAATATTCGGGTAAATGCCGTATCTCCAGCGGTAGTAGACACCCCCGTTTATCACGGTGTATTCGGTAGCGAGGAAGCGGCAAAAGAAGCCCTAGTAGGCTTCAACAACTTCCACCCTATTGGCCGCAACGGTACTGCGCGAGATATTGCCCAGTCTATCCTCTTCTTGCTCTCAGAAGATTCTACTTGGATCACCGGCACGATTCTAGATGTAGATGGTGGTGTAATGGCAGGAAGAAACTAAACGAAAGGCTTTCAGGATGTAATGGCCAACCTTGGCAACAAGTACGCCTTACTGCATGATTCAATTCCTCTAGAAGTTGCTCAATTTTTGGGCAACTTCTTTTCATTTTACGGAAGCGCTAGAAACGTGATCGAGTTTTGTTCGTACCGTTAGAGTCAATTATCTTGCGCTCAAGAAGTTCAGCTTCCTTATCACCTACCATAAAACTTGAATACCAATGACCAAGCTCATCCTACCTCCCTTAGCATGCCTATTGCTTTTGATTTGCGCTTGCTCAAGCTCCAAAACAGCTGCTGGAAAAGATAACACCAACGCAGAATTAGATCAGCTTCAGGCAATGATGGCTGGCACTTTTTCCAGTGCGGCACAGTCCCTTGAGGACACCGCTTACTTCAGTATCAACCTGGTGATGTATCCCATCTGGGAAGGACAATCGGACACAAGATGGTTGTACGTAGAGCAAGCCGTTACTGCTTATATTGATCAGCCTTACCGGCAGCGGGTGTACCGGCTCGCTAAGGTTGGTGAGAATCTGTACGAAAGCAAGGTATACGAATTACCACAGCCCGAGCGCTTTGTTCACGGCTGGCTGGATCCTGCCCTATTTGCCAAAATTAGCGCTGATTCCTTGATCACCCGCCAGGGCTGTGCCGTCTATCTAGAAAAAGATGGTGAGGGTTGTTACAGTGGTTCCACCAAAGAGAAAGATTGTCTGAGTAGCTTACGCGGAGCAACCTACGCCACTTCTAAAGTAAACATCTGTGAAGATGCTGTTCTTTCCTGGGATCAAGGCTGGAGCGATACTGATGAGCAAGTTTGGGGAGCGGTAAAAGGAGGCTACGTTTTCCAGCGGATAGACTAAAGAACCCTTAGAAATACACTATCTTGATTGATATTCAGCACTTTAGGCAACTGAATATCCGTTAGCCTGTGCCTACACCAAAACTCATAAGATGAAAAACCAACCCACTAATTCGGCCGAACCTTACATCATATCCATTCCCATCTTTGACGGCGTTGACTACATGGATATAGCGGCTCCACGTGAAATATTTGACTGGCTTGATCAAGATGAATCTTTTAACCGCGACGTACAAATTTACTACGTTGGCAGTGGAAAAGCATTTGTCACCAACAACAATGTACGGATCTTCGTAGAAGCGCAATTCAGCGATAGCAAAGTACAGCGCCCCAATCTGATCTGGGTTCCAGGCGGCCGCCCGCAGACCTTGGCCGATATTATTGACGACCCAACATCTCCTTTCACCAACTACGTCAAGAGTGCCGGTGCCCAGGCGGAGTGGGTTTGCTCAGTATGTGAGGGAGCAGTATTGCTGGCCAATACGGGCTTACTAAATGGACACCAGATTACCACACACTGGAATTTTGTCAACTGTTTCGCCAATTATCCAGAAGTAACGGTAGTGCCCGGTAATCCGCGCTACGTCAAGAGCGGTAATCGCGTTACTGGCGGCGGCATTTCTTCAGGTATGGACGAAGCCCTGTTCTTAGTAGAGCTTATAGCGGGTACCGCTAGCGCAATAACAATCCAACAAACCATGCAGTACTACCCTCGCCCACCGGTAGAAAGTACAATTCCCAAGTCGGAGGCCTGTCCGGTGCCAGGTCTTTGTTAGAGTAGGAAAAAGAAAGACCGATGAGCTTATTCACTTCACCACGCGAGAAGCGTCTCTGGATGTTGGTCTTGCTAATCACAGGGACCATATTTTCCACCTTGTTCATCGGTCGGCCATTGCAACAGCTGCTTAGCAATCAGGATGTCCAGGCTGTTTTCTTCTTGCTGGGCCTTTTATTGGTGAGTGCTACCGTGTTGTTAAATGGGCTTAAGGCGCCCATCAGCAAAACAGAAATTACCATCTGGGTGGGGCTCCTTGCGGTTTACTTGATGCTTTTCCTCCGCTTAGGACTAACGGAACGCAGTCATTTAATTGAATACAGTGTACTGGCCATCTTTGTGCACCTGGCATTGCTTGAACGCCTTGCTAATAATCGAACAGGTTTGTGGATTGCCCTAGTGGCTTTTATCATTAGCACTGGCATTGGTGTTGTGGACGAGTTGGCCCAAATTTTCCTCCCCAATCGGGTATTTGATAGTGAAGATATTGTTTTCAACACTTCAGCTGTCTTGATGGCGATCGGCAGCAGCCTACTGCTGCAACGGCTAAGGCAACGGGCCAGGCAAAGGAGAAACGAAAACGACCGCTAGTGCTTTAACTACCCTCCTCTGCCCCCCTCTCATTTACCAAGTCAAATCGACTGATGATTTTTGTCACTTTTTCTCAGACATAAATCAGCCTTTTTGGCCCACATTTGTTACAAATGCGTGACACGGCCTGTGGCACTCTTTTTTAACTTTGCCACTGTCCGTTGAAGACCGTTTGTATGTTGCTACAATATAAAATCCTTACTGTAACTCACCGCCAGACCAATCTCAAAGATATTGGCGCGTTTTCATTATCCGCTGATAATGAGCAAAGTAGGGCTATTCAGCTCAATCTTCTAAAAGAACGCTTCGGCATTCAGGAGATGTACTATGTAGCTACATGTAATCGTGTCTTGTTTGTCTTTACATCGGAAGAAACCCTCGCAAAAGATTTTGTTGAAAGCTTTTTCAAGCAAGTAAACAGCAGCTTATCCCCCACCGCCATACACGATAATGTGCTGACGTTGGAAGGATTGCCGGCGGTGGATCATCTACTACGAGTAGGCGGATCTATCGATTCTTTGGTAGTAGGCGAACGCCAAATCCTGGGTCAACTAAGAGAAGCATTTGATCAAGCTCTGGAGCGGGGCCACATTGGCGACTCTCTGCGCCTTTTGTTTCAGCGCATGGTAACGGCGTCCAAAGACATTTATTCCAATACACGGATTGGTGAAAAGCCGATTTCAGTTGCCTCCCTTGCCGTACGGAAAATGTTGAGCTGCCAACTGAAGACCGATAGTCGGATTCTACTGGTAGGTGCGGGACAAACCAACACACTGGTTGGTAAGTTCCTGATCATGCACGGCTTCGAGGAAGTAACCGTATTCAACCGTTCGCTAGGCAAAGCGGAGTTGTTGGCAGAAACCTTCTCTGCTGGTTCAGCTTATCCTTTGAGTGAACTTCCTAACTATCAAGGTGGATTTGACTGTATCATTGTGTGCACTGCCTCACAGGAAGCGGTCATCACAGCAGAGACCTTTGGGCAGCTATTGAATGGCGACAATGCCAAAGGCAAGGTAATTGTTGATTTAGCCATCCCACATAATACCGCTGCGGAGGTATTCCACGCCTTCCCTGAGACTACCTATATCGAAATCGAAGGTCTACGCCAATTGGCCGACGAAAACCGTGATTTCCGTAAGCGTGAACTCGCCGCTGCGGAGCAACGCCTACAGGAGCACGTAGATACTTTCCCTACCCTCTTTCAGCAACGCCAACTGGAGATCGCCATGCGCGAGGTTCCTACCGCCATCAAGGCCGTACGCGCCAAAGCGGTTAATGAAGTATTCGCTAAGGATATTGAGCAACTAGACGATAGTGCTCGTGCCGTTCTCGAAAATGTACTTAGTTACATGGAGAAAAAGTGCATCGGTATTCCAATGCGGGTAGCGCGGGAGAAGCTGATTTCTTAGAGACGCATTGCAATGCGTCTTCTACACATCAAACGTAATCTCAACGTCACCACTTTCCGGATGCGCTTGGCAAGCCAAGATATAACCTTGCGCCACCTCATCATCATCCAGAGCATAGCAAACATCCATCTTCACACTCCCCTGTTTAACCTTGGCCATACAAGTAGAACAAGCTCCAGACATGCAAGAATAGGGCGCGTCCTGCTTAGCATCCAATAAGCTCTGCAAGATCGTTTTGCCGGCTGGCACATCAATATTGATCTCTTCTCCACGGAGCTGCACCTTTACACTACCGGCACCGGCTGAACTTCCGCCTGCACTAGCCGCCGCCGCTGCTGCTTCAGCAGCATTGACGAAGCGTTCGCTGTGGATATTGCTACTCGCTATCCCCTGGTCTTTGAGCGCTGCCTCTACTGCGTCGATCATGGCCCCAGGGCCGCAGATGAAGTATTCTGCACCTTTGCCTTGCACCGGGAATTCGTCCATACAGCGCTGGATTTCTACCGAATTAATGCGCCCTACACGACCGGCCCAGTTAACAGTAGATTTTTTAAACCAACCCCCTTTTTCTTTGCGTGGCTGGCTCACAATGAACTCCACATCAAACTGCCCCTCGTAACGCTTAGCTAAATCCTGGAGCTCCTGGTGGAAAATGATCTGATCATCTTCTCGGCTACCGTAAAGGAGGTAAACACTACTTTGAGGCTCTTGCTCAAGCGTGGTTTTGATAATAGAAATGAGCGGTGTAATACCCGAACCGGCACCAAAAAGGTAGTACGTCTTACGCTGGTCCGGATTCAATTCTGTGTAAAAGCGTCCCTGGGGCGGCATTACCTCAATGGTATCACCGGCCTTTACGTTATCGTTGATATGATTAGACACCTTCCCGCCACTTACCCGCTTGACAGATACCGCCAACTCGGGCTCTAGTGGCGATGAACTCATAGAGTACGCTCTACGCTCTTCCTGTCCATTAATTTCAAACCGTAGGGTAAGATATTGTCCCTGGATGTAGGTAAAAGTCTCCTTCAGTTCCGCAGGAACAGTGAAATATACGCTGACAGTATCGCGGGTTTCTTGTTTTACTTGACTTACACTTAGTGGGTAAAACTGCGTATCGCTCATTTAGAATCAAATTTCGGTAACGTATAGGACAACAGCTACCACTAAAGATGGTTGTCCAGCTTGCTTGATTTGCCGCAAATCTACTAAGAGCAAGTTTAAAATCAGAGCTTAGTTACGATCGATTGGTACCGCTTTTTGTACTTCAACCCGCAAAACACCGTCCGGCTGTAGCAAATAACGGCGGGTCAGTTGTCGGAGAAAAGTCTGAGGTTGCTCACCTTCTGGCCAGGCAATCACCTCTACCAGGTCTTGCAAGATTTGCTTGCGATAATAGCTGCCTGATTGACGGTAATAGAGCGTTTTGGATTGGAAAAATAAATCCTCCACTTGCAGAATAGGCCACCACTCCTGCAATTGCCCTAAGACGGAGAATAAAGCCAAACCACGATCAGGAAAATTAAGTACAATCCGATCTCCCCAGCGCACAATCTGGCTGGGGCCAACGCTAAGGTTCTCGCTTAAGCGAAAATCATTGGAGGTAAATAATAGATCGCCACGTGCACTGAGCTTGTACAAACGTCCCGCCAGTTCATCATATACCCAGAGGTTATTGTCGTGGCTGCGAGCAACAGCCGTTGCATACAGTATATCCGTATTCCGCAGGTCCAAACTGGCCCGAACACTCAGTGTGCGATCCAGCAGGATGACGGTTTGCTGATCCAGATAAAAAAGGAGGATATTGAACGGGTCGGTCGCATCAATGGTGAAGTCTTCACCCAAAGTGGTATTATGGTAGCGGAAGAGCGCTTGACCTTGTGGATTGTACTGAACCATTACCCCATCTGTATCGACGGTAAGTAATTGTTGTAATGGATCAACCGCAAAGTGTTCTACCCCCGGCACCGTGAAAGTTTCCTGCCATAAGCTATCCGCTTGCGCATAAACAGTATTACCACTCCCTAACCAAAGGGTTAAGAGTAGCAACAGAGACGGAAGACGAGTGAGGGAGTACATTTTCATTCCGAGATAATAACGCTTATTTCGCTTTCGTATTGGTATACCGACCTTAAAGTTCTGCTAATTTCCTTATAGAGCGTACGTACACCACCACACCTCAGCGCTGGGTTTGATCGTTAGTCTACTCTTCTATCCACTTTATAGAAAAGACGATGAACTCCATCTATCAGGACCGAAATTTGTAGCTCAATCACCTAGCTAACAGTCATGACAAAATCGTACCATACTATCCACAAACCGGAAAGCCCTCGAGATAAAGCTACGCGCTTGTTATTGGGGTACATACGGGAAATGACCACCTTCTCGGCAGAGGAGGAAGAAGTACTACGAGAGAGCATCAAAGTCAGAAACTTTCCTAAAGGAGCCTTTATAGCGGAGGAAGGAGACTACCCCACTGCAGAGTGCTATTTCGTTCTTCAAGGCTGTGTGAGAAAGTTCTACCTAGTGGATGGCGAAGAAAAAACTACAGGATTCTATACCGAAGGGCAGCCTGTAAACGTGACCACCCCACAACAGAAAAACGCCCCCTGCCAGTTTTATCTGGAGTGCCTGGAAGAAACACTTGTCACCTTAGGAGATGCAGAAGGAGAAGCGGCCTTCTTTGCCCAATTCCCACGTTTCGAAAGCGTTTGTCGTAAACAATCAGAAGAAATGCTAGGCGAGCTGGAACGGGCTATGGCCCAATATATGATCTCCTCACCGGAGCAGCGTTACTTGTCTTTGCTAGAAAATCGCCCCGAACTACTGGCGCGTGTACCGCAATACCATCTGGCGAGTTATGTAGGGGTTAAACCTGAATCATTAAGCCGGATTCGCAAGCGCATTTTACAGCGGCACGGTTCATAAACTACCTTGAATAATTTCGCCTGCTGGGTTCTCGTAAAACTTAAGTTCTAACGATGCTCCATCGAAAACGGCATAGGAATTGAAGTTTACCCATTCACCAAGATTGATATAGCGGCTCCGCCCATTTGGCAAGCCATAATCGATAGGTAAGTGCCGATGGCCGAACACGAAGTAATCTACTTGTGGCAGCTGTTCCGATTTACGACAGCTGTACTGTAGTAGCCACTCATTTTCGTCACCGTAAAACTGATCTTCGTCGTGATTAGCGGCTCTGCTCTTTCCCGAGAAAAATTGCGCTAGCCAAATACCAAAGTTGGGATGTAAGCGGGCAAATAGCCATTGGCAAACAGGATTAGCAAACACCTTCTTGAGCAACTTATAGCCGTGATCGCCTGGTCCTAGACCATCACCGTGCCCAATGAAGAAGGTTTTACCATAAATCTCATGAATGACAGGCTTGCGATAAATGGGCGCATCCAGCTCTTTCTCCAAATAATCAAACATCCACATATCGTGATTGCCGGTAAAGAGGTAGATGGGAATATCTGCGTCGCGGATAGCAGCTAGCTTACCCAACAGGCGAATGTAGCCTTTGGGGACCGTGGTTTTGTATTCGAACCAAAAGTCAAAAAGATCTCCCACCAAATAGATCGCATCCGCATCTTGCTGTACCATATCCAACCATTGGACCAGCTGCCGTTCCCTTTCCTGGCTGCTCAGGCGTCCGTCGATGCCCAGGTGAAAATCAGATGCGAAATACGTTTTGCCCAAGGGGTGCGTGTGATTTAGTTGGCTGCAAAACTACAAAAGATGATGGGCTGCAGTAGGCCCAAAACGCTATCTTTATCGCGCTGCTGTAGAAGTAGCCCAAAAAGAACGTATATGAACCTAGACTTGCAAGGAAAAAACGCCCTGGTTTGCGGGAGTAGTAAGGGAATTGGAAAAGCCGCAGCAATTGAGATTGCTATGCTTGGCGCAAACGTTACACTCATGGCGCGCTCGGTAGCAGTGTTAGAAGAACTCGTTCAGGAGTTGGACCAAAGCAAAGGGCAACAACACGATTTCCTGGTAGCTGATTTTTCCGATAGCAAAGACTTGCAGCAGAAGATTGCCCAACTCACGGCAAATAAAGCGATTCATATTCTGATCAATAATACCGGTGGTCCACCAGCGGGCCCCATCGTGCAAGCTACACCAGAAGCCTTTCAGCAGGCTTTTCACAACCACCTAATCTGTAACCACATTCTGGTGCAGGCTTGTGCCCCAGGAATGCGCAACGCAGGTTACGGGCGCATTATCAACGTCATTTCAACTTCGGTAAAATCTCCCCTCAATAACCTTGGGGTATCAAATACGGTGAGGGCAGCCGTCGCCAACTGGTCCAAAACGATGGCCAATGAGCTGGGACCAGATGGTATCACAGTCAACAACTTACTGCCTGGTTATACAGAGACGGGGCGCCTATTCAGTTTGATTGATACCTGGGCCGGCAAGCGCGGTATAAGTTCGGATGAAATGGCCGGCCAGATGAAAAAAAATGTACCACTAGGACGCTTCGGGGCTCCCCGTGAAGTAGGTGGAGTAATCGCCTTTTTAGCAAGTCCAGCCGCAGCTTATATTTCTGGAACCAACATCACGGTAGACGGAGGGCGCACCAGTGTGCTGTAATGAAAGCCCCCTTAGATGAGGAATTGGCGGAGAAACAGCTGCATTCCACCAAGCTTACGCAAAGGCCGGTACTAAAAACCTGTTGGTATCTTTCAATGATGCTCCTCGGGCAACTGGGTTTCGAGTATTGGCTTACCCGTACCCTAAGCATTTATTCTATCCGTCCTGTACTCACGGATGTACTCCTGCCAATAGCTATCAGCTTGCCCCTGGAGGCTTTGCGCTGGTGGCTACACCACCGACGAGAGCAAAAAGCAGAGGCCCCTATTCCGCGTGATCCCTACTGGTTTCAAGTAATGGAGGGTAGCTTTGCCATTTGGCTACTTTTCAAGCTCGCTATCGCGATCCGAATCTTTGTCCTTTGACAAAAGTCACTTTCCTATGGTGACAAACAACCGGGCCACTGCCTTTGTCATGCGCCTATCTTCCGTACAGAGGATTAACTATTGGATTATGACAAAGATTCAGAAAATTTTATGTGCCCTTGACTTTTCACCAGCTGCAGAAAATGCACTACGCTACGCCTTCCAGCTGGCGGACGTCTACGAGGCCAAGTTGCACTTACTGCACGTACTAGAGCCAATTACAGATGCTATGCTGGAAATTCCTCATACGGTGCCAGCAGTCAACCGAAAACTATTCGATGAAACTCGTACCAACTTGCAGAAGTTGGCGCAGGACGTACTCACGGACATGAGTGAATCCCTGAAAAACGAGTTAGAAATCAGCACCGAAGTAGAGATGGGACCGGTGGGGCTGACCGTCAATGAGATTGCCAGAGAGGATGCGGATCTGATTGTAGTTGGCACACGCGGTGAAGATGGTAAACCATGGTGGATAAGTAGTGTATCAAAGGACATCATTGACCATCCCAACGTGCCCGTTCTGGTCGTACCTGCTAGTGCTTCCTACGCTCCTTTTGAGCGGATTACTTTTGCTACTGACCTCCAACAGGCGGATGTCTTACACCTGCTACGTTTGCGAGAATTCCTTTACCCCGCAGACCCGGAGATTCGTTGTTTGCACATCGTAGCGCACGAAAAGGAGAAGACACAGATGAGCTTTGCGGAGATGGTGGACGTCTTCAGTAACCAGCTAGAAGAAGTACCCGTGATGTTCCATCAATCTGAAGAGGATGATACCACGGAAGCGCTAGAAGGATTCAACCTGATGTATCATATTGATCTACAGGTACTGGTACGACCACGGCGTAATTTCTTCCAGGACCTCTTCCACCGTAGCCAGAGCAAGCAAACAGCAGGTTACACCCATGTGCCGCTACTAGTTTGGCCAGGATAGTTAGGTAAAACTTCCATAGCCCAACTGCGTAAAGCTCTGCCGGGTGATACAATCAAAATCACAAGAATTTGTAGTGACCGCGATTGAATTTTTGATTGGAATTGAGGTTGTTATTGACGGTAACGAAGAAGAGAGGCGTGCTTAGCCAATATCACAATTGCCACTTGCTAATCAGCATTGGATCTTTCTTGTACTGTTCTGCACGTTCTTTGGTATAACCGAAAACCGTATAGGGTAGCGCACGATGCAGTACTTTGGTTATCATCTTCAATTTACGAGGAGGCAGGTAAGCACTAATTTCGTCACCATCATCAAATTTGAAGTAGATAAGCCCGCGCTCATTCACCTGGAAGCCAAATGGATGATGTTCTAGCACAATAGTATAAATCCAAATGACCGAACCAGGATCGTCGTAAAGGCGATCCTGTAGTTTTTCCAAAACGCCCTTCTTACGGAAATGCAGAAACGTAAGCCAGCTACCGACAATAGTAAGCAGCGTCCCGAGGATGAACACGGCGGGATAAGAATTCATACCTACTGCCAAGAGGATCATAGCACTAACAAGCACGATAAGCTTTACCGTTAGTTGTAGCAACCAATCTCTTTCTAGGCTTTTCCACAGAGGCACTAAGGCAGGGTGACGGAGATGCTGCTGGCGTTGCATGCTGCAAAAAATTAGTTTACCAAACAATAATTAACAATTTGTTTTCAGTTTTAGTGGCGGTTTTGTTAAATTTGTGTTCTTAGTGTAGAATGTAAAAATGGTGGTTTTAGTTGCAAACTCTCCCTCTTTTTACAGAAAATAAGCGCTAGAATAGATTCGGTGAAATAGAATTATGGCAGAGCAAGTTTCCTATACAGAAGATAACATTCGTTCGTTAGATTGGAAAGAGCATATCCGGATGCGTCCGGGCATGTACATCGGTAAATTAGGCGATGGTTCGGCAGCGGACGATGGGATTTACATCTTACTCAAAGAAGTAATCGACAACTCTATTGACGAATACGTCATGGGGTATGGGAAGCAAATCGAAGTCAATATTTCCGAAGGAGAGGTAAGTATCCGCGACTATGGCCGGGGCATTCCACTGGGTAAGGTGGTGGATTGTGTTTCAAAAATCAATACCGGTGGTAAGTACGACAGTAAGGCTTTTAAGAAATCGGTAGGTCTAAACGGGGTAGGTACCAAGGCGGTCAATGCCTTATCAAATTACTTTAGAGTACAAGCCGTTCGTGACGGTAAGACCAAAGTAGCTGAGTTTTCGCAAGGCGAAATCACTAAGGATCACAAGATTGGTAAAAGCAAGGACGACAATGGCACCTTGATGGTATTTCGACCAGACGATTCCGTCTTCAAGAAGTACAAATACCGCATGGACTATGTGGAGAACCAACTGTGGAACTACGCCTACCTGAACGCCGGGCTCAAGATTATCGTAAACGGCAAGACGCTGGTCAGTAAGAATGGCTTGCGAGACCTACTGGAACGCAAAGCCAATGTAGAGGCCTTACGCTACCCAATCATTCACTTGAAAGGCGATGATATGGAGGTGGCGTTGAGCCACGGCAGCCAATACGGAGAGGTCTATTACTCTTTTGTGAATGGTCAAAACACTACTCAAGGTGGAACCCACCTCAACGCATTTAAAGAAGCTGTTGTAGATACAATACAACGCCACTTCAATAAGAGCTACGATCGCCGCGATATTCTCGGATCTATTGTAGCTGCAGTTAGTGTAAAAGTTGAAGAACCCGTTTTTGAGTCGCAGACCAAGACCAAATTGGGTTCAACAGATATTGGTCCTAAAGGGCCTACGGTGCGGACGTTTATCAAGAATTTCCTCAATGAGAAGCTGGACAACTTCTTGCACCGGAACCCAGAGTCGGCCAAGGCCTTGGAGAAAAGAATCTTGCAGTCTAAGCGCGAACGAGAGGAGATTGCCGGCATCAAAAAACTGGCTAACCAGCGAGCCAGGAAGGCCAACCTACACAATAAAAAGCTACGCGACTGCCGGGCACACTTTAATGATGGCCCAAGAAAAACGGCGGAAGAGATTCGGTTGGCAACAACCATTTTTATCACCGAGGGCGATTCCGCAAGTGGTTCTATCACTAAGGCACGAGACGTACAAACGCAGGCCGTTTTCAGTTTGCGGGGTAAGCCGTTGAACACCTTCAACCTGACCAAGAAGGTCGTTTACGAAAACGAAGAATTCAACCTCCTGCAGCACGCCCTCAATATTGAGGACACCATTGATGACCTACGTTATAATCGTGTAGTCATTGCTACGGATGCCGATGTAGACGGTATGCACATCCGCTTATTACTACTGACCTTTTTCTTGCAGTTTTTCCCTGATCTAGTGCACCAGGGGCACTTGTTTATTCTCGATACGCCTCTGTTCCGCGTACGTGATAAGCAGAAAACCTTCTATTGCTACAGCGAAGAGGAAAAACAAAAAGCAATTGAAAAGCTACGTGGCAAGCCAGAGATAACCCGCTTTAAGGGATTGGGAGAGATTTCACCCGGTGAGTTTAAGGACTTCATCAACGAAAATATTCGCCTAGACCCTGTTGTCATCGACCCTGATACCGATCTCGAACGCGTCCTGGCCTACTACATGGGCAAGAACACGCCCGCCCGCCAAGAATTTATTATCGACAATCTTCGGGTAGAGAAGGATGAAGTAGAGGAAGGTGAGACATTGGAAGAGGCTGCGGCGGATATGCAGGCGGCGGAGGCGGTGGCGTAGTTACCGTTCTAAAATTTATTGTAAACAAGAATTTTATAGCGTTTTTCCGTAAATTGAAGGTTGTATAAATAACTATTGCCTAATAATGGAGGCCAAAAAATTAGATAATGTAAGCATTGCAGAGTACGTAGCAATTGAGCAAGCTGAAGACCTCCGCTACGAATACCATAACGGAAAGATTTTTGCAATGGCTGGTGGTACAGTCGAACATGGTCTAATTAGCGGTAACGTATACGGCGAGATAAAATTTGCATTAAGAAATAAAGGAAGTAACTGTACTGTACTAAATAGCGAAGTAAAGCTTCACATTGAAGCATCAAACAAGTTTGTCTATCCTGATGTAATGGTCGTTTGCAATGAACTCGAACGATCGTCAATCGAGGAAAATGCTATCATTAATCCAGTAATCATCATTGAGGTACTCTCTGAATCAACGGAGAGTTATGACAGAGGCGATAAATTCTTTGCGTACAGACAACTCCCAACTCTTAAGGAGTACATTCTCATTGATCAATATCAGGCACAGATTGATATTTATGAGCGCCAGTCCAACCTTTGGAAAATCACACGAAAAAATGAACTTACATATCTATTCAAAATCCACTCTCTAGATATCGAAATTCCTTTAGCAAGCATTTATGAGCAAATCAAGTTTGCTCAATAGCCGTTTACGAATAAAGTAAAACAACTTACAACGAACAGGAGTCGGAAGAATTACAACGAGCTTGCTGTTGCGAGCCTCACGACTCACAACAGCAAGCGGGTGCAGAACCGTATTCTACACCCGCTATCAGTATTACGACCATTCTGGTATTACGACAAAAGCGGTTACTAAGGGGGAACCTTTACCGCAGACGGAAGTTGGATGATCCCAACACACCGACGTCAGTGTATACTGTAACACGGTAGTAACCCGCGTCTAATTTCTCTTCTAGTTCGTGCGCAAAGGATAAACGCTGGCTTTCACCAATATTTTCCTCGCGTGCTTCTACAGCCATGATATTTTGTGGCTGACCATTAACGTTAACCGTAGTCGTAATGTAATCGGTACGAGGAATAGGTGTTCCCTTCTCGTCAGTAATTACAATATAGATTGGGCGAAGGCCTTGATATTCCGCGGGAACGTTAGCTACATCAAAACTCATAGCAATACGACGTGCCCGGCTCGACTTAGAAGTTGCGTTTCCGCGCTTAACTTCCGGTGAAATCTGGAAAGCAGTCGCCTTAAAATTCTCGTAAGTCAACTGGCGGATTTCGCCCTCCATAGAAGTTGCCATGGTAGTCAACTCCTCCGCTTCTTGACGAGAGGCAGCCAGGTCTGTTTCCAGGATTCCCATTTGCTCACGCAAGTTGGCGTTCTCAGATTCCAATGCGCCGATAGAGGTTTGCAGTTCGCCGCGTACGGAAGTTAATTCTTCGATCTGAGCACGAAGATCATTGATTTCCGCAGCTGCGTTGCGCTTAGCACGGCCCAATGCCGCTTGAGCGTTAGACAACTCGTCGCGGGTACCCGCTAGTTGACCGTTTAGCTCAACGTTCTCGGACGCTAGCAGGTCGTACTCACCGGCCAGGCTATCTACCTCGCGTGCCAGTTGATCACGCAAAGAGGTCATTGCATCCAGGGCCTCATTTACTTCTGTGTTGTCCTGCTGTAGTTCCTGTGCCTCGGTGTTTTTGCTAGAACCCCAAATCAGTGAGCCGATCAAAGCCAAAGCTAGAATAACGACTACTGCGATTAATACATTCTTTGAATTCATAATAGTGTTAAGCAGTTTGAAGATGGAAAGTACACAAAGGTACTAACTCCAAAGGGTGTACGCTATGTAGTGATCATAGCGTGATGTTATGATGATGTTCTCGCTCCCAAAACGTTAACATATTGCGCTAATTGTGTAGGATCAGGAAAATTTACCGCTCCTTACCCTCCGAAAATGGTAAATTAAGCATCTAATCTTCCAGGTTTATCAAATAATACGCTCTTGCTACGCAATCAACTTCATCCCGTCTCGCTATTCAGTACCTCTATACTATCGTTCGGCGTACTTTTTCTGACTTGCGCCGGAGAAATGTACATGGATGAATTAGCACAATACGATTTTTCAGGTGACGAACTGGCACGATTTAGTCTCCAAAATTGGCCTTTTGACCTCCTTATTATCTTTTTTGCTTTCCTTGGGATCGGTTCTTTCCTCTGCATAGGGGCACTGGGCATGACCTTCCGCAAGTCTTGGGCCCGTCATCTGGTGCAGGCAGGCCTTATTCTATTAGCTATATCCTG
This sequence comes from Bacteroidota bacterium, assembly GCA_038528965.1. Taxonomy (GTDB): domain Bacteria; phylum Bacteroidota; class Bacteroidia; order Chitinophagales; family Saprospiraceae; genus Lewinella. The sequence goes on along the minus strand of JBCBEC010000012.1, from coordinate 133,196 downwards.
GCTTGGAGTCCTCATCAACTCACCCAATAATATGGTAAGAGACCCTATCCTTTCCGCCGGTATTACTTTTGCTATCCTCGGGAGCGTTATTGGGTCCTTGTTATTTTTGAATAATGTAAATTGGGTACTCCCCCATTTCCAGAAAGCGCTGCAAGGCGAAGGCCAGCAAGAAATCCTCGACCAAGACGCCTGGGAGCAAAAACAATAATTCATGTTTCGCAATAAACTCTCTGCTGAAGTGATACTGGGCGTGCTGTGCCTCATTGCTGGTTCAATTGTACTTGGCTTCTTGGCGCTATCTCTTAATCTTTTTAATCCGAACTATCGAGAAAGGTATGAATACATGAGCTGGGAAGAATTAATTTTCACTTCCATCTTCTTCCTAAGTGGCTTCGTCTCTATTGTCTGCAGTTACGGCTTATTCAAGCAAAAACGCTGGGCGGTAGTATTAATATCGCTCATTTTTATCGGTATCATGTTGGTCGCTGCTTTCGTGATTCTTAGAGAAAGGCAATTTTTATTGCGCAAACCTGTGCAGGCGCTCATTTCAATATTTGCCGGTTTCGGATTACCGCTGTGTTTTTTACTGCTTTTCAACAGCACCCGAGTCTTTCCCTGGTTGGCACCAAAAACCAGCGCTATCGAAACTGACATCTTGGATGGTCTCTAGAGCAGATCCTGATGATAACAAAAAAAGAGGTTTGGCAACTTTGCCAAACCTCTTTCATTTCCGGGTTTTCATCCCGTATTATTCAATGATCGTGACCTTCTGCATTCGGTCTCCTTGGCGGATATCGTCAATCACATCCACCCCTTCGAAAACTCGTCCAAAGCAGGTATGGTTGCGATCTAGATGCGCAGTATTATCGCGGCTGTGGCAAATAAAAAATTGTGAGCCGCCGGTATTACGACCAGCGTGCGCCATAGAGAGTACACCCCGGTCATGAAACTGATTATCGCCGTCCAACTCACAATCGATCTTGTAACCGGGGCCGCCATTGCCAATACCATTAGGGCAACCACCCTGGATCACAAAATTTGGAATTACACGGTGGAAAGTTAGGCCGTCGTAGAAGCCGTCTTTCGCTAATTTCACAAAGTTAGCTACCGTATTGGGCGCATCACTTTCATAAAATTCGACCTTCATCAGGCCCTTATCTGTCAGAATTTCTGCTGTCATTATCAGTGTTAAGTTATGTATTGATTAGAAAGCAACAACCGAAGTAATCGCTTACTTATCGCCAGCTAGTTCCTTTAGCTTATCCTCCAAGTCATATTCATCACCAGCAGTATAGCCAGAGTGATTGTAGAGGATATTCCCTTGTCCGTCCACTACATAGGTCTGTGGAATGGCCTGGAAGCCCAACTGATTCTTGAGTACGTTATTGGCATCGGAGTACACATCATACTCCCAACCTTTGGTGCTCAACAGCCCCGGCACCTTACTCAACTGTCGCTGAGTATCAATGGTAATTGCTACTAATTGAACATTTAGATCCTCCTGCCAATCAGGATAAAGGTCAGCGATGGCATCTAGTTCAGCTTGGCATGGCTTACACCAGGTTGCCCAAAAGCTTACTACTGTTAAGTCTGCATCCTTGATGATATCCGCCAAGTCAACCGTCTCTCCTTTTAGGGTCTTGATATCCGCAGAACTAATTTGTTGCTGAGCCTGCAAACTAGTGAAACCTAATAGTAGGGCCAGCGTAAAGAAAATCGATAAACGCATCAGTGCTATTTTTTTGTTGTTGGATGAAAGACTAACTTGAAGAAATTTTTGGTCAGCCAGATTCTTGTCCGCAATATTGCCAGAAATTTACCATTTCGACGCAAATATAGCCGATTTGTAACGCTAATGACCCACTGAATCAAGTGAATACGAGTGACTTTAAGACTACTTTAAGAAACATCGTTGCAAAACGAAACCACCTTTTCAACATGAAATGCTACGCTTACATCATCTGTATATTGGCACTTTGTGCTGCTGCCCCAGCAGTGGCACAAGAGGGCGGCGGACGCCTCTCTGGAAGCCTGGAAACCAATGCCAACTTCTTCATTCGCGACTCACTCATCGGTGCCGCAAACATCCCTCAGTATGATCGTCAAAAGTTTGGTGGCGAGGGTTGGCTCAACCTCAACTACAGTAATTGGGGCTTTGACTTTGGTATCCGCTACGACTTTTTCAACAACTCTAACTTGCTCAACCCCACTGGCTCTTATACCGATCAGGGTATAGGTATGTGGTACGTGCGCAAAAAGATCGACCGCCTCGGCTTTGAAGCCGGCTACATTTATGATCAGGTTGGCAGCGGTATCATCTTCCGCTCTTTTGAGCAACGGCCTCTCTTGATTGATAATGCACTGTACGGATTAAAGGTAGACTACGAACTTTCAGAGAATTGGAACATAAAGGGCTTCACCGGCCGCCAAAAGCAGCAATTTGACACCTATGATTCGGTCATTCGTGGCCTAAACATCGAAGGCTTTGTGCAGGGTGATACAACCTCTAACTGGACGATGGCTCCCGGCTTTGGAGTAGTAGCACGTACGCTCGATGATGCCACCATGAACAACCTGGTGGCGACATTGAACCTTTACCCTGAAGAAGACCTCTTCATACCCAAGTATAATGCTTACGCTTTTAGCTTGTACAATACCCTTTCATCCGGAATATTTTCCTGGTACGTAGAAGGAGCCTATAAGACAGAGGACCAAATGAACGATCCCTTTGGTGTGATCGTTCGTGACGGACAAGAAATCGTTGGTGATAAATTCATCTTTGAACCTGGGTCTGTCCTCTACTCCAGCTTGAGTATTGCGCCACCCAAATGGGGTATTACTTTGGAGGCTAAGCGCACGGAAAACTTCAGTTTCCGCACCCGTCCGCAAGCCCAATTAAACCGGGGGCTTGTCAACTTCCTGCCACCAATGGCCCGCATAAACACCTACCGCCTCAACGCACGCTATAATGCCGCCACGCAAGAACTGGCGGAAATGGCCTTTCAGGCTGATATCCGCTACGCCCCCAGCCGCAAACTGAGTTTCAACGTCAACTACTCTTACATTGACGATCTAGACGGCATAAAACTCTACCGCGAGCTGTTCACGGAGATACTATATAAGCATAAGCGCTTGTGGACCTTCACTGGTGGCTTGCAGTTACAGAACTACAATCAAGAGCGTTTCGAATTTAAACCACAAGTACCCATCGTAGAAACTGTCATTCCATACTTCGATTTCTTATACAAGCTTGACCGGAGCCACAACATCCGTTTTGAGGGGCAGTATATGGTTACCGGAGATGATGAAAAAGCGGGCGTCAAACAGGATTATGGTGATTGGGTTTTTGCTTTAGTGGAAGTCTCCCTGGGGCGCAATTGGACCCTCACGGCCTCCGATATGTTTAACATCGATCCGGGAAAGAACTCGCCTATTGACGATAGTGGCGAGCGGCAATCTTTGCACTATCCGCGTTTTGATGTATATTATACTACTGGGCCAACACGTTTGGCACTGAGTTATGTAAAACAGGTAGAAGGGGTAGTATGTACTGGTGGTATTTGCCGATTGGAGCCTGCCTTCAGCGGTGTGAAATTTTCAACAAATACTAGTTTTTAAATAGTGTGCTCTACGCATTCAACTACGCTAAATTCATGATGTCATGATGAAAAAATACTTAAGTATCAGTTTTTTCGCACTCTTTATTCTCTTAGCCTTTGGCTGTGAAGAGGTGCCGCCCATTTTGAATCCTGGTGGTGGAAACAACGGTGGAGGTGGTCCCGTTTCTGAACAAAAGCGGCAGGTCATTATTGAAGAATTTACTGGGATTCGCTGCGTAAACTGCCCAGCTGCTAGTGAAGCTATTGAGGCACTACTAGGCGTGCACGGAGAACGCTTAGTGGCAGTATCTATTCATGCCGGTTTCTTCGCGTCACCGCTCTATCCCGAAAGCGACTCAGGTTTATCGAACTCTACTGGTACGGCTATTCTTGACTTCTTAGATCAGCCTAACGGTTTCCCTACAGCTGTAGTGAATCGCCGTCAATTTGAAGGAGAAGAAACCCGTCAAACTGCCCAATTGACCTGGGCTGGTTATATAGCTCAAGAGTTGGAACAGGATCCAATAATGAGAATCGACTTAAACAGTACTTATAATGATGCAACAGGAGCGGTTGATATCGATACGGATTTATACGTTGATGAGACGGTTAACTTCGAAGATGTGCGTTTGACGGTGTACATCACTGAAAGCAACGTCATTGACCCACAGCTAACGCCCGCTGGTATAGAAGTAGACTACGAACACAAGCATGTATTCCGTACTGCTGTAACTTCCTTTGATGGTGAAGTACTAAACGAATCGCTAAGTGCTGGTTCTGTCATCAATCGTTCGCTTTCCGTTACACTCGACCCATCGTGGGTAGCAGAAGAATGCCATATCGTAGCCTTTGTACATCTTGGCGGAACTGAGCTAGACGTGATTCAGGCGCACGAAATCGATGTAATTGAATAACGCTTCAAATTGCTCTTCAGTAAGCAGTTCAAATATTGTCAAGAGGCTTCCAAGTTATATCAGTTGGAAGCCTCTGCTATTTCCTAGCCACCCTTTCTTCCCATTTTATCAATCTGATCAAAGAAACGCCGTCGATACGCCCGACCGATAGGGATACGCTTAGCTCGAATAGTGATAAACTCCTTTTGTAAGGTATCAATCTGAGATATGGCAACAATAAAGGATTTATGAACTCGGATGAATTGATCGTTTGGCAGTTGCTTTTCCAGTTGACTTAAACTGTCCAAACTCAGTATTTCCTTGTTGTAAGTAACATACCTAACGTAATTATTTTCAGAAGCGATGTAGAGCAATTCAGCAGTATTAACCTGAAAGGTCTTATGGCCACTTTTAACGAAGAATCGGTCAGCAGCAGAGGAATCTGGTGCAGAAGGTAGAGGCGGTTTATTCCTATCATTCAATCGCTGTACTGCCTTGTTAACCGCCCGCAAGAATCGATCAAACTGAATGGGTTTGAGCAGATAATCTATGGCATCGAGTTCGTAGCTATCCGCAGCATATTGTGAATAGGCAGTAGTAAAAATCACGAGAGGAGGTCGCGTAAGCGATCGCACTACGTCCATACCGTTCAGTTCGGGCATATTGATATCAACGAAGAGAAGATCGATTTCTCCAGCTTGCAAAAAACGGACGGCCTCCATGGGATTTCGAAAACTAGCTACCAGCTCCAGCATGGGAGTCTTATCTACATAGGCCTCCATTATTTGGAGTGCCGGAGCTTCGTCTTCAATAATTACACTTCGCATAGTTTATGGCCTTGACGGTAAATTGTCTAGCGTTAAATGAATGGTGAAATATTCGTTATCCTCCACAGTTTTTAATTGATAGCGGCCCGGATAATGCAGCTCCAGGCGCTTTCTCACATTCTTCAACCCCAGACTATTTTCCTTAACTACAGCTTGCCGGTCAGGTGGGTGTATGGTATTGACTATCACAAAATCCAACCGCTGGGCGTTCATCTTCAAACGGATGTCTACTGACGAGGGTTGGTAAAATCTCACGCCATGTTTAAAGGCATTCTCTACGAAGGGGATGAGCAGCAGTGGGGCAATCTGACGATCAGTCATTTCACCTTCCTTGGTAAACGTAATTTGTACAGGGTCGCCTGCTGCCAGTCTTCTCTTTTGCAGGTCTATATAGGCCTCCAAAAATTGCATTTCTTTAGTCAACCCAACAAGTTCCGCCTCGGAGTCCTCCAGCATGTAGCGCATCAAATCTACTAATTGAGCAATGCCCGCTGCCGTTTCATGATCTCCAGCCTGTTGGGAACTGGCGAATAGGTTATTAAGAGTATTAAACAGGAAATGTGGATTGATCTGTGCCTTCAAAAAAGACAACTCCGCCCGCAGTTTTTCCTCCCTCAGCTCGCGTTGAAGTTGTTGGTGCGTAAACCAATCAATACTAAAACGGTATAACAGAGATAGGAAAAGAAAGAAAACGGTATGGGTCAATACGCTTTCCCAAAGGATTTCGGAAAAGTCGGCCAAATAGGAAGAGACATAATGTGGGGTAAGCGCAAAGTCAATCCAGGATTCAAGTAGCGAAGTCGCTCCCACCAGCAAGATCGTTGTTCCCAGATACACCGGCCAAGATTTCCGGTTCAGAAAACGAGGAATTAAAAAATACGCGTGCCCGTAAAAAACGATGGCATTAAAAATAGCACCATAAGCCGACACCAGCCAATAGCCAGGTGTGCCCGCGGTGTAAGCACCAATCGTCCACGTACTGAAATTGACTAATTGGTACGCAACCAACCAAATCATCAAATGCAAAATCCATTTTCGCATACTGAAACCTACACTATTTTCTTCAATATGGATTGAACTACTTTGGCAACAACCGATAATTAGGGATCATCAACCGTATTTCCCACAACATGCACTATATCCCCGAAATAGCTATAAACTGAGTCTTTCCATACCATAATTGGGCGTTCACGTAAAAGATTTGCTAACCATTGCTGACCACACCTCTTTTGCGCAAAAATGAGGCATATGTTAGTTCGTTATTGGTTTTTCATTGTTGGTTTAACCACCACGTCAATTCTTTTAGCTCAACCTACTACCAAAATGGGGCGTCTGCTAGATGCCTACGAAGCGTACGGTAGGTTATCAGGTGTGGCACTGGTACAAAAAGGAGATTCTGTTCTTTTATCAGAAGCCTACGGGTGTGCTGATTATGCTGAACACTTACCCAATCAGGTTTCGAGCATTTTTAATATCGGCTCATTATCCAAGCAGTTTACCGCTGCCGCTATCCTCCATTTAGTAGCGGAGGGAAAGGTGGAGCTACACGCACCCATCAACAGCTATTTAAGTAATTATGCATCAAAACGGTGGCGAAACGTCACGGTACACCACCTATTATCACACACCTCAGGTATTCCGAGCTTGTTGCAATTTGGGCATGGGTTGGATCACGTTTTCCCGGAGGAAGATGCCATTTCGCTGCCGCAATTAGTGGCCTACTTCAGAGATCTGAAGCTATTGAACAGACCCGGCAAAAAATACAGTTACAACAATTCTGGCTACGTCCTGTTAGCAGCAATCATTGAGTCCGTATCCGGAAAGCCTTATGGGGCGTTCATGGAAGAACATATCTTCCAACCCTATGGCCTACAGCATACCTCTCATGGTGCTCCAGCAACAAGCATGCTGGCGCACCCCCATTATGGTTATGGGCAACAACAAGGCAAAGCTGCGCCGCTCTACCATGAATCCTGGCTAATTGGTGCTGGCAGTATATTCTCCACAGTGGAAGACCTGGCGCACTGGAACCGAATTATCCATCAGGAAGGCTTCCTTACGCCGACACTCCAAACTGCCTATTTTGCTCGCCATGAATTAACAAATGGCCGCAACTACTACGCCTATGGTTGGCAGATACTCGAGCAAGATGGTCGGGAGTACCATCACCATGATGGTACAATAATGGGATATACTTGCGATATGATCTACGAACCCCAAACGGAGGTAGTCAGTATACTACTCACTAACCAAACCCACGAGGAACTTATGCTGATGGGGCATAGTGAAGATTTCATAAGGACCACTAATTTTCAACTCATAAAAATGGTACAAGGCCAAGAAGCAATTGCCTTACCCCTACCCACCTCCGATATTGGTCTATCACTGGCAGGAACATATACCTTTGCGGAAGAACACCAGTTTTACGTAGAAGAAAATAACGGAGAATGGCAGGTAAGAACGGACTCCATAAGCCCCTTGGTTTTCGTCTATCAGACGCCCATCCCCTTATCAACACCCTTACGCCAACGAGCGGCCCGTGCTATAGATGGGCTTACCCAAAAAAGATTTTCTCGCTTCGCGCGTGAATGCGATGGCACAATGAAAACTCTCACCCATCTGGGCATTGTAAAATTGGGGATGAACAGTATCATGAAGGGCATGGGAGAATGGCAGAATAGCGTCCTGTTTGAAGAGCACAATGGAGAGGCTAAGTTTCGCATGTTCTGCGAGAACGGGACCGTTGATTTCTCCATTTATTTCAACGAGGAAGATAAAATACAGGGCATTTTTGATACGAGCACTAGCCCTTTGACCCATACTCTACCGGCTAGCATAATAGCATGGCCAGTTAAGAGTGGACTATTTATTGATGGCTTCGCCTACGGTGAGCAGGATGTATACCTACAACTTAACGCGGAAGGAAAGTTGGTATTTAGGCAAGGTAGTCGGTCATTCGAAAGTGAGTAACCGACTACCAGCTATTTTCTTATTCCTGGATCGGTGTCATCGTATATCCTTCCTTACGGAGTAATGCGATGACGCCCTCTTCACCAGCCAAGTGCCCCGCACCGACCGCGAAAAAGACGGTTTCTTCCGTCATCAGTTTTTCCATCACGGGTATCCAATTGCGGTTGCGCTTCAGTAGAAGTATTTCTTCGTAGCCGCCAATACCTGCGGGATCATCACTCATCATCGTCTGCATTCCTACGATATCTTGAGTCGTATAAAGCTTGATCATCTGATCTAAAGCTCCATCCTCCTTTTCCTCTTCGGTAGCCTCTTGCTCAGAACGGATCGTTTCCACTAGCATTTGGGCTTGCGCCTGGTAGGGAATACTATCAAAAAGACTCATCTGAAATTCTGCAGTCTCGAGACCAACAATTGGTTTTTCGGCATCCTTAGCCATATCAGTCAGCTCCAGTTCGTAACTCTTCATACCTTCTCCACCAAACATACCACCCAAGCCACCTTCACCAGGCTTCATGTCCTTCATATCTTCGCCAGCCAAAACCGTCAAAAACATAGGTTTAATCTTCCCCATAAACATCATCGGCAAGCCCAGTTCATCAAAATGATCTGAGACCATTTTATAGTCTTCATCCGATAGTAAATCAGATAGGGCGGTATCATTGGCCATGTACATCTGCCCCATGAGGCTCATCATAGCCGCAGGGTTTGTCATCTCCTCGGTATCGATCTCAAAGGCCACCCGCGTACTACTGGCAAAGGCCGATTTTGCACCCTCCGTCAAGAAGAAATCATCAGTAGGGATCATGTGAATTGTACCAAAAAGGTAGCTCGGTGTGGCAAGGCCGTTACCGGTAATTTCCCAGAGGAGCTTGTTTTCATCTGTAGTCGGAGCGTACTGTTTGGTGTCTGGTTGTGCACTCAGCACTACACCCATAAAAACCAGTACTTCTAAGATAACCAGTCGGAATAATAACTTCATGTTCATTTACTTAAGTAATTGGGCTAAAATAATCACTGCCGCAGCAGTTTCATTGCTTTAGTAACATGAACGTGGGTTTTCTTACAATAGTTGTGGAAGATTCGGCTGAGGTCTTAACCATATGAGGCATAGAAGAGCATTTAAGAGGATAAACGCATAACTCAAATACACCAAAAACACCAAGCGCTCTTTGAACCACATTCTACCTACATAATTCTACGACCACCGCAGCTTTGCGAAGGAGATCCAACTAAATTCACCAAATCAACTAACCAGAGCCGATTCCGGAGGCTCAACTAATTCAACCATAAAAACCCCCCAGGCACCTAAGAACACCCAGGTAGATTTTGAACCATATAAGGCATAGAAGGGCACATAAGAACTAATTCAACTAACCCAACTAATTCCACTAACCAGAGCCGTAGGCTCAACCAATTCAACCATAAAAAAACCACCCCAGAAACCTAAGAACACCAAGTATTTTAGACGAGGCGCCCTCAGGATCCGGAGTGGTTTTATTTCCCTTAGGGAAACGTAGAACCTAGCGAACTAGGCTATAGTCTATTTCAGTGTGAATGCAACGCGAGCAAACAAGTAGCGTCCACCAAAACTGAACTGTGGCGAGCGACGGGAATAGAGAAAACGACCACTCGACTGGAACGTAGGGTCTGCTTCATCTGGAAAAACATCCAACAGATTATTGGCACCTACGGTGAAGTTAAGGTTTTCACCAATGTTATAACCTAAGGACAAGTCCGTCACAATCTTAGCGTCGTTGTAGGGGTCAATGGTCGCGTCTGGCTCCAGCTCCAGATCATCGTTGAAGATGTCTGCATTGGTAGCTTCTGTCGTTTCACCAAAATAGGTGTTACGCAAGTAAACGGTCAGGTCGCCAACGGTCAAGGTGTTACCAAGACTCAGCTTTACTCTTGGCACAGCTTGCTCCAGGTAAATACGACTGGTTTGGTCAAAGTAGGTTTCTACTAAACCTTTTTCCTTCAAGATGTCAGAAGCATTAATACCGTCTTCCTGATCCCAAGTAGTTTGCGAGAAAATAGCAGCCAGATCATTACGCAGAACAGCTCCACCTCCAAAGCGGGCAGAATGGGCAATTACGATCTCAAGTCCTTGTGAGGTCGTATTAATCGAATTGGCGAAGAAGGCCGCACGAGTTGCACCGGCCTGATTAAAGATGTTCTGTAGTTCTTCATCGTCACCTGGCTGGAACTGCCCGGTCAATACTACACGATCATCAATACCAATTTGATAGGCATCTACGGTGAGGCGTAAGCTAGCTTCAGGAAACTTAGCCGTGAAACCCGCACTAATACTTTGTGAAGTTTCTTCTTTTAGTTCAGGAATACCCAGCAAAGCGGCGGCCCGGGAAGTGTTGGAGAACACCCCTACTTCCTGTGGTACCGTAACTCCATCTACCAAGCTAAAGATAGTAGAGGTACGGCTGAAGTGAATCTGGTGCAAGGATGGTGCCCGGAAGCCCGTGCTAGTACCCGCACGAATGGCAAAGTTATTGCTCACTTTATAACGCCCCACTAACTTGTAGTTGAAGGTGGAACCAAAGTCGGAGTAGTTTTCAAAGCGAAGTGCCGCTCCAATGAGAAAGGCCTCCGTAAAGTCAAATTCCGTATCTAGATACAAAGCTGCGCTGGAGCGGCGTGCATCTACGGCGTTAGTTGGCAAGAAACCAGCAAAACACTGGGAACCAGATGGTCGGTTACGACCGAAGTAATCGCGTACTAATAATTCATCCGGAGTGGTCGGATTTACGAGGTTACCATTGATGTCATAGTTGCCATACGATAGCTCAGAACCCGGAGTAATACCGAAATTCTCTGCGCGGTACTCACCACCAAAGGCTACGTTTACACCTTCTCCCAGAACACCGTCGAAGTACTGAGAAAGATCAAAATTGGAAGTAGACTGGGTAAAGTCATGACCCCCCGCATCAAAGTCCGTAGGTGAACTACTGCCAATTGTGGCATTGTGCGTATTGGTCATATTGAATAAGAACTCATTGAAACCATAAACGGTACTGAGGTCGGCGTTCCAAGAACCAATCATACTGCGAATACCCACACCAAAACTCCGGTCGGTGATATTAGAGTTGATCCGGGGTACGGTTCCGTCTGGATAGATGGACGTTGTGGTACGGCTTTGCGCGGGCAAACGGTAGAAACAACCAGAACAGCCCCGGCGATAGCTAGCTCCAGCAAAGCTGTATACTTCGGCATTATCACCTACCGGAATAACCATATTGGCAAAGAACTTACCACCACGTACTTCCGATTGTCCAACGAGCATGTTGTAATCGCTACGCACTTGGTCGCGAGCTGCCAATTCTTCTTCGGTTACGTCAAAATCCAATACACCCGCTAAGCCGCTGAGGTCCGTCAGATCATTAAGCGCTTGTAAGGTGCTATTGTCCAGGTAAGTAACATCTTGCGCATAAGTCTGAATCTGATCTAAGGTCAAATTACTTACATCGGCACCGTCAGCACGGGCAATGCGCTCAATACCGTTATAGGCATTGAAAATCTGACCTCTGAACTCCTGCATACGGCTGGTCTTCCCGCGGTAGTTAAATTCACCCGTAAAGTTGATGAAGCCACCATTATCGCCTAGTGGCAAACCGTAGTTCAGACCAAGGTTTACTACTTCACCGTCGGCACTTCTTTCTTCGCCACCGAATGGGCCAATGCCGTCGGTAAAGTTGGCACCCGTAGTTAAGTTGACCGCCAATTGATTGACATCTTGGCGGAGTTGAATATTGATTACACCGGCAATTGCATCCGTTCCGTATTGGGCGGCAGCGCCATCCCGCAGAATTTCAATGTTGGAGATTGCAGCGGCGGGAATAGCGTTCAAATCCGTACCTACATTACCTCTACCAAAGGTTCCGTTCACATTTACCAGAGAGGTCGTGTGGCGGCGCTTTCCATTTACCAATACCAGTACCTGGTCAGGCCCCAATCCTCTTAAGGAAGCAGGGTCAATGTGGTCCGTACCGTCGGAGATGGTCTGGGTGTTTGATGAGAATGAGGGTGCCGTTTGGTTCAACATTTGGTTGATGTTTACTTGCGGAGACTTGGAAATGAGCTCTCCTACATTAATTACATCTACCGGAACCGGCGATTCCAGATTTGTACGGTTAGACGCACGTGTACCCGTTACAACTACTTCATCAATCAGAACCCCTTCCGACATATTGAAGTCCAGCGTAGTATTTTCTCCGGCTACTACCGTGGCATTTTGGGCAATGGTAGAATAGCCCACATAACTTGCCACAAGCTTGTAGTTCCCTGGAGGTAGATCAAGGGTATAATTACCATCAAAATCAGTAACTGTTCCCGACAATGTCCCGTCTACACTAATGGACACACCAATCAATGGCTCATCACCATCAACTACTGCACCACTGATAGTACCATTCTGCGCCTGGACAACCAGCAGGCTAAACAGGCATAAGAAAAGTAGATAAAAACGTTTCATAACTTCTGAATTTGGTGAAAAATTGCAGTTATCACTTACCAACTAAATTGGCAGCTGATCAAAAAATGCTGCCCCCAAACACCGAACTGCTGCACATAGCGACTGTAGCGAAAAGTACCGTCGTTCGTGTTAGCGCTGTGTTGGTGTTCGTCAGGGTAGACATCAAAAACATTGCGAATTTGTAGGCCATACCTTAAGTACTTTCGCACCTGCCATTGTAGTGCCAGATCAGTAATCCACTTTGGACTGAAAGTCTGATCTCGAGTTTCAACCGCCCCGGTATAGCCGTTATATATCCAATTGTCGGACTGCCCATCAGCGGGATGCCGATAGGTCACCCGACCAAAACGGGTGGACTGTAGATTGATACTTAGCTGCTGATGGAACCAACTCAACTGGGCAATCGCCTTACTCTGTGGTTGGGCATACTCCAGGCGAGCCTGATCCTGGCGATTAAAGACTATATGCTCTAAGCCTTGCAGTGGTTCAGGTAGCTTAATACCCGATAATCGAGTTCGGTTAATGCTACCAACAAGTCGCAAACGCAGCTCATCATTGACGCCAACGGACCACTGTTGTTCATAGCCCAGATCAAGCCCCCAGGTAGCCGTCTCAATGGAGTTGGAGAAGAACTGGACCTTATCCAAGTCATTAGTTTCTAAAAGATCATATAGCATGCTGTGATCACGCCCATCCAACTGACTCCCCAGTACAATGCGATCCTGAATATTGATGCGATAGGCCGTCGCACTAAACGTCTTGTTTTCTGCTATTGGCCAATGTAGGCGAAGCGAGTAATTAAAAGAGCGTTCCGGTTGCAACGGCTGTCCCAACAGGTCAGTCACCAACGGATGTTCACTATTGAGCTGTGCTATTTCCGCCCCAATCAGCTTATCTCCAGCGGAAATAAACTGTAAGCTTTGGCTACTGAAGTAGGCCTGCCCAAGAGACGGAGGACGTAAGCCCGAGTTCAGCACTGTTTGTATCCGTAAACCCGAAGGCCAGATGCGGCTGACTGCTAGCTTGCCCGTAAGGAAAGTCCCTATTTCTTCCCAACTTTCACTCCGAACAGCAACCGCGTAACGCCACTGATCATTGAAGTGGTGATTAAGCAATACATAGGCAGATAAGGAGGAGCGCCAATTCCTGGTGCGATGAGTAGGACGGTACCCCGGAAACACTTGTATCCCCCCTTCTTTATGTGGTGGATTGATCCCGTCATAGCTGTAATTTTTCCAGCTCCATTCGTCACCATCCGTCTGCTTAAATAACTCATTGCGCCACTGTAGGCCAACATGCCAAGCCGTTCGGCCATTCTTAGAAACTCGTGTTGCATCACCTTTGCTGATCAATTGTCCGTACAAAAGACTACCTGCGTTGGCTGTGGTAGGAGACTGTAAACCGAGGGAGGCATTGTTAGAGTTTTCAATAATAAAACTGACCTGATTCCCGCCAATATTCTGATTAAAATCAACGTGCCAATCACCTAATTTCCGGCGCCAGCCCACCAACCACGAGGCATCAAAAATTTGCGGATGAATCTCAGGTGAAAAACCCCAATGGTACAAGCCCGATTGCTTACGGGTCTGATAAGGGAAGCGATAAAATCCGCGTGAATGCCCCTGACGCAGGTTTACACCGCCAAACTGGTATACTTCTCCCTCTGCTACTACTTTACGTTCGTGCTGAAACAGAAAGCCAAAATTTTGGATAGCAGCACTCCCCACCTCCATTACGCGTTGATCAGCAAAACCGGTTTGGGCAAAAAACGCAGCCACAGAATCTGCTCGTTGATCACGAGAATCACCAAAAATTGCCCCTGTATAATTTCCGGCCCGGTTCACGGCACTTCGGCTATCCAAGCGCCAACTCAGGCGCCAATTATGCCGTTCTGAATGATGCCCCAAATGGCCACTGGCCCCAACTTGAAAGCCATCACCAGCTGCGGTAAGTCCCGAAGCCAACTGAACAGAGGATGGCGCATCCGCTTCCTTGAGCACAATATTAATCACCCCCGCTATGGCGTCCGATCCATATTGTGCGGTAGCACCATCGGGTAGAATTTCAACCCGTTCTATTGCTGATAGTGGAATGGAATTCAGATCGGTAGCTACACTACCTCGGCCCACGGTATTGTTGACGTTTACCAGAGCCGAAGTGTGACGCCTTTGACCATTGATAAGTACGATCAACTGATCTGGCCCTAAACCACGCAGCGCTGCAGGATCAACATGGTCTGTACCGTCGCTCAACGTTTGGTAGGTAGAATGGAAAGAAGGAGTAGCGTATTGCAGCAGTTGCCCTAAATCTGCTATCGGTAAGCGTGCGGTTTCCTCTTCCACCCGCAACTGTTCAGCGGGGCTATCAGGAGCTAAATAGGAGAGCGATTTTGGGGTACTCCCCAGCACTACTACTTCTGTGAGATCTATACTACTGGGCAGATAAAAGTCAAGCTCTTCTTTTTGCCCAAAAGGCACCCAAAGCAGCGTATCCACTGTCTGGAATCCGATATAACTGGTCTGTATACTCAACTCACCGGCGGGAACCCACAACTCATAGTAGCCGGCCAAATTGGTAGGCGTACCGCGTTGACTAGAAGGATGAAAAACAGATGCCCCAATCAATGGCTCCCCGTCTTGATCATACACGTAGCCCCGAATTTGGCCATAAGGATGCCGGGGCTGGACCGCCCAGAAGCCTTCCTCGATAGCGGTAAAATCTAAAGATGTCGCCTCACTGATCTTATCCAAGATATCTTCTAAACGATCTGTCTCCGTGAGCCAAGCGGTAGGAATGCGTTGTCCCCGTAGAAGTTGGGCTTCGTATAAAAAGGCCGAGCCATGACGCTCCTCCAATTGCTGAAGTCCTGCTTCCAGCGATATGCTGATGGTATCCACTGATTGTTGGGCACAAAGCGGACACACCACTACCAAAGTCAGCAGCCACGCTGCCAAAACTGTAGTAAACCGCCTTGTAATTGATCCCATATACATTAGTGGTCATTTAATCTGGCATTCCAGTCTTGTAGTGCGGGCATAAACATCCCAGGACACTGCAGACCAGTATCTATCCCTTAGCCTATTGAGCCAAATTGTACTTTCCAAATAGGCGTCACCATCGTTCTTTCCAACAGGAGGTGATAAAAGGGGAGTCACCTACCATGGACTATGGCTAGTCAGATTATTTTTTGTAATTCGGGGCAGCTCTTTATTGGGGCTGTTTGATCCTATGGGGTGAAAATGATTTGATCCGATTTGATTTCAGCCTGAATTCCCAAGGAAGTTGTAATTCCCTTTACCAGGCTTTCCAAATTCTTGGCGGGTGCCGAACCACTCAATTTCTTTTCTACCAACTGAGCATCTTCAATGACAACAGTTTTGCCGTAGTCATGCTCCAGTTGTTGAGCTATTTCGCGTAATGGTGTTTGTTCAAAATGCCAAACCTGCTCTCGCCAGCTCGTATAGAACTTGGGCTCGGCAATGGTCTGAATTTCATCTTGCTGGCTTGCTGCTTGCCAGATATAATGGTCATTTGGTCTTAACTCACTCTTTTCAGCGCCTGAGGCTTGCACTTCTACTTTTCCTTCAATCAGGGTTACGGTAGTGCGCTCTGGGCGGTTTACTACATTAAATCCTGTTCCCAGCACCTGCACTTGTAGGGGGTCCGCCTTAACAACAAAGGCCATCCCGTTGTGCTCCGCAGCTGGTGTCACTTGAAAGTAGGCCTCCCCATCCAGGTACACCTCGCGGATACCGCCTGCTGCCCAATCTCCTTCCCACCAAAGGGTAGAATTGGCTCTGAGGTCTACAGCTGTACCATCAGGCAGTGTAAGCTGTTGTAGTTCACCGTAAGCCGTTTGGTATTCGCGCGGGGCTGGCCACAGCAACCAAGCCAAAGAAACTAAGGCTACCACTGCTGCTGCCACTCTCCACCAAGTCCGTATTCGTCGTACGGGAGGGTGCAACTCAAGCTGTTGTTCTAGCTGTTGCCACGCAGACTCCGTTGAAGGCACTGAAACCTCCGGGCGCTGCAAGTTCAGGATCAATGCCCGTGCTTCTTCGGCTATGGCCTGGCGCCCTTCCGCCTCTTGCATCCACGCTTGCCAATGTGTATTGTGCTTTTGCCCATTGGACAAAACCCACTCGACAAAACGGTCATCAACTAAGAGGTCTTCTATTGTTTGCATAGCCAAAAGCGTGGCGCAAGATTGTTATTCTAATGTAAGCTTCGAGTTTAGCTAGCCGATAATCAGTAGTTCTAACTGCTCGAAGTTCACGGTACCGGGTACTTGGTACGCAGTACTTGGATTTAATCGATACAAGTTTAACCTTATACCAAGTACCAAATACTAAGTACCTAGTACGGTGAGGTTTGCCTCTGTGTTCTCTGTACTGAAAGCATATCGGCTAGGTGCAAAGCTCACGTTATTCTACTTAAATGACGAACCAATCAGCAAACTGTACTCAGGCTGGATAATCTTTTTTTAGAATAGTTCGCATTTTTTTGAATCCGCGGTGTGCTGCATTGCGAACAGATTGGTAGCGCATGCCCATAATCTCGGCGATCTCCGGATACGGAATACGGTTAAAAAAGCGTAGAAAAATAATTTCTTGCTGGGTGGGAGACAAGCTTTTCAGGGCTTCTTGCAGCTGAGTATTCTCTACGTAGTCCGTCTGTTCCAACGCGGCCGTACGCCACTCAAAGCGATGATCATTATTTTCCCATAGCACAATCCGGCTGCGTTGGCGGCGGCGGAGTTCATCAATAATAGCGAAGCGTAATGATTGAAACAGATAAGATTTGACCTTAACCTTGGCGGGCAGCTGACCGTGCTTTTCCCACATTCCTAAGAAAAATTGCTGCACCTGGTCTTGAACGCTGACTTCGTCTGGTAATAAAGCCGCAGCATACTGGTACATTTCGGAATAGTAACACCGGAAGAAATACTCCAGTGCCGTTCGCTTTCCTTCCCGAAGCTCCTGCCATTGTCGTAGCTGTTCGGTCAATCCTATTATACTTGTTGGCCCTTAGCATAAGGTAGGCGAAAAAACGGAGTAGAGCAACTGTGGTTCAAACCAATGAGTGTCAAATAATGAATTTATTGATTTATTGCAGTGTACCCAGGCCTTTGCGTGCTCATAGCTTTAAATAGCACGAAGATCAATATTCATTTATTTTGGAGGACAAAACATCGGACGATATCCTTATTGAACCCAAGGTCGGTTCGCCTTAACTGGGATAGGCAAATAAAAAACAGCCATAGTAGAAATATACCATGGCTGCTAATAAAAATCCAACTTCAAAAGGGGATTTCGCGAATCTTTATGTTTAAACTTCCTACCGAATAGGAAGTGAACAATTCAATTAAAAAGATCTCTGTAGCATTAGATCTTTAGTTGTCTAAATGGGGGAAAGTAACTGGGCTTCAGTTATTGTTCGGTAGCAAAACTAGATAAAATGTGCGTTTTTTACAAGAAAACGGTAGGCTTTTATAAATTTTCTTGTTTTGTGTGTTGCGCGTAGTGGTCCAATTCGTCGTAAAACTCCTCTCCATACTTCCGTATAAGTGCCTCTTTTACAAACTGATAAATAGGTAATTGGGCTTGTTTTCCTTTCTCACAAGCCGCGCCGCAAATATCCCAACGATCATAATTTAAGGCTTCAAAGTCGTTTTGTGGATTGCTTGTAATACGCACTGGATACAAATGGCAGGATACAGGTTTACGGAAATCAATCTTCTTATCCTGCCAAGCCTTCTCAATTCCGCATTGCGCTTTGCCCATTTTATCCAGCGTCATGTAGGCACAGGGACCATTATTAATAAGGGGGGTACGAAAAGTGTCGTCTTCTTCATCAAAGGTGTAGATACCTTCTTTTTGAATAGCCACTTTACCTGCTGGGCTAAGATAGGGTTGGATGGCTTCCTGAATATCTTCAAGGATAGCTAGCTCTTCATTTTCCAGAGGCGCACCCGCATCTCCCTCCCAACAACAGGCACCTTTACAGGCATCTAGATTGCAGAGAAACTGCTCCTCGACCAACTCATCACTAACGATTTTACCCTGGATAATAATCATTGTCAGAATAATTACTTCTGTAGTGCAAATATGCAGAACAATTAAGCATTCTTCCCCACTTTTATCGTACTTTAGCTCCTCGTATAACACAAAGACGAAAGGAATCCTGGGTGGACTTTCCATCTAGTCCTTCCCTTCCGCCTCTTTTTTACTATACCTCCGTTTTTATGCCGGCGCTGATGAAGTGAGGAAAGACGAAATCGCGTCTGCTCCAAACGGTATCGTAAAGCTATCAACTATGAAAATCAAACTGTTCATCCTTTTCGTACTTGCTGGAAGTAGCCTGTGGGCACAAGATCGCTCACCTGCCATCGAAGAAGCAGTAGCCCGGCAGACGGCTCACTTTGAACTGCGCCCTGATCAGGTAGAACAAATGTACGTCATCGAAGAACGTCGGGCTCGCAACCTGGCGGAGATCGAAGTACTACGTGAATCAGACTACCGCCTGTACTTGCAAAAGAAGCAAGATATTCGCACCCATATTGATGGTAACATTCGCCAAATCTTGGACAAAGAGCAGCGTATGACCTTGGACGAAGACCTGCGTCAGTACCGTATGACCACCAGCAATCTAATTCGTCAAATGCAAGAGCAAGGAAAGCCTAAAGAGGAGATTGAGCTGATGCTACTCGAAAGAGGATAAGGGGGCGAACTAAAAGCTGCATCAGGTACTTTTCATATTAAGAGTGAAAAATAACTTTAACGCTAAGAATAATAAATGGAGGATCTTCTCAAACAGAGATTTTACGAAAAGGCTTCAGCCCTCGCCAAAGAAATGAAAGCCCTGCTAAAAGAGCATGGCGACAAAAAACTGGATGAAGTAAAATTGCGCCAAGCATTCGGCGGCGCACGCGGTATCAAAATGATGATCTGGGAAACATCCCAGCTGGATGCTTACGAAGGCATTCGTTTCCGCGGTTATTCTATTCCTCAATTGCAGGAACTCCTGCCCGATGACGAACGGGGCGAGCCCTATCCGGAAGGCCTCTTCTGGTTGATGCTGGTAGGAGAAATCCCTACAAAAGAAGAAGTACAGTGGTTGAGCGACCAGCTCACCATGCGGGCAACCGTCCCCGCGCACACTTTTGCTATGCTAGATAGCCTGCCAACGGATACGCACCCAATGACGCAGTTTATCCTGGCGATTACCTCTATGCAAACCGAAAGTGTTTTCGCCCAGCGCTATGCTGAAGGGATGTCCAAAGTCGACTACTGGGACCCCATCTACGAAGACACACTCAATATCATTGCCCGCTTACCACGGGTAGCATCTTATGTGTATCGCCGCACCTTCTGTGATGGTAAGCACATCTTGCCAGACCCAAGCCTCGACTGGGCTGGCAACTTCGCGCACATGTTGGGTATTGATGACGATGGCTTCAAGAGCCTGATGCGCCTTTACATGACCATCCACGCCGACCACGAAGGCGGCAATGCCTCAGCCCACACCGCACACCTTGTTGGATCTACCCTCAGCGACCCTTACTTATCGTTTGCGGGAGGTATGACTTCTCTAGCTGGCCCACTACACGGACTGGCCAATCAGGAAGTTATCAAGTGGATCTTCGAAATGCTGCAAGAGTTAGGTACTCAAAAGCCAACCAAAGAGCAAATTGCTGCTTACGTCAATAAGACACTTTCAGAAGGTAAAGTAATTCCGGGGTACGGCCACGCAGTACTGCGCCAACCAGACCCTCGCTTTACGGCTCAGAAGGTATACGCTGAGAAGTACTTGGCGGATAATGACATCGTACAGGTGGTTTGGAAAATCTTTGACGTGGTGCCCGAAATTTTAGGTGGCCTTGGCAAAGTGAAGAACCCTTGGCCAAATGTAGACGCCCACTCTGGTGCTATTTTAGTACATTATGGCCTCACCGACTACAGCTTCTACACGGTGCTCTTCGGGGTATCCCGCGCACTGGGTGTACTTGCTGCTGGTTGTTGGTCAAGAGCTATGGGTATGCCTCTCGAGCGCCCAAAATCGTTGACTAGCGAATGGGTGAAGAATTTCATTGCAGAACAAACTGAAGCTTAAGCAATCATGAATATTCCTAAGGAACTCCGTTACACAGATGACCACGAGTGGGTGCGGGTAGAAGGAGATGTTGCGATCGTTGGTATTACTGATTACGCTCAAAAAGAGCTGGACGAACTAGTGTATGTAGAAGTAGAAACTGTAGGTGAAACCATCAGCGCCAGTGAAACCTTTGGTGCTGTGGAAGCAGTTAAAACTACATCCGACCTCTACATGCCTATAAGTGGAGAAATCATTGAATTCAATCCGCAATTGGATGAAAGCGAAGGCGATAATCCGACACTTATCAATGAAGACCCGTATGGGGAAGGATGGATTATCAAAGTGAAGATGTCAGAGCCAAGTGAAGTTGACAATTTGCTAACGGCCGAAGCTTACGAGTCACTCATCTCCTAAAGCTTCTTTCGCAACAGAAGAAAAGGCGCTCATGAGCAGCACGTAATCGTGCAAAGTCTCATGAGCGCTTTTGTTTTTTGATAATATGTCCGATGTTTACTAAACTTCAAAAGTTTAGTAAACATTATTAGATAAGATTTGCCTTTTGAGATAACCGCTTAGAAAAAAATCATTTTTTCTCATACCACTGCACACCAAAAAATTAAGGGGATGCATCTAGCCCGGCATAGTTCTTTGTTATACCAGATTTTGACAATCCTTTGGGCGGTGGTTATCTTGGTTTTATCCACAATGCCAGGGCCACAACTGCCTAAAATCGAGTGGCTAATGACACCCGATAAGTTTGGTCATGCTGCGGTGTATGGTATCTTTACGGTAGGATTATTCTATTCGCTTGTTCCTTACACTGCCCGTGTCGGGCAAAATCGGTGGCTCAGTTTCACGATTGCTAGCGTTTACGGAATTGCAATGGAGGTGATCCAGTATGCCTTTTTCCCGGGGCGCTATTTTGAAATCTGGGACATTGTTGCTAATATTATCGGCGCTTTCGCAGCGCTACTATTTTTGAAATTAATTAATCATTCATAAACAAACCCTTTTCGCATGTCTATGCTTTTACTAATGAAGGGTGGTTTGGGTTCCTTTCCGGTCCTCTTGATGAAGATACAGATGGGCTTTGAGGGTGGTTTCTGGGCAAACAGCCAGGCACTACTTTTATTGCTACTCTTACTCATCGCCGGCTTGGTTTTCTTGGGCTTCCGTATGCGTTCATACTTCCGCTCACAAACTGAAAAAGGACTGGCGGGTAGCCTAAGTGATGAGGGCAGCCCAT
Organism: Bacteroidota bacterium; assembly: GCA_038528965.1. Classification (GTDB taxonomy): domain Bacteria; phylum Bacteroidota; class Bacteroidia; order Chitinophagales; family Saprospiraceae; genus Lewinella. The sequence continues at coordinate 111,078 of JBCBEC010000012.1, read as the reverse complement.
ACGCAAACCGCACCAAGTACGAAAACGTTGATGCTTTCAAACTCAGCGGTACGTTTTTCAACCTGGGCTTAGTTGTCGCGATCGCCTTAGCTGTAATGGCTTTTGGTTGGTCTAACCTGGAAGACAAGATTATCATTCCAGAAGGTGCCCTTGAATTGGAGGATGACATTATCATGGAAGAGCCACCACGTACGGCTGAACCACCTCCTCCACCTCCGCCACCGCCACCGGTGATCGAAGAGGTTCCAGATGACACTATCCTGGAAGACGAAGTACAAACGGACCAGTCCGTAACGGCTGATGATGCGCCACCACCGGCTCCTATTGCCAATGACGCACCACCGCCACCACCTCCTCCACCACCTCCTCCACCGCCACCAGCAGTGGAAGAAATTTTCAAAGTGGTAGAGCAGATGCCTCGTTTCCCTGGTTGTGAAAACAAGGGTTCTGAAGCAGAGAAAAAACAATGTGCTTCGCAAGAATTGCTGAAGTTTATCTACAAGAACATCAAGTATCCTGCGATTGCACGTGAGAACGGTGTAGAAGGTACTGCCGTAATCACCTTCGTAGTAGAGAAAGACGGTTCTGTAACTGATGCTCGCGTAGTACGTGACATTGGTGCCCAGTGTGGTGATGAAGCACTGCGCGTAGTGAACCTGATGAACTCCCAGGGTATCAAATGGACTCCTGGTAAGCAGCGTGGTCGTCCTGTACGTGTACAGTTCAACCTACCTGTGAAGTTCAAGCTTGAGTAAGCATCGCCGGATAAGCTTTTCCGGATACTCACCAAAATGGCTAAGTCGCTGCAAACAGTGGCTTAGCCATTTGCTTTTTGTAGCCTACAGATCATTCGCGACTGCGAGCAAGCAACTTTTAGAAACCACTTTCGTTTTAGATTAAGTGAGGCTTCTTAGTTGGCATTGTCATTTCTAAAGCAAAATATTGGCCTCACCTAGTAGAAGGTAAAGAGTAGAAGGTAGAAAGACAAAATACCCTCTTATCTTGTACCAGCATAAGAAAGAGAAAATTGACAGTCAATACTAGTCCCCTACAGTTTAAGCGCAAGAGACCATGACGACGACAAGAGCATATCTGATTACTGCACTACTCTTCCTAGCCAGCATAAGCATTGGCTTTTCGCAAAATGCCCGCCTGGCCCAGCAATACTTCCAAAACGGCGAATACGAGAAGGCTGCGGAAATGTACTCCACACTCTACCAGAAGAACGGCAATAACGACTTCTTCTTTGACCGCTATTTTGATTGTTTATTAGCCCTTGAAGAATATAGTGAAGCCGAAGCCGTACTCAAGCGGCAAATTCGGCGTAATGATGGTAATGTTAAGCTCTACGTCTCCTACGGTAGCCTGCTCGAACGCTTAAATCGCTATGCTGAAGCAGAGGAGCAGTTTAGTTTTGCTATCGAAAATCTGCCCGCCGATCAATATTCCGTCACCCGTCTTGCCAATGCTTTTATCCGCCTAACCAAATACCCGTATGCTATTAGCACCTACGAAAAAGGGGCTGAACTACTAAGGGATGATCGCATCTTTGCCTACAACCAAGGGGATCTTTATCGCCGTATGGGAGAGACAGAGCCCATGATTTCGTCCTACCTCGAGGCCATGGACGAAAACCCGGACCGGATCAACCAGCTGCAAATTATTTTTCAACGCTATCTATCAGAAGAAGATTATCGCGAGCTGCAGACGCAACTCTACCAACGCATTCAGGATGGCAATGAGAATCCCGTCTTCCCAGAATTACTGGCTTGGGTATTTGTCCAGCGCAAGGACTACCGTAATGCCTTCCGACAAGTAAAAGCCTTGGACCGCCGCCTCAATGAAAACGGCCTCCGCATCTACGAACTTGGCGAAGTAGCTGCTGAGGATAAAGATTACGACGCCGCCATTCAGGCTTTCGACTATCTGGTGGAAGAAAAAGGCCAGGCCTCTACCTTGTACCTCGATGCCAAACAACAGGCGCTGCGCATACGTCGCATGAAACTGGTAGATGGCTACGCTTACACCCAGGAGGAACTGGAGACACTGGAAGGGCAGTACATGTTCTTCCTCGAAGAGTTTGGCTACAACAAAGCGACCGCCTCCATCATCCTTGAGCTAGCAGAACTGCAGGCGATTTACATGAACAAGCTGGACGGCGCCATTGGGCTGCTGGATGATATGATTACCTACCCTGGCACCAATCCTTCGATTCAGGCCCGTGGCAAATTGGCCCTGGCGGATTACTACCTCATGCAGGGTGATATTTGGGAGTCTACTCTACTCTATTCTCAAGTGGACAAGACTTACAAAGAAGATATTCTGGGTCACGAGGCGCGCTTCCGCAATGCCCGCCTGGCCTACTATAACGGTGATTTTCAGTGGGCGCAAGCTCAATTTGATGTCCTAAAGGCCTCCACATCTAAGCTCATTGCCAATGATGCGCTTGATCTTTCAGTCTTTATCATGGACAACCTGGGGCTAGACACCAGCGCAGTAGCGCTCCAAACCTACGCTGATGCCGACCTATTGGTATTCCGTAATCAGTTTGATGCGGCCTTTGTAAAAATGGATAGCCTGCTGGAGGCCTTCCCAGAACATTCGCTCGAAGACGATATTCTCTATTTAAAGGCCAATGTGTTTCAAAAGAAAAGAGAGTACGAATCAGCCGCCCAACTGTACGAGGAAATTGTAGAGCGTTTCCCCGAAGACATCCGCGCGGATAATTCGCTCTTTGCGCTAGCCGAAATCAACGAAAAGTTCCTCAACGATCCTGAAAAAGCCAAGACGCTTTACGAGAATCTCTTCATTGACTATTCCAGCAGCACCTTCGCGGTGGAAGCGCGGAAGCGTTTTAGACTGCTGCGGGGGGATAATATTTAGACCTGTACCACTGGTTTCGCGGGGTTCATTCCGCAGTGGGAATTGCAAGCGGAATGAATTCCGCGAAACGGAATAGTACTAATACGGAAGTAGCTTATGCATTCGTTGAAGAAGGACCTTGTTATCCTTCCCAAAAACGATGTTCATGAAACCCATACTTCTACCTTTCCTATTCCTCTTACCGCTATTCGCAATCAGTCAGTCCATCACGGTTGGTGATGCTGGTGATTACCCTACCCTATCCGCTACCGAAGCCGTTCTCCAAGCTGGGGATACCGTGCTCCTACTGGACCAAGTCTTTGATGATGGCACACAGTTCCTGACTGATGTACAGGGTACTACTGCTGCCCCTATTGTCATCATGGCTACCCCTGGTGCTTCACCCATTTTTCGGGGCGGTACTGAAGCGATACACTTGGTCAACTGCCGCCATATGGAGCTAAACGGCATTACGATAGAACAGCAGACCGGCAACGGTATCAACATCGATGATGGTGGTGATTACAGTACTCCGGCAGCACATATCACAGTCCGCAACTGCACCTTCAGAGACATGGCGGCCAGTGGTAACAATGACCTACTTAAGCTTTCGGGCTTGGATAGTTTTCTAATAGAGGACTGCACCTTTACCAACGGTGGTGCGGGAGGCTCAGGCATTGACATGGTAGGCTGCCACTGGGGCCTCATTCAAGACTGTGAAATGGACGCAGCTGGGGTTACTGGTATTCAAAACAAAGGTGGTACTCGCTTCATCACCATTCGGCGGAATACCTTCAGAAATATGTCGCAGCGGGCACTCAATTTGGGTGGCAGCACGGGGCTCCAGTTTTTTCGCCCACCACTACCAGATCCAATAGAGAATGCCTACGAGGCATCCGACATCGAGGTCTACGCCAATATATTTATCAATAACTGGGCTCCTATTGCCTACGTTGGCGCCACTAATATTGTAGTTCGCAACAACACCTTTTATTCGCCAGATAACTGGGTACTACGCATCCTACAAGAAAACACTAAGCCCGGTTTTCCGCCCTGCCAAAACAATGAGTTCAGCAACAACATCATTTACCTGGAGTCAGACCTTACGGAAGTAAATGTGGGGCCGAATACCCTACCGGAAACCTTTATTTTTTCGCATAACCTCTGGTACAATACCAGCGGTGGCAACTGGACGCCTCAGCTTCCAACAAGCAGCGAGCAGCAGCTGATTGGTGATCCCCAATTTACCGCTGTAGGATCAGAAGATTTTACACTACTCATGGGTAGCCCCGCTATTGGTACTGGCTTCTCTTTTGGGGAACCTAATACGGATTTCTTTGGGGTCACATTTGCTACCCCACCCAGCCGAGGTGCTATTGCCGGTGACCCTGTTAGTTCGGTAGATCCTATTATTTCACCCCAATTAAGTGTAGCTGTTTACCCAAATCCTGCTCGCGACCAGATAAAAGCAGAATGGGATTTTGGCCCCGCTGATGTGCGCTTATTTGATCAACAAGGGCGGTTACTACGCCAGTATTCAAGCGCGATTAGCCCACTATTTATCTTCCCTGAGAACACCCCGGCGGGTAGCTATTGGCTACAATGGGAGGTCTTGGAGAGTGGGCAAAAAATTACTCGTCAATTGGTCATTTCAGGGAATTAGTTTCTGATACTAAGCTGGCACTTTGACACTAAATGGAGAACCTCTACAATCATAAACAATCGTACGCCACGGCACTGCTTATAAGACTTGCCGTAACTATAGCTATTGGACATTAGTCAAACCATTACCATTGGGAATAGAAATAAATATGTAACCCTAGCCACCAGGGGATACTTTATTACGCTACTAACAATAGTAATATATCTATCGACAATCTTTGTCTAAACTCATTCCCTAAAGAGGTGCGTAATTTTCCAGACGTTCAAGTAGATTTTTATCAATAGCAAAGTGTAAATAAATATTTTTTTCAAATTGAGGTTTTTGCCCCTTCTTCAAGGATGAAATCCACTTTGAAAGTTTAAATAATAGCGGGATATACCACCATGCAGCGGCTTTTTTACACTCAACTAGAAAGAGTTCAACATTTTTGTTGTCACCGATGCGTGAAAGCTTATATGCGAGTAACATACTTGCGCCGAATGTCTTCAAGACTGGAGATTCAGGGACATGAATCGATTCAATTAGATATTTAGAGGCCTGATCAATGTTTTCTTCTTCAAAAGCAACTAATCCCAATAGCGTATAACAAATGTGTTTTATAAATCCAACATCCTTTCTAGGTGCTTGATCAGATTCTGTTTCTTCTAGAACAGCTCTAATTTCTTCTTCTACTACAGCAAACTTTTTATCCAAAAATAAATCAATCAGGTTTTTAATTACTGTGGTGTAATAATTCATAACTATACCTATTATTGTTTAATGGAATTATCAATTTACAGATAATTGATTTAAAATAATTAGCCTTTCCTACTACTAACAAGATGTTGATCACCTAAAATAAGGCTATCCTAAAAACATGTCCTGAAAGAGGTGAATATTTTTAAGACAGCCCCTAATACTAGTTAAAACATCAACTTTTTCAGTCGACTGTAGACTTATTTAACAGTAGATAGCTACACAACTCTGATAAACGGTATAACAAGAACTACCATCAATGTCAAAAGTCAATTGAAACTCTCCTTATGCGACATCATCTCCTATTCCTCTTTCTTGTTTGCTACTCAGGTACAATGGTGGCCCAACTCCCCAGCTACGACCTCGACGCCTACGAAGCGGCACAAAAAGAGCTTGTGTTATTGAAGGATGAGCCAGGCCTACTCCCCCTCGGCAACCTGGACACCCTACGTCCTTTTTTCATGAGTGTTGGTATGGAAGACGATAGCGAGTTATATCAAACGCTTAATACCTACATCCCCACGGCCCGTGTTGACTGGCAAAACCAGGAGGAACCCTTCAAAGCTACCTGGCCCTACCCCCACCAAGACAGCACCGCTAATCTACTGATTCTGGCCATCGACGGCCAAGGGTTAATGACGGCCGGCTTTCCCTGGGATCGTTTTTTATTCAGCGAGGATGTCCCGGTGATTGTTATTTGGTTTGGCCGCAGCCCGGCAACTATGGTGTTGGATGCCCCAAGTTTTCAGACCATTGTCTTTGCGGAAGATGATACGCCTTGGTCGCAATCACTAACGGCTCAACTCCTATTCGGCGCTATCCCCGCTCAGCAACGACTCAAATCCTGGATTAGTGAGGCCTTCCCCATTGGTGCTGGTCAAATGACTAGTCCCGCGGAACGGTTGGCTTTTACACCGCCCCAAGTCTTTGGTTTTGATTCCCAACTGTTACAAGATAGTATAGCCGCTATCATGGAAGACGGTCTGACCCACCAAGCCTTTCCCGGTGCCCAAGTATTGGTAGCCAAGGATGGAAATATTGTTTATCACGAAACCTTTGGCCACCACACTGAGCTAGCTAAACGTCCGGTACAAACAAGTGATATTTACGATCTGGCATCGGTCACCAAAATCACCTCCGCCCTACCCGCCCTCATCAAATGGTACGGAGAAGGGACTTTTGATCTGGACGCCCCTCTAGTCAACTATTATCCTGATGCCAAAGGCAGTAACAAGGAAGACCTCACCTTTCGTCCCATGCTATCGCATCACGCACGCTTAAGGCCTTGGATTCCGTATTGGCAAGCTACGCTGCGAGGAAATGGTAAATATCCTTGGTCGCGAGCGCGTGATCCCAAACGTTTGAATGATTATCGCTTTCGCGGAAAAACACTCGCCCGCGACTCTTCTGCTCAGTACTCTCAGTACCTAACGCCCACGCTCTGGCAGCATCGCGACTATCAACGGCAGATGATGAAGGCGATCCTGAAGTCGCCCTTAAATGAGGTGACGGAATATCGTTATTCCGGCCTGTTGTTTTACCTTCTCCCCGAAATCGTAAGTCGGCAAAGTGGGACGAGTTATGAGACCTACCTCAACAGCACATTTTATCGTCCGCTAGGGGCCTATACTTTAGGTTTTAACCCCAGTCGTTTTTTCCCCTTAGAGCGGATTATCCCCACCGAACGTGATAGTTTTTTCCGCTGGCAACTCCTCCACGGCTATGTACACGATGAGGGCGCGGCTATGATGGGCGGCCTTTCGGCGAATGCCGGTCTGTTTTCCAATGCTTATGACCTGGCTAAGATTATGCAGCTCTATCTGAATGGTGGCACCTACGGAGGAGAGCACTATTTTACGCAAGCCGCAATTGACACCTTCACCCGACGACATTACGCCGAAGAAGATAACCGACGAGGCCTGGGCTTTGACAAACCCCTATTGGAATATGATTCCGAGCGAAGTTCTGTAGCCAAGGCAGCCTCACCCGCCAGCTTTGGGCATAGCGGCTACACCGGCACCTTCGTCTGGGCCGATCCGGAGCATGATCTACTATTTATTTTCTTGAGCAATCGGGTTTACCCCAGTCGTAATAACCGTGGTATTTACACCCGGAATATCCGGCCGCGGATTCATACGGCGATTTATAAAGCTTTAGGGGTAGACAGTGGGCAGTAAAAAAGTGGACAGTGGATGTAGTTACGCGATTTTGACTTTGAAATTTAATTCGTCCCATTTATGGTTCCGCGGAATTCATTCCGCCGTAGGAATTGCAAGCGGAATGAATCCCGCGAATCGAAATAGTTATCAGTGGGACGGGTAATAAATCAAAGTCAAACATTGCATCAACCTACCAATACCAGATAATCATAATGCACCAGCGGCTTTTGCCCGTGTTGTCCAACTAAATTGCGAGCAGTTTCTGCATCATATTGGGCTACGCCAATTCCAACGAGCTCGCCTTCGGGGCCTAGAATACGCAGCAAATCACCTTTAGCAAAATCGCCTTCTACCGCTGTAATACCTACCGGGAGTAGACTGTTTACGGTAGTATCATCTGTCAGCACTTTTTCTGCGCCAGCGTTGATCGTAACAGCACCTTTAGTGGCTGGTTTTTGCGCCAACCATTTTTTGACATTTGAAGGTTGATGGCTAGTAGGCGCAATCCGGGTGCAGGGGCCTTTGCCCGCCAGTATATCCAAGAGTACGTTGTTGCGGCGACCGTTAGCTAGTATCACCTCTGCCCCCAAGCGGGCTGTCTGCTGTGCCATTTTTACCTTGGTGCCCATTCCTCCCCGACCAAAACTGGACTTGACGGGTGCTACGTGAGTAAGAGCATCCTCATCGTCAGCAGAGATTTCCTCTAGTAGTTCTGATGCCGGATCCTCCGGTGCACTGGTGTAGAGGCCGTCAACGCTGCTCAGGATAATCAGTTTATCTGCATTGAGCATACTCGTGACCAGACTGGCAAGCTCGTCATTGTCAGTGAACATCAGTTCTGTTACCGAAACGACGTCGTTCTCATTCATGATAGGGATAACCCGATCGTGCAGTAGCGCCTCCAGACAGTTGCGCATATTTAGGTAGTGCAGCCGATCGCGGAAATCTTCTTTGGTGGCAAGTACCTGCCCACAAATCAGTTGATGACTGGCAAAGAGTTGCCGATACAATTCCATTAAGCGCACCTGACCAATCGCAGAAAGCATCTGTCGACGAATAACTGGATCCAATTGTTCCGCCGACGGCAACAACTCCCTCCCCGCACCGACTGCACCAGAAGAGACCAGTATAATCTCATGACCACGCTGCTTGAGTTCCGCTAGTTGATCTACCAAATGACTAATGTTGGTGACATCCAAACGGCTATCAGCGCGCGTGAGTACATTGGTACCTACCTTGACCACAATCTTGAGCTGCGTCTTATTCATTGGGTAAAGGTCGATAATCTTTGTAGATCAAATACACTAATTTGATCTACCGCCTATTCTATTATATTTGTTACTTCAGCCCTTGGGCTGCGTCTAGATAGCGTTGATGCACGAAACCACGCTCACATCAACACCTACTTTGGACCTTTAATTAACAAACAAAACGAATATGTGGAAAGAATTTAAAGACTTCATCCTCCGTGGCAATGTACTTGAACTAGCGGTTGCAGTTATCATTGCCGGTGCCTTTGGTGCTATTGTAAGCTCTTTCACCAGCGACATCGTCATGCCCCCACTTGGCCTGTTGATGGGTGATGTGGACTTCAGCAACCTAGCGGTAACGCTACAAGCAGCAGAAATGAACGAAGCTGGGGAAGTAGTGAAAGAAGCCGTAGAGCTTCGCTACGGTGCCTTCATCCAGAAGATCATCGACTTCCTGATTATCGCTTTTGCTATCTTCATGATCCTGAAGGCTTACAAGCGTACGCAGAAGCCAGAGGAAGAAGCTCCAGCTCCTGATCCAGGACCAAGCGCAGAAGACTTACTCGCAGAAATTCGCGACTTGTTGAAGAACCAATCATAGTTCTTCACTAGCAGCATAGCTGCGCATTTTTACTGATCCCGAAGTTGGAAATCACTCCAGCTTCGGGATTTTTTATTCTTCTCAACTTAGTTTGGCACGGTTTTTTCTTGTAGCTAGGTAAGCGCCCGAAAACGAAGATGGGCCACTAATCAATCCACCCAAAGCGCGGCAGTTTAAAGCGGCCGGTCCAGCATGTGTTGCACAGCTGTGCCCTGGTCTTGTCGTGCTGGATTGTCAGGTCTCTAACCGCAAAATTCTAGTTCGAAAGATGAAACACATAATTCCACTCCGAACAACATTACAGCAGATCATATCACATGCTATTGCACTGCTATTCCTATTGGGACTCAGCCAGCAAGCGCAAGCACAGGACTGTGACTTAGCTTGTATTGGCACGCCAGAACTGCCCCTCCAGGTAGTTATTGACGAAAGCTGCCAGGTGGCTGTCACTACTTCTATGGTAGTACCAGACCTTGCTTCCTGCCCTGGTAGTAAGCGTTTAACCGTAAGGGATTCTCTCAACAATCTCCTGGCCGACAACTTTGACCTAGTTCAGTTTGCGGTAGGTGATTTAGTGGGAAATCGACTCAGTGTTACCATTACCGACCAAGTTACCGGCACTATTTGTGTGGGTAGTATTCAGGTAGTGGACAATAACCCTCCGACGATTACGGATTGTCCAGAAGTAACGGTTAGTTGCCTGGATAGTACCGCGCCGGAGGATTTAGGTTTACCAACCATCTCCGACAATTGTGATGACGAGTTAGAGCTCACCTTTGTGGATAACCTCATCATTCGGGATTGTCTAACTGACACTGCCGCGATCATCCTGCGCGACTGGACGGTTACGGATGCTTCAAACTTGAGCAGTACCTGTACACAGCAGATCAATATTCTGCGGGCTTCCTTTATGGATGTTACCTTTCCAGGTAACACTACACTGCCTTGTAATGATCCATCGGCAGACCCAGAAATTACAGGTATTCCACAGTTGAATGGTACTACCCTCATGCACGGTGACTACTGTGGCCTGGATGTGTCTTTTGTAGATGACACCATCTTTATTTGCAACGATTACATGTACCAGATCGACCGTACATGGACCGTCACCGAAACCTGTACTGATTTCTTCGGGCAGGAAACGCAAGAGATTTTAGTGAGCGATGACCAAGGGCCAGTATTAAACTGCCCACCAGCAGATCAGCTTGTTTTCACCAGTGATCCAGGCGAGTGTGGCGCAACTATTGCGTTACCGGTCATTACAGGTACTGATAATTGCGGTAGCAACATCACCTTTACCGTTAGCTCTTCTTACGGGGCGGATAACTTCAGCCCCGTAAGTGGTGTTGCTCCCGGTACATACAGTGTTACGTATACCGGTACAGATGGGTGTGGCAACGTAAGCAGCTGTAGCGTACAACTTACCGTGGTAGACGATGTAACTCCAGTAGCAGCCTGTGACGACCAAACCCTCGTTTCCATTTCCTCTAGTGGATACGGTATTGTGCTCTCCCAAACTTTTGATGAGGGAAGCTCTGATAACTGTAATGCCGTATTTGTAAAAGCAAAGCGCAATATTGCCGCCTCTTGTGACTTGGCCAATGGTGACGACAGTCCACAAACCGGTTTCCAGGAATGGTTTGATGATCAAGTCGTCTTCTGTTGTGAAGATATTGCGGCCAGCCCGGTAACCGTAACTCTACGCGTCTACGAAGTAAACCCTGGGGACGGACCCGTAGACCCAACTCGTGAAAACGGTAATGGCGATCTAGTGGGGCATTATACCGACTGCGAATCCATAGTGACCGTACAAGACGGAACCGCTCCTAATTTTGTACAGTGCCCAGCACCGGTAACGATTCAGTGTACGGACGAACAGGAAGATCTGAGTATTTACGGTAGCCCAATCGTACAAGACAATTGTGGCTTCACCCTGGATAGTACCTTCACGACTAGTTTCAACGAATGTGGCGTAGGGACCATTACCCGCACCTGGACGGCCACGGATAACTTTGGGCAAAGCGCACAGTGCTCTCAGCTCATTACGGTAGAAAACGATAATCCACTCCAAGAGGAAGACATCACTTGGCCAGCGGATTACATCTTGTACGAATGTGGTGCCAGTACTGATATTGAGGACCTACCGGAAGAATACCAGGGACCAATCATCAACTATAGTGGTTGTGGAACCGTGGCCTTAAATCATTCCGATGCATTGTTCAACACCGTCCCCGGTGCTTGCTACAAAGTCCTCCGCACCTGGACCATCATTGATTGGTGCCACTTTAATCCAGAAGACCTAGACGGAGCTGGCCGTTTTCAACATACGCAGCAGGTGAAAGTCTTCGATATTGAAGATCCAGTGATTACTTGCCCAGAGCCGGTGAGTGTGAATATAGGAGATAACTGTACGGATACCTTTGTCACTATTGGGGAGCCCACGGCTGAAGACTGCTCTACGCAAATCACCTTTAACAACAGTTCACCTCACGCCGACGATGATGGTATTGACGCCAGCGGCACCTATCCGGTAGGAACAACTAACGTGACCTTTTACGCCGAGGATAATTGTGGAAACAATACCGCTTGTACAACCACCGTAACCGTAGGTGATACTGAACCACCAAGTATAGCTTGTATTGTGGGCCTAACAACTAACCTAATGCCAGTAGAAGGTGGCGGCGTAAATGGCAGTATTGACGCGGTATCATTAGTGGCTTCAGCAGTGGACAACTGTAGCCCAACCAACTTGCTCAAGTACACCATTTCCCGCCCCGGTGACGGAACGATAGGTTTGCCATCAAATACCAGCTTGACCTTCGATTGCTACGATGCCAACTTTGTGGTAGAGGTTATGGTTTGGGCGGAAGACACACAGGGCAACTACGCCAACTGTACCACTATCGTGACGGTACAGGACCCTAATGATAACTGTGTAGGACAAACTGGTGAAGGATTAATCGCCGGCGGTGTACTCACCGAAGATGGTGAAGAAGTGGAGAATGTAATAATTAGGGTATCCGGTAACAGCCCGGAGATGATGTATACCGAACTGGACGGCAGCTTCATGTTTGACGATCTGGAACTGGGTCTTGACTACAGCATTGTAGCCCAACTGGACGAAAACATCCTCAATGGTGTGACTACCATGGACCTGATCTTGATCAGCAAGCATATCCTAGGCACGCGTCTACTGGATTCACCGTACAAGCTGATTGCCGCCGATGTGGATCGTTCTGGTCATATTTCGACCCTAGACATCATCAAGTTGCGGAAGCTGATCTTGAATATTGACAACGCTTTACCGAATAACAATACCAGCTGGCGCTTTGTGGATGCTTCCTACGAATTTTTGGACCCCACAAATCCGTTTATGGGGTACTTCCCAGAGTTCTATAACATCAACGACCTGGCTGGTCCCGAGATGTACGTAGACTTTATTGCTATCAAAGTAGGCGATGTGAATGGCTCCGCTATTCCAAATAGTATCAGTAGTGATGACGACAACCGCTCTAGTGGCAATCCGCTCGAATTGAGCGTAGCGGCCCAAGAAGTAGAGGCTGGTGAAACAGTGGATATTGACTTCACTGCACGCTACATGAACGAATGGATGGGCTACCAGTTTACCCTGGAATATGCCCCTAGTGCTTTGGAAATTATCGAGATCGAAGCAGGTAGTTTACCGAACCTTTATCCCGAAGAAAACTTCCACATCTACGATGAGCGTGCCGGTTTAATCACCGCCGTTTGGAACGAATACGGAGGCAGCGCCAACAGTAAAGAGCAGATCATCTTTACGGTGAAGGCACGAGCTAAGGAAAATGGAAACTTGAAGGACTGGCTCTACATGAGTTCACGAGTAACAAAGTCGGAAGCTTATACCCAAGAGGGTGAGACCGAGGAAATTAATCTCAGTTTCTTCTCGAACAATGAGACAACAACTGACTCTAACTTCGAGCTCTTCCAGAACCGCCCGAACCCTTGGAACAACAGTACCATTATTCCATTCCAGTTGGATCCTGGTGGTGATGCACGCCTAACAGTTTACGATATGGCCGGCAAGCTGGTGTACGAAGTGGCGAATTACTTCCCCGAAGGATATCACGAAATCAGCATCAGCAGAACGGACTTACCAGCAATCGGGTTGTTCTACTACACCTTGGAAGCAGGTGAGCAACGGGCAACACGGAAAATGGTACTGACGGATTAGAGCTAAATGCGATGTAGAATTCGCTAGAGATAAAGAACCCGCCTACGCTACATTGATCCGCCAAAGGTTTAAACCGGCGGCGGAAGCTTCGGCGGATGAGACCAAATAATCTTCTGTCAACGAGTAAAGTCAGGCTGCAAAAGTGCGGTCTGACTTTTGCTTATTTTGGAACTAAATCACTGCAAATCAACATTTTGAGATCTCTCATCGAAAAATTTAGTTTTTTCGATGAGCATTCGCTTTTTTCAAGCGAACTGGGAAATTTTCTAACGCGCCCTTACCTTTACACTCTACCATTTTTCCGCCCATGGCAGCACATAACGAACTCGGAGAATTAGGCGAAAAGCTAGCCGCGAACTTCCTGGAAGCAAACGGCTATACTATTCTAGCTCGCAACTGGCGCGCTAACCGCGCCGAAATTGACATCATTGCCCAACTGGACGAAACGCTCATTTTTGTAGAAGTGAAAACTCGTAGTACCGACTTTTTCGGTGCGCCAGAAGAATCGATTACCAAACGCAAGAAACGCCTCCTTGCTGCAGCAGCCACGGCCTACATGCAAGAGACCGGACACGAATGGGCCATTCGTTTCGATATCATCAGCATCATTATGCAATTAGGAAAGGCTCCAAAACTGGAGCACTACGAGGACGCCTTCTTCCCTGGCCTATAAACCCACTTGTGCCGTAAGAATAAACCGTTCGCGTAGCGAACTTCCCCACGAACGTAGTGAGTTAGAACCGCGAACGCAGTGAGCTTCCCCCGCGAGCAAAGCGAGCCCCCCTACTTCACAAACACCCAATCCGTCTCACTCGACAAATCCGCACGGTAGACGTAGTCATCAGCCACTAGCTCTTTGATTCCCTCCGCATTGGTCAAGCGCTCTTTGACAATCAGTTGTGCCATTTTTCCGCGAGCCTTCTTCGCATTAAAGGAAATTACTTTGAGCTTACCATCACGGTCCTCTTTGAAATGGACATTGATCAGGCGACCGTTAAGCTGTTCGGGTTTGACGGACTGGAAGTATTCCTGAGAAGCCAAATTCACCACCGTTTCACCAGCAGACTGCGCCAGGTCTTGATTGACCAGTTCTGTGATTTGATCACCCCAGAAGGCGTAGAGATTTTTATTGCGGCCAGACTTCAGTTGGGTACCCATCTCCAGGCGATATGGCTGGATGAGATCCAGCGGACGTAGCAAGCCATAAAGGCCGGATAGGATGCGAACGTGATCCTGTGCGAAAGCCATTTCTGTTTCTGAAAAGCTTTCGGCTTCCAGGCCCGTGTACACATCGCCTTTGAACATCAGGGCAGCTGGCTTGGCATTTTCTTCGGTAAAGGTTTCCGAATAGCTTTGGTATCGTCCTTTGTTCAACACCGCCAGCTTTTCACTGATGTGCATCAGTTCCTGCAAAGCAGCTACCGATTGCCGACGTAGTTTCTTAATCAGCGTCGCACTCTGAGGCAAGAGGCGAGGCTCAGTATGTGGAATACCGTGTACTGGTGTTTCGTCAAGTGTCTTAGCGGGAGAAAGAAGAACGATCATACGTATTTGTTTGCCAATTGCAAAGTTAAAAAGCAGTCTGCAATGGTAACAGGTGCTGTGGTAAAATGTTTGTCAGGCTTACTAAACAGCATACAATAGCTTACGGTCCAAATCAATCACTAAGCACTTTCAGTTCATACCTGCGATTCTCTTCGTATGTATCGTCATCACATGCAGCATCACAATTACAATTATTGATAGGCTGTGACTCTCCATATCCTCTTGAGACCAATTGCCGTTCAGATACTCCTCTAGTGAGCAGCCCAGATCTGAAAACCTGGGCTACCCTTTCAGATAAATCGAAGTTAAATTGTTCACTCCCTCGACAATCAGTGTGATGACTAATTTCGAACTGCCAGCTAGGATGCGCTTGGATAAATTTGACAATTGCATTTCTTGCAACGTCTGCTTCAAGCGTAGTTCCTTTGGGAGGACCAAAACAAGGATATATGAAATCATAGTCCAAAACGCACTTATCTCCTTCTCCTACCAATGAAGTCTCTAGGTATCTATAAACCTCTGCTTCAGTCACTTGGGCGCGTAGCCTCACTACAACAAAGGATAGAGCGATTAGCAGGTATAAAGCCTTGTTCATCTGGTTTGAATCATCTTTTCTAATGGCTACGAAAGGTAATTTTTGTTCGCGCATTAAGTTTTTATAATCACAAGCTCCACTCTCTTGTTTCTCCGATAAGCTGCATCCTGTTCCCCTTTCGATTTCATATTTCCAATTTCCGCACTTGAGATAATTGGCTTTCAGCAATGTAATAGAAGAGATTTATTAAAATAGGCTTTTCGACAACTGGTATCCGTTGCATTCCTCTTACACTCGAATCAGGTCAATATATAATCCCAATACAGGAGCCTGCTCAATATAGCTAAGTCGCAAACAGCCCCTCTAATATTCAAAATAGACCTCCTCTTTGATCATTGTGAGTTCTTCGTAAGGCTTTCCTGAGACCTTAAGGCAAGCTTCCTTGCCCTCAATTAAACTATCACTGTGGAGACCGTATAGATTGGAGACATCGCTCAGCCTTTCATCAAAATAAATGTACCTAAATCCTGACAAGTCCTTATCCAGCCTAACTATTATATGAGTTTGACAATCTTCCCCTCTAAATGCTTCAGTTATTCGTCCTTTAACCTTGAGCTGCTGATCTCCGATAGTCAATGTTTTATTCTTAAAATCATCATAGACCTTAACACCCTGATCATAACTGGGAAGTAGATCATGTCGCTTAAATATCGTATCCGGAACGATAGTTTCATTTATCATTGCGCCTTCGCGAAACGCATAAAAGGAATAGTGCGTTTCTTTTACCTCATTCATCGACTGCACAATTAACACTGGATCATCATACAGATAATCATCATACCTGTAATCATAACTGACCGCGGGGTATTTGTCTAGATCAATGATCAGAAAATCTCCACGTAGGGAATCTCTTTTGAAGGACCTGATACGGACTTCGTCCAGGATCGATTCCTGCCGTGACAAACCATACATGAAATAGATGATCGAATCGGGGTCACCGTAAATCTGGTAAGCTGCTTTTCTGTAGAATTTTTCGTGCAAACGTGTGGAATCGAATTTCAGCAAAGCGCTTTGGCTAAGCGTGAGTGTATCTCCAAAAAGCAAGCTGGAATTAACAAATCTTGCATACCGCCCTTTGCTATTAAAGTGATCAGCTAATTCCTGGTAGACAACCTCTACTGAAGGTTGCATGTTGCAGCTGATCAGCAAGGTGGCAAAGAGGGTTATTTTAAAGACGTTTGACATCTATCAAGTTATTATTTGACCTTAGTTCTTACTGGTGAAGGAAGCCTTGGCGCGAGGGTAAACCAGAATACGAATACTATTATAAAGTCCAAACTCACAGCAGTAATTCTCACCGTACCATTTCAGAAAACTGCTTCATAATTGCACTTCAAAAACAATAAACTCAATTCGCCTGTGCTTGCTCTACATCGTCCCTTCGGCGGTTCTCATGTGATAACCAATAACGGTTTATTACTCTTTAAACCGAATGGAGTCTATTATTCTCTTAACCGTTTCCAACTCCTCGTCAGAAACGCCGTTAGCAACCAAGCCTAGTTTTGTACAATAAGTATTCATCCCTACGCTAAAACCTGAAAGATCAACCATGTAGATTCCATACTTCATCGTGTCAGAAGGGGTTGTATCAAAATAGCGCTTTCGATAGATGTTATCTATTGTATCTCTTTTAAACTCGAATCTAGCTTCGTTGACTAGAACCTGATGATCAAATTCAAATGGCACCTTATAATTCTCTCCATTAAATTGAAAGCTGTAGTAGTATTGAAAGAGGGCATCTGTTGGGGTACTTAATTCTACTGAGTCCGAGTACTCTAGCAATTGTACATCGTGGATGTCTTTCATCAACTCGGTCAGATTTATACTGTTACCATCTTGGTAAGCAGAATGATCAAGATAGTCGAGCAGATAGGTGGCATAGGCAGATATACTAATATGGCTAGCATTCTCTGTTAAAGCTTCAACTGTATCTTTTGGTCCTTGAGATGAATAGCAGCCGTAGTCGAATGTAATTTGAACAGTGCCATCTGAAATTTCTCCTACGAAAGAATCTATTCCTCGACGTGGAATAAATTCGTAACGCTTTGGAGTGGATAACTCAAATCTGCCAAGATCAATTTTATGCCATCCCTCACTATCGGCCTGGCTGTAAATCGACTGGTCGTCTGATCCACACCCCAATAAAATCCATAATAAGAAATAGCAAAATACTCTCAAGCTCCTACTTGTGTTTTAAGGTTGATACTACAGCGAACAAATCTGCAGCCCCTCCTCCAAAGCAGAGATCTTATCATCATAAGAGGGAATGAATTCCTGCCCGATATACCCTTCATAACCCGTAGCAG
Source organism: Bacteroidota bacterium (assembly GCA_038528965.1). Taxonomy (GTDB): domain Bacteria; phylum Bacteroidota; class Bacteroidia; order Chitinophagales; family Saprospiraceae; genus Lewinella. The sequence continues at coordinate 93,152 of JBCBEC010000012.1, read as the reverse complement.
CAATCGCCTGCACCACCGCCGGATAATTGATCTCCTGGCTAGCATTAATCTCCCTGCGTCCGGGCACGCCACCGGTATGATAGTGAGCAATGTAAGAATGATAATCACGAATGTTTTGGATCAGATTCCCTTCCATGATTTGCATATGGTAGATATCGTAAAGCAGGCGAAAGTTGGGAGAACCAATCTTATCCACCAGTGCTACGCCCCACTCCGTTCGATCGGCCATATAATCCTGGTGATCCACTCGGCTGTTGAGTAGTTCCATCACTATGGTCACGCCAGCTTCTTCCGCTAGCTTCACCAAAGGAGCTAAACCACGGGCACAATTATCCAGGCCTTTGCGGTCTTTCATGCCTCGACGGTTGCCACTGAAACAAATGACGTTGGGAATACCAGCATCGGCAGCCGCGCGAATGAGTGCAGGATAGGCAGCTTGCAAGGCGGCGTGGTTTTTCCGGTCGTTAAAGCCATCCGTGATGCTAGCAAACTGAGCAGTCGCTACGGCACAGCCTAATCCTTTGGCCTGTACAATGGGCCACTCATCCGGTTTCAGCAGCTCTATCGACTGTAAGCCCACATCCTTTCCTCGCTCGGTGAGGGCTTCTAGTGGAATATCCTGATAGCACCACCGGCAAGCAGAATGACGGAAAGACTGGTCATTGAAAGGAGTAGAAATTAATTCGGTGGCTTGGATAGCCTTGCCCAGGCTTAAGGCCCCAGCGGTAAGCAAGCCGCGTTGAAGGAGTTGGCGTCGATTGATCATATTTAAAGATAAAAGTCGAATAATTAATTCCCGACTTCCGGCTTTTGGTGAAGACATAAATGACTGATAAAAAATTTATTCAAACCAAGAGCCGGAACCAATGGAGGGAATTCAGTTCCTGCCTGCCAAGCGAGTTGGCGAGCAGACAGGTTTGACGGAAACTAAAGGTAAAAAATGTCGAAGATTTTTTCCGACCTTTGAGGCCTAATCAAAGCCAGTCGCTCGTGCTTCTTCTAGCCATTGAATGGAATGTTTCTCCCGAAATTGTACAAATAGGTCCGCTAAGTTTACGCTGGTATGGCCTGCTATTCGCGCTTGGTTTTTTACTGGGCTTGTTCATCGTACGGCGGATGTTCCTTGCCGAAAAAGCGCCCGAAGAATGGCTCGATAAGTGCTTCATGTACATGGTGGTTGGTACTGTGATTGGCTCCCGTCTAGGTCACGTATTTTTCTACGACTGGGATTATTACAGCCAGCATCTCAGCGAAATACCACAGGTATGGAAAGGCGGCCTGGCTAGCCACGGTGGCGCCATGGGCATTGTAATTGCCCTTTGGATATTCTCCCGCCAGGTTTCTAAAAAGTCACTCCTGTGGATATTGGATAAAGTAGCAGTGCCTACGGCCCTGGCGGGTTGCTTCATTCGCCTGGGGAACTTGATGAACTCCGAGATCCTGGGCAAACCAGCAGATAGCGATAGCGCTTGGGCATTCATTTTCACTCGAGTCAGTAATACGCCACGTTATCCCGCTCAGCTATTTGAGGCCATCGCCTATATCATCAGTTTCGGTATCCTCTACTACGTTTACTGGAATACCGACCGCAAAGAAAAACCGGGCTACATGTTGGGCCTCTTTTTCGTATTGGTATTTGGTGCTCGCTTCTATATCGAGTACTTTAAAGCCAGTCAGGGCGGCTTTGAAACAGCCTTTGGTAACGTACTCAGCACAGGTCAATTATTGAGCATTCCGTTTGTCTTGATCGGCCTGTTCTATATGTTCCGTCCCAACCCTACCATGCATAAGCTAAAGCCGAAGGCCTAGTGAAGTTAAGGGCGACAAGCACCTGATTTTTCACCAGATTTAGATGTAAAGAAGTTGTGAACAAGCTGTTAAAATCCGACGAGTTGTCGCCATGCGACTGTTCCGACTGCAGTTTTTTCTCTAACTTGCTTAGCACACGTTTTTCCATTTTCATTTCAACTACCAGAAAATTTGTCGGTACCGCTAGCAACTAGTGGTAGGTGTAAACCACTTCGTCGACAAGTCTAAAACTTAACTAATCATCCTTCATCGGTGAGTGATCTCCCGACTGATCTATCTTTCTTGTTAAGAACATGGAATTAACGGTTGTAAGCACTTCAAAGCAAGCCAAGTCTACGGTTTGGCAACGCAGTTCTTGGTGGGCAAAACTTTGGAATTACCTTTCTATTCGCGCCTGGGGCAGTATGCCTGCTGCCCGCCAACGGGCCATCTCCGCCACATACGCACAAGTCTATGACCAAGCTTGGTCTCGTTTTTTGATTGCCCCTTACTGCTGGTGGCATTATCCCGAAAAGAACTACCTCAGCCAATTTAAACCGCCTCAAGGCAAAACCACTTTTGAGACTTTTCAGGATTTTTTCACCCGGGAATTTATTGACCCTCCTACTCCTCAATCTCCCTGGGCCTGGCCCTGCGAAGGTACGCTCTGCCACATTGGACAGGTGGGCGAAATTCCGGCCTCCAATGTCAAAGGAGATATACGTAGTGTAGAACAAATCTTTGGTCTGGAACCCGGTGAGCTACCGCAGGATTATCATTTCAGCAACGTCTTTCTCCACAACAAGAACTACCATCGCATCCACGCCCCGATTGATGGCACTATCACCCGGATTCAGCATATTCCAGATGAACTGGTGGTCCTGCGCCCGTGGATATACAAAGAAAACCCTTCCGTTCCTGCCTTTCGCAACGAACGTATCAATGTGGACATCCTAGACAAAGAAGGACGTACCTGGTACCTTTCAATTGTGGGTGGCCCGGCAGTAGGTACCATTGAGCTGCCGGCACAGCTACAGGAAGGCTCAACAATTAAAATGCTAGATGAACTAGCGGTATTCTACCTGGGCTCTACTTGCTGTATGGCAGCCCCGGTAAAAAGCTACGTGTACGAAGCTTTCACGGAAGTGGAAATGGGCATGCCTTATTAGCACAAGCTGGATTTCATTGCCTTTGCAGGGTGACGAAAATCGCCATGGGATGTGATCAAAGCCACAGAACCTAAGCATCGGCCACTACTACATTTGCAGCATAGCAAATAAAACTATGCTACAATGAAAGTAGAACAAATCTATACCGGCTGCTTGGCAGAGGCAGCTTACTATATTGAAAGCAATGGCGAAGCAGTAATTATTGATCCACTTCGTGAAACGGGGCCCTACATAGCGCGCGCCAAAGCGGATGGCGCTCGCATCAAGTACGTGTTGGAAACCCACTTCCACGCCGACTTTGTCTCGGGGCATCTCGATCTCGCAAAGCAAACGGGTGCTACTATTATTTATGGCCCTACGGCTAAACCAAACTTTACTGCCTACATCGCTCAGGATGGAGAAATACTACAAGTGGGCGACGTGACGATTCAGGTCTTGCATACTCCTGGGCACACCATGGAAAGTTCTTCCTTTCTTTTGCGGGACGAAAACAATAAAGACTACGCCATTTTCACGGGAGACACCCTCTTCCTGGGTGATGTAGGCCGACCTGACTTGGCGATCAAACAAGGCGAGATTACGGAAGCAGATCTTGCCGCTCTTCTGTACGACAGCCTACGTGATAAAATCATGCCATTGGGTGATGAGGTAATCGTTTACCCCGGACACGGAGCAGGTTCGGCCTGCGGCAAAAAGATGAGCAAGGATACTTGGGGCTACTTAGGAGACCAGAAGAAATTCAACTATGCCTTGCGGGCAGATATGACCAAGGAAGAATTTGTCGAAGAAGTGCTAAACGGCCTGGTAGCTCCTCCTCAATACTTCCCTAAGAACGCCGTGATGAATAAGATGGGCTACGAAAGCATTGATGAGGTGCTTAAGCGCGGTCTTACACCTCTTTCTGTGCGCGCTTTCAAAGCCGCCTGGGCAGAAGAGGAAGCGCTGGTGATCGATACCCGCGGACCAAAAGCATTTACCCAAGGCTTTATTCCTGGTGCCATATTCTTTGGTCTTGACAATACCTTTGCACCTTGGGTAGGCACTTTGGTAGAAGATCTAAAAGTCCCACTACTCTTTGTAGCCGATACGGGTAAAGAGGAAGAAGTCGTAACTCGCCTCTCACGAGTAGGATACGACAACACCATTGGTTTTCTGGAAGGTGGGTTCGAAGCCTGGGCCGCAGCAGGTGAAGACATAGACATCATTCAAGAAATGACTGCCACCGAGTTTGCTGCCGAATTTCAGCATCTCAAGAACCCACTCGACCTTCGTCGTGCCAGTGAATACAATGCCGAACACCTCGTCGGGGTGAAAAACTTCCCGCTGGATTTCATCAACGCCAATATGAACCAGCTGGACCGTAACGAAAAATACGTTCTGCACTGCGCTGGTGGTTATCGCTCCGTGATCGCAGCCTCTATTTTGAAAGCGCGTGGCTTTGAGCAAGTGGTAAATATCCTGGGCGGTTACAAAGCCCTGGTAGAAACCGACTTACCCCGGACAGAATACGTAGAACAGCTGACGGAACTGTAAACATACCAGACCAGATTTGATTGTAATGGAGTAAGGTTGGGCCTGAAAAACCTAGTAACGTACTATAGTCTGGGCCCTGCCTCATATTGAGATAAAGAGGGTATAAAGACGACAAAACATCTTTCTACCCTCTTCTTTTTTACAAAGTGACTGACATCACAGAAAAAAAGGTCTTCAAACCTTTATTTTTGTGGAGATGCATTATAGACTTACCGAATAGCGCAATTGATGGAAAAGTATTGGGACGCATTTGTACAGGGTTATACCGGATACGCTGGCTACCTCTGGCGGGATATTACCAATCCCAAGTGGACTTCCTATTTCTACATGCTCATCTTGGTCTCGTTGGTATTCTTTGTCTTCGAGGTTCTTATCCCCTGGCGTAAAAAGCAGGCCATTATCCGCAAGGATTTCTTCCTGGATGCCTTTTACATGTTCTTCAACTTTTTCCTTTTTTCGCTCATCATTTACAGTGCCGCATCAAATGTAGTGGTAGAGCTATTCAACGATGGTATCAAAGCCATTACCGGTGGTTTCGACTTGCAAGCCAACAACCCGATGAATAGCTGGCCGTACTGGTCCATTTTATTAGTAGGCTTTGTCTTTCGAGACTTTGTGCAATGGTGGGTACACCGATTGCTGCACCGCGTAGAATGGTTATGGACTTTTCACAAAGTGCACCACTCCGTTCAACAAATGGGCTTTGCGGCACATCTGCGTTACCACTGGATGGAAAATGTAGTCTACCGCAGCATCGAGTATTTACCGCTAGCGCTCTTGGGTATCGGGCTTCATGACTTTTTCGTGATTCATATTTTCACGCTTGCCTGGGGCCACTTCAATCATGCCAACATTACGGTGGACGGGCGCATTACCGGTGGAATTATTGGTTTGCTCATTGGCCTAGTTGTTGTAAACTCCTGGCTCGATGTAAACCTGCTCACTAACGCTGCCATCGGAACCAAAATTGCGGTATTCAGCGCGCTGATTTTCCTGGGTACTTTCGCGCTAGGCCCCTATATGCGTAGAATTTTCAACAGCCCAGAATTACACATCTGGCACCACGCACATGACCTGCCACACGAACGCCGCCACGGTGTCAATTTTGCCCTAACGCTTGCCGTATGGGACTATCTATTTGGTACCGCTTACCTCCCTCACGAAGGGCGCGATATCCGCTTAGGTTTTCCGGGTGTAGAGCATTACCCAAGCAACTTCCTGGCACAAAACGTAGAGGGCCTACCCGGTTTTGACAAGCACCACGAGTAGTTTATTTCCTTCTTCCCAACATTCTTCTTACTGATAATAACTTAAGCTTAGCACGCAGTGGGAAGTTCTAATTTTAGACCAATTTTGTAGCAATTCACTCCGGGGCGGAAGCACTAAATCGCCGGTATTTCTTCCTTTTTTCTTATTATACAGAACATTTTCGCAGGATTGACCATTTAGTATGGTCTAGAAAATACCCATCTCATGGCGGTTACAATCGGGGTGCTAAAAGAACACAATGATCAACGCGTGTCCTTGGTACCCAAAAGCGTAGAAAAACTGATTGCTAAAGGCGCCTCCGTCGTTGTGGAAGCCGGAGCAGGAGCACAGGCAAGCTTTGCCGACGAATTATACACCAACGCTGGAGCAAAAACCGCCGACCGATCTGCGGTGATCCAACAAGCTGATGTACTGCTTTGCATCTACCCACCTGAGCGCGCTGAACTCGAGCAACTCCCGCAGGGTAAAACGCTGGTTAGCCAATTCAAACCCTACTTCGATCATGAGGTTACGGGAAAGCTACAGGAGCATGGGCTACACGCCTTCAGTTTAGATATGATTCCTCGTACCACCCTGGCCCAACGCATGGATGTACTATCCTCTATGGCTTCCATAGCGGGCTATCAAGCGGTCTTGGCAGCATCCCGAGCACTACCCCGTTTCTTCCCCATGATGATTACCGCTGCTGGTAGTATTAAGCCGGCCAAAGTGCTAGTATTAGGTGCGGGAGTAGCGGGTCTACAAGCCATTGCTACCGCAAAACGCTTGGGCGCAATGGTAGAAGCTTTTGATGTTAGAGCTGCCGCTAAAGAAGAAGTACAGAGCCTTGGCGCCCGATTTGTGGAAGTAGAAGGGGCCACCGATGATACCGCAGCCGGCGGTTATGCGGTAGAGCAAACGGAAGAATACAAGCGCCGTCAGGCGGAAACCATTCAAGCACACGCTAAACAAGCTGATGTCGTTATCACCACCGCTCAACTACGCGGCCGAAAGGCCCCCATTTTGGTAGAGGCTGCAACGGTGGAGCAGATGCGCCCCGGCGCTGTGATTGTTGACTTGGCGGCTTCAACCGGAGGGAACTGTGCCCTCACCCAGGACGAAAAAACCATTGTGCATCAGGGTGTGACCATCATGGGCTATTCTGACTTATCAAAGGATATGCCACAAAATTCCAGTGAGCTCTTCAGCAATAACCTCTTCAACTTTCTGGAACTGCTCGTCATCGAGGGCGAATGGACCGTTGATCTCAGCAACGAAATCGTTAGCAACACCTTCATCACCAATACTGGCTCCACAGAAGAGGAGTAAAATTTCCTACTCATGGTAATTGACCAACTAATAGCCTTCTTCGATACGCATTTGATAATGCTCTATCTCTTGCTCTTCACGATTATCCTGGGGTTTGAGATCATCGCCAAGGTACCTACGGTTTTACACACCCCGCTCATGTCTGGTGCCAACGCTATCAGCGGAGTGGTAATCATTGGTGGTATACTGCTGGTAAAACAAGCAGCTCCTACTGACTGGCTACTGTTAGTCGGCGGTTCTCTGGCTATTGTCCTGGGGACAATTAATGTGGTTGGCGGCTTTGCTGTGACCGACCGGATGTTGGAAATGTTCAAGAAAAAGCAAAAGTAAATAGCCATGTTAGGAGCAGTAATCAATTTGAGCTATCTGATCGGCGCACTGGCCTTTGTGTGGGGACTGCGAGGACTAAGTTCTCCTGTTACCGCAAGGCGTGGTAACCGCCAGGCGGCTTTTGGTATGGGTTTGGCCATACTGGCTACTTTACTTACGCCCAACGCCCAGGGCAATGGTAATTTGATCTGGATTTTAGGAGCCATCGCTGTTGGTGGCCTCATCGGGTGGCGCGCCGCGCGTAAGGTAGAAATGACGGCCATGCCTCAGCTGGTGTCGATCTTCAATGGCTTTGGAGGTGCCTGTGCAGTGGTTTTAGCCGGACTAGAACTACAACGCGTAGCCGGAGGTGCACAAGCAGCTACCGGAAGCGAGATGGTCATCCTCTTGCTCACCCTCTTTATTGGTGGGGTAGCCTTTACGGGTAGTATCCTGGCTTACCTTAAGTTGGATGGTAAGATCTGGGACGAAAAAGTTACCCTGCCACAGCACAGCCTGATCAACGCTATCTTCCTCGTGGGACTGATCGGTTTCATGATCTTCCTGTGCTGGCAGTCGACTTCTCTAAGTATTTTGACACTCATCATTTTCACCGTACTCACGCTGGTCTACGGCTTCTCTTTTGTTGCCCCCATTGGTGGTGCAGATATGCCAGTGGTAATTTCCTTGCTGAACTCGTTCACAGGGCTCTCCGCAGCGGCTGCAGGTCTGATCTACAACAACCAAATCATGCTTGTAGGCGGTATTCTTGTGGGCGCCTCGGGTACGATCCTTACCGTACTCATGTGTCAGGCCATGAACCGTTCCTTACTGAACGTGCTTATTGGTGGCTTCTCCGCTAAAGGCGGAGCTAGTAAAGCAGGTGACACAGGTGACCAAACCGTAGTAGAAGTAGGCTTGGCCGATCTGGCTGTACAACTCTACTATTCTGATAAAGTCATCTTAGTACCAGGTTATGGATTAGCGGTAGCACAGGCGCAAAAAGCGTGCAAAGAGTTGGATGAATTATTAGAAGCCAACCAGGTAGAAGTCAAGTACGCTATCCACCCGGTAGCGGGCCGTATGCCGGGGCACATGAACGTTCTGTTGGCGGAAGTAGATATTCCTTATTCCAAGCTATTGGATCTGGAAGAAGCCAATGCCGAATTAAAAGATACCGACGTCGTAATTGTAGTAGGTGCTAATGACGTAGTTAACCCTTCGGCAGAAGATGATCCCGGTAGCTCAATCTATGGTATGCCGGTCCTACAGGTCTGGAACGCCAAGCAGGTGATCGTACTGAAGCGGAGTATGCGCCCGGGTTATGCCGGTATTCAGAACCCACTCTTCTTCCACGAGAAGACGAAGATGCTCTTTGGCGATGCGAAGGATTCTTTGACGAAATTGGTGGGAGAGGTTAAGAATCAGTAGTATTCCTTACTTAGCTCTTTAGTCGCCATTACCTGCAATTTTTGAACAGCCTGTTGCAAATAGGACCACGCTCGTTGTACTTAAGCCGTATTTCTCTTAATTTCCTATTGTATCCGGATAAGTTCACTAGGGGTTTGTAATTGTTTTTACTCACTAAAGAACTTAAGCATGAAATCATCCACCCTTCAACAGCGAGAGCTGACTGGTACTGCTGTATCCAACACTTCGCTTAGCAAGTATCTTTCGAAGCTCCAAAGTACCATTTTATTCTTCCTCCTATTTTGTGCCTTACCTGCCTTCAGTCAGAATTTTGCGGTTTATGTAAGTGATGCGGCAGGCTTTAATACTCCACCCTGGAAAATCTTGAAGTTTGACGAGAATGGCGATAATCCAGAGGTCTTTATCAATACCAATCTCGGGTGGCCGCAGGACATTCTTTTTCTAGAAGACCAAGGCATCGTACTAATCTCCAACTTAACCACCGGCCTTATCAACAAACACGATGCAGAGACCGGAACCTTAGCAGGGGTTTTTACCAGCGGAATCGGGGGCCCAACCCGCATGAAAATTGGCGCTGACAACTTGTTGTACGTGTTACAATGGAGTGGCAATGGACTCGTCCGGCGTTACGAACTAGATGGTACGTTTGTAGATGAATTCACCAACCAAGGCGTTACCCAAAGTATTGGCTTGGATTGGGACACGGAGGGTAATCTGTACGTCTCTTCTTATAATGGTCGTTCCGTACGAAAATTCGATCCTGAAGGTAGCGACGAGGGGCTCTTCATCAATGCTAATCTTTCCGGCCCGACGAATATTTGGTTTGATGACAATGGAGATCTTTTGGTAGCTGACTATAATGGTACTGCCGTTAAACGATTCGACTCCGACGGCAACTATCTGGGCGATTTTCTCGGCGGGCTGAGTAATGCCGAAGGAGTAGCCTATTTGCCCAACGGCAATATGCTGATTGGCAATGGGGGCAATAGCGCGGTAAAGATGTTTTCCCCGGAGGGGGTGTACTTATCAGATTTCATTAGTAGTGGCAGTGGGAACTTGATCGCCCCTAATGCCGTAGTGATCCGGGACCTAACCGCTGTGAATACAACTGAACTGAATACACAATCACTGGTTAAAGTGTCGCCCACAATAGGTACTCATTTCTATTTAGAGTCACCGCTGGATAAGCCTATTGAAGCAGTTAAGATTTATAATCCAGACGGGCGCCTTATCAGCACTAAGCAACCTCTTTCCAGCACCGTTGAATGGCAAGCGAATACCGCCCACCCTGATGGTCTTTATTTGCTGGAAATTCAGCTATCGGACGGAAGCCAAACCATAGCTAGAGCGATGGTACAGCACTAGATTTTTCTAACAAGTAACATCTCCTTGCTTGGGGTGCGGGAATAGATCGCTCTCGTCTTCGTGTGGGCGATCAGTCAGGCACTTAAAGTCCTTTTCCACGAGTATAGTCAGCTCGTTACCGTCTGGTAGCGGGCTGCTTGCTCGTAGACTTATATCATTGCCATTGGCCCACTCATCAACCATAGTAGCTGGCAGGAGTACGGTTATTTCTTGGTTGAAATAAGCGGCCTGGGGCTGATCTGTCTCCGTCGTTTGCCGAATGGCATAAGAAAAGGTTACGCCACCAGGAAAGTGTGTAGTAGCACGTACCGACTGTTGATCCGCTAATTCGCGCACCTCACCTTGGGAAAGCCTTAACCGGAGAGAATTATTGAGAATTCGAAGTTTCATCGAATGACACTACATATTACACTGACAGTGTTCTAAACACTTGATGATTAGAGACACATCGCGCTCTTTAAGGGAATACAAAACACTACGACCATCACGGCGAGAAGCCAGAATACCTTTCAGCTTCATATTCTGCAAATGATGGGAGGTCAGCGACTGTTCACTGCCCAGTATTTTACAGATATCTGATACCGAAAGTTCGGGCTGTTGCTCCAAAATATGGACAATACTCAGGCGAAGAGGATGAGCCACTACTTTGAGGATAAACGCTATGCGTGCCAGCTTATCCGCCTCTTCCCGATTCAAGGTATTTACCTCAGTTGCCATACTCGTAAATATATGAGAATAAATTCATAACTCCTAGTTGAGACCATGAGCTACTTCGGGGGTATTTCATCCCATATTTAACACCGAAAACGCCCCCAGCAGATGATACTACCAGGGGCGTTTATGATGATTATCAATCAACAAATTACTTCTTCACCTGAATAGGAATTCGTGTCATGGTATTTTCCCAACCAACGACTAGATGAACCATATTATCACCTTTGTCCACAAAGGTCATAGATAGCGCCTCCAAAGTCTCGGGCGTCTTCTCGGTTTTTGCAGTGAAAGTAGCTATGTTGTGCTTCGGATCGTGATAAGCTGGACCCCAGGTCTGTGGGTCGTTATGAATCACGTATTCCCAGTTGCCCTCGTTAACGGTAGCAAACAAACCGTAGCGGCCTGCTTCGATATCGGTACCATCGATATTTACATCTTGGAAGAAGGTGATTTCAGTGGTCTCATTGGCACCTACGCGCCATACTTCTCCGTACTCTAAAAGGCCACCGAAGATTGTACGATCATTCATCTGAGGACGGCTGTAAACCACGCGAATTTGTGGCTCATTCTCCTCCAGTTCATCCTCTTCCACAAAGTTGCGCAAACGCGACATTGGAGGATAGTGTACGAGATCCATTGGACTTGGGTTGTCACTATCCAGCATAGCCGGATTTAGGCTTATCGGTAAAGAAGCCCGAGTTTGATCCCATTCAAAGACCATGTTCACGTTATTATCATCTACCTCCTGGAAACCGATAGTAAAGAACTCACGTACTTTTCCGACAGTTGCCGTGGGTACAGTTACGGTAGCGATATCCTGGCTCATATCACGGTTAGATGTACCTGCGATAAAACGCTCAGTAGATACTTTGATTACCCACTGATTAGGAAGTATATGGGCGAACATCGTATAGGTGCCAGCTGGAACGTAAGTATTCCCAATTTCCACCGGACGGAAGAAAGTAACTTCGGTCGCTTCGTTTGCTCCCAAGCGCCAGTCTTGGCCGTAAGGTACCAGGCCACCAAAAATCATGCGCTCTTTTTTCTGCGGGCGGCTATAGAGCACTTTCATGAGCTGCGTGCTATCAGGATCACCTGCATCATGGTAGTTCTTCCAAGCTGATCGCATTGGATAGTGAGCCGCATCCATGGGGCTTTTGTCCAAGTCACCAAACTTAAGTTCCTGGGCACCAAGTACCGTGAACAGACCGGCAAACAGGCATGTGGTAAGCGTAATTCTGAGTCTCATTTCTTGTATTGAATTTAGTAGGGATAGTGCTTGGCCAGCATAGGTTGGCCAAAAATCGGTCAAAAATAGGGAAAATTTGGCGCCACAAAGAGGCAAACAAATGGATACAAGCAGTCTCGCAGCGAACAGTATATGAGGCGGTTAGAACGCCCCACAATTTGCTTTGTAGCAGCTACAGCAGTCAATGCTATTTCGCCCTTACGCACACTAAAATCGTTTATGAACATACTAGTACAGCATCAGTGAATACTACATCAAGCAGCCCATTCACAAATTAGGACAAGCAGTGGGGAATATTTTCTGTTAAAATTGCATTACATCTATATATGCACCTTTTGCATCTCTCTAATAAGTTGTTCACTAAACCAGATTAACGATGAAAATTCGATTTTACCTCTTGGGTGTCGCGCTCTCGTGTCTTTTTGCTCTCCCAAGTTTCGCTCAGGATACACCTATTGCCCCAACTAGCCCTGCTACTGCAGCGGATCTGTATGGCCCTACAACTAACATTACCTTCGAAGAAACCACCTACGATTTTGGCACGATCGACGAAGGCGTATTGGTTAAGCACGTATTTACGTTTACCAATACGGGCGACGAGCCCCTCATTTTATCTGACGCCAAAGGCAGCTGCGGCTGTACCGTACCGAAGTGGCCACGTGAAGCTATTGCCCCCGGCGAAACCGCCTCCATCACTGTTGAGTTCAATTCTAAGAACAAGAAGGGTAAACGCAATCAGCGGGTCACAATAACCGCTAATACTCACCCTCCACAAACTTTTGTGTACCTGACCGGCGAAGTTATTCCTAAATCAGGTGATGCTGAGAGTTATATCGAGTTCTCGGAAAAAGAAGAAGTACCACTGGACCCCAGTTGCTTTGCCATTTATCCCAACCCCACCGCAGAGCTTCTACGCCTGGACCTTGAAGACCATCTAGGTGAAGTCGTAATGGTCAACATTCTTTCCAACACTGGCCAGGTGATGGCTGCTCGCCGTATTCCGGCGGCCGGAAGCATTGAAGAGTTCAGCGTTGGCCACTATCCTCCTGGCACTTACATTGCCAAAGTGGAAGTAGAAGGTAAACAACCAGAATCTAAATGTTTTGTGGTAGTGGAATAAGTCATCGCACCAGCCTGAAGGCAGACCATTAAGCGAGCTACAATACCTGACTTGGCATAATTGTCACTCCTACGGGCGCGGAGCTAGATCTCATTGGCCACACCGATGACTTCGGCACCAAGGAAGAGAACCTGCGTCTTTCCGTTGAACGAGCCGAATCTGTAAAGCAGTTTCTAGTTGAAAAATGTGGCTTTGACCCTAACCGTATACATACAGAAGGCAGGGGCTCTACCGAGCCAGTAGCGAGTAATACCACAGAAGAGGGCCGACGCCAGAACCGGCGCATTGACATTGGATTCAGAATGCCGGAATTGGAGGTAGGAGAGCAAGAAGCTATCTATGTGCCCTCAGGGAGGGCAGAAAAGGAGATTGATAAATAGCTTTTACTTACGCGAATTCCCTAGTTGGCCGCTCCGGTAGTGCTGCACTTACTGTAAGTTGGTATGGCATTACCGGAGTTTTTTTTCATGCAGTCCAGATGCCTAACTATTTAGCTGGCTCTGGTTTAGTGGGCTCATAAGCCGTAAGATTGGTTGCTTGCGCGCGACCACGATTGTCTTCCACAATTTCGAACTCCACGATATCCTTCGCAAAAAGGGTATCGTAGCCAGAATTGTGCACCTCGTTCAGGTGTACGAAGACGTCGTCCTTACGTCCTTTCACATTAATGAAGCCAAAGCCCTTGGCTTCGTCAAACCACTTCACGGTTCCTTCTAACATTATTCCGATTTATTTAAATTGATTTATTCTGAAACAAGCTTAGGCGATAGATGTTGCTTGCCAAGCTAAAGAAGTATGAATTTTATTTTGCAACTCACTCCAGGATAGCTGCGGTTAGCAGATAAATGGTAAGCATTAGTTCACAAATATCAAATAAAAAGCGCACTTTTTATTGTCGCCTATACAGACATTTTTAACGCAAAGTCCAGTCTGCTGCATCCACCTCTTCATTTATGGGCTTTAGCATCCTTAGATTAGCATTCACCCTCAAATAAAACATCTACATCACCTTTGGCAGCTGTCCCCCATGTAGAGGGTGTTACTTTTAAAGAAAGAACCGTCCAATATACCAAAAGCGGCCTTTGGGCTAATTTTAGTCTGTATACGTATCACCCGATCAAGGTACCCATCACCCACCGTAGTTTTTTAAACCGTCAAAACTAAAACTTATGCCATTACGGCTTAAGTATTATCCCTATTGTATTTCATACCACAACTAAAACGATTAACATGAAACAAGTTTTATTCGCAGGTTTGCTAATCCTAGCATCCGTCGCTACCCTTATGGCACAAACCGGTGTTGGGTTACCAGAAAATCCAGATCCCAACAAGTGTTATGTGCGTTGTGTAACGCCTGATGTGTACGAGACCGAAGAGGTAGAGGTATTGGTGCGTCCTGCTTATAAAAAGCTGACCGTCATTCCCGCACGCTACGAAACTCGCGAAGAACAAGTACTGGTACGCGAAGGCTACACCCGCTACGAAATCATCCCAGCCGAGTTTTCTAACACGGATGTGACGTACGAAGCAGAGCAGTCTTACAACAAGCTATCGATCGTACCAGCTAGCTTCAGCAATGACTCAGAGAGCATTGAGGTAACACCAAAAATTGCGCGTTGGGAATACCAGCCATACGAAGGCTGCCAGTCAGATGATCCACTGGATTGCCAAGTACTTTGCTGGCGCGAATATCCAGCTGAAGTTACTAATATTCCAACCCAGAAGCTAAGCGCTGATGCCAGCACCAACGCTGTCTCTGCGGGTGGTGCACAGGATAGCTACACCCGTCGGGTAGTAAGCAAGCCAGCTGAAGTAAGAGAAATTCAGGTAGACCCTGTATACGAGACCGTTTCTAAGCGCGTACTAGTAGAGGACGAGCGCGTAGAGGAAACCGCAGTAGAAGCAGAATACCAAACGGTGAGCCGCGAGGTACTTAAGCAAAAAGGTGGCTTGGAGACCTGGGAAGAAATTGAGTGTGAGCTCTTGGAGTACAACGTACTGCCGATCAACTACGAACTGGGTAGTGCACGTTTGACGGCCCAGGCCCGCAGCATCATTGATGACAAGCTTCTGACGCTAATGCAAGAAAAGCCAAACGTAAAGATTGAGTTGAGTTCGCATACTGACTCTCGGGGTTCGGCTAGTTCTAACCAGCAGTTGTCAGAGCGTCGTGCGCAGTCCGTTGTCAATTACCTGCAGAGCAAAGGCATTAACGCCAGTCGCCTGGTAGCCAAAGGCTACGGTGAAGAGCGCCTGAAAAACCGCTGTTCTGATGGTGTTAGCTGTACGGAGCGTGAGCACGCGGCTAATCGCCGGACCGAGTTCCGCATTCTGAATTATTAAGAGCGCGAGCATTAATTTAAAACTACCTGTCTGATACATTGGGGAGTAGGCCAAAGGCTTACTCCCTGTTTTTTTACGCTCCCCAAAGTTCTGCTACTGTATAAGGACCTCCTTCAATCTCCCAGAAGGAACCGTCTACATAACGACGGTGAAGATCAAGTTGGGCAATCTGTTCCAGCTCCTCCGCACTTAGCGCTAGTTCAGCCGCCGCAAAATTCTCGCGGATACGCCCAGGGTTAGTCGACTTAGGAATCACGGAAACATTGCGGTGAATAGACCAAGCAATCAACACTTGTGCTGGACTGGCATTTTTGGTTGCCGCAATAGCCTTGATCGTTTCATTTCCCAGTAAACTGGGCTCATTCTCTCCCTTCAAATTTGCCGGACGGTCACCGGAGCCTAGCGGGGAATAAGCGGTGAGGTGGATTTGCCGCTCCTGACAATAATCGACCAGTTCTTTTTGCTGTAAATAGGGATGCAGCTCAATCTGATTCATCGCCGGAGGAATACTAGCCTCGCGTAGAATTTCTTCTAGATGGTGCTTAGCAAAGTTACTTACGCCAATATGTCGTGCCAAACCTTGCTGTTGCGCCTGCTCCATGCCGCGCCAAGTAGTCGTGATTGGCAAATCTGCCAGTGCGATATAATCAGTCGCCTCCTGTGCTCCCAGGACTTCATGGCGAACCGCTACTGGCCAGTGAATGAGGTAGAGATCGAGATAATCGAGCTTTAAGTCACTCAATGTTTTTTGTAAGGCAGGAACGACCTGTTCTTCGGCATGTGAGTTATTCCACAACTTGGAAGTGATCCAGAGGTCTTCTCGCGTTACTTCACCCGCGGCAATGGCGTCATTTACCGCCCGGCCCACTGCTGATTCGTTGCCGTAAATCATAGCACAGTCAATATGACGATAGCCAGCTTGAATGGCGGTGCGTACAGCATCGTACACATGTTCAGATGCAGATTTCCAAGTACCCAGCCCCAGAATGGGCATCGTGTCTCCGTTTGTAAAAGAGAGGGATTTCATAGCGGATTCGTTTGCTTTGATGAATGATGACAGTAAAACACAGCAAGCTGAGCGGAGGTTCTACTGAGAACCCAATGAATTGTTAAGCTTTAAAGAAAGAGCGGCTTTATCATGAGTAGCTCCTATTTTAGAGGTATCAAGCATATCTCTGGTATATATTTCATCAAAACCCTATTGCTATGCGGCCTTGGTTTTTAGTATTCTTCCTCTTCATTGCTCTACTTCCTGCGTATACTCAGGGTACGCCTACCCCCATAGCAGAACCGCAGGCTGAAGTAAAATTTCTTGCTAATGCCTTTGATTTCGGCACCATAAAGGCTGGTGAAACAGTAAACTATGATTACGCTCTGAGGAATACAGGCAATGCCCCCTTACTAATTATTGACGCTAAAAGCAGTTGTGGTTGTGCTATCCCTCGTTGGCCACGTGCTCCTATTGCACCAGGGGCTTCCGCCGTTGTAACCTTCACCTTTAATAGTCAAGCAAAAGAAGGGTTGCAAAACCTGGTATTGACACTTACGACGAATACCGATCCGGCGCAGCATGAATTATTCCTCGTTGGAAAAGTAGAAACCAATGGAGAACTAAAAGTTGTAGAAGCTGCTCCAGCAGAACAGGCTACGCCAACGACCACCGAAATTGTTTTTGCCGAAACCGTTTTCGATTTTGGAACCATTGTGGAAGGGGAACTGGTAGCTCATACCTACAACTTCACGAACACGGGTAGTGTTCCCCTAGTAATTAGTGGCGCTAAAGGCAGTTGTGGATGCACAGTTCCTGCCTGGTCGCGTGAGCCCATTGCCCCCGGTGACACGGGTCAGATAACCGTTGAATTTAACAGCAAAGCCAAACGTGGCAAGCGCAACCAAAAAGTGACCATTATCGCCAATACCAATCCCCCCCAAAGTTTTATTTACCTGACGGGAGAGATCGCACCTAAGGGCAGCCAGCCCGTTATTCCACCATTGCTCAGCCCGGACGAAGAGCCCGAAAAAGTAGAACCTACCATTCCGGAGCCTCCAAAGTCAGCTGCTACTATTATAGATGACCCCAACTGCGTCACGCTTTTCCCTAACCCCACTACGGACCGCCTCCAGTTAGAAATAGGTGAACAAGCTGGCCAGCCCGCAATGATTGCCCTGTACAACTATACCGGTCAGCGCATGGCCCAACGCCAGTGGGAGGCCATTGATGCCGTAGTCAGCTTTGATGTCAGCGACTACCCTGCCGGAAGCTATGTGATCCGGATGCAAATTGGGGAGTTGCCGGCGGAAACGCAGTGCTTTGTGGTGAAGAGGTAGGCTACTGAAGAAGGGGTATACTCGCAATGCGCAAAATACCCTATTTTTACATTTACATGAGTATTACCGCTTCCATAGCAAAGCGATTCGCAGAGAACGAACTCTTCCGTGGTTTCCCTCAGAAGACTATCCAATTGGTAGTAGACCAAAGTACGGTCAGGGACCTTGAAGCTGGTGAAATTCTCCTTCATCCCGGCACCGCCAATGATTCCCTTTTTCTGGTACTGGAAGGAGAACTTCGCGTAGTCCTAGAAAAGGACGGTACCGAGGTGGCAGTTCCCATTCAAGCGGGAGAATGCCTGGGGGAGATGTCCTTAATCGAAGAGCGCCCCACCTCCGCTGCAGTCGTCTGCCATACCGCTAGTCAGGTACTCATCATTTCTGCTGATGTATTCTGGATGCACCTGGCCATCAGCCGGCAAGGGGTGAAAAACCTAATGGGCATTATGGCCCAACGCCTACACCGCAACAACGAGGCGCTAATCAAGGAAATAGAGGAACAGCTGAAGTACAAGCAACTGGAAAAAGACTTGGCTACTGCCGGTAATATTCAGTCCAATATTGTGCCCGATGGTGCCTATTTATTCCCCCAACGTCCCGAAGTAGAAGCTTATGCCCAAACTAAACAAGCCCGCGCGGTAGGTGGCGACTTCTATGATGCCCTGGCACTAGACCAAGACCGAATCTACTTTGCTATTGGAGATGCTACCGGAAAGGGAATGCCGGCCGCCCTATTCATGATGCGAGCCTTTACCTCCCTGCGCTTTTT
Source organism: Bacteroidota bacterium (assembly GCA_038528965.1). GTDB lineage: Bacteria > Bacteroidota > Bacteroidia > Chitinophagales > Saprospiraceae > Lewinella. Next base: position 74,457 of record JBCBEC010000012.1, on the reverse strand, counting down.
GGTCAGCAATTGTACGGACTTGGAAGAAGTATTACCCGCCCTCAATAAGACCCTGCTGCGTAAGAACGATGATATGATGTTCGTGAGTCTTTGGGTGGGTGTTTTCGACCTCCGTACCAAGGTCTTGCGCTACGTTAATGGTGGCCACCATCCGCCCTTCATAGCGAGGGGAGGACAAGTATTCCAACCAATGACACTACCCAATGGCCCAATCGTTGGAGTAGTGGAGGAGGCTCCCTTTGAAGTAGCCAGCATGCAACTGGAACCTGGCGACACCATATTCCTCTACACCGATGGCCTTCCCGAAGCCTACAATAGGGAACAGGAGGCGTTCGAAGCTGCCCGCATTCAACAATCCTTGAACGGGCTACAGCACCCCAGCGTCAAGTGCCTGGTGCACGAACTGGAAGAAAAAGTAGCCCAATTCGCCGATGGTGCCCCTACACACGATGACCTGACGATGCTAGCGTTTCGGTATGCGGGAGGATGATTGGAAATTAGAAATAGGAGATTAGAGGTTAGAAATAGGAAATGGGAATTCGGAAGTGAAACTTATTTCTTACTTCATCTTTCTCACTTCTAATTTTCAGTATTTCACTTTTACCACTGCCGTTGTTCGGCCAAAATAGAGAAGCAGGTGTTCCTCGTCGATCCATTCCATTCCGGTGTTTGAACTCAGGAGGATTTCGTCTGTCTCAGCGTCCACTAGATAAGTGGCTACACCGTCCAACAGGCCATCCATCCCTCGGGAAATATCCGCCTTGCCGGGGTAGATTTGGTTAGTGATGATAAACTTCAATTGACCGTCGCGATAGATGTATTCGGGGTTGCGGTAGCGCACGGTTTCTACTTCTTTTCCCTGCCGGTCGACAATGAAGGACTCGGTGCCTTCCGTAATTCGAATATTATCACCAATGACCGCCCAACGCAAGGATCGATTATCGGCGCTGGCGTAAGTGAAGAGTAGCTGACCGCTGGTGTCGTAAACCATCATTTTACGGCCGTATTTGGGGGCGATGATAAAGAGGCCGCCCTGGGGCCCAGGATAGTAGTCCGCATTAGCTACGCCAGTGGCATCGCTCACCGGCACCTCGGTTTGAACAAGGATTTGCACTTCGGCATTCATGAAAGCACAACCTTCTCTTTTCCCTACTACAAAATAACCGTGGCCTAAATAGCGACTCACCGTTTGGGAACCAGGATCAAAATAGAGCTCACCGTTTCGACGGAAGTAAGTGCGCACGGTATATTTTTTGGCTTGAATGACCGAGCTATCCGGCCAGGCCAGGCCAAAGCCATCGTACTCGCAGGGCAAAGTGATATCACTTGCGTGGAAACGAGCGCCCATCTTTCCTGGCGTTCCACAGTTGTGTAGTACATCCATTTCGCCTGGCAGCAGCGCCTGGGCAACGGTACTACTGATCCGCTCACCAGACAGATCCACCCAAAGCTTTTTGAATGCTCCCAATTGAACCATTACTCGATCGCCTTCGCCCACCACGCTGAAGGCTTGCTTGGGTAGATCCGCTAGTTTATTTCCCGCCTCATCCGCCAGCCAATTTCGATAGAAGCGATTGTCCTGCACAAAAAAGCGAGGTTCATCCGTTGCCAAGGCAGTCATCGTATGCTCGGCTTCTTCCAGTACAAGTTTCCCATTGGTATCATAAAATCGGGTGGAGAGTCCATAACCGGAAAGCTTAAAAAATTGACCTTCGTAGGTGATGCTTTCACCTTCGGCCAGCTCCATTTCAAAGCGTGGCTCACCCGTGGTAATACTAAACACCTCGATCCGTCTGCTACCAGGCGAACTGCCCTGGAAGTAGTCCGAAGACTCCGGTATGGCCTTCACTTTTTGGTAGCTTGTTTGCCGTAATATTTCCCCTTCCCTGTTGGCAAAAGCCAAACCCTGATCCGTCTTGATGAGAATCATATCGCGTGATTCCAGCAGTTGCGTCCAGGGGCTTATTTGGTAATCATAATGCACCACCTCACTGGTCATCGTTTCATGGTAATAAGTACCCTGTGGCCCGGAAAAGTAGAGATTAATTAGATAGTCCGTACTGGCCGTATCAGTATTGCGATCAAAACTGGTGTAGGTGAATTCGTTGGGGTAGATCCATTGGATGCGTTCCTCTGCGGTGGATTGCGCATGCAGGGAACAGTGAGCTAGTAAAACAGAAAAGACAACAGTAAACAAGCGGAAAGAAGTAAACATCAATGTCGTTTTTAGCATCTATTGCGTAGCTTTCGCAAAAGTACTCGTTCCAAGGAGAAAACTTATCTACAAGTGCTTGAGGTGAGCCCTGCCGAAAAAATGCTTACCTCTAAATTCATCGAATAAGCCGGTATGTTTTCTGGATAAAACCTATCTGCCCTATTCCGTCGCAAGTGGCGGTACAGCCTGAGTTATTCGCTGCTATAAAATTCCCATCTTTATACCACTAACAAAGTGGCTTAGGCGAAGCCAAACCTTACACGCCTCGCTATAGCAAATGAATACACCAATGCAGCGGATAGAACTAACACCCGACTATTCCATATCCAGGGTACTGAAAGGAGGATGGCATCTAGCCGGAGGACACGGAGCTATTGATCCGGCTCAAGCCATTGAAGATATGAAGGCTTTTGTGGAAGCAGGGATCACCACCTTCGACTGCGCCGATATTTATACCGGGGTGGAGGAACTGATTGGGCAGTTTCTGCAGCAATATAGGGATGCGTTTCAGGGTGGTGATTTGAGCCCTGTCCAAGTTCACACCAAGTATGTGCCCGATTATAATGCGCTTCCGACCTTGACCAAAGCACAAACGGAAGCGGTTATTGACCGGTCTCTAAAACGACTGGGGATAGCACAACTGGATCTGGTGCAATTTCACTGGTGGGACTTCAACATACCGGGTTACGTGGAGGCGGCGGGGCACCTGGCAGACTTGCAAAAGGCAGGCAAGATTGGCCACATCGGTGTGACGAATTTCGATGCCGCCCGCTTAGGTGAACTGTTAGAAGCAGGGATTCCCGTAGTTTCTAATCAGGTACAATACTCCATTCTTGACCGTCGGCCAGCGAGTGATCTTTACCCGCTTTGCGAAAAGCACGGCATTGCCCTTTTGTGCTACGGTAGCGTTGCCGGGGGCTTTCTGACCGATAGGTATTTAAATGCCCCAGCACCTCAGCCTCCCTTTGAAAACCGATCGTTGACCAAGTATCAACTCATCATCGAGGAAAATGGTGATTGGGATTTCTTTCAAACGACACTGGCTGTATTGCGGTCAATTGCCGACAAATATGAGGTAGGTATTGCCGAAGTAGCGGCCCAATGGGTTTTGCAACGTCCGTTTGTAGCAGGAGCCATTATTGGTGCTCGCAATCAGCATCATTTAGAAAAAATGAAAAAGCTGAACCACTTTACCTTGGATCAGGGCGACTTGGATATTATCCAGCAACAGATCGATCAAGCGCAGGGCCCTTCCGGACCTGTGTATGAGCTTGAGCGCGATAAAACTGGTAAACACGGCCGCATCATGAAGTACAATTTGAATGAGAAGAAGTAGCATTTTATAATGAAGTTAACGGCTGAAGAAAAGATATCGACCCTATCCTTTCGCGGTGGCCTGTTGGGAGCCATTCTACCTTTTCTGGTCTTCGTCAGTGGCGTCATTGCGGTAGCTTTATCTGGGGCTCCGGATGAACGTGGATTTTGGCCGATTTTGCTGTTATCCATGGCGATAGGTTTAATCCTGGCCAGGGATAAAACGGCTTATAGTGAGGCGGTCATCAAAGGCATGTCCCAGCCCATAGTCATGATTATGATTACGGCCTGGATGTTGGCCTCCATCATTGGGGTATTGATGGCCAGTACAGGCCTAGTAGAGGCTTTGACCTGGCTGTCCAGTCAGTTACAGTTATCCGGTGGGAGTTTCGTGCTGGCAGCCTTTATCATATGCAGTCTGATCTCTTTGTCTACCGGATCGAGCTTCGCGACAATTCTCATCTGCGGGCCCATACTTTATCCGGCAGGCGGACTCTTAGGTTCACCCCTGGCACTGATGGGGGGAGCTATACTGGCCGGTGCTACCCTGGGCGATTTTTTTGCCCCCATCTCCGACACCACCATTGCCAGTGCCCTAAGCCAGAAAGCTGACATTGGGCCAACGGTGAAGAGTCGAATAAAATACATCCTTCCGGCGGCCTTGCTGGCCCTGGCGGCCTACCTGGTAACCGGTCTGATCTTGCAAGGAGAAGTAATACAAGGAAATTCTGAATTGATGGGATCGCCCAGCGGTCTTCCGATGTTGCTGGTGCCGATTTACATCGTTTATTTATTTCTAAAAGGGAAGCACCTCTTACACGGGCTGTTGCTGGGCTTGTTGTTCGGTATCGTATTAGGTTTGGCATTGGGTTTATTGCCCCTGGCGGAACTCTTCAGTTTAGACCTGGACAACTTTACGGCTAAAAGCCTGGTGATCGACGGTATCAATCGGGCCGTAGGTATCAGCTTTTTTACGATTCTACTTATGGGGCTGGTCGCTACCCTGAAGGCGAGTGGGCTCATTGACCGTCTGGTACTTTTTGCGGGCGAACGCAGTCATAATGCCCAGCAGGCAGAGGGCTGGATTGCCGGCACCGCAGGGGCAGCCGTTTTGCTGACTACACACAGTATTGTAGCCATATTGATGGTGTCAGAATTTGCCAATCAAACCGGAGCAGAGCAAGGCGTTTCCCCAAAAAGGAGAGCGAACGTATTGAGCATGATTGTTTGTGTCTTTCCCTTCATTTTGCCTTACTTCATTCCTGTGATTCTAATGGCGAATACCACCCTTTCGGGAGCAGAATTTGGCATAGCGTCCGTATCTCCTTTAGATGCTGGCCTCTACAATTTCATCGCCTGGGGTATCTTGTTGGTGGCCATTGCTTCGATTGCTTTTGGCTATGGCCGGAGGCGGGATGATGAGGTGTGAGGCTGGGCATATACAGATTCTTAAAGTGCTGCTACTCGAAGCCCAACCTCTTGGTATAAGGTAGAAAGTAGAGGGTATAAGGACCTTAGCGTATCTTTCTACGTTCTCCCCCTGTACAATGTGAAAAGTAAGCTGATATGGATAATGAAAAAACGCTTCGCCCCGATCAATTTGAGTTATACGACCTCACCGTTGTCGTCGAAAAAATTGATGGCCACTGTACCTGCGAGATGACCGTTGGTGATTGCTTCTACATGAAGGGAGGAAAGATATCAATGCCAGATGGGCAGAACTTTTGCCTGTACGCCCTGCAGTCGGTTATCCCCTTGCTGCCGGCCAAACAACGCATCAATCATCCTTCGGACTGGATGGAAACGGACGCCCGGGTCATCTGTCCCGACCCTGCCTGTAAATTGATCATGCGCATCGATCGTGATGGTAAGCGCGTGCTGAATCATGATGATGTAAGTCCGATTCCTTATGATTCGATTCGGCCAGAGGAAGGGTAAGTAGATGGGGAGTATGATTAGAGTAATAGCTACGCGAAAGCGATGCAAGCAAGATATAAAGCCTCCACCCTTGGCCAGAGCCTCTGGTGGAGAGGCACAGCGGAACATCACGTACTTATGAAATCTTATCCCATTCAAATAACAAGTTCTTTACGCCCAATTATTTGGCATCCTTTCCTCTCAAATAGTCTGTAAACACCCAAAAAGGTAGCAGGAGAACTTTTATTTCGTTTATTTCGTTTAAATTACAACTGCTAATAAATACGGACGGTGATGACAAAGTTTTCAAAAGGCACTAAACGACCCAGTAAAGAGGAGCAAAAAACGGCAATGGAGTCGTACAGTACGCTTGCTGGTGCTTTACAAGAATTAAAGAATACGAATCCTGAAATTGAGATCGAAGAAACGGAGGAAAGAATTAAGATTCCCCGCTCTGCGCTCCAATTGTTGGCAGACATTCTCAAAGAGATGGGTAAAGGCAGAATTGTCTCTGTTGTACCAATAGCCACTGAAATGACCACCCAGGCAGCAGCAGAGTTGCTGGGGTGCTCCCGACCTCATTTGGTCAAACTGCTAGAAGCCGGGGAAATCCCCTTCACCAAGATTGGAAAACATCGGAGAGTCATGTTTGAGGATGTAGTTGCTTACAAAGAGAAGACCAAAGCCGAACAAAAGGCATTGCTCATTGAGATGATGCAATCCGACGAAGAATCCGGGTTGTATGATTCATAGTGTTCGTTTTACTTGTGTGCTTGACACCAATGTCATCTACCCCATTGAACTAAGAGACATCCTCTTGTGGTTTGCCCATTATGAACTCTATACTCCTAAATGGAGCGCGCACATCTTTGACGAATGGATAGATGTGATGAGGAGACACAATATTATTGAGGACGAAATCACGAAGCGCACCAGTAGAGTTTTACAGGCGTTTCCTGATGCTATGGTCCAACACTATGAATCATTGATTGAAGGACTAATACTCCCTGACGAAAAGGATCGCCACGTACTCGCGGCAGCGATCAAGACTAATGCCAATCTGATTGTAACCAACAATCTGAAAGACTTCCCGCAGAAAATCCTTGAACCTTATGGTTTATCTGCCAAAAGTGCAGATGACTTTCTTACAGATATCATTGACCTAAATGTAGACGTAGCAGTTGAAGCTTTTAGAGAATTAGTTCTTCATCGCCGAAACCCAGAAATGGATGAATATGCCGTACTAGAACGATATAGAAAAAATGGACTCGTAGATACCGCTAACTACTTACATGCTTCCTTATAAGGGATAGACATTTAAGCTGCCAAAGGCCACAAAGAGATTGAAGACAACGGGAAGGCGAAACTCGCGGCTACACTGCATATATAAACCACAAAAGCCCCGAAGCAATGCTTCGAGGCTTTTTGCGGTCCGGACGGGATCACTGACGAAAACTCGCTGCGCTACGCTTTGTCAGGATCAATATTTTTAACTGAAGCTATAAATGAAAAAAGCCCAAGCGATGTGCTTGAGCTTTTTTGCGGTCCGGACGGGACTCGAACCCGCGACCCCATGCGTGACAGGCATGTATTCTAACCAACTGAACTACCGGACCTTGCTGATTATTCGAACACCTTTGTTCGACAGCGACGCAAATGTAAGGCGCTTTTCTATTTCCTGCAACCCTTGCCCTAGAAAAAACCAAAATTTATTTGCGCAGCTCGCATTAAACAACTGAAAATAAAGCCCTTTGGTTCCAAAAAAAATGCCGCTGCCTACTTTTAGGCATTTATACTACCTTTGTGTCACCAAAAAAAGGGGGTTGGTAGTGGTACAAAAACCCAACCAACAGCAAAAACCAATGTGCTTATGGTATTTCTGGAGTTTGAGAGACCCTTAGAGAAATTGTACGAGCAACTGGAAAAAATCCAGCAAGTAGCAGAAGAGGGAGATTTGGATATGTCTGATTCCATTAAGGAATTGGAGAATAAGATCAAAAATACCCGTAAGGAGATTTACGGTAACCTGACTGGCTGGCAAAAGGTGCAACTTTCCCGCCATCCCGAGCGGCCCTACACCATGTACTACATCGAGCAGATGAGCCGCAAATTTGTGGAGCTACACGGTGACCGCTATTTCAAAGATGATAAGGCTATTGTAGGTGGTATTGCTAGTTTGGACGGGCAAACCGTTGTTATTCTAGGCCACCAGAAAGGGGTTAATACCAAGATGCGCCAGTATCGCAACTTTGGCATGGCCAACCCTGAAGGCTACCGTAAGGCTTTACGTCTGATGAAACTGGCCGAGCGTTTCAACTATCCGGTCATTTGCCTAATCGACACACCCGGTGCCTACCCTGGCATTGAGGCAGAAGAGCGTGGCCAGGCAGAAGCCATTGCTCGCAACCTCTTCGAGATGGCGCAGCTGCGCGTACCTATTGTTTGTGCCGTCATTGGCGAAGGCGCAAGTGGCGGTGCCATTGGTATCGGCCTGGGCGACCGCGTTTACATGTTGGAGAACACCTGGTATTCGGTGATTTCACCGGAGTCCTGTTCTTCGATCCTTTGGCGCAGTTGGGACTACAAAGAACAAGCTGCAGAAGCTCTAAAGCTTACTGCTGATGATATGCTCTCCTTTGGCATTATTGATGAAATTATCAAGGAACCAACGGGAGGTGCCCACGCTAATTCGGAAGAAATGGCCAAAATCCTGAAGCGCCAGCTAAAAAAAGCAATCGCGGAACTACAGGAAATGGACCCCGATGCCCGAATCGAAGCCCGAATCAATAAATACGCTAACATCGGCGTTTATCAGGAAGTAATAGAGGAATAAACCTCTCGCTCCTTTTCGCTGTTTCAGCATTGTATGGGAATTATTGATCGTCTAAAAGACCGTTCGTATCAGAAATCGCTGCCCGCGAAACCCGCTCGCAGCTCTGGTAAGACCGTTCGCAACCTGGAGGAAGCGAAGACGATCGCTATTCTCTTCGACGCCACCGACATCGACCATCGTAAGCGGACTCTCGCCTATGCCGATAAGCTGCGCAAACGCAATAAGCAAGTAAACGCACTGGGCTTCATCTCCACCGCCGATAAAGAGGCTACCTTCTCCTTTAACTTCTTTACACTGCGCGATATCGACTGGGCTAAACGCCCCAAAGGTGAGCAAGTCAAACAATGGTTGGATAAAGAGTATGATGTACTCATTTGTCTCTTCCCTATCACCAACCGCTTCACCGAATTCTTAGCGCTGCACAATCGGGCCGGACTAAAAATTGGCCCGGTGACGGAAAATACGGCCTGTTATGACCTGATGCTGGATATGCCGAAGGCTAGCCCGGATAAGATCATTCAGCAGTATGAGTCGGTTTTGGCGAAGACGATGCCGCAGGCGGTATAAAAATTCTAGTAGTTGTCGGGGAACTTGGAGTTCTCCGACAACTAACTCATTTCGCTACAATTGGATATGCAAATGATCATCATGGCGCACGGCTTTGCAGCCGTGGAAACGGATCTTGTCATATGCCCCTAAACGCCAGCGACTCTTGAGGTGGGGCTCCAAAAATAGCTTCCCGATGGCCCGGCGCCGGGCAAAAGCGGCAACAAGGCCCAAACCAGTACATACAAGATCGGAAACACCAGCCAGCGATAAGACCAGCGCCACCAGCAAAGCACGATACGGCTCCCGATCCACACCAAGCCTCCTACCTGGGTTAGAAACGTCAGCAAAACAACTAAGAAAGTATGACCAAGGGCGGCTAAGATAAGTTTCATCGAATAGCAAATTTGCACACTAGTTCTCGCTAATTTTTTAGGTAGTAAGTCGGATTATTCGGTATGCGATTGTCACAGTCTCTGATCCCAAGGATTTAATAAGTGTAGACATACCAACTACCAAATTCACAAACAACATTTCAAGTAGATGCTCTGAGACACATTCCCCAATGTGTCCAGGGAGAGTATTGTGCCATATCAAATCGAAGCGTGGTTTTGTGAAAACGAAATACCAGCTACTTATTACTTAATTCATAAACTTTTTATTGTGAAAAATATAATTTCCTTTATCCTGTCGTTGATGCTATGCTCAAGTCTGTTTGGGCAGGAATTACTAAATGTTCGGGATGCAAGCACCGGTTTACTCTTAAAAACGACTTCGAGAACTCAGGAGTATTTTTGTGGCTATCGCGACAATAATGTCTGCCTACAGAACCTAGACTGGCTACAACGCTATATGCAAATAAGCGGTTTGGAAGCGGACACACACGTTGATGTACCAACACCATCAAGCCTATTCGCAAGTGTGGTTAGTCAAGTAAAAACCACGAACACGGCGCAGTTGATCTTGATCGACTACAATGTTAATATGATTGATCCGGACGCCTTCCGCAACAGGCTATTAAGGCGCTTGCCAAACGGTGATATTGTAAAAACATCTCAGGCAACAGGCCTCATTGAAAACCGGCTAACCTATTCAGGTATTCAGCTTCCCACACTAAAAAACTTTAGTGGAGTGATGCGGTTGGAGTTCGGTAATACTGGACTCAGAACAAATTACAGTTCTTCCAACTACTATATCGAACTTCAGGTAGATGATGCCGCTAGAACTACCTATCAAGTGTATTGGGGCCAGTCTGTAGTCATCAACTATCAATTGCTATTGGGGGCCAATATTACCATGAGCATCTACCATGATAATGAGCTAATCAATGAGCACTGTTTCACCTTTAACAATGATCCGTACAACCCTCGATCTTTAAAATTGCCGCCCTATAGTCATTGCCATATTTTGGAGTCAGATAATGATGGTATTGCCGATGAGTTTGACAATTGTCCGCACGTATCGAATCCATCACAAACTGATACGGATGGAGATGGCATTGGGGATGCCTGTGATGATGATATTGATGGAGACGGCATCTTAAACTGGGCCGATAATTGCGTCTATAATTTCAATACAGATCAGGTGGATGAAGATGGCGATGGAGCCGGAGATGTCTGTGATGATGATGTTGACGGGGACATGATCCCTAATGACGAAGACAATTGTCCAGAGAGTCACAACTTTAACCAAGCAGATACCGATGGCGACGGGCAAGGAGACGCCTGTGATGAGGATATTGACGGAGATGGTATTCTCAATGACGATGATAACTGCCCATCTGTCTTGAATGCGGATCAGGCCGATTTAGATGGAGATGGCATTGGAGATGTGTGCGATAATGATATTGATGGGGACGGTATTTTGAATCATGAAGATAACTGCCCTGAGACCGCCAACGCTGGCCAGGAAGATATTGATGGGGACGATATTGGAGACGTATGCGACGACGAACTTGTTCCTGATTGGGATTCAGAATGCCAGATTCAACCTACCCTATCCGGAACCTTCGAGGCGACTCAAGAATTTGTTGTCCGCTGGACTGGTGACCCTAACAATGGAGACGCAGATATTCTCGTAGAAGATTTTACGGATTTTTCGTCTTATTCTTCCAATGGACACCCCGGTATAAATGATGATATGAGTGGCGTCATCTTTTATGATATTTATATTAATCCCATTAGATCTACCGTAAAGTATCCTGTTCTGCTCAGTGATGGTATCGACTTCTTTTCTGATCGAACTACCTCTGAAATTTACCAATCCTTTAGAGGGAACGAAATGCTTCGGGAACTATGGGAAAACGGTTTTGATTTAATCGTAGTCGATTATGAAGGCGGAGCGGACTTTATTCAAAGAAATGGATACGCCTTTCAAGAATTCATGAAGTTCATCAAGGATGAATATGCTATCGACGAAATCCCTGCGGTTATTGGGCCATCTATGGGAGGCCAGATTATCCGTTTCGCACTATTAGATTGGGAGCAGAACAAGGTAGACGACTGGGGAGAACATGGCGTACAATTATTCCTATCTGCCGACTCGCCATGGGAAGGAGCAAATGCTTCCCCAGCAATGCAAGCGGGTGCGTGGCAGGCGATGGATGCTGCTGCTAACAATCAGTTCTTTAAAATCAACTTAATGTCGAACGCCCCGGCTGCCCGACAACTACTGTTAAATCATGTGAATCATGATAATTTTGCTCCGGCTCCAAATGGTATGTTATATGACCCCAGTAGCCACCCGTTTCGGGATCAATTTACCAGCGATTTGGCTGCTTTAGGTTCCGTTCCTCAGAATGTAGAAAGAATGATCAGTATTGCCGATGGAAGTGCGAACGGCGAGTCTACGGGGAATGTCGCTCCTGGAGAAAAGTTCTTAAAGTTGGTCTTCCCTCAAGCAATAGTTACGGACCCATCAGTAGAATTTGCAGCTATAGATATTGGAAGAAAAATCGTAGATGCTAACTCGTTTTTGGGTGCTTTACTGGGGAAATATCCTTTTATAAGCACCTGGTCATTGGCTACAGGGGATCACTTAGATTCCGCGCCTGGATCACCATTTGCACTTCAGAGTTTAGTTCCGCCAGGAGAATCCGAATCAGCAGATGGCACCAAGGTGAGAGTAGAATACCCCGACGAAGAGGGTAGAACCTTTGGCTTTATCCCCACCTTTAGCGCCCTGGGGGTAAACACAAACGACCCATTTCTTGATATTTCCGAAGACGCCACGCCTTCTTCTACTGGGTTTGAGCATGATTTGACGCCTTTTGATCGCATATTTTTCGATAATGTAGACTCAGAACACAACGGGCTTAGATTTAATAATGCCCTAGGTTTGACGGATCAGAGCTTTTTCATTGACAATTTACTGGAAGTAGCTCAACCCCCAGAAGGATACGATGACTGTGATTATTTGGCTGACTTTTTGAGTGAAGGCACCGGCTTTATCAGCCCGTCAAGATTTTCAATCACGGAGTGCTATCAAACGGGAATTGGTACGAGCTGTCTACTAAAGGAATTTCCAAATAATACGACCACCACAATTACCCAGACTTCGGGTCCTGCTGGTGTAGACCTCATTCGCGTTGGAAATCATTTTAGCGTAAATTATGATGGCCCGGTACCAGTTACAGGAGAGGCTACCTTCAGTGTCTGTATGCAGGTGAATTTAGGTAACTGTTCTGAAGAAATCTGTAAAAATGTCACCGTTTATTTAGATCTGCGTGACTGTGATATCAAGTCAGGAGCCCCTAATTCGGAACCTGAACTCATTGATAACGGTCTAGATTTCTATCCTAACCCAACAACAGGAATGATTCGTCTGAATAACAATATTCCTGGCATCTTGAAGGTCATTTCTTTAGATGGCAAAGTACTAGAGACCGTTGAAATTGTAAAGACTGGCCAAAAGGTGGAGATCAATCAAGCTACAGGCCTCTACATTCTTTCTTTCACAGATGAAAACGGGAATGTGTCCAATAAAAAATTGGTAATCACCAAATAGACTTATTCTGCTAGGAGCTATTCTAGCGAAAGCGAGAAGATTTTGTTTTACAGCATATTACTTTACAGAACAAGTCTAACCGTCTATGGAGCGGTATCGAGGAAACTCGGTACCGCTTTCTTACTGGCTTTTTACGGAAAAAAAACAACTCCTATAATAACGGCCATCACTATTAAAGTACTATACCCCACAAACCACTGGGGCAGCCTAACTTGTCTTTCTAGAAGGAAAAAGAAGCACAGCATATGACTCGCCGCTAGCACTCTCATAAAGCTCCACATATCAACATAGATGGGAAAGGCGTAGCACAAAATGAGTAGTAGGTTGATCCATACGCCCCAGTACATCCAGTTCTTAAAATCTGTTCTTCCCCGCTGGATGAGTTCCTTCACGCAAAGTATAATCAGCATCAATCCCCAGGTCATAAACAAAACATTAGCAATAAAGAATTCCCGGCTTAAGCTCTCATATATGCCCTTGAAAGGAAGGTCGAAGTGCTTAAGAAATGACTCCGTAAATCCTTGCTTGGTTTGCGGGTAGAGTGATTGTAGCGTAAGCTTCCAAGCAAGTAAGATAATCCAAGGCAAAAACAAGATTGCCTTTTCTCGAACTTGCCGTAATAAAGCAGTTTTAGTCAAACCTTCTAAGCCCAATATGAGGTAAGCAGGCACTAAAAAAATACCACTAGACTCTTTACACAACAACAGCAAGGTGCTTGCTATCACAAACCAAAATCGCTGTTCTTTCAGGAAACATAAATAACTCCAGGCTAACAATGTACAAACCAACAGATCAGGCAAACCTCGTGCGACACTGAAATACAACCCCACGATCAGCAATGGAAAATAGTAGTAGTGCCAAGAAGCTTGAAAGTGGAGGACCAGCTTTTTAACGATCCTGATGAGCAGAATGAACCCAAGTAAATTTACCAGGATCAAGGTATACGGGATAAGTGGCACTTGCCCCAATGCCAAGGTCCAGGCCGCCAAGGGATAAGTGAGCCGACCTCTGCGGTATTTGGGCGCATCCACCTTAATACCATGCTGCCCCTTGTTTTCCCTTATACCATCAACGACATACCACTTATCCTTACTAAAAGGATTGACAGCATAGCGATAGTAAAACTGTCCATCATAGCCCCCTTTAAAAACAATGAGATCGTGCATCAATTCCTCTTCGACCACAAACTCTTCGCTGACTAAAATGAAACAACTTGGATCGAAGCCGCCAAGGATGCTCAACCGCAATAAAAAAATCGAGACCACCACGATGCTTGAAATGAGCACTGGGTGTTCACGCAGAACAACTCTAATTTTCGTGGGGTAGCGTTTCATTAAATTATGGTTTGTTCCAGTCGAGATAGTTCTCCTAGAACGGTGCTACATGGGCACTGCACGGGTAAAGGCCGTCTCAAAAGCTATGGTAGTATTCGTCCCTTCTACTCCATCAATAGCCAAAATTTGCTCGTAGATAATATCACGCAGGTGGCGGTTATCAGTAGCGAAGATTTTCACGAGTAGGGCATACCGCCCCGCAATATTTACACACTCTACGACCTCGGGGATCTTTTCCAATTCCTTTTCGACTTCACGGTGGTGTTTGGCTTCTTTAAGCATGATCTGCGTAAAGGCCGAGGTTTGGTAGCCCAGTTCCCAGGCATTGAGCAAATAAACGGCTTGTTGCAAGATTCCCGCTTCCCGCAGTTTTCGTACCCTTTGGTGCACTAATGTATTCGATACATTGAGCTTCTGCGCCAGCTTAGTAAAAGGCAAACGGGCGTCCTGTGTCAACTCTCTTAAAATGCGATGATCAATGGGGTCAAGTTGATTTTCCATAGGCCAACTCTAGATACTTTTAATTTTACTTTGACACAATATTTAACTCAAAATACAATCATTGACTAAATCAACCACACTTGAGAGTCATTTTCACTCAAAAAGCGTTCTTTTGTGTAATAACAACAACAATTACTAACACTCAAAAAAGCACAAAAAAATGGCAGCAGTACTGTCTGTGAGTTTTATTCTCTTTTCCGTAATCGACATCATCGGTTCTTTACCCATTATCATGAATATGAAGCGCGAGGGGGTGACGATCAATGCCTCCGTCGCCACGGCCACAGCCGGTATCATCATGTTGAGTTTCTTGTTCTTTGGTAATGCGGTACTTGGCCTTTTCCACCTGGAGGTTGCCTCCTTCGCCATGGCCGGAGCCCTAATCATTTTCTTCATCGGCCTGGAGATGGTCCTGGGCATTCGCTTCTTTCGTGATCACCACGAAGATGGTGGCTCTGGGAGCGTTGTTCCTATCGCCTTCCCCTTGGTAGCGGGTGCGGGTACTTTGACCACTATCCTATCCCTCAAAGCTGAGTTTGATAGTACGAGCATTATGACGGGAATCGTCATTAACCTACTGATCGTATTTATCATTCTGCGCAGCTCCGACTGGTTGGCGCGTAAGCTATCGGCACAGGTTATTTCAACCCTGCGAAAAGTCTTTGGCATTTTATTGATTGCCATCGCTATTCAGATGTTCCGCCAGCATTTCTAAACTAGGCTCGAAAACATTTAGATTTTGAGAGGTAGTAGGCAATTCCCCTAGCGTACTATCTCTCTTTTTTGATATTGAGCTGATTCCCACAACTAGCATTGTAGAAATCATTTCCACAAGCTATCTTTCTACCCAATTTCGCTTCCTCCACCAATCTACAGCTCCTGATCTATGAAAAATTTGCTGTCGTTGCTAAAAGAAGTAGGCAATCACTTCTCCAAGAGCAACACCTTCCAGGAAGGAGCAGCCTTGGCTTATTACACGGTGTTCTCCATCTTGCCGATGATCATGATCGTGATCTCCATTTTTGGCATTATTTGGGGGGAAGCTGCGGTTTCCGGTGAGGTCTACCAAGGCTTGAGCAACACGCTAGGGGAAGATGCTGCCCAGCAAATCCAGGAGATGATTAGCAATCAGCATAAACAGCATCGGAATATTATTACAATGATTGTTGGGTTTGCAACATTGGCCCTTGGGGCGACGGGAATGTTTAACCAACTGCACAGTGCCTTTAACAACATCTGGGGAATAGCCGCAAAGCCCAGAAGCAGTCTGCTCGCCTATGCCTCTAAGCACCTCGTGGCTTTTTCTATCCTCATTGCCACTTTCTTTTTATTGCTGCTCAGTCTTGCAGTCAATAGTTTCCTGATCAAATACGGTCCAGATTTTACCAATGGCACGGCGGGGAATGTCATCCTAGAACATTTGATTTCTTATTTGCTCGTAGCAAGCATGTTCGCACTGATGTTCAAATTCTTGGGGGATGCACTCGTGCACTGGAAGCTAGCATTGATGGGTGGATTATTTACAGCGGCCCTGTTCTTAATCGGCAAATTTGCCATTGGCTGGTATATCGGACGCAGCAACATTTCGTCTACTTTTGGCTCTGCCAGCGTACTGGCATTGCTCATGATCTGGGTATATTATACTTCACAGATCTTGTTCTTGGGAGCCTCTTTTCTGTACGTTCTTGGCGAAAAGCTAGGGCTACAAATTACTGCCAATAAAGATGCTGTTTCGGTAGTAAAACAGGAAATTGATCAATAGTTGAAGTTGAAATATTAAATCGGAAGTTGGAGGTGGGAATTCGGAGGTCGAAGAGACGCATTGCAATGGGTCCGTACAACGGTGAGAAATCGCAAGGAGTTTTATTCCCCATTTCCGATTTCCCACCTCCGATTTCCGGATCGATTGACTCGACCTTACCATCCTAAATCACCTTAGTTGGTAAACGAGCGGCGCAAAACCGTTTCATTCCCTCTGTCGTCCATCACCCGCAGTACGAATTCGTGTTCTCCAGACGGGATGCGGCCATCAAAGGTATGGTAGAGTCGGCGTTTACGACCATCGTATTCCATCAGTATCCACTGGTTATCTACTTCTCCGCGAAAGCGTAAACGACGGGCTTTCCCTGAAGTTGGGAAATTATCATCCAGGATAAATCCGAAGGAAGTCCAGCCCCGCATATTACTAGAGAAACGATCAATTTCGATAGTGGGAGGAATGGTATCGGCCATAATGGTGAAGTTACCAAAGGCGCGAACGGGTGCACGCAGGCGGCCTTCTGGGGTCCACTCGCCACCGTAACTCACCGGATCACGACCATCTTCACAATGCACAATTACTGCCTTATCACGTAAAGCTTCCGGCAGTTTTGTAGGCCGAATGTGAAGGTCATAATAGCGGTGCAGCGGAGTACCGTTATTATGGAAACGGTGTACAGCAGCGTATATCCCATTGGAAGCTTCCGGCAGGTAGTCATAATCCAGGTACAAATCTTCGTACAGCGCCGACTCTGGGAAATGAGCCCGTACCTCATCGTTTTCAATGATGCTCTCTTCGTCGTAAGGTAAGTAGTAGGTATAAACCGGATTTTGTAGTGGGCTAGAATCCGGCTCGCGTTTCACCACCAGGTTTAGCTCTGTTGCATTTTGTCGGTGATCAACAATGCGAAAACGAATTTCACTTGCTTGACCTGGGGCAAGATTTATTCTTCCCTGCAGGCTATCGGTTTGGTAAAAATCTAATTGATTTCCCGGTAGGGCAAAAGCACGTTGAAACCAACTATTCTGCTGCTGCTCAGCATAATCCAGATGCGCATTAAGGTAGAGTGTCTGCTCGTATTGAAAATCATCCATGTTATAACTAAAGCGCAAGCTACTATCCTGCCACATGCTCATCCCGTAAATTCCATTGTAGTTAGGACGACCATCCTGCTGATCATAAGATTTAACACCAAAGGCAATGACGGGGTGATCTACCCACAGCGTATCAGTTAACAGTCGGTAGCGGCCAGCGCCTGCACCACGCACCGTGTAATTGCTACCTTTCAGTACCCGGCCTCGCTCACTGAGCGCATAAACCCGCAAATTATTGATAAAAGGACGACGACGATCAGGAACAGTAATCCCAAAATTCATAGGATTCAACCGCCGGTCTGTTTTGGTATCGCGTATCTCAAAATGCAAGTGTGGTCCAAAAGCGTAGCCTCGCTTGCCGATATAACCAATCAAATCACCTTGTTTCACCGGAAAGCGCTCTGGCTTTAATTCTTCACTGAGCGTAAAGCTCTCTTCCTCGTACTGCCGGGCCCGCACATACTCCTGAATATCATCGCGAAAGCGGTCCATGTGGCCATAGACCGAGGTATGCCCACTGGGATGTTCCAAGTAAAGCGCTTGTCCATAACCAGCTACCGTAATGTAAATCCGGGATACGAAACCATCAGCAATGGCGTAGAGGGGCCGACCAACACCGCCGCGAATATCTAAACCCGCGTGAAAGTGATTGGTACGCAATTCCCCAAAGGTGCCCGTCAGTTGCATGGTCCCTTTTACCGGGGCAATGAAATTGGGCGCCTGCTCCGTTGCCGATTGAGAGAAAAACAATAAAATGATCCACCAATAATATCTAAGCCGCATATCCAAGAGTCTATGAGCACCAAAGATATATACCGCCTAGGACATAGCTGTAAAGACGGATTGCAATGCGTCTCTGCGATAAGTCCCCTCCAGCAAAGACCGCTACCTAATCAGCGTCACGTCCCCCTTAAATATCTCAATACTCCCATCCGCCAGTTCTACCTCTGCCATGTAGACAAACACACCAGGGTTGTAGAGCGACCCACGTTGGGTACCATCCCAGCCAAAGCGTGGATCATTGGGCAAGAAACCACCCACGGTGTACACCTCATTGCCCCAGCGATCAAAAACACTGAAAGTACGAACTTCTTTCACCGCACCGAGGCGCGAAAATGGGTAGAAGAAATCATTATTCCCATCCCCATCTGGTGAAAAGGCGGAAGGGAAATACACCGGGAAATCACGCTTTACCAAAATCCGCACGAGTGCTTCATCGCGGCAGCCATTTTCTGAGATTACCGTCAAGCGATACAAGCCACTTTCGGTAGGGCTGGCGTAGGGTTTAAGACAATCATCACAACTTAATGTGGATGCATTCTCCCAGAGGATTTGTGCTATGTTAGCTTCTGAAAAATTGGTTTGCACCTGTAGCAGCACACTATCCCCATAGTTAATCTCCAACTCAGGCTCTGTGAAAATGACAACCAACGAATCCGGGCGGATCACCTCCGCCGTTTCTTCGTAGATACAGCCATTGCTGTCCTCAACTTGTGCGGTGTACAAGCCAGGTTCTACTCCAAAAAAGGACGATTCTAACTGTAGGCTCGCTCCCTCATCAATGGTATACAAATAAGGTGGCGTACCTCCTTGTACATTGGAGAAAATGATATTACCGACATCACCAAAGCACAAAGGTTGGGTGAGCTCCACCATACCAGTTGGAATATTTTCTACCACTATGACATCATCCATGGCCGTACATCCATTTTGGGTATTGGTCACCAAAAGTTGGTACGTACCCGCGGCATCGATGCTCGGGCTCAAGGAGGCCTCTCCTTCCAGCAAGCTTCCGTCACCCGTGGACCATAGATAGGTAAAGATGGCTCCTTGTGAAGACCCTACCCCGCTCAGCGCATCGGTATCTGCCAAGCAGTCTAGCGTAAAGTCCACCCCAGCTGAAGCTAGCGGTGGCACCACATCTTCGTTCACCGTGAGGGTGGCATCATTGGTACAGCCATTGCTGCTATCCATGATGGTCAGTAAGTAGTCTCCAGGCTCTCCAACCTGCGGCGTCAAGCCATCCTCACCACTAATGATTTGACCATTCGTGGTAGTCCACGTGTAAGTCAAACTGGTGCCCATGCTAGATTGAGTAGCGTCCAGAGCGATGGTATTGACCACACAAGTAAGCAGGTCCGGATCGGCGAAAATAACTACGGGTACTTCATCATCCTGATCTACTTCCACGCTACCCTCGTTTGCACAGCCGTTATCGGTATTTTGTATCGTTAGGATATAAGTACCCGGTTCGCTAATGGTAGGCATCGGACCATTCTCACCAGCGTCGATCTGACCATTAGTAGTGGTCCAGTTCAACACAAATACACCACCACTATCCGATCCCGTAGCATCAATCATTAGGCTCGGCGTAGTACAGTCCAGCATACCCGGCGCAGTAATGGTTAAGCTGGGCGTAATCGTGTCCTGAGTTACCAGCAAGCCGAGGCTATCCGTACACCCATTTCCAGTATTGGTTAGCAACAGACCGTAGTCTCCTGGTGCATCTACCGTAATGGTTGCCACTGTGGTGTTTGTAATAATATTTCCGTTAGGACTGTTCCATTCAAACATCAAGGTGGAGTTACCAGTGCTATTGCTCGCATCTACTAGCACTGTACCATTAAAGCAGTCCAATCGATCTACTGCCGCAAAGTCAATGGCTGGTAGCTCCAGATCTTCTCTCACGAAGGTGGTATCAAAAGCGAAGCAGCCATTATCCGTATTTGTTACCTGTAGTATGTAAGTACCCTCGGCGTTTACGGTAGGGGTAAGAGTGGTCTCATCAGCAAGAATACTTCCATCTGTACTGGTCCAAAGGTATTCTGGATTAAGCCCGGTATTGCTACCTACAAAAGCAGTTAGACCAATCTGCGGCGTGAAGCAATCTACCCCCGGCGGATCTAGAATAGTTACCAAAGGTGGTTCAGTATCACTTATCACTTCTATAGTTGACACAGCAGTACAACCATTGCTTCCATTGGTAACCAACAAATCATATTGGCCCGGCGTAGCAATAGTTGGTGTGGCAGTATTGGCGTTCGCCGAAATGGTGCCATCCGTACTGGTCCAGGCAAAGCTAAGGTTGGTTCCCGTGCTGGCTGTAGCGTCTAGGTTTAGGCTCGTTACAGCACAGGTTAACACATCAGGTACGGCAATATCCGGACTTGGCGGCAATAGGTCATCGAGCACCGTAATGCTACTATTTGTTACACAGCCATTAGCCAGATCCGTTAACTGCAATGCGTAGGTGCCACTCAGCATCACACTAGCCTGAGCCATATCTGGGTTTGCAATAGTGTTACCATCCGTATTGGTCCAAACGTAAGCGCCCATGCCAGTTGTAGTGCTCGCACTCGCATCTAATGCCGCAATCGTATCCAAACAGCTAAGTGTAATTGGTGGTGCTATCTGGATCATTGGCGCCAGCGTATCTATACCCACCAGTAGTTCATCACTAGCCCGGCAACCGTTTACAGCATTGAAGACCTCAAGGGCATAAGTGCCGGCGGCGCCAATGGTAGGTGTTTGGCTTGACTCGCCATTTAAAATACTACCATCAACAGTAGACCAGGTATAGCTAATATTCCCGCCTTGCGAACTACCGCTTCCATCTAGCGCCAGCTGAGTGCGTACGCAATTCAGCAAGGTATCTAATCCAGCAGCAGCAATCGGAGCTATGGTATCCAGCGCTACCACAATCTGGGCCTGCGCCTGACAATTGTTGTTCCCATCCTCTACCGTAAGCGTATAAGTACCAGCTTGATCCACCTCGGGCTGAAGCGTATTATCGTTAGCCACAATATTTCCATCCAGTGTCGACCAATTGAAAACGGTATTCCCGCTGGCACTATTGGCAATACCATTCAGGTTTAAGCTCAGCCGCTCGCAAGTAAGCTCTAGCGGCAAATCAATCATCGCCGTTGGAAAGTTATCATCTTGTAAGACCTCCACCGTAGTGGTGTCGGAGCAACCATTGCCCGTATCCGTCACTATTAGTTGGTACGTACCAGATTGCCCGGCATTGAGCTGATTGGCAGTAGGATCACCCACCAAACTACCGTTGGGTGTAGACCAGGCAAAACTCAAATTGGTCATCCCACTAGAGCCACTGCCATCCAATAAAGAAAGACTATCCGTACAGGTAAGCAGGGGCGGCGTGCCAATAGCAGCCATCGGTGCAATAACATCCTGGCTGACCATCACCGTATCCAAGGCTACGCAGGTATTAGTAGTATTCGTAACCTCTAGGATGAATGTTCCGGGAACGGTAGTATTCAAATTCGCTAAGGTATCCTCAGCCGTAATCGTTGCGTTAGGGCTCGTCCACTGATAGCTAAAGTTGCTTCCACTGCTACTATTGCCCCCCAGATCTTGATTCAAAACTGTACAATTCAACAGCTGATCAGCGCCCGCATCAGCTTGTGGTGGAGTAATGTCTTCCACAACGATTACACTCGCGGTATCAGCACATTGATTTTGGGTGTTCAAAGCAATGAGTTGATAGGTACCATCTGCGTCGATGAGTGCCTGCTGGCTCCCCGCCCCACTCACGATATTCCCATCCGGTGTAGACCACAGATAAGTCGGTGCCGGAATATTATCCGTCAAACTAGCCTGTAAAGTGAGGCTGGTCTGCGTACAGTTTAAATCAGTTGGAGTAGCGATCGACAATGCTGGCGTAAGCACATCTTCTATGACCACCATCAAGGCTGAATCTTGACATCCGTTTTGATTATTTACTACCGTAAACGAATAAGAACCCGGCTCGCTCACCGTAGCGGTCAAAGCATTGGTGGCTCCATCGATGGCGCCGTCCGGACTGGTCCAGGAATAACTAAAGGGCGCTCCCGTAGAACTAGTAGAGGCGTCAACGACCAGGCTAGTCACAGCGCAATCTAAGGTATCTGGTAACGCAATCTGAGCCATCGGGTTTAGGATATCCTGCACTACCGTAACACTGGCTGTATTGCTACATCCATTCCCATCATCCACAATTAGGAGACTATAAGTACCTGGTTGGTCAACCGTAGGTTGCAATCCATCTGTACCTCCCGTGAAGTTCCCGTCTGAGGTAGACCAGGTGGCGGTAAAGCCCGTACCACTGGTAGAACCTAGGGCATCCAAGACCAAAGAACTAAGCGTACAGTCTAGCGTATCATTCAGCGCAATCTGTACAGTAGGCGTATCACTATCGGCTGGCACTACTACGGTGTCGGTAGCGGAGCAGCCATTTTCTGTGTTGATCACCTCAAGCGTGTAGGTACCAGCTGCACCCACTTGAGGAATGAGCGAATTTTGGCCATTTAGGATAACCCCATCTGTGGTGGTCCAATTGTAGGTAAATGTCCCGGTACTAGTACCTGAACCATCCAGCTGCTGACTCGTATCTGAGCAACCAAAAGGAGTAGCCATACCTGCTTCCGCCGTAGGTGGTTCAACATCTTGAGCCACTACTACCGAGGCCGAGTCTACACAACCCGTAGCAGTTTCCGTTATCACCAAAGTGTAGGTTCCTTCGGAGCTCACATTGACTTGCAGCGCCGTCGGGTCTGTATCTATTTGCCCGTCAGATGTCGTCCACTCGTAGGTAACACCAGTTGTGGGCTGCGAGCCATTACCATCCAATTCCACGGTAGTGATTTGGCAAGTTAAATCAGCTGGACTAGCAATAAGCACATCAACATTGTTATTTCCGCCCTCTACCGTTACGGTAGTTTCAGCAGTACAACCATTCTCCGTATCGGTCACCACCAGCGTATAATCACCAGCTTGATTGACTACCGGAGAATCCTCATCCGCGCCGCTGACAATATTACCGTTGATGGTCGTCCATTCGTAGGTGATGAAGGCTCCGAAAGAAGAAAGCGTTCCATCAATAGTGAGTGAAGAGGCGCTACACCCTAGCTCGCCATCCACCGTAGCAATCGCTTCAGGGGTATCTAGATCACCGGTCACAAAAACGTCGTACTCATCGGTACAGCCCGAGAAGGGATTCGTTACAACCAGAGTATACATTCCTTCCGCCCCAACGGTGGGAAAGAGCGTCGCTCCTCCACCTAAAATGATACCATCAGGAGTCGTCCACTCGTAGGTGTAGACGCTACCTTCGGAAGAGCCCGTGCCATCCAATTCTACAAAGGGGGGATCGCAAGTAATGACTTCATCCAAAGCAAAAGCGACGGGTACATCGGGATCTTCTTCCACTACCACGGTAGCCTCCTCCATACATATTCCTTGCCCATCATCGTAGACCACAGTTAGCGTATAGGTCCCCGGCTGGTCGACCGTAGCTTCATCTCCATTTTCGTCTGTAATGTTACCGTCTGGCGTACTCCACTGGTAGCTAATATTGGGGCCGCTAGAAGAGCCCGCACCAGAAAGGACCACTTCACCCGTTAGGCAATCTAGAAAAGGAGGTATATCCAGAAAGGCTTCTATTTCACCTATCGTCACCGTTACCTCGTCGGTGCTTTCGCAAAGGGTAATATTGTTGAAGACCGTGAGGGTATAAGTACCTTCTGCATCGATGGTCGGATTGGTCGTAAACTCTCCAGAAACGATATTTCCATCACTGGTTGTCCACTCATACGAGAACTCAGCCCCGGAATCCGAGCCACTGCCATCAAGCATAGCAATAGCGCCCAGGCAAGGTAGCTCGATGGTCGTCCCCGCATCCGCAATTACCTCTGGTGGAAGCCCCGGACAAACCAGGTGCTCGTTGGTTTCCCCCCCGGTAGAAGACGTATATCCCCAAAAAGCAAAGGGCGAACCACCAAAGCAGTTGTTGATGATGTCGTAGGTATTGGTCATAATTAGAATACCGTCGAAATAGACTTCGTAGGTATTAGTCCCCGGATCCCAGCTAAAGGTGATATCGTGATCATTTCCATCTTCGATATTTCCAAGATCGATTGGACCGTCGATATTATTGGTAAAATCTCCGTTGATATTAATACCGGCGTGGTCGTTGAAAGGATCGCCGAGATTACCGTTTTGGTAGGTATCAAATTCTACGATGAAAGAATTGGGAATTCCCTGGGCTCCAATACCCTCTCCGCTAATGCCACAGACGGTCGTATTGTTGCTCTGGTATACCAGGCAAATACCGTCAGCTCCATTATTGTTATTCCCAAAATTCACCGTCATGGTATGCGTGAAGGGCATGGAGAAATCGGTCTCCGTATAAAACCAGGCACAGCCTAATTGACCGGTGGCGTTAGGAGTCATTTGGATGCACTCCCCTTGTAGCGAAGCCGAACCCGAAAGTATAAACTCCTCATCACAGGTCAATTGCCCCCAGAGTAGAACGGGAAATAAAAAAACAGTCAGTGCTAGTTGTCGTCTCATAGCATTATCAATCCTTAAGGAACACACAATAGAAGCCCATCACGACAAGTTTGCCGATGGGGTTTCACATTCGGATTGTGGGGTTACTACGAGTTGGTTAATTAGTGTAAAGGATAGGATAGAACTAACGCACGATAAGCTAAAATAATCAGTTTCGGGAGCTCTGCGGGAATTAAGTCTCTAAAAGGTCTTCAAGATGATGTCTACTAACACCAAATAGCTGTTTCAGCTGATCAATTTCTTGTTGAGCATTCGCGCGTGCCTTGGCCTTGACGGCGGTAATCATTACGTTTTTGGGCGTATGTTCCGTACCAATAAATTCGAAGACCTTCGTTTGGTAACCTTCGCGTTCCAGCAAGAGGCTACGGATGCTATCTGTAAGCATCTCCGCTTGCCGCTCGAGTAGGATACCGTGCTGGAGCATGGGTTTGAGATCAGCGCCGGGTTCCATGGCTTTACGTACCTGCTTATGGCAACAGGGTGCCACCACAATGCAAGCTGCCTCAGCAAAAACACCTTTAGCGATGGCGTCATCCGTAGCCGTATCACAGGCGTGCAAAGCAATGAGCATATCAATGCCTTCCGCCGGTTGGTAGTTGTAAATATCACCCGCAACAAAACGCAAACCCTCGAATTTATTATCCTGGGCGATGGCGTTGCACTTATCCACCAGGCCCGGCCGTAATTCAACTCCGGTCACTTTTACTGGCACTTTCTTTTCGTTCACCAAGTAATCGTACAAGGCAAAAGTGAGGTACCCTTTTCCGGAGCCCATGTCTACAATATGAGCACCTTCCGGCAAGGGTTGCGACGCCAGTAAATGCCCAATCAACTCAATGTATTTGTTGATCTGACGAAACTTGCGACGGCCCTGCTTGAGAATCTGGCCATCAGCACCCGCTATTCCTAGGGCAGTGAGATAAGGACGAGGACGCTCGCTAAGTGGCCGCTGTTTTTGTTGATCGTGTGTCAGTGGTGTATTAACCTGAGTAGCTACTCTCTTGCGCAATAAACGCCCCTTCCCCTTTTTATTAATAGCCAAGCTCAGGTGCTCCTCGGTGGTAAAGAGGTCCGCTTGTCTAAAGTGTTCGGTCAGCCAATTTTCGACTTGCTTTAACGCTGCATCTGGCTGAAAATTTTTCGTTTCGTCACGCGTCTTAAAGCGTAGGGTATAGGAAAGGTGATAGACCTCTTTGAGTAAAACCGGCCGGGCGTAGACGTTAGTCCACTCCGCTTGCCGAGAACGTGGTTTACTGAGGGTCAGTTTCTGGAACTGTTGCCCCTCCAGTGCCTGTTGCAGGACTTCCAAAAAAGTAGCCTGAGCTTCCATAGCGCAAAGATAGCGTCTATTCTGAAAAACGTTGGGTGCGAGCCTGGTGAATATGGGCTTCATGATGGCGGCAGTGCCAATCGTAATTCTCTAAAGTCAAACTTAGGCTAAATAACGTCCCATGTTCGGGGTGGGAGAACGTACGTTCAAACTCCGCGTCCGTCATGTTTTGCAAGAGTGTATACCAACGTTGGTGTAAACCCTCCAAGAGTTGGAGCGAAGGTTCAAGTGGCAATTTGCTATCGGGTAATTCCGCCCAGCGTGCCTCCTCATAAGGTTTAATGGTGGGATTTTTTTCGGTTAAAGCCAATTTGAACCGCGTATAAGCATTCAAATGGCTATCCGCACAATGGTGTACGACCTGCCGGATGGTCCAACCTTGTGGGCGGTAGCGCCATTGCAGTTCTTCCTCGTTTAATCCAGCAACGGCCGCTCTCATTTGGGTCGGAAATTGAGCGATGGTCTGCATCCATTCTTGTCGTTGCGAAGCACTGGTATCACCGGATGGCTCAAAAGGGCCAACTGGATAGCTTAAATTCGGCGTAGACATTTGTTTTAGAGGTGGGTGAGGTGCAAAGGTAGCTGAAGTTTGATGGTTTGCGACTAGCAGAGCAACTGCATTTTTTGAACCATTTCAGGCATAGAAGGCCATATAGAGATTAATACATTTTAACCACTAAGGCACCTAAGGTTACCTAAATTTATGAGAAGGGGTTATCTGAGCTTTCCTATTTTTTCATCATATACCGCTTAGGTAAAACAACTAACTCAACCAATCCAACTAAATTCACTTTGCCTGCCGGAGCCTGTGCGAAGGTGGACCAACCCAATTAATCTCCCTATCTTCCAAGCCTTAAAACTGAACGTTCTATGCCATTGATCGATACTCAAGTACGAGATCACCTGCTGCTCATCAGGTTGAATCGCCCAGAAAAGATGAATGCCTTTAGTCGGCAAATGCTGACCGAGCTGGCAGAAGCATATACCCAGCTAGAGGATGATCCAAATCTTTGGTGTGGTCTGGTACACGCTTCGGGCGAGCATTTCACCTCCGGCCTGGACTTAGGCGATGTAGGTCCGGCGGTAATGAACGGAGAAAGCCTCTTCGCAGAAAACATGGTGGACCCCGCCCAAACTGTGGGGCGTAAGCGTACTAAACCGATCGTTTTTGCGGTCAAAGGTTATTGCCTTACCATTGGCATTGAAACCCTGCTGGCGGCCGATATTGCGGTAGCAGGAGCGGATACTCGCTTTGGACAGATCGAAATTAAACGCGGCTTTATTCCTTTTGGTGGCGCCACCGTCCGTATGGTACAACGTTGTGGCTACGGAAACGCCATGCGCTATCTCCTCACCGGAGACCTCTTCTCTGCAGAAGAAGCACTGCGCATTGGCCTGGTACAGGAAGTGACCCCAGGCGATCCATTTGATCGCGCCTTGGCTATTGCGGAAACCATTGCCAAGCAAGCTCCCCTGGCAGTACAAGCAACCATCGTTAGCGTACAGGAATCAATGGAAGAAGGGCCCGAAAAGGCCATGCAAAACCTACTGCCCGTTGCACGTAAATTGATGCAAACCGAAGATGCGACCGAAGGCTTGAAATCGTTCTTGGAGCGGCGGGAGGCGGTGTTTAAAGGGAAATAATGTCGGATGTACCATGTACGGTGTACGATGGCTATTACGCACTTTCTTCGTTCGACGTGCTCCTAC
Source organism: Bacteroidota bacterium (assembly GCA_038528965.1). Classification (GTDB taxonomy): domain Bacteria; phylum Bacteroidota; class Bacteroidia; order Chitinophagales; family Saprospiraceae; genus Lewinella. Next base: position 46,549 of record JBCBEC010000012.1, on the reverse strand, counting down.
ACTGCGTCTCTTCGCCATAGGCTCCTGCCGTCGGTGAAAGCTCTGGGGACCAAAGAATGTACGGTGTTGGAATGTACTTTGTACGATGTTAACCGCCTACGTTAAGAACTTGCGGCGGGCAAGGAATGTGCAGTGTTAAGTTTATGTACTGCGTAAGTAGGTTTATTTTGATCAAAACACCGCAATCCAATTGAATGAGTAGAAAGAAAAGGATCACAGGCACCGCGTTCATATTTGGTTTAGGAAAGTCGTTTTTGATAATGTTATCCCTATGGATGTTCGGTGTAGCAATTCTTAAAATTGGGCCAACTAAGAGGCTCTATCTTAATCATCAGAAGTTGAAACCTGGAGAATTGGAAATTGACTCTTGTTATGCACACTATGGCAAGAATGTACGCTACACAAAATTCTGTGGTTATGTAAAGTCAAGTGTTCCAGAGGAAAGATATTGCCTAAAGAAGCGTGAACTTCGCCAATATTTAGACGGGATCAATAGCGTTAACCATAACATCAATTTGGTTTGTAGCAATGACAAGAGTATTGACGACTTTTCTACAGTTCCATTGATTCCAGTTTGGTATAATGTTTCAACGAAATTTGTCAGGATTAAAGTAGATGATGTAAAGCCAGATTATTGGCTTGAAATCAAAAAAGAAATTAGAACTATCCTACTTTTAATTACTCCCACAGTCGTGCTAAGTCTCTTTTATCTTAAATTCAGAAGTAATCAAGACCCTAAGCAATAACTAGGGTTTTGCACACTATAATTTCCACTTGAATTGTCACTATTACTTTAACTTAGACTGCAGCACCCACCAGTTCACGCTCCACATAGTACATGTCTAGTAGGCCTTTGTTCTTGGCTTCTACCTTACCGCGGTGTGTACATTGGAAGGAGTACTTGATCAGGTTGTATGTGGTTTCCGAGATATTCACCTTACCGGGGTCGGAGTTGGCTTCTACTCGGGCAGCGGTGTTGACTGTATCACCCCAGATGTCGTAGGCAAATTTCTTCACCCCCACTACACCTGCCACAACAGGGCCGGTATGCACGCCAATACGAGCTTCGAAGTAAGGTTTGCCCAAGCGGATGCGCTCCTGCTTTTGCTCCTCTAGAAAGGCTTGCATTTCCAGCGCTGCTTTGATCATATTATTCGGTAGCCCTTTGCGGTCGTTCAAGCCACTGGCACACATGTAAGCATCGCCGATGGTCTTGATCTTTTCTATATCCTCGTGCTGACTAATGATAAAGTCAAAAGCTTTGAAGCATTTGTCCAACTCCTCCACTAGTTCTTCCGGACTGAGTTGCTCAGCAATAGAGGTAAAATTCTTAAAGTCTGAGAAAAGGACCGTGGCTTCCTGATATTGGCGCGCCTGGGCCTTACCCTTTAACTTCAACTCTTCGGCAATCGGGGCCGGTAGAATATTGAGCAGCAGTTCGTCCGAACGCTGGCGTTCTTCTTCAATTTGCTGGTTCTTTTCTTCCAAAGACTTGGCAGCGCGTCGTTTGGCTGCGAAACGGCTGTAAAGTAGCAGTGCCAACAGCAATAATATTCCCGCCACACCAGCAGCAGCAAATAGATAATTCTCTTGGGCTTTGGCCTTCAGTTCAGCCTTCATTCGGTCATTCTCCGCTTCTTGAGCGATGAGCTGCTCTTTTGCCACTTCTTCACTCAGCTGATCCACCTCAATGGCCCGTTGCTGTGCCTTGCGCTCGGCTGCTTGTTTCTCTTCGGCGATCGTAGCTAGCTCTTCTTCTTTGTTCAACAGTTCATCCTCCTTAGCCTTATTGGCCTCACTTAGTTGGGTGTTGCTCTGCTGCAGCTGCGATTTATCCGTACTTAACTGATCCGTTTCCAAACGCAGATTACGCACCTGAAACTCCAATTGGTCTTTCTCCTGTGCCAAGCTGCGCTTGTCTCGTTCAATCTGCTGGCGCTGTTGCTCGTATTGGCGCTCCAGATCACTGATACTGGTACCGTTTTCGCTAAAATAGTTGAAGGCCTCCTGATTGATCTCGTAAGCCCGGCGGTAGTTCCGACCCTTCACGGCTATGCGTGAGCGTTGCTGTACCGACTTCATAATCAAATCTGAATCACCAGCTCTTTTAGCGTGGTTGAGTGTAGTACGTAGCCATATCTCGGTATTGCGGTCATCACGCTGGCGTTCAAAAGCCTTGGCGACGATGAATGCGGCCTGCGCCGACATACCGTAATTGTTCAGATCCGTGGCGTTACTATACGCTTGCTTACCGTAGTCTTCTGCCTCTTCGGCATCTACGCGCAAGTAGGCCTCCGCTAGCTCGTAGCGCAGGATCATCTTCTCGTTTTTAGTTTCAGCTTCCGCCAAAGCCTGCTTGATTTCCTCAATCTCATCGGCTTGGCTCCAGAGCGTGAAAGTGCTGAGAAGAGCAATCACTAGAAAACAAAAATGCTTCATTATCCGCTTCAGAAGTTGTTGGGAAAATAGAAGGGTCTAGATTAGGCTACCAAAGATAAGGATAGTTCACACATATCCTCTGTAGTGTTCGACAAACTGGGATGGGTATATTTCTAATAACGGACGAACCTAGGAAAAGATACAGCAACCATTTCAATTTATCCTTGTTTTGGACACAACACTAAGCCGAAAGCGTAATAATGGCCGACTTTTCCAACGAGGTGGTAACGATGAGTCTCTTCAAGTATTCGGGTAGCAGTAACCGCTGGTGGGCCTTTCGGCAAATGGGGTTTCAACCCCCAAGTCTTTTTACTACTCCTGGATTGAAGCAAGCCAAACTCCTGGGGAGTGGGGCTGGTAATGGCTTCAGTATTTGGCCCAACTTTGGGGTCTATGCCCTTTTGGCAATCTGGGAGAATGAAGCTGCAGCTAAAACCTTTTTTGCCAACGATCAATGGTGGGCCGATAATCGAGCTCGCACCACTGAGTGCTATACCGTTTATATGCGTGCTGCCGTAGTCCACGGCGAGTGGGGAGGAGAACAGCCTTTTGAGTTGGCTACGGAATATGATATGTCCGCCCCTGTAGCTGTGATCACCCGCGCTACCATCAAACTACGGCACATTCCCGGCTTTTGGCGTTTTGTACCTACGGTAAGCAAGAAGGTAAAAGGTAAACCAGGCCAGCGCATGAGTATTGGGGTGGGTGAGTGGCCCTTATTTATGCAAGCGACTTTCAGCATTTGGGATAGCTCAAAAGCGATGATGGACTACGCGTACAACAACCCGTACCATCGAGAAGTAATCCAAAAAACCCGCGAATTGGGCTGGTATAAAGAAGAACTGTTCGCCCGTTTTTTGCCTTACGCAGAAGAAGGCAGCTGGTCTGATCAGCAAAGTTTTATTAATTCTGCTTCCCCCAGTCCGGCATCAGCTGGATAGTGCGCATTACCTGTCCGTACTCCGCTTTAGTCACTGAGGATTTGTACCGAAGCTACTGTATCTTTGCCTCATGCCACGAAAAGCTCGAATCAAACTCAGCGACGAACTCAAGGATGCCATTTCGGACCTATCGGAAAAGGAAAAAGATAAATTACTGTTTCGCCTCATCCCCAAGGATCCGGCACTCGTGGATCGACTTACCTACGAGTTACTAGAGGACGCCGATAGCCCCGAAGAACGACGGGCGGACCTACGTCAGGAAATTGAGGCGGTTTTGAAAAAATCAGCAGCCTACTTCTACAGTCCCGGCTACCTACTTCTTGACCTGCGGGCCATCAGCGGGGGGATTAATCGCCACGTCAAAACGACTAAAGATCGTTACGGGGAAATTGAGCTCAACCTATTTATGCTCAATTATAGCTTGGATTTATTAGCCGGTCAGCTTAAGCGTTTTAGCCACCAAAAGTCGCGTACGCTTGACACCTATATCATCAAGCGAGCCGAGAAGTTGCAGAAACTGATCTACAAGCTGCACGAAGACTACCAACTTGATTTCTCCGATGACTGGGATAAACTCACCGAATACATTGACACCGTTCCTAACCTGAAACGCATGGCGCGTATTTTGGAGTTTTGGTACTAAACCCGGTTTAACAACTGGGCAATACCACTGGCAGGTTAAAAGCCAAACCACCCTCCGAAGTCTCTTTGTACTTGTGGTTCATATCCTGAGCAGTGTCCCACATCGTTTTGACGATTACGTCAAAGTTGACCAGGCAGTCCTCGGGGTTAGTAGCCAAAGCTAAATGAGCGGCAGTAATGGCCTTCATAGCCCCCATAGCATTGCGTTCTATGCAGGGTACTTGTACCAACCCTCCGATGGGGTCACAAGTGAGGCCCAGATGGTGTTCCATAGCAATTTCGGCAGCAGATAGGACTTGCCGTGGGGTTCCACCCAAAATTTCAGTGAGGCCTCCGGCCGCCATAGCAGAAGACACTCCGATTTCAGCCTGACAACCTCCTACCGCTGCCGAAATAGTAGCGCCCTTTTTGAAGAGGCAACCAATTTCACCAGAAGTCAGTAAGAAGCGCTCTATGGAATCGAGACCTTCATGATCGCAGAAGAAGTACATGTAGAGTAACACCGCTGGTATCACGCCCGCCGCACCGTTAGTGGGTGAAGTGACTACCCGCCCCAAAGCCGCATTTTCTTCATTTACCGCTAAGGCAAAACAGCTCACCCACTGGTTGACGTTTTTAAAATCGCGTTTGGTCTGACCAACCAGTTCCAGCCATTCCTTTAGTGAAGCAAAGTTGCGCTGGCCCAGCAAGTTTTGGTTCAGTTTTGCGGCGCGGCGTTTCACATTGAGCCCTCCAGGCAAAGTACCTTCGGTGGTGATTCCTCGGTAGACGCATTCCAACATGGTTTGGAAAATGCTGTCGATTTGTTCTTTCACCTGCGGGTATTCCCGGAAGCGCAGTTCATTGGCCCAAACCACATCAGAGATGCTAGCGCCTTGTTGGTCAGCATGACGCAAAAGCTCCTCACCTTTGTCGATTGGGAAGGGCAACTGCACTGACCGAACAGTGGAAGCGCTCACTCCTTCCTGCTCTATAAAGCCGCCACCCAATGAGTAGTAGGTCTGCTCTAGCAGCAACTCCCCTTCCCGGTAGGCCTGAAAACTGAGTGTATTGGGATGCTCCGGTTTGGCAAACGAATGAAATACAATGTGCTGACGGGGCACAAACTTGATCCGCTGTTGATGAATCAGAATCTCCTCTTGCGCACGAATACGCTCAATGCGGATCGGAATTTCAGCGGTATCAATGGTGACGGGATCACACCCCTCTAAACCCAGCTGAACCGCTAAATCAGTAGCGTGGCCAACACCGGTTTTAGATAAGGATCCATACAGATGCACCATTATCTCATCGGGCTGGAGCTGGAGCCCCCAAAGGGCGTTGATGAATTGTAACGCGGCGTTCCAAGGCCCCAGAGTATGCGAACTGGATGGGCCAACGCCGATTTTGTAGATATCGAAGATACTTAAGCGTTCCATAGTAAAACACTTAGCATTTTGACCTCTCCGAAAAGAAGCCTGGGTGGTTAGGGCAAAATATCGCTGGCAAAGCTAGAAAGATTCAGACGAGAACCGGCAACAATACCATGCATATTCAAACTTCATGAATAAACGATGCCGGCCAGTACTGTAAAGACGCTCCCGATAGCTATCGCAAGAGCCATTCATACACCAGGAAGGAGCAGCAGGACAACAAAAATGGCCGAAGCGATAGTCGCTCCGGCCGGTAGGTCTAATATTGCTTGACGAAAGTTGGTATCGCTTCGTTCTTAGCAGGAAATGTAAAGGGTATAAAGAGTTATTATCTTAAGTGATAATGACTTAGTTTCAGTTTAGGTAGAGGGTCAAATCGGCCGATTGTTCCCTCTACCTGATGGTGGTTTTTTGGAGTTATTTCAAGTTAGAAATTAGAAGGTGGAAATATGAAATCACCTTATTTTCTAGCGTAGGCGAAAAGTTGATGAACCAAGAAAGCCAATGTCGGTGTAAGCACTCAAGGTGTAGTTACCGGCATCTAGCTTGTTCTCCAACTCGTGTGAGAAGGTTAGGGTTTGAGACGCTGCCAATTCTTCTTCGCGGGCTTCAACGGCCATGATATCGTGTGGCTCACCGTTCCAAGGGCGAATGGTTGTCTGGATGTAATCCGTACGTGGGATAGGTACACCTGACTGGTCTGTAATTACTACGTAGATTGGACGGGTTCCGTGGAAATCAGCAGGTACGTTTTCCAAATCAAAGCTAGCCGTAATGCGGCGTGCACGACCCGACTTGGAGGTAGCGTTTCCACGCTTTACTTCTGGTGACACCTGGAAAGCGGTAGCCTTGAAGCTCTCGTACGTAAGGTTATTGATTTGCGAGCTCTTCTGCTCGTTTTCCACCATTAGTGTATTATTAGTTTCCGTGGCCATGGCCAGATCACCTTCCAAGACGCCAATCTGCATCTTTAAAGAGTCGTTCTGAGCAAGCATCATTTCCATATTCGACTGCAAACTAGCTTTCGCTTGCTGTAGTTCTTCAATCTGTACACGTAGTGCTTTCATTTCGTTAGCAGCATTACGCTTAGCGCGGCTCACCGCTGATTGAGCCTGACTCAAGGCGTCCTGAGACTCGGCCAATTCGCCGTTCAAGCGACTGTTTTCCGAAGCCAGCGCGTCATACTCCGTCATCATGGTTTCTACTTCCGTAGCGAGTTCATCCCGCAATTCGGTCATATCATCCAACGATGCTTCCACCGCCATCTTCTGTGACTGGAGCTGATCTACTTCGCTGGAAGTGTTTGCTCCCCAAATCAGGGTACCGATCAGGGCAAGGGCCAGTACTACAACGGCTGCAATTAATCCTATTGGTGCTTTCTTCGAACTTGTTGAATTCTGAGAATTCTGAGGATTTTGCGGATTCATAAAACGTAAGAGGTTTGAATGAAGTGGAGACTCACCCCAAATGGGATAAGCCATTAAATGGTTGTTCTAAAGTCAGCGCAAGCACTGACTAAAGGTGTTGAAAATGAATCGTATTAACTGGAGTATGCGCTACTGTCGGGCTACTACACAGATAGCTCCTTCAAACAATAGCATAGATAAAACTGGGGGGGGTAAAACAAGCCTTACGGCAAAAAAAGTGGTAGAAGACTCACTTCATAGAGATGGATGATGATGTGTTGCTCTCAGTGTTCGGGAAATAAAACGCCACTTGGTTAAGCAAAGTATATCTAAATTGAATTTTTAACAAACAAAACACCCTTAAACCTTACTTAACCAACTCAATTACAAACAGTTATAACGTTAAAGAAAAAATTGAAATTATTAGAAAAAGTCTGCAAATAGCTAGAGGATAGCCAGTGCAATTGCGCTTTGACTATCCTCCAACGGTACCTCAAAGTCGTTTGAACAGCAAAAATTATTATCTCATTCTGCTGTTTCTCAATTCGTTTGGCGGTGTTTCTCCGCCTTACTGTTTCACCAAGCGTTCGCTGTATACCAATTCCCCCTGTACATTATTCACGCGGAGCAGATAGATCCCATTGGGTAAAGTGGATAGGTCCAGAGTAGCTTGTTCACCAGGGTACGATTCACCTTGCTGCATGATCTGTCCTTCTGGGCTGTAGATGTGCCATTGATACAACTGCTCAGAAAGCATAGCAGGTAGTTGTAATCTAGCGCTTCCCTGCGTCGGATTTGGGTATACCCGAAAATCTACGGCCTGTTCGTTGTAGACGACTCCACCACCAACTAATGGAGAAGGAGATGACTGCACACCGCCTGGCACGTCTACCGCAAACCAGTGTTCGCAATCCTCGTCGTAGAAATAGAGCTCCGTAAGCCCCAATGCTTCGCGGAAGAGCTCAAGGTCATTGTTGGCTATACCATACTTTCCTACTTCATCTTCTTCTGGCGCTACAAAACAAGAGGTATGCAGAGCTACCGAGCCAGGAGCTCTCTGCTCAAAGAAATCAGGGTTCCACCCTATAACAGCTCCACTGTAAGGTTGAGCTATAATCCCATCATTAGTGATATCGGCAGGGTTTACTGCCCCCCCGCGGTCTTCAATCACATTAGTATTGATGAACGGGAGGTTAAATGGATTGCGAAAGGAACTTCCAGCCTCAATTCTCAAGATACTTTGGTTGAGCCAGGTGCCCGTATTTCGGAGAAGACCACTAACAAGCATCTCTCCGCAGCTGGTGTGGATGAGATAGCCGCTACTGTGTATTTCGCCTGTAATCTCCCAGTAGCCGTGGTTCTCAATTGTAGCCGAATTTCGTACAATAGTTGAGGTCCCATCTGCATAGAATCGGCACCTACCATTGTCATAATTTATAAAAGTACCTCTATTCTGTAAGCCATAACTCGCGGTAAAAAAGTCATCACCAATATTCAGCGAACCATGATTGTAGAAATTACCGCCAGTGTGGTTTTGTATCGCTTGGAAGGTGAATTCGCCATTGAGACGAATATGGCCACTACTGTAATTATCCACCCGACCAAAGTTTAGGATACCATCAAAACAATCCCCTCCTTCTATTTCTATTTGCCCCCAATTGCGAATACGACTGCTGGTGTAGCGATTCCTCAATCCAGAAGTGAACCAGATATCTGTCATCTGGATCACGCCCCCATTCACATTATCCAGGCGGCCCCAGTTTTCAATACCACTGTCGCAGTCGGTGATTATCACTTCTCCACGATTGTACATACGGTTTTCATTCCTCACCCCAGTATTGTAGTCAATAATAGTCGCAGACCCGTAATTGACCCACTCACCAGTGGGTTCTACGTTTACTCCCGAAAAGCTGGCCGCAATTCCATCGCAGATCATATTGCCACGGTTGACTAAGCTTCCTTCCGATACTACTCCCAAGCTGTTGCTTTCTACCCTTAATTCACCTTTGTTTTCATAGACCGACTGAGCAGTATTTAAGCGGAGATAGCCTCGTTCGATAGTCACCAAACCTCCGGGTAAAGTTTCCCAATACCCGGTCACTTGTACCCGCAAAGAAGCCAGGGTAGTGATGCGGCCCGCACGCCGAACGGTACCGTAGACGTACATGACACCATTCACATCTATGGAAAATGTGGGACCGCCATGGGGGTCAACTCCCAGCTCAGCCCCCGGAGCTACAATTAAGATTGCATCGGGTTCTACTAGCACGGAGCCCACTGCAACTTTGCTATTGAGAATGACTTCGCCTTCTGGCAAAAGAGCACTTTCACTCTGTCCAGGGACTGCGCCAGTATCCCAATTATTAGGATCTTCCCAATCGCCATCACCACCAATCCAGGTAGCGCTGTGGACCGAAAAACTGAGTGCAAATAGAAGTAGGAATAGGGTAAAACGCATTTTAAACATGGCTTGTGTGTTATCGAAAGTGAATGAAATAGTAGGGTTACTGCTTGATGATTTGTTCACTGCCCAAATGGTGCCCTGTTGCATCCTGCAGTTGCAAGAGATAGGTAGCAGGAGGTAGTGATGTGAGATCTATTTGAGTACTAGTTAACTCGGAGAATACGCCCTGATCCAGGAGCTGACCTTGCTGATTGTAAATGCACCAATGAGGGGCGTTACTTTCTTCTTGAGTGGGTGTATATACGCGAATGAAATCAGTGCTGGGGTTGGGATAAACGCGTAAGTCATAAGCAGGTTTTGGTGAACTGGTGTCCGCTGTAAAGGGTCGAGGTGCCTCTGTGATTTCTCCGTCAATTTCTACCCTAAACCAGGTAGCACAATTGCCATTGGTTGCCTCTACCAGAAAGTATACTTCACCTAAACCTTCTGCGACAGGCCAGGCATAGAAAACATTCGTGTTAGGATCATATTCCCCAATTTCTTCTCCTTCTGGCTCGTGGTAGACCAGCCCGTTGGTAACTACTTGCCACCATTCGCCGAGCACCAGAAAATTGGGGTTTTCCCCGACGAATACGGGTTGGGTCTTCGTTTGTGCCAAGACCCCCTCGTTGACAATATCATTGGGATTAATAGTGTTATTCGGGTCTTCAATCAATCCCGTATGCTGGAAGTAGCCGCTATTGCTAAAGGGGTTTCTACCAGTGTAGCGTAGCCAACCATCGTTTAGCCAAACGCTCGTATTGGTGATACCTGCACGGGCCTTCACCTCACCGCAGCTTGCATTTTCTACTAAATTTTGGTTGTCGATCACAGCATTAGCATCGAGGTAGCCCTCATTCAAGAAGTAGCCTGTATTTTTTAGCGCACTTTCCTGATGCGTACCCTGCACTCTCACCCGGCCGCCAGCGTAGTTGTGAAAATCCCCTTTGTTCCAAATCGCCTGTTGATCATCTGATGTTCTGTTACCACAGTTAAGGTAGCCGTGGTTATACCATTCTCCAGCATCACCAATGCGAATTTGTTGATAGGAATATTGACCGTAAAGTCGAACGTATCCGTTGGAGCGATTATCAAAACGACCATTATTTAAGACCGCAGCGGCAGCATTTGTATTATTTCCAATATAAACATGCCCGTGATTGATAACATGAGCACCTTCTTCGTTGATGAAGTTGAATCCTATTGGGGCTAAGTTCTGAATACGAATTTGGCCGCGGTGACGGTTGGTTAAATCCGCACCATCCTTATTTCTGAGGTTAAGTCCGTGTAGATTCAGTTGGCCCCAATTATCCAGACGGTTTTCGTTCACCAGTTCCTCGCCTCCGCTAGTTTCCACCTCCAGCACACCATGATTGACTAACTGACCAGCGGGTGAAATGTAGACTACGGCACTAATAAAACTTTGTGGAGGATTCGCAATAATATCTACTTGCCCACTTGAGTCATTGATAAAAATTCCGGTAACGGATAGGGAGCGAAAAAAGCTGTTACTTGTTCTCTCCATCCATAGGTAACCTCGGTTGTTGAAACTTCCATTGGTATCCGCAAGGTGCAAACCACCGCCGTCCAGCAGTACTTCTCCGCCTGGTTCGGTCTGCCAGACTCCGTTGAAGATTTTAATATAATCGTAGTCGGTAAAACCTAATTGGTTGAGTACCCGCAAGCGGCCGGCAACGTTTACTTTGCCTCGAACTTCAACGGGGATATCGACCGCAGTTGTTGGTAATATGGTAAACTGAGCAGACGCAGTCAAAATAAAAGTAGCGGAAGACTCGATCAGAATGGAACGTGCACTAGCATTGCTATACATGCTAATGCTACCATTTGCCAATACCACATCATCAGTAGCGGTAGGAACGGCACCAGAGTCCCACATGGAGGGGTCATCCCACTCCCCATTTCCACCTACCCAAGTAATAGTGGCAGCAGAAATATTTAAAGCGGAAAAGAAGAGGAAAAGTAATAGGCTAATTTGGGCTCTAAGCATCATTTATATTTTAGTGAGCATATTTGAACAGATGCGCAAAAATGCCGCTAAAACAGCGTGAGCTTATCCCTGATTTAGGAAAAAACTGGGTCTATGAATTCTTAGAGATTTACCGGAAATTATAAGGGAAATCCGGTACAAAGATGAGAGGATGTTGCTGCTATATCCCGTATAATAATCTGGTATGAAGCAGCAAAAAAAGCGGATACAGCAAAGGCTAGCACCCTTTACTGTACCCCAAAACTAACGCTTAGGCCTTCTGGATATGCGGAAAATCACCGATGACCTGCCAGCTACCATCCGTATTTTTTACCAAAGACATAAAAGTGGTGAAGTGCATGGCCTTACCATCTAATACTGCTCGCACACTGGCGTTGTTCCCTACTACTTCTAGCTGAAGAATGTGTACAGAACGTTCATCACCACCAATCTTGCCCGCCTCAATAAGTTGTAGATAAACGGCCTTATCCATCAAACTCACCTCTTCACTACCGAATAGTCGATTGACAACGGCACGAAACTGTGGATGCAGTACCGTTTCCAGTTTTTCTACATTTTGCTGGTCGCCAGCAGCGGAAAAATCACGTACGGCCTGTTCAATAGCTGCCAGGTCATTACTATCCTGGGCGTGAACATGAAAACCAAGAAAAGCTGCTAGAAAAAAGAACATTAATGATTTCATCGTAAAGGTATTTATGGTTAACAATTAAAGTTCAATGGGTACACTCGTTCGCATCATTGAGTGATGTTCAAAATCGTCGGAGCGGCTGTAGGCCATCAATAGATGTACCTTCGCTCCGGCCTGTAGTGTATGGTGGAATTCACTATCTGCTTGAATAGGAAGGGAGAAGTACAACTGTGTTCCAGTTCCAGCCTCTCTGCCCTCCACATTACGCACCAGGGAGGTGCCACCTAGATCCACTACTGACTGGTATTGACCTGGTGCGATGATGTAGAAATTCTTTACTTCTGGGCTGCCATCTTGTATGCGGCCCATCAGTAGGCTCGTACCTGCTAGTTGGTCATCGAAATTGAGGCCTACAGCTACCCATCCCTTGGTTGGTGCACTCATCCAGATCTTTAGCTCTGTTTCCGTCAGTTGCCATTGGACGGTCATCCCATTTCGTTGCACGGTCTTCATCACTTCGTTGGTAGACATAGCAAAACCTGCGAGTACGAGTGTGAATAGTAAAATGATTAGAGGCATGTCTTATTGTTTTATCAATAGTTGATATATCAATTTTTAGGACAAAAAATTTAACTCACGTTGGAGTAGATTTTATTTAAGACCCTTTTTAGCGATTCAAATTCCTCCGCTGACACATCCGCCAGACCTGCTTCGCGTGTAGCTTGCGCCAAGGGAATAAGTTGTTCTACCAATTCCTGCCCTTCCCTGGTCAAAACCACTTGATAGGCACGGCGGTCGCCTGGTACATCTTGTCGTTCTACCCAGTTTTTCTTGGCCAATAGATCAAGCGTACGGGTTATTGATGCAGGGTCTTTGCCGGTCACGGCAGCTACTTCTCGCTGGTTAAGTGCTTCCAATTCGCTGATCCGCTTCAGAATCACCCATTGATCCGAAGTTATAATCAGACCTGGATAAGCAGCCTTGAGGCGACGATTGAAATCTCGCTTGATCTCCCGAATCGTACGTTCCAGTAAGTATACATATACATCTTCTAGGACCAAGTCTTTCATGTTTGTATCAATTGTTGATATATCAACGTTTTTGATTTTAAAAATGTTGCCTCACTAGCAAAAAAATATTCTGAACATAAAAAAATCCCACCGGATAAACACATCCGATGGGACTGTTGAAAGGAACATTCTTACTGGTTATCCTTCCTTTTCCACTTCCGCAATGTAGTGGAACAAACGATCAGACCAACCATTGATCTCCGCCGTCCAGTTACCGGTTTTGATACCGTGGGTATGGGTAGAGATATCAATGATGTAAGAAGTCTTGTACGGGGCAGTATCTGCTACCACTTTCTTACCGTAAGCCGCATCGATATCCTGGCTATCTGATAAGACAACCAGACGGTCAGTCTCCTTAGCTAGGCCCTCTGCCTTCAACCACTCACACAACTGGTGTGTGAAGATTCCACCACCACCTAATTGGCTATAGATGGTACGGTAGTCATTGAAGATGCCGAAGCCTTTACCGTTGGCCCATACGGTGTGCTTACCAGTACGAGTACGGTCGTTTCCGGCCGTAAAGACCAGAATCAAATCCTCGAACATATAACCTGCCAAGGCTGCTAAGGCAAAAGCCAGATCCATACGAGAGAACTTGCTGGTTTGGGCAGTCAATGCTCCCATACTTCCGGATACGTCCACCGCTAGGATGGTAGTACCCTTGATCTTCTGGGTAGCGAACGAACGCTCCATCAAGGCTTCCAAGTCAGCGGTAAAGCGAGGGGCATTACGTTGAGCAGCCAGGAAGTTCAATGGGTTTAACCACTTTGAATTAACCTGCCACAAACCTTGGCGGATGACTTGACGGCGCACACCAGCCTCCAACATTCCGCGTAAGTTACGCAGCAAGGCCAATGCTCCCAGCTTGTCTTCTTGGATCAAACGAGTGAAGGTTTCCTTCTTGTCTTCACCAGCCGACAAATTGGTCTCCCAAGTATCAGCCACCAAAGGCTCATTGCGCACCAAGGCTTGCAAAGCAGCAGCATTGGCTTGGGTTGGAACTGGACGAACCAGGTTCACCACATCCACCAAGCTCACCGCGTGACCAGCACGCTTGTACTTAGCAATTTGATAAGCATCATACTGATCGAATGCTTTCGCCAAGCCCTTCTTCACCGACTTTGGAATTGGCTTGATGGAATCGCGATGGAATACGATTGGCAACATGGCCAAGGTATCGATGGTCATATCCGGGCGGGTACAGATCTTAGCTAAAAGATCAGCCACACCGGTGCCACCGTGGTACTTATGTAGCATTAGCGCCAAATAAAGCGGCGTATGCCGTAGGCGTTGCTCAAAGCGCGTTTCTAGCGCTAATTTTGCAATCACCTCACTTGAAACTTGTGGTATTAAGTCTTCGATCTGCCGCATGATCTCATCAGCAGCCTGATAGTAGGTACTCTCCCACAGGAGGTTGGCCATAGTGACCCGACGTAATGCCTGCTCGGGCGTATAACGACCAGCTGCATTCGTTTTGCGACCCGCTAAAATTCCGGTAGAAAAAGTGGAACGAGTTTTACGCTTATTGAATTTCATGTCACTACATTTTGCACAACGCCAGGCGCTGTAAATGAGAAATTAGGGTTAAGGTTAACGTGAGGTTATGAATCTGATATGTCCTTGTCAAAAGGGTATCAGAACCTCACGTTGTAGAAAGTAGAAGGTAGAAAGTAGAAAGACAATCCAACGTCTCTATACCTTCTACCCTCTACCGGGAGGTAGGGCTATGACAAACAATACTTTACGTCTTTATCGAGGCCCTACCTCTCTTATCTTTTCTGCTCCGAACGCTGGGAGGAGGCAATGCATTTCCTGACTAAAGTTTCCTTCAGTGCGGGCCTCCTCCCAAAACATCAAGCAGCTATTTTTTAAAGAACCAAGGAGAAAAATGGAAGCGGTTTTGATTATACTGGTGTTCTATCTAGTTAAACTACGGGGCTAAGCTGATGGCGCTTAGCGCATCAGGGCAGCCCCGGTGGGATTCGGCACCCACACCCCCAGTTCCGTGAAACAAACGAAGTATCCGCGGTCCTCACTGCCTTGGTAAAAATTGTCCAGGAGAAAAATGAGCAACCGGCTTATAATCGATGGTAGCGAAGTAACGGTCAACTCTCACAGCCTGGACGTATCTTGATTAATAGGTTTAGCAACTAACTATGAGCTGCCTTACTATTCACAGAATGTCAATTGTAGCGCGTCTAAAAACGTGGTCGTTTGCATTTGCACACATTCTAACCAGCTGCGCTTTTCTTTAGTTCCTTTGAACACTACAAAGAAGCAAGGAGAAGTACGCAGCCATTCTGCGCAGTAAAAAATAAAAATCAAAAGACCTGACAGGTAAAATATAAAAACTTGATAATCAAAACATTAAACACAGCACCTTTTCTTTAAAAAAAATTCAGCAGGTTCAACCAAAAGATATCCTAGTCTGAAAACAGGCCTTTTTTCTACAAATATTAAACAAATAGACGTACTTCGCATT
Source organism: Bacteroidota bacterium (assembly GCA_038528965.1). Taxonomy (GTDB): domain Bacteria; phylum Bacteroidota; class Bacteroidia; order Chitinophagales; family Saprospiraceae; genus Lewinella. The sequence goes on along the minus strand of JBCBEC010000012.1, from coordinate 31,078 downwards.
TAGTTATTCTACAAATATTAAAGAAATGCACAGCCTGGGAACCTTAGAAGAGACCATACTCCTACTTGTTCTAGCCATGAACGAAGATGCCTACGGGTTTTCCGTTAGTGAAGCCTATCGGGAACACATGGGTAAAACCATATCGATTAGTGCGGTACACACCGTCCTTTCCCGTTTGGAAAAGAAGGGTCTTATCAGCAGCCAATTGGGGGGCGCCACCAGCGAACGAGGCGGACGCCGCAAGCGCATCTTCACGGTTACGGGAGCTGGCGAACAAGCACTAGCTGAAATCAAAGCCTCCCGGCAGAAACTCTGGTCACGAATTCCACGCTTGTCATGAATAGGCTACAACCACCCCGTTGGGCCAGCCGATTTCTGGGTTGGTTTTGCGATGAGGCCTTGTTGGAAGAAATCCAGGGTGATCTGGAAGAAGCCTTCTATCACCGCTGCCAAAGCCTTGGACCACAGCAAGCCCGCCAGCAATACATCACCGACGTTTTTTCCTTTTTCAAACCCTACGCCTTTGAGAAATACTCTCGGGTAAAACAGTTTGTACCAATGCTCGACCATCGTATCAAAATAGCCCTCCGCAACATCCTTCACCACAAACGCTTCACTTTTATCAATGCCGTTGGGCTTGTTGTGGGGATCAGCGCCATTGTACTCATTAGCCTTTACCTGAATTACGAGTACACTTTCGACAAAATGGTCCCTCAATATGAGCGGACCTACCGGCTGGTCAACCACTATCGCGACCAAGTGTACAGTTGTATGAAGTTCCCCAGCTATTACAATTCAGAGGGGGATGACCAAATGGCATTGCTGCGCCATCTAGGCAATTATCCGGCAGTAGAGAAAGCCTGCCACTTTGTGCCTACGCAAACGGCCATTGGCGGCGGCGGCAGGTTCTTTGCCAATCTAGACGAACAGCAGTTTGAGTTGGAAAACATTCTGTTTACCAACACGGGGACAGCGTTCCATGATCTATTTCCGCAGCGGTTCTTACTGGGAGACCCTGGTGATGCGCTTGCCGACTATTCTAGCCTTATCCTATCGGAAAGCCTGAGCGAACGCTGGTTTGGTAAAGACTGGGCCAAACGCCGAATTCTGGGCAAGGAAGTCCGTATTATGAATGAACCCTTCATCATCAAAGCCGTCGTTGAAGACGCACCCGCTAACTCCCATTTCGACTTTGAATTAATCCTACTCCAGAAGAACATACCCAGTTGGGCCGCCTATACCTATATTCAACTAGACGAGAAAAATGATATTGATCAGTTTATGCAGCAGCTCAATGCTGATGTGGATTTGTTCTATCCTGGCTACACAGAAGATGTGTTATCCAAAGGAATCCAAGCAGTGTCATTGGCAGATATCCACTTCACAGACGATATGCTCTACGAAATCAAGGAGGTGGCGAATAAGAATTACCTCTCCACTTTTGCCATTGTAGCGCTGATTATTCTACTCATCATTTGGACCAACTATACCAACCTATCGGTAGCCATGTACGCGGACCGGCAGCGTGAAATTGGGATGCGCAAAGTGCTTGGCGCCCGCTCGCAAGATGTGGCGGGACAACTCCTACTGGAAGCCGTAGCACTGGCACTACTGTGTTTACCATTCATTCTTGCCTTGACATTTTTCGCGCTACCAGCGTTTAATGAACTGATGGGGAGCCAGATCCCTACTGGTCAGCTGTTTTCTATCTCTAGTTTATTATTACTCATACTCCTTCTCGTGCTAACGGGCCTCATTAGCGGCCTGTATCCGGCACTCGTATACAGCTGGCGCAAAACGCTTCACCTATTTGGTCAAGGCGCTGAAAAGCGGTTAGTCTCCCGTTACTTCAACTTCCGCAACGGCCTCATCACACTCCAATTTTTTCTGGTCGTTGGTTTGCTGAGTATGACCTATTTTATTTACCAGCAAATGCAGTTTATTGAGCAGCGCGACCTAGGCTTTATTAAGGAGGACATATTGTATTTTGGAATTGACGGGGCCGAGAAATACGAGCAGCTCAAATCCCAATTAAGCGCTATCCCCGAAATACAAGCCGTTGGCGCCGGAGGCATACCCGGCTCTGATATGTACAATCAGCTCACCTACAAAATGAAGGATACAGAGGTAACTCTTTCCGATGGCACCCAGCAATACATTGGTTTGGATGCAGTACGCACTTTAGAGCTTGACTGTCCCGCCTGTGAAAAACTGGAGGCTGGAAAGGAACGCATCTTCGTCATCAACCGAACTGCAGCAGAAAAGCTGGCCAAAATAAAAGGTGTTGCACCAGAAGAACTAATTGGCGATATTCTAGTCACCGAGCCCGAATGGGAAAACGAAGAGTACGGTTACGGCGTCCACGAAACCATAGATGGTATCATTGACGACTACAAATACTTCAGCCTTAAATACCCCAACCAATCATTGTTGGTCAGCATATATCGCCAGTCGCCTTGGGTGTACGAAATGATGGTGCGGGCTAATACTCAAGACTGGAGTAAAACAATAAAAGACGTAAAGCGCGTCTACAGCTCGGTGGAAAGTGAACGGCCTTTCGTTCCCAACTTTCTGGAGGATCGCCTGAATCAGCTTTATGAATCAGAAGCACGTTCCGGCAAGTTGTTAGCTATACTGGGAATTGTTGCCATTGTTCTAGCCATGATGGGCTTGGCTGGCGTAGTTGCTTTTCTGGCTTACCGCCGGCAAAAAGAGATTGGTATCCGTAAAGTCCTAGGCGCTTCCGTAGGGAATATTCTCCTGCGTTTCCAACAGGAGTTTGGCTTGTTGTTGCTCTTGGCAGTTGTGCTAGCGGTCCCTATTTCCTTGCTCTTAGCTTCTCATTGGTTAGCGGGCTTTGCTTATCATATTCAGCCTCAGATTTGGGTGGTACTAGGTGCTGGCTTGGCGGTTTTGATCCTGGTCGTTATTGTGGTTAGTGTGCAGGCGCATCGGGCAGCGAGCCGGCCTCCGATGGAGGTTTTGCGGGTGAATGGGTAGGGGTCGGCCGCATTGCGCTTCGCTAAGTCCTCGCGTCGGGAGACGCTTGGGAACGGTTGTGCCTGCGGCACTGGTTGGTTGAGCTCGTTCTTCTTTAGTGCTCTTGGTGTCTGTGGTGGTTTGATTGTTCGAATGTTAGCTGGTTGAGGAACTCCAAAGAGTTTTCGTCACGCCTCAAACCCTAACAATATTTACATCCGGCAAATGATCCTCCAATAACAACTTGCCTAGATTAAACCAGCGCTGAGCCTGATCTAGCACCCAGCCATCAGAGGTAATGACGATCTTACTGCTATCTGCTAAAACCTTATCGGGATCATAGCTTAGCTCAATCTGCCAATTCCAATTATACTTCTGTGCGCTTTCTTGCAGAAATACCTTCAAGCGCCCACTATTAGAAACCGGTTGATCTAGATACCAGTGCACCGAAGCCACACCTAGCTGCTGGAGTACTTGCCCAACGAGAACGATTGCTTCGGCAGTTTGCCGAATGTGCTTATAGCTACCGTGCACGCTGGAAATATCGCGGTAGCAATTATCTCGGCAATGAAAAACGAAGGCTCCAGAATAGGCATTCTCCAATAGGATGAGCAAATTAAATCCATCAATGGCTACGGTAGTACCTTGCAAATCTTGTGCGGTGCAGACCTTGGCCTGCCTAGTGGCAATCTCCTGCTCTGATGCACTAATGCGTAGCAGTGCCTGCCGTTGGCGCTTGTTTAACTTGTAACGATTGCCTACTAATTCCAAAGCTGAATTAGCTCCGTACCCCCTGGTGAGTAAATAGGAGTGGTCGTTTGCGGCCTCCCGCAAAACCTCTTGCCAGAGGGACGAGAAGAGCTGATCGTCGTTAGGATGTTTACCGCGTTGTCGGGTAGTAGGAGTCATGGATTGATGTACGGTGTTTGATGTACGGTGTACGATGTTAGGTGTACGATGTACGATGTTAGGTGTACGATGTACGATGTTAGGTGTACGGTGTTTCTCACCTACGCTGAAAGCTCCGGCGAGCGGAGAATGTTTGGTGTACGATGTCGGTAAATGCTAAGACCTATAACATCTTAATAAGCCCTGTTACTTTAATTTTAACTGGCACTTTCACTTATCCGACGAAGCTTTAGCGCAGTCGGATCACTTTAGCCCCAACACATCCTGCATATTATACAACCCAGGTTTTTGATCTAGCAGCCAACTAGCGGCTACCAATGCCCCTTCGGCAAAGATGCGTCGGTCCGTGGCTTGGTGCTTGAGCTCCAATCGCTCGCCAGGGCCTGCAAAATGAACGCTATGTTCGCCTACTACTTCACCACCGCGCAGGGCATGCACCCCAATTTCTTCGTCTGGTCGCTCTCCAGTGATGCCGCTACGGCCATGTTTCACGGTATCTGAAGACCATGACCGCCCACGTAGGATAGCCTGAACTAGATTTTCGGCGGTACCACTTGGGGCATCCTTTTTCATCCGGTGGTGCATTTCTACAATTTCTGGATGATAACTGATTGGGAGCGTCGCGGCTACTCGTTCTGCTAAATAGAATAACAGATTAACCCCTAAGGAAAAGTTCCCTGCCCAAACCATTGGAAGGTGTTCCTGGTAGGCTAAGATTGCTGCTCGCTCCGCTTCATCGTGCCCGGTGGTACCAATCACTAGCGGCGTTTTGTATTGGACAGCCATGCTGGCCAGCGGTCCCGTAGCTTCGTGCGAACTAAAGTCGATTACTACATCCGCTGCTTCGATTGCCCGCAGTACATTATCCTGCCCCCGATCACTATCAACAATTTCGAAGCCCTGCTGGGCCGCAGCAATTTTTACGGCCTGGCCCATTCGCCCTGTAGAACCGTGTAAGTAGATTTTCATACGACCACGGCTTTGAGCAAGTCCTTCAAAGTCTCTTCACTTGCAGCAGATGGCATTACCAGAGGCAAGCGTACTTCAGCGGAAGTAATTTTACCCGCTAACTGCATTGCGTATTTGATACTCACCGGATTAGGTTCAAGCGAAAGCATATTGGCGAATAGTGGGAAATACTCCGCGTGAATTTTGCGAGCTGTAGCATAATCGTTGCTCAATGCAGCGGCCACCATGTCTACCATGCCTTTAGGTAGCAGATTGGAAGTTACACTAACTACCCCCTGTGCACCAACGGACATAAAGGGGAGCGTCAAGGCATCATCGCCACAGAGTACCGCTACCGAATCTCCTAGCTCATGTACCAGTTCCGACACCTTATCACAAGAACCACCTGCCTCCTTAATACAATTGATATGCGCATGGCGCGCTCTCAGGCGAACCACCGTAGACGTGTCAATGGCAATACCACTGCGGCCCGGAATAGAGTACAGCATGATTGGCTTATCCGTTGCCTCAGCAATGGCGGAAAAATGCTGAAACAATCCTTCCTGACTCGGCTTATTGTAGTACGGCCCCACTTGCAGGAAACCATCCACCCCCAAAGCATCCGCTTCTTTGGTGGTGTGCAACGCTGACCGGGTATCATTAGAGCCAGTACCAGCAATCACTTGCACTTTTCCCGCAGCGGCTTCCACAATAGTGGCCACTACTTCCAAGTGTTCTTTGATATTTAGGGTAGGAGATTCACCGGTAGTACCTACCGCTACAATGCCCTGCACACCGGCTTCTACTTGTTCAGCTACAAGCTTTTTCAGACTGGCAAAATCAACTTCTCCATCAATAAACGGGGTGACGATTGCGGTGTAGACCCCCGCCCAGGTATGTGTATTCATAAAACTGCTTCTTTGCTGCGAAGGTAGGCGGAAATACGGTACTCAGCCACTAGTGATTTCTGTAATGCGGTCAATCACTGCAAAATCCGCGGGTTCTTCGGCTCGTCTTGTATATTTATGTCAGTGAACTGGTTTAAAGTTTTCCTCTGGATTGCGCCCTAATGCCTTGTTTCTCCTGAGCTTCGTCTTTTTCTTGTCGCGTACTTTCCAAGTATGCTCCTCCAAAAGCGACTTGTCAGTAAAAACAATTCATTGACCTCATCCGCAGACCAATACATTAAATCAGTTCAGTTAAAACATAGCCTATAAAACACTTATCTATGAGACTTTGGTTCACCGCACTGTTTGTTCTCTTCACAACATTTTCCATTACTGCCCAGACTTCGAGCATAGAACGCGTAGAGCCCCCTTCTTGGTGGGCGGGGATGAAGCAGGCAGATGTGCAACTAATGTTCTACGGTGAAAACATTGGTGATCTCCTACCTTCTACCAGCCATCAGGGAGTAAGTATTGAAGAAGTGATTCGGGTATCCAACCCTAATTACCTATTCGTAAACCTTAAAATTTCCGAGCAGGCTGCCACCGGTAAGGTAGATTTTAGCTTTTCACGCAATGGCAACTCAATCTTAACCCAAGAATGGACCCTGGAGAACCGTTCTACCGACGCAGCTTTCCGCCAAGGCTTTGATAATACGGATGTCATGTACCTCATCACCCCGGACCGTTTTGCCAACGGAAACCCGGACAACGATGCGGTAACAGGTATGAAAGAAGCACCCAACCGCAAATTGCTAGGTGGCCGACACGGAGGCGATATCGCCGGAATGCTCCAGCACCTGGATTACATCAAAGACATGGGCTTTACCGCCATTTGGGTGAATCCACTATTGGAGAACGATATGCCAGAGTACTCTTACCACGGCTATTCTACCACCGATTTCTACCGCGTAGACCAACGTTTTGGTAGTAACGAGGAGTACCAAAAATTGGTCGGTTCCGCGCGTGACAATGGCATCAAGTTTATCATGGACATGATCGTTAATCACTGTGGTTTAGAACACTGGTGGATGCAAGACCCGCCCACAGAAGACTGGATTAACAACTGGCCTACATATACCCAAACCAACCACCGCAAGACTGTGTTGCAAGACCCCTACGCGTCCGACATCGATCGCAAGATCTTCGCCGACGGTTGGTTCGTACCCACTATGCCTGACCTGAACCAACGCAACTCCTTCATGGCTACCTACCTCATCCAAAATAGCATCTGGTGGGTAGAATATCTGGGGCTGGCCGGCATTCGCATGGATACCTATCCTTACCCCGACGAAGATTTCATGTCGGAATGGACACGCCGTTTGATGGAAGAATTTCCTTACCTGAATATCGTAGGGGAAGAGTGGTTTGAGCGCCCCAGTACAGTAGCCTACTGGCAAGCGGGCAAAGACAACCCGAATGGCTACGTCTCCTACCTCCCAAGTTTAATGGATTTCCCTATGCAACGCGCCTTTGCGAATGCCCTGGTTGAGGAGGAAGGCTTCAAATCTGGCTGGATTACTGCTTACGAAATGCTGGCACAAGACTTTCTCTACGCTGATCCCTACAACCTGGTGATCTTCCCCGACAATCACGATATGAGCCGCATTTTCAAGCAAGTCAATGAAAATGAAGATCTATTCCGCATGGCCATGGTCTACTTCTGTACCACGCGCGGTATTCCACAACTTTACTACGGTACTGAAATCCTCATGAGTAACGGCCCAGAGGGCGACCACGGAGATATTCGTAGTGATTTCCCCGGCGGCTGGGCGGGTGACAAGGTCAACGCTTTTAGCGGTGATGGACTCAAGGCTGAGCAAAAAGAAGCACAAGCCTTTACTCAGAAACTGCTTAAATGGCGCCAAGGAGCCTCGGCTATCCACTATGGCAAACTGACGCATTTCCTACCGGAAGATGGTATTTACGTATACTTCCGCTATGATGATGAGCAGAAGGTAATGGTGGTGATGAATAAGAACGAGGAGGATACAGACTTAACACTAGACCGCTTTGTGGAGCAGTTGGCTGGGCACCAAGCAGGCCAAGATGTAATGGATGGTAAGCGCTATGATTTAACGGGGGAGGAGATTTCCGTTCCAGGGCGGTCGGTTTTGTTGTTGGAGGTGGAGTAGATCCCATTACTCACTACTCCCACTCGGAAGGGGGAAGCCAAATATAGGGTTTTAATGGAGCGTCAGCCTGAAACGCTACTTTTTGTTCCAAACGTTGGTTTTGGAGCGCTTTATTCCCATTCGCGATGCCTTCAACGTAAGACATTCGGCTCATCATTGCGTAGTATTTTGCGGCGTTGAGCTTCCAACCCGATTCTTCCTTCCGAAAGTAGAGTGCATTTTCAGTTTGTTTGCCGTTGATAACAAGATAGTACACGGCCTGATTATCCTTTATCTTATTGACACCTAATTGACTGTTGTATAAATTTTCATTAAGGACTATTTTGTCCGTGCCAATCTTGCAAACATCCTCCCAATTTAAATCAAGAAGCTCTTCACGGATCAGTTGCTGACGAAGTAAAAGAACCTCGTAGCGAACGAAGATCGGCGTCTTACTTAGTTCTAAGCTATCTGCTAGTCGTGCAAACCTTGCAAGGTCTTTGAACAATTGAATAGACTTATTATCGAGGGATGAACAAAGGACGGAATAGTCCTTAGCGACTAATGCTGACTTGTAGTTTTGAAAAAGGTCTGTAATTGCTGCTTCATCATTACTGCATGAAGTTAGTAGCGACAGAAAAAGCACAAGAAAGAGCCAGTTTTTAGTAACTATCATTCTACAAACATTAATAGCGATGCAACACATTAGAAACCCCCTCGCTTACTTAATAGCTATTGACTTTAGGAAGATAGGAAACAACAAAGACATACAAGAGCGCAGATATAAAACAAAAAAGGGACGCCTCACGGCATCCCTTCCTTTTCGCGCCTCCTGAAGGACTTGAACCTTCGACCTACGGATTAACAGTCCGCCGCTCTAACCAGCTGAGCTAAGGAGGCTTATTTTAGCTTTGGAAGTTGTTTTTAGATTAACTTCTCCCAAGAAGCGAGCGCAAATTTACGGTGTCCGCCCAAAAAGTGCAATATTTGCGCATAATTTTTTCAAAAAAATATCTCGATGAGTCTATTGGTCGTAGGTACTGTCGCTTTTGACAATATCGAAACACCTTTCGGGCGGGCTGATATGGTAGTGGGTGGTGCCGCTACTTACATTGCCCTAGCCGCCTCTTACTACACTCGCAATATCAAAATAGTTTCTGTAATCGGAGATGATTTTCCAGAAGCTGATTTAGATGATTTACGCAGCCGGGGCGTGGACCTGGCAGGCTTGCAAGTAAAACAAGGTGAAAAGTCTTTCTTCTGGGCCGGGCGCTACCACGATGACATGAACGGCCGGGACACCCTGGATACGCAGCTCAACGTACTGGCTGATTTTGACCCCGTACTACCCGCCGACTATCAGGACGCCGAATTTGTAATGCTGGGTAATCTGACACCGGCAGTACAAATGCGCGTGCTCGACCAAATGAAGCAAAAGCCCAAGCTCATCGCCCTGGACACCATGAACTTCTGGATGGATACGGCCATGGACGAGCTCAAGGAGGTACTCAAGCGCATCGATATCCTCACCATTAATGATGAAGAAGCACGCCAGCTTTCAGGCGAGCACTCGCTCGTGAAGGCCGCACAGGTCATTCACCAGATGGGGCCACGTATTCTCATCATCAAAAAAGGAGAACACGGCGCACTACTCTTCTACGAAAATGAAGTATTCTTTGCTCCAGCACTACCCCTTGCCGAAGTATTTGATCCAACCGGTGCCGGCGACACCTTCGCGGGTGGATTAATGGGTTACTTGGCTTCCACCAATGACATCTCATTCGAAAACCTCAAGCGCGCAGTCGTATACGGTTCGGCTATGGCTAGCTTCTGTGTAGAGAAATTCAGTACGGAACGCCTCAAGGAACTGAATGACGATATGATTACCGAACGCATGTTGCGCTTTGTACAGCTCGTTAATTTCGACGCTAAGCTGAACATATGATCGACCTAATCCGTACAAAGATTCAGACCCGGGATGAAGCTCGCCTCACCGTTTCCGGTTGGCGGGTTTCCGGTAGCAAAGTCGTTTTCACCAATGGGTGTTTTGACCTCATGCATCCTGGGCACCTGAACTATTTGGCGGAAGCCAGGAACCTTGGGCAGCACTTGGTCATTGGTTTAAATACGGACGAGTCGGTACAGCGCCTCAAGGGGAGTCATCGTCCGATCATGGACGAACAGGCCAGAGCACTTTTGCTAGCAAGCTTGGCATTTGTAGACCTAGTCGTACTTTTTGGAGAAGATACGCCCCTCGAATTAATCCAGATGCTGCGCCCAGATGTTCTTGTAAAAGGAGCAGATTATAAAGAGGAAGATGTAGTAGGAGCTAAGGAGGTTAAGTCTTGGGATGGAACGGTAGCTTTACTTCCTTTTGTTGAGGGCTACAGCACGAGCGCCATCGAAGCGAAGATTAAATCAAGTTAGAACTATGACCAAGATTGCTGATGTCATTGCGCATCTCGAATCCGTGGCACCTCCCGTATACCAGGAGGGCTATGACAATGCCGGTTTAATTGTTGGCAATGCTCAGCAAACATGTACGGGTGTGATCACTTGCCTGGACTCTACTGAGGCGGTGATCGAAGAAGCCGTAACTCAAGGTTGTAATCTAGTGGTAGCACATCATCCTATTGTTTTTAAAGGCTTGAAGCGTTTTACGGGGCGCACTTACGTGGAACGAGTAGTAATGGCAGCTATCCGAAACGACGTGGCGATCTATGCTATCCACACCAACTTGGACAATGTATACGCTCGAGGCGTGAATGCCGAAATTGCAGAACGGCTGGGGCTGGTAAATACTCGGATTCTGGCGCCAAAAGCTAATTTGCACCAAGCTACCGTTTGGGTATCCGCTACTGAGGCCGATGGTTTAAAAGATGCCATCCTGAAAGCAGGACAAGGCGCCCAAACGCCGGGTACTTCTGTGCGGCAGCTTAGCGTAGGAGCCCGCCCAGAAGGAGGCGTAAGTATTCAATTGGAGGTTATCTATCCAGTGCACTTGCAGCGCGCCATACGCTCTAGTATAGCCGCCCATGAAAGTGCCGATGCTGTATATACCCCAATTACCAACCAGAATCCCTTGGTAGGGTCTGGCATGGTAGGTGAGCTGCCTAAACCAATGGAGGAAATGGCTTTTCTCCAGCACTTAAAAGAAAGCCTCAACGTAGGTTGTGTGAAATACACACCATTACGCAATGAACCCATCAAAACGGTGGCACTTTGTGGCGGTGCGGGAGGTTTTTTACTGCGTAATGCTATAGGTGCAAAAGCACAAGTATTCGTGACCGCAGATTACAAGTATCATGAATTCTTCGATGCGGATGGAAAAATCATCATCGCGGATGTGGGACACTATGAGAGTGAGCAGTTTACGATTGATTTGCTGGCCACCATAATTCGGGAAAAATTTGGTAATTTTGCGGTTCGTTTAACGAAAGTGAATACCAATCCCGTTAGTTATTTATAAGAAAGGGTTGGAACCCATATTAATTTGTTACTCCAAATACCATAAATATATTGCCAATGGCAACCGAAAAAACAGTAGTAGAGAAGCTTCAGGATATGTTCGATCTCCAAACAATCGACAGTAAGCTCGATGAATTGGAAATCCTGAAAGGTGAGCTTCCTATGGAGGTAAGTGATCTGGAAGATGAAATTGAAGGTTTAAATACACGTATCGGTCGTCTGGAGAACCAGATCAACGATATGGAGGCAGATATGGCCGGGCACGAGCGCAATATTAACGAGGCAGAGAGCTTGCTGGAACGCTACAGCAAGCAGATGGATAATGTGAAGAATAATCGTGAATACGAGGCGCTGATGAAGGAGCAAGAAATGCAGCGCCTGGAGATTCAGTTGTCAAACAAGAAAATCGGTCAGATCAAGCGTGACCTAGAGGCCAAGAACGAAACTTTGGCAGCCGCTAAGGATCGCAGAGATGGTAAGAGCGAGCAGCTATCTGAAAAGAAAGTTGAGCTGGAAGCCATTATCGAGAAGACTGAAAAAGAAGAAAACAAGCTGCGTAAAGCTTCGGATAAGGCACGTAAAGGCATTGAGGAGCGTCTCTTGAAATCTTACGACAAGATTCGCAAGAGCTACCGCAATGGTTTGGCAGTAGCTACCGTAGAGCGTAACTCTTGCGGTGGCTGTTTCAACCGTATTCCTCCACAGATACAGCTGGAAATTTCACAGCGTAAGAAGATCATTGCTTGTGAGCACTGTGGCCGTATCTTAGTAGATGATGTAACCGCAGGTAAAGCTGTCGAAGCGGAATAGTTTTCGCTTAATCAGCAACCCAGTGGCTACTGTCACCGTAGAACAGCAAGCAGGGTATTTCCTGTAAGTTCTAGTCCAACCGGAATTTTGCTTTTGTCAGAATTCCGGTTGTTTTTTATCCCAAACACTGCATGCGCTTATCTACACTGCTTTTACTGTTACTGATTCTGTTCTCGCATCACACTGTGCTGTCCGCCGAGGGATATTTTGATTACAACACCTCTGCCCAGCAGGTCTACAAGAAAATTTTTGAACTACGGTTAAGCGAAGCGCAGTCGCTAATTGCCCGCCTCAAGTTGCGCGAACCCAATAATCTAGTAGCCTACCATCTAGAGAACTACGTCGACTTCTTCACCATTTACGTATCAGAAGACGAAGCGGCCTACAATCGTATGAAAGCCAATCGGGACCGCCGTTTGGATATCATAGCGGAGGGTGATACCAGCTCCCCTTACCACCTGTATGTACAAGCGGAAATACGCCTGCACTGGGCGCTCCTCAAGTTTCGTTTTGAAGAATATTTGGCGGCTTTCACCGATATCAATCGTGCCCACAAATTGCTGCTCCGCAACCAAGAACGCTTCCCCGATTTTCTGGGTAATAAGAAAGACTTGGGCATCCTGCACGCCGCCGTTGGCACCGTACCCGACAACTACCGCTGGGCCATAGAGTTACTCAGTAGCCTGGAAGGAACCGTAGAGCAAGGTAAAAAAGAAATCGAGGATGTACTGAGCATTGCCAGTCCTTCCTCCTTCCCCTTCCTACAGGAAACACAAGTACTGTACGCTTTTTTATTGCTCCACCTAGATGGTCGCCCTACCGCCGCCTGGGAGGCCTTGGAAGATGCCGACCTTCGCCCCAGTGAAACCCCGCTACACGCTTTCGTCCTGGCCAACGTAGCCATGCGAACTGGCCATAACGATGATGCTATACGCTGGATGGAAGCCGCTCCACGTGGCGCCAGTTTTTATCCTTTCCCTTACCTAGACTATATGCTAGGAGTAGCTAAAATCCGCAAGCTTGATACCGTTGGTAAACGCCACTTACTTACCTTCCTACGCAGTACCCGTGGTCGGCATTACATTAAAGAGGCGTATCAGAAACTGGCCTGGGCCGAACTACTGGATGGCCGCCCACAGGCTTATCAAGACTATATGAAATTATTACTCCAGCGAGGTACTGATGCCGCTGGTGGCGATCGCAACGCACAACGCGAAGCGGAGGAGAAGGATATCCCTAGGGTGCTGCTCCTGCAAGCTCGCCTGCTTTACGATGGAGGCTACTATGATCGGGCACTGGCCAAGCTACGCACCTCCAGTGAGGATAATTTCTCCCGTTTCGAACATCGGCTGGAATACATTTACCGTAAGGGGCGGGTCCTCCATGGACAAGAAGCCTACGACGATGCACTGGCGCAGTACGATCACACCATTGAATTGGGGCGTGACCACGAGGCCTTCTTTGCCTGTAATGCCGCTTTACAGGCCGGACTCATCCAAGAAAAAAGAGGGAATACGGCCAGCGCCATCCAATATTTCCAGACCTGTCTTCGCCTCCGCCCAGATGATTACCGCACGGGTTTACACCAACAGGCTAAAGCTGGACTCTCTCGTCTCGGCCGCTAAAAAAAACAGCAGGAAGCATCTCCATGAGATAACTTCCCGCTCGTCATAAACTACCAGATTCTTAAGGGTTGTAGGCGTTTTCCTTTCCTTGGGCTGTACGGAGGCATTGCAATGCGTCCCTTCGACTAATCTCCAACACCCACCGGCGGATCCACGCGCCATTGCCGCCTCAATTGTCGGCGCGCAAAGGAAGGGCCTTGCTGATGCATCAGCGCATCGTGGGCCAAGACAAACCAGCGGGCCGCCCAGGAAGTATCGGGCAAGCTGTACTGCCGTAGCTCCGATTGTAGGCTTTGACGATACGTCCATCGAAAGGGGTAATCATCCTGGATACGGGGCTCAAAGGGTGGTAAAAGCCGCAATTTCTCAAAGGGGAAAGTACCCGCCGGCCAACGAACAATCTGATGCCGCAAAGACGCACAGGACAAACTACCTGATCCATCCTCTGCTACCGTCAACAGCCAACCATTATGATCTTCTAACGCTACTTCCGCAGCACTTAAAGTCTCCTGTTTATTGGAGGAGCTTTGACAGGACAATGTCAAACAACAAATTCCCAAGCAAACGATTTGATAGTAAAGAGCGTTTTGCATATTAGCATAAACAATTGCGTAGCTTTGTGACAGCTTCAACTATACCGCTAACGAAGTGGTTTGGGCGAAGCCAAACCACTTCTTGCGAGTATATACTCGATGCGAAGAAGATTTGGATTCCCAAATCTCTTCGGCTTCGGTATAAGAGATGCAAAACGTTGGTGTCTTGGTGGTTGAAAAAGAAATGAAAGGACGATGATTCAGTATAAGCGCTTCACCCTAGATAATGGTTTACGGGTATTGGTGCACGAAGATCAGAGCACTCCAATGGTAACGGTCAACATCTGCTACTACGTTGGAGCGAGGGATGAGTCGCCAGAACGTACCGGGTTTGCCCACCTGTTCGAACACCTCATGTTTAGCGGTACCGAGGCAGCACCCAATTTTGACGAGCCGCTCCAAATGGCCGGTGGAGAAAATAATGCCTTCACCAATAACGATATCACTAATTACTACAATGTTGTTCCTGCGGAAAATCTGGAGGTAGCTCTCTGGCTGGAAAGTGACCGGATGAAGAACATGCGCTTTACCGAAAAGAAATTGGACGTACAGCGTAAAGTGGTCGTGGAAGAGTTCAAAGAAACCTGCCTCAACGAACCCTACGGAGATGTCTGGCATCACCTGGCCGACCTGGCCTACAAAGTGCACCCTTACCGCTGGCCGACCATTGGCAAAGTACCGGAGCACGTAAGCGAAGCCTCGCTCAACGACGTACAAGCCTTCTACGATCGCTTTTATCAACCCAATAATGCAGTGCTCGTCATTGCCGGGCAAGTCAAGTTTGCGGAAGCACAACAATTGGTAGAGAAATGGTTTGCGGATATTCCCGCTGGAGATGTTATTGAGCGGATTCTACCACCAGAACCGCCGCAGCAAATATTACAAAAACGCATCCTGCACGCCCAAGCGCCTACCGATGCCATCTACATCGCTTTCCACATCCCTAGTCGGGTAGATCGCGACTTCTACGCTGTTGACCTACTATCCGACGTTTTGGGCAATGGCCCTTCCTCGCGCCTGTACCAACGGTTATTGAAAGATAAAGCCCTTTTCTCTTCCATTGATTGCTACATTTCCGGTACTATTGATCCCGGCCTTCTCATTATTGAAGCTAAACCCGTAGCCGGAGTAAGCAACCAGCAGGCGCGTGCCGCCATTTGGGAAGAGCTCAGGACACTCAAAGAAGAAGGCATTGGTAAATGGGAGTTGGAAAAAGTAAAAAACAAGGTGGAAAGCACACTGCTTTTTTCTGAACTCAATGTCCTGAACCGGGCTATCAACCTGGCGTTCTTCGAAATTTTGGGTAATGCCGAACTGATCAACCAGGAAGCACAACTCTATCGCCGGGTAAGCGCTCAGCAATTACAAGATATGGCCCAGCGTATTTTGGTGGAAGAGAACTGTTCAGAAGTCTATTACGAAGCGGAGGCACTGGCCGAAGCACTAGCCTGATAAAAATGATCTTTCAACTTCCAGACTATTTTGTCAAAGAACGAGCTCAAATCGCAGCGCAACCTGTGGCCGTTTTTGACTATCGTGCGGCACAGGAAGTAATTAAGAGTAAGGTGATTCTTCGCACCTTTGTTTTCAGCTTTCTAGTGGAAGGCAGAAAGCACCTCCACCACTTACATGATGAAGCTGGACTTGGACCAAATCAGTTCCTGTTACTCAAACCTACCCATTGCCTAATGACGGAGCGCTTCGCCGGCGCAACACATTATCGCAGCTTACTTTGTTTTTTTGAAAACGATTTCCTCCAACGATTTATGGGTAAATATCAGCTTCGAACTACTAGCAGCAAGCGTGGCCCAGACTTTTTGGTCTTGAACATGGACCCTTATATTTCTCACTTTGTACACGCGCTACAGGCCTTACTAAAACAGCCATTAGCATCCGACTCTGCCATCTGGCAGTTGAAAATAGAAGAGTTGTTACTCTACTTAATAGAACAACACGGAGAAGCGATCATCCACTTTTTATGCTCAGAACAAAGCTCAAGCACTGATAGTGATTTCCGCCGGGTAATTGAAAGTAGTATCGACCAAAAACTTTCTTTAGATGAGCTGGCTTTCTTATGCCAAATGAGCCTGTCTACTTTCAAACGTAAGTTTAAAGAACTATACCAAAATTCCCCCGCCCGCTGGTTTCAAAAACAGCGACTGCTAAAAGCCAAGCGCCTTTTGGTCCATCATCACCAGAGCCCTTCAGACGTTTATCTGGAAGCTGGCTTCGAGAACTTTTCTAGCTTTTCTCAAGCCTTTAAACGCGAGTTTGGTGTCTCTCCTAAAGTGTTGAAGACTAACTCACAATGACCTTTCAGCAACATTTTTTGACCTTCTAGCTATACCCCCTGCCTGCCATTACAGCCGAGTTTTGTAGCGTAATCAAACACGACTTGTAATGCGTTATTTCTTCCTTAGTTTTAGTCTATTTGCGTTGATGAGCACGATCAACGCCCAAAATTTCACCCTCCACAGCAATGAACTCCAAGGGCAGGCGACGGCCCGTCAAGTCTTTAGTGGTTTCGGCTGCGAAGGAGAGAATACTTCACCTGATCTGAGTTGGTCCGGCGCACCAGAAGGGACCAAAAGCTACGCCATCACCATGTACGATCCCGACGCACCTACGGGTAGTGGCTGGTGGCATTGGGTAGTATTCGACCTTCCTGTAGAAACAACCTCCCTGGCCAGTGGAGCAGGAAGTAAAGATGGCGTCTTATTACCTGATGGAGCTATTCAAGGGATTACCGATTATGGTTCAGCCAGCTACGGTGGTCCGTGCCCACCAGAAGGGCACGGTTTTCACCAGTATATTGTCACTGTATACGCCTTGAAAACGGAATCACTGGGTCTTGACGCAAATGCTAGCCCAGCCTTGACAGGTTATTATCTCAACGCGAATGCCTTGGCTAAAGCGTCTCTGGTATTCTATCACCAGCGCTAATGGTCAAAACATCCAAGTCACCTTAGACCTTAGGTGTTCTCAGGTGGCTTGGGTGGTTTAAAAATCTAAGCTGTACGTCGTAGCTGCTGCTTTAATTCATTTACCTCATCCCGGTACTGGGCAGCGGAAATGAAATCCAGTTCCTTGGCGGCTTTTTTCATCTTACCTTCTGTGGCCGCAATGGCCGCTTCCAACTGATCCCGCGTCATGTAAGCGATAATTGGATCAGCAGCTAGGCTTGGTTTCTCAGGTTCCACGTAAGCCTGCTCAACGGCGCGCACATCCAGAATAGACTTCTTCGCCAAAATTTCCTCCCGGCTCTTGCGTACCGTTCTAGGGGTAATATTGTGTTCCTCATTATAGGCCATCTGAATGGTACGGCGCCGATTGGTCTCATCAATCGTGCGCTGCATAGAGTCGGTAATCTTATCCGCGTAGAAGACCACCAAACCATTCACGTTACGAGCCGCGCGACCAGCCGTTTGCGTAAGCGAACGCTCATTCCTGAGGAAGCCTTCCTTGTCCGCGTCAATAACCGCTACCAAACTTACTTCTGGTAAATCCAAACCCTCACGAAGTAAGTTTACACCTACCAAAACATCAAACTCACCCAAGCGCAAATCACGCAGAATTTCCACCCGTTCCATGGTATCCACCTCGGAGTGAATGTAGCGGACTTTGATGCGCAACTTATTGAAATACTTGGTCAATTCCTCCGCCATCCGCTTGGTAAGTGTAGTAACCAGTGTACGTTCGTCGCGCTTGATACGCTCGTCAATTTCCTCCATCAAATCATCAATCTGATTGATGCTGGGGCGAACTTCAATGGGTGGATCAATAAGTCCCGTTGGGCGGATAACTTGCTCTACCAGCAAACCTCCCGTTTGTTCCATTTCGTATTCTGCCGGGGTAGCACTTACGTAAACTACCTGGTTGATCAAGCTTTCAAATTCGGTAAAGTTGAGCGGGCGGTTATCCATAGCTGAGGGTAAACGGAAACCAAAGTTGACCAAGCTTAATTTACGTGCCCGGTCACCACCAAACATACCACGCACCTGCGGGAGCGTCACGTGGCTCTCATCAATAAGCATGAGGTAATCGTCCGGGAAGTAATCTAGTAAACAGAAGGGGCGGGTACCAGGCTTGCGACCATCAAAAAAGCGGGAGTAGTTCTCGACGCCATTGCAATAGCCCAGCTCTTTCATCATTTCCAGATCAAAGTTGGTGCGCTCACTGATGCGTTTAGCCTCCAAAAGGCGGTTTTCCCGCTCGAAGTACTTTTCTTGTTCGTGCAACTCGTCCTGAATATCATTGATGATACCCTTGAGGCGCTCCTTGGGAGCAATGTATAGATTCGCGGGAAAGATGGCGGCGTCTTCCATGCGCTCTATCCGTTTCCCACTACTTATTTCCAGCTTTTCAATTTCTTCAATTTCATCACCGAAGAACGTGACGCGGTAGCCATAATCGACATAAGGTAAATTAATGTCTACGGTATCGCCGCGTACGCGGAAAGTGGCTCGTTTAAACTCGGTCTCTGTACGCGAGTAGAGGCTATCCACTAGACTGTAGAGGAAGCCGTTACGAGAAATCGTTTGCCCGCGTTGTATCCGAATAATCCCACTCTTGTAATCATCCGGATTACCCATACCGTAGATACAACTCACCGAAGCCACGATGATAATATCTCTCCGTCCCGAGAGCAGGTTAGACGTTGCGCGCAGGCGCAGTTTGTCTACCTCTTCATTAATCGATAAATCCTTTTCGATATAAGTATCCGAAGACGAGATATAGGCCTCGGGTTGGTAGTAATCGTAATAGGAGACAAAGTACTCTACCGCATTCTCTGGAAAGAAGTCGCGGAACTCACTGTAGAGCTGAGCCGTTAAAGTTTTATTGTGAGTAAGGATCAGCGTAGGGCGATTAAGCTGCGCAATCATGTTGGCCATGGTAAAGGTCTTACCAGAACCCGTAACACCTAGCAGAACTTGCGCCGCATCGCCGGCCTCTACGCCATCTACTAGTTGTTTAATGGCACTTGGCTGGTCGCCCGTAGGCTTGAAAGGAGATACTAATTTGAAACTCACAGCAACAATTTTGTACGTCTAAGCAAAGTGATTTTACACCCAATATTTAACCCAAATTTACCAAAAATAGTTGCCTTTAGGAACTCCTTTTTTCAAAGAAATGTTTTATCTTAAAGTATTATAAAACCCGCCCTTTTTTGGCGGAATTTCTTCACCAAACCCGCTCTTCTATGCAACAGCTCATACAGCAAAAAGGCTTTCGTTACCGTGCCTACTTTCTTCGTGAGGATGATATGATTGTGCACCTTCGAGATTTACAGCAAGAGCGAGAATTCAGTGTCGATTACATAGATTTAGGATTACAGTTTTACCGCAAAGCGGAACACAAGTACCGGCTCTTTGCCTGGTTGGCAGCCGTAGTGGCGGTGCTGATCGGACTGGTAGCTATCAGTGCCTGGCTAATTGGTGTAGACTGGTCATTTTCGTCGCTCTTTTTAGCAGCAGCTATCAGTGGTTCGTTGTCCATCTTGGCCTTCGCTCAGCAAAAGCCAGCTTTCTTACACCTGGTAGGAGGTGAACACCAGCTGGCCTTTTTAGCCGAGGATCCATCGGAAGATGCACTTAACGAGTTCCTGGAGGAACTGTGCCAGCGCATCAAGGACAGCTACCAGAATCAGTACCTGGACGAAAAGCTGGAAGTGCCGGCCGAGGAACGCCGTTCCCGTATCCAGTGGCTGCACCAGATGAAGGTGCTTACGCGTTCGGAAAAAGATGTGCTGCTGGCCGAACTAGGTGGCCAAAAGTCGATTGGTTTTAAGCGTAGTGCTTAAGGTTTATTCCCACCCGGGTATTGGTGAATTAGATACTCGGGTGGGATTTTTTTGAGTTAGAGCAGGACAAAAAATTAGAGTTATTAACCTCAAAAATTCAAGCGAAACTTATCCAAAAAATGCAGTCAGTTATACAGATTATTATTGATCAGTTGCAGAAAGAACATGACTACCTGGAAAAACAAATAAACTCGTGCAGCAAAGAATGGGATTTTGAAGGAGCAGAGGCTTTTCGAAAGCCGTTTTATGCCGTAAGCAAAAAACTAAGGATACTTAAGAATCTTGATAATCCTAATTTCAACAGAATTAGCTTTCTCAAAGAGACACTTAATAGAATTGATAAGCTAAAAGCAGAACAGCCCCCATCCGAATTTTTTATTGAAGTGATGAAGTCAAAAATTCCGGATTTCGAAGCAGAACTTGCAGCATTGGAAAGCACACCAAGAAAATTTGAAACGGACGATGACACGCTGTTACACTGTTTTGATAAAATTTGCTCCGGAGCTATCATAGCCTTTACATTAGAAATAGCACAAAAAGATATACAGCTAGAAGTAGAATACCTGTCAGGAAAGCTCCAACTTATTTTAAGTCATTTCGACGGCGCTTCTCTAACCCACTGGATTGGCAAAATGGGTTTTAAAAGGTTAAAACAGATAGGCTTTCACATGGAAAGTGATTACGTGGCGGTACACACTATCAACGGCTTTAACCAAGAGAAAATACTGTCCACTGTAGAGCTTATCTCAAGAGTCATTTACGATGTGTTTGAGCTTTATGGTAATCAGGGTGCGATAATTAGATACAACGAAACAGATTCCATTCTTAGTGACCTTAATCATTAGAAAACAACCAATGAAGCTCAGTTTATTAATCTGTATTGCGGGTTTATCCACCAGCTGTAGCCAGCAAGAAGTCGACTTTACGATAGATATAAATTACCTGGAAACAGCTCAACAAAGGGATCTACCTGAAATAGCATCTGATGATCTAAAGCTATCCATGACAGCGGGTGATTATTTGCCCACGGGATGGGAATATAACGGAGACGAACGCTTTTTTGAGGTCGAAAAACGAGCGATTAAAGGGGGGTGGGTTTCTATTTATTACCAGACAATAAAGGAAGAGGTAATCGATATCAGAGTAGCCACCTATATTGATGATGCCCTAGTTTATAACTTACCAGTCTGGAGCTACTCTAATAACCAATCAGATTACACTAGAATTAGAAAAACGAAAGGTCAGTACACCATAGAAATGTACAATAATGGCCAAGTGTTACATACCTACTATCCTGAACAAGGCAAGTTGGTTTTCAACGATCAATAAAGTATCCATTCTGCTTTCGAACCCCTAATTGAAAAAAATGCAGCTAAAGACCTACGAAACAGCAGACCGGTACCTTACCGATAACCTGAAATGGCTGGAGCAAAAAGAAGTACTCAACAGTCTGCTGCTAGGACTTGCACTAGACAATGCCAAGAACAAGCGGAATGGTAGCTTTTACCTAAGCATCTGGAAAGACAATGAGATCCAATTTTCCGGCATGCAAACTCCCGGCAGACACCTCATCATGTCTAGTAATGACCTGAACCAGGAAGAATCCATACTAACTCTAGCTGACTATCTAGATAGGGAACGAATCACCTTTCCAGGTTTACTGGGAGCTAAAAACTTAGTCTTACACGCTGGGGATACCTTAGCAAGCAAGTTGGGCTGGAGGTATGAGGTGGTGTACAAACAGCTCGTATATCAACTTACAGCGGTGAAACATAATCCACCAAGGAATGGACACCTAAGAAAAGCTACGCCAGAAGACCTTGAATTGGTGGCCAAATGGATGCACCAATTCTTGATCGAAGCCTTGAATGAAAATGATAAGCAGGCTGCTCGGGAAGGCGCCCTCAGAAAAATCAATAATGAGGAAGTTTACCTCTGGATGGACGGAGCAGCAGTGACCATGACTTGTATTGCCCGCCCCACCAACAATGGGATAACGATAAACTACGTGTATACTCCGCTGGAGTACCGCAAGAAGGGGTACGCTACCAAGATCGTAGCTGAGCTCAGTAGTCTAATGCTGGGTAGAGGATATCAATTCTGTACCCTATTCACAGATATGGAGAACCCCACCTCAAACGATATCTACAAGAGAATCGGATATGAGGTCGTCGGAGAATTCAGATCCATCGCCTTTCTGGATTATTCTGCGAGCTGATCAGCCCCCCAGCAAGCCTTATCTAAACGCTGTAGTAAGTAGAAACTGAAAAAATGCTATTGGCAGACGAATTTTTTTCGTTTTCCTTCGTCGCCTCATTCATGTTTCATTCCGTGCTATTTCTTCTTTTTTTGTCGGGCATCCGCCAGTCTAGAATACTTCATTCTTATACAGATCAGTAGCTTACACATACTGTAAACAGTTGATTTCTATCACATAAAAGGAATTTAGTATATGTTTTTCTATCCTACCTTCCTTATGCCCAGCATTGGCCTGTCCCTTTTCATCTAGTCCACGCTCTGCATTCTTTGTACGTTTGCCCTCGCTGGCATAGTACTTGCCCTGTTTATAGCATTTACTCCCCCCTGTTATTAATACAAGATTCGTTACCCAAACGAACACATTCAACTAACTGCCTTAAGGACTTATGCAACGACTACTACTTGGCATTGCCATTCTATTCATCGCCACCACTCTTTTTTCCCAGAAAGATCAACGCTTGGCCAAAGGGCTGATTCCTGCCGATCAACTTTCGGCGGTACGCATGCCGGCACAAGACAATGCAGCATTGTTAGAAGCCGAGCTTGCCCGCCGTGGACCGGGTGTAGCGCCACGTTATGCTACCAATATTGAGGTAGACCTCAGCCCTGCCAATAGTGGCACCTGGGAGTCTACCCCTAATGGTCAGGTGTGGCGCCTCCGTATCCACTCGAATGCAGCCCACTCTATCAACCTAGGATTTACGGAGTACTTCATGCCCAAAGGCGGCCAGCTAATGCTGTATACTCCTGATTATAAGGAGGTCCGCGGCCCCTTTACTCCAGCTGATAATGAGGATCACGAACAATTGTGGACACCGCTCCTTACGGGCGACGAGATTGTCATCGAAGTGCAGCTACCCGATGCGGTAGCCGATCAACTCCGCCTGAAGCTGTCTTACGTCAACCACGCTTTTGAAGACTTTACCTCATTGATTTCCGGTTCTTGTAACCTGGATGTGATTTGTGGCACGGCTGATGGTTGGGGCATAGTAGAACCTCACCGAGATATTATTCAATCCGTAGCAGTCATCTCTACTGGTGGCGGCACCTTCTGTACGGGCTTTTTGGTCAATAATGTGGAAAACGACTGTAAGCCTTTTTTCATGACGGCCTTTCACTGTGGCATTAATGCCGGAAACGCGCCCTCGCTAGTTACGTACTGGAATTTCCAGAACAGTACTTGCCGTCAACCCTTCAGCGCGGCCAGTGGTGGCGCCGGCGATGGACAGTTGAATGACTTTAATACCGGTTCAATCTTCCGTTCTCGTCGCTCCCAATCCGATTTTGTGCTGGTGGAATTGGATGACCCTGTATCGCCTACCGCCAACGCCTACTTAGCAGGTTGGGATGCCAGTGGCGCAGCCATCAGCAATTCAATTGGCATTCACCACCCTCGCACGGATGAAAAACGGATTAGTTTTGAAAATGATGCAAGTACCTTTACTACTTACGGTGGTACAACTCCAACCTCCAACTTTACCCACGTACGCGTAATCGACTGGGACGTGGGCACCACGGAACCAGGTTCTTCTGGTTCGCCACTTTTTGACCAGGACGAGCGCGTAGTCGGACAACTACACGGTGGTGGAGCCGCCTGTGGAAACAATAGCTCCGACTGGTACGGTGCCTTTGCCGTATCCTGGGATGCGGGTGGTAACGCTAACTCTCGTTTACGAGACTGGCTTGACCCTAATAACACCGGTACGCTCACCATTAATGGCCGCTGGGCCAACGATTGTGGCTTCAGTCTGAGTGCTAACCCGGTTGATCAGGAAGTATGTCAACCAGATGATGCTTTTTATGACATCGAAGTAAATGGAGACTTTAGCGGCAACGTTACCCTCTCTGCTGATGATCTCCCTCCTGGCGCCGCGGCTTTCTTCAGCCCTACGGTACTTTCACCGGGCGAGACATCCTTACTCACGCTACAAACCTCCGGTGCTGACCCCGGTGACTATAGCTTTACGGTAGAAGCCACTAATGGTAGTGAAACGACCCAGATCACATTAAGTGTCAGTATTCTTCCTGATCCGTCTATCCCGCCTACTTTGATTGAGCCGGCAAATAACAGCTTAGACGAATTCCCTAACCCAGTGCTAGAATGGGATGGTGATGATAGCGGAGCTACCAATTACGAAGTGCAGATTGCTACTGATATCAACTTCACGAACATCGTAGAGACTGGCATGACTACCGCTCTTACTTACCAGCCGGTGAACGCCAACCAAGGTGCCACCCGCTATTACTGGCGAGTACGAGCCATGAACGACTGTGGTACTAGCTTCTGGGCCGACGAGTTCAACTTCACTACAGATAACATCAGTTGTATTACCTATACTTCTAACTTCTCCACTACTATCAGTGATTCTGGTACCCCAACGGTGGAAAATGATATCTCCTTCAACGATGACGAAGAGATTTTCTCCGTTATGGTTATGATGGAAGTCACGCACACCTACGTGGGTGATTTAGATGCGGTCTTGTTCCCCGCCAGCGGTGGTTCGATCAGCTTGTTTGATCGCCCTGGCTTTCCCAGTGGGCAATTTGGCTGCTCCGAAGACAACCTTAATCTAAGTTTCAGCGCTAGCAGTCCTAATAGCGCCACAGCTCTAGAAAATACCTGTAACACCTCCCAAACTGGTGCCAATAACCCTGGCGCGCCTTACGCCATTGAAGGCAGCTTCCAAGCTATAGACAACCTGGACGACCTGATCGGTGAAAGCAGTGCTGGACAATGGACTTTACAGCTAAACGATAATGCTACCTCCGACGGCGGTATTCTGGAAGAATGGTCCGTCACGGTTTGCTACGAGATTCCGAGTACTCCTCCGTTTCTCTTGACCAATGAAATGCTGCTCGTGCCGCATAATACGTCGGAAATAATCACCAATGCATATCTGGAGGCCAGTGACGACATGAGCTCAGCTGACGAAATCTTCTTCACGCTGACAGATATGCCGAACGAAGGCATGCTGTTCTTAAATGGCGTCATGCTAAATTTAGGTGATTCCTTCACTCAGGCCGATATTGACGACGGTCTACTTTCCTATCAGCACGAAGGTGGTGTAGTACTCATGGACGAGTTCGTCTTCGATCTCGAAAATGCGGCGGGTCTGGTTACGCCAAACAATGTATTCCAGATTGAAATCCTGATCGAGCCGCTAGTCGTCGATTACAATCAGCTCCAGGAAAACGCCTGCCACGGAAACGCCAACGCCAGTATTGAAGTACTGGCCGAAGGAGGCGTAATGCCTTACGAATACTCCCTGAACAACGGTGATTTTCAAGCTGACAATGTCTTCACAGGCTTGAGTGCCGGTAGTTACGTAGTAAGCGTACAGGATATGACGGGGAATGTCGTTAGCACCAATAGTTTCCTGATCATGCAACCAGAGGAACTGATGGCCATGGCCGCAGTAGACGATGATCAAATCACGATTACACCAATGGGCGGTACACCGGCGTATACCTACCAGCTCAATGACAATACACCACAATCCAGCGCAGTCTTCCCTGATCTGGACAATGGCACCTATACCATTACGGTAACAGATGCCAATGGGTGTCAAACTACCGTAATGGCGACCGTGGCGGTCAACACTTTGGCTATCACGGCCTCGGTAGTACAACAGGTCACCTGCCACGATGCTGACGATGGAATTATCACAGCCTTAGTGAGCGGTGGTACTATGCCTTATCAGTATCGCCTCAACGGAGGAACATTGCAGCCGGAGCCCACGTTCACCAATCTGGCACCGGGAACTTATACCGTAGAGGTATTAGATGGAGAAGGCTTTACCCGCTCAAGCAGCACCCTTACAATCACTAACCCGCCACTACTCACCTTAAGTGCAGCGGTAAATGTGAACACGATTACATTGAGCGCCGGAGGCGGTACACCTCCGTTGATGTATCAGCTCAATGATGGAACGCCGCAATCGTCTCCTGTCTTCAGCGATTTGGCCAACGGCACCTATATGCTTACGGTCATTGATGCCAATGACTGTACCACTAGCACGACCGCCATTGTAGCAGTCAACAGCTTGGTGGTAAGCGCCAGTCTGGTTAATAACATTTCTTGCTTCAACGCCAATGACGGTACGATTACGGTCAATGCCGCTGGAGGGACCGAGCCCTACGAATACAGCTTGGACGGGATCAACTTCCAAACGGACAACTCATTTGGAGGACTAGCTGCAGGAACCTATACCGTTACGGTCAGGGACAGTGAAGGTTTTACACGTACCACAAATAGCGTCAACATCACTAACCCTACGGCTATAAGTGGCAGCCTAACGGTAATGGAACGTACAATCACCGTAACTGCATCAGGTGGCACCGCTCCACTGATGTATCAACTAGCGGATGGTACGCCACAATCTAGTCCGGTATTCAACGACGTGGCCAATGGCACCTACGCGGTAACGATAATTGATGCCAATGGTTGCGAACTGGAGCTTAGCGCTACCGTAGCAGTGAACACCTTAGTCGTTTCGGCGAGTTTGGTCAATGATATTAGTTGCTTCAACGCCAATGATGGTACGATTACGGTCAACGTAAGTGGTGGTACAGCACCTTATCAGTACAGCTTGGACGGGGCCAACTTCCAAACGGACAACTCCTTCGGAGGGCTCGCTGCGGGTACCTACACGGTGACGGTAATGGATGGCGAAGGGTTTACACAAACTACCAATAGCATTACCATTACCAATCCACCAGCTTTGAGTGGAAGCGTAGCAGTGGTGGTACGCACAATTGCAGTTAGCGCAACGGGAGGCACGGTACCCTATATGTATCAGCTAGAAGATGGCACACCACAAAGTAATCCCGTGTTTACGGATGTACCCAATGGTACTTACACCATCACGGTAATTGACGCCAATGGTTGTGAGTTTGAGTTGAGTGCTACCGTGGCCGTAAATACACTGGTAGTGTCTACAGGTTTGGTGAGCGATATCAGTTGCTTCAATGCCAACGATGGTATCATTAGCGTAACGGTAAACGGTGGCACTGCCCCGTTTGAATACAGCTTGGATGGTGTGAACTATCAGCCCGAAAACACCTTTACCAACCTGGCTCCGGGCATCTACACAGTGACGGTTCGTGATAGCGAAGGCTTCACCCGCGTCACCAACAGCATCACTATTACTAACCCTGTAGAACTGCTTGGCTCGGTGGATGTAACGGACAATACCATCACAGTAGTAGCCGGTGGAGGAACGGGATCGCTTAACTATCAGTTGAATGATGGCACGCCACAAGCCAGCCCCATTTTTGAAGATGTTCCAAATGGTACCTACGAAGTGCGGGTGATCGATGCTAACGGTTGTGTACTCGTCTTGAATGCCACCGTAGCAGTAAATAGCCTGGTGGTAAGCCTGGAGATCATCAACGATATGAGTTGCTTCAATGTGAACGACGGTCAAATTGAAGCCCTGGTTAGTGGTGGCACACCACCATACGAATACAGCCTGAATGGAACGACCTTCCAAAGTTCGAGCATTTTCGCAGGCCTTGCTCCTGGGGAATACACCGTGACCGTACGTGATGCGGATGGCTTCACCCGGGAAACTGGAAGTATTACCATCACTAACCCGCCATTACTGATGATGTCGGTGATGGTAGAAGGAGATAGCGTGATGATTACTGCCAGCGGGGGTACCGGTGATTTGGAATACAGCGTGGATGGCATCAACTTCCAAGCGGAACCACTTTTCCCGGATCTACCTACCGGTGAATACCAGGTAACCGTACGCGATGAAAACGGCTGTGCCATCGTCACCCAGGTAGCCATAGGAACCACCCTATCCGTATCCTTTGAGGTGAGTGGCTTAGTAAACTGCTTTGGCGAACCAGGCATGACCATCAGCATTACTGCTACCGGTGGAACACCACCTTATCTGTACAGTATTGACGGTGGGCAGACATGGTTTAACTCCAATATCTTCACCAACCTCTCGGGTGGCACCTACGAAGTACAGGTGATGGACGCCATGGGCGATATTGTTGGCTTGCAAGCCTTTACCATTGCTGAACCCGACGAACTCACCGTTTCCACGGAGATCAATGGAGACGATATCACTGCTACTGGTGTAGGTGGTGTACCACCCTACGTATATAGCCTGGACGGGATGGCCTTCTCTAGTGAGAATACATTCTCTGACCTACCCGTAGGCACTTACGAAGTTTGGGTAGAAGATGCCAATGGCTGCCGTTCTAGTACAATCGTTGATGTGTTGGTAAATGTGTTCGAAGTGGAACAGCCAACGCTGGACTTCACGCTTTATCCCAATCCCAACACAGGTCAATTCTTCCTGCGCCTTGAGCAAGAGCAAGCCAGTGATATCACTATCCAGGTCTTTGATGCCCGCGGGCGTTTGATCCAAAGGGAATTGCATCAAAATACCGGCTTGGTCTTTGCAAAACAGTTTGACTTGACCGCACTCCCAGCGGGCGTATACCAACTATTACTGGACAATGGCGTTCAATTTGGCCGCACCAAAGTGGTGGTGATCAAATAGCGATTCGGGCGTATTTAATACCGGATTGAAAAGAAGAGGTCAGTGAGGAGTATCCTTGCTGACCTTTTTGTTTATAGCTAAACTGCTTTACTCAACTTAGCAAGGTAAAATTGGGATATTTTTTAACTTGGAATTTTAACGCGTTCAACCACCTGAAAATGAGATACATTCTACTCGCACTAATCTTACCATTATTTTCAACTATCCACACCCAAGATTATGAACCGACTTTACAGGAGGGGGCGTTCTGGAGAATAGGTATCGGCCAAGGTATGGGTTCATACAGATCAGTTTATGTTCGATTAATGTGTGATACGATAACGATAAACAACAAGGATTATAATGTAGTAACAATTGAAGATGAGCAAGATGACTGTGTGTCTTCAGTCGCCTACGTTAGAGAAGACCGGGAAGAGCAACAAGTTTTTTTTCTTGGACCAGGATATGATGAAGAAGTACTAATCGCAGACTATAGTCTTATGATTGGTGATAGTATGCAATTTGTTGATTGGGGTGCTCCGCTACGATTAGATACCATCTATTATAGGGAGTTTGCTGGGGAGATGAGGAAGTATTTTTTCTTTAGTAATGACCATAATGGGTACTATGAAGGAGTAGGGTCAAATTCTTTTGGCGTGGTACCGCTATGTTCAGGATATGATTGGCTGCTTGACTTTGAAGTCGCAGATAGTTGTCATGATCCTGTAAGTACCAATGACCAAGAAGGTCAATACTCGTTTACGCTTTATCCCAATCCCAATGCCGGTCAATTCTTCCTGCGTCTAGAGCAAAAGCAAGCCACTGACATCACTATTCAGGTATTTGACGCCAGCGGGCGTTTGATACACAAGGAACTGCATCAAAATACTGACTTGGTCTTTGAAAAACAGTTTGACTTGACCGCACTCCCAGCGGGCGTATACCAACTCTTGCTGGACGATGGCGTGCAATTTGGCCGCACCAAAGTAGTGGTGATCAAATAGCAATTCTGCAGTATTTAATCCCGGGTTAAAAAGAAGAGGTCAATGAGGGTTACTCCTGTTGACCTCTTTTCTATTTGGTTCTAATGATAAACTAGTCAAAGTCAGAACAAGCACTGTTACAATCCCGCCGCATCAAACTGCCGATTTACTCCAAACCACTTTAGCGTGCGCTCTCCTACACCAGGAACAGCTACGTGGATTAGGTAGACACCACTAGCGATGGGGCCGCCAAGGAAGTTTTTCAAATCCCACTCCAAATCTGGATTGATTTGTGTTCGGTTAATCGCCCGATTGTTACCCACAATCAAATCTCCTGCTTCGTTGCGATCGTACTTTCTGATAAACTTACCTTCCAGCGAATAGATAGTGACCGTACACTGGGCCGGAAGATTGGAAATCTTGACGATGTTTTCCGTCTCCGAGTCCTCGTACTCCGAGAAGCCGTAATAGGGATTTGGAATGACGTTAATGGCTTGCAAGGTCTCGTTCTGAGCAATTTCATCCAAGTCAGTTGCTTGTTTTCCGGATAGTACGAAACGATAAGTCGGGTAGCCATTGAATTCCCCCGTCCCCCGTACTACCTGGTAAGGGTTATCAACACGCAGCTTCACGATTACATCCTCAGGAATCAAACCATCAGCGTAGCTCCGCATCTGGCGACCTGGAGGTAGGGCAATCATACCCGCCCAGGTAACATCACCCAATGGACCTACCTTACGCAGTGCACTTCCGCTACCAAAGCGGTCGAGGAATTCTGCACAACGATCGTATGGCTGATTAGTAACGTAGATGAAGTGCTGACCACCAGATACGTAGTTGAATGGCGTAACACCACCACCCAAACCACCAGCTGGTAGAATGAAGAATTCACCGTGAGGGTTGAAGATCATATCACCACCAACATTGGTCACTGCATTCAATGACTCACAGTCAGCGTCAAGACCAAGGTTATTCAGGTTATCACAATCGTATACTGAGTTCTCGCCGAAGAAGATATTCAAGCGCTGACCCGTTTCTACATCGATCGCGTAGCCTGGGAACCAGCCCATACCTCTTTCTTCTCCATCCGGAGCACTGGTATCCTCAATAGGATTACCATCAGCGTCGGCATCTCTGGTGACCGAT
>JBCBEC010000011.1:0-164377 GCA_038528965.1 Bacteroidota bacterium | reverse complement strand
CAAACCACTTGTACCTGATCATCAATAGGAACCGAAAGGTTCCGACCATCATCTAGATAGGCATTCGTCAGAGGATCAAAAATGTGGATGCGATTCGCGGAGGTCTCGCTACAATTAGGTGCCAAATGATAACCACCCACGATGTAGATTTTGTCATCAATAACATTAGCCGAGGCGGCAATTTTCCCTCCGTTGGGATCTGGCAAATCCGGTATCGTATCCCAGCTATTCGTACTCAAAGTATAACGATAAGAACGCAGGTGATCGCCATTGCAATCCAGCGTAGTATCGATACCAGCAAAGGAATACAGATAAGTCTCATCCCCGATGGTTACACTGGTTACCGCATTGTTGGTGACTTTTTCCGGCATCGGAGCCAGGTATTCCCAAGTAATAGACTGTGCTGCAATGCTTTCGGTGAGGCATGCGAATAGTAAGAGTGGTAGATATTTATACATGCTTTAAGTGGTAAGATTCAAGTAAAGATAGGCCGCCAGTAAGTACTAATCGTCCAGCCTGGCGAGCGCTGCAATAATAACAGGGTCTACACCCGATTTTAAGTCTGCTGGCGTATTTATAACCATTACGTCCGGTGTTAAACCTAATCCTTCGTAATTAATGCCATCGCGAGAAAAAAATTGCTGGTGGGATAGGGAAACCTCCCAGCGATTGGGCAAGCGAAATTCGAACATATCGGAAAATATGCCTTCGGTGGTATCGCCCACCTGACTCACTCTTGGTAGGTCCTTCATCAATAGTACAAAGACCTCAGCCGCACTGGCCGTAAAATCACTGGTAAGAATTACGATAGGTCCGGTAAAGCGATCCCGGCCGCGTGCCATGATCTCGTAATATTCTTGACCTGTGTATTGGTCAGTCCCTTCAATGCGTGTTCGAACATAGTGCCCCAGGGTGTCCTCTTGCGCCATTAATCGACTAGCCAGACGGTAAGCTATTTCATCACTTCCTCCCCCGTTGAAGCGAAGATCAATGATCAGCCCCTCGAGTGACTTAAACCGAAACATGGCCCTGTTGAGTGCTTGGTTAAAGCGTCCTAAGGTGTAAGCCTCCGTCATTTCGTCCAGTCGCAAATAGCCGAAGCGCTCTGAAACACGAAATTGGAAATTGGTGGCCCGATTGACGTAAGCACGCATAACTGTTGAAAAACCAGCTTGGCGCAGGGTAGTATCGATTACATCCTCAAATGCTTCCCAATCTTCTGCCGTGGGGAAAGCTTCATCTAACTTAAAATTGTAAGGTGGGCCACACTCTATTTCGTCCAAGCTCCGATCAGCAGTGAGCGTCACGTGCCCATCATTTAGTAGCTGCAACATGGAGCACATGGTTTCAAACAGCGCCCGATTGCTCATGCTGTCATTGACTAGGGGGCGGTATTGCTCATAAACCTGGTCCCAGTCTACCTGCTTCAGCTCAAAATTGGCGTAGTGGTCGGAAAAAGTAGACCACAAAGCCATGAAATTTTCAACCGGTCGTTCTGCCCTGGTGACTTGAGCTGTTGTAACAACTTGGTGGAAGCAAAATAAAAACACGGTAAGAGAGAGGGCGCGAATATGCTTATCCATGTCAAAGGTATAAGGTCAACAAGTGAGCTAATTGAGCACTAGCAATCTTCTCTATTATCTAGCGCGAATACCAGCAAGCTAGTAAAAAGTAGCACCATCCCGAGCCATCTTCCTCAACAAAGGGCTACAACGGTAGCGGTCTTCCAAATACTCGTGGTGAAAGGCATCTAACTGCTCCACTACGTAAGGCAGACTTAATTCATCCGCCCAAGCAAGGAGTCCCTTCGGATAATTCACACCTTTGGTCATGGCTAAATCAATGTCATCCCGGCTGGCTACCTTGTAATAGAGGGCATCTGCAGCTTCGTTGATCAGCATTATTAGAATCCGGTGTAGTAACTGTTGAGCCTGAGGATGACCCTCTTGTGGTGCTGGGCGCTCTGCTCCCTCGCTGTAATTATAAAAACCTCTACCTGATTTTCTACCCAGATAACCCGCATCTACCAGCCGCTGCTGGGCAAAGCTGGGTTTATAGCGGGGATCATAATAAAAGGCCGCAAAGACGGTCTCGGTAACTTTGTAGTTGACGTCATGACCAATGTAGTCCATCAAGGTAAATGGTCCCATCCGGAAGCCTCCCATCTCGGTCATAATCCAATCGATGGTGGCCGTATCGGCCAAGCCCTCTTCCAAAATGCGCAGGGCCTCTCCGTAGAACGGGCGCGCTACCCGGTTGACGATAAAGCCAGGTGTATCCTTAGCAATGACGGGTACTTTATTCCAGTCTTTCATGAGCTGAAAACACCGCTCCAAAATGGACTGATCAGTTTGTACTGCCGGAACTACTTCAACCAGTGCCATCAGGGGTGCTGGATTAAAGAAATGCAGCCCCAGGACACGCTCCGGACGCTGGCACGCAGAAGCAATAGCCGCTACTGCTAAGGACGAGGTATTGGTAGCGAGAATAGCATCGTCTCCTAACACATCTTCCAGCTGTTCAAAGACTGCCTTTTTGATATCCAGACGCTCTACAATGGCCTCAATAACCAAGCCCGTATCGCGGAAATTGTAAATGGAATCGATATAGGTAATACGAGACTGAATGTCGGTCGCTGCTGAAT
The DNA here is from genome assembly GCA_038528965.1 of Bacteroidota bacterium. GTDB lineage: Bacteria > Bacteroidota > Bacteroidia > Chitinophagales > Saprospiraceae > Lewinella. The sequence continues at coordinate 161,733 of JBCBEC010000011.1, read as the reverse complement.
CACTCAATCGACCTTTCTCTACCAAACGGGCCATGATCTTCGCCAATTTGGCCTTAGACCGAGAGAGGGCATCTGGGTTATTATCATAAATGAGTACTTCGTGGCCGGCAGTGGCGGCAATCTGTGCAATACCGCTGCCCATAGCTCCGCTGCCCACAACGCCTACTTTCATCATCATTGGTCTTTTTTGGTCAGGCTGCAAAGGTAATTAGTTGAATTGGTGGATTGGGTTGAATTAGTAGATTTAGTTGAATTGGTCCTCCTTGTAGTTCCTCGTGTTGGAAGACACTCAGGAACGGGGTCTGCTGATATGGTGCAAAATATCTGGGTGTTCTCTGGTGACTTTGGTGGTTCGTTTGTTAGTGCGGGTTCCGTCGCTATTGCTAAGCAATCTGCTGTACTTTTACTTTAACTGCTACTTTCACTTTGATTGATTAGTTCGGCCTCCGATGTCGGCCTTAGTTAGTTGAATTAGTTGTATTGGTCCTGGTAGTTCTTCGTGTTGGAAGACACTCGGGAACGGGGTTTGCTGATATGGTGCAAAATATCTGGGTGTTCTGTGGTGACTTTGGTGGTTCGATTGCTAATGCGAGTTCCTACGCTATCGCTAATGGCTTCGCCCTACTTTTACTTTAACTACTACTTTCACTTTGATTGAATAGTTGGCCAAGCGTAAGAATGCAGACAGTTTTTGGCGGTTTCTCACGAAGTCTGGAGCGGGGTCGTTAATTTCGCACATTAGCTTTTACACTTCAAAAGATCATTATGAAGAACTTTATACTCCTGTTTTTTACTATTAGTATGGCCTTTCAACTGCAAGGCCAAGAGGTGCCACGCACCATTATTGTGGAGCACTTCACTAACTCTCGTTGTGGTATTTGCTCTAGCCGCAACCCTGGTTTTTATACCAACTTGAATTCACAAGAAGATGTACTGCACATCTCTTATCACCCGAGTGCACCTTATCCAAACTGTGAGCTGCATCAGGTGAATTCATCAGAAAATGATGCTCGGACTACTTACTACGGTGTTTACGGTAGTACACCACGTTTGGTCATCCAAGGCGCAAGCATTCCTGCTAGCACTAATTACGGTAGTGCGGCCATTTTTGAACCCCACCAGGAAAAGACAAGTCCGGTGAGCATCAGTATCCAGCAATATAAGCCGGCGGGAGAAATGATTGTACAAGTGGCCATCACCGCAGTAGCTGACAACAGCCTGGGAACGGCAAAGTTATTCCTTGGTGCCGCTGAGGATGTAGTATTCTATGATGCGCCAAACGGCGAAGACGAGCACTATGACGTATTCCGCCGGACCTTCGACGATGCCGCAACTGGAACAGATGTTGCTGTACCTGCTACCGCTGGTGAGTCCGTTATCATTGATGCTGCTATCACACCAGATATGGCGTGGGATTTGGATCGACTATTTACAGTAGCTATCCTGCAGACTGCTGATACTAGAGATGTCATTCAAGCTGCGGCTAGCGATCCGGCAGATAACAACCCGGTTGTTAGCACCAATGAGTTGAATACTATTGCTGCCAGCGTTTACCCTAACCCGGTGAAGGATTTACTCACCATTCAACTTCCTGAGCAAGGCGAAGCACAGTATAGTCTGCGTGACAGTGCAGGACGGAACCTAATTAATGGTATGTTCCAGGGACAAACGCAAGTAGATGTGGCTCGTCTACCCGCTGGTACTTATTGGTTGGAAGTAACGACAGCTGAAGGACAAGCAGTGCGGAAGATTGTGAAATAACTGGGGGAAAATCGGAAGTAAGAAATCGGAAGTGGGAGTGATTTGACTATCCCCTACTTCCGATCTCTGACTTCCGACTTCCTATTTTCTAATTGTCTTGTGCGGCGAAGACCTTACGTAGTAGATCGGTGGTACGTGCACCGATATTGTTGCGGATGTTGAGTTCCTCTTTTGCTACCTGGGCAAAGAGACCGTTCAGCGCACGGCGAGTGACATAGTCGTCGAGATCCGGATCAACCGGGTCACCAATCAACGGAATACGGTTATAAGTATTAACCGCATTGGCCCAGTATTGGCGGGCGTTAAATTTATCGAGAGAAGCCACAATTACCGGATTGAATTCATTGTAGAGGGCATCAAAAGTAGTGCGCTCCAAGTAACGAGTAGCTGCATCTTTATCCCCCTTGAGGATGCCCATAGCATCGGCGATGCTCATGGACTTGATGGCATCTACAAAAATGGGTTTGGCTTTGCTGGCGGCATCCTCCGCCCCCCGGTTGATTTTTTCGAGTACATTTTCTTCCAAAGCAGAGAAACCGGGAACATTCTGCAGGCGGTCCGTAACCTTGCGCGCCTCCTCGGGTAGCAAGATTTTGTAGGCACTCTTATAGTAACCATCCTGGCGCGACAGTAAATCAGAACCTTTACCGATACCAATTTCCAGGGCTTGCTTCAAGCCACTGATGACTTCGCTATTGGTGAGGGCGCTTTCACCCAATACGGTGCCAAGTATTCCGGAGAGGTCTTGAGTAGTATCGCAAGAGCTGAAAGTCACTGCACATAATGCGAATACTAACGTGATTTGCTTAAACATAGATTTTTTTGCTTTTGTGAGCTTATGACGCAAAAAGAACGGCAAAGGCTCGCCTAAGTCCGTTAGCGGAAAGTTAATTTTTGTAAAAATATGGATTCCCATTAGACATCGGGGGAACGAGAAGGGGCGAAACGACTATTGCGCAATCACTCCAAATTCAACTCGCCGGTTTTGTGAACGACCGGCCGCAGTATCATTGTTTGCGATAGGCTGCTCCTCTCCAAATCCTTTCCACTCGATTCTCTGTTCCCTAATGCCTGCTTTTATGATATACTGGGCAATGGCCATGGCTCTTTCGTTTGAGAGTCGCAAATTGGACCGTTTTCCTCCTACTGAATCCGTATGTCCATTAATGCGGATTCGTAGTGCAGGGTTCTGTTGCAAGTAATCTGCAAGATGGCCTAATTGCTGGTGTGCATTGGTGTCGCGAAGCGTGGTGGTTCCACTTAAAAAATTGACATTACTCAGCGGAATAATACTACCAAGCGGTAATGCTACTCCTTCATTGAGTGCCTCAGCATTGGTAACAGCCTCCACAAGTAGATCATCAATTACGTAGTAACCAATCATAACTTGTGGCTCTTCGCGGGGCAAGCGGAATTGCCCCAAATAGAGATGATCATACTTACGCTTTGGCGTAAAGTAAGTGGCAATCTTAGTCCACCGTTGATCGCTAAGTAAGACCGTAGAATCTCCGGAAATTTGCGGCGTTCCATAGGGCATCTGTTCGTGCGTAGTCTTCTTGAGGGTACCGATAGAAAAGAGGAGTCCGAAATTCTTATTCATGGCTCGATCTTCATTGAGCTGAGGGTTGGTGCAAGTGGCCCTGCGAATCCAATATTCGACATAGTAGGTTTTATGGGGAACCAATGGCTCCGCAAGCGCAACCCCAATGCACTCGCCCCACAAGCCATGCGATTGCATACCGACTGCGTTGAATCCGGAGCGTGGTGCCGGTGGCTGCACATACTTTTCGTAGAAATCGGGGGTGATTAAATCAGGAGATGCTGTATTAGGTGTTGTCCAATACTCAAGCTGATTGGTAAACTCCACATCGTCATCGGTAAAGCCATTAATGGTGTTAGCCGCTTCTTCAAAACCAGGGTTGGGGACTAAATTTTGAGACTGTGCTGTAGCATAAAAAAAGAGGAACGCAAGGGTTAATGATCGCACTGGTTTATTTTTTGGGTTCGTGCAGGATCAATCTTTCTACCGAAGTCCAGCAAATAAACCTCCTCCTCCTTTGAATCCTCCGCCGCCGCCACTGCTAAAGCTTCCCGTCTTAACCTCAATGTAGGCGGCCTGCACGTCACCACCTAAGGGAGGATTAAGCTTACGGATAACGAGCCGAATACCGCTAATATTCTCATAATAATCAGAGATCCGCCCAATGATTCGATCGGCCAGCGTTTCAATAAGCTGCGCTGACTTCTTCATTTCAGACTGGACCATTAAGTAGACCGTCTCGTAGTTGACGGTCTCACCCAAATCATCGCGCATGGCCGCGCGCTGCGTATTAGCGGAAACGTATATATCGATAACAAATTCGTTGCCGAGTACTTCTTCTTCCGGGTAAAACCCGTGCGGTCCGTGAAACCGCATACCTTCTAAGCCAATGACTGCCATGGATGGATGAATTAATGTGGTAGCTAATGTAGCCAATATCCAGAGGATAGTGGTGTAAAAGTGCAGGGGTTCTTTCCTACACAATAGCCACAAAAATTTATTTAAAAATAAAACTAAAACTTATTTGTTTTTAATTTACCAGTTCTTATCTTAGCCTATCCGCAAAAGGACGTGCTCCTAAACACGGACCTGAGACAAGCCTTAGGACTATGCGGATTTATCAATGACAATGCTTGCTGCCGATGGATGCCGCTCTTTACCATGTACTTGAGCAATCAATGTTGATCCATCTTTACCGTAGGAAGCAGATACCATATAGCATTGCTTTAGGGTAGTTAGCAAGGCAGATGGTATTATCGATTTTGGATTTAGTCTATTCAAAATTTCGTGGCGGCAAAGACAAACAGCTGATTGTCCATTTTGCCATTTCGCCAGGCCAAGAAAACGCCTGGACGACGCATGCTGGATCTGGCTATTGAGTCAGATGTTTATAAACGGCTTTGAGCTGTACGGACTATTGTCAGGTACAGAACGGAGCTGGCGTGTCCCTGATTCGTGTTGGATTGGGGATGAACTGGCGAACCGGACCATAAGGGTGGGACCCACCCAACGGGTGGTCTATCAAGTACTCTCCTCAACCATTACCCCCCGGATCCTACTACCGTAATATCCCCGTCACACTTTCATTCCATCTACCGCTAAACAAACCGAAAAGTGTACCTTTGCCTAGATGCAAAATGTCGGAGCATAGGACCGATTTCTGAACAGCTCCCTAACCAACAAAAAGCTTTAGTGCTATGGCAATAAGTAGCAACGGAACTGCAACACCAAGTATCCAGAAGAAAGCGCGAGAAGACCGTTTTCAGTTCCACGACCACTATCTAGTTGAAGACTTGCTAGATGACGACCACCGCATGGCGCGCGCTGCTGTGCGCGACTGGGTGAAGCAAGAGGTATCCCCAATTATTGAAGAATATGCCGAAAAAGCAGAGTGCCCTACGCACTTGTTTAAAGGCCTGGCCGAAATTGGTGCCTTTGGCCCTAGCCTACCCGTAGAGTACGGCGGTGGCGGCATGGATGAAATTGCCTACGGAGTAATTATGCAGGAGCTAGAACGTGGTGACTCGGGCATCCGCTCTATGGCGTCGGTACAGGGCTCACTGGTCATGTATCCGATCTACCGTTTCGGTTCCGAAGAGCAGAAGCGTAAATACCTACCTAAGCTGGGCAGCGGCGAGTTCATTGGTTGTTTTGGACTGACGGAGCCTGACCACGGCTCGAACCCGGGTGGAATGGTAACTAACATCAAGGATGATGGCGATGCCTACATTCTTAATGGTTCTAAAATGTGGATCACTAACTCTCCACTAGCGGATGTAGCAGTGGTGTGGGCCAAGGATGAAGAAGGCATCATCCGCGGGGTGATCGTTGAAAAAGATATGCCTGGTTTCAGTGCACCGGAAATTCACGGGAAGTGGTCGCTACGTGCAAGTATCACGGGTGAATTGGTATTCGAAGATGTTCGTGTACCGAAAGCGAACGTCTTACCTAACGTACAGGGCCTGAAGGGGCCATTGTCTTGCTTGAGCAAGGCCCGCTACGGTATCGCCTGGGGTGCAGTAGGAGCAGCATTGGATTGTTATGATTCCGCACTGCGCTACAGCATGGAGCGCGAGCAGTTTGGCAAGCCTATTGCGGGCTTCCAGTTGACGCAAAAGAAAATTGCGGAAATGCTGACCGAGATTACCAAGGCACAATTGCTTTCTTGGCGCCTGGGAACACTGGCCAATAAAGGAAAAGCTACGCCAGCACAAATCAGTATGGCTAAGCGCAACAATGTAGCAATGGCCCTGGATGTGGCACGTGAAGCTCGCCAGATCCACGGCGGTATGGGTATCACGAATGAATATCCGGTCATGCGACATATGATGAATTTGGAAACGGTGCTGACCTACGAGGGTACGCACGATATCCACCTGCTTATTACAGGTATGGCCGCTACTGGCCTCAATGCCTTTAAATAGTATTGTCTAGTTCTCGGAGAGCATTGAGTTCTCCGAGAACTTCCCTTCAATCAGCTCTTCACTCCCATTTTTCGGGGTACTTCCCCTTTGGCCACAGGGCCTCTTATTTGACTCCCCCTCCCCCATTCCTACCCAATTTCATAGCACCTGCCCCTGAATTGCCTGCATTTTCTCCACCTCCTTATAACAAATCAACGGGTATTAAACGTTAATAGACTGATTATATCCTACTTTTGTTAACAAGGACAGACCTTATTCCCTTGATTGTAAATAAAAGGACAGCGCTAATGAGATTAGTTTGGCAACTTGCCGCTTTCAGCCTTGTCATCCTATTTGGCATCACTCCCGAACAGAGCGCGGCACAAGAGACGATCATACCACTCGACAATGCCTCGTTTGAAGATATTCCACGCCATAGCCGTGAACCACGGTACTGGACAGACTGTGGCTGGGTGACGGAGTCTCCTCCAGATGTACAACCCGACCTTACTTTCCAAGTCACAAAACAAGCCTACCAGGGTAACACCTACCTCGGTATGGTTACACGTGATAATGATACCTGGGAATCCGTAGGGCAGTTATTGAATCAGCCGCTACAAGAAGGGCAGTGCTACGAGTTCAGCATGAAGCTAGCTCGATCACTATCCTATTATAGCGTAAGCCGCGAAAAGAATTTGCCGGCCAATTACATAGAACCTGTGAAGCTCCGCATTTGGGCAGGGTTTGGTATGTGCGACAAGCGCGAAATGCTAGACGAATCACCATTGGTAGTGAATACCGACTGGCGGGAGTTTAAGTTTAAATTCGAGCCTAGCGGTAATTACACTCACTTCATCTTAGAGGCTTTTTATAAGACGCCTTCTTTGTTTCCCACTAATGGAAACTTGCTGCTGGATGATGCCTCCAACATCAAGATGATCCCTTGCGATAAGCCTGTTCCTGATGGGCCGCAAGAGCCAGAACCAACGGATCAGCCACTGGCCTCTGCAGATGTGACGCCACGTTCTCCTACACCAGTGACCCCTGATCCACCAAGTACTAGCCCTTCTACTCCACAGCCCAACCAGCCGCAAGTTCAGACCTCGATTGCCGGTGTTAATCGGGAAGAAATGGAACGGGGAGCAACCATTGCCCTTGAAGATATTCAGTTTGAAGCAGACAGTTCCAGACTGCTACCGGCATCCCTACCAGCCCTCGAAGAATTACGTGAATTTCTCGCGAGTAACCAGGATGTAACCATAGAGATTGGTGGCCACACCAACGGGTGGGCCGAAGCTAATTATGCGGTTACACTTTCTACTGCCAGAGCTAAGGCCGTAGCGGACTACTTACTTCGCAAAGGTATTAGTCGTAATCAAATCCGTTACAAAGGCTACGGCAGGGAAGACCCAAGAGACACCAACAAAACTGCCGCTGGACGAAAACGAAACCAGCGCGTGGAAATTAAGATACTTGATATGTAACGCTATGGACCATAGCACATGAAGAAGGGAAGGACCTTGCTGGAACAACTCCAGTGAGGTCTTTCTCATTTTGTACCCTCCCCTAGTCAAAAAATTTCCTCACCTGGAATGCCAATTGTATTTTGACTGCCGTATGCAAGTCAACCTCCCCATATCTAGTCTCATCATTATCGCCATTGACAGTCTGGGAGTACTCCTTCCTTTGTTGATTGGTATCTTGCTAATAGTAAGTAAAATCATACCCGGGCGACAATCAAGGCTTATACTTGGCTTGCTGCTCATCCTATCTAGCCTCACTCTGCTCAACGAACTGCTCAACACTAGCGGACTAACGAGTCAATTTTCCTTTCTCTATTTCTTGCCCATTTACTTCTCTTTTTCAGTTGGCCCGCTCTTATATCTGTTTGTCAAATCCAAGCTTGGAAAGCTTAATTTGCGGGGAGGCGACTTACTACACTTGGTCCTGCCGCTTGGTCAATTCTTACTCTATCTGACCATTGGTTTTCGCTCTACAGCTTTCAAATCGTCCATCTGGCATACACCTGCTTTTCGGTTTTACCTGACGGCAGAGTCGATATTATTTCCACTATTGCTCATCACTTACGCATTACTAGCCAGGTATTTAATTAGGCAGCAGAGCGGGCATTCTTTCTGGTCGGCAGATATTAAGCGCTGGTTACGACAGTTTGTCAACGGTATCTTATTACTGACGGGCGCCGAAGTTCTCTATATCCTAGCAGAGGTAATGGCTTCGCGGGGCAATTGGGATTTTGCTATCGCAATCATCATCCACAGTACCATTCTTACCAGTATGCTGTTGTGGATTGCGCTGAACGGTTTCAAATTATACACTCCGGCCCTGATTCACCAAACGCGGCCCAGCTACCGCAACGATGAGAATCACGGCCGCCAGGAAATAGCTCGTAAGTTGGAGCTACTCATGCAACAAGAACAAGTCTATCTCAATCCAGCGCTGAATTTGGAATTGCTTGCTCACTTCATCGGTGAGTCTCCCAAGACAACCTCTCAAGTGATCAATGGTGTTTTTAGGCAGAACTTCAATAATTACGTCAACGCTCATCGGGTCGGTGCCTTTAAAGGCCGAGTACAGGCAGGTGATCACCTCAACCTCACCCTCACGGCCATTGCCTTCGAATGCGGGTTTGATTCCAAAGCGACCTTTAATCGGGCATTCAAGCAATTGACTCAGCTTACCCCAAGTCAATACATTGCTAAACTAGCGACTTAAATCAGGAAATTAATTTGAGACCACCATCCTGTGTCTCAAATCATGATCTGAGACGAAAGCAGGCGTTTATCCCCCCAACTTGTGGTCATCACTTAAACTGATGTCATGAGTTATGCAATTCGCACTTTACTATTTGGTTCTATCGAAACAACTGATCGCCGCGTACACTTGGTCATTCTCCTCCTTCGAGTGTTCACGGGTCTGGCGTTGTGCACGATATTTGAAAAATTCATGCCCCGAGACGGTGTTTGGGGGCCCCAGGCCTGGTTCATCTCGGATGTAGCAGAAATGGGCTTTCCATTCCCGGTTTTCTTTGCTTGGGTCGCCGTGCTTAGTGAGTTCTTTGGTGGAATACTACTCGTCATTGGCCTATGGACCAGACCAGCAGCTTTTCTAAACCTCTTGGTCATGGTAGTAGCCACCTTCTGGCAAAACGGAGGTGACATTAGTAACAAAGGTTTGATGTCATTTACTTTTCTGATCCTATGCCTGAGTATTCTTCTTATGGGTGGAGGTAAGTACAGTGTAGATCAATGGATAAGAAGTAGTAAGATATCCACACCTGCTGCTACATTAACGGTCTTCTTATTGAGTATTGGACTCAGCACGGTACCTCTTGTTGGACAAAACAGTGCTAATAACTTCGCTACTGCGGAAACGGTCAGCTTTAAGCTAAAAAACAACAGCCTGCTCCCTAAAAAGATCGTACTCATCATTTATCGTCCGGATGAGTTCGGTAACCAAACACGTATGCCCTTTTTTCTGCCGTTTGGCAAACGCAAATACGAATTACCTGTAGGAAGTAAAGTATTTGCGGCAACGCCAAAACAAATAGACCTGGTGATGAGTGGAGCAAGCATCCAAAATGAAACTCCTTTAGTACTAGTAACACCAGAGATCGCCAATGCAACTGTAAAGATTCGAATTCGAAAGACGAATAAAGAATAGCTTAAACTTGTTCTATTATAAAGCCTAAGATCTCGAAATCACGCCAAAAATCAGGATAGGATTTCACCACCACATCTGGCTCCTCAATTTGGATGGGATCCAGCATTGCCAAGGGAGCAAAGGCCATAGCCATGCGGTGGTCTTCGTAGGTCGCAAAGGTGGGAGAATTCTCCCACTGCGCTTGTCCCTCCAACATAAAGTATTCTTGACCAGAACCGCCCGACATACGAGCGGGTAAAGCACTGAAGAAGCTGTTCACTTTAATAAGCTCTGCTTTCAAGGCAGCAATCCGATCCGTTTCTTTGATGCGTAGCGTTTCCAGGCCTGTGAATAATCCCTGAACGCCTAAGCCGGCACAGCTTACCGCTAAGGTTTGGGCGATATCGGGGCAGGTGAGAAAATCGTACTCAAAGAGTGGAGATGCGACTTCACCTGCGGGCTTGTTGAGATGTAGTCCCGTTTCGTTGAAGGTAGTTTCTACTCCAAACTTGCGGTAGATGGTTTGCAAGGCTGCATCACCCTGGAAGCTATCGGCAAACAGGCCGTCCAGTTGTAGATCACATTCGTCACTCAAAGCCGCCAAGCTGTAGTAGTAACTGGCAGCAGACCAGTCCGCTTCTACCGTAAAGGGCCGGGCCTGGTATGCTTGAGCAGGTACACTAATAAGGTTTCCTTCCCAATTGTAATTGATCCCAAAATGAGCCATTAGCCCCAGCGTCATTTCGATATAGGGACGGGATACAATTTTGCCATCCAAAGTCAATTCAATGCCCTGCGGCAAACTTGGCCCTAATAGCAAAAGTGCAGTAATATACTGACTACTGGTACTTGCGGGAATAGTCAGTTTTGCCTGCTCTCCAAAGTTGGTACTTTGACCGATGCGTAGTGGTGGGTAGCCCTCATTCTCGACGTATTCGATTTGCGCTCCTAACTTACGCAAGGCATCAACCAAAACACCAATGGGGCGCTGCTTCATTCGCTCGGACCCGGTCAAGACTTGCGTTCCCGCGGTAGTACATAAATACGCGGTGAGAAAACGAAAGGTCGTACCTGCTGCACCAACATCCAAGACCTCATCTTCACTAGCTAGCAAAGCTTGCAGGGTTACTGTGTCTTTAGCGTTAGCTAGACCTGCAATCGGAAAATCCTCAGCACATAATGCTTGGACAATCAAAGCACGGTTACTGATACTTTTGGAACCAGCTAAACGAATATGCCCTTTGATCTTACGATCAGCCTTGGAAATGCGAAACACCTTCATACGCGCAGCGATGTTGAATGAAGTAAAGGCGCAAAAATAGCAGCTTGGCAGAAATGGGAAGGGTTATTAAGGTGTAATCTCGTATTAGGACGCGATGAATCTCGTCGATACATACCTTGGATTAACCGCTTAACAGAGTTAGTACCTACTCTTCCTCCTCTTGTCCACCGCGCTTCAAACGACGACGCTCATCTGCCTTTTCGTAGGCCCGGATGATTTCTTTAACTAAGCGGTGGCGTACCACATCGTCAGCGGAAAGGCGAATCAATCCAATGCCATCAATCGGTGTGAGCAATTCGATAGCCCGGCGCAGTCCCGACTTCTGGCTGAAAGGCAAGTCCACCTGAGAAAGGTCGCCCGTGATGATACACTTAGCAGTGGGTCCCAGACGGGTTAAGAACATCTTGATCTGAGCCGTAGAACAGTTCTGCGCTTCGTCAAGAATGATAAAGGCATTATCCAGTGTTCGGCCACGCATGTAGGCCAGTGGCGCGATCTCAATGACCCGCGTATCCATAAACTTCTGCAAGGTCTCACCAGGAATCATATCGTCCAATGAGTCGTACAGTGGGCGGAGGTATGGGTCAATCTTTTCCTTCAAATCACCAGGCAGGAAACCCAGGCTTTCACCTGCTTCTACTGCTGGTCGGGTCAGGATAATCTTCTTGACTGCTTTGTTTTTCAGCGCACGAACTGCCAATGCTACTGCAGTGTACGTCTTACCTGTACCCGCAGGACCAACGGCAAAGACTACGTCATTGCGTTCCGCGGCATTGATCAGCTTTTGCTGATTAACCGTCTTTGCCTTAATGGGCTTACCATTGCGTCCGTGGAGAATGGTTTTATTGGAGCTTCCGTTGCTTAACTTGGTAGCAAAGGGGTTCTCTCCCTTAATGAGATCAATAACGACCTGCTCCGTCAACTCATGTTGCTCTTTGAGTAGTCGTACCATCAACTCAATGTAATTCTTCGCCTTCTGGGTGTATTTCTTTTCTCCCTTAATTTTGACTTTGCTGCCCCGGCTGGTAATACTGACTTCCGGAATGGCATTGCGGAGAAGACTGAGATTCTTATTCTTTTGACCAAATAAGGCCAGTGGATCTACACCATCCACTTGCAAATTAATTTCGCTCAAGCAGTGATATTCTAAAGTTACTAATCTGGAAGAGGGTCCCTTTTTTGGACCATTCCATTTTACCTTCACTTTGAACGGTTCAGACCACCAAATGGTTCCATCATCCTTTCGTCCAAAGCATTCGGACTAAAATCTTTGCGTCCGATTATAACAAAAGTACACATTCCTGTTTTAACCCAATATTAAAGAACGGTTAAACCCCACCTCTTGATTCACCTCTAGTACCGGTTTGCTGATCCATCTGCCAGAAATATTGTTTATTTAATGAAATGAAGACGCACAAGATATTTAACGACCCCGTCTACGGCTTTGTCCAGGTCCCCTACGGACCCTTATTTGAACTCGTAGAGCACCGCTATTTCCAACGCCTTCGCCGGATCAAGCAGCTGAGCCTGACGCACTATGTTTATCCGGGGGCGTTGCATACCCGTTTTCATCATGCGCTGGGTGCCTTGCACCTTATGCGTCAGACTTTAGCAAATCTGCTAGGCCGGGGTATAGATATCAGTCCGGAGGAATCAGAAGCGGTGCAAATTGCCATCTTGCTACACGATATTGGGCACGGACCTTTTTCTCATACCCTTGAGCACACACTGATTCAAGTGCACCACGAGGAGCTATCTCTCTTATTCATGGAGAAGCTCAATGAGGAACTGAACGGACAACTAGAACTGGCCATCAAGATCTTTAAGGGCCAGTACCACAAGCCTTACCTCACACAACTGGTCAGTAGTCAGTTGGATATGGATCGGATGGATTACCTCAATCGCGATAGCTACTTTACCGGAGTAAGCGAGGGTGTTATTGGTTACAATCGCCTCGTCAAAATGCTAACGGTATACGACGACGAGCTGGTGGTAGAAGAGAAAGGCATTTACTCGATTGAGCGTTTTCTCACCGCCCGCCGCTTGATGTACTGGCAAGTCTATTTGCATAAAACAGTACTCTCCGCCGAGCTCATGCTCATCAAGTGTATGGAACGCGCCAAAGATTTAATTGAGCAGGGAGCGAGCCTCAAAGCTCCTTCTGCTCTCTGCTACTTCCTTGAGAATCGTGACTTGACGGCGGATGATTTTCACAGCCGTCGGGATGAACTGCTTGATATATTTGCCCGCTTAGACGACAGTGATATCGCCGCCGCAGTGAAAGAGTGGCAGTACCACGAAGACCCTATACTGTCCTACTTATCCAAAGGCTTGGCCAATCGCCGCCTCTTCCGTTTGGAATTTAGTTATTCGCCTTTCCCCGAATCTCACCACCAGGAAATACAAGATCAATTGCGGGCCGCTCATGAGCTACCAGAAGCGGGTCTACCTTACTTTCTGATTACGGGTAAAGAGACTAATGCTTCTTATACCAGCTCAAAGAATGAAATTCGCATCCTACTAAAATCTGGAGAAGTGGTCCCGATGTCGCAGCTATCAGACACGGTTGTACAGCCACAGATGTTTACGAAGTATTATTTGTGTTATCCGAAGTTGATTTAGTTGAGTTGGTTGAGTTAGTGAATTTAGTTCGGCCTCCTGAGTCGGCCTTAATTAGTTAAAAGATTAGGGTGTTCGAACGACTTCGACACAGTGCTAAATTCGATAATTCTAATTACTCCCGCCATACTCTCACTTTAACTGTCACTTCCATTTTGATTGAGATTGCCATTGACATTTTGATTAATAAACTACGGCGAACTTGGTTATAGGTTTAGTTGATTCCTTCTTCGCTAAAGCTACTGCGGGCTGAAGGCTTAGGATATTTGGAAACACCACTAGGCTATCCAAGGTGGATTCTAAATGTACTGATACCTTTAAGAAACCGCCCAAATTCTAATTCACCCCACAATCACTTTTATTTTCACGCTCATTAGCTGTTCCGTACAAGAACCTAAAGATGACTACAGGTGTTGTTTTGCTTTACCCTGCACGAACCGCTGCGCATGATTCGAAACGAAAGACTCCTCATTCTTATCCTGGCCATAATCCAGTTTACCCACATTGTGGATTTCATGATCATGATGCCGTTGGGTAAGCAATTCATGGAGGTGTACGATATCAGTCCGCAGCAGTTTAGCTTTTTGGTATCTTCTTATGCTTTTTCCGCATTTATAGCAGGCCTTATCAGTGCCTTGTTTATCGACCGTTTTGACCGGCGTCATGCGATGCTAGTATTGTATACCGGTTTCACCATTGGCACCTTGGTGTGCGCCATGGCCTCCTCCTATACCGTATTTTTAGCGGCAAGAGCATTCACCGGCGCATTTGGGGGTACCATGGGGGCGCTCATCCTCGCCGTAGTGGGCGATGTGATACCTTTTGAGCGGCGCGGTGCAGCAATTGGTACGGTGATGATTGCTTTTTCAGCCGCGGCCATTGCGGGTGTTCCAGCTGGCATTTATCTAGCTGGCAATTATGGCGTAAGCATGCCTTTCTGGGTAGTAGGATCATTGTCAATTTTCATCCTAATCGGTGCATTCTTTGCCATTCCTTCCCTGCGTAGCCATCTAGTAGAAGTAGACGGTCAGCAAGTCAATGCCAGTCCACAAGAAGTAATCCGTGCCGTGACTCATGACCCCAATCAACGCTCGGCCCTACTTTTCAGTTTGGTCTTAATCCTTGGTCACTTTACCATTATCCCCTTCATTGCTCCGTACCTACAGCTCAATGTGGGTTTCACTGAGAATCAAGTCGCCCTACTCTACGCCATCGGTGGCAGCGTCACGGTAGTATGCATGCCCCTTTTTGGGCGCCTGGCGGATCGTTATGGCCACGCCACCATCTTCACCTTTGCCAGTGTGGGCGCCTTCTTTTCCATTTACGCCATTACGAACCTACCGGAAGTAGCCCTACCCGTAGCCCTATTCATCGCCGCTACCTTTTTTGCGGTAGCCAGTGGGCGCAATATACCCGCTACTACCTTGGTGACCTCCGTCGTTAAAGCCGAAAAAAGGGGTAGTTTCATGAGTATCCGCCAATCCGTCAACGAAGCAGGCCTGGCGCTCAGCTCACTCATTGCAGGCTTGATCGTGGTTGAGCGACCAGATGGTAGCCTCGGTCAATATCACCTGGTCGGTTACTTCACGATTGGTATGAGTATACTGGCGGTATTTTTAGCGAGGCGGTTGAAGGCGGTAGCCTGAGCAATCAAAATGTAGTTTGACACCTCTTGTAGTTAATTGAAATGTTGATTGAAATTGCCATTTTGATTAGCGCTCTTTAGTACGCTCTATCATCAGGTATTGTACCAGTCATCGATTAGAATTAACTTGAGGACAATCTCCAAACTACCTCATCACTATGTCCACCTCCATCGCTCAGGAAATTCGTAAGTACCATCCGGCTTTTCCGGAAGCAGACTTGCAATCGGGTCTGGCTCGGTTCGAGCGAAAGCAGTTTAAGGCAAAGGACCATATCCTTAAGGCTGGCCATCGTTGTGATTATCTTTTCCTAGCGGAAACGTCAATTACGCGCTGTTACTACCTGGATCAGGAAGGCAAAGAGCAAACGTTGTGGATGAAGCCAGAACAGACCTTTATCACCGAGTACAAAAGCTTTGTCCAGGAGGATGCCTCTATCTTTAGCCTGCAGTTCTACGAGGACACCACCGCCTGGTATATCCGACGATCAGATTTAATGCAACTCTACAAGGAATCCAATGATTGGGCGCTATTCGGAGTGCAGCTTACGGAACGGGTACACATCACGCTCATTGATGTCTTCGTAAATCTACTAGCAAATGACGCTACCCGAAATTATCAGTACATTGAGTATATGTTTCCGCGTTTCCTGCAAGTGGCACCTCTGAAGGACATTGCATCCATGCTGCAGGTCTCTCAAGTGACCCTTTCCAGAATACGAGCTGGTACCCAAACCAAAAAGTAGTCCTCAAATAACCGTGCTCATTATTTAACAAATGTAAAATCGTGCTGCTGCTAATCGGCCGTTCTTTGTAGGCACCAACAGCAACCTGATTTTATGCAATACTTCATCACACTCTTACTACTTATGAGTACTATCGCCTCCAACGCACAGGACGGAAAAGCTACCACTGCCAAAAAGACTTTTAGCCGCACCACCAGCATTAGTATTCAAATTGCTGCGGAACCCGCTACCGTATGGGGGCTCCTTACTAATGCCCAGGATTTCCCCAAGTGGAATTCCACTGTCACCGCTCTGGATGGCACTATTGCCACCGGAGAAAAGATTCAATTGAAAAGTACCCTAGCTCCAGAACGCACCTTCAAGTTGAAGGTAAAGGAGATGATACCGAATCAACTCATGGTCTGGGGAGATGCCATGGGCAAACGAACTTATACGCTCGAACCAAGCGACGGCGGGACCACCTTCACCATGAGCGAAAAGATTGGTGGGCCGCTATTTCCGCTATTCGCCGGCCAAATTCCCGACTTTGATGAAACCTTTGAGCAGTTTGCTTCAGATCTAAAGACAACGGCAGAAGCAAAGAATTAAGCGAGCGGTGAAATCAGCCCACATCACAAAAAAGCCGGGCCGCTCCCCCTGAGCTGCCCGACCAAAATGCAAATTGTGATGTATTGAAACCCAATATTTGCCTGAAGGAAGGTTCTATCCTGGGTCTTTACGCAAATCCAAACCGTTGATCGCATCAGAAATTTCGTAGCCTAACCGTAAGCCTTCGTCGCAATCCATTCGGATGTGTACGCCTAGTGGAATGCGGGAATAAGCATTTTCGGCAGCCATATCCGAGAAACTACTGAACTGACGCGGCGTACCCCGAAATTCGGTACGTCCCTCGTGTGAGCGGTCGGTGAAGTTGGTGGCGTCGCCGAAGAAATCGATAAAGACGCCACCCGCCGCAGAGGCAAAACAAGAATGCCCCGACGGATAACCTGGGAAACTGGGGTTTGGCCAGTACACAAGGCGATATAAGTTGGTTTGATAATCTGGGTCGATAAGCTCATGGATGTACACATTGGGGCGCATCACCATGTACTCGTATTTGTATTTCCAGGTCGCAACGGCCGCATCGTTGAGAGAAAAACCCAACTTTAGATACAACACCAGGGCTTGTTCTAGATCAAGGTCATACTGGCGCAATAATTGGTTGGCAATGGCGTACTGTCTTGCCGGTGGGCTAAACATCAAGCCTTCCACATCATCGCTCCAAAACTCTGCAATCCACAGCTGCTCACCGTCGGCAGCTCGGGCTTCATTATTGACATTGTAGACCTCTAGCATTTGGGCAAAGTAGGGACTGCCTTGCTGCTCGCTGTACGCAATAGGTGCCACGGTGGAAGTCTCATCTGGACTAATGACAAAGGTCCGAACAGATTCCCAATAGGGGAAAAGAGCACGCTCAGGATCAGCCGAGTAGGTCCAGAAACCTAGCCCCGTAGGTGGTTCGTAAGAAAGGGGCTGGGGCTCTAAAATCTGTTGCTCAGCCTGGCGGTCTGATTCGCTGTAGCGGATCACTCGTTCTGCTACGTATGCTCCCCATTCCTGGGAATCCGCAATGAGTTTAGCACTCAGCCCTTCACTGTAAGTCGCTTCTTTTTCGGCCGCAAACTCGGCAATTTGACTCCGCAATTCATCTGAGATATTGAGCATAAAATGATCCATCACCTCCGCCAAAGCACTGTTCAGCGCCAATTCCCAGTCAATTTCTTCGGGAAGTTCGCTATTGCGGATATTGAAGTCTCGCAGTAAGTCTTCGGCAGACTGATGATCCAACATGCCAGGTGCTACCGTTTCGTAGGCGGCCAAGTAGATGTAGGCAAAAGCTCGAGCAGACGCATTAGGCCGCATACCGGTAGCATAGCGTTCCACGGCCAGCATTTGCTCCGTCCAATCGTATAAAACAGTGTGATCCAGGGCTGCTACAGATTCCCCGGAAGTTGGTTCTTCGCCAGTCGTATCAACGATATCTTCGTCCTTGGTACAGGCACTAAAAAATAGGAAAGCAATTAGACAAAAGACAGGCAGCTTGATTTTTTCGAAACGCATTGATTTCACTTTTTTCATTAGCAATGGGTGGTTAGAGCATGTTTTGGATAACCTCAATTGTCTCCAAGTGGCAAATTTCATCCTGCTTTTCGTTCTTCGATCAGTCACTACGCTATCACGTAGCTCCTTCCTTGGGCCTTAATCAGAATGAAATTTGTTCACTTTCGACTAATCAGGTTACCTAAAACAAGCTCTTGATTCACCGAGTCCATGGTATTCACAATTCAGGCACGGCCGCCGCCTTCGTTGTGATGAAATGTAAAGTGAAATCGTATAAGCAAGCTTTGGTGGAGAATGGTAATGTAACGACACTTCCGTGCCAAATTCGAGTTAAAGACCAACCACTTTGGAAAAGACCTACCTCCTACCGTAATTTTTTTTCGCCAGCATCGATATTTTTCTTCACCTACCTATCTTCGCGCCATGTTTTCGGTAGAAGAAAAGATGAAGCAGCGCTTGGCCGAACGCCAACGAGCAGGACTCCTTCGGGTACTCCCTCCGCCCCTGGAAGGACTTACCGATTTTTGTTCTAACGACTACTTGGGCTTAGCCCGTAATCTGAGTCAACCCACTAACCCAATTGCGGGTGCAACCGGCTCGCGGCTGATCAGTGGTAATACCAAAGCGGCGGAAGAACTGGAGAAAACAATTGCCCAATTTCACGGTGCCGAAGCTGCACTTCTATTTCCTTCGGGCTATTCGGCTAACATTGGCCTGTTACCAGCTATCTGTAGCCGCCACGATACCATTATCTACGATAAACTCCTGCACGCTTCCTTAAGGGATGGAATTGGTTTAAGCCCAGGAAAGGCCTACAGCTTCGCCCATAATGACCTGGAGGACTTAGAAAAAAAGCTCCAACGGGCAGAAGGAGAAAAATGGGTGGTCGTAGAAAGCGTCTACTCTATGGACGGTGATCAAGCTCCCTTAACTGCTATGGCAGAAATCTGTCAGGTTCATCAGGCCAACTTGATTGTAGATGAAGCGCACGGCACTGGGGTTTTGGGAGAACGAGGAGAAGGATTGGTATCCGCACTTGGCTTAGAAAGTGCGGTATGGGCACGCATCCACACCTTCGGTAAGGCTATGGGAAGCCACGGAGCGGCAATTCTCGGTAGTACAGTTTTAAAGAACTTCCTGATCAACTTTGCTCGCTCTTTTATCTACACCACCGCCTTGCCACCGGCTACCATTGCCCATCTCGCGGCGGGCTATCGGAGCTTGCAGAAAGAAGATTTGGTGGTGAAATTAAGAGAGCGTGTCACTTACTTTACCCAGGCTTGCCCAGCGAAGATACGCGAGCGACTCATTGCCAGTACCACGCCCGTCCAGGCTGTACTGTGCCCGGGTAATGAGGCCGTACAACATTTAGCGAAGCATCTCCAAACACAAAAAATAGCCATCCTTCCCATACGGTACCCCACGGTCCCGCGAGGGGAAGAGCGCATTCGTATCTGTTTGCATACTTTCAATACGAACGAAGAGATCGATCGTTTGTTAGCTTGTTTGGATAGCTATTTCAGCGAAAACTCCTAAGCGCCCAAAGCTATTAACGTACCTGGATATACCCTGCAGCATACACCCTTCTCGAGCGCCAAGACCCCAAGTGCATTATAAAACTTAATCAAATCAAACATGTCCCACAAGCAATTCTTCGTTAGTGGTATCAGTACAGAAGTAGGCAAAACAGTCTGCTCTGCTATATTAGTCAGCGCTCTGCAAGCCGACTACTGGAAACCCGTACAATCTGGTGATTTACACCAAACGGACTCCATGCGAGTGGCATCCTGGAACGGTACTTCCCTTAGCGATTCCCGCTTCCACCCCGAAACCTACCGATTGACGGAACCGATGTCGCCGCACGCCTCAGCTGCCATAGATGGCGTACATATTCACCTCAGTGATTTTCAGCTACCGGAAACAGAGGCTCCCATGATCATAGAGGGCGCCGGTGGTCTGCTAGTTCCCTTGAATAGCAAGGATACTATTCTTGACCTGATGGCTCAGTTGCAGTTACCCGTTATTTTGGTCTCTCGCAATTACCTCGGCAGTATCAATCATACCCTTTTGAGCATTGCCCAACTGCGCCAACGTGAAATTCCGATTGCCGGCCTGGTATTCAATGGTCCGGTTACTCCCACGACGGAAAGTGTCATCGAGCAGATGACCCAAATCCCGGTCTTGTTCCGCATACCTGAGTTAGACCATGTATCTTTGCCGGCTATACAAGAACTTGCTCAACGCCTACGCCCACAAATTCGCCAAGCCCTGAATCTTTAATCTCGACTAATCGTCGATCATTATCCCTAACTTATGTCTACCCTAGCTCAACGTGATGCTGCTGTCATCTGGCATCCGTATACACAAATGAAAACCGCGGCTGCACCGCTACCTATTGTCAAGGGTGAGGGAGCTTACCTCATTGATGAAAACGGGCGGCGTTATCTGGATGCCGTAGCCTCCTGGTGGGTGAATCTTCATGGACATGCCCACCCCTACATCGCTGAAAAGATATACGAGCAATTGATGACCCTGGAACACGTCATCTTTGCGGGCTTCACCCACCCGCCCGCAGTACAGCTTGCGGAGCGACTTCTTCCACATTTACCCGACCGGCAGGCCCGGGTATTCTTCTCAGATAATGGTTCCACTGCAGTGGAAATTGGAATTAAGATGGCGCGGCAGTACTACTTCAACCGCGGCGTGAAGCGTTCGAAACTGGTAGCCTTTTCAGAGGCCTTCCACGGCGAAACCTTTGGAGCCATGGCCGCTAGCGGTGACCATAATTTCTTCCGCGCGTTTCAGGAAGACTTGTTCGAGGTATGGCGTATTCCTGCTCCCGTGAATGAGCAAAAGGAGAAGGAGGCATTGACCCGGCTAGAGGAGCACCTGAAAACGGGTGAAGTTTACGCCTTCCTATTTGAACCACTAGTCCTAGGAGCCGGTGGAATGCTTATGTACAGTCCAGCCATCTTGGATCAACTCATTGCCTTGTGCCACAAATACGATGTACTTTGCATTGCCGATGAGGTCATGACTGGCTTTTGCCGCACGGGCACCATTTTTGCGAGTAATCAACTGCAAGAGCAGCCAGACATTATGGCCATGTCAAAAGGCCTAACTGGTGGAACCTTGCCACTCTCCCTTACCACCTGTACCGCTGAGGTGTTTGACGCTTTCTATTCGGATGATAAGATGAAGGCTCTGTTCCACGGGCATTCTTACACTGCAAACCCAGTAGGCTGTGCCGCAGCTCTAGCAAGTTTAGACCTGT
Organism: Bacteroidota bacterium; assembly: GCA_038528965.1. Classification (GTDB taxonomy): domain Bacteria; phylum Bacteroidota; class Bacteroidia; order Chitinophagales; family Saprospiraceae; genus Lewinella. The sequence goes on along the minus strand of JBCBEC010000011.1, from coordinate 140,206 downwards.
TGGAAAGCGAAGCTTGTCAAGCTGATATTCAGCGCATTGTGCAGCAACACCAGGCTTTTCAAGAAAAACTTAGTGGTCATCCAGCACTGGTCCGGGTAGAACAGACGGGGACCATTCTGGCCATCGAATTTGCCACACCTAGTGCCACCTCCTACTTTAATCAACTCCGAGATAAGCTTTATTACTTCTTCTTGGAGCGTGATATTTTACTTCGTCCACTCGGGAATGTTATCTACATTCTACCTCCTTACTGCATGACCAATGAGGAGTTGGCGGGAGTTTATAATGCCATCGAGCAAAGTCTGGTGATGGTGAGCACCGAAGTAGCGCGAGTGTGAGCAACAAGACCAGTATAGGCATAGTAGCCTGGGGAAGCAGTTCTGCCCTGGGAGGAACTGCTCCAGAAATATGGGCGCAATACCAGCACCCACAGTCCAACTTGGGCCTAGCTGCCACACTGGAAAACAACTGGGCGGGCATGGTATCGGCAGCAGAAGAAGAACGGATCAGCCAATTAAGGCTCCAGCAAAAGAACTACCGCCGCCTGGATCGATCTGTTCTCCTGGGCATACTGGCCGCCGAACGCGCCTGGCTAAATAGTGGCTGGACCACCCTGTCTGGCACCGGCCTCTACCTGGGGTCTTCGCGGGGCGCTACGGGTAGTTGGGAAGCCTATTTTGAGGCCTTTCAGTCCGAAGCTGGCAACTTACCACCACAAGCTTCTCCGCTCAGCACGGCGGGTAATCTTGCCACCCATACGGCGCAACATCTAGGCATCCACGGCTTTTCCAGCGATAATTCCATTACCTGTAGTAGTGCTTTACACGCCTTGGCTAACGCGATGGTTTGGCTAGAATCAGGCCGCTATGATCGCTTTTTGGCCGGAGGGACAGAAGCCCCCTTAACTCCGTTCACCCTGGCCCAAATGCAGGCGCTAAAGATCTACGCAGCAGCGGAAACAGAAGGTCCGTATCCGAATCGGTCTTTGCAACTCGACAAGAATAACAATACCATGATATTGGGAGAAGGCAGTGCCGTTTTTGCCTTGGAACGAAGTCCGGAAAAACCCTTAGCCTGGATTAAAGGGCTGGGCTATGCGCGCGAGGATATCTCTTCCCTCACCGGAGTATCAAAAACAGGGATTGCACTGCAAACCGCTATGCGTCAAGCACTAAGAGAGGCAGAATTAAGTACGGTTGACGCCATCGTTTGCCACTGTCCCGGAACACGCATTGGTGACTTGAGTGAATACGCGGCTATCCGTACAATTTTTGGAGAAAATATTCCATCTTTGACCTCCAATAAGTGGAAAATTGGCCACACCCTGGGCGCCTCTGGTGGACTCAGTTTAGAGATGGCCCTGCTTATGCTAAAGCACCAAACTTTCGTACCTGTTCCCTACCTAACACTATCCAATAGCTTGACAAAGATTCGCAGAGTCATGATCAACGCACTGGGTTTTGGCGGTAACGCCATTAGTATTATCCTCGAACAGCCTTAATGCCAAATTCTGATGAGCGCAACGAAACAATGGACACTAGAAGAGATTCTTGAAGTATACAATTCTCCATTACTGGAATTAGTCTACCGGGCCGCCACGGTACACCGGGAGCATCACAACCCCAAAGAGGTACAGATCAGTACTTTACTTTCCATCAAAACGGGTGGATGCCCGGAGGATTGTGGCTACTGCCCCCAAGCCGCCCGCTACCACACCGACATTGAGAGCAATGATTTGATGACGGTAGAGCAAGTCACCAAAGCTGCCATTAATGCCCAAGCCGCCGGTGCCTCACGCTTGTGCATGGGAGCTGCCTGGCGCAACGTCAAAGACAATGAGGAATTTGAGCAGGTATTAGACTTGGTGCGCGCAGTTAACAAGCTCGACATGGAAGTTTGCTGCACCCTGGGCATGCTCACCGAAAACCAGGCCAAGCGTTTGGAAAACGCCGGCCTCTACGCATACAATCACAACCTGGACACCTCGGAAGAGTACTACAAGGAAGTCATCTCCACCCGCGGCTACGAAGATCGCCTGGAGACATTGGATAACGTCCGTAAAACCAATATCACCGTCTGCTCGGGCGGGATCATTGGTATGGGCGAAAAAGCGGAAGATCGCTGCGGTATGCTCTTGACCTTATCTCAGTTGAATCCGCAACCAGAATCCGTACCAATCAACGCCCTGGTAGCCGTAGAAGGTACCCCAATGGAAGAGCAAAAACCAGTATCGATCTGGGAAATGGTGCGCATGGTGGCTACCACCCGTATCGTTATGCCAACATCCACGGTACGCCTATCTGCTGGCCGCACCGAGATGTCGATTGAAGGCCAAGCTCTGTGTTTCATGGCTGGTGCGGGCTCCATTTTTGCAGGAGATAAGCTCCTCACTACCCCCAATCCAGACATGAATACGGATCTGGATATGTTTAACCTACTGGGCCTACAACCTACACCGGCCTACAGCAAGCACGACAAGCGCGAGCCCTTAGCTGAGGAAGAGATACCGGAGCCAGAGCGCCGTATCAAATGGTCACGGCCAGGGCACGTAATCGAGAAAAATGTAGAATACGCGAAGAAGGGATAAACAGGTGACTGGAGTTCCTCATAAAACAGTTCCACAACTTTCGATACGTTGCTTGGTATCAATGCTGTGGAACTGTGTATGAACTCAATAAAAGCTCATTATTCTACTCCCTAGTCACAATTACAGCTAGTAATATTGTTAGAGCTTAAATAGGAATTAGCTGCCGCTATGATATTTCCTAAAGCAATGGCCCCATCCCATTTGATGTAGTCTCCACCTTCTCCTTGTACGTACAACGAAAGGCGATCATAAACGGGTGATCCGGTTAGGAAGTAATCATAATAGGCCGTCACGTGCTGTTCGCCCAATTCTGCCAGGAAGTAGGCAAATTGATAAAAGTCTTCCTCAGAAATAGTACTCGGCCCTTGGCATTGCGCCGAAAGCGTATTCAGGTTACTGTAAACATCCCCTAAATCAGAGTACGTCCAAGCTTCGCTTAATTCTGAATAAAATGCGCCACAGCCAGTGGTATCACTCATAAGTAAGGGCTCTCCGGTGAAGTAGGTAATTTTTCCTGGAGGTGCCGTGTAGGGTACATTTTCTGAACGGCCAATTAAGAATCGTACTAAACCATTTACCAGCAGGCTGCTTTGAATAGCAGTATCACAGATGCTGAGATTCGTATAAATAGAGCATAACTGCTTCAAAGTATCCGTTGTCCAGGCATGAGGCACTACATCGCGGGTATTGTTGTACGCAAAGTAACCCGTCAATTGATTAACCAGCGCGTTCGCAAATGTTGCCGTACCGGCAGTTGGTCCAGCGTATACCCATGCAGTGACAGGGGTACCTGCTTTTACCCCATCTAGCTCTTGTTGCAGATAAGAGGATAGCACCTGCGTAAGCGCTCCTCCCAGACTGTGGCCAGCAACCGCTACCTGAATCGGATCTGCACTGGTACGAACCGCATTTCTTAAGAAAGAATCGATCCCCACTCCGTTGTCGCGTAAGCCCAGAAGCTTATTCAATCCAGTGCTGGAAGCTTGAGAAATACCTCCCCCTGCGGACCAGGCTACCGTATCTTGAATAGCAATATCCTCATCTAACCAATCATAGCTGGATACGGCATTTGTACCGGCAATACCCACGGAGTAAGTAACTCCCCCATCATCTACTAAACGTAAACAATACAAGAGGTTTTCCGACACGTATTCATCAGAATCATCAGAATCAACTTTATCCACTGCGAGTACCGGGCCCCAGACCAATTCTTCCGTACCGAAGGTGTTCGTCATGGCCGTATCCTGAATCGCTCTGGTAATGCGATTAGTCGCGGTATCGGTTAGTACAGATAAGGCATTGCTTTCGCCATCGACGTAGCGTTCATTGGCACAATCCGCAAGATAGGCGTGATAGAAATGCCACATCCCGTGGAAGGTCGTATCCACTACCACCTCCACATCATCATCCGGCGGAGGTTCGGGTGGTGGACAGGCCAAAAAAGCAACAATAAACAAAGACAGGAGACCAATTAATAGTCGTGAGGTTTGACGATTAGTCATAGTAAATATGGGTTTGGTGAGACAATCTTCTAGGTGTATAGAGGGGAGATGGGTTTCTAAAGATAGGTAAAATATTGCAGTAATGAATTTTAAAAAAGCCTATAAATCAATACTTTATAGCAAAATACACTAATGGGCTTGCCTTTGAAAAAACAGGATGTGGCCACCCAAGTCCTGGTAAGTATGCCAAAAGTGGTACCTGGGTAGATCGTTAATTCAGTAGTTGGTTATGCAGAGAAAGAGTCTCTAAAGCCTAATTCTTACTCTAATTGTAATTCTTATTCTAATTCCTCCCCCCTTCCCTACTCTTCCTCTAACAAAGCTTCCAAATCAATCTCTGGCATCGGCTCGAATTGGGAAGGATCAAAGGGTGGTAGTTCAGGCTCCGGCGCATCTAGTTTTTGCAGAAGTTCCTTGGCATTTTCTAAGCCATAATGATAAGCATAAGGTGGGCCGTCGCACCAGGCGAGTTCGTAGGCTTTGGTAGCAGCCTTGATGGCATCTTCCGTATTCCCCGCATCCATTTCAATTTGCGCGAGTACATTGAGGGCATCGGCATGGAAGAGGGGGTACGGGCCTTCTTCCGCGTAGTCCCAGATGTCGTCTAGGTATTCGCGGGCTTTGGCAAGTTCGTTTTTGCGGCGGTGGAGTTCGGCTAGAGCGGTGAGAGTTTGGATTTCTTCTTCGACAAGATCAACAACACGTGCCGCCTTTAGAGCTTCAAATAATCTATCCTCTGCTTTATCAAAGTTATCTAAATACGAAAAAACAAGGCCAAGCGAACGAATAGCTCTCACACGATCCCGCTCGTCTCGATTAGCCTCTTCTGCTTTCGATGCTTCTTCCGCCATGGTTTTTGATAGTAGATAATTACCACCGAAAAAAGATAACTCCGACATAAGACTATTCAGCATGCTTCTAGAAGAGCCCGTACTTGAACCAGTCGGAAGTAAAACTTTGTTATTGGTAATCTTATTTCCAAGTGCACCTACACCTTTTTTAATTCTGGTACTTTTTGTAAAAGCAATTAGTGCATATAGTCTGATCGATTCTTTATTTTCCTTTTCATTTAATACAACAATAGAGTTGATCAGAGCATCCAAACTTTGCAATTCACCTACGTGCAAATGAGCAAAAACCTCATCAAAAATTATGGTTGCTCGTTCCTCATAATTACCATCGACCTTTCCTACCTTCTTAGCTCTTGAAAATAACTCAATCGCCTTAGCAGGCGATCCACTATATAAAAAACCTTGTGCTAAGCTACTGAGCACTCTTGATTGTTTGCTACTGTCCGTAAGCAGTAATGACTGCTGCAAATTATCTGCAAAGAATAAACTGAGAAGCTCTATCCTCAAACGACTAGCACTTAATCGCTTTAGTGTGACTTTATCTAGATTAGATTTAAAAACAATATAAGCGTCATTATACAACTCCATTTCAATTAACGAATTGAAAAGCCCTATAGAAGTTTTTAAATCATCAATACTATCGACTTCGCTATATTGAACTATTGGCATTGCACTAAAGTACTCACGTAGAGAACCTAAGATTTCATTTTTCTCCTCGATTCTTACATTATTCCAAACTACTGCCCTAATAATCGGGTGCAGATCATATCGATTAGTAGTACGGTCCCAGCCTAATAAGCCTTTATCTTCCAACACTGTTAGAGCAGAGTCAAGAGCAGCTTCAGAAGTAAAGACTGATTCAGACTTAACATCTCCATTCGAAAGTAACAGTCCTCGTAATGTTTCCATAGTCGCTGGCATCCTGAAGCCAGCGATCACTCGTAGTGTTTGTAACTCCGCCGTTGACAGTCCCCTCAATGCATAAGATAACACATGTGACTGTACTTGTACAAGCGGTAACCCAAATACGTTAAAATCTGGATTAGACCTCCGCCAAGCATCAAAATTCCCTGGAGCAGAACGATACTCTGCTACTTCGGAGGCCAATAGTTGCAAAAGCAAGGGATGCTTATCAAAACTTTGCAGCGTTGGCAGCATCTCTTCCCTAGAACCTTCTGCCCCGTAAGATCGCCATAATTCCAATGCATCCTGATCACTTAGACCTCGTAAGAACAGGGCAGAGCAATTAGGCATCGGTCGGCCAAAACGAGTTTGTAGATCTACTGGATAAAGTCTTGTGCTTACTAGTATTTTTGACTGCTTTAACTGAGTCAACTGCCGTAAGAAATGCCCAACTCGACTATCAGCGGCTTTACGCAAACGATGACGTCCAACAAAAGATGCCCCTCCACTTTCCGGTAACCCCATCGCTCCTGCAATACGGTTTGCTGTTCGTTCATCTAAAGCAATGTCATCATCCAGAAAAGCTGCATTTTGACTGGCATAAGCGACCAAGATTCGCTCTAAGCCATCAAAGACAATCAAATAGGGCTCCGAATTTAAAATTTGGAATAATTGCTGCCGCTGGTCACTGATGGATAAGTTCTTAATCTCTTCCTCAGACCTACTAGAAACATAGGCCAATGTTTTCTGTACAAAATTGTCAAAAGTGGCATCCTTCTCATAAAAGCTCCACCATATACGACCCGCCCATTGCTTCTCCTGTGGAGCAATATGGTTAAACCAGGTCCAGGTAAGCGCAGATTTTCCCATGCCACCAATAGCAACAATACTAAATATGCTAATATTAGCTAGATTTGGCTTGGTAATCCAATCTGTAAGAAACTCTAATTCTGATTTTCTACCAATCAAGCCTTTTACCTGGAGTAAAGTATATGGATGAGCAACAAAAGGCTCTGGTTTATTTGGAATCGTCGAAGTATTGTGCAGTTTTCTCGCCCATAACAGCGCAGGATCATTTTTTGGGCCTTGTTCCGCCTTTAACTGCCGTACAACTTTCCCCAAACTGTCGAATACAAGTTCTCGTAGGTTTTTTGGGCTTTCAAAATAAGCCACTACCGTCTGCTTTTTTAATTTCGTTTTGAGCAAATCTAGTTTTTCAGCTGCCCTCCCTTTATCAAAGTCTTTTGGTCTGACTGGCACCTCATTACTAATCATAAAAATCAATATGGGAATACCGCGATCTTTTGCTCGCTTGTATTCCATCTCTGTAATAGAGATATCATAGCCATTTGGTACATAACCGTAACGATGAGCAAAAATGCCAATGTAAATATCAGCCTCATCTACCATGCGAAAAGAAGCCTCAATTGCATCGCTGTCTAGAGCAGGAAGATTCTCTATCATGTTTGGCATGGTGTCAGCTCGTAAGCATGCATCCATAACCATTGATCGATAATCTTGCATATCTCTTGCAGTGCTACTGATCATTACCAATGGCTTACCCGCGACAAATCTTGAGCCACTAGAATGACTACCTTCAAGAGTATTACTACGAACTAAATCTATATATATTACTCGATCATCTACGAGTTGTTTTGTACCAGATAGCTTATTGGCTACTAAAGCAGCAATATTGTGCAAAGAATAGCTGATTTCTTCTGAATCATCACCAGTTTCTTCTAATACGGGAAGCTCTTCGCCAAAACTCCATCTGGGAACGTAAGGAATCTTTAAGGCATTTACAATTTGGTTAGCTGTAACATTTCTATCAATCCAGTCATCAAGTAAGAATTCGAGTTTACTAACAAACTTAGTGAGCCAAGAATCCCCTAGTTCCCTTTCGAAGCGACCAGCGAAAGATGTAATTATGGGAACAATTGGAAGTGTAGGTCGATCTAGTGGTAGATCCATACGTCGCTCTTGAATATGACGTGATAATTCAGAAAGACCATCTAAACCTTGATAATTAGCAGTGCAAAACAATAGCAACTGGTCTGGTGCCTGAATTGTGAGAACACCTCCTATTTGGGTGATCCCAGTTCGACTATCAATCAAAATATGATCAAAATTATCACGCCACTCTTCACAGATTTTCTCAAGAGCAAGAGCAAAACCGCGCTTTAAATAGAGCTCTCGCCAGTTTAACTCATGAGAATTAGGGTTAAATTGTTGATTTTTACCTTCTACAAGAATCAAGCTGATGTTATCTAACTTGAACCCAGATTCTACCTTTGGCTTACAGATTGCTTGTTCCCAGCTGATAGGTCGATCATTTTGAAATCCTTTCAGTATATCAATAAGTCCATATTCACTTCTCTCTTCTGGTTCTAAATAGTAATTAATACCGGGTGCCTCAATGTCTCCATCAATACATAGCACTTTTTTCCCCCATAATGATAAGAGTGTAGCAACATTTGCTAAAGCCATAGTCCTACCGACTCCTCCTTTGTAAGAGTAAAAGGTTGTTATTATACCTTTTCTATTTTTTTGGTTCATTTACCCTTATTTAATGAAGGTGGAAGCATATTAATAGCTGGGTGTTCTAAATCTTCTTGCAAGAATTCTGCTACTTCCCACTTAGAATCGAAAGGAGGTATAGTTTTTAAAATTTTTCCTATATCGGCTGCTATACTCTTTACTTCATCCTCAAACAAAATATATTTCTTAGATTCCCTAAATGCTGAGGCATTTGAAGCATACTCCTTCATACTTCTTTTTTGCATTCTACTTATATCTTTGGGAAAATGCTCTCCATCTGCGAAGACAATAGGATATACTAAACGATTAAGAAAATCATCCTCATCAAGCCCTAATATCGTTTGTCTTCGCAACATACTTTCTAGCTCGGCTTTACAATATGATGAACTAAAATAAGGAGAAGTAAATATTGGCATAAGAATACAGGATGACTTGAGGGCATGCTGTAATCGCTTTGGCCAGTGACTGCCTACCGGAATTTCTTGCTTGTCATAAAATATCTTCAAATTAAAGCCTGGCGGTAATTCTTCCATCAACCACTTCTTCAATTCGGGATAAAAGAACGAATCTAACCAGATTTCAGCTGCTGTATTTCTCTTATAGCTTATAAAAAGCTGATATTCATATCCAGAAAGATTTTCCACACTTATATATTTTAAAAGATAGTAGACTTCAAATCTAAATAAAAGTTATCGGACAAATACAATTATTACAATTCATGGTACTTAGCAACTGCTCCATCATTTTAGGAAAAGTATCAGCGCGCAGGCAGGCATCCATGACCATCGATCGGTAGTCCTTCAGGTCGCGGGCGGTACTACTGATCATTACGGTGGGCTTGTCACTCATGTAGCTATGGTTTTAGGAAACAGTAAAGAACCTTGCTAAAGTACACTAATATCCTGTTTTTAAGCATTGTCTTTATTTCTGTCATTAGCCGTATCTTACAAGTGATGAAAACCACCCGATTAAGACTAAAGCGAACGGCTCAAACAGCAACACTATATTTGTTAGCATGCTTGTTGCTTAATACCATGCCAATCAGCACTCCAACCATAGGCTTCGATGTTGAAATCTGTGATAACGGCATTGACGATGATAATGACGGCCTGGTGGACCTCAATGATGAAGACTGTGATTGTCCTGTCCTGGAAGTCAATTCGCTTATCCCGAATCCTTCGTTTGAAGAATTGAATTGTTGTCCTTCCTTGGAAAGTCAACTCAACTGTGCCGTAGATTGGATACAGGCTTCTACTCCCACAACAGACCTTTTGCATACCTGCGGCTGGATGGGTTGGCTGCCCTATCCACCACCCTTACCCTTTCCGAACGGAGAAAGCATCATTGGTTTTAGGAACTCCCGAGTCATAGATGTGACCTCCCAATCCTCCAATGGAGAGTCGAGTTGGAAAGAATACGCCGGCGCCTGCCTATTACGCCCAATGCTTGCTGACTCCACCTACCGCATTGAACTCTATGTTGGTTTTGCCAACACGCAATACTCTCCTCCAATTGAACTAACCGTATACGGAACTTCTAATTGTGACTTCCTGCCCTTCGGAGAAGGGGACTGGTGGTTTGGTTGCCCTTCCACTAGTCCCGACTGGACGCGCTTGGCTTTTACCAATGTGGCGAGTGCCAGCGGTACTTCCTGGGAACAGGCGGTAGTGGAAATCACACCAAATCGAAGTATAAACGCCATTGCGATTGGCCCTGATTGCGAGACTATTGTGCAGGATACCACCCGTTACTATTTTCTTGATGATCTGGTCTTAGCAGAACAGGATTCGTTCAAGTTTGAAGTTGAGAGTGATCAACATCCTTGTGCAGCGGACTTTTCACTAAGTGTTGCGAATGATCCGAATGTGCAATATCAATGGTACAAAGAGGGTATTGCCTTGGTAGGCGAAAGCAGTGCGGAACTATCACCACTCTATGGAGAAGGTGAATACCAGGTTCGGATCACCAGCGGTATGGATTGCTGGCTTAGTCCACCGTTTGATTACAGGATTCCCGTATTTGAGCAGGCAGTAACGGATGTCTTGTGCACTGGTGAGACTTATCAATTTGGTACCCAAAACCTGAACAGCCCAGGCGATTATATCGAGACTTTCGCCTCCAACGATCAATGCGACAGTACTGTTTATCTCACGCTAATGGAAATTGATGGATATGAAGAGGAAGTCGAAGCAAAAATCTTTCCTGGCGAGGTATTCGAAGGGATTGCCAATAGTCAATTTAGTGAAGAAGGAGAATACGATATTGCCCTTTCCTCTTCTCAAGGCTGTGACAGTCTCATTCATCTAACCCTCAGCTACTACGAAGTTTTTGCACCCAATGTCTTCTCTCCCAATCGCGATGGTGTCAATGACTACTTTCGACTTTATGGTGGTAACGATCTTGAAGAAATTGTAGACTTGAGTGTCTACAGTCGCTGGGGCAACCAAGTCTATCAAGATCGCAATCTCTTAACCAGTATTCAAAGCGGTTGGGACGGTCAATACCAGGGGCGCTTAGCCGAAGCTGGCATCTACGTTTACTACGCCACAATCCGCATGGACGATGGAATTGAAAGAACCATTAGCGGAAATGTGTTGGTGCTCCGTTGAACTTCCGCTCCTCCTAAGACGCCACCACCACCCTTCGTACCCCTACACGCTGATCCACAAAGGTGACGCGTAGCAGGTAGACACCAGCCGCTAATTGATCGGTATTTACTATTGCAAATCGCTGTTCATTGGACTGCAGAGGGGCTAGTTTTTGTCCCGCCACCGTGTATAATTCAACCATCTCAATATCAACGGTTGGCGATTCAACTCTAAAACTGGTAATCGCTGGATTTGGAAGGACATAGAACTCCGGCTCCCCAGCGTCTGGATTATTGATACTAGAAGGAAAATCGATACAAAGAGCTACCTCACCCACAAAGGCATTGTAATCCATACTTTCCACTGTAGGGTAAATGGGGCCAAGCACCTCTCCCTGAGAAAATTCTAATTTATGGATACCACAAAACGAACGAATAAAAGTACTATCGGTAATCTGATCCTCTACAGAGGTTCCAGCTAACAAATTTCCGGCGGGGATTAAACTCAAGATCAAGGTGTCGCCTGCGGTAAGGTCTTCAAGGCCGGCAATACAAGACGCCTCGAACCCTCCGCCTCCAAAAAGCTCTATCTGATCGTAAGCGATGTCTTGATGAATAGGGTCCAGTACATCAATTGATATTTTCAACTCAGTAATACTATCACCCACGACTCCCAAGAAGATGTAGTTATTGTCGTACATCGACGAACAGAAGTCCTCAACGGGAATACAAGAACAAGCGAATGACTGTATTACCGTAAAAAGAAGAAAAGAAAGAAACAGCGCTGATTTAAGTAGGTGCTTCATAACGGCTATAGGATTTTCACATAATTTACTGGAAAACAGTAAATTATAAAAACCGACCTTCACCCTTGACAGTCAGCTGTCAAAAGAAATTAACCCAGAGCAGTTAGCGCTAGCCTACAATATCCCCTCCGGTAAACTCAAAATCGGCGTGCGGCTGTGGTAAGAAAGGGCCTTAGTTTTGCTGTAGTGAAACAGTTCCTCGAAAAAGGTGCGTTGGTGAGTAACCATGGCCAGGATGTCAATTTCCATCTGGTCCAAGAAGCTAGTCAGTACAGTTTGGAAATCAGTCCCGTCTAGCACGTGGAAAGAAGCATTAGGGGCTTCGCCGACTGCTTCTTGAAATCCATCCATACGATTATGGTATTCTTCGGTATGCGACAAGTCAACGTTGATACAATGGATATGCGGCTTGAACTGCGCAAACTGCTCTTGTACTTTAGCAAAGCCAGCTATTTCGTCAGCCTGATAAGAAGTGGTGAAGGCAATATTATTGATCACCCCATCAAAGACAGCTTGCTCCGGTACCGCGAGCACCGGACAAGAGGCATTTTCCAATACTTCTCCCGCTACGCTCCCCAGAATGATCTCTTTCAATCCTCGCGCACCAGTGGTACCCATGACAATCATACTGGCGCCTTCTTCCTTCACGCGTCCTAAAATGACTTCCACCGTATCACCTTCGTGCAAGGTGTGGGTCACTTGAACCGCGTTCAAGTCATGCTCATCCTGAATTTTATCGAGTGCAGGCACCGCATCACGATAGTTTTCAAATTCGTACAGATCAATAGAATTGTAAAACTCCTCTAAAGTCTTTGGAATGTGCGTGAAGCCACTCATGTCTGGTTTATCAAATACGTGCAAGGTGACAATCTTGGCCTCTAACTTTTCCGCTAAACGCAGCGCATAGATAAAGGCACGGGTGGCCGCATCAGAAAAATCAGTAGGAAAAAGAATAGTAGGCATCTTATTTGGCTTAGATCCGGTGGAAAATTAGGGATACTTGCGGACTATCTACAAGCCCCAGACTCCGTATGAGCAAAATTAATATTGGCGTAACATCCAGCTCGGTAAGTAAGATCAGCATAAAAATTGACATCAGTCATTGCAGCGGGAAGGAAAGTAACCGTAACGCGTATCTATTTTGCAGAGCGCACAAAAAAAGGCTCCCATCCCGAGCGGAAAGGAGCCTTTTTTACAAGAGTTTTTCGTTCTGTTTAGTGCAGCGACTGATTTACGGTTTCTGCTGCTTCCGTCAATGCTTTGTATTCTTCCGGTGACAAGCCATCCATCACAAAACGGAGTGGATTAACCGGCTTACCGTGGAAGTGTACTTCGTAGTGGCAGTGTGGAGCAGTAGAAGTACCTGTACTTCCTACCAGACCAATCACTTGTCCACGTTCTACCTTTTCGCCCTTGCGCACATTGATCTTACTCATGTGAGCATAGTAGGTCTCGTAGCCGTTTCCGTGGCGAATCACCACCAGGTTACCAAATCCACCAGCACGTTCTGCCCGGTGTACTGTACCGTCGCCGGTAGCAATAATTGGTGTTCCTGTCTTAGCTGTGAAATCAATACCATTGTGCATCCGCATCACCTTGAATACTGGGTGTAGGCGTGGGCCAAAACCAGATAGGAGGCGGAGATTTTTGGATAGTAAGTCTGCCCGAACCGGCTTGATCGTTGGCATGGTAGCCAAAAGTGTTTCCTTATCCTGGGCCAGATTAACTATGGTATCTAATGAACGAGATTGTAAACTAATTCGGTGCTTTAGGCGATCAATACGGCCTTTTACACCCGCCATCAATTCACCAGACTGCCCAAAGTTTTCAAACTCGCGATATGCGTCGTGTCCTCCGATGCCACCTTCCCAGATGTTCTCATCAATCGGATCCATTCCAAAGGTCATGCGATGGACGTAAGCATCGCGCTTTTGCAGGTTGTCAAGCGCCCCTTGCATTTCGGCAATAGTTTGCTCAACATCGTTCTGCAAGAAACCCTCCAGACGCTCAACTTTAGCCTGAAGTTCTTTCTCTTTTGGAGATGGAAAGTACTGATGTGAAATCAGCGTAAAGATGAAAGCAGTAAATAAGGCCGCACAAACGAATCCGAAGACTCTTAAAAGTGTCGTGCTTAACGGTTCTACTACTTTTTCGTAACGGAGCGTTTGTTTATTAAAAACGTAACGTTCTCTTCTCATAAGTGTTTGCAATTAGCCAACAAATAGCCATTCGCAGTTTCATTCTAGTTTCTAGGGGCAAAATTGTAATTTCTCAAAGCTCTTTTAGCGAATTGGCTCGATACAAATCAGGGGTGTCGTTTCAAGTGGCTGCAGCAAATGTACATCATCATGGCAAGTTTCCAACAATTTTAACCAAAATGTGGAAAACTCACTGTACCAAATCATGGAAATCAACTCAATTTGTAATCAAAAAAGTTAAAAAACATGACTTCCTGCTGTTTTTTGGTTTTCAAGATAAAAGCATAAAGCAAACGATTTTCAGCTTCGTAAGTTGCTGAAAATCGCCACTTTATTGTTAAAATCACTATACTTTTTCAATGATTAGAGCAGATGCACCGCCTCCACCATTGCAAATAGCAGCCATACCAACAGTTGCGTCTTTATGACTCAATACGTTGTTCAGCGTGGTCAAAATCCGAGCCCCGGAAGCACCCAGTGGGTGTCCGATGGATACTGAGCCACCAAATACATTCATTTTTTCCCGGTCTACATTAAGCTCCTGAGCAAAAGCGAGACTCACCACCGAAAATGCCTCGTTGACTTCGTAGTAATCGACATCATCAAAAGTCATTCCTGCTCTTTCCAGCGCACGTGGTGCGGCAATAGTAGGAGCAGTAGTAAACCATTGTGGCTCCTGTGCGGCATCCGCAAAGGCAACGATTTTAGCCAAAGGCTTGAGGCCTAATTCTTCTGCCTTACGTTTACTCACCAGGATAATAGCGGAAGCTCCATCGTTGATGGTGGATGCGTTAGCTGCGGTAACCGTACCACCTTTGGTAAAGGCCGCACGGAGATTAGGAATCTTCTCAAACTTCACTCGCTTGTACTCCTCATCTTCTGTCACCATTACAGGGTCGCCCTTGCGTTGGGGAACAGCTACGGGTACGATCTCATCTTTAAACCAGCCTTGGCTGGTAGCCTCCGCTGCACGCTTATAGCTTGAGATGGCATATTCGTCTTGCGTTTCCCGGCTGATGTTATACTTCTCGGCCGTGGCATCGGCACAAATACCCATCGCTTGCCCGTCGTAGGCATCAGTGAGGCCATCTTTTGCCAGACCATCCACTAAGGTACGGTCGCCGTATTTACTTCCCCAACGTGCATTAGGTACATAATACGGCACATTAGACATACTTTCCATACCTCCGGCCACAACGATATCTTGCTGCCCGGTCATGATAGCTTGCGCGCCAATCATCACCGACTTGATACCTGAGGAACAAACTTTATTTACGGTAGTACAAGGTACGCTGATCGGAATACCAGCCTTGAGGGCGGCTTGTCGTGCGGGGGCTTGACCTAAATTGGCACTACAAACGTTGCCAAAGTAAACTTCCTCTACTTGTTCTGCGGTAAGTCCGGCCGCCTCCAGGGCGCCTTTGATCGCCGTTGCGCCAAGCTCCGGAGCAGCAATGCTGGACAGTACGCCGCCAAAGCTTCCGAGTGGTGTTCGCAGGGCCGCGACGATATATACTTCTTGCATGTTGGTTTGGTATTTTGGTTAGATTCAATTTGGGGCGGCAAAGATAGGTTTTATTCACCCCAAAAAGAAAACCAACTCAGCATCGAAATAGGTTGACTCAACGGGCATTATTCCTGAGCAGTGGTATCAGCGCGACCTTCTAGGAGAAAAAAGTAAGCAATCCATCATTTCTTTACCTTGAGCCAGACATACCTTAGTACATTAGATTATGTTTCAAGCTATCACTCGCTCTGTTGTAACCACCCACCTTCTGTTATTACTCCTATATACCCCCGGATTATTAGGAGCGCAGGAGCGGATTGTTACTTTGGGTAATACCGCTGATGCTTCACCTACCTTTTTCAGTGCCCTACAGGGATACCTGAGCTCAAGCCAGGTTTCCACCACTGTTCTACTGACGGGCGATTACGTGAAAGATGGGCAAGATATTCTTGCCAAGCAAGCGGATGCATTTACCCCTTTGACCCCTCTCATCAATTTAATCCAAGCTACCCCCGAGGTTCACTATTATCTCCTTCCTGGTGACCGTGATTGGGATCAGAGTGGCCGGCAAGGTTGGGCTGCAGTACGAGCATTGGAAGATTTTCTGGAAGAGTTGGAACTGGAGAATTTGCATTGGTCCAGTCCGTCTGGCTGCCCAGGGCCAGAGATGCTTGAGCTATCATCATCAACCTTAGTACTCCTACTCAATACTCAATGGTGGAATCATCCTTTTCGCAAACCACTGCCCGCTGATGCTGACTGTGAGTTTGCCGAACCCGCCATTATCCTTGAGGAATTGAACGATGCCGTAGAGGAAAACCTGGACAAGAACATCATAATTGCGGGACATTACCCCTTTGCTTCCCAAGGACGCTACGGAGGAGAATTTCCCGTCAGCGATTATCTCTTTCCACCGCTTTGGGGAGGGATTCAAACTGCCTATCGGCAAAACATTGGTCGACCGGAAGAGATCCACAACGCTCAATTCGCCCCCTTCGGCAAAGCGCTTACTGATCTGACTTATCAGCACGAAGGACTCCTTTTTTTGAGTAGCCACGAACCAAATCAGCAAGTGCTGGAGTACCGCAATAATTATTTAATCAACAGCGGAGCACCAAGTCAAGCACAATGGGTGGCTCAGCACAAACCCGCAATTTTCGCCGCCCAAGAGGCGGGCTTTAGTGTGATTGACCTTCAGGCTGATGGTCGAGTGACGTACACTTTTAATGAAGTAAGCCAAGAGGGTATCGCCCTGAGCCGGAGGTTAATGCTTTTCGACCAGCCTTGTATTCCAGTGGAGAATGCCAGCACGCCACCTAACCCCAACTACCAGCCCTGTCTTAAAGAAGTAGACCCCGCACGTTTGATCAAGCCGGTGCTCCCGGTAGACACACTAGTTGTTGGAGGGTCACAATACGAAGTGGGCGCTAGCAGGCGCTTCTTTTTCGGCGATCACTACCGCAGCAGTTGGACCGAACCAGTCCGGGTTCCTTTACTTGATCTGGATACCATCTACGGTGGCCTCTCCCCTACCAAGCGTGGAGGAGGACGACAAACCAAATCGGTAAAACTGCGGGCGGAGGATGGACGTTCCTTTGTATTCCGCTCCGTGGATAAAGATCCTGCCGGAACCCTCAATCTTGAATTACGTAATACGATTATTGCCTACATCACCCGTGATCAAACCAGTTCACAGCATCCTTACGGCGCCATGCCGGTATCGCGTTTACTGGACGAGGTAGATATTCTGCACGCGCAGCCCGAGCTCTATGTTTTGGGAGATATCCCACGGCTGAGCCGCTTCCGCGATCAGTTTGGTGGCATGCTGGGTATGTTGGAGGTGCGACCTAAAGGAAAAAATAAAACACGGCCCGGCACCTTTGGAGCCGATGATATTTACAAAAGCTTTGAGCTCTTCGATGAACGTTATGACGATCAGGACCTCAGTATTGATGCTCACGAATTTGCGCGCGCACGCCTGTTTGACATCCTTATTGGCGATTGGAGTAAACACGAGGACAACTGGAAATGGGCAGGCTTTAAACAGGATAACGGCCAGGAGATTATTCGCCCAATTCCCAGAGATCGGGATCATGCTTTTTCCAAACTGGATGGTTTCTTTCCCTGGTTGGCCAGCCGGCAATGGGCGGTTCCCAATCTGGAAAACTTCGGTTTTAAAGATCCCAATATTCGCTCCCTCACCTTTCAAGCACGCCACATGGACCGGTTGCTCTTGAGCCCCCTGGAGCGGAAAGACTTTTTGGCGGAAGCCCAATACCTGCAAGAACAATTATCGGAAGGAAAAATTGATACCGCCATTGCTAGCTTACCGAAGGAGGTACAGCCCATTTCCGGTGCGATCATTAGCGAAAAACTCAAGACCAGACTGGATAAACTCACAGCCTACGCAGAGGAATACTATGAACTCCACGCCCGCTACGTGGATGTAGTAGGAACGAATAAGGAAGAGCAATTCGATATTCTCCGTAAGGAAGACGGCAGTACTCATATCCAGATTATTGATCCTAAAGGTGATCAAAAAGGACGCGTTCTTTACGACCGGACTTTTCTTGCCGAAGAGACCAAGGAAATTCGGATTTACGGTCTCGGAGAAGCAGATGTCTTTGATATTCAGGGTGAGGCCAATGACGCCATACCAATACGCATCATTGGTGGCCCGGGCAGAGATCGGATTACTGATAATTCGGATATCCAGCAAAAGCGGCGACACACTTGGGTGTATGAGA
Source organism: Bacteroidota bacterium (assembly GCA_038528965.1). GTDB lineage: Bacteria > Bacteroidota > Bacteroidia > Chitinophagales > Saprospiraceae > Lewinella. Next base: position 121,980 of record JBCBEC010000011.1, on the reverse strand, counting down.
AGTCGCCCAAGGCCGAGGTGCAACTCCAAAGTGGCGGTAAACGCGTGGATAACTGGCGTGACGAATTGTACTACTACCATCGCGACGCCTACGAATATAATACCTACCTTCCGATAGCATCACTTGGATTTAACACCTTTGCGGGTGTATCTTTCGGAGGAGGTGCACAATTCACCCGACGCAGTTTTACCCGTAGAGACTATAGCAGCAAACATCGGGTACAAGGTTCCATTAGTACCTTAGGAAACTTTAATCTTTCTTACGAGGGCGACTGGCATCATGTGCTCCACAAATGGGATGTGCTAGCTATGGCCCAGGTAGAGCGCCCCGCCTTCTATAATTTCTTCTTCGGTATTGGTAATAACACCTTGAAAGACGAAGCAGCTTTTGACGATAACTTTTATCTGGTGAGCCTACAACGGTACCAGGGCGAAGTCGCTTTACGCCGCATCTTCCGGCAGCGCAGCTCGTTCCAGCTACGCCTGGGGTACGAGGATAATTTGACCACTGACACCGAGGGTACTATTCTAGAAGGGAATGATTCATTCTTTGGTACGGGAGCGCTGAGTTGGGCTTATCTGCACCCCAGCTTGGAGCTTGATTTTCGGGATCATCCGGTATTCCCTTCGCGCGGTTTCCGTTTTCTGGCTAGTCAACAGTTGGGCTACGGCAGCGATGTAGAATTTGGTGTGAGCAAGCTAGCGGCGGAATTCTTTTTCAGTACACGTCGATATCCCATTACCCTGGCTACTCGGGTGGGTTGGGCGGATACGCAGGGAGAAACGCCGTTCTATCGGCTGCCTAATTTGGGGATGAACGAAGGACTACGTGGCTACCAAAACTTCCGCTTTACTGGAGAGGGTTATTTCTATTATAACCTCGAGTTTCGAGCTCCGGTCGCTTTGTGGCGCAATACCCTGCTACCGGTAGTACTCGGTTTTAGGGCCTTTTACGATAGTGGTTTTGTACAAGACCCCGCTGCGGATACTCAGGAATCTTTTAAGCAGTCCTACGGTGGTGGGTTCTACATTGTCCCGCTGAGCCGCTCCTATACCTTGAGCGTACTCCTAGGGTTTTCTGAAGAAGAGTCTGGTTTAATCAACGTTAACCTCGGAACGAACTTCTAAGATTACCAAAGAGTATGTTTGTGGCGGAGGCTACAGCCTATAATGAAGCGGGAAAAGAAATTGCCTTCGGAATAAGGGAAGGCTTTACATTGTTCTGATAGATTCTGATTATTCTTGAGCAGCGATCATTTGTACTACAATACCGTTGCGCATACGAGGCTCAAACCAGGTACTCTTGGGTGGTAATACCAAGCCGTGATCAATAACTCGAAAGAAGGAGTCCCAACCAAGGGGGTGCAAACAAAAGGCAACCACCGGTTTATTTTCACAGGCTTCGACTAGAGCCGCTAATCCACGTGGCCCTTCAATGTATTTGATGCGCTTGTCATTGCGAATATCAGTGAAACCCAAAACTTCCTGCAGGACATAGTAATTGAGCATCGAAACGTCCAGTGTAGGCAGGCCAGCCGCCGAGTTTTGTTGGAGCGTTTTCTCGCGCCAGCGTAAACTAAACCACTCCCCCTGTAACAGCATAGTCATTTCGTGAGAACGCAATGGTTCACGTGCTTCCGCTAAAGGGTTGATGTTGAAGAAGCGAGATAGGGAAGCCATAAAAGACAATGCACTTCGACCATCACTTAGGCCTTTCACCGCGCGATTGAAGTTATGAATCTGCAAAGCTGTTTCGGGAAACAAGGCACACATTAAATAACCGTAAGGATTATGTTCCTGGCTGGCTTCTCTTTGCTGGTAGAGGCGGGCAATGGCACTGAATCGGTGGTGACCATCCGCGATGTAAGTATTGAGGATATAGCGACCGAAATAATATTGAATCAACTCTATCTCCTCCAGATCACTAATGGCCCAAAGCCGGTGCGTTTCATCCGGAGATTGTAGGTGTAATTCCTGGACGGGGGAATGCTGATTGGTATAACTGGCTAATAAATCGGCCAGCGCCTGATGATGCCGGTGGGCTAATAAAACGGGTTTAACGACAGCTTGGCGCTGCAATAAGAGCTCCGCCTGCTTCACCTCCTTCGCTACCAGCGTATGCTCGTGGCGTTTTACCCTTTCTTCTAAATAATCTTGAATAGATACTGCAGCAATGAGGCCGGTGCGAGATTGTCCCCCCTCAATGACTTGATAAACGTACATGGCAGCTGGCCGGGAGGCCGAGAAATACTTTTGATCTCGGAAAGTGGTGAATTTTTCCTTCACTTGATCCAGGAAGGAAGGGTAGTCAGGAATCTGCTTGGGCCTAGAAAGTACAGCAGCAAAAGGGCGAACAACCATCTTGGTTTTATTTGGCAGCAGAGATTCCAGTCGTTGGATTAGCCTCCGCAATGGACATTGTGGTGGCAGGCAAGATAAAAAAAAGAAAGTGCAGTAGTAACCGCACTTTCACAATAGAAAACTAAACCCCAGTTATTATTCTTTGACGATCCTGATGATGATGTAAAGTTTGGATCGACTGGTTTTTTATTTAACTACACCTCATAAACGGGTGCAGTAGAATTATATTGTTGTAAAGATAAAAAAAATTCATTCACAATGCAAGGCACTTATTGAAGGGTGTGGTAACTTTACTGCTGAGGAAGTTACCTACGGTAATCCTCCCATCGTTCACACCAAAAAAATGAAACGGAATGTCGGCATCGGCTTTAGAACCAACGGTACAGGGGAATATCGATCAGTGGCTCAATGGTAACTACGACGAAGAAAGTAAACAGCACATTCGCGATCTGCTGGCAGCGGAAAAATATACGGAGCTGACCGATGCCTTTTATAAGGACCTGGAATTTGGCACCGGTGGTATTCGTGGCATCATGGGTGTGGGTTCTAACCGCATCAATAAATACACGCTCGGGATGGCCACGCAGGGTTTGGCCAATTACCTGCTACAGCTGTATCCTAATGAGCAAATCAAAGTAGCCATTGCCTACGATTGCCGCAATAACTCTGACACTTTTGCCCGGCTAGTAGCAGAGGTGTTTTCCGCTAACGGTATCTACGTTTACTTCTTTGAGAGCTTACGGCCTACGCCGGAATTATCATTCGCCATTCGTGAACTGGGCTGCAAAAGTGGCGTAATGCTTACCGCTTCGCACAACCCTAAAGAATACAATGGCTACAAAGCCTACGGTGCCGACGGTGGACAGCTGACCGGGCCACACGATGTGAATGTGATGGAGGAAGTGCGTAAGATTAAGAGTGTAGACGAAATTAAGTTTGCCGCCCAGGAGGACAAGATAGAGACCATCGGCAAAGCCATGGACGAAAAATACCTGGAGGCAATTTTGAAGCTATCCATTTCTAAAGAGGCTATTCAAAATCAACATGACTTAGCCATTGTCTTTTCACCTATCCACGGTACCGGTGGTGTTTTGGTTCCTCCCGCGCTGGAGCGTTTTGGATTCACCAACGTACAACTAGTGGAAGAGCAGATGGTAGTGGATGGCAACTTCCCAACGGTAATATATCCTAATCCCGAAGAGGAAGAGGCGCTGTCCATGGCACTGAATCAGGCAAAGGCTACCAACGCAGAGTTGGTCATGGCTAATGATCCAGACGCCGATCGCGTGGGCATTGCTATCAAAAATGGTGAGGGCGATTTCGTTTTACTGAACGGAAATCAGACTGCTGCATTATTGATCAACTATGTGATGACGGCCTGGCAGGAAAGTGGTAAACTCACCGGTAAGCAATACATCGTAAAGACGATTGTTACCTCTTACCTGATTGATAAGATGGCGGCGTCTAAAGGCATAGAATGCTTCAATACACTAACGGGCTTTAAGTGGATAGGAAAAATCATGACCTCCATGCAAGGGCAAAAGACATTTTTGGCCGGTGGCGAGGAAAGCTACGGACTGCTGGTAGGTGAACACGCACGTGATAAGGATGCAGTAGTATCCTGCGCCATGATTGCTGAAATGGCGGCCTACTACAAAGACCAAGGCCGCAGTGTTTGGGATGCTCTGCTGGACATCTACGTAGAATATGGCTGCTACAAAGAAAAGCTCATTGCCATCACCAAGAAAGGAAAGAGCGGTGCTGAGGAAATTGCTGCACTGATGGAGAAGTACCGCAATGATGCCCCCAAAGAATTGGGTGGATCAAAGGTAAGTGTTATCAAAGACTATCTGAATGGCACCTCTACCAATGTTGATGGGTCAGTAGATCAATTGGATTTTCCGAAGAGCAATGTACTCCAGTTCTTTACCGAAGATGGCAGTATTATTTCTGCCCGTCCTTCTGGTACGGAACCCAAGATCAAGTTCTACTGTAGCACCAATACGCCATTAGCCAATACGGCTGCCTTTGCCGCAACGGAGACGCAGCTAGACGGTAAGATTGATCAAATCATGAAGGACCTGGGGGTCTAAACAGCATTTGCCAATAAAAAATTGCAAATCGCTTGCAATTGACACATAATTTTGTTAAAATTGTTATTCAGCTCAGTCATAGCATATCCGCTTAGACCAAAACGCCGGCTGACTTCCGCGGACCAGCGCAGTCGGTAAAACGAACAGAATAATTTTAGCTATTGACAACTGGATAGGATTAAGATGGCCTTTGTGATGATTGATCATGACAAAGGGTGTGAATCCCATGCTTTGTTCCGCAGGGCGGAATGAGGTTATGCCCCGGCCTTGGTAAGGGAGGGCCCGCCGAAGGCGGTCTGCCCAATACAATCCACCATCACCAAAGTGTCGACCAAAGCACAATCACTTTTGCAGGATACCTACAAACATAAAGGTCAACGCCGCCAACTCGTCGCCACACTACGGGCAAAGGGTATCGATAATGATGCTGTCCTTAACGCCATTGGGCAACTCCCCCGCCATTTTTTCCTGGAAAAGGCTTTCGAAGAATGGGCTTACCAAGACAAGCCCTTTCCCATTAATTGCGATCAGACAATTTCCCAGCCCTATACGGTAGCCTTTCAATCTGCTTTGCTGGAAATTAAAGCCCGCGATAAAGTATTGGAGGTGGGCACTGGTAGTGGCTACCAAGCGGCGGTACTGGCACTGATGGGCGCTCGCGTTTTTACCATCGAAAGGCATCGCCCGCTTTTTCAGTCCGCCCAGCAAATGTTTAAGGTATTGGGTTTGAGTAGAATCAGATCCTATCATCGAGATGGCTACAAGGGGCTTCCAGAAATGGCCCCCTTTGCCAGTATACTCGTCACTGCAGGTGCCAAAACGGTGCCTAGTACACTGAAAGAACAACTGGCTATTGGAGGTAAACTGGTAATTCCTGTCGGTGAAGACAGCCAGCGGATGTTGCGAATAACAAGGATAGCAGAAGATAAATGGACCACCGAAGATCATGGGCTTTTCCGATTTGTACCTTTCTTGCCAGGAACAGAATAGTGCTGAACTACTCCCCTAGCCTACTTCCCAGACAATCATCACACGATCATCACTAGCACTCACAAAGTAGGAAGTACCTTCTATCCACAACAAACGATTCACACTATTGACATGCCCGCCATCCCGAGCAGCATCTAAGGTTTTGCGAAGTGTAAAGCTGCGACGATCCCAAATGCGAATGGTCTTATCCCGGCTCGCGGAAAAGAGCAGGGTGCCCGTGGGATCAGCTATCAAATGATTAATGGTAAACCAATGAGCAGGTTGGGCCTCTTTTTGGGTAAGGGTTGTGCCTACCGACCATTGTCTAAGATGTGCGTCACGCCCCCCGCTGTAGAGCATTGCGGGATTGGAATCAGAAACGTGCAAAGCGAAAACCGAGTTGTCATGGGCCGCCTTAACCGTCTCTCTCAGATCAAGATCAGCTATACCAATGCGGTAGATATTATGATCACTACTACCAACCAATAATTCTCCTTGGGCATCCAGGCCGATAATTGAACGTAGTGCCTGACTACTCAAATGCAAACTTTCGCTGCTACTTTGGCGCAAAATATCCCATCGGGTGATTATTCCATCGCCACCTATACTAAAGAGTTCATCATCTAACAGATGAAAACCGAACGTACCTTTCTTATGATGTGCCAGGTGTCGATTCGGACGATCCTCCTTTAAATTAAGCCAGTGAACACCACCATTCATATCTCCCGCCACTACCGTATCTGTGGTAGGAATATAGGCGATACTAAATACCTGGGTATCCACTTTGGCTACCAGGCGACCTAATAGCGCTCCTTGCTCATCTTTTTCTTTAAATGACCATTGCACAATCCAGCCATCACCACCAGCGGATAAAAAGGTGTTGGGTTCTGGCCCGGGTGCCAGCGCATAGATTGCTCCATTGTGCCCAGTAAGCTCTTGAACTTTCTTAACTGAAGGAATGGCCATTGGCAGTACGTCTGTTTCTTTGATAAAACGGTAAGTCTACTGGATAGTTGGATCGGGTACCCAGAAGTTTAAAAACAAAGAAACAAGTTAAAAGCCTCATATCAGAAAGCGTGGCGGATAAACAAGCCGAGGTTGTCATCCAGCAAGGTCCAATCGGTACTGACTGACAGTAGATTTAAGCCCAGCCCGAACTGGTAGGAGCGATGATCTAGACCTAATCGAATTCGTTGCACACTAGCAGCGTGGCGCCCCTTGCGCAGTACCGTAAAAAGTTCTAGTGAGCTATACAAGTTCCAGCCTTCTTTCAGCTTAGGAAACCATATACTTACCGATCCGTGCCTTACTAACTCTTTTGTAAGTAAAAACCGCGCCTCCTGTAGTAGAAGGCGCGGCCTGAAGGCATCACAGAGGGCTGTGATTACAGCTCAAAAACCTGCAGCTTGTTGTCTACAATGTAGAACAGCTGACTAGAAGCATTATCTACTTCGTAAACAGGCTGCTTATCGCTGAAAGGATACTGCTTTACGTCCTCTCCCGTATCCTTGTCAATCTTGAACAACACCAAATCATTGTCATCATTACGGGCGAAGAAATAGGCAAACTCTGCTTCAACGCGACCTACGCGACGGCGCTTTACCATATCTCCCATTACATCACCAGTACCCTCGAGTGCATTCTGGCGAGCCTCGTAACGGTTAACCGCACCAGCATCGTTAGTAATTACGGCACTGGAACCCGCCAAACCGTTTTGTACAGAGGCAGCGCCCAGAGCCAAGCTACCAACCGCTCCTTTTAGGAAGCGTTCTCCGCGAGATGGATCAGGATAATATTCCTCTTTCACCTTGGTCCAACTGCTGCCATCAAAGTCCACCAGTGCAAATGCCCGGTCGTTGTAGAAAAAATAACCATTTTCCACTTTGGATACACCTTGTACGGCTTTGCGTAATCCGTAGCCCGTGCGCTTGGTTTCACCCGATTCCATGTTTACGGCCCAAGCCTTGTGTGGCCATGGTCCAACCTTGATGACACTGCCGTTTTCCTCTTCGTCGAAATCGGTAATTACGAGTAACTTGCTGTCTTCATCGTAGTCGTAAGCATCACAATTATAGGAGTTTGTACGGCCATTCGTGTTAACGATCATCCGATTACCCATGCGGTAAAAGGAATTGTCACCTACTTGTGTTTCACCCGTCCGGCGGGCCATAAAGAAGGCGGATGGTTCTCTTTCTAGCTTTTCGGCCTTTCGCCAAACATCATCACCAGTTGCTGGATCAATCAACATACGGCGATTTTTGAAGTATAGCATCAAACCGTCATCCTGTACTATGATGTCCTTGATGCCTTTTTCAGAGTAGTCCTTCTTCCAACGACCTTCGGCTTGCTTTCCAGGAGTGTAATCGTAGATATTGAAACCCTCGTCGTGTACCACCATGTAGCCACCATCGTAAGGCATAATAAACTGAATATTACCGTCCATCTTGCTATCGCCTTTAGTCCATAGGCTTTCACCAGTACTAGCATCAAGCAAATACAGAGACTTGCTAAACTTACGTGGAGCGCCACCGTCACCACCACCCGTCATAGCGCCACCCAGGCCACCACGCTTTTCCGCTACCAACAGCTTAGTAGCGTCATCATTTTGGAAGATGTAGCCGGGGTTCAGCTTGTTATTCCATTGTAAGTTACCGTTGCTCAGGTCGATAGAGGCCAGGAATTTGTCGTTGTGGTAAAGCAAATTACCCGCCGCAGTTAGCAGTGGTGGAATCACGTATGGGCCAGGGCCGTCCGTTTCTAAAGAACCCACAGCCTGTCCCAGACCACTCTGCTCGCGGAGTTGTACCCCCCACTTCTTTTCCATAGCAAAAGGGTCAAGACCGTACAGGCGTACTGCACCTTTGGCCTGTAGTTCTACCAATACCAAGTCGGCATCGGGTACAATGTAAAAGGTAGAGAAACCTTTGATTTCATCGGCTGCACCGTCAACGAGTACATCTCCAGTAACAACATTGACAATTGAGCCATTTACGTAGGCGAAAGCCGTACTGAGAATATCAAAATAGTCGGATACCTCTCCGCCCAGGGCTTCCATAGTACCAGCACCTTGCTTACGATCTATGCGCCAGAGTTCTTCTCTGGTTACTGGGTTAACGGCAACGTAGGCTTCCGTGGTTTGAATAACCGGAATTCCAGTAAAATCGTGAATATTGATGCTTTTGCCGTTTCCGGGTAGATCTAGCTCCGCAACGGGAGTAACTTGAGCACTAAGTGCGCCAATAGCGAAGAGCGCGAAAAACAAAATGAGATTGCGAATTTTCATAATTCAAAAACAGTAGTATGAATGAAGTAATAAGTACACACTTTGATTGCCCAATACGCGAAAGGGTAACCGAAGCGGCACGAGAAAAATCAAAAAATATAAGTAAGTGAAGTGCGGTTGGTGTTAGAAGAGCACGGGCTTTTCTTCTTTATGCTGCAAATGTAATCACCCAATTGAGAATTAGATATAAAAATGAATGATTTTTTATTACCCACTTATTTCAACCAATTACCGATGATCAAGTATCTTCAAAGGGGAAGTTTGTAAGTCAACAAACCCAACCTAGCTATTCTACCGGACCGTCTATGCGACTGTGGAAATCACCAAAACTTGAAAAATGAAATACTTATCTAGTCTATTCTTTGTGCTGTGCTACCTAACGACATCTGCGCAGGTCCCTTCCAATTGTAGTGTTCCCGAAGCTTTACGAACCTTCTACGACCAGGATGTAAAAGGCCTGGCGATGAAACGGATGCAAGCACAAAACAGCCCCGATAATGCCTTGATCGAAATTCCCGCCAGTGTGCAGGATAGTATTTTTGAAGGATTAGCGGCCATTCTTAACGTTATGAATGAGCTACCGCAGGCCGACTCTGCTTTCAATCTCTACTGTGTACATGATGTTGTGAACTCCCCAGCGGTATTTGGCATGATCATCGGCGTGGATACTAATTCACCAATCGCTGCAGCCTGGCAAGCTGGAAATACCCTTACCGGAAACGAAATTCTGGACACACTCTTGGCACAGCATAACTTTTCGCTCCAGAGTTACTTCAGTTTTGGCGCCGGGGTGCTCTACAGTGATCAGATCTGGAACATTTTTGCACTAGCAGATTCCATCAGTAATAGTGTACCAGGTATCGAATACGTAGAACCCGATTTGCTGATTGGCGGTGCCGGACAGATTGGTTACAATACGGATGACAATGGGGATCATCTCTACGAATTTCGCTACGAATGGAATGACTGCTTTGATGGTTGCGATAATTTCTACACCTGGCGCTTTTCCGTTACTCCGGACTGTGACGTTACCTTTTTAGGCAGTGATGAGGGTGGTGTCTTCGGTACTCAGCCCCTCCCCGATCCAGTCAATTGTATGCTGTTTACAAACACCGAAAATGTGATTCCTGAACACGCATTACAACTATACCCAAACCCTGGAACAGATTGGTTTTCCTGGAAAAACGCACCACTAGAAGGTTCCTGGCAACTCTATAATAGTACAGGACAGCTCGTACGATCCGGTAATTGGTCGCAAGATCAGGTGGATACCCCAAACCTGGCAAGCGGGGTTTACTGGCTTAAATTGATTAATCCGCAAGGACAATTCCTGGGCCAGAAAAGCTGGATTAAAAACTAGTTCTCCCGTTGTAAATATTGGATACCAATCGATGCTACTGCAAAACGAACGGCTTTGTGACTTGTCCTTGATTGGTATCCAATATCAGCCAGTAGTTCCCACTGCGCCAATTCGGCATTTGTAAGCTTCTCTGCGTTGTCGAAAACTCTTTTAGCGTCTGCCCTAATTCATTGGTAACGGAAATTTTCTGCACTTCCCAATCCAGGGGTATAGCAATTTGCAAAAAATCACCTACTGGATTGGGAAAAATACGCACCTCCGCAGCGATTGAAGGCTCCGCTACATTTGTGACTTCATAGGTCCCATCAATAAAGCGAATACACTCCATCATCTCGCTGGGAAAAGCGTCGAAGGCCGTGGTGTGGCCCACATTCTCAATTTCGTTAAGTAATACTTCTGCTCCATTGTTCTGCAGATCATCATGTAGTTGGTTAGCTACATTGATAAAGTTGTCCGAATCCCATAAACCAATACAGATACAGGCCGGAGGAAACTGATCTACCGCTTCATAATCCGGCTGAAACTGACTATCTGAACCAGGAGCAAAAGGAATGACTCCTCGGATATTAGGAATGGTACCGTCATCCGTATCCATCGTCACAATTACGGAATGACGGCCACCGTAGGACAAGCCGGTCAAGTAGATCATGTCTGGATCAATATTGTACATCGCCTGGGTAGTGTCTACTGCGTAGCGAAAAAGCTGTTTGGTCAGCCCTTCCTCATTCCAAAAGTGTGCTGCATTTTCTGGACACAGAATAATAGCCTGCATACTATCCGCCAGAAAGGTGAGCTGTGTCCTGAATTGTCCGGCATTACTATGTGGTCCACCACGGAACCCAACTACCAATGGATAGGAAGTAGCCGAATCATAATCAGTTGGCACATGGAAATAAAGAGTACGGGTGAAGTCATAATCGGCTTCATCAAAATCTATTTCCAACTGAAAGTGACCAGTCTGTTGAGCAAAGAGCGCACAAAAGAAAAGGCTTGATAGAAAGGCAGAACAAAAGAGTTTCATAGCTGATGTATTTGGGCGGATAAGCTAACAAGAATTGAGCGACTATTCCGGTATCCTGGAAATTGACATAAACTATGGTCTCGTTAGTGACGAACTAAAGCGAATTCTTTTCCCCACGGTCGTTTGGTCTACCCTAAGCTTGAGGAAAAACCGAAAAGTCGTAACTTGCAACCCGAACGAACGTTTGTTTGTTACATGTATGAAATTAATTCAACTGGCGATGGCAGATCAAATAACCCTCGATTTACAAGCCGTATGGGACATCCTGGAACAAGTGAGTGATCCTGAGATTCCCGTGCTAACGGTAACCGACCTGGGCATTGTCCGCGATGTAAAACAAACCGCCGATGGGCATGTGGAAGTAGTAATTACACCTACCTACTCGGGCTGCCCCGCCATGAATACCATTGAAGTTAACATCCGGGCAGTCTTGCAAGATCACGGATACGATCCTGTGCAAGTTACCACCGTCCTCTCCCCGGCCTGGACCACAGACTGGATGACCGAGTCTGGCAAACAAAAACTGAAAGCCTACGGCATTGCCCCACCCGAACCCGGTAACGTAGATAAACACGCCCTTTTTCAGGATGATAAGAAAGTGGAATGTCCCCGCTGTAGTAGCCGCAATACAACTATGATCGCTCAGTTTGGATCCACTGCCTGCAAATCTATGTACCGCTGCCTAGATTGTCTAGAGCCCTTTGACTACTTCAAGTGCCATTAAGCATCTCTACTAAGCCATTTCTTTCTGCCTAACCTTCTCCCTGAGAAAAAAAGTTAGGCGAGGATGTTGACCTTCTCTCCTTTTAGCACACCAAAGGGCAAATCAACTATTTGTCCATGCACTCTAAAAGGTCCTACCACTCATTTTCCAAATCAAAGTTCTACCTCTTAGGCCTGGCCTTCGGGTTAGGAATATTTTCATTAGCTGCACAGGACCTCCCCAGGACAGTGATCGGTAATAGTGGCGACTATTACGACAATCTGATCTTTGGCAGTCTACACTTCACGGTAGGTGAAATAGCGGTAGCAGAATACGGTACCGATGTCCAAGTTGGAGAAGGATTTCACCGGTCCTATTACGATCTGCTGGTTTCGTCTGAAAACATACTACCCGCCAATTGGGAGGTCAAAATCTATCCCAACCCTACTGTAGATCAGGTCCAGATTCAACTCCCAACGAACAGCCCTACCCAGGCCTTACTGTACGACAGTGCAGGACGACTCATTGGGCAGCGCGAGGATATCCAATACCAAAGCATCATTGACTTTAGCAGACTCCCCGCTGGAAGTTACCACCTGCAGCTACGAGATAACAATGGACGCCAAGGCACTTTTCAAATCCTAAAACTGAGCTACTAAAACTCCTATCATGAATCATAAGATCTTAAGCTTATTCCTCTTTCTTTTTGCGGCCATCACGCTTTTTGCGCAAGCTCCAAAACAATTCAAATTCCAGGCCGTAGCCCGCGACGCTATGGGTAGTCCCTACAACAACGCCAACCTAGCCGTACGAGTGAGCATGGTCCGCGACGGCGCTAGTGGTTTTATCGACTATTCCGAGCGCCACGTTATTACCACTAGTCCACTTGGCGTTTTTGATCTCGCCATTGGCAACGGCAGTCCGATTAGCGGAAGCATGGAAGACGTAGACTGGGCCAATCACCCCTATTACCTCAAAATTGATATCGATCCCAATGGAGGCACCAATTACCTGAACCTGGGCACTAGCCAACTTTTATCTGTTCCTTACGCCATTTACGCCGGAGAAAGTGGCAATGGTGGCGGTGGAAATCCTACCGATGAACTGCAAGAGTTGGAGTATGACCCAATCACGCAAACCTTAACCCTCACCAATGGCAATTCCGTCATGCTTGAAGTTGGAGCTGGCAGTGATAACCAAACCCTATCCTTTGACGCCACAACCGGCGAGCTCAGCATCAGTAATGGAAATACTATCAATATTCCGGCTGGTACTCCTGGTCCCGCCGGACCTCAGGGACCTCAAGGAGACACTGGTGCTGCAGGGCCACAAGGAGCACCCGGTGTAGCTGGGCCAGCTGGGGTAGCAGGCCCACAGGGGCCCCAAGGAGAAACTGGACCACAAGGTATCCCCGGGCCTGCTGGTCCTCAAGGCCCCGCCGGACAAGATGGAACCGGTGTATCTATTCAAGGTACCGTACCTACTATCGGCGACTTACCAGCGAACGGCAATACAGAAGGAGACCTGTACATTGTAGCAGCAAATGGTGATGGCTACGTTTGGGACGGCAGCATGTGGACCAATGTGGGTCAAATTCAGGGTCCGCAAGGACCACAAGGTGTACCAGGTCCACAGGGTGCAACTGGACCAAGCGGGCCACAAGGACAAGCGGGAATGGCCGGGCCACAGGGTAATCCTGGCCCGCAGGGACCGATCGGTCCGCAGGGCGAGCAGGGACCACAAGGTATCCCCGGATCAGCAGGGCCAGTCGGTGATACTGGTCCGGCCGGACTACAAGGGGAGCAAGGGCTACCCGGCCCACAAGGCATTCCTGGCCCACAAGGCATTCCTGGCCCACAAGGCGAAACTGGCCCAGCAGGACCGCAAGGACCGGCAGGTAACTATACTGCAGGCTCCGGGATTGGTATCGTCGGTGATCTAATCAGTGCCAATGATGCTAGCCCTACCAACGAACTCCAGAGCCTTAGCTTAGTGGGTGATCAGCTAACACTGAGCAACGGTGGCGGAATCGTCAACCTCGGAGCATACAATACCGAACTAAACGTCCCCTACTTCCGTGAGCAGGAAGAATCTACCGCACTACTCCACTTGCATAACCCCAACACCCTAACCGGTTATGGTCTTGCCGGTAGTACTGGATTGAACGGCGGAGATCTCATCAGTAATCATGCTGGTGTGATAGGACAAGGTGGTAATGCACACGGAGTATATGGTGTAAACCTATCGAGTTCCTACGCAGGTGTATATGGCGTGTCGGAATCACCAACGGGCTACGGGATTAGCGGCTATGGGTCAGCAGGAGGTGCAGGGGGATATTTTCGTTCCTCACTCGCTGATGGGCTCGCCTTGAGAACTGGAACCGGACGGATTGGATTGGGTACGGACACCCCACTGGACAAAGTGGAAATAGCTGATACTGACCGGACTCGCTTAGCGCTGAATGGAGACAATAGTGGAGGCTTAAGCAGTATGGCTTTTCGTCAGTCCTTTGACGAGGACACCTATTTGGGCTGGCTCTGGGAAGCTGACTTTAGCGACCTAAATAACACTAAGTTTTCCCTTTACGATTACGACATTCTTAATAGTACCCCAGACAACGAAAACCGTTACGAGCTGTACAGCCTTCACAAGGACGCCGGGCTAATAGGAAGTGTGTACACACACCGCTGGACCGGGCTGGCCCAATTTGACAATTTTGTCTCTATACAAGGGCGCGGAGCTGGTGTTTCTACGCTGCAACTGTTTCCTGCTGGCCCCGGAGGAATTGCGCAAACCATACAAATGAGTAGCAGCTACGACGAACAACAAGATCAAAGTAGCTACTTCTTAGCTCAATACGATTATGACACCACCGAAGAAATCAATCCTTTTGACCCGGAATTGCTACACGAAGCACACTATTATGGTCAGTTTGGCAATAAGGAGCACATCCTCTATGGCAAGGTCAACATTGATGGAACTGACAATCCGTTTGTATCAGGTTCCAGCTTAGACCTAGAACTCAATACACCAGATGCTGATCACGCCATACAACTTACCAGTGGGAAGAATCTTAACAACTACAGCACCTTTAGCTTAGAAGAATGGTACATCGCAACCGGTGGTGGCGGAGCCTATACCAATCCACTGTATCAGGTTACGGCTTATCCACAGGCCAGTTCGCTGGGAGCTGGAGGAGCACATTGGTTTCACGGAGAAGTACAGACCAATAGACTATCTGTCTCCGAAGGCCCATTTGATCTTCTTGGGCCTGCGCTAGGTACGAAAGCCTATATCAATGCCAATGACGGTAGAAGCGAAGTTGGGCTCTTTGTTGAGGGCGGAGATCCACTAGCAGCAGCTATGCAGGTACACAATACCCAAGGCACCGCCATTGAAGTGCTCGGGAACGTGGGTATTTACAATGTCGCCCCAGATGAAGAACTGGTGATTGGTGATAACCTGGGTACAGGATGGGGTATCCCCGCTGCTACCATTGGTGGCGGCATAGGTGGAGCCTTGGAAATTGGAAGCGAAGCAACGAGCTTGCAAATAGATGCCGGGACCAGCATTAATGATATACGCGTAAGAGCCGCAAGTTCCGCGGGTAGCGGCTTAAGTCCAATTGTTTTGGAAACCGCTCAACTCAATGTGGGCTACAACCCTGGAACGGACGATAGCAGCAACTATCCCCTACGTATACAACAGAATGCGGCAGGAACCGGCGGCGAGTGGGGTATGAATATTTTCAACGGCACGGTACCCACCTCAAATTGGGAGTTCTACATCTTTGATAGCGGTGAGCTCAGCCTTTATTTCAATGGGTTGAATCGGGGTATGTTTGATCACGTAAGCGGGAATTACAGCGCTACATCTGATGAGCGCCTAAAGACCAACATTGCACCACTGGGAGCAACCCTGGATAGAGTAATGCAACTCCAACCTAAACAATACAACTATCGAGCGGCACCAGAGAAAACGTACATGGGCTTCCTAGCACAGGAACTCCAGCAACATTTTCCAGCATTGGTAACCGAAAATTCGAAAAGAGCACAAGATGATTCCTCTACCCTACTAGTGGATTACAATCAGCTTTCTGCTTTGGCTATAGCAGCTATCCAAGAACAGCAGCAGATTATTGATGAGCAGGCCAGTCAAATAGAAGCACAACAGGAACAACTAGATCAGATGGAGGCACGTTTGCGGCAGATTGAGGAAAAACTGAAGGAATAATCCCTCTAGCATCATACTTGAATAGGTAGCTAAGCTACCTTAGCAGTGGCAGCGGCATCAACCGTTGCCACTTTTTTTATGATAAATACCATCGTATGCCCTTTTCTACAAGCGATCCGGTACTTGCTGCTTTAGATGTGGAACGCCTAGTGGAGTTTTACGAAACCAAGCTGGGATTTAAACGCAGCTGGTGCGACGCAAACTACGGTATCGTTAAACGCGACGAGATCGCTATCCACTTTTGGCATTGCAACAACCCCATATTTCCTCAAAACACCAGTTGCTATTTGTGGGTAACAGAGATTGATTCACTTTATCAAGAATTTCAAGCGGCAAATGTCATTCACCCTAATGGTCCATTGGAGAATAAGCCCTGGGGCGTAAGAGAGTTTTCTGCCCTTGATCAAGATGGTAACCTACTGCGAATAGGTGAATTACCAACGAAAAGCTGATTCACAAAAATCTTACCTTTGCCGCCACCGGATTGTTAATACAAGACCAGATTATGTGCCTTCTTTCCAGTAAAACACTAAGTACTTCATTACTCCTTTGGTGCCTATTATCTACCAGCCTTCTGTTGGCCAACAAGCAAAACCTCTGCCAGGAGGATACCCAAGCGATTCTAGAACAGGTAACTGATCCAGTAGAGGAACTGAGGGCAGCCTTTGCACCCCTTATTGGTAAAAGCTGGCGGGCCGATGGCAAGTGGGCTGATGGTACTGTATTTGCCCAAGAAGTGCGTTTTGAATGGGATCTGGAGAGATCTGCGGTCATTGCACGCTCGAACGGTTTTGTAGATGGAAAGCAAGAGCAATGGGGACAACGCAACCACGGAATACGGTATTACGATCAACAAGTCGAAGAATTCCGCTTCGCCGAATACGATGTATTTGGAGGCGTAACGCCTGGCCTCATGGGGATGGAGAATAATTCTATCTATTACATTTATAACTACGGTGGAACAGATTTAGTGGACGCCTGGGAAATGGTGGATGAAAACACCTACAACTACACCGTGGGTACGATGACAGAAGACGGAAGCTGGGAAACCATTTTCTTGCAAACACAGTTCGTTAATCAAGCTGAGACCGAAGACGTAATGATACCAACTGATATGAGCCTCCCCTACCGGGAAATTCCGGATTATCCAGACACCTATAACGCCGGCACCGTAGCCGCCAGAATGGTAGACGGTCTGGGCTTTCGCTACTACTGGGCCACCGAAGGTTTGCGCCAAGCTGATTTGGATTATAAGACAACCCTCGAGTCACGCACCAGTGCGGAAACGCTGGACCACATCTATGGATTAGTCAATGTGGTACACAATGCGGTGATGGAGAAGCCCAATATCCGTCCGGCAGAACCAGAAGATTTGACTTATGCGGAAAAGCGAGTACGTACGCTGCAATTGCTCAAAGCAGCCAGTGATAAACTGAGAGAAAGTACCGGAGAAGACCTGGAACGCTATGATGTGATTTTTCAGCGTGGTGATCGGCAGTCTTCCTCTCCGTTTTGGAACAACCTGAACGGCCCACTCGCCGACGCTATTTGGCACGTGGGGCAAGTAGTAGCTTTCCGCCGTGCCTCGGGCAACCCCTTCAATAGTAAGGTGAGTGTTTTTAGTGGAAAAGTGAGAGAGTAAGCATGCCGCACGATATTGATATCAATCAGTACGATTACGAATTACCGGAGGAACGTATTGCCAAATATCCGCTACCGCAACGAGACACCTCAAGTTTACTCGTATACCAAGCGGGGCAAATTCAGCATCGGCCATTCCGTGAACTGGTAGAAGAATTACCCAGTGGAGCACTGCTGGTATTCAACAATACGCGAGTCATTCACGCCCGCCTCAAGTTTACCTTACCCAGTGGACGACCACTAGAGATTTTGTGTTTGGAGCCCTTGGCGCCCCTGGATTATCAACAAAACCTGTCTAGCTGCGATACGGTAGAATGGAAATGCCTAGTGGGGGGTAACCGCAAATGGAAGAGTGGCGAAATAGCAACTACCATTGAAACACCAAGTGGTTCGGTAGCGCTACAAGCCAAACGAGAGGAACGCCTGGATGGTCCGTTTCGCATCAGCTTTCGCTGGAATGCCCCAGACATATCGTTTGGGGAACTACTGGCAGCCGGTGGAATCATTCCACTCCCCCCCTATCTGAATCGCGCTAGCGAAAGTAGTGATCAGGATCGCTACCAGACGGTGTACGCCCAACCAGAAGGCTCGGTAGCAGCGCCAACTGCCGGTCTACACTTTACAGAGGATGTCTTTACCAGCCTAGACCAAAAAGGAATCCAGCGCGCATTTGTCACGCTACACGTTGGTGCGGGTACGTTCAAACCCGTCACTACTGATAAACTCAGCGAGCACGAGATGCACCGCGAAAGCATCTTTGTACATCGTAGTCTGATTGATCAGCTAGTGGACACACTAGAACATGCCGCTCCTATCATTGCGGTAGGAACGACCAGCATGCGAACGCTGGAAAGCCTTTACTGGCTAGGAGCAAGGTTGGTACGCCAGCTACCGATGGAAGAGGAAGGATTCACTATTGGACAGTGGGAACCTTACGAATTGCCACCAGAACAGCAACCCACTCCCTTGGCCGCACTACAGGCCTTAAAGACCTATCTGCACAGCGAGCAAAAGGACCTCCTGGAAGGCTATACCCAACTGCTCATTGCCCCGGGTTACCCCTCACGCCTGGTAGATGGCATTATTACCAATTTTCACCAACCGCGTAGTACCCTACTCCTCCTCATTGCTAGTTTGATCGGTGAAGACTGGCGATCAACCTATGCGTACGCTATGCAGCACGATTTCCGATTCTTAAGCTACGGCGATAGTAGTTTGTTGTGGCGAACTGAAAGTGAGCGTCCGCCTTCCTAAGTACCTTAGTACGGCGGACAGGTCGACGGTGCAGTGCACCGTAAGGGCTAAGGATAGAAGCGGTATACCGAGTCCTTCGCGCCACCGGGGAAAGCCTAGCGTAGGTATAAGAGCGGATAGCCTGCCGCGCGGCCTCAGCCGCAGCGGAGCCCCCAGGTAAGAAGCATTCAAAAAGCTCATCGAAAAAATTAAATTAGCAGATTAACCTCTAATCATCTAACTACCAGCACTTTACACAAGTGAAGTAAAAAACAGAAATCGAGTTATTTAATTTTTTCGATGGGGATTTTGCTGATCTGTTTCCACCAGAAATAAGCTTCCTACAAATGAGCGCTAATTAGTAATTTGCAAGATTACTAAATGACCAACTCCTATCTATGAAGCGCAGGACTTTTATTCAAACCGCTGGGCTACTTGGGGCCGCTGGATTGCTACCCGCCTTGGGCTGTGCAAAAGAAGACCAAGCAAGATTTAAGTTGGGGCTACAGCTCTACTCCATCAACGATGACATGAACAAAGACCCTATTGGCACCTTAAAGGCAGTGAAAGCAATGGGGTACGAAGACTTTGAGATCTATGGTTTTGATGCGGAGCAAGGCACCTTCTACGGAATTCCTGCTGCTGAGTTCAAAACTGTTCTGGAGGATTTAGACTTGACGGTTTCTAGTGGCCACTACGGCTTCGCAGACTTTTTAAACAAGACAGATGATGAGCTAAAAAGATTTGTGGATCAGTGTATTGGTGGCTCTCAGGCGTTGGGTGCTTCCTATATTACGTGGCCCTGGATAGCACCGGAACAGAGGAACATGGAGACCTTTAAACAAATGCCGGACATTCTTAACCAGATTGGAGAGCAGGTGAATAGTGCCGATCTGGGGTTTGCCTACCACAACCACGGCTTCGAGTTTGAGGACCACGACGGCGAAAACGGCTATGACATCATCATTGGTGAAACGGACCCGGAACTGGTAAAGCTACAGATAGATATGTACTGGGTTATGCACTCGGCTAAGCAAACGCCCAAGGAGCTCATTGACCGTTATCCGGGGCGCTTTAAGATGTGGCACATCAAGGATATGGACAAGGTAACCAGAGACTACACGGAGCTAGGGAATGGCTCTATTGACTATACGACGATCATGCCAGATCCCGATCAATCTGGATTGGAGTTTTTCTACATTGAGCAAGGCGGGAACTTTTCGCACAGTGCACTCCAAAGCGCTGCAGATAGTCTGGCGTATTTTAAAGAGCACCTCCAGCAATTATTGTAAATAAAGTGTTGCTTTGTGCGGCCCATCAGGTGCCACTCCTAATGCAGTAGCGGTAGTTTACCCACTTTTACCTTCCCTCCAATATTAAGGCAGTAGATATATACCGCCGATGGTAGTGGAGGTCTTGCTACAGACTGTGAGCCAGGCATAAGGTCAGTTTGTACGGTGTATACGCGCTGGCCATTGAGATTATAGAGGTGAAATTCGAGTTCATTAATGGCCTCACCGCTATTGGTCAGGATAATTTCCGATGAGTTAGCGTGGACCTGGATGGCTGTTACTTGCTGCTCTTCAAGGCTGGTTGGGGGTTCGGTGGTCATACTTGCAATAACGATATCATTGAAGGGCTGCCCCGCTAAAGAAGAGAAACAACCAGCTATAATAAACTGGTCTTGGTACTCTGCAATAACTGTAACAGGTCCATTGGCCTTCAGGTCAGGCCACACGACACCGTACGTAGCATACTGTGCATATACGCTATAATAATTCTCCTCCACCTGGTCTCGAGAAAAATCGAAATAGCCATACAAGGCGCGGTAGGGCGCAAAGAAACCGTAGTAGGTGTTATTTTGATTTAAGGTATCCATCCAATGGGCTTCATAATCCAGCTGGCCATGGTTAGTTCTTCGATTCCAGAGGACGCGTGGCCAGATATTGCCCGTATCACTTTGCTTAAAGCCGGCATTAAGCACCTCCCTGGTGGGAGTAGTAACGTTCGTCTCGTAATTGGAATGTGGGAGCAGCTGAGGATCATTCAGCTGAAACATAGCATAGCCGTACAGGAGAGTGTCAGCATCATTGATTAGTAAAAAATCACCACCGACAAGTATAGTATCGGCAATCCGATCCATCTCGTTAATCGGGCCAGTCAGGAGGTAGTCGCTGGAAAAATCATGCCACTCGTCAGTTTGGGTATCCAAAACCGCTAAGTGAGGAATAGATTGACCGCCGATATCCGTGAAATTGCCACCAAGGTAGCATTTACCCCGCCAGCAGGTGATATCATTGATTTGAGCCCCGCTGCCGTGGTGAATGACGTTGGTGCTAATTTCCTGACTGTTGAGTAAGGGTTCCCAAATACCGTTGCGGTAGCGAATGAGTAAGACCGTCCCAGGTTCTTCTGAAAAGTTGTAGAATTGACCAATGGCGTATAAGTCGCCCGACTCTTCGTCGATCGCTAGCTGATAGATGCCATCCCCTAGCAAAGGAGGGAAACCCGAAAATGCATTGCCATTCCAGGCGGCAATGGTGGCAATATTTTGTCCATTGATTTGCTCGAAATTGCCGGCGAAGTACACTGTTTCACCAACAGCGAGAATAGTTCGTACTATTCCTCCCTCTACGCCTAGACCATTCCCAAAGGTAGCAGGGTACAAATAAGCTTGGATGGAATACCCGGGTTGAATCCAAGCTAATTCTTGGGGAGTAAAACCGTGGTCCTCCGCCCAAGAGGAGAGCTCAGCGTATTGTAAAAGCTCGGGCAGATAGGCATGGTTATGCTGCGCTTGTATTTGTTCGACTAAAGTCGTACCCTTTGTCTCCACCAATAAATGAGCAACAGCACAGGCGGTACCCTGCCGATCAACAAAAATAGGCGAACGCTGGGGCGAAAAATCATTGTGAGGAAATTGTCCGCGCTGCCAATACTGCTGTAGGGCGTCTAAGGCCGCGCTTCGCTTAGTCTGTTGTTGAGGTGATAAGTGATCAACGGGAGTAGCACGCAAATGGCGTTCTACCAAGATCAAATGCTGGCGAATCCGCCGATTATCATCCGTAAAACTGATCTCCTTCGTATCCTCTAACGAAGGTGCCTGGAGTAGCCATTCCTTATTGACCTCTACCATGTGGCAGTAGAGCGATGCTGGTGTTTGTGGCGACAAAGCCAACAGGACTGGCGTATAGAAAACCAGCGCCAAGTAAAAGAGGAAATGGGTTTTCATTCTCCGAAGTGTTGCTGATCTAAGCTAACGACTACCAGTTGAATAAAAAAGTTATTGTAGTGAGATTGAGTGGATACCATTTCTGATCCACTCAATACCACCTTCTAGTATGCCAAGCTAGCGCAACAAAGCTAATTGTCCTACTTGTAGCTGCCCTTCAATAAGTAAACGATAGACGTAAGCCGCGGCTGGCAAGTTGGTAGGCTCCAGTACTTGCTGTGCGTTTAAGGTATTTAGGGGTGTAGACCAAACGAGCTTGCCCGAAGTGTCAAATAATTCAAAGGTGCCTGCCCTAGCGGAGGTGGGAAGTTCGGCAAGTAAAATGCGCGTTCCATCCGTGCTGACAGAGATATCCGATACCGGAATTTCATCCTCCGTATCCGTAATACGTAGGTCTGCGACAGCTAGCTGATTAGCTTCAACCTCATCGATTTGGGTAAAATCGCCAGCTACAATTAATTGTTCCTGAAAATAGGCGACTGCGGTAAGTGCCCCATTGGCCTGAGCAACAAGTCGATAAGCGGACACACTTTCGCCTGGGCTACTCAGGAGAACAAAATCTTGATCCTCGGCAAAAGGAAATGGGAATGCACCGTAAATTAAGCCCCAATCACTAATAATACCAGAAATGGTTGGTTCTTCTTCGAGATTGTACATCGGCTCTGCGCCGGTAGACATATCACTACCCATCATAGCCACCGCAAGTCCAGCGGCGTCATCAAAAACCAGTCGGTATTCCATCCCAAAGTCGCCATTATTTGCATCCACAGCATGCACATTTTGAAGCGATAGCCCCAACAATTCTAAAGTTAAGAAATTGGTTAGCGGAGCAGCTTCGGAATCATCAAGGTTGATAACTGCATAATGCTCTCCGGCAAGTTCTTCATCCACCAGGAATTGGAATTCTCCTCCCATGATCATCAGACCTGCCTCAATATCAATATCGTTGATACTCCCAGAGAATGTCCAATTTGGGTTTGCAGAACTCCATTCATCAGTGCTGGTATTGAGTACTGCTAAAGTGGCTAAAGTATTATCCGATTGAAGGTGAGAGAAATTACCGGCTAAGTAGCAAAAGCCTAAGTGACAAGCGATGTCTTCAAAATTTGCAACATCCGTATCCGTAACATCTAAAATTGGCTCCCAACTACCAGCACGATAACGAGCTAGAAGGACTGTACCATCAGCATCAGGAAAAGCATCAAAAGCACCAATAGCGTAGATGTCACCGTTTGTTTCGTCGATGGCTAGACGGGTAATACCACCCGGCGTACCTTGTTCCAAACCAGGAAGTGTACGTAGATCCGTTCCATCCCAAATGGCAATCTTATGCGCAGTGGTCCCATCAATGCTTTCAAAGGTACCCCCAAGGTATAATTCGTCATTGTAGACGAGCATACTATTAATGGTTCCTCCAGCTACGCCTTGGTTGGAACCAAAGGGTTCGGGGGTAAAGATGACAACGGAATAGGAGGGTTGAATCCAAGCTAACTCCTCGGCGGTAAATCCATTGGCATTAGCCCAGTTGGGCACCTCCTCATAGGCAAGTAGTTCAGAAATATCAGCGTTATTATTCTCTTCCTGAATACGAAGCGCGGTAGCGCGTGCTCCTGTTTGCAGCATCAGATGACCGACGGCACAAGCCGTGTTTTGCTCATCTATGAAGATGGGGATACGCCCTGGAAGGTGCTTATTGATGGGAAATTGCCCCGCTTGCCAGTAGGCGTGTAAGTGATTAAGGGCTTTAATTCGCCGTAATTGTTGCTCGTAGGATAAGTGATCAAGCGGGCGTTCACGTAGAATCCCCTCCACCAGTTCAAGGTGGCGTTGGATTCGTTCTATATCAGAAGGAAATTGGGTTTGCCCCAAATATTCGTTCGGAGAAACCTCGGTAAGCCAAGCCTCATTGATTTGGTAGAGATGATCGTATAGAGTAGCTGACGTTTGCGGTAGCAAATAAGACTGTTGAGCCGTGAGTGAACAAGTAAGACTAATGAATAACACTAAAGCGTAGAGCGCTGGCATAATAGTAGATGGTTAATGGGTAAATAAATTAGTGTGAGCTAACAAAATCAACTGCTAGCTCACAAATAATAGGAGAATTCCTGTTACCCAAACCTATGTTAGCTGACAAAGGGCGAGTTTGCCCTTCGATTTAGCTCAGCTATCTACTAGAGCGTCAGCTGTACGCCCAAAGTAAAAGTCTGTGCCGGCAGATAATTGGTGCGCCGGTCAATACCGGGCATCAGTGGATTTGGGGTTCTACCGAACAGGTCACCACCGTTATCAGTACTACCAATATCCTCAAAACTCGGCTCGGGATCCGCACCGGTGTAGCTGCTAGAAAGCAGAATATTCTGGGCGGTAAGCGATACCCGTAAACGCTGAGGCTGAGATGGATTGCCAAAGGTGAATGACCTAGCCAGACTGAGAAAATCTAATTTAAGGAAATTAGCCTCTTCGATATAGATATCAGCATACAGCGCACTACGCAAAGCTGGCATTCTTAGATCCGTATCCACGTAATTTGATACAACACGGTTCAGTAATTGCGTCTCATAGAAGCGGCGATTGACGTTGTAGAGGCTGTGCCCAAAGGCACCGCGGATAAAGGCACTCAGTTCCCAATCACGATAGCGAAACTGCTGGGTAATCCCCAGTTCCATACTGGGAAGACCATTGCCTGCTACCGCCAGGTCACTTTCCGGTGTGTAGACATCAGAAAGGTCACGACTGATAAAGCCATCCCCATTGAGATCAGCAAAAATGATGGATCCCTGTTCATCAATACCTTCAATTACCGGAGCTAGTATTTCTCCTAGTTCTTCTCCTTCTTGAGCCGCCATAATGGGGTCACCACTATTACAACAGGAAGAAGAAATACCCCGAATTCCGAGACCAACCACGGAAAATTCAGATTGGAAGGTAGCCAAGCGTAGCCCCATTTGGTAACTCACGTCTTTCTTATTCACCAGCACTGCATCAACCCCTAATTCGATACCCGTACTTTGGATGGCATCGCCGTTGCCTTGCTGAAAAGGAAACTGTCCAGGAACCCCTTCAACCCAATCGCTTACTTCCCGGTTATACCATTCGAAATAGGCTTGGAAAGGTCCCGAACGAAAATCAACTCCTAGATTCAGTTCACTCTTTTCTTCCCACTCTAGATTTGGATTAGGCTGTCGTTCTTCACTAGGTGAGAAGGTGCCATCTCCATTGGGAAATAGATCGTTGTATTGCGCAGATAAGCCCGCCTGATCCGGCACAGATCCGGTAAGACCAAAGCTCATGCGCAACTTGAGCAAATCAATATTGGCCATCTTTTTGCTCATATCCCACGCGACACCAACGGAAGGAAAGCTTCCCCAACGGTTGTTTACACCAAGGCGGGAAGAACCCTCGGAGCGTAGTGCGGTGTGCAAGAACAGTTGATCGGCAATACTAAGTTGCAAGCGACCAAAAACAGCGGAATGGCGGGTGGCCCAGCTGCTGCTAATGGTATCTATTGGTTCAACGGTCTTATCCAGCCAGGTATCGTAGCTATCAATACGTCGAGTTTCTTCCAAGAGGGTAGGATCATCAAAGCCAAAGAGCGTGAATCCTAAATCGGTAGTACTACCATCGGAGTAGGATGTACCAACAGTGAAATCTAATCTTGAATTGCCAAAATCGGTTCCGTAGTTGATAAAGAACTCATAAACCGACAAGCGTTGCTCTAGATCGCGCAGATCCGCCCGACCGCGACGGTCTTCGATTGGTGATGAAGCGTTGCCACGGAATAAGGATTGTGGCGAGTAATAGGCCCGTTCGTTAGCAAAGTGATTTTGATAGGCGTAACGTGCGTTGAGTTGAAGCTGTGGCAGTAATTCATACTGCAAGAATGCATGACCATTAAATACCTGATCCTTCCCGTAGCGGTCATTTAGATCAACTATCGCTCTAGGGTTGAATCCATCAAATAATCCGAGCATTTCATAATAACCACCGAATTGAGTGGTGGAGAAAGGAAATGGTGCATCAGCAGCAAATACCGGAGCCGTAGGGTTGAAATTTACTGCGTACCGGAAAGCTTCTTGCAAACCAAATTCACTATTGCGATCAGTATAAGCACTGGTCAGCTGCACTTTTAATTTATCCTGTAGTAAGGAGGTCTGTACATTCGCCCGTAAGTTGGCTTGCTCAAAACCAGATTTGCTTAAAACGCCCTCTACATCGCGATAATTACCAGAGATTCGGTAGTTCGTTTTTGCGGTAGCACCAGCAACAGCTAAACCATGGGTATGACTCAAAGCTGATTGTTGTACCTCATCCATCCAATTAGTACTATTACCAAAATCCCAACCACCCGCAGCTAAAAACGCTGTAGGTTCCATGGTGGAAATGCTCGTATGAGCACTAGAGGTAGCCACTTGGCCGGTATAAGAAATGGCTAAGCGTCCCGGTGTAGCCTGGCCAACTTTGGTATTGATTAAAACCACACCATTGGATGCCCGGATACCGTAAAGCGATTGGCTAGCACCGTCTTTCAATATGGTAATGGAAGCAATGTCGTTGGGATCCAGATTTTCCAGTGCAGCACCCGGAACCCCGTCAATGACAAAGAGTGGCTGCCGTTGGGACAAAGAGGAAAGTCCTCTTACTCTCACTAGGGCACTTGCATTGGGGTCGCCACCGCGGTTGTAGATCTGGGTACCGGCAATGCGGCCCTGCACCAGTTGGCTAGGGTCAGAAACCAGGCCTTGGTTAAAGGCGGGTGCCGTGATTTGTTCAAAGGCGTAAGGTGTACCACTCACCTGCCAGGTTTCGTAAGCAGCATCTACGGACTTCAGCCCCACGAGTGGTAAGGCAGCCGTGGAATCAGTAGCGATGATGAGAGAGTCTTGTGCAAACGATAGAGAATAGCTCAGCAGCAAGGCCACTGTGAGAGATAGGTGAACATTTTTCATAGTAGTCACTAATAGCAGGTTAACAGATATGGTTGAGAGCGTCTTCAAAATAGGTAGACTATCCGAATATCATATAGCGCTGAGTAAATTATTAGGCATAAAACGCGCCTTAACTTCGGTATCACCTCCCTGGATGTTTTCCCGAAGGAGTTCCGCTAACTCATCGGCACGACTTTGATTTTTAGTAGCCTCAGCAGCCTGCCATGCCCCAGCAAGCGCATGTAAACGACCAGGCCCTTTGGCTAAGGCATACTCAAATTGTTGCATAGCCTCGGTGGGGCGACCTTGTTCTAACAACCAACGTCCGTAGAGCTCGTAGGACGGCATTACGATACGCGGCGGGCCATAGGCATAACTCAGCTTTTGTTCTAGGCCAGTAGCTTCCGTCAAGAGCTTTTCTGTTTTAATGAGGTCCCCTTGTAACTGCGCTTGCATGGCTTCGAGTTCTAATGCCATCACACGAGCCTGATCAATATCCAGTTGATTCGGAAGTGATCGATTGGAACCGGCAGCGCTACACATGGGTACCCCAGAAGCAGTCACTTGATTAGCCGCATCCTTACGTTCATCTGCCATAGCCTGGATAGTGGTCGCTAAGGCTTCCTGATCCTTCTGTTTATAGGCACGCCATCCCTCAGCAAAATGATAGATACCGCGGGTTAGGATATTCAAGTCCTCACGATCAGCAGACATGGACCAGACTGCACCATTATCCCAATCTTCCGTTTCCACCAAATAATTGGCAAGCATAGTGACCATATAGGAACGCGCGGGCCGATTCGGCTCTGTCGCCGTGTATTTCTTTAAATCCCCCATAATTTTCTTGGCCTCGTTGTAGCGTCCTTGCTGGGTAAGTCCGTACATCAACCAGTGTAGGGCGTGATAACTACGGGTATTATCGTCCAATTCTTTACGCTCCATCCGGGCAACACTAGCATCCCAAGAGGCAATATTGGACGAAACGACATCCTCCCACATGCCCATAGACACGTAGATATGTGAGGGCATATGCAAGGCATGGGCCGCCGCTGGTGCTACCCGGGAATAACTGTTTGCGGCAGGCACAGCCTTCGGGGCATGGCTAGGATCATCATAAGCGTGAATCAGGTAGTGCAAAGCCCCAGGGTGATTAGGATTTTCTGCGGTGACCCCTTGGGCAATACGGGCTGCTTTTTCGTAGGCGGCTTCATCACGACCAACGGGTACTGCCCCTAACACGGATAAGGCATAGAACGCAGCTACCTCCTGCTGATCAGGATATTTAGCCTTCATTTTAGCCAAATAGCTGGAGTAAGCCTGGTCACGCTCCTGCTTGGTGCCTTCGGGTGCATAAAGCTGTTCTAATGCCGAGAGAAAGTCGCGCTCCAGTGGTGTCGCAGCCAAAGCCAATCGCTCGGCTTTTGTGGGAGCCAAACGATTGAGTACAGTTAAAGCATCTTCTATCTCTTGCTGGCGCCAGAGGGGATGGTTATGGGTCATTGCTTCCCCCCAGTAGGCCATCACCATCGTGGAATCTGCTGCTTGGGCCTCTTGAAAAGCCGTGCGCGCATCATCATATTCGAAGGAGTGGAGCAGTAACAACCCGCGCTTAAAAGCAGCAATGCCAGCTTTAGAACCAGTGACTGTGATATTCACAGTACCTAAAGCATCCTCTTCCACTGATTGTGCAAGTGGTGGTAAGCCCTCAGCAGCTTGTTCATTGGTCCCATTATTTTCTTGATTAGCACAAGAAAAAAGTAGTAACAACATAAAGGAGAAGAGGAATACGAGACGCATGAGCACACTGTTTTAGTTCGTAACAGAAAGATACGAACTAATCCAAAAGTGCGACAACATCTTGTTGGGGGAGGAGGAGTTTTGGGAGTTCGACTGAGAAAAAACGAGTTATTTAATTTTTTCGATGAGCTTGACATCGATCTTAAAAATCTAATAATCAACATCTTACACTCAAATAAATAGCTGAAAATCCAAGTCAAAAATCGAGTTATTTAATTTTTTCGATGGGGATTTCCCCCCTTCTACCCTACCCCAATCCTCTACCCTACCTCCGCGAAAAACTGCTGCAAGTATTCCTTAGCCGTCCGCCAGCCTAGCCTATTAATACGGTAGCCGACTACGCCGGCCATTTCATCACGCACAATGATATCTGTTTGTAATAGCACGGATAGATGATAGCTAATAGTACTCTGCTGTAACGGTAAGTAATCAACGATTTCACTACATAGCAAGAAGTCGTAATGACGGAGTAGTTCAATAATTTCGAGACGTGCCGGATGACACAGGGCTTGTGCTCTAAGAGCAGTGCGTAAACGAATGGGAGCAAAGAGAATGCGTTTGTTTTGTGGCATAATAAAGGTTTTTAAAATCAGAGAGTCCTTGACGACACCTGCCGCCAAGGACCCAATATAAGTTAATTTTGTTTTTTATTAAAATTATTAAAACAAAATTATATTTCAATCATGATACCAATACTCGGCAGCGGAGTGCCTGTACCCGTTTCTAAATCTTTGAGCAAGTAACGTTGATCAGCCTCTGGAGCATTCGGGTTAATGATGGTCGGTTCACCGATAGGGTTTCCGCTTTCGTCAAGTGGGCGATCTAGAATTAACTGTACATCACTTACAGCTGCAGCAGTGAGGTTTTCAATATCTAGGAAGACGTTCAAACTCCACTTATCAAAAAACCACTTTTTGTCGATACGCAAATCAATCGCACTGAAGGCATCACGGCGGAGGGTATTTAAGCGATCATAATCAGGAATACCACGTGCGTTACGTTCCCAATTCGTGATCAAATTAGACGCCTCTGAGAAAGGCGTGAAGGGTAAGCCATCCTGGAACCGCCAATTGATACCAATCTCCCAGTTGTTATTGAAGCGTTTGCCCACCGCCAGGTTCGCAATATGACGAGCATCCCAGGCTGAAGGAACGAATTCGCGGTTCTTATCTTGAAATTCCGTCCAGCCCAGAGTGTAGGAAAAGATCCCGTAGAAGCCTTTGTACAAACGTTGCTGGAATAAAAACTCTACCCCATATGCTCGGCCATCCGCAAAAGGAACGGCAGGTTCGTTACCTACAATACCAAAGTCACCACCCAAATTAGCCAAGGTTAAGCTATCGCGTAGCAAAAGTGGGTAGTTCTGATACCCTTTATAGTACCCCTCCAAAGTGATCTTGGAGTTACTGGCTGTATTCCACTCCACGCCACCTACGACATGGTAGTTGCTGAGATAATCAATACCGTTTTCCTTATTGATAAACTTACCATCTTCTTGGTAACCCAAAAGAGTATAAGCAGGCAGCTGATAATAAATACCTGTATTGAAATTAAAGGATATTGATGGGCTCACCGCATAGCTGGCAGAAAGACGAGGAGAAACATGCTCCAATGGATTACTCATCTCATCAGAGTAAGTATTGCCATCAAAACGGAGGCCCAAAGAAAGGACCAGGCGATCGTCACGCCACTTCCGACTCACGGTACCGTAAAAACCGTAGCGATGCATGTCAAAC
Source organism: Bacteroidota bacterium (assembly GCA_038528965.1). GTDB lineage: Bacteria > Bacteroidota > Bacteroidia > Chitinophagales > Saprospiraceae > Lewinella. The sequence goes on along the minus strand of JBCBEC010000011.1, from coordinate 91,394 downwards.
TCTGAGGCGTAGTCCACCTCTTGTGATCCCGCACTGGTGAAAATTCGATTGAAGGTGCGGTTATTGTACTTATCATACTCGTAGTTGACACCGTACCCCAACTTGTAGTCACCGACTTGCCGTACATCTTCAATACGGAGTTTGTTTTCAATTTCCTGGCTACGGTAGCGCAGGATCAGGTTATCCTCAGAACTTTCATCGTTATCGAGGTATTTCTCCGATTCATTATTCAACATATTGCGGCTCACCACAAAAGTCCAGTATCCATTGTCGCGGTAGCGCTTATAGACCAAGCCATTGGTGTAGTTCCACTGCGGAGATACAGGCAGCTGCGCCAATAGAAATTGCTGATCTTCGGTTTCGTTCGCATCCAGATTCAGTTCAAACTGATCAACTGCTCCCAAGCCAATAAATGTAAGCTCGTTTTGCTGATCAATCTTGTGCTTAACTTTTACTTGAAAATCGTTGTAGGTAGGTAAAAACGGCAATTCCAGCGCTCGGAACAATAACTGCAAATAGGAACGGCGCGCTGATGCCAGGAAGGTTGTCTTCTCCCCTATTGGTCCTTCCAGAGTTGCCCCAATATCTGTAGCACTTACCATAAAAGTACCGCCCAGTCGGTCACTCCGCCCATCGCGCTGACGGAATTGAAAGATCGAACTCAAAGAATTTCCGCGATTAGCAGGAAAGGCACCACTATAGAAATCCACCTCGCGAATAAAGTTGACATTGATCAAGCCCACGGGGCCACCGCCTGCACCTTGGGTAGCAAAGTGATTAATATTAGGCACCTCTACATCGTCCAGATAGAAGCGATTCTCGTTCGCCGCACCTCCACGGATAATTAAGTCGTTGCGAAAAGCTACGCCCGAAGCCACCCCTGGCAATACTTGTACCACTTTACTAATGTCTCTATTACCTCCAGGATTTCGCTGGATCTCTGCGACTCCAATGGTCCGCAGGCTAACAGGACTTTCTTCGGTTTTGCGAAAAGGTGAAGCTTTGACCACTACTTCTTCGAGTAGCTCCGCTTGTTCTGCCATTGCAAAATTAACCTCTATGGGGCGTGCCGTGGTGACCTGAATCTCGTATTGTGTTTGCTCTTCGTACCCCAAATAGCTGGCTCGAACATCGTAAAGGCCAGGTGTAAGGCCCGTAATCTCAAAATTACCGTCCAGATCTGTACTGATTCCTTTGTCTGTACCCAAGACCAGTACATCTGCAAAAGCAACGGGCTCATTAGTGAGTGCATCAGTCACCTGTCCCTTAATCACGCCGGTCTGGGCATACGAGGCAATTGTTATCCCAAAAGCAGCAACCACAAGTAATACCAACTGTTTCATATTATCATTTGGTTTGGCAGTAGCACACGCTAGTCTGCATCATACACGATAGAGAAGCCTGGTTCCAGCAACCAATCATCGCGTTTTTTGTTACTAATTCATACAAAACAGTACAGTAACACAGCAAATTCAGAATGGTTTTTCATTTTGATAAAAATTGTGAAAAAACTACTTTTACTGCAAAATAACAATAAATGAACTACGAGCTCTTGCAACATTTGATCCAAGAAGTAGCGGTTTTTGAGGCGGAGCATGGCACCGGGGATATTGGTACTTTCTCGTCCTGGCTCGTAGGAAGAACTACTGGGAAGGAACGCCCGGTAGAGGCTGAAGGTCATTACAACCTCAATGAAATTATCGCTTCCTTTCTAGGTCAAATGGAAGCCTACAATAAACACTACACCAAAAAAGTGCTACGGGAAAGTCAACTCGCTGGTCAGAATGACTACGTATTTCTGATCATTCTCGAACGACTTGGCGACCAACGTAAAACGGACTTGATCTCCCTCGCCTTAATGGAGGTATCCTCTGGAATTGAAGTCATTCGTCGGCTACTGCGCATTGGCCTAATTGAAGATTATCCTGATCCGCATGACCGCCGTTCTAAGCGAGTTCGTCTTACTACAGCAGGCCGGCAAATACTAGCCGATCTTCGCCCTGGAATGGATAATATTGGAGAATTGGTCACGGGGAATCTTACCGAAAGGGAGAAAAATCAGCTAGCTCGTATCCTGCAGAAACTTGCCGTTTATCACAAAAAAATCTGGCAGCAGGATCAAGATGCTGACCTCACTGATTTACTAGAGCGCTACCGTCCTTGATACTTTCGGCCTTCTGCCAACCATCCGACATAAATAGTTTTTCTCGCCCACTTTTTGCAAAACAGCTTGCAAAGTTGCCCATCACGTAGATTTAGCTGCTCTGAATTCTACTAACTTATTTTTATCTCTCAACCTGTTCGCCGGTCGTCAGGAATGCTAATCCTTCTTGCCTTCTAGCGTGCGCTCGCTGAAATGAGGTTACTCAACGCTCTTCATTTTAGCCTAAAACCACACACCTATGCTAATCAGAACTTTACCCCTCTTTTTACTTCTTCTTGCTTTTTCATTTAACTCCTTATCGGCACAAAACTACCTGCGGATTAATGATCCACAAGGTTGGTGGAGTCCTCCTTCTTCAGAACCTGGCTGGGAAGAGTACCTGCCCCATGGAGCCTTTACAGATGTTGATTTGGTTGTTTCGCCGCAAGGCATCTACACCGAAATCGAAGTATTTGCCACTATCACTGCGGTAGAAGAAATGTGGAGCAACGAACTGGAAATTATCTGGCAATTTGATCTTCCAGCCCAGGCTATCGTACATGACTCCTGGCTGTGGGTAGAGGATGACATCATCAAAGCGGACATGATTGATTACTGGACGGCCCTAGCCATTTACGAAGACATTGTGGACCGCAACCAAGACCCCTCCTTTCTTTACATGCTACCAGACAACCGCTACGAAATCAGGATTTTCCCACTGTTCTATGGCGATAGCCGCCGGATCAAAATGAGTTTCTTGATTCCCGCTCAATGGGACGAGCAAAAAGTTGCTCAGGACCTATTACTGAACATGTTCCACTCGACGGACTACAGCATTGGTGAAGCGACCGTAGCAGTAGTAGTCGACGAAGCCTGGGGCTACCCCACCCTTCATCTGGATGGGCAAACAACGCTCATGGATGAAATTGTTGTGGGTGGTACAGGTCAACAACTCCATTACCTCCCTTTAGGTCCTGATAATCTTTATGCAGCGGAGGAGTTTTGGATCGAATGGGATACACCATTCAATGGTCCGGATCAGACATTCGTTCACGTCTATGAAAATAGTGGAGAGCAATTTTACCAGCTGGCCTACGTACCCAATTGGGCGCAAGTCCTACAGTCGGATGAAGTAGAGAAACGCCCCTTGTTACTACTCGATTATCAGGAGTCCAAAACAGATTTGGAGCGTTCGGAAGTTGCGAATTTCGTGGCTGATCAAGTACTGCTCCATCTCAATGAAAACGACGGTATCAATGTAGGAGTGAACACGAGCGAAGGCGTACAGTGGCTCCATGCCAACTGGTGGACCGTTGCTAGTGGAGATTTGAATGCCCAAATTCAAGACCTTCTCGATTTACAAGATGCATCTGACCTAGAAGGCCTATTGTCTGCTGCTTTTCAACGCATACAAGAACAAGGCGATGTCACTCGATTGTTCCTCATTGCAGCAAACGATGATTACGTTTACCCGCCAATTGCGGAGGAGGCCTACACCCTACTGAGCGACCTCATCCCCGCAGAGCTTCCTTTCCAGATTATTGATTACCAGAACGAAAACGTTTCGGTGATTTACTACGAAGATGAGACCTACTCTGGAAACGGGTATCTCTACGAGCTACTACTGCAAAATTTGGATAACGGCTCGGTAACCGTACTAAGGGACGAAAGTCTGAGTATGACGGAAGCCCTAACACAATGGCTCCCCGCGCCGGATGCGCCCATGGGCATTGTTGACTACAGCGTCAACCTTGAAAATGGCTTGTGCTACGAGCGCTTTGATCTCAGTACCAGCGAACTCAATAGTGACAACCAGGGAGTACTCTTACAAACGGGAAAATACCTCGGCGATTTTCCAATGGAAATTCGCGGTGCTTTCGTTACCGAAACGAACGACTTCCATAGTTTGGAATTAACGATTGAACCAGAATCAGTTGGCACTGGAGATACCTTAATGCGTGAAATCTGGTACGCCCAGCACCTGACGGAGCTTTTTGGCCAGGTTTCTTCTAATGCCGACCGAGAAGAAATCATTGACCTGAGTATACAAGAACGCATTCTTACCCCGCTCACCGCCTTCTTAGCCCTTGAACCAGGCCTCGGAGGTGAGCCCTGTATTCCGTGCCTCTCTAATGATGGTACCGTCATCATTGATACATCGGAAGAGTTTGATTTGACTGAGGCAAAGCTGACAGCTAGTCCTAATCCGGCCGTTACTTTCACGACGATCCGACTGGAACATCCAAGTGGTTACGACAGTCGATCATTACAAGCTGGTATTCATGACCTGCATGGCCGTCTCATCAAAGTTTTGGATGAGCCTATCCGTACTGCCCAGTATACCGAATGGGAATGGTTGCCAACCAATGATGTACCTGCGGGTATCTACATGTGCCGCCTAACGGATGGACAAAGCGAAAGTAGCATCAGAATTATAAGGATGGACTAAGAGCATATTGAAAACTCTCTCGATGGCCTCAAATAGGCCAGACACATCCTAAGGTTCGCTAATGCGGTTGGGGAAGCAGCATGCTACCTCAACCGCAACATTTAGCGTTGCAGAATGCGGAAGGCCGCAGGCAGTTCTTCTTGACCAAAGTAAACACGCTCCATACCTTGATGATCAAGGATGCGTAAGTACTCCTCACCACTCGCAGTAAGGTAAAAACATTGTCCTACCGGAATCCCATGATAAACCAAATTGAGTTGGAAGGTTCCTCTCGAGATTTCTAGCTTAGACATGGGTTTTAAGGTTTGAAGTATAAGTTACTATGGCAAGATTACAATAGCAGGACTTAATGCTTGAAAGCTTTCGCCGGTCGACAATTCCATTTGTACTTCTACCTGCACCAAGGAATCGGCTTCGGGAGCCTTGAGTAGACGGAGCTGCATATCTTCAAAACGCATCTTACCCATTTTCTCCTCTTCTAGAAATTCGACCAAGCGTACATCTTCTTGTTCCCAAAAACTACCTTCATACTGGAGCAGATCGTTAATCGAACTACCGGCGGGATGATTATCGTCAAAGTCATTTACCGTTAGCACGGTAAACCACACTAACTCTTCTTCTTTAGAGCCGTCATATCCTCCAATACAAGAACAGGCATAAGCCGAAGTCATCAGACTCAAAGACCAGTCTTGCTTTGGCATCGCGCAAGCATGATAGTCTACTACGTAGTCAACATAAAATCCCGCGAACTCTTCTAATCTTAGCTGCTGACCATCTGAAATACTCGCCTGACTATCAAAATCAGAAAAAGCTCCAACTTCAAGGTCCATAATATTGAAGTAGCGACTACCGCTACAATTGCAATCAAAATCATCGTCGGCAGAAAAATCACAGGCAGGAATCAAGACTCCAATAAAAAAATAGAGAGTGAGCAGGAAGGTCTTGTAGTTTCTCATGGCAGAAATTTTATGCAGAAAGTAATCTTTAAACGCCAAGCATCTACTATTTGTCCACTTGAGTGGACGCAAAAGAAAAACCCCGAACCTTGTCAAAACAAGATCCGGGATTTTGTATTAATCACAAAGTGAGTTTCAATTCACCTTGGAGTAGTCTAATAGTCCTCCAACTCTTCCATCTCTGCGCGACGAGCTTCCCAAGCATCTTGGGCTTCCTTCGTCGTTACAAAGAGGCGATCGTATTCGCGCATACCAGTACCGGCAGGGATTTTCTTACCTACGATTACGTTCTCCTTCAGACCTAGTAACTGATCCTGCTTAGCTCCGATAGCCGCAGTACTCAATACTTTGGTTGTTTCCTGGAAGGAAGCCGCAGAAATCCAGCTAACCGTTCCAAGAGAAGACTTTGTAATACCCTGTAGCAACGGACGAGAAGTAGCAGGCATCGCATCGCGGAACTGCACCAACGTCTTATCACTACGCTTGAGGTAAGAGTTCTCTTCGCGCAACTGACGCAAGGTTACCAACTGACCAGCACGTAACTTGGTAGAGTCGCCTGATTCAGTAATGACCTTCTTATCGTAGATCCAGTCATTCATTTCCAGAAAGTCATAGCGTTCAACTGCTTCTCCTTCCAGGAATGAAGTATCGCCAGCATCTTCAATTTGCATACGACGCATCATCTGACGGACGATCACTTCAATGTGCTTATTGTTGATGGTAATACCCTGTGAGCGGTAAACCTCTTGTACTCCATTCACTAGGTACGTTTGTACGGCGAATGGGCCTTTAATATTTAAGATGTCACGTGGAGCAATAGCACCATCCGAAAGCTGCGTACCTGCGCGTACGAAGTCACCTTCCTGTACCAGGATGTGCTTCGACAAGTTGATCAGGTACTTACGGCGCTGACCGTCCTTAGCTGTCACGATAACCTCACGGTTACCACGCTTGATCTTAGGACTAAAGGCCACTACGCCATCAATTTCAGATACTACTGCTGGGTTAGAAGGGTTACGTGCTTCGAAGAGCTCGGTTACCCGCGGAAGACCACCGGTGATATCCGCGATCTTACCCATCTGACGAGGAATCTTAACGATTTTCTCACCAGAAACCACCTCTTGTCCTTCTTCGATAGAGATATAAGAACCAACAGGTAGGTTGTACGAACGAAGTTCTTCACCCGTCTTACTTACAATCTTAATTGTTGGAATCTTACGCTTCTTCTTAGAATCGATGATTACCTTCTCGGCACGACCAGTTTGATCATCACGTTCCATCCGGAAGGTTACGCCTTCTTCGATGTCTTCGAACTTAGCTACACCACTGAACTCTGAGATAATCACCGCATTAAACGGATCCCACTCACAGATCATGTCTCCTTTCTTCACTTTCTGGCCATCCTTCACAGACAAGACTGCACCGTAAGGAATATAGCTAGAACCATACTGACGGCCACTCTCTGGATCCAGGAAGCGGATCTCGCCCGTACGAGACAATACTACATTAACCTTCTTACCTTCTTCGTCAACATTCTCAGTAACGCGAATGCCGTCAAATTCCAGTTTGGCGTCAAACTTAGAAGTCAATTCAGACTCAGTCTTACTTACACTTGCAATACCACCTACGTGGAAAGTACGAAGCGTAAGCTGAGTACCCGGTTCACCAATTGATTGAGCAGCGATGATACCCACGGCATCTCCCTTCTCAGCAATCCGGCCGGTAGCCAGGTTCTTACCATAACACTTGGCACATACACCACGCTTAGTTTCACAAGTAAGAACGGAGCGGATATAAACGGTCTCAACGCCTTCATCCTCGATGTAACGAGCGGTTGGTGCGTCGATATATTCTCCAGCAGCAACAATAAGATCATCGCTTACTGGATGCTTAATATCTTCTAGTGTATAACGACCGGCAATTCGTGAGGTAAGCCCCTCAATTACCTTCTCGTTATCCTTTAAGGCTGTAGTTTCAAGACCACGCAATGTGTTACAGTCCTCTTCCATCACTACTACGTCCTGCGATACATCTACCAGACGACGAGTCAGGTAACCGGCATCGGCAGTCTTCAAGGCCGTATCGGCCAGACCCTTCCGGGCACCGTGTGTAGAGATAAAGTATTCGAGTACGGATAATCCGTCAACGAAGTTCGAAAGGATTGGGTTTTCAATAACCGCACCACCGGCATCACCTGATTTCTTAGGCTTAGCCATCAGACCACGTAAACCACACAGCTGCTTAATCTGCTGCTTAGAACCACGTGCACCGGAGTCAAGCATCATATATACTGAGTTGAAGCCTTGCTTGTGCTGCGCCAGCTCCTTCATCAGGTTATTGGTGATACTAGTATCCGCGGTGGTCCACTTATCGATGATCTGGTTGTACCGCTCATTATTGGTAATCAGACCCATGTTGTAGTTATCCCATACCTCGTCTACCTCAGCTTGCGCCTGCTCTAGCATATTCAGCTTGATCGAAGGCGTAATCAGGTCACCCAAGTTAAAGGACAAACCACCTTTGAAGGCCCACATAAAGCCCATATCCTTGATCTTGTCAAGGAAAGTAGCGGTTACACCAAAGTCAGTACGCTCCAGAATATCACCGATTACCTTCTTCAAGTTCTTCTTGGTCAGAAGCACATTGATGAAAGGTACCATCTCCGGAACTGCCTTATTGAATAGAACCCGTCCGGTAGTTGTATCGATCAACTTGTGGACCAGTTCCTTCTCTTCATTTTCTACACGGGCACGTACCTTGATCTTGGCGTGCAGGTCAAGCTTACCTTCGTTGTAGGCAATCATTACCTCTTCCTCAGAGTAAAAAGCACGGCCTTCACCTTCTACCTTAATCTCTTCGGTTGAGCTGCGCTCCTTAGTGATGTAGTACAAGCCCAATACCATATCCTGAGAAGGAAGGGTAACAGGAGTACCATTCTGCGGGTTCAGCATGTTGTGCGCTGACAACATTAGCACCTGCGCCTCCAAGATAGCCGCCTGACTCAATGGTACGTGTACTGCCATTTGGTCACCGTCAAAGTCGGCGTTGAAGGCACCACATACCAGTGGGTGGAGCTGAATAGCCTTACCTTCAATCAACTTAGGCTGGAAAGCCTGAATTGACAAACGGTGCAGCGTTGGAGCCCGGTTAAGGAGTACAGGGTGTCCTTTGAGAATATTCTCCAGGATTTCCCAGATGATTGGTTCCTTACGGTCAACTAATTTCTTAGCAGACTTAACCGTCTTTACGATACCGCGCTCGATCAACTTACGGATCACGAATGGCTTGAACAGCTCAGCTGCCATGCCCTTCGGCAAACCACATTCGTGTAGCTGTAAGGTTGGACCTACTACAATTACCGAACGGCCAGAGTAGTCAACACGCTTACCGAGTAGGTTTTGACGGAAACGACCTTGCTTACCTTTCAGGATATCACTCAAAGACTTCAGCGCACGACCACCTTCCGCTTTTACAGCGTTTGACTTACGTGAGTTGTCGAACAATGAGTCAACCGCTTCCTGCAACATCCGCTTCTCGTTACGCAAGATGACCTCAGGTGCCTTGATCTCCAACAGACGCTTCAGACGGTTGTTACGAATGATTACCCGGCGGTACAAGTCGTTCAGGTCAGAACTAGCGAAACGACCACCATCCAGTGGTACTAAAGGACGCAGTTCTGGTGGAACAACCGGCAGGTATTGAATGATCGTCCACTCCGGACGGTTCTCAACACGGGTCTGAGCATCACGGAAAGCTTCTACTACACGCAGACGCTTCAAGGCCTCAGACTTACGCTGCTGACTTGTTTCAGTATTCGCTTGGTGGCGTAGATCGTATGATAACTGATCCAGCTTAAGGCGCATCAACATATCACGAACCGCCTCAGCACCCATCTTAGCGATGAACTTGTTTGGATCTTCCTCATCCAGCATTTGATTCTCTGCTGGTAGGGTATCCAAGATATCGAGGTACTCTTCCTCGGTCAACAACTGGTTTACTTCGATGCCAGCTTCCTCCTTGATACCAGGCTGGATAACCACATAGCGCTCGTAGTAAATGATCGACTCCAACTTCTTAGAAGAGAAACCGAGTAAGTAACCGATTTTATTCGGAAGAGATTTGAAAAACCAAATATGCACAACAGGCACGACCAACTTAATGTGCCCCATGCGCTCACGCCGTACCTTCTTCTCCGTTACCTCTACCCCACAGCGATCACAAACAATGCCCTTATAGCGGATACGCTTGTACTTACCACAGTAGCACTCGTAGTCCTTCACAGGACCAAAAATCCGCTCGCAGAACAGGCCATCACGTTCCGGCTTGTACGACCGGTAGTTGATGGTCTCAGGCTTCAATACTTCACCATATGAACGCTCCAGGATATCGTCCGGAGAAGTCAGGCAGATGGTGATGTTATCGAAGTTCTGCTTTTGAACAGTATCATTCTTTTTGAATGGCATATGAATGATTTTGAAAAACCTTTTTAATCTAATTCAGGGTGGGCCGACCCTACAGTCAGCCCGTGGGACATACCGTCCTAGTCAAACTTGATATCCAAAGCCAGACCGCGCAACTCGTGCATGAGTACGTTGAAAGATTCTGGAATGTTTGGCGTGGGCAGGTTGTCACCTTTCACGATCGCCTCGTAAGCCTTGGCACGACCTTGGATGTCATCCGACTTCAGCGTCAACAGCTCCTGCAAAATGTTACTGGCACCAAAGGCTTCCAGAGCCCATACCTCCATCTCACCAAAACGCTGACCACCAAACTGCGCTTTACCACCCAGCGGCTGCTGCGTAATGAGCGAGTATGGTCCAATCGAACGGGCGTGCATCTTGTCGTCTACCATGTGCGACAGCTTCAGCATGTAAATCACACCTACAGTTGCCTGCTGGTGGAAGCGATCACCGGTTTCACCATCGTACAAGTACGTCTGACCCAATGATGGCAGGCTAGCCTCCTGGATATAGTCCTCGATTTCGTCCTGGCTAGCACCGTCGAAGATTGGCGTGGCAAATTTGACACCCAACTTCTCACCGGCCCATCCAAGTACCGTTTCGAAAATCTGCCCCAGGTTCATACGAGAAGGTACACCCAGTGGATTCAAGATGATATCTACTGGCGTTCCATCCTCGAGGAATGGCATGTCCTCATCACGAACGATACGAGACACGATACCTTTGTTACCGTGGCGTCCGGCCAACTTGTCCCCTACTTTCAGCTTACGCTTCTTAGCCAGGTACACTTTAGCCAGCTTCAAGACACCTGCTGGAAGTTCATCACCAATAGAGATGTTAAACTTCTCACGCTTGTGGCGGCCAATTTCCTCGTTTACCTTGATGCTGTAGTTGTGCAGCAAGCGAGCAATTAGCGCATTCTTCTCGTTATCTTCTGTCCAACGAGTATAGTCAACCGTTGTGTAATCCAATTCACGCAGGATCGTCTGGTTGAACTTCTGACCTTCCTGAATCAACATCTCACCGTAGATGGTCTTCACCCCTTGCGAGGTCTTATCAGCCACCAATAAGTTCAACTTGTCCACGAGAATGGTCTTCAACTCGTTCAAGGCAATTTTATGCTGGTCTTCCAGCTTCGCCAACTGAACTTTCTCCTGCTCTTTCTGCTTCTGATCCTTTTTCGCACGGGCGAACAACTGCTTATTAATGATAACGCCCTTCAGTGATGGTGGCGCTTTCATTGATGCATCTTTAACATCACCGGCCTTGTCACCGAAGATCGCACGTAGCAGTTTCTCTTCCGGAGTTGGGTCACTTTCACCCTTAGGGGTAATCTTACCAATCAGAATATCACCCTCTTTCACCCAGGCACCAACGCGAATGATACCATTCTCGTCCAGATCCTTGGTGGCTTCCTCACTTACGTTTGGAATATCGTTGGTCAATTCTTCTTCACCTAACTTGGTGTCACGCACATCCATTTCGAAGTGCTCAATGTGCAGCGATGTAAACACATCCTCCCGCACTACGCGCTCCGACAATACGATGGCATCCTCAAAGTTGTAACCCTTCCACGGCATGAAGGCCACTTTCAGGTTCTGACCCAATGCCAATTCGCCCTTCTCTGTAGCGTAACCGTCACAAAGAATTTGGCCTTTTACTACGCGCATTCCGCGGCGTACAATTGGCTTCAGGTTCACACAAGTTCCCTGGTTGGTACGCAAGAACTTGGTCAACTTATAAGTCTTACGACTGTCCTCGAAGGAAACAAGCTTCTCTTCGTCGGTACGATCGTAGCGAATTACAATTTCATTGGCATCTACGTAGTCAACGACACCGTCGCCTTCTGCGTTGATCAACATCCGTGAGTCACGCGCTACCTTACCTTCCAAACCAGTACCCACGATTGGGGAGCTTGGACGGATCAGTGGCACGGCCTGACGCTGCATATTCGAGCCCATCAAGGCACGGTTGGCATCATCGTTCTCCAGGAATGGAATCATAGAAGCTGATACACCCACAATCTGGTTAGGTGCAACGTCCATGTATTCGATCTCATCCGGTGTCAATACCGGGAAGTCACCGTGCTCGCGGCACTTAATACGATCACTTTCGAAGGCGCCCTTCTCCGTTACCGGAGCGTTGGCCTGCGCGATACGCTTATAGTCCTCCCCTTCCGCAGAAAGATAAATAGGATCACCGGCCATCACCACATTACCGTCTTCTACTGAGCGGTACGGTGTTTCCAGGAAGCCCATTTTATTTACCTTGGCGTGTACGCAAAGGGTAGAAATCAAACCAATGTTCGGTCCTTCCGGTGTCTCAATGGTACAGAGACGACCGTAGTGACTGTAGTGTACGTCACGTACCTCGAAACCGGCACGCTCACGACTCAGACCACCAGGTCCAAGTGCGGAAATACGACGCTTGTGCGTGATTTCTGACAGTGGGTTCGTCTGATCGAGGAACTGCGACAACTGGCTGGTACCAAAGAAAGAGTTGATTACACTAGACAGCGTCCGCGCGTTAATCAAATCTACTGGGGTAAATACCTCATTGTCACGCACGTTCATACGCTCGCGGATGGTACGGGCCATACGAGCCAGACCAACGCCGAACTGAGCATACAACTGCTCACCTACCGTACGAACACGACGGTTAGACAAGTGATCGATATCATCGATCTCTGCCTTTTGGTTCATCAAGGCTACCAGATAAGTAACGATAGCGATGATATCCTCCTTGGTTAAAACCAGTACTTCCGTTGGCGTCTCCAACTCCAGCTTACGGTTGATCTTGTAACGACCTACCTCACCAAGGTTATAACGCTTATCAGAGAAGAACAGCTTGTCGATAATACCACGTGCTGTTTCTTCGTCTGGTGGATCAGTACCACGCAGCTGCTTGTAGATATACTGTACCGCTTCCAACTCAGAGCTAGAAGGGTCTTTCTGCAGCGTATTGTAGATAATGGAGTAGTCCATATCGATCTCGTCCTTCTGCAAGATGATGGTATCCATCTCTGCATTAAGGATCAATTCGATATTCTCTTCGTCTAGTACGATATCACGCTCGAGAATGATTTCGTTCCGTTCGATGGTTACTACCTCACCGGTATCTTCATCTACGAAGTCCTCTGTCCAGGAGCGCAGTACGCGAGCTGCTAGCTTCCGGCCCAAAGATGCTTCCAGACTCTCGCGAGTAGCTGGTACTTCATCCGCTAGGTCGAAGATATCCAAGATCGCCTTATCTGAGTCGAAGCCGATAGCACGTAGAAGCGTTGTTACTGGGAACTTCTTCTTACGATCGATGTATGCATACATCACCGTGTTGATATCGGTAGCGAATTCCATCCAGGCTCCTTTGAAAGGAATAACCCGAGCAGAATAAATCTTCGTGCCGTTCGGGTGGAACGACTGACCGAAGAAGACACCAGGCGAACGGTGTAGCTGAGATACAATCACCCGCTCTGCACCATTGATCACAAAGGTACCTTTGGGGGTCATGTAAGGAATGTTACCCAGGAATACATCCTGAACGATGGTCTGGAAATCGACGTGCTCTTCGTCATTACAAGACAACTTGAGCTTCGCCTTCAGCGGTACGCTGTAAGTCAGACCACGTTGGATACACTCATCGATGGTGTAACGTGGGGGGTCAACGAAATAATCTAAGAATTCAAGAACAAAGATGTTACGGGCATCCGTGATGGGGAAGTTCTCCTGAAACACTCTGTAAAGGCCTTCATTCATCCGATTTTCCGGCGTCGTTTCTAACTGGAAGAATTCCTGAAAGGAACGCAGCTGGATCTCGAGCAAATCAGGTGAAGGAGAGCCTAATTTAATTTTACCGAAGTTTACGCGTGCTTCTTCGGCTTTTAGCAACTTGCCGTTTGACGTCATGTGCAAAGTGCGTTTTTTATACCCGTGTCGGTCCTGCACCGACGGGGATGATTTTGCTAGATTTCTCAACTATGGGAGTCAGCAATTTCGGCATAAAACGGCCTGAAATAAGGTCCGACTCAGAATGCTTAATCCGTTGATTAAGCGGTGCCAACTAATGTATACAATATTTGGCTATAAAAAGTTGCCCCGGAAGGCTATTTTTCTATACGACGATAGGCTTAGCCATAGGACAGGTCCCTAGCTAAGCCTCGGTGTACTTAGTGGCCAGACTTTTCCTGAAAGAAAAGCCTGGCTACTGTACAAAATCAGGAAGCGAATTACTTCAGCTCTACAGAAGCGCCTACTTCTTCCAAAGCAGCCTTGATGCTCTCTGCTTCTTCCTTTGGAATGCCTTCCTTGATAGTAGAAGGAGCGTCATCTACCAGTGCCTTAGCGTCTTTCAGACCAAGACCTAGCAAGTTCTTCACCTCTTTTACTACTTTCAATTTGGCAGCACCACCGGAAGTCAGTACCACATCAAAGTCGGTCTTCTCCTCAGCGCCACCGGCATCGCCGCCACCGCCAGGACCAGCAGCAACTGCTACAGCAGCAGCAGCAGGCTTGATACCGTACTCTTCTTCCATAATAGTAGCTAACTCATTCACTTCTTTGATTGAAAGGTTAACTAGTTGTTCTGCAAATTCTTTTAGATCTGCCATCTTTAGTTATTTGTAAGTGTTGGACGATTAAAATAATCGTGCGCAAACGCTTGGAAGCCAAAAATTGATAAAATTAAATGCACTACTGCCATTGCAGCAATACGGATTATCCTTCGCGCTCTTCGAGTGCTTTCAGTAAACCAGATAGCGTATTGCCACCTGAGTTCAATGCACCCATAACGTTGTGGATAGGAGCTTGTAGTAAGCCCAACAAATCGCCCAGGAGTTCTTCCTTAGACTTGAGGTCAGAAAGTGCCTTCAGTTGGTCATCTCCCTGATAAATCGCAGTATCGATGTAAGCAGCCTTCAAAATTGGGCGCTCAGCATCTTTGCCGCGAAACTCCTTAATAACACGAGCCGGAGCATTAGCTACTTCCGAGAACATGATAGCGGTAGGACCCTTTAGGGCGTCAAACAACTCGCTATAGTTATTCTCTTCAGGAAGTGATTCCAGTGCCTTACGTGCCAGTGTATTCTTTACAACCTGCATTTCGATGCCTTTCTCGAAAAGCATAGAACGCAGTTTATTAACTTGCTCCACCGTCAGGGTAGAGGCGTCAGTTACGTAGAAGAAATCTGAGTTCGAAAACTTCTCTTTCAGTACTTCTACCGCAGCTACTTTCTCTGTTCTGGTCATGATTTAGCCTGTTTTGAAGTTAACGAATAGATTTAGGATCAATCTTGATTCCAGGGCTCATAGTAGAAGCCACTGTCACACTCTTCATGTAGATTCCTTTCGCAGAAGAAGGCTTCATACGAACTAGGGTTCCCAGAAGTTCGTTGGCGTTGTCGCTCAACTTTTCTGGTGTAAATGATACCCGACCGATGGAAGAGTGAATGATACCAAACTTATCAACGCGGAAAGAAATTTTACCGCCCTTAACGTCAGCTACTGCTGCACCAACATTTGGTGTAACGGTACCTGTCTTAGGGTTAGGCATCAAACCACGTGGACCAAGGATACGGCCAAGACGACCGATCTTAGCCATTACCTGTGGCATTGCCACAACTACGTCGAAGTCGGTCCAACCGCCCTGTACTTTCTGAATCAGATCATCGAGACCGACGAAGTCAGCGCCCGCTTCAGTTGCTTCAGCTTCCTTGTCTGGCGTACAGAATACCACAACGCGTTTGGTTTTACCCGTACCGTGTGGCAGTGTTACTGTGCCCCGCAATGCCTGGTCAGCTTTACGAGGGTCAACTCCGAGGCGTACGTGCACATCAACAGAAGCGTCAAATTTGGTCAAGTTTACTTCCTTGATCAAGCTCATTGCTTCCGTCAACTCGTAGAGCTTGGTGGCGTCCACCTTGGCGTTAGCCGCTGCTCTTTTCTTGCTGAGTTTTGCCATGAAAAATATTTGAGGTAGTAACGTTCCGCTACAAAGGAGCAGAACTCCCTACTGTTAAAGAATTATTCTTAAATTAGTTGTCTTGCTCCCAAGGGGGAGTACCATTTACGGTAACACCCATGCTACGAGCTGTACCAGCGATCATTTTCATCGCAGAGTCGATCGTCATAGCGTTCAGGTCGGCCATCTTATCTTCAGCGATTGCCTTTACCTGATCCCAGGTTACAGAACCTACCTTAGTACGGTTAGGCTCAGAGCTACCCTTTTTCAGCTTTGCGGCTTCCATTAACTGGGCAGCAGCTGGAGTAGTCTTGATGATAAAGTCAAAAGACTTATCCTTGTATACGGAAATTACTACTGGAAGTAGCTTACCCTGTGAATCCTGCGTAGCTGCGTTGAAACGCTTACAGAATTCCATGATGTTCACCCCCTTTGCACCCAGTGCTGGACCAACAGGAGGAGCCGGGTTAGCTGCGCCACCGCGCACCTGTAGTTTGATGAAAGTATCGAGTTCCTTTGCCATTGCAATTGTCTTTTCGGAAGTCTCTTCTTGCCTTGCTTTGGGGAAGCTCCCTTTTCAAAAGGGACCTTAGCGCTGACTGTCGTACTTCCTACCTCAGCACCCACAGGTACTTTAGAGGTGTTTTGATTAAAATATTTAAGCGGTCTTTTCGACCTGCATAAAGTTCAGTTCCACTTCGGTACCGCGACCGAAAATCTTTACTATCACCTTCAGCTTTTTCTTCTCTTCGTTCACCTCTTGGATATCTCCAACAAACTCGCTGAAAGGACCGTCGATGATTTTCACCGTCTCACCAACAATAAATGGCTCGATCAGTGACTCACCCATATCTTGTGATTCATCCACTTTACCCAACATCCGATTAGCTTCGGACTCGCGCATGGGAATTGGATTTGTCTTACCCAGGAAATGAATAACATTCGGAATGTTAGCGATAGCCTGGACAATTTCTCCGGAAAAGCGCTTAGGAACCGCTTCTACCAAAATATATCCGGGAAGAATATTACGCTCAGAAATAACCTTCTTGCCATTTCTGATTTTATAGACCTTTTCTGTAGGTACCAGTACCTGAGTTACTGCATCTTCCCACTTAGAACGATGAATCTCCAATTCAATTCGTTCCTTGATCTTGCGCTCTTTTCCGCTAATCACTCGAAGTGAATACCACTTTTTTTCCTCGGACATAAACGTTGTGCTCGTGAATAAAAATTAACTAAAGTCCGTAAAGGAGGTTAGTAGCAAACTTAGATATTGCGTCCATGCCTAGAATCAACAAAGCGAAAATGATGGAAGCAACGATCACGAGAATAGTATTACTCTGCAGGCTTGCCCATGTTGGCCAAGTTACCTTGTGCACTAGCTCATTATAGCTTTCCCGCAAATACAGCCTGATCTTATCCATTGTTATACTTTCTTCTTGTGCACGGGTAGAGAGACTTCCCGACGAAGCTCATTTGCATTTGCTTGTGCGGGATAAACTTCTCGCCCCTCTACCCATAATTAATGGCGGCGAAAAGTTATCTGCTATTGCACGGGTAGAGAGACTCGAACTCCCAGCCCCTGGTTTTGGAGACCAGTGCTCTACCAATTGAGCTATACCCGTGTATTGGTTATCTAGGTTTTTCGGTACTACGCAGATAATTATGATTCAATCTCAAGACCAGTGTCTTACCAATTGATCCCGATCGTTATCGGGAATATCCGTGTATACATTTCAAACGTGAGAAATCGGAAGGCGAAAAACTCACCTCCCGACTTCTTCTATCTTATCACAAGTATTTGATTCCGAAACGGAATTAAATTACTCGATGATTTCAGTTACCTGACCGGCACCTACGGTACGGCCACCCTCACGGATAGCGAAACGTAGACCTTTGTCCATGGCAATTGCTGTGATCAAGTTTACTTCCAAAGTAACATTATCACCAGGCATTACCATTTCAACGTTTTCTGGTAGTGCAACATCACCAGTTACGTCAGTGGTACGGAAGTAGAACTGTGGGCGGTAGCCGTTGAAGAATGGTGTGTGACGACCACCTTCATCCTTACCTAGTACGTATACCTCACACTTGAATTTCTTGTGCGGGCTAATTGAACCAGGCTTTACAATTACCTGACCACGCTTAATGTCGGCCTTATCGATACCACGAAGAAGAAGACCAGCGTTGTCACCAGCTTGACCACGGTCAAGGATCTTACGGAACATTTCTACACCAGTTACGGTTGATGTTAGGTTTTTCTCACCTTCTTTCATCAAACCTACGATCTCTACAGGATCACCAGTGTTAATTACGCCACGCTCGATAGAACCAGTAGCAACAGTACCACGACCAGTGATCGAGAATACGTCCTCTACAGGCATTAGGAATGGCTTATCTACATCACGCTCTGGAAGAGGAATGTGATTGTCAACAGCCTCCATCAATTCCAATACTTGGTTAACACCACTCTCATCGCCTTCGATAGCTTTAAGAGCAGAACCTGCGATTACAGCAGCGTTGTCACCGTCATACTCGTAAGAGCTCAACAGTTCGCGAACCTCCATATCAACAAGCTCCAACATTTCTTCATCATCAACAAGGTCAACCTTGTTCATGAATACTACAATGTTAGGTACACCTACCTGACGAGCCAAAAGGATGTGCTCGCGAGTCTGAGGCATAGGACCATCAGTAGCAGCAACAACCAAAATCGCACCGTCCATTTGAGCAGCACCCGTTACCATGTTCTTTACATAGTCGGCGTGACCAGGACAATCTACGTGACCGTAGTGACGACCCTCAGTCTCATATTCTACGTGAGCAGTATTAATAGTAATACCACGCTCTTTTTCTTCTGGAGCAGAGTCGATGCTAGAGTAATCTTGAACATCTCCTGAACCTCCGTACTTTTCATTAAGTACTTTGCTGATTGCCGCAGTCAACGTGGTTTTGCCGTGGTCAACGTGACCGATGGTACCAATGTTTACGTGTGGCTTTGTCCTCTGGAAAGTTTCCTTAGCCATCAGTTGTTTTTTTTGGAAACAAAAGGTTAATAATAAATTACGTTTCAAGAGTAGCGGTTAAACTACTCAGCCACGCAAAAACGTGGCGGCAATAGAGCCAATGGCGAGATTTGAACTCGCGACCCCTTCCTTACCATGGAAGTGCTCTACCCCTGAGCTACATTGGCAAGAACTATTGTTTTTTAGCTCTTGCGCTAAAAAAGTAGAGCGGAAGACGAGACTCGAATTCTGACGAAGAAATTTCATTGAATTTCTTATCAGAACCCTGATATTTTGCTGCGCAAAATCGTCAGGGCCCGCGACTGCGTTTTACTCTAAATAGAGCGGAAGACGAGACTCGAACCCGCGACCCTCAGCTTGGAAGGCTGATGCTCTACCAACTGAGCTACTTCCGCAATTTTCCGCCGAAGCTTCAGCGAAGGCGGGTTATACCGCTATTACTAAGCTGTAATGGGGAAAGTCCACCTTCGCTACAGCTAGGGTGGACGGTGTGGGGGTGATAGGATTCGAACCTATTCAGCCGAAGCACTGGATTTACAGTCCAGCCCGCCTCTCCAACTGCGGCGCACCCCCGGGCGTTCAATGAACTTTTTGCGTGTTTTGAAAGAGCCAGCAGAGGGATTCGAACCCCCGACCCGCTGATTACAAATCAGCTGCTCTGGCCAACTGAGCTATGCTGGCTTTTTACCTAAATTTGGTAGGCTTTTCAAAACTCCTTGAGATCATTTTCTCAAAGCGATTGCAAAGATAGACCTATTCACTAAAAGAAAAAACTTTTGTTCACTTTTTTTTGGTTCCTCTAGAGGGGGAGTTATCAACACGAAAACCAACCCCTTGAAAGCCAAAAAATAAGGGCAGCATCTAAATTGACACTGCCCCCTTTAACGCAAGTTTTCCTTATTTGGTTTCCCGCAATTTCTCTTTGTACTTAATTAACTGACGTTTGAGGGCGTCCGAGGCTTTATCAATGGCTGCTTCGAAGGTAGGTTCGGTATCCTTCGCAACTAGCACATCTCCAGGAACGGAGAGGCGTACTTCTACGATCTTGTCCTTAATCTGGCCAGAGTTTTCTAACTTAAGATGTACGCGTGCCTCGATAATACGGTCAAAGAAGGTGTCTAACTTGCCTAGTTTTCTCTCGATTACGTTGATCAATTTTTGATCGGCGCTGAAGTGATTTGCTTCTGTGTATACTTTCATAAGGTTACTGTTTGCGAGTAGATCAACATTCCTCTACTCTTTTCATATAAATCCAAAAGGGCAAAACTTCCCTTTTATCAATCTTCCTCTTGAGCTTTAGGATGCGCTTTCTTGTAAGACTTTTTTAGTTTCTCGATAGAATTATGAGTGTACACCTGGGTGGCGGCTAAGCTGCTGTGTCCTAGTAATTCCTTAACAGCATTCAAATCCGCTCCCGCGTCGGTTAGGTGAGTAGCAAATGAGTGCCGCAGTACGTGAGGGCTTGCCTTCTCTAAATACGGGAGCGTACCCAGGTACTGTTTCACTTTATTGTAGAGCCACTTGGGGTAAGGCGATTTCCCTTTGTCGGTTAATAGCAACATTTCACTTTCGGGAAAAGCTTGTTTCTGCAGCCGGAGGTATTGCTCCAAAGCGGATTGTACCGCAGGGCCAAATGGCACCAGACGTTCTTTATCGCCTTTTCCTTTGATGCGTATGCGCCCTTCCGCTAGGGAAACATCTGACAAGCGCAGGGCTAATAACTCTGACCGCCGTAAGCCTGTTCCATAGAGTAGCTCTAATACCACCTTATCCCGAGCAGTGGAGAAATCCATTTCCATGGGGAAAGACGCCAGCAAGCGCTGCATTGCAGTAGCATCTATAGTTATTGGTAGACGTTTTTGCAGCTTAGGCGTTCGGATTCCCTTGGTGGGATCGGCTAAATTGGGCTTACTGCGGCGCCAATAGCGATAAAAACTCTTGAGGGTAGAGATCTTTCGCCTAATACTAGCTGGAGCTTGGCCTTCTTCCAAGAGTTGAGCCATCCACGAACGCAGTTGTGGGGCCTGCACGGCAGACCATTCGCAACCTCCATAATACATGTGCATAAAATCTTGGAACTGTTGAAGATCCGTAGAATAAGCAGTGAGGGTATGCGCAGAAAAGCGTTTTTCGTATTGCAGATATTTTATAAACCCTCCTACATCCATATATTCTTCGCTATCTTTAACTAGGGATAAGGTATACCAATTATTGCTAAAAAGCAACCCTTGAGGATCGAAAAAATTCACCCAAACAGAAGATGAAAAAAGAACGTAAGCCAGAAAGTTTTTTGCGCAAGCCCAGCTACAAAGGAGGCCCCGCTGCTATGCGTAAATTTATTGGTGAGAACCTCCGTTATCCAGCGGGTGCCAAGGCACAACAAATTGAAGGTACCGTCAGGTTACGCATGGACATTAGTCACCAGGGCAAGGTCATTGGCACTAAAATTTTGAGTAGCCTGGGCCACGGCTGCGACGAAGAAGCAGAACGCGTAGTGAAACTCCTAAAGTTTGAAGTGCCGAAACTCCGGAAAATCCGGGCTACCTTTCATAAGAAGATTAACATCCACTTCCGTTTACCAAAGGCAAAAGATATCAAACAGCCTAACGCGCCTACGCAAGTTCAGTATACCATGACGGCGAAAAAGGATAGTTCGTCCCCCAATGAAGAGGATGACCAGCGTAATAATGGCTACGAGTATACCATTAATTGGTGACTCGCAGCCGGTTCCTTTTTATAAACGTGATTTTTTCCTTCTGATAATTTCGAGGCTGGCCATATCCCTGAGGAGAAGCACTGGAATCAAAAGCGCTGCTTGAGTTTCATTAGTTCTTGATTTCTGAGGTCATATAATAAGATGAGGGTATAACCCTTTAATTCCACAGCCTTACAGGAGGCCTATTTCTACGTATAATTTCGATAGTAGCAGCATCCCGGAGCACAAGTAATGGAACACGGCTTAAATCGATTTCGTAGTAATACGGACCAGCATCCGTTTGCTCACCCGCTGTCTTAAACTGAGTCTCTCGAATCCTTGCGAAATCAAAAGGAGTTCCATCCGTGTCCTTAAACAAGATATTCAAGGCACTTGTTCCTCGAAAATCAGACCGTAAAGTCGGTTGCATAATCTGCTTGTTCGTGATGAGGATCAAATGCCAGGATTCGTAACCTATTCCTTCCTCCCCGCCGGACAATCTTCCTGCTCTTTTGAGCATATACTGTTCCCGTACTTCCAAATCTTCCCCATTAGTGGTGAAGGTAAAACTGGTTGGAATAGCATCAGCAAAGTACTGCTGCGCGGAAAGTGAAGGCGCAAGGGTTGAAATAAAGAATAGGGTCAGGCTGAGCACAAAGAGAGAGCAATAGGACTTCATATATTAGGTTTTGTGAGGTGACAGAAGAGCGTTCAAATAAATAAGCATTGAGCAAGTCCATTAGTTCATACAAAAAGCCCCTGCCGGCGTAGTGCTAGCAGGGGCTTTTATGTTTTGCCCTAAGCAAACAGAATAAATCTATTCTGCGCGCTTCTTGGCGGAGTAATTCACTTTCAGCTGTCCGGACTTGCGCAGTTTGATTTTCACATCCTGCACAATACCCATCGTTACTTCACCATCCACACGAAGGGAGGAAGTGATGCGCTGACGCTTGT
Organism: Bacteroidota bacterium; assembly: GCA_038528965.1. GTDB lineage: Bacteria > Bacteroidota > Bacteroidia > Chitinophagales > Saprospiraceae > Lewinella. The sequence goes on along the minus strand of JBCBEC010000011.1, from coordinate 68,759 downwards.
TCTCAGGCACTTTTACTTTGTGCTTCTCCAAGAACAGTGGAATATCATCTACGGTAGCAAAAGCATCTCCCAATTGGAGGCGCGGACTGGTACCGTAAGTAGCCTGGTATCTTCCTTCTGGTCGACCAATGTAAAGGTAGTTTACCAGCGACTTTTCCTCCAGCTTAGTTAATTCTGTAGCGAAAGGAGTGGTCACTTTTACCTTCAACTCTGCATCACGCAGTACGGTTACTACCATGAAGAAGAACAACAACATGAAGATGATGTCCGGCAAGGAAGCAGTGGAGATCGCTGGTTTAGCTTTTCCCCTCTTTTTTTGAAATTTAGACATTCTTTGCGTTGTTTTTACAACCTCAGCTCAATCGAAAGGCTGCTTGCATTAACAAATAAACATCTGGTAGTTTAAGACGTTACGATCCGCGGTGATCATTCCTCACCAAAGGAGGTCGGTTCTGCTTCGGAAATTACAAATGGAATTTCACCCTTGATGACCTTTTGCTGGGCAATCGGCATTTCGTCGCTGTAAGGTATGCCGAACTTTTGGCGACTGAGATCATCCCAGAGCTCGTAGTAAGCTGCCTTGAGTTCGTTGTACACTTCCAGATACGTGTTGTAGCTCGTACCCCGGTCGTTCTTAAGTGAAATAATTGCTTTGTTAGGCGCCTCCGCCAAGTCTTCTCTTCTCTGTGGATTAGCGATAAACTCGATGGTCTTGTCCCGCAAAGCATCAATGTCCATTTCTTCCCCGCGCACGAGCAGCTTGTTCTGAGCATTTACCAGAACGGAGTACACGTTACGGGTTTTCAACTGCGTAATGTCCGGCTCTTCGTCCGACCATGGCGGTAATTTCACCAAGATTCCTTTGTCCTCGGCGATCGTAGTCGTTACCAGGAAGAAGATCAATAGCAAGAAGGCAATGTCGGCCATGGAGCCTGCATTGATTTCGTTGCTCATACGATCTCTGGAACTCGTCTTTGCCATGATACAGTTTATTTAACGCGATTAATAAGTGGAGAAATTAAAGGCATGATTACCATCATGGCAAGTGCTAGTACAGACATCAAAATGCCCATAAGCAAGCCACTACCGATCCACTTAAGGACACCACTAGATGGTACATCACCGCCTGATTCCACAATCTTTTCAACTGATCTTTCGATCTGTGGGTGGTCAAGTTCTCCAGAAGAAATATTGAAGAAGATGATCATCAATACGGCAATTACGGCTACACCGATAATCCCCGTCATTGAGGTTTTAAAGTTGCTGACAATCTGAACAACGCCGAAAACTAGCATTCCCACTGCGCAGATAATCGTAAGGATAACTGCGGCAACAATGCCAAAGTCGAAGATACCGACCTTATAGATCTCGCTATCCTCCATTTGCTCGAAGTAGTAATCACCTGCGCCGGAAACGGCCATGATAAGGAAAATCCCAACCAAAACCACTCCCACCAGAAAAGCAACTAACTGACCGTTCTTGCTTAAAAAGTTATACATGGAAGTATTAGATTACGAGGTGATTAAAATACTTTGTTCTTCGCCATAATGTCAACCAAAGCGATGGAAGCATCTTCCATACGGTTAACAATACCGTCAATTTTGTTAACGATGTAGTTGTAGAAAATCTGCAGGATAATGGCTACAATCAAACCGAATACAGTAGTCAAAAGTGCCACCTTAATACCACCAGCTACAACTGATGGAGAAAGGTCACCTACTGCCTCAATTCGGTCGAAGGCTCCAATCATACCAATTACCGTACCCATGAAACCAAGCATCGGTGCAATAGCGATGAAAAGAGAGATCCAAACCAGACCGCGCTCCAACAAGCCCATCTGTACACTACCGTAGGAAACGATAGCCTTTTCAACAGCTTCTGGTCCTTCACCACTACGGCGTAGACCTTCATACAATACGCTAGCGGTAGGGCCAGCGGTAGACTTACAAACCTCCATGGCACCATCAATGTCATTAGCGGCTAAGCGCTCATCAATGCGCTCCAACAACTTGTCTGTGTTAGTAGTAGCCAAGTTGAGAGTAAGAATACGTTCGATACAGAAAGCAAGACCCAAGATCAAGGTGATCAATACCAATGACATGAATGACCAACCACCATCGATGAAGTTTTTCTTCAATACCTGGAACATAGTAGGACCATCTTCCTCAACTACAGTGGAGGAGCTGTCGTCCGTTGCCGCAGCAGCGGCAGCGGCAGCATCTTCAATGGCATCTTCAACTGCATCAGAAGCTTCATCAGCGGCTTCTTCAACTGCCTCAGCAGCATTGTCAACTGCTTCTTCCATCTGCTCAGTTGCTGGTTGTTCAGCGTCCTGTGCTTGTACGGTGTTCACCGTGAAAACTGCCAAACTCAATACAAGTAGCAGCGCAAATAATTTTCGCATAGCCAACGAGGTTTTACGATTTTGTTTAAAGTAAGTTTTATTGTTTTGCTGCGGAGAGGAAGGGATTCGAACCCTCGAAACGGGGTTACCGTTTACACGCTTTCCAGGCGTGCCTCTTCAACCACTCGAGCACCTCTCCGGAGATTTTTCATAGGTGTGCTAGACCTTACTAGCACTCGCAAAAATTGTAAAAAGAACCGTATAATCAAAATTTTTTTCGGTTCTGCGCCCCTCACTAAAGAGATAAATACAATTTTCTGTTCCTTTTATCCAGTACTATGCTGCCGGCGGAGCAGGCAAGTGGAAGAGTTTCTGGGCATTTTCGGTGGTTATTTGCTCAATCTCTTTTACCGCCAACTGCTTGATTGAGGCCAGTTTATCGGCCACCATGCGTACATAGGCACTTTCGTTTCTCTTACCACGCTTTGGTACTGGTGCCAGATAAGGCGCATCCGTTTCGAGAATTACTCGGTCCAAAGATATTTTTGCTAGTGTCTTATCTAATCCGGCGTTCTTAAAGGTCAGTACTCCTCCAATCCCCAGATAAAAGCCCAAATCCATGATTTCTTCAGCCTGACGTTGATCCCCCGTAAAACAGTGGAATACCCCGCGCAGATTCGGATCCCCAATCGCACGAATCAATTCAATCAACATATCGATTGACTCCCGCGAGTGGATCACGATAGGCCTATCTCGTTCAATGGCCCATTCAGCCTGTTGGATAAAAGCAGCCTTCTGTTCCTCCACGTAGGTCTTGTCCCAATAAAGGTCCATTCCTATCTCGCCAACGGCAATAAAGTCGCGCTGATCCAACCAGCGCTTTACCCATTCTAGATCTTTCTGGTAGTTCGCTCCAACGGAGCAGGGATGCAATCCCATCATTGGGAAAAATCGTCCTGGATAATCTTCTTCCAAGGCCAGCATTCCGGGGATGGACTCCTCATCAATATTTGGTAGTAAAAACTGTTCCACCCCTTCGCCAATAGCCCGTTGAATCATTTCTTCGCGATCCACGTTGAAGGCCTTGGCATATAAATGCGTGTGGGTATCAATCAACATATCTTCTATCTTCCGGTTCCAGGCCCAAAGGTAAGATTCTATTACTGGCTTTTTTGGTGTGTTAGTAAGTAAAAATGAAAATGACAGTAGCAGTGACAGTAACAATTGCCTCTTATCTCATTTTCACTTTAACTGTCACTTTCACTCCAACTTCTAACCAACTAATTACCTTCGCCTCATGGCAAAACAGAAAAAGTACTACGTAATCTGGAAAGGGCACATGCCGGGCATTTACGACGAATGGCCCAAAGCCCAGGAGCAGATCAAAGGATATCAGGGAGCACTTTACAAAAGCTTCCCCAGCCGCAAAGAGGCCGAAACTGCTCTGGCCAAGGGACCAGCCAGTTATCTGCGTGGTGGGAGTTCTGGTGGCGGTTCCGGAAAAGGACGAAAGAAGAAAGGAGGAACGCCTAGATCTCAGATCATCTGGCGCAGTCTGTCCGTGGATGCTGCCTGCAGCGGTAATCCCGGCCCCATGGAATACCAGGGAGTAGATACCCGCAGCAAGGACCGAATTTTTCACCAAGCATTTGACTTAGGCACGAATAATATCGGTGAGTTTCTGGCAATCATTCACGGCTTGGCGCTTTTGAAGAAACAAGGATTGCACGACTTACCGATATATACGGACTCCGCCACTGCCATGGCTTGGGTGCGAAATAAGAAAGTCAAAACTAAACTAGTCCGCGACGCACGAACCGCAGGCTTGTACGAATTAATTGAACGCGGAGAACAGTGGCTTAAGAACAATACCTTCCGCAACCCCATCGTAAAGTGGGATACGGATAGCTGGGGGGAGATTCCTGCAGACTTTGGCCGCAAATAACCCTAGCATAACTCACGTTACTTGCTCAAAGGGCTTTGGTAGATAAATCTTGGGCCTCTGTCTACATCCACCACTATTACTCCCTTAGAGTTGTTATATTGAAGTAAAGATTGATAATCATCCTATCTTATGACCGTTAAAGATCGCTTCAAACGTGCCCTGATTTGGCCCTTGGCCTTACTCACCATTATCTGGTTGGTATTTGTCTTAGAGCAATTGACCGGCTCGCAGTGGTTTGTCTACGGAATTGCCCCACGAAAGACCTTCGCCCTGCGCGGTATCTTTACCACCCCTTTCTTACACGGCAGTTGGGCGCACCTTCTATCCAATACGCCTCCGTTCCTAGTTTTGATGGCCATGATCCTGTTCTTTTACCCAAGAGTAGCGGCTTCAGTACTATTGATGATCTACTTTGGAACAGGCGTAACAATGTGGCTCTTCGCCGACCCCGAGAGCATCCTTACTGCCTTTGGGCGCACGAACTACCACATTGGCGCTAGTGGTGTAGTATACGGGATGGCCAGCTTCTTAGCCTTTACTGGCTTTTTCCGACGAAACATTCGAGCCATAGCTATATCCCTGGTCATCGTATTCTACTACGGCGGTATGATCTGGGGTGTTCTACCAGTGCAGGAAGGGGTTTCCTGGGAAGGTCACTTGTTGGGTGCCCTGGTTGGCATCTTTGCGGCTTATTGGTTCCGCAAGCGCATTGAACAGGCTGAGGAACGCCAGGTTCCCAGCTACGAGTTAGAGCAGGAAGAGGAAAAGTATTTCCTTCCACGGGACGTTTTTCGCCGTCGCCGCTAAGCCAGATCCTTAAGATTTCGGAGGAAACTACTGATGCCGGCGTTCTTTACTCGCTTCAATAATTCTCGGGCAGCGGACTGGGAATCAAAGGCGCCAACCACTACTTTATATACGGTCTTACCGTTTAACTCATTGATGCTCACTACTACTGGTGCATTGAACTGCTTTTGCAATTTCTCCGCTTGAATCAGCACATTGCCGTATTCGTAGAAGGCACCAATCTGTACGCCCCAACCCTGCGCAGCTTGTTTGCGTACATCAAAGCGGAAGATACCGCGCCCACTAGTAATATCCTCTGTGACTTCCACCACTGGGGGCGGCGGTGATGATTGTGCGGCGTCGCGGCGGCGAATGGCTTCTGCCACTGCTCGGTCAGCATTTACCCGACCGTAACCGTACTTGGTGCTATGCCCATTACTGCTGTACTCAGAAGGATGCCCAATCTTATCCGCCGTTTGCTGTAGTATTTGTTTCACCTCACGGGCCGTCAAATCAGGATTTGCTGAAAGGATTAAGGCACAAATTCCAGCTACTAGCGGTGTAGCACTAGAGGTACCACCGAAATGCTTGTAGTTGCGACCACGATCCCGGCCATCGCGCCAATATTTAAAGTTACCCGTTTCCCAGTTCAAGCCTGGATCCCAAGATGCTCGAGCGGCAATAATAGGCCAGTCGCCATTGGAAGGGGCACAAACACTCACCTCACGGCCCCGATTACTATAATTTGCGTGAGAATCCTGGCTCGTACTCGCTGCTATCGCAATTACATCTGGGTGAGCGGCATAATAATTCACATAGTTGAGATCATCGTTTCCTACCGCGTAGAGAATCACACAACCTTTTCCTCCCCTACCCTGGCGTGCTGCTTTAGCAATCGCTTGCTCTTTTACCGTATTCAAACTATAGCGAGAATCCGTTGTCCCCCAAGAGCAACTAATGACATCTGCCCCACTACGGATACAATAGTCAAACATCTCTTCGGTCGTTTTAGCGCTGAAGGAGGTACCGTGAATGGGCATAAAACGAACGCCCGGTGCAGCACCCACAATTCCTTGTCCGTTGCTAGCCGCAATCGCTACACTAGCACAAGGGGTTCCGTGGGTGAACCGGGTATCGCCCTGGGGTAGATTAGAAGAACGAGTCCATAAATCCCAAGGCTTAAACACCTTAGCACGCAGATCGGGGTGATTGACATCAAAGCCATTATCAATGACCGCCACCGTTATGCCCGGGCTACCGGTATTGCCCAGGCGATTCCAGGCACTTACCACGCGTGAATCGGCTCCCTTCTTTAATCGAAAGTTGACATCAATCACGAAACCATCATTATTCAGGTGCCATTGGTGTGGAAGGAGGCTATCCGCCGGAGCGGCAAATGCGTATTCATCCAGCGGCATATCCAGATCAGGTTCGGCAGTGGCCACCATGGAAAGTGCCTGCATAGATGCAGCCGCTTTTAGTGGATTAGGAGAATTAGCCGTAACTCTGGTAATTATAAAAGTAGCCGTACGGCGTTCCACCAATTCGAGTTGGTACTCTTCTAGCACGATCTGCTGCTCATCGGCTTCAACTCCTTCCTCGAAGGTGATATAAATTTCACCCGTCGGAACCATCGGGCGATTGCTGCCTTCGGCAAAGTAGACATGCGTTCCCACTTGAACCTTCTTTTCCTGCCGGACTTCATCCAGGCGGGTATCCACATCTTTACCTTCAGAGGTCAAGGTCACTACCTGGAAACCACCAAGGTGAGACAAGACTTCCTCTTCCACATAGGATTGATCCTTGAGGTTCTTATTTTTTTTGGTCGATTTTAAGCCTACCAGTTGCCTACTCTTGTGCAACTTGAGTTCTCCCTTACCACTCTTGACGGAAATACCGGACATAGGTCTTTGGTGCTAGTTATAGTTTAGAATACCATTAGAACTTGGCTTTGAGGCAGCAAATTGCGTAACGCAATGTCAGCAATGGACAATAATTCATAGCTACTTACCTACCAAGCAAGTTCGCAATCAGGATAAATGGTCTGTGGCGAAAGATAAGAAAAGCCGAGGGATAAGGAATAAAGATGGGTGCATGAGGACATAGCACAAATGGGAAAGCAGCCCCTACTTCTGGTTGTTGGAATAACTAGTGAGTATAAAGTGGGGACTGCTTTCTCCTTAAATTTCAACGCCTATATCATCAAACTGCCACTAAAACGCCAGTGGGTTTGGAAACGCTGCCAGGGGCTGGGAAAAATGTTTTGTATGCTCAGGATATTACATGCGTCCGGAGACGCATGCGAACGCCGCTAGCAAGCTAGCGGTCGTAAGTGGAGATGAGTTGGCGGAGGTCGGCCAGGTATTCCATCTTTTGGGGATGACGCCGATCAATGTTGACGGGAGTGAAGAAAGCATGACTTTCCAGGAAACTTACCTGAATGCGGTTCCACTGATTTTCCGACTTGATCCGGTCAAAGGCCTTGAGTTCAGCGAAGAGGGTCTCGCCTATGGTGTAGAAATCTGGACGCCCGAGATAATCGAGGTCAGCATCACAGATTATTTCTTCTAACTCATTTTGGGGGCTCTGGGGAATCTTGGTAGCCATGATCATGCCACAGATTCGTTCGATTTCCGTATCGGAATATCCAAAGCGGGGGAGGTTTTCGCGAACGATATTACAGCCGTGTAATTCGTGATCTTCGCTGCTTACGGTAAACCCAGAATCATGGAATAATGCCGCCGTTTTCAGAAGCATTGTTTCGTAAGCATCAATTTCTAGAACACAGCAGAGTTCGCTGGTTACTTCAAGAACATCCAAGGTATGATGAACCCCATGGTAGTACAGCTCCTCGGACAATTCACTATTGAGTTTGTCCAATATAAAAGATTTCGCTGCGAGGTAATCCATAAGGTTTATAGAAAAGAATGTTCGTGAAATAACGGCAACGAACACTGCCATGTTGCATAAAAGTAATTAAAATAAGGTGCTCGACTAGCTAGCCCCCAGATTAATTACTCTTCCTCCAGGAGGATCACACCATCAGCTAAGAAAGCTAGCTCACGCTTAGGCTCGGTAATAGCCGCGATTTCTTCCTCCGACTTACCGGCATCTTCTGCGTAGTGTCGTAGGTCATCAACAGAAGTAGTTTGGTAAAAGGCTTTACCATTCATGATGACTTCACGGCCAGCGATATCCAATGGCATAAAAAAGCCATAGTCCTTGAAGCGTACCATCATTTCTTCGCCACTTTCTTGAGTGATATTCATCCAACACCCTTTCTTTTGGCACACAGCCGATACCATACCCTGCACAGTCACTGCCATACTATCAGCCTCGGTCATTTGTGAAGCTAGCTTTTCGTAGGCGACTATATCTGCGGCTTCGAAAGCAGCACCGAAAGTCTCAGGTGCTGTTTCTTCGGTTGTTACTTCTTCTTCAGCAGTAGCATCAGCATCAGCTGTGGTCTGTTCTGTAGAACCACAAGCTCCCAAAACAAACAATACCGCCAGCGCAAAAAACAAATTCAATCGTGTTTTCATTCTTTTTTTTGCTTGCAAAAATAATTGCTTCTTTTGGATTACGTAACGATTAAAATCAACCGTTTACGGAAGAAACACTACCGTTTCCCCAAACCTATTGTAAACCAAGCTAAGATTTTCTTAAAATGGGCCACAATGGAGCAATAAGTTGGTTTTCAAACCGGTTTTAATTCTCACCGTCCCCGACCCCTATACTGACGTTGAATGGATTTGAAAATTCAAACCTTCTTCGAGTTCAGTATATACTGACCGGAGCAGTTTATTGCTCCGCAAAAACTACTCCGCGTCACGTATAAAAGCCATAAATCATGAACAATCCTCGCATCATCCTAATCCTCCTTGCCTTAAGTACTCTTACCATAGCCTACAGTCAGACTGGTTGCATCAAAGGCAATTGTCTAAATGGCTCTGGAACCTACAATTTTCCTGGTGGCACCCGCTACGTTGGTGACTTCAAGAATGGTAAACTGCACGGTATGGGTATGATGCTTTTTAACGATGGTAGTAAGTATGTCGGTAATTGGATAGAGCAGGAACGCGAAGGCAAAGGCCGAATGACCCTGGCCAACGGAGATGTGTACTTTGGCATCTTCAAAGCCGGCAAGTACCACGGACAAGGTGAAATGACTTACGCTAACGGTAATTATTACACCGGCGAGTGGAGAGCAGGCCAACCCAACGGACAGGGGATTTTCACCTTTAAAAGTAGTGACCGCTACGAGGGGCTATTGGTCGATGGTTTGTTTTCGGGCCGGGGCACCATGTATTACGCCAATGGCAGCCGCTACGAAGGCGAATGGCAGGATAATAAGCGTCAAGGCCTGGGAACACTGTACCACGTTAACGGCGAACAGATTAGTGGGCAGTGGGAAAACAATGAATATCTGGCTGACTGGGGGCGTTTAGCCTATTCGGGCGATACTACCACCCTACGCAATTGCAACACCCAATTGTGTGAATCTGGCAAAGGTAAATTTAGATATCAAGATGGCTCCCAATACTACGGTGACTTCAAGGATGGAGTGCCGGAAGGTATTGGTTCCGTTTACTATTACAGTGGAGATCGTTACGAAGGTGGTTGGCAACGGCACGCCCCTCACGGCAAGGGTGTAATGTATTACGCTAACGGTAAAGTAGTAGGTGCTATCTGGGAATACGGAGCCCCCGTGCAAGAGCTATTTTCTTCGCAGCAGGCAGTACCAGGGATTGTGCGCGTAGAGCGAAGTCCTGAAGTTAAAATCTGGGCCGTTGTGGTAGGCGCAGCACGCTATACCCACATGCCTGTACTGCGTTACACGGACGATGATGCCTACCAACTCTTTGCTTTCTTGAAAAGCCCGGAAGGTGGAGCCTTGCCCGATAATCAAGTGCAGTTGCTGATTGATGAAGATGCCACCCATCAAGGTATCGTAAACGCTATGCGCAGTGTGTTCTTAAGGGCCGATGATAATGACATGATCCTCTTCTACTTCTCTGGCCACGGGCTGCAAGGAGCATTCCTGCCAGTGGATTATGATGGCTTTGATAATCGGCTGGAACACGAAGAGATTAGAAATCTACTGCGCCAGAGCCGAGCCAAACATAAACTGGTCCTAGCCGATGCTTGCCACGCAGGCAGCCTGCTAGCCACCAGAGCCCCTGTACACATTGCCCTCCAAGAGTACTACGAGGCCCTGAACGAAAGTAGTGGAGGTACTGCTCTATTGCTCTCTTCTAAAGGCGAAGAGTATTCATTGGAAGACCGAGGGTTACGCTCCGGTATTTTCAGTCATTTCTTAATTCGAGGGCTGAAGGGCGAAGCGAACACCAACAGTGATAAGATTATAACAGTGCGTGAGTTATTTAACTTTGTTCACCAGCGCGTTCGCCAGTACACTGGAAACGTGCAGACACCAACCCTTACTGGCACATTTGATGACAATATGCCTGTATCCGTAATCCGGTAAAGGTAGCCTGATTAGATTACCAGGGCCCGTTGCCGGGAATACAGCAGCAACGATCGTGACCCAATGCGACTATCCCAAAAATTTCTGGCTTGGCCCCGCCGCCAAGCCCTACTTGCGTTACTATGTTTTCTATGGTCTGCACCGACTATTCTTGCCCAATGCCTGGAAGGCGACTGCCAAAATGGCCAGGGTATCTTTCGTTATGATGATGGTAAACGCTACAGCGGTGCCTTTAACAAAGGTGAACCGGCTGGCGAAGGCGCGCTCTACTACCCCAACGGGGAGCGCTATTTAGGACAATTCAGAAATGGCCGCCCACACGGGCAAGGTATCTATTGGTACCCAGATGGTAGCTTTCGTAAAGGACGCTGGCAAGCAGGTTCGTTGCAATCCAGCGAAGCGCACCAAAGTCCATTGCAGGAACGTGGCGCTCGTGGCTACGGTTGCGTAAATGGCAACTGTGAGAACGGCTTTGGCACTTACGTCAGCGCTGGCGGAGCGGTATACGTTGGGCAGTTCCGCAACGGAGAAATCCACGGACAAGGTATTTGCACCTACGGCGATGGCAGTCGTTACGAAGGCCAATGGGCACATCGTTATCCCGAAGGCTTTGGCACCAAACGCTGGGCAGACGGCAGGGAGTACAGTGGTCAGTGGCGCCGGGGGCAACCCGCTACCAATGATGGCGTCTTTCTCTACCCCAACCGCCCCATAACTGCTGCTGATGGTGGTTTCGTACCTCAATCTGGCTGCCTAAATGGAGATTGCAACAATGGCCAAGGCGTATACGCCTACGCGGACGGTAGCCGCTACGAGGGTTCCTTCTTGCAGGGTCAACCCCACGGTGATGGAATATTTTACTATCCCAACGGAGACCGCTACGATGGAGAATTCGCCTACGGACTTCCCCATGGCTCTGGTAAACGTAGCTACGCCAACGGGCAAATACTGCAGGGGGACTGGGTGGAAGGTGGCTATCTCAAACCCACTACCACGGAGAACCGCAAAGGCTGCTTACAAGGAGATTGCAATAATGGTTTTGGTATTTATCGATTCCAACAAGGCGACCGCTACGAAGGTACTTTTGTTAACGGTAAACCAGAGGGGCACGGTATAGTATTGTACCAAAACGGCGACCGCTACGAAGGTGAAATGCAAGAAGGAGCCTTCACTGGATTTGGCACCTACTACGAGCAAACAGGAGCGATATTTGAAGGCAGTTGGTCTGGTGGTAAATACCTGGGCAACACCCGCAAACATAATACCAGTACCGGTAACACAACTGCTACCGCAACGCCAGAAGGTCCCAAAACATGGGCATTAATTATTGGTGTTTCTTCTTACCGTCACATGCCGGCACTGCGCTTTCCAGATGATGATGCCTACCGCTTATTTGCCTTTCTTAAAAGTCCACAAGGAGGGGCCGTTCCCGATGAGCGAATGCAGATACTCATTGATGAGGACGCCACACTAAAGAACATTATGCACGCCATGGAAGGCCTGTTCCTCCGGGCTGGGCCAGAGGATTTGGTCATCCTCTATTTTTCTGGTCACGGCCTACCAGGCGCTTTCTTACCTATCGACTATGATGGTGTGAGCAACACCCTGACTCACCAAGAGATCAAACGTATGCTGGACATGAGCCCAGCGGGTTATAAACTTTGCTTAGCCGATGCTTGTCACTCGGGAGGCCTCCTTTCTACCAGAGGTGGACAGTTGCCAAGCGTACTCAGCCGCTACTACGAAAATTTATCACAGACTCGTCCAGGTACGGCTCTAATTATGTCTTCTAAAGCGGAGGAAACCTCACTCGAATCAAGTGGCTTACGACAAGGTGTCTTTAGTCACTTCCTATTGCGTGGTCTAAAAGGAGAAGCGGATCAAGATCGAGATAATGTAGTGCGGGTTCAGGAACTGTATCAGTACGTTTCCCAACAGGTCAACGCTTACACCAGGCACGCACAAAGCCCGGTCATTCAAGGGGACTATGATCAACGGATGCCGGTAGCGGTTTTGCGCTAGCTAGAACAGCAAAAGCCTGACTCTCAACGGAGCCAGGCTAGCAAAGTGTGCAATGTTGTTAAAATCCTAGGGGCGGAATTTCAAGACTTTAGCGGTATAAGCTTGCTGGTCTTGATCCACGAGTTGGAGCAGGTAGACACCTTCTGGAAAAGGGGTCATGTCCACCTTAGTTCCGCTGTAAAAGTTATTAGCCTCGTATAGCAATTGACCGCTGCTGGCGTACAAGCGCACGGCCAGTTGTTCCGAAGGAGGAAAGTCGACAGTGATCCAATTAGCGGTAGGGTTAGGATAAACCTGTACATCCCAGGTCGCTGGTACTTCTTCGGTATCAACGAGTAGGTCGAAGTACATTTGATGAAAGCCTTCCGCTAGTTCGAACTCTTCCACAAACCGACTTACTGCTACTTCACCTACGGTCCAATGCAGGCTTCCGGTCACCACATTTTGGTAATACCCACCTGCGCTACCCACCACTGTTCGCGGCATGGTTTGTGCGTCTAGAGACACAGCGATACAGCCCATACACAGCAACAGCAAAAAACTATATATGATTGATTTTTTCATGATAGTAACTTTAGTACTAAAGTGGTAGGCTGGGTAAGTGGTCCGCTGACCTGCTTCCCAGGCTACCTCCGATAATAATGTTAATGCGAGTTTATTCCTTAAGCAAGGCTTCCAAACGTGCCAGACGCTCTTCCAGCTTACTGATCTTATCCGCTTGCTCAGTGTGCACCACTTGCATCTCCTCCAGCTGAGTATTCAAATCCTCAATGGTAGCCTGCTGTGCTTTTATTGCCTGGATTGCCAGTACGCCAAAACCACCATAGTTGACTGAAAGTAAGCCACGATCGCGTTCACCTTTCTGTTCATGGACGAGTTCAGGAAACAGCTCCTGCACTTCCTGAGCTACAAAACCAATCGAGCTGATTTCATCCGGGTTATTATCACGATAAACGTAACGCGAAGGTTGCAGCTGCAGAATGCGATCCAGGTCTGTTTCCAGTGGCCGAATATCCTTCTTCAAGCGGCGATCAGAAGCCGCCGTGTAGGCCCCAGTGGTGGCATCAAATGATCCGCGGAAAGCATTATCAGCGTAGAGGGAAAGAGCTCCACCTGCGGTTACATACTGTTCCCAATCAGACTCACTGGAACCATTGTAAATATTGAACCCATAAATATCAGACTCAACAACCCGCAGTACATAAGGAGTAGAAGTTACCCCCCCGGTTTCTGAGATAGACACCCCTGCTGCAGCAATACCCAAGACTTGAGGGCTACCGTTATTCGTCAATTCGAGAAGAGGGCTGTTGCCGGGGCCAAAGTGCCCGAGTGATATTTGGCCATCACCACGGTGCAAGTCTAAACCTACATTACTTAACTCAGCGGTATTTACACCATTGGTTTGAAACAGGATACGGTTGTTGAGGATGTTACCTAAGGTCATATCCGAACCGTCATGGAATAGATAGCCAGACCAGCTACCCCCTGCATAAAACTGAACAGATGGAGTGCCGTCGCTGATGCGGATATCGCCATCTACATGGAATTTATCACCAGGGCTGTTCGTGCCAATCCCTACATTACCACTGTTGTAATAGATATTACTACCACTCGTTGTCCAAGGAGAAGAACCGCCGAGACTACTCAGGTTTACCGAATTCCCCCCAGAGATTTGCAGATTAGATCCACTTAAGCTCAGGCTTTGCAGTTCGTTCGTAGCACTTGCATCGACAGCCGAAATAGTGCTGCTTGCGATATTTATACCGGAACCAGCAATGTAGACCCCCGCAGGACCTTGCGGACCGGTAGCACCCTGTGGACCTTGCGGGCCAGTAGCACCTTGCATACCCTGAGGACCAGTAGCGCCCTGTGGGCCTTGCGGACCGGCATCACCTTGCATACCCTGTGGTCCCATAGCACCCTGTGGGCCTTGTGGACCAGCATCACCTTGTGGACCCTGTTGGCCCGTAGCGCCCTGTGGACCTTGCGGACCAGCATCACCTTGTGGACCCTGAGGACCAGTAGCGCCCTGTGGACCTTGCGGACCAGCATCGCCTTGCGGACCCTGCGGGCCGGTAGCTCCTATCATACCTTGGGGACCGGGATCACCCTGGGGGCCTTGTGGGCCGGTAGCACCTTGATCTCCCTGGGGACCGGCGGGTCCCTGCGGACCTTGGGGACCAGGTAAACCCTGAGCTCCCTGCGGTCCGGCAGGTCCCGTTAAACCTTGTTGTCCTTGTGGGCCTTGCGCACCAGCTGGACCTTGCGGACCCTGAGGACCTTGGATTTGCCCAACGTTGGTCCACATAGTGCCGTCCCATACGTATCCATCACCGTCTGCTTCTACAATGTAGAGGTCACCCGCATTGGCGCTTGCAGGTAGGTTGCTCACGGTAGGAACGGTGCCAATAATTTGCACCCCGGTACCATCTTGACCTGCTGGTCCCTGTGGGCCTACTGGGCCTTGTGGACCAGTTGCACCCTGCGGACCTTGGGTGCCAGTATCACCTTGGGGACCTTGTGGTCCTGAGGGGCCAGCTAAGCCTTGCTCTCCTTGCGGACCGGGAATTCCTTGTGGGCCTTGTGGGCCAGCTGGACCTTGGGGGCCCTGTGTACCGGCGGTTCCTACAGGGCCTTGCGGACCTGGTGCGCCTTGTGGACCTTGGGGACCCTGTATCTGACCAACATTGGTCCACATGGTACCATCCCATACGTAACCATTGCCATCGGCCTGTACAATGTATAAATCACCAGAATTACCGCTAGCAGGTAAATTGGCTACTGTTGGTACAGTACCCACAATTTGTACACCAGTGCCATCCTGACCAGCAGGCCCCTGTGGCCCTGCTGGACCTTGGGGACCGGCCAGGCCCTGTAAACCTTGCGGCCCTGCTGGACCCGCAGGACCTTGAGGGCCCGCCGGAATACTGACCGTATTACCATTACTGATACTTAGCTCTCCATTGGCGACATTATAATCGAGCACTTGATTATCAGTACCTCCAGCGCCCACATTTAGGGTTACGGAGTTACCGTCGGTGAGAGAAAGCGTTTGCGTAGCAGGGTCATAGACGAGGTTTTGTAATTCGTCAGTTGGGTTTCCAGCACCACCGCTACCGGATTCACGGGCATAGATAGCGTAAGGAACCGACAATAATTGGCTGGTTCCAAGATTAGTGTAGTTCGATCCACCACTTGGATCGATATCGATTTTCAGGTAGTAAGAATGCATGCCCCAATCCAGTGCGGAGAAGTCACCAGAAAGTGGACTTCCACCGCCAATTTCTAGATCAAACACACCCAATGGTGAGGTCGTCAGGGCGTGCCGTTCAGCGTAGTCGATCAGGCCAGTAGCGCCATCGCGCACCAGACTAACCCGGATAGCTATGTTGGCACTATTGTAAGGTGCGCCACCAGCATCACGGGCAACTGCTTGGAATTTAAATTTTTGGGGAGACTGTCCGAAACTGGCACCAGCCAGCAGACAAAAGAATAGCGTAAAAAAGAGAATTCGTTTCATGATTAACGGGAATTAGAATGAAGAAGAAACACCAGGAAATACTGCTGTCCTGGGTTCTCCACAAACCTCTTCCGTTCTCAGAAAAATCAGATGCTGTAATCGGACAAGCTTTTGCTCATTTTTACACAGTGCTGAAAATCAACACTTTACGATAATAAATATTCACTAAAACATAAACCTCCAGAGGAGTGAGACGGCCTAAGTTCACGCCAAACCAATTAAATTGTAACAAAGAATGCTAGGCACTCACCACCTTTAAGGCACGGTGGATTTGCTTACGGTGGTGCGTGAAGTGTGCATCAAAAAAGTGTAGCATACCAGAGATAGATAAGCGGCCAGCGAAGGGATGTTTGTAAACTCCTTTGTCAAGATATTGCTGATCCACGTTCAGGAGAAATCCTGCTAGTTCTTCTCGTTGTTCTCGGTACTGTTCTTTCAATTCCTTAAGCTTGCTCTCTCTTGGCAAGGCATCCGTATTGATCGCCTTAGGGGCCTGTACCTTCATTGGTAGTTTGAAGTAAAAGCGGACTAGGAACGTCCTAAAACTATCGGCCATACCAGCCTTGGCTAGATCAGGTTCAAAGCTGAGTTTCTTTTGGCAATATTGTCGAGAGTACTTCTCAGAGAGCAGGAGATGGTTCAATACTTGAGTGGCAGACCATGCGCCCTCAGCGGGTTGTTGATTTAACTGTTGATGCGAGTACTCGCCTAGCTCTTCGAATAGGGCATCCAATTGTCCGTTAAGTGTTATTAGTTGCTGTTGTAAAGCTGCTCGCATGAGACTGTGTATTGATTTACCGCTTGAAGATAGAAAAATGACCGAGAACCAGGTTTTAGTGACTATTACTCAAATCTGCCGTGTAGATATGTGAGTTTCCCTGAACCTCTCCCCCACTCTATTTGTAATCTCTTGTACCTTTATTGCACAATAGCAGCCACACGCTGTACAGGATTAATTGCCAATGTTATCTGTCAATAGTGACGAACACTTTATGCGTCAAGCCATCCGCCAAGCTCAAATAGCAGCGGACATGGGAGAAATACCGGTTGGAGCTGTCATCGTAGCCGATCAGCAGATCATTGCCCGAGGACACAACCAAACAGAGCAGCTCACCGATGTGACGGCTCACGCAGAAATCATCGCGCTTACCGCCGCAGCCAATTTCCTTGGAGGTAAATATTTAAAGGGCTGCACGCTGTACGTCACACTGGAACCTTGTGTGATGTGTGCGGGCGCGCTAGCCTGGGCGCAACTGGATCGCCTGGTGTACGGAGCAGGTGACGACAAACGTGGTTTTATGCGTTTTGGGCGCGAACTGCTGCATCCGAAAACGAAAGTAGAATTTGGCATTTTGCACGAGGAGTGTGGGGCTTTGATGACGGCGTTTTTTCAGGGGAAACGGTAAGAATAAGAACCATAACCAAGCCTAACTTTCGGTTGTGAAGTAATCTACGGTCCAAAATGGGAATATCTCCACTTGGACCGTAGAAAAAACTTATGATTTAATCCTGCTCATCACGATTGGTATTTCCCAGAATCTAATTGAAGTACTCACCTGTTCGATAGCACCGCAACAATAGCAATCATATTATTTCGAAGAAGTTAAGTACCGACATTTTCCCATCAATTATCATCAAAAAGTAGTAACTGCCTTTTCTTAGCTTTTTGCTACGCGGAAGCTTAATAAAAGTTGGTATATTTCTGTACAGAACTCCTTGTTCGACATACTCATTAAATTCTCTTGTACCAGGCCTTTTTTCAATTTTTGCAGGCAGTTCTGAGATATCCAAAGTAATTCGCTCATTCTTCATAATCGGGAGAGCAGCGTATTCACTATAAAGATAGAATTTAGCCTTAGGGTATTTTCTTTCATTCATTTCACTCGACATTCGATAATACATTGTCGACAACCAGAAGCCTTTGTTTTTTCGAATGTACCTTAATGGTATTGTATTGTCATTATCCGAAATATTCAGATATACCGGCTTTCTCTTTTTGGGGCGCACCAGAATATCCGTCCCCTTTTCTGAAATAAGAATCTTAGTTCTTATCAGTTCGGCCATCCTTGCTTGTATCTCAGCTTCCTGAGCTGAAATAACTTCTTTGAATCCTTCAATCTCTTGGCGAAGATTTACAATGAGCGTTTGCTGGTCCTCAATCGTCTTATTCAATTCCAACAACTGATCTTCTGCTTCATTGAGTTTTTTCTGAATGTTAGCCCTGTTGTCTTTTTCTCGATCCAACTGATCTTTCCATCGTTGAATCTCTAATTCTAGACGATTCTTCTGAATCTCCGAGAACCGTTTAACCCCCTGCAATTCACTTCTGAGCCGGTAAATCTCCCGAGACTTTGTCTCTAGAGCTCTTGCGTTTTCAGGTGTCTTAGGAATTTGTTGAAATGCTGCTAACTTCCTTTCGTATTCCAATGCTTTTTCTTTCCAGTCGTCTCTATCGTCAACCAATTCTCTTATCTCTTTTTCGCTTAGATCATTACTGTAAAAAGAGATTTGTGAAATTGCACTTGATGAGATGAAGATCAAGAGGAAGTGGAATAATAAGAGGTGTTTTATTGACATGATTGTAAATTGAATTTTTCTATTACTTCTTGCAAAGAGATTTTCGCCTCTTCAATTCTGTGTTTTAATTGGTATATCTCAAGTTTTTCAACCCCTTCAAATGAGTCTGTACCTTTCAAATAGTAATAGGCTGATGAGCCAGACTCTACACATTTAACCAGACGAGTTCTGTCTTGGAGGTAAGTGACTATTTCTGCTTCGCACTCTTCGCACGCAACATGCGGTGGTTTTGGAGGTCTCAAGAGATATATCACAATCAAAGCGAAGGCTGACCCCACGTAGATGAGGATTTTCAGTATTCTAAAGGGCTCTCCTGGTTTTAGATTAATTCTTCTAACCTCTTTTATTATAGCGTAGAAGACATAGATGAATAATAGCACACCAAGCACACCAGCTAATTGATAGATGTTATTGGGCAGATTATTGAACATGTTTTTGTTTTTTTTCGAGCAAATGTTAGCTACCCCATACTGTAGGTATAGGCAGGAAGTATCATCCACTTTGCCGCGCGGCGAGGGATTCACTCGATTTTTCCCAGGTTTGTTCCCGAAAGTGGTGAGCGACACACCAGGGGTAACCCTTTGTATGAGTTTCCCTGGTGCGCTCTTCTATTACAATTACAGGCCTTATTGATCAGCCAAGATTAACGTAGTACTCGTCATCGATGATTCTGTTGTATCCTTTAGAGCCGATAACTTTAATGAGCCTATCCCCTCCCCTTCGCCTCACAACATCTACCTCAATATCAGCTTCGTTACTGTTGTACCTTAGCGATCTATCGTAGCCAGCGTATAAACTTCCACGAAAATCCTGTTCGTTAACGAACGGAGAAACATAATTGTAGGCCTCTGTACGTGAGCCTGATTCTCTAAAGATTCTTGTTGCTGATTTTGAAACCCCTATAATAGCGGCTTCGTCAAGCTTGGTACGGAGGTGCCCGTCGCATCGATTATAGACCATTAAAACAGTGTCCGTTCGCCATGACCGTTTGAACGCTCTATTGGCAATGTACATGATTGTATTACACCGACGATATACATCCAAAAAATCCCTGTAACCTAGTCGCTTGAGCAGTCGATTTTGGGTCCTTATATTGTCTGTTAAGGTACACCTCAGATCATTTTCTCTTAGATAGCTTCGTAGTAAATAGCTCTCATGGTTGGCACCGATTGCGTACGCAAACTGCTGGATGTAGGTATCAACTTCACTAGGGCTAACCACTATTCGATGTTGGTTCAACAAGTTATTGTCGCCCAATAGTATTGAAGGGTAGAAAGCACAACTAATTGAAATCGCACCCAGCGATCTCAAAGCTTCTCTTCGTTTCATATTTAAGTTAAGTTTTAGGCGAATCGGACTTCGTACTCTTTATCCACAAGTCGATTATAGCCCTTTGATGCTACTACTTTTACTAGTCCCTTGTTGTAATAAGGGTTTCGTTGGTAGTCAATTTCCACCTCCGTCCCATTTCTGCTTCGGTATTGAGAAGATGAGGTATAGCCATTTTCAAAACTCCCTCTCGAGTACTGTGTAGCTGATTGAGGCTGAAAATAGTCCCTGGCGGTAGCTGCATCGGAACCTCTTTTTGTCTCTTCTGCTATTAGACCTACTCCAATTAAATCTGGCCCCTGAAAAGATATTACCCTCACTTTTCTACGATTGCAGAATATAGGTGTCCGTGCATTAGTTTGATCAGGTAGAAACAACTCGGTCTTCTTTCCCGAATACAACGTCACTTCATTATTACAATACACTGTGGACTCGGACAGATCCGTGAAGCCCCGCCGCCTCAAATTCTGATTTTCTTGTTCAATCGTGTTTGAGGAGATCGCTCCACCGGCGGGCAACCCACAGGTCCCCCCTCTTTCACCGTTTCTCTTTTCTCTGATGTAGTCATATACCAGGCGAGCAGCAACACTTGTTGCCACACCGAGAGCAAACCTGGCCGCGAAAGAAATAATTGGAGCCCAGAGAACCACTTCCTTTCCTTTATTCAGATAAATTAGTTCATTTTTACCAAACCCCTTTACCATAACACCTAAGCTTCCTAAGGTTGTTAAATGCAGTGCTTTACGACGATTCATTTAGTATATTTTTTGGTGAAAACGGATATTCAAAGGCAGAACTACCAATTCAAAGCGCTCTAACGCGACAATAACCCTTGCACTCCATTGGAAAAGAGAGCATCGATGACACCTACTTTAAGTAATGAAAAATCACATCAATTGGCGGGGGGGGTATTGCCATAATCAGTCAGTAATAATTTAATTTTTACTTATTTCAAATATCTAGGTAATAACAGTATTGAGCAAGTTGGTTTGCGCACATATAAATTGAATTTAGAAAATCAGGCTGCGAACCCACCACAACTCCCTTTGAACCCCCAAAATCTCTGCTTAAACAGTGGCAGCAAAGCCGCCAAAAGCAAAAACCAGGTATTTATTTTCTTTTTAATCACTAATTTCCTTCTGTAAAAAAGTCTGAAGAGCCGATGTTTAAAAATATTGTCCTCACTAAATGTGTGCTGCTTTTGTGCAGCGTTGCCTACGGTCAATATCCTCTAGAAGAAAGATATACGATACAGGATGGTCTTAAAATGACGGAGATAAGGCAAACCATGCAAGACCAAGAAGGGTATGTCTGGACCCTCAGTGTACAGGGAGACCTAAGTAGATTTGATGGGGCTTCTTTTATCAACTATTCCGAAGAGGAACTAGGAGGATTCCGATATAAAAATCTCCAGAGCTTAGACAATGGTGATATCCTGGCTTCTAATAATACTGTTGGTAAATATGCAATCCTGAAAGGAGATACTATTCAAACTTTATCGGAAATACCCGGGGGTGCTATCCTCCCAATCCGCAACTTTCATTCCGAACAACTTATGCTCGCTTCCGGAGACTCACTATACTACTATTCCGGAAGTACTTACCAGATAGACTCCATAGTTAATCATGTAGGACTTGGGGAACGGAATATTGATTGGGGATTCGTTCTGCCCAATAAGGATTTTCTCGTAGGAAAACATGATGCAGAAGAGCAAGCCTTTTTTATTGCGGGACCTCATAAAGGGCAAGCGATCTTTATTGGATTGGCATACCGTGGAATATTTACTATTGAAGGACAATTATACGTCTATGATCACCACAAGGAGCTGATTACTGAGTATGATAGTGACTACAACTCAATTCGAGAATTGGATATAAATGAACATTTTGAAAGAGACAGAAGGCAACTGTGGTTATTGGACATGCGCGGCAAACCTTTTTTCCTACTTGAAAAACCAGAAGACAATGGCAATAGGAGTAGCCTTGAACTCTACGATTTTGAACTAAAAGATGGGCAAATCCATACTACCTTAATCAATCGTTACAAAAAAAACTCACTGCTTGAGGCTAAACTCTTTCTAGATGACCAAGGGATTATATGGACTCCAAGTCATACCGGGCTAAGAAAAATCCTCCCTAACTCACAAGCCTTCTACAGTAGTGATCCCCAGATGATTCCCTCATTACATACCTTAGCAGAAGGCGTGAATGGTGAAATATATTTTGGGGGTTACGGGAGTGGGTTTGGAGTGTTTGACGGAACCAATATCAGGCGACTAACGCCATCTCCACTACATTCTTCAATAGCTGTACTTCCTGGTCATTACAAGGATACTCAAGGCAACCTGTACTTTTTCATAGAAGAACGGCAATTAGGTTGCCTAGTGCAGTTTTCGCCTACCGGAAAAATTAGAAATCACGCCCTTTACAACCCTCCGATGTATAGCCCTGGAATGACTGGCTATCATTTTTCAGAGTCGACGCTACCCTATAACATCCCACTTTTCAACCAATCAAAAGGCGGAGAAGGTACTTTCTTAACAATGGCACTGGCGGGCTCTCGACCTTCTCTCGGAGTAGCCCCAATTGGAAATATCGCCTTTTGGGAATTACCCTTTTCAGCAGATGGTACTCCGTACTACATTGGGCACGAGGAAGGTATCACTTTTCGAAATGTACACTGTACTGCACAAGACAAGGCAGGAAGAGTATGGTTTGGGCAAAGCAGCGGAGGTATTGGTGTTTATGAACCCTTAAAAAACAAAGCTACTTGTTGGAACATTGAACAAGCCGCGGACCCCGGTGCAAGGTGTATCGCAATTGATAGCCAGGATCGTGTGTGGTTTGGTAGCGATCAGGGACTGTTATACGTTGATCATGCAAGTGCGGTACAATGCGATACGAGTAAACATATTAGAAGCCAAACGAAAAAAGTACCAGTTCCTGATTTACAGGGAGTAATGGTCACGTCCTTGCTGCTCCAAAATGATACACTAATAGTGGGGCATACGAATGGCGTGAGTTTCATTTTATTAGACCAGAAGACTTCTGAACAGTTGAGTATCGAGAAAGCCGTCAGTTTTAATTTTATTGACTTTGGCTTAGGAAGTGCAGAGCAAAACGCACTATTAGTCGACAAAGAAGGATGGCTTTGGATCGGAACTGATGAGGGGGCACTAAGGTTGGACTATCGAAATTTTCTGAGAACCCGCTTTCCTCCAAATCCAATTTCAGTACGTGTTGGTGCAGATAATAAGCAAACCATTATCCCTATTGATGGGAAGTTTAAACTCCCAATTGGAGATCGCACCCTCAACTACAGTATAATTCGAGCCCCCTTGGATAATATTCACAGAAATGCTGTAGCTACAGTCGTCATTTTAAACGCCAAAGGCGACACCGTCGCTATTAATCAAGGATTGTATACATCAAGCGATTTCCGCCATCCATATTTAGATCCCGGAACGTATCAGGTAAAAAGTCTCTTATCTCAGGACAACAATTTAATTTCCACGGATTCTGTAATAGTCAAAGTCCCTAAACGACTCAGGGAGCAATGGTGGTTTTGGGTGGGCTTAATAGCACTAGTAAGTGGCTTGGTTATTACTTACCAACGATTGCGGATCAATAGAACGAGGGCGCAGCTGATGGAAGAGGAACTTAAATTGGAACTACAACAGATTATCAATGCCAAGGATGAAATGCAAGTTTCAACGCTTGTAAGTACGATTAATCCCCACTTTATTTCTAATGCTATCCAATGGATGCAAAGTGCCTCCGCGACTAAACGTAACCAGGATGATATAGATGATATAGCATTTTTACTTTCTGATATTATTCGGACAATTTTCACAAAAAGTTTCGATAAAAGAGCCGCTCATACCCTGCGTGATGAAATACAATTGGTGGATAATTATTTGTCTACAATCAATATGCAATATGATAACCGCTACACATTTGTTCTGCCCTCAGACGAAATGCTGGACCGAGTGGGGCATTACAATGTATTATTAATGCAAATACAAATTCACGCCGAAAATGCAGTAGAACGTGGTTTAATGAACCGCCGGAAAGGAGAGAAAGTACAAATCGGGCTGCGGGAAGATGAATCCTTTATTTATATTGTGATAGAAGATGAAGGAGCAGGAATGGATCGAGTAGCAAAAATGACCTATTCCACAAAAAGATCTGCAGGAAGAGGCACCCGAATAATGCTTGCTCTACAAGATGTTTTTAACAAAAGAAATGCGCTTAAGCTGTCAACGGTGGTTGAATCCCCTCTCTATGATGAACTAGATGACAGTGGGCAGAAATTTGGTACTAGAGTTACGGTAACGGTACCTAAAGAATATTCATATGTCATTGAAAGTACTGGTGGCGGAGGATAAACCAACCCCTCTCCTAGATATCGTCCAATCGATTAATAGTCATGAGGAGTTAACGGTCGTTGCCCAATTTTCAGACGTTGAAAATTGCATAAATTTCATCAACGCTAATTCCGATCTTGACGCTTTATTTTTAGATATCGGACTATACGAGGGCACAGCCTTTGATATACTTCATGGCATTAGTGACGGTAGACGTCCCATTCCTCCTGTCATACTCATAACTGGAGAAAATGAAGAGGACTATCGTGATGAAATAGTAAATCGTTTTCGTGAAGAAATCATCTTCTTTATTCGTAAACCATTCCGAACAACGTGGCGAAAAGAGAAGAATGACTGTGTAATAAAAATCCAGGCACGCCTCAACGAAATTCGCCCCAAACCACGGAAGATTCCGATACATATTGGAGCAAGTACGGAAATGGTTGCCGTCGAGGAAATTGTGTGGTTTAGAAAGAGGAATTCTGGCGTTGAAATGTTTATCAAAAATCAAGCTGAGCCTACCTATTTAAGCAGTAGGAACCTAAGCGATTTTGAACGTGAGATCAACCAAAACTTCTTCGTTAAAGCTAGCAGAGGCGATCTGGTTAACGCAAATTATGTTTTGAAATTCTCCACACAAAATACAGAAGCGGGTAAACCTAAGCCAGTTGCCATTTTGAATTTACCAGATGAACCATTTGTATTTTTATCTGACGAAGGGAAAAAACGGCTTCTGCACGCAGTTACTTATGGTTCTTAAGAACAGATTTAGGTTAGTATAAATTCATGATCAGACCAAGTGATGGCATTGGATAATGCTTGTACAAGCTTACCTTCCTCCCTAGGTTACCACTGTATCCATCACTACAGAAACTTCCGTTATTTATATAATCACCGACCAACTCCAAATGCCAATCGTATACATAATCGTGTTGCTTGTGGCCCTGCAAGGTTTCTTGCTAGCCGCTACCTTTTTGGTAGTACCCTACTTTCGTAGTAAAGCCAACCGGCATTTAGCTTATACGTTTTTGGCTGTAGGTATGACCGGAGTTAATCATGCGCTCATCAGTGCTGGCTATCAAAATCCGTGGCTCACGCTATCTAATAACATTATGTGGGAGCAACTTTTTCCTGCCACATTATTGCTCTACTTTGTTTACGGCCTTCGTCACCCTCTTAGTACACAATGGCAGCACTGGCTATTGTACGTACCATTCTGGATCACCTTTTGGGTCAACATCCTTATCGATTTGGATATTGAGTTTGGAGTATACCACCTAAACTGGGTACACAATGCAGCCATTGTTGACACCTATTACTCAATTGAGGATATCAGTACCTATTTATTCGCTGTAGCTACCTGCGCCTACTCTTGGTACATTGTAAGAAATTATCCCCCAAGAGTTCCCAGTCGCTGGTTTCTACAATTTTGGTGGTTATCTACGGGCGTAATTCTCTTTTGGATTCTGTTGTGGTTGGTTTTTACAATTCTGCACGCAAACCTGGTGGGCCTAGTCTTTGTCGCCACAATGGGCTTTTTCAGCTGGGTGACTTATCAGGGCGTACTCCGTTTTCGTTTAGCCGAAGAGAAATTTGAGATTCGTCAGATACTCGAGGAGCAAGTAGTTACCCCACCCAAAGGAGATATAGAAACTACTGCCAATCCGCACCTCCAACGGCTGGAAGTATTGATGCAAGAACAACACTTGTACCGGGATCCTGAACTTAGTCGCGATGCTATCGCACAAAAACTGGGTATAAGCAGCGGTTATTTATCACAACAAATGAGTAAAAGCGGAACGCGCTTTTCGGACTATATCAATACCTACCGCATAGAAGAGGTCAAGCAATTATTGGTAGATCCCGCATTCCAGCAATATAGCTTGCTGGCTATTGGTTACGAGGCGGGTTTTAACTCTAAGTCTACTTTTTATGCCGCTTTTAAAAAAGCCACCGGTGTTTCGCCTTCTACCTTTCGAGAAAAAGCCCTGCGGGAGTCCTAATTTGTTCATTTCTTAGGCTTTCGGACCAGTAGTTAACAATTTCGGACGCCGCGTCTAGTCTTTCCCCCCATGTTTGTGGACAACAATCAAACACATCCACATCATGAGATTAGTAAGTATCTGCACCACCATTATCTTATTACATTTTTCGCTTTCCGCGATAGGGCAAATCAGGCCTGATAAAGGCTGGACTCTAGCGGCAGGATGGAGTGAAGCCCATTTAGGAGACCAACATAGCTCCCCTCTACTATATCAATCAGATGTATTAGATCTTGATGCCCGCTACACCATTCCAGGTAAGACTTATTTTGAGGTAGGCCTTAGATTTCAGATAGGAACGATTCAAGCAAAGCGCCACCGTAAACGCACCGGCACACTGCGTGAAACTCCGAGTCTGTTCGACGAAACAGAATCATTCGATTATGTAGCCAATCCATTTCTTTCCCGTTTTGGCGGAAGCCTCTACACTCGACTGTTGTGGGACATCGGGAACTACAGTCAACTTGGTCTTATGGCACAGGTACGTTATGATCTAGCGGGAATAGCTGGAGACACCTGGCAGTACGCCATGGCAGACATTGGCCCAAGCTACCAATACCACAGAAGTATACACCCGAAGGGAGCAGTACATTTTGCGGCCAGTCTTCCTTTGGCAGCAATTGTGATGCGTCCCAACTGGACTTTCGATCCATCTCTGCCCGATGAAACCAACTACTTCAAGGGCTACCTGCGCACCGGAACACGTTTCACCTCTTTGCACGAACTTCAGCACCCTCGCATAAGCTTAGGATACCAATATCAATTGCCGAAAGGCAAAACACTAGGGGTTAAATATCAGATGCAATGGCTGTCTTACTCCGAACCACGCCCACTACGCATATTCGAGCACGGCCTGCAACTGAGCTATAGCTTACAGTCTCCCATTAACCACAAAAATCCAATACTGTTATGAAGAATCTAGTTATCTGCACACTGCTCTTTTCCGTCCTCGTCGCTAGCAGTTGTGAAAAAGAAATTTTTGGTCTTCCTTATAGCGACAATCCCGTGGACAATTTTGAATCGATGTGGACAGAATTTGATCAACTATACGGACTGTTTAGAGTAAGAAATATCGACTGGGACAGCGTCTATCAGGCATATCGCCCACAGGTGGACAATAGCATGAATGAGGAGGAGCTTTATAATCTTCTGGTAGACGTACTGACAGTGCTTGACGATAGTCACGTAGGACTACTCCCCACCGATTCTCCATTGCCTCAATTCCAAAGCGGCATCGGTGGGAGGATTGATACCATTCGTGATTTCAGCTTGGATCTCGTTGAAAACCGATACCTGGATGACGTTCGCACTAACGAGCCCTTCACCTACGGATACCTCACCCCTGAAATTGCCTATTTGCATATAGCTTGGGAACCCGACGAAAAGACGGTAGACGATGCCATGGCAGATGTTTACAATCACCTAGCTCGTTCCACTTCTATCATTGTGGATATTCGCAACAATACCGGTGGTGAGGATCGAGGAGGGCAAGCCATGGCATCCTATTTCACAGATCAGGAGCGAATGTACATGACAAACTCCATCAAGAACGGCCCTGGGCCCAATGACTTTACTGCTCCCATGGAATGGTATATCAGCCCTAAAGAGCAGACTTTTGATCAGGAACTGATCCTCTTGACCAATCGCTCTACAGTAAGTGCTGGGGAGACCTTAGCCTTGGCCATGCGTACGCTACCGCAACTCATAACAGTTGGTGATCTGACTCAAGGTGCATTCTCCAATACCGCTACCCGCGAGTTACCTAATGGCTGGTTATACAGCTTGAGTATCGGTGATTGGCGGGCAGCAGACGGTACCTCCTACGAAGGAATAGGCCTGCCGCCCGACACTATGGTGCAGAATCAAGTAACTGATCTACAACAAGGTATTGATCAAGTACTTGAAACAGCACTGGACTTGCTACAGTAGCAAGCATCTTAATCTTGCTTTAGGAAGAACTGGACTCCTACGTGTAGACCGAGTTGGGTATTACGGTCTGGCACCATGCCGTCGAAATCGGTAAAGAATTCTTCTGGGAATCGAGTGCGATCTTGAAAGGCTCGGTCTTCGTTGGAGCGGCCTTCGTGCCGACCGACCAGTGCGAATTCGAAAGCCATTTCTGGTGTCACGAATACGTTTAAACCAACTCGGGCTTCACCAATCCAGCGGAAGCTCTCTATGCGGTAACTGCCATCTGAACGAGTATTCACATTACGGAATCCTCCACCCAACTCCGCAAAGGGTACCAGTCTACCACCGCTGGTATTGAGATAGTAACGCCCAAAAGCTGAGAGTTCATTCTCCCAGGAGCGGAAGTCTAAGTTCTCGGCAGTGCTCCGGCGACTAAAACTTGCCATTTCCCGCAGGCCAAGAACAAAGCGATCTGTGATGAAGTAGCCATTACTAAACTGGATACCACCACGGAAAATATCATCCTGAACGCCGAGCTCGAAGTCAGAAAAGCCTAGGATATAACTTCCACGCGCAAAGCGGCTGGTAGCAGCGGAGCGTGCACGCCAATCCTCTCTGCTGACAAAGGACCGGATTCCTAAACCTAGGCGTACTACATTGGGTTCATTGGCGAGCGTGGAGTAACTGGCCGCAGCTTCTAGGCTAAGATCGCTCCCAATGAAGCGATTGAAACCCAGAGAAAGCGTAGCGCGTGGTTGATCTTCGCCCAATTCATATAGGGTCTTGAGATCAGCAAAGTAAATATTCTTCTCCGACTCTGGGTTGAAGAAATAGCGCACCTGTGGAGTTAAGGCGTCAAAATCCACACGATCTAATATCTCTATCCCTACCATCCAATGGTCTGATAGGAGGTAGCCGAGGGATACTTCAAAGTCATATTCACGGCCATCTTCAAAATCCAGTTCCGACCAGGTTTGATCGGCGGCAAAAAAGCCGTTAATGCTCCAGTCTCCCTTATGGACTTGAGCGGAAATGGTGGTGACTAGAATAGAGAGAAAGGCAACAAGAGAGAAAAGTCTTTTCATTAGTCAGAGATTTTGAGCAGCTGTTTGTGTACCAATTATCACGACAACCAGCTTGGGGGTTAACTAATTACATCTACCTATTAGAGCAACAAAACGAGAAAATGGTTCGCACAAGCTAAAATTTTTGGTAAATATTGATCATTGACTAATGAAAGACATGTTAAACTCTCTTAACAGCTGGGTTAAAGAGTCTTAAAGAGCTGATTTCTCTTTTGGTGGCCAGTATCTTAGTCAAAAAGTGAGCAATGAACCAAATGAAATATCTTTTAAGCCTGGTCGTATTAGCAGTGATACTAAGTTCTTGTGGCCCAACCCTCAGCCCCTTTACACAGCAGTTATACGATGATAATAGCTGGACAAAGGGTGAGCTTGAACGCATTCAATTCTACCTCTCCAATGATATCGTGCTATACCGCGAACTAACTGGAGGGAAGTCAGAAATTGTACAAGGCGAAATCAAAATCGTGAATGGCCGCAAGCGCGATCAGATTACCTTCCGCAAAGGTACGCCGGGCGTGTTTTTATTTAGCCCCAAGACTAACCGCTTCGCCGTCAGCTTTGAGGATGGTGGAGATGAGCGTTACTTGATATTTGGCCCCAATCCCAAGGCCAGCAATCGTTATGTACTGCTGGCCAGTGACTGGAACCGCAATCGAGGAGTAGTCACCTACGCCGGTCAAAAGTGGGTCGTGAACTCCAACTCAGCCTATTCTTCACTGATGGTGGACTTGAAGCGTTTGCAGCAGAACGATGTGAATACGCGGGTAGCTAGTGGACGGCGCGTAGGTAACTAAACAACAACCCCTGGCAATTGACAAACCTGCAAATTTGCCAGGGGTTGTTATTGTTTTAAATAAATATATTAAAATTATTTTGTTTTTAAAGTGAATTTTCCTTACATTTACAAAAACAGATAAGCTACTAGTCAGAGGCTTCTATTCCCTTGCCCTTTATGCAGCGCTCATGGGGCATATCAATCGATGGTAATTATTCCCTGCTTTTCTGTGATGTTTAGGATGTTGCTGGCCTGTAAAGTAAGTCGTTACTTTACGGGGTTTGATCCTGTTTCCAGTTCTTGAGTAGAATTGGAGATTCTTGGACCTGGAGTACAGGGTGGGTCCCGCCATGCGGGTCGTCACCATGCTCCTACACTCAAGCTACGGCGCAAGTGTAAGGCTATGGCCGCCGGCGATCATCCGGACCGTGATTCCAAAACATCCTACACAAATCCCCCTTCGAACAACACACACAAGAATTACAATTCAGCCTCTCCACCCATTCCATCTTTCCCTCCTTCCAATGTCATGCACTAGCAATACCCTGCCTCATAGCTTTCCTTCCTTCCGGCTTTACTAGGCGTTCAGGGTAATTTTTCTAATTTTGCGACGTTTTTCAAGCCGAGGAAAGTAGCTATAAGCTGCATTTCCATCAAACTATTCGTTGATCCATAAAAACTGGCAAAGCATGATAAAGCAATGGACGATGCTGCTGACACTCATCAGCCTGACCATTGGAGGCCTATTCGCCCAAGAAAAAGATGCGCGCGTACTCTTTTCGGTAGAAGATGATCCAGTAACAGTAGAAGAATTTACCTACATCTACAGCAAGACTAACGGTGAACAAGCTGACTTCTCAGAAGCCTCATTGCAGGAATATCTCGATCTATACGTCAAGTTCAAGCTCAAGGTGCAACGCGCCAAAGAAATGCGCTTGGATACGATTACTGCCCTGCAAGATGAGCTAGCAGGTTATCGCCGTCAGTTGGCGGATAGTTATCTGATCGATCGTGCTATTGGCGACCAACTGATCCAAGACGCGTATAACCATACAACGCAAGACGCCGATATTAGCCACATCCTGATCAATATGCGTAAGGATCCCCAAGCATCTGATACCTTGGCGGCTTACAAAAGAGCAATGGAAGTTTACGATCGCATCCAAAAAGGAGACGATTTTGCGACCGTTGCAAAAGAACTTTCCGGAGATCGGTTCAGTAGAGAAAAAGGAGGCCGCATTGGGTTTACCACTGCCCTCTACCCTGCTGGCCTGCACGCTTTAGAATATGCTGCGTTCAAACAGGACATTGGCATTGTAAGTAAGCCCATTCGCACCCAAGCAGGTTATCACCTATTGAAGGTACACGAACGCCGCCCTGCACGGGGTGAGATCGAAGTAGCTCATATTCTGGTACGGACAGACAAACGCGAAAGCGAAACCGCAAAAATCCTCATTGATAGCCTTTACCGTCAATTAGGCGCTGGAGCCAACTTCGAACAACTAGCCCGCAACGCCAGCGAGGATGGACGTACGGCCAATAACAATGGTTATCTAGGGTTCTTCGGTATTAGCCGCTACGAGCGTGCTTTTGAGGATGCGGCCTTCGCCCTAACGGAAGACGGTGCCTACACCGCACCGGTGGAAACCACCTTGGGTTGGCACATTATTAAGCGAATTAGTCGGAAGGAGATACAACCCTTTCAGACGGAAAAAGCTCGTTTAGAAGGAAAGGTTAGACAGGATGCCCGTTTTGAAGAAGCAAAGAAAGCTTTGCTTGTTCGCATCCGCACGGAAAACAACTTTGCCGAGCAGACAGCAGTATTGGACAACTACATTGCTAGTCTACCAGACACCTTTACCACTTTCCGCTGGAAAGCTCCCGCCCAACTATCGCAGGAGGCACTCTTCAGCTTGGATGGAGGTTTTCAGGTAACTTTGGGTGATTTGCAAACATACTACGGTAAAGCGACTCGCGACCGGGTGACCTACGCACGTGAGGGCAATAAGGATGAGGTAGCACGCCGCCTATACGCCACTTTCGTGGATGACCAACTTTTGAAATACGAAGAAGCACAGCTAGAGAAGCGCTACCCCGAATTTCGGAACCTCATGCGAGAGTACGAAGAAGGTATCCTGCTGTTCGAAGCGACCAAAATGGAGGTCTGGGATAAAGCCTCTCAGGATAGTGTTGGCCTGGCCAAGTTCTTTGAGGGCGTAGCGGGCAAGTACCGCTGGGCACCAAGAGCAAAGACCACGGTGTACCGCATTAGTACAAACTACAAGGATCAAGCTGAGGCTATCCGGGCTTTCGCAGCAACACACACTGCGGAAGAGGTAAAGGCAGAATTCAATTCTGATGAGCAGGTAAAAGTGGTTACCGAGGAGGTGACTTACGAGAAATTCCGTAACACGGACCTATCGGAAACGACCTGGGAAGTTGGTGGCATGACCGGGGTCATCGAAAATGAGCGTAGCCGAAGCCTCAAGTTTTTTAAAATTGAGGAGCTTATGCCGGAGGGTAATAAGAGCTTGAAAGAAGCACGCGGTTACGTAATTGCTGATTATCAAGACCAATTGGAACGCCAATGGGTAGACGAATTGCGTCGCAGCTATAAGGTAAATATCGACCAAAAGGTCTTCCGTAGCTTGATTCGTTAAGGAACATTGATGTTTATGAAGCATGCAATAAGGCCCCAACACATCTGGACGGTTTTCTTAACGTTGACAGTGATCGTATTTGCCGGCTGCCAATCTGGTGATGACGCAGACGGTGATGATCAACTTCTGGCGCAAGTAGGCAACAAATCACTTTATCTCTCTGAGATGGAGGGTATGTTCCCAGGGCAGTTAAGCAGCTCTGATAGCCTGACTATCATCGAGTCGTTTGTGGGTCGTTGGGTACGGGAGGCCGCAATTTTGAACGAAGCCGAACGCAACATTCCACCGGACTTGAACATCAATAAGTTGGTGCGCGATTACCGAGCTTCGCTAGTGCAAAGTAATTACGAAAAAATCTTGGTCGAACAGAAGCTCGACTCGGTGGTAACTAAGGAGGAATTGGAAGCCTTTTACGAGGAAAACAAATTGCTCTATGAGCTGGAAAAGCCAATCGTTCGCTGCCAGTTCATCAAAGTTCCTAATCCTACACCAGAAGTAGAACAACTGCGGACGTTGTGGAGCGAGGCGGAAGAAAGTACCAAGGTTGCTGACCTAAAACAATACTGCGACCAGTATGCCGAGGTGGCACTTTTGGAAGATAGTCTCTGGTACGCTGTGGAGGATATTGCAGACCAATTGCCAGAAGGTACACTTACTGTTGGTAACATTGGGTCTAAGCGTGAGTTTACGCAGCGCGATGAACAGCACCAATACTACTTTCGCCTGTTCGAATTAAAAAACCGCAAGGAAATTGCGCCGTTGTCTTACGTTGGAGATCAAGCGCGGAAGGTAATCCTACACAAACGCAAACTTCAATTGGTGGAGCAAGTAAAAGAGGATATTTATCAGCGAGAGCTTAGCGATAAAAATATTGAAACCTTTTACTAAGCTATACCGGCTATAAATGCCGTAGCCTAACTAGAAAGTTTGGCGACAGCAAAAAGTGATAAAAAGAAACCGATTCAGTTACGGGAATCATATGCAACAAAGTAGAATACGGAATATGAATAAGTCCATCTTACTTATCCTGGCCCTCTTCGTAATGGCCCAGAGTGCGCTGGCGCAACGCCAGGTGATCGATAAAGTAGTAGCCATGGTAGGTGGTGAGATTGTCTTACTATCCGAGGTGGAAGAACAATTCTCCTTGATCAAGGCGCAGAACCCAACCGTTCAAGGTGAGTTGCGCTGCGAGATCATAGATCAACTATTGACCAGTAAGCTACTTGTCAACCAGGCCAAGTTGGATAGTATTCTGGTAGCAGAAGAAGAAGTAGAGGATCAGCTCAATGCTCGTATCGATCGTATCCTGACCTACATGAATGGTGATCTGGAGCAGTTTGAAGCTTACTATGGCCAGACTGTTACCCAGGTAAAAGAGCAGTTCCGTGAGGATTTGCGCGCACAGCTTTTGTCGGAGCGTATGCGGGCTGATGTGCTGGGTGGTGTAAATGTGACACCTTCAGAAGTAAAAGACTTCTTCGAGCAAATTCCTACGGATAGTCTCCCCTACTTTAGCTCTGAGGTGGAGGTAGGAGAAGTTGTTTACGTACCACCTGTAAATGCGGAGGAGAAAGAGAAAGCAGTTACTGAACTGGAAGGAATCCGCGAGCAAATCGTGACTGGAGCAGCTACTTTTGAAGAAATGGCCCAACGTTTCAGTGACGACGGTTCCGCTCGAATCGGCGGTGACCTAGGATGGGCAAAGCGTGGAAAATTCGTACCCGAATTTGAAGCTACCGCCTATCAGCTAGAACCAGGTGAGATCAGTCAGGTGCTCGAAACGGAGTTTGGCTTTCACATTATCCAAATGTTGGAACGACGCGGTAATAGTATTCGCGTACGCCACATCTTGATCCGCCCAGAAATTACGGATAATGATCTCGAACTTGCCCGCCTGCACCTGGATTCTGTGCGTAACCTTATCTTGAATGATTCTATTACGTTCTCTATCGCCGTTAAGCGCTTTGGTAACGAAAATGTACAGAGTTATAATAACGACGGCCGCATGATGAACCCCATCACCGGCAATACTTTCTACGAGGTAGCTGATTTAGATCCCGACGTATACTTCGCTATCGACACCCTTAGCATTGACGGCATCACCAGTGCATTTCCTTTTGCTTCCCCTACCGGCGAAACGATGTACCGAATTGTGCAGTTGCAATCGCGCACTAGTCCACACCGGGCCAATTTGCAACAAGACTACAATAAGATCATGACGGCAACTAAGGACTCCAAGCAGAGCGAGTACCTCAGTAAGTGGATCGAACAAAGAGTCTCTTCTACTTACATCCTCATCGATAATCGCTACGAAGCATGTCCCAACCTCGGTAAGTGGCGAGAGGATAGCTTGGTGCGACCGTAAAAGCTGGCTGCTGACTAGTGCGTACTGGCGAATGTTCCTCAGTACGCACTATTTTGCACCCAGCTCCAGGGCGCTCCCCGTCTTTTCAGCTATCTCTTAAGCCATTAATAAGTACTTACAGGTTGCACTAGCTACCTGACACAGTGCAATTAGTAATGGCCTCATCTAGGATACTGATGCCTAAATCAAGCTCATCGCGCGTGATATTTAATGGTGGCGCTATCCGAAACACTCCACCGTAACCTCTCACTCGAACAATATTCATGCTCAATCCCAGACGCAGACACTCTTCTGAGATTTGATATCCTAATTCAGAATCTGGCTCACGTGAATCCCGGTCCTTGACGATTTCTACCCCCAGTAGTAATCCACGGCCACGCACATCGCCAATGCACTCGTGTTTTTCTTGTAGCACCTGTAACTGTGTCTTTAGGTAAGCGCCCTTCTTATGTGCTTGCTCCGCCATTTGCTCTTGCCGCAGAATCCGCAGACTGGCTAAACCAACTGCCGCACAAATGGGATCTGAAACATGCGATGTTACGTAGATAAAGCCCTTATCGTGGCATGATTGCTCTACCTCTGCGCTGCACACTGCCGCCGCCAGCGGTAGGCCACCACCTAGTGTTTTAGACAGCGTGAGCATGTCTGGAGCAGCGTCGTAAGCCTCAAACGCAAACTGTGTTCCTAAGCGCCCAAGCCCTGTTTGCGCTTCGTCCAGGATCAAAAGCAAGCCTCTTTCCTGACACAATTCACGCAGGCGTTGATAATAAGAAGGAGACAACTCAATAATTCCCGCTGCGCTCAGAACGGGTTCGGCGATGAGTGCCGCTCCGGCTCCTACTGATTGTTGATCCACCATCTTTATCCCTACCTCTAAGCAACTGTTATCACAACTCCCTGTACAATGTTTGATTGGGCAGCGATAGGCATAGGGAGCAGGCAGCATCAAGTTGCCAGGAATTGCGGGGCCATAACCTCTTCTGGTTAGGGAATAAGTAGAAGATTGTGCCCCAGCTGTCATACCGTGCCAAGAACCCGCAAAACCAACTACCTCAAAACCACCAGTATGCAGTTTAGCCATACGAATAGCCAATTCGTTGGATTCAGAACCGGTATTTAGAAAAACGCATCGATCTAATCCACCTGGCAACAGCGAAATCAGCTGGCGCCCTAACTCCACCACCACCGGTGAAAGCATGGTACTCAAAAGGTGAATCGCACGCGTTGTACTCTCCTTCAAAGCAGCTACCATTTCTGGATGATTATGCCCAAAAACTGCACACATCTGTCCTGATGTAAAATCTAAGATGGCTTTCCCATCATGGGTATAGATGTAAGCACCTTGCGCTTTTTCCACTAGGATTGGAGAAAACGAACCACTATAGCGGATTAGGGTACCATCGGCGATTTCCCGCCATTGCTCCAATGTTTGTTGGTCCATTTTTTTACAGCCAAGATCGGTATGATTCTGGTGAGAGTCTTGTACGATATGCTCATTCTACCAAGGCTCGGTATTGGGTCGGATTTAGGCCCATGAAGCGCTTAAAATACCGGTGGAAATGGCTTTGATCGTAGAAGCCCGTAGCGAGCGCTACCTCTGATAGCGACTGATTATTTTGCATTAGTTCTTTGGCTCGATCAAGTTTCAAGCCCAACAGATAGCGCAAAGGACTAACGCCCAGCTGCTGCTTGAAGGTGCGAACCAAATGGCTCTTGCTCCTTAGGGCAGCTTTGCTCAAGTCTTCCAAACTTAAAGGTTGGTCAAAGTGGGTGTGGATAAAAGCCAGGCAGCGTTCTATTGCCTGATCTACTACTGGCTCCCGGGAGAAGTTCATGGTAAAGTGGTTCCATATCAATGCCGGTACATTACCAAAGGTCGTCTTCGCTTCTTGCTGCTCAAGAAACCATCTTTGAAATAAACTGGCCTTATTCTCTGCCCTTGAAATATTGTAGTCCGCAACTGGTGTGGTATAATCCGCTGGCAACTGAAAACGAATAACCTGATACGAGAAAGATGTAGGGACCACTGTGCGATGGGCGAAGCCAGCTGGAATGTAAATCAAATGGCCCGGTTGGGTTTGGATTGAGGCCTTAGGAAACTCAAGTAGTGCCATCCCTCCAGTTACAAGAGACAGTGTATGATGATCCGGATGCACATGCCAGGGAAAAGTATGTGCCGGATAGTCTACTTGTGCCATTTCTAGAATCCGGATTTCCATTTTTAACTAATTGAATAAATTAGAATAGCAACACAATTCGAACCTTACTAATTTAGGACAAAACCCCTACTTTAGCCTACCTACCAGAACGAGATAACATCATCCGCTTATGTCCGCCACCATCCGCCTTAGTATTCTAGCACTATTTACGATCAGTCTTTTTTACGCTTGTGACGAAGCTCCCACAGACTCAGGAG
The DNA here is from genome assembly GCA_038528965.1 of Bacteroidota bacterium. Classification (GTDB taxonomy): domain Bacteria; phylum Bacteroidota; class Bacteroidia; order Chitinophagales; family Saprospiraceae; genus Lewinella. Next base: position 31,128 of record JBCBEC010000011.1, on the reverse strand, counting down.
AACGCCCTGAAGTAGGCATTTCACAAGACTCCGTAGTGCGGCGAGTAGCGATTCCAAGTATGCAAATGGGTAAAGTATTTAATGCGAATGTGATCCTACCGGAAAGTTATTTCCTGGATAGCAACCTCACCTTTTATCCAGTGGTCTATCTACTTCACGGGCATTCTGGTAATTATGATGACTGGTACTCCCGTCTGCCACGCCTGCGTGAGTGGGTCGATCAGTATGAGATGATAATTGTAACGCCCGATGGCAACTACAACAGCTGGTACCTGAATAGCTACGAAGACTCTACCAGTCTGTTCTTTACTTACATTAGTCAAGAAGTTCCGGCGTATATTGATGCACACTTCCGCACTTATCAAGATGCTCGCTACCGAGCAATAGCCGGACTGAGTATGGGGGGATACGGTGCCCTTTCGATTGCACTACAACATCCGGATTGGTTTGGCCTTGCGGGAAGTATGAGCGGAGTGGTAGATTTAAGCAACCACCCCGAAAAGTGGGAAATAAACCAGCAGCTAGGCGCTTACGATGCGGATACCTTACGCTGGCAGAGTCATTCCTTAAACCAAATTGCAGAGAGTCTTCGACAGTCTCCTAAGCTCATTATTGACTGTGGGACGGAAGATGCCCTCCTAGCGGAAAATCAAGAACTGCATACGCTATTACAAGATCGTAATATCGCTCACACCTATATCGAGCGACCCGGCGGCCACGATTGGCTTTACTGGGAGGAAGCAGTAGAATACCAATTGCTGTTCTTTGCTAAACTATTTGCTGAAGGCTAGCCTACTATTTTTCTTCTAGCACTACAGGCTCGGCAGGACTAACAACTGTTGCTGCCTTTTTCGCAGCTGACATTTTGCGCATTTCCCGCACCAGAAAGAAGAAACATAAACTGGCGGAAATTAAGTCAGCTATGGGAAAGGCGTAAAAGATACCATCGAGTCCCATAATTGGAGGCAAGATAAAAAGTAGCGGAATGAGACAGAAGCCCTGCTTAGTCAGGGTCAGTAACAAAGCCGGTACCGCTTTACCAATAGCTTGAAAGTAGGCAGATCCGATGAGTTGGAATAGAATTAGCGGCGTAGCCAAAAAGCTTGCCCGTATGGCTGGTACGGTTATCGCAATAAGTCCTTCATCTTGGGTAAACAGCCGCGCAATAGAAGGAGCAAAAAGCATGATAGCAGCAAAAGTCAAAGACGCGATGACTGTGCCGCTAATCAAACTAAGGCGAATCGTCTGCCGAACTCGCTGCCACAATTTGGCCCCGTAATTATAACCCGCAATCGGTAAAAAGCCTTGCGTGATACCCAGCACCGGAAAGTTGGTGAACATCATCAAGCGCTGAATAATACCATAGGCCGACATGGCCAGCGCACCACCGTAGGCAAAAAGCGTATTGTTGAGTACAATGGACAAAACAGCAATGACACCCTGGCGAGCTAGTGTTACCGAACCTAAAGAAAAAATCTCCTTTACGATGGGCCAACGCGGTATCATTAGGCTGGTCGTAATCTTCATCTCAGAGCGGCCACTCACAAAGAAATACCAACTGGTAAAGCCAGCGGCAGAAAAGTAGGCAATGGTAGTGGCCCAACCCGCACCAGCCAGTCCCATATCCAACCAGATAATGAAAATAGGGTCAAGAATTAGGTTCACCAGGGCCGGCACCATCATAGAAATCATGGCAATGCGCGGTTGGCCCTCAGCTCGAATGACCGTATTAGACATCATTGCCCAGGCCAGGCAGGGGATTCCCAGCAGGACTATGCGGAAATATTCTTGCGCAGCGAGTAGTGTTTCACCTTGCGCTCCAAATAAACGGAGAATGGGGTCTTGTAGAAAAACCCCAATGGATACTACACTCACCGCTATGCCAATCGTTAAGGCTACCTGATTGCCAAAGGTTTGGAGGGCATGCTCCCTATTGCCACGCCCCAAGGCGCGCGAAACAATGGAGCTACCACCGATACCAATGGCCATTCCGATACTAGAAATCAAAAAAGTGATGGGAAGTACTACCGTAATCGCACCAATGGCGATAGGTCCCACGAAGTTGCCTACGAAGATGGTATCCACTATTCCATAGATCGACATCACCAAAATACCAATCGAGGCTGGAATAGCCTGCTGGCGCAAAAGCTGATGTATAGGAGCTTTACCGAGTTGTTCTGATTTCTGCATTAGGAAACAGGTGGATTAATGGGCACGGTATATGAACCCTCAGATCACCGATAAGTTGATGGACTCCAAGAAATCTTGCAGTGAATACCCAACTGGAAGCGGTGAGCACTAGAAAAAGTCTATTTTAATAAAAGAATTGTCCTGCTTAGCGTAGATGTTACTCTACACCACAAATTAGCGTCAAATAATGGACCTAAATAATCTGAAAGGTGATAAAAGAGTTATTAGTAACGAGATAAAATGAAAGGAAATGCAAGGGCCTAAAAGAAGTAAACCCGGCACAGGGCCGGGCTCCTCTAAATCTGGCATCAACTTAATGTGGATGTCCCCCTTGTTATTGTTTAATAGGGTTCGTGTTTATTTTGTTACGATACAAATATAGAGTGCAGTTTAAGCTCCTACAACCCCACTTTTGGGGGGTTTTGCCTTTTTTGGGGTACGAACGTGCATTAATAAGAGATAAATGAACGTGTTCAAATTTCATAAGCTATTAGTTTTTAGTGTAGTAGTGCCGCTAGTACTGCTATTTACAACTTGTCATACACAGGATTTAGGTGGGGTCTGGCGAGGAAAAGTGTGGCAAAAAGACAGCCAGGATACGTTTTTTTATGAGATTAATCTCCAACACAATGGTGAGGCTTTGGCTGGGCAAGCACTGTCCAGGTCCAGTGATGGGTCCATTAGTGCCACTTTTAACCTCAGTGGACGGGTTTCAGATAAGCAAATCACTTTACAAGAAGTCGAGCGATTAACTCCAGAATCGGCAAAATGGTGTCTAAAGTATCTTAGCCTGCAGCTTAGTGCCAATAATCAACTCAGTGGGGAATGGACAGCCACAGGTTGTCGTCCGGGAATAGTCCTACTCCAGCGAGCGGGTGGGACGTACACAGAAGAAGTACCATTTACTTATCCTGGGCGCTGGTCGGGACATTTATCGCAATCAGATCGGGACTATGGTTTCTATTACGAACTCAATCTAAAACCGGACGGTACCGGTACTTCCAAGATCGTTAGCGAAGATGCCGGCGGAGAAGCTATCCATCAACTACAGTGGCAGGAGACAGCTACAGGAATATCATTTTCAGAACCTGAAGTGCTGGAACGTACTGACCCCAAATGGAAATGGTGCCTCAAATCTGGACAATTGATTCAAAGTAGAACCGATGGTCGCTATGAATTGGAAGGAGACTGGGGTGGCTACTTGGAGCACAAAACACCCAATAATGGTGCCTGCGCTCCAGGTATGGTCTATCTTAACAAACCCGTTTTGAGCAAAACGGTCACTGAACACATCCAACCGGAGACGGAACAATATACCGAACGGACCCAACGGACGGTCAAAGTAGATCGCGTGCTGAAGGTACGTAGTGATAATATCCGCATCAAAGTTTGGGATAATGGAATTGTGGATGGTGATATTCTTACACTGTTTCTCAATGGTCAGCAAATTCTGCACAAATACCGGGTCAACAAACGGAGGTGGAGTATTCCGGTGGATATCATTCGCGGCGAAAATCTACTGATCCTCCACGCTGAGGATTTGGGCGATATTTCTCCCAATACTGTAGCCGTAGCAATAGATGATGGAGTCAGTGAGCAAGTGATTGTTCTGAGTTCCAATTTACGCGAAAGCGGTGCGATATTGATCCAGCCCTTCGATTTTTAAGTTTTGATTTACAACAAAAATCAACTTATCTTTATTTTTTAGACATGATATTGTTGATTCTACGAACAAAAACGTGCACGCGTGGATAATAAGATGCTCGATAAGGTAGCCAAGCCTTTTAACGTAGAGCTACCGGAGGCAGAAGGATTGTTTGACACCCTAGACAAGGTGCTGCCCGCTATTCGTAAGCACAGTGAGGACTTGCGTGAAGATGAATACTATCTACGCCGCAACTGGATTGAGCTGCGCGACGATGAAGGTTTCCACGAAGTCATCCTCCACGTTTTTGACGATGGCGGAGAATATGTACGTAGTACGAACGGCAATATCGAATGTGGCGAATGGCGGATGATGAACGGTAAGTTTGTCTACGGCCCCAGCAGCTGTGATGCCGAGGTTTTCGACCTGGCTTTTCTTGACGAAGAGTTTTTCATCCTTAGAAAGCACGGAAACTCTCGCTTATTTGACCGCCGCTATCACGTCTTCATCATCGAGCCCCTTTCCAAGAGGCTGGAATGGAACGAGGCCATGGAATATCTCTTCGACAAGTATCGCAATTCCAATGGTTTTCTAATTACTGCGGCCTTGCTACTAGTCCTGATTGTGGTGTTAGCCCTTCTTCTGAGTTAAGCTGGTATTACTTTTTTGAACAATAGTTATCCATAATAGCCTTGGAGTCAATAAATGGTTTACCTTCGCGGCTTTTTTGGAAACACTTACTATGGTTCAATTCATCAGAAACCGGGCGGCCAACGTCAAAAATGACGTATTCAGTGGCCTGACCGTAGCCTTAGCTTTAGTACCTGAAGCAGTTGCCTTTGCCTTCGTCGCCGGAGTAGATCCACTTGTGGGTTTGTACGCTGCCTTCATGATTGGCCTCATCACTTCCGTTTTTGGCGGGAGGCCTGGAATGATTAGCGGTGCTACTGGTGCACTGGCAGTGGTAATGGTATCACTCGTGGCAGAAGGAAACGCAATGGGTGAAGCTAGCGAACAACTTGGCCTCTACTATCTTTTTGCTACCGTTATCCTAATGGGCTTTATCCAAATGGCCGTTGGCTTTCTTCGCCTTGGAAAACTGGTCCGACTAATACCTCACCCAGTAATGATGGGGTTTGTCAACGGATTGGCTATTGTGATCTTCTTATCACAGCTTGGCATGTTTAAAGAAACGGTGAATGGTAATACGCAGTGGCTACAAGGAATGGACCTAGCTATCATGGGTGGCCTGGTGGCCTTAACAATGGCCATCATGTACCTTTTACCAATGGTCAATAAACGACTTCCGGAAGCCTTGATTGCGATCGGCGTGGTTTCTGCCATTGTCATCCTTGGGGGACTAGATGTAGCCACAGTGGGCAGCTTTATCCGTGATGGCGGAGGTGAAGGACTCAAAGGAGGACTACCAACCTTCCAGACCGACATTTTTCATAAGGTGCCACTTAGCTGGGAAACGCTGGTCTTCATCGGCCCTTACGCGCTTATTCTGGCCGCCATTGGTCTAATCGAATCGCTGATGACCCTAAACCTGGTAGACGAGCTAACAGAGACCCGTGGTAGCTCCAACCGCGAGTGCCTGGCCCAAGGTGGAGCCAATATCATTACTGGCCTTTTCGGTGGCATGGGTGGATGCGCCATGATTGGCCAATCCATTATCAATATCAAGGCCGGTGGACGTACACGTTTATCAGGAATCGTAGCAGCAGTAACCCTACTCGGCTTTATCCTCTTTGCCTCTGGCATTATTGAACAGGTACCCATTGCCGCTCTGGTAGGTGTCATGTTTATGGTAGTCATTGGAACCTTTGCCTGGAGTAGTTTCCGGATTCTACATAAGATCCCACTAGCCGATACCCTGGTACTGATCACCGTATCGGCTCTAACGGTCGTATTCGACCTTGCCATAGCGGTCATTGTAGGAATTATCGTTAGCGCTTTGGTCTTTGCCTGGGAGAACGCCAAACGCATTCGCGCGCGGAAGCACTTCTTACCAGATGGTACCAAAGTGTACGAAATCTGGGGGCCACTGTTCTTCGGCAGCATTCAGGTTTTCAAAAGCAAATTTGACGTTCAGAATGATCCTGATACGATCATCTTAGACTTTATGGAGTCTCGCGTTAGCGACCACTCTGCTTTGGAAGCGCTATTCCAATTGGTAGAAAAATACGAAGCTGCAGGTAAGGAAGTCCGTATTCAACACCTTAGTGAGGACTGCCAAAAGCTAATGGTTAAAGCTTCTCCAAAACTAGCTCAGGTAATAGAATGTGATATTGATGATCCACGCTACTATGTGATGGCACAAGTCCATCAAGAAGTATAGGAAGTCCTATTATTCTAAGAATCGCTCTTCTGTCTTAATGGGGCAAGACTCCACGCGTTCCAGGCTTCTTTCCTCCAGGTTGGACTGAAAGCCGGTTCGCTCTGATCTTAATCTTTTGGTAAATACTTAGCTGGCAAAGGTAATTCTTCGGTCTCTCCTAGCCAGTAAATATGCATGATCCACCAGCGCTTACCATCATTAAGTAGTTGAATACTATTGATCCCACGCATAAAAGGTTCTTCGTCTTCCTTGGAGCGATACGACTCATAGGTACTAAATAGATGCACCAAGGAACCGTACTCCTCCGTCACTCGATGAATTTCTACTTCGTGAAAACCATTTTCTTCCAGCCAGGCACCGGAACGCTCCACATAGCCATCTGGGCTCATGATACGGGCCATTACCTCACCCTCAGGGTTCTTTCCGGTAGGAATAAGACGCGCATCTTCAACGAATAGATAACGGAAGCGATCCCAATCGCGCTTCACACCAGCGTCGCCAGAAATCACTTCGTAGAGGGCAGCCATTATGGCATCTAGAGAGGCTACATCGGCAGCATATTTCTTGTCCATCTCCATTACCGTGGCCGGCGCTTCAGCTTGGGAGAATAGAGGCAGGGAGGTACACAGCAGGAATAGGATGGTTAGGGTACGCATGTTTTTTCTCTTGAAGATAAGGGATTTACAATGGCCATCGGGGAATGAGAGTGAAAGTGACAATGAAAGTGAAAGTGTTTTGGGATAGGGTAAAGTGAATATTTATCTCTCCACCCTAGCTAATTGCCATTTTGATTGCCATTGCTATTTTGATTGAAACACCACTATGTCCTCCGCATAAGACTTTAGTGGATAAGGAAAGCTGGCAGGAGCATCTCAGCGCTGTACATAACCATAATATTTCATTCAAAACTTTCATTGTCACTTCAACTTTCACTCGAACTCTCCCCCATCAACAACAAACCCGATCCCTGCGCTTGGCAAGAATCGGGTTTGAAATATGATCTTAGCTATGGTACGTTCTAGCCTTGCATGGCCTTCACCATAGTTACGCCAATTTCAGCTGGAGATTTTACTACGTGGATGCCACAGGCCTCCATGATCGCCATCTTAGCTTCGGCTGTATCATCTTTACCACCAATGATTGCACCAGCGTGGCCCATAGTACGTCCCTTAGGAGCCGTCTGACCAGCGATGAAGCCAACAACAGGCTTAGTGCCATGCTCCTTCACGTACTGCGCAGCTTCGGCCTCCATAGTGCCGCCGATTTCACCAATCATGATGATACCATCCGTTTCTGGATCGTTCATTAGCAATTCAACAGCTTCTTTGGTAGTCGTGCCGATAATGGGGTCACCACCGATACCGATACAGGTGCTCTGTCCCATGCCAGCTTTAGTCACCTGGTCAACCGCTTCGTAGGTGAGGGTACCAGAGCGGCTTACGATACCAATACGGCCAGGGTTGTGGATGAAGCCAGGCATGATACCACATTTAGCAGCACCAGGAGTGATTACACCAGGGCAGTTAGGTCCCACCAAGCGGCAATCTATATCCTCAATGTAAGCCTTGGCCTTAACCATGTCTTGTACCGGAATGCCTTCCGTGATACAAATGATCACTTTGATACCTGCAGCTGCCGCCTCCATGATCGCATCCGCTGCGAATGGAGGAGGAACGAAGATGACGGAAGTATCAGCACCGAGTTGCTGAACCGCTTCTTCTACTGTATTCAAAACTGGACGATCGAGGTGAGTTTGGCCACCTTTACCTGGTGTTACTCCACCTACTACATTAGTACCGTATTCGATCATTTGACTTGCGTGGAAAGTACCTTCCTTTCCAGTAAAGCCTTGTACAATGATCTTTGAGTCCTTATTTACTAGTACAGACATGAATTATTAGATTGTTTCTTTGGTTTTATCGTTGTGAAGGCGACTTGGCTATTACTCATCGGTAATGATAAAGACGTCTTCGTTGTTGCGTTGCATATAATACTGTTCCCGGGCAAAGCGTTCCTCATTGATTTCCATATCAAGACGCTTTTCTTCTTCCATTTCAATCTGCCCTTCGTAGAATACTTTATCGTTCTCCAGCTTATTCACGGTTCGCTGCAGGTGAATCTGAGTTAGGATATCATGGCGGTCAACAAACACCATGAAAGCCACAAAAGCTACCGCAGTGAGGAAATAGCGATTGCGCAGCGGTGCTGGCAATTTATTCCACAGGTCCAGAATATATTTATCCATAGGGTTATACGTTTACAACCCAAAGATAAGCGGCGGAAATGGAAGTTAGAAGTTAGAAGTAGGAAAGTGGAAATTCAGGGTGAAAATATATAGGCATTACCATCAATTTAAACTTCACCTAGATATCCAATTTCTAACTTCCTATTTCCTATTTATCCCAACAATGCACGGCCTGGATAAACAGCCGAGTCTGTTAGTTCTTCCTCAATGCGTAGCAGCTGGTTGTACTTTGCTATCCGGTCAGAACGAGAGGCAGAGCCCGTCTTAATCTGTCCAGTATTCAACGCTACGGCCAAATCAGCGATCGTTACGTCCTCGGTTTCACCGGAACGGTGACTCATTACGCTGGTATAGCTGTTGCGAGTAGCCAACTGTACCGCATCGATCGTTTCCGTTAGGGTACCAATTTGGTTTACTTTGATCAGGATACTGTTAGCGGCACCCATTTCAATTCCTTTTTGCAAACGCTTGGTGTTGGTCACGAATAAATCATCACCTACCAATTGACATTTATGACCGATACGATCGTTCAAGAGTTTCCAAGCGTCCCAGTCATCCTCGTGCAAGCCATCCTCAATAGAAAGGATCGGGTATTTGTTAACCCACTCTTCCCAGTAAGAAACCATGTCCTCTGCCGTCAGCTTATCACCGGTAGACTGGTGGAAGTGGTAAATTTTGTCTTCTTCTAAGTAAAACTCAGAAGCAGCCGCGTCCATGGCGATCATCATATCTTCGCCAGGACGGTATCCCGCCTTCTCAATGGCTTCCAATACCGTCTCAATCGCTTCTACATTGCTCTTGATGTTTGGTGCAAAACCGCCTTCGTCACCAACGTTGGTACTGTAGCCTTTGCTTTTCAACACGCTCTTTAGGTGGTGAAAAACCTCAACGCCCATGCGCAGGCCTTCCGAGAAATGGTCGGCACCAACCGGCATTACCATAAACTCCTGAAAATCGATACTGTTGTCGGCATGAGAACCTCCGTTGAGGATATTCATCATGGGTACCGGCATCACGTGAGCGTTCACACCACCGATGTAACGATACAAAGGCTGTTCGCTACTAGCAGCAGCTGCCTTAGCTACCGCTAAACTAACACCCAACATGGCGTTGGCGCCTAGCTTCGACTTGTTTTCAGTACCGTCAATATCGATCATGATCTGATCGATATAGCGCTGCTCGTATACGCTGATTCCAATGAGTTCATCAGCAATAATTTCTTCAACGTTGCGGCAAGCTTGCAGTACGCCTTTTCCAAGGAAACGCTCCTTGTCGCCGTCCCGTAATTCAACGGCCTCGTAAGCACCGGTAGATGCACCAGAAGGCACAGCAGCACGGCCAACAACGCCTTCCTCTGTCAATACTTCAACCTCCACTGTTGGGTTGCCACGAGAATCGAGAATCTCTCGCGAGCGAATATCTAGAATGTTACTCATTGGTTTTCATTTTTATGGATGATCAATTAGTCCCTGTGCACATGTTGGATGTACGATGTACGATGTACAGTGTACGATCTACGATGTGTTAGGTCAGGTGATGGTTAGGGTATTTTGAATCTTAGTTCTACTTGTGTTCAGCCATCAAATCAACGAACTGATCGAATAGGTAGCGGGCATCGTGAGGGCCAGGATTTGCCTCCGGGTGATACTGTACCGAAAAGGCTGGCTTTCCTTTCACCCGGATTCCCTCGATGGTATCATCATTGAGGTTCCGGTGTGTGATTTCTACCTTATCTGCATTGGCTTCAATAGCTTCTGGGCTAACACCAAAACCATGGTTTTGACTCGTGATCTCACTCTTACCAGTGACCAGATTCTTCACCGGGTGATTAATTCCACGGTGACCATTGTGCATTTTATAGGTAGGGATATCCAAGGCCTGCGCCAAGATTTGATGCCCCAGACAAATGCCAAACAAAGGTTTATCGGCAGCCAGGATTTCTTTTGCAGTCTTGGTCGCATATTTCATTGGAGCAGGATCACCAGGGCCATTGCTTAAGAAGTAACCATCTGGTTTGAAGTCCTCCAAGTCAGTCATAGACGTCTTGGCTGGGAATACCTTCATATAGCAATCGCGCTGAGCAAAGCTACGCAGGATATTTTCCTTTACGCCATAGTCAAGAACTGCTATCCGATACTTTGCCGACTTATCACCATAGGTGTAGGGCTTCTTGGTCGTAACCTGACTAGCCAGTTCCAAACCTTTCATACTAGGAGCCTTCTTAAGCATCGCCTTGAGCTTATCCACATCCAGTTCCTTACTAGAAATGATAGCGTTCATGGCACCCTTACTACGGATATGACGAACAATAGCCCGCGTATCAACATCGGAAATCCCAACCAGGTTGCCATCTTCGAAGTAATCCTGAATAGACTGATGTGCCAGTGGGCGGTGATAAGGAACCGTGAAGTTCTTACAGACCAGACCAGCAATCTTAATCGATTTGGATTCCGTTTCTTCTTTTTTGGCACCGTAATTACCAATATGGGCATTGGTCATCACCAAAATTTGTCCAAAGTAAGAAGGGTCAGTAAAGATTTCTTGATAACCGGTCATCCCGGTATTGAAACAGATTTCGCCGGTAGTAGTACCTATTTTACCGGCAGCATGCCCCCGAAAGACGGTGCCATCTTCGAGTAAAAGAATGGCGGGGGGTAGCGGAGAATTGGCCATAGACTGCGGTTTCGTTTTAACCGCACGCAAAGATAGTCAAGCAGTAATATTTGCGGTAACCTTCGCCAGAAATTTTTCAAGGAATCTCCCAACCGTGTTTTTCCCAGTCCTCCAGATAGTCAATATCGGATAAGGTTGGCAGAAGTGCCAGGCTCCAATTGTGTGCTTCAATGATGGCGCGAGTCTGAGAAAACACAGCCGAGGTACTCCATTCTATGCCTCGAAACACCTCTGGGTGAAAGGCTTGCATACCCAATAGATAGTAGCCGCCATCTTCCGCAGGGCCGATGACAAAATCATTCTCTTGTAAAGCCTCAATTCCTTGTTGGACAATGCTGGCGTTCAACTGCGCACAATCACTGCCAATAATCAGTACAGGCCCCTTGTTTTGCCCAAAGGCGAGCGCAAAAGCTTCTTCCATTCGTTGCCCCAGGGGGCCACTTGCCTGTAAGTGCTTATCGAACTCATTTGCAGACCAGGCATCGGTCGCATCCACAAAGTTGCTGTAGAAGAGTAGTCGTCGGGCGGGTACAGTCTGTGCAATATCTCGAGTATGCCCTAATAAGGCCTTATAAATCTGCAGGGCCCTTTCTGGGCCTACGTCTTGCGCCAAGCGGGTTTTCGCTTTGCCGAGCTCTGGATTTTTGATAAAGATGATTAGGGTTGGGGACATGTGGGGACATTGGCCCTGCGCTTCCGGAGACGCTTGGGAACTGTTTGTAATGATGAGTTAGAGCAAAAGTTGCTAGTTACGCTGTGTGGCAAGCCACCGCTGATACTTGGCTTTTCCACGGGCAAATCCGGCGGCGTTTTCGTAAAAGTTATGCGAACCATCGTTGTTGTCAACGTTGAGGACATAATAGAGGTAATCGGTCTCCGCCGGATAAAGAGCCGCCTTCAAGGCTGCTTTGCTTGGCGAACATATAGGTCCGGGTGGTAATCCTTGTATTTTACGGGTGTTATAGGGATGGTCTATCTCCAGGTCACTGCGGTGCAGGGTACCGTCCCACCGACCTAGCATTTTGGCGATGTACACATTAGTGGCATCTAAGCCCAGTGGAATACCACCTTTGAGACGGTTGTAAATGACCGAGGCCACGAGCGGACGTTCCCCCTCCAACTTCGACTCATTTTCAATCAAGCTGGCGATGGTAACAATTTCCCGGCGGCTACGCCCTAATTCACTTGCTCGTTCATCCCAGTCGGCCTCCCAGGCACCTTTAAACTCTTGGACCAGCCGTTCGATGACATCAGTCGGCTGTGCCTCGATTTCTACTTCGTAAGTGGTTGGATAAAGATAGCCCTCCAAGTTGTGAGCAGCGGGATCAAAATCGGCGATCAAGTTGGTTTGGTCAAGCAGGTTCAGAATATCCGCTTCCGTTAATGAGGGTGTACCTGGAAATTGACTTGCTATACGCGCAGCTATTTCAAAGCGGGTCCACCCTTCTGGCAAAGTAAGTGGCTTGGTGCGTTTACGACCATCTTGTAACAGTGCCAAAACTTCCATCGCCGAAATAGGAGAAGGGAATTGGTAATCTCCTGCCTGCATTTGGATGTCCTTTCCGAGGGTACGCAGATAAAGCTTAAGGGAAGTTGGACTTTCCAGAATCCCCTCATTGTGTAGCTGGGAAATGATGCCATTCACAGAACTTCCTGGTTCAATGGTGACATAGGTTGATGCCTTGTTGTGGGTAGTTTGCTCGTGCAATCCCTGATACCACCAATACACCATGATACCGAATAGAACCAGTAAGGCCAGAATCAACCGGAATACAATACGTAGAATTGCCACTTGTGAATAGATTGGTTATGGAAGTGCGAATATAGCGTTACTAGAGGAAGAACGGATGAAGAGAAAACCTTGTTTTGGAGTGGGCTTAATGGAAAGGAGTAATTAACGTGAGGTTGGGCTCAGACAATTGCGTAAAGTATTGTTCGTCAAAGCTCACCTCCCAGTAGAGGGCAGAATCCCGATAGCTATCGGAAAGAGGGTATAAGGACGGTATGTTGTCTTTCTACCTTCTTCTTTTTAAAACGTGAGCTTATGATACTCAATAACTTATCAAGTGGTCCACTCTCAAGCTCACGTTAATTACGAACAAACATTGGTGAACGTAGTCAATTCCATCTACTGGTCATCGCGATAAAGTCAACGTTTTCTGGTGTCTGTCCTGTGGTGTTCTTAGTCTTAGTTCTTAGAGTCCGCCCAAAGAGGGCGGGTCAAACCCACCCACGACACCGGCCAACCGAGAGTTTCATGTCCTTAGGTATACTCCTCCCCTTACCCACCCAAGATGAATTAGTAAATGCAACCGACATTTACCCCCACCTCAAGAGAAGGAACCTAAGAACAAGCATCATGTAGAAATTGAAATATCCTGGAGTTCGTGTGGTAAAAGAGAGATTGATCTAAAATAGTATTCCAGGACGCATAGTCGCTATAGAGCGCTCAATTCAATCAAAACAAATATAACAATAATTATTAAAAAACAAAGCGAGAAACAAAAAATAACTTTTCCATTTCCACTCACCCCAGCTGAAACAGCCCATACAAAAGTCCACCGTTTACTATTGCAAAAAAGAATGACCTATGGTTCCACCGAAACCTTTCCGTTATTAACCTACTGTGCAGTAATTTTAGCGCCAACATAGCGGTGAACATCATCCAAAGATTATTCCTGACTTCACAAATCCCGCAGAATGAAGCGGAGATCAGCTGATTTCCTTCGCTCATTTGAGATAGGTGTAGCTGCCAATAGAACGGTAACGAACTAGCGTTCAAAAGAAAGGAAGTAATGAACACCGACATGACAAAGAAATACGCACGATGGCTGTGATACTGCAAGCAGAGCACTATTAGTACCAATGGAAGGATAAAACGGAGAATAATATCAGGGAAGGGCAAAGAATACTGAAGCAGCCCAACCCACACCACAGCAAACAAGAGTGAAATGCTCCATTCATAAAATCTAGCACTCCTTCCTGTCAGAGAAAATATTTGCGCGTTCACCACTCTTTTTTTTCGTTAGATCGATAGATAAACCAAACTCGCCTTCGCAACAGTCAAGACCATTGGGAAGGCGAGTTTCTAAAAATGCCGAGGATGAGCTGATTAGTTATTATCTCCCTCGTAGTACTCTTCTTCGGTAACGATATAAATCTGCTCCCCTTGCTCTAACTCCCGCGCTACTGCCGAGTATGGCCCAATTACCACCTGTGCACCGCCTTCTAAACCAGACTTAATTTCGATAAACTCATCATCCTGCAAGCCGGTAACTACTTCTACCATTTGCACAGAATCTTCTGCCACGACAAAGACAACTTCCAGAAGATCTAGCAATTCGTTGTTATTGGGATTAGCGTCATCATCTTCTGGTTCACGGGTGGTCACCGCTTGGATTGGCAAACTAATCACTTGCTCTACCCGGCGGGTGTAAATATCAACCGAAGCGGACATTCCCGGACGGAATGGATAGGGCTTATTAGCCGAGATCAAATCAGCATAAGAAGATGGTTCAATACGAATACGCACCTCAAAGTTGGTGACTTGATCACTCGTTAGGTTAGTTTCCGCCATAGCGGCAGTAGTAGAAGAACTAGCCACTTGATACACCGTACCACGGAATTTACGGTCGGTATAGGCATCTACCTCAACATCTACAGAATTGCCTACACTTACGCGAGGAATATCGTTCTCACTCACTTCTACACGGACCTCCATTGCATCGAGGTTCGCGATCCGCATCATTTCGGTACCCGTCATTTGAATCGTACCTACCACGCGCTCGCCCTGCTCTACATTAAGCATGGACACCACCCCATCTACAGGAGCGTAGATCGTGGTCCGGCGCAAACTGGTGCGTAATTCTGCCAAAGTGGCCTCAGAGCTCTTCACATTAAAAGCGGCCGCCTGAGCCGCCTGAGCGGCAGACTCTTGATTAGCCTTGGAAGAAACGAGGTTGGCTTCCAGTGCCCGCATATTAGATAGTGATGCTTGATAATCTGCTTCTGAAACTACCCCTTCTTTGTACAGGCCTTCATTACGCTCGTGGATTTCCTTAGCGTTTTGCAACTGAGCCTCAATTTGAGCAACCTGAGCGCGTGCCGACTCTATTTGGGAACGAGAATTAGCCTGGCTCGCCTTGGCACTATTTACGGTAGCTACTCCACGCTGTACCTGTGACTGATAAGTGTCAGGATCGATCTTAGCTAATAATTGTCCAGCGGTGACCGAGTCTCCTTCCTCTACGTACAACTCTACGATTTCACCAGATACATCGGAACTGATCTTCACCTCAGTTTGAGGAAAAATCTTACCGCTGGCAGATACCGTTTCCTGAATGCTACGCTGTAGCGCATCTTCGGTAAACACCTTAGTGCCTTCTGGTTCGCGATTAGAGAAAATAGCCGCAGCAATAGCTAGTACAGCTACTACAAGTGCAGTAATGTAAAGCCAACGACGGCTTTTCTTCGGGGTGCTCATTTAGCGAGTGATTTGTTGAAATTGTCTAAAGCGCTTTCAGGTATATAATCATCTATCCTCAAAGCTGGGTCTCCACAACCTTTCCAAGGCTTTAGACAAGCTCGTTATTTTGTTTAAAGTGGTTGCCCTAGATAAAAATCCACCACCTTCATATTGAATAGAAGTTGGTATTTAGCACGCGTCATTTCGCGGCGAGCTACATCCAAATTATCTACAGCATTATTGTATTCGAAACTATTGATAGCGCCTACATCAAAGCGACGCTGCGCATCGTTGAAAGCCGCATCGGCCGCATTCAAAGACCGTTCCGCAGCCTGATAAGCATTACGCGAAGCACGGAAGCCAGTAATGGCTGCTTGCACATCGGTTTTCAACTGGTCGGTCACCTGGCGGGCAGTCACTTCTGCACTGATCGTATTCAAACGAGCCCGCTCCTTAGCGATGGTGTTACGGTGGTTATTGTATATAGGTACATTAAGGCTCACACCTAAACCTTGTCCGAAGTTTTCGTTGAGCTGATCGTTATAACTTACCGTTGGGAACGTTATTCCTTCGGTATCAAAGAAAACGACATCAACCTCTTGGCCTCCAATCTCTACGGGGATCGGATTACGCGCTACGAGTTCCGCATTATCAGTATTCGGATTATCAAAATCAGGAGCGACACTAGAATAGTTGGTATTCAAACTTCCAAAAAGACTCAGCGTAGGAAGGTTACCTGATGCTGCTACTTTTTCGCCTACCTTACTGCTCTCCAAACGGGCTTCTGCCGCTCCAACCGTTGCCTGTGATTGCAAAGCCGCCTGATACACTTCAGCAACTGTGAACTCTCTTACTAAGGCCTGTTCTTCTACAGTAACCTCAGGACGCTCAAGGATTAATTCCTGAGTTGGGTCAAATTGCAACAGCTGCTTAAGGTTTAGATAAGCAATATCAACTGCATTTTGCGCCTCAATGATCTGTTGTTCGTTGCGTGCTACTTGAGCTTCTAGATCCAGGCGAGCGTTGGGCGCTAACTGGCCAACCTCTACTAGGCGGGCGGTACGTTCTAATTGCTGCTCGGACAAACGGCGTTGGGTCTGAGCATTAACCAATTGCTCTTCTCCCAAAAGGATATTGAGATAAGCGGTAGCAACACTTAAAGCTACTGTCTGACGAGTATTCTCCGCGTCTAACTTAGCAGCTTGTACATCGTATTTCGACTGCTGGACCTGGCTGTTGATGCGATTTCCATCAAAAACCAATACGGAGCCGTTGACACCAAAGCTATTGAAGCCAATTCGGGTATTGTTAAAGGTGTTGGTAGTAGGGTCAATCGTACGTCCAAACTGGTAACCCGCAGTGGTTGAACCATTTACGGTAGGTAACCGTTGGAACTTACTCTGGCGTTCGGTAAGCTCAAAATTGCGGGTATTCAGTTCTGCTTGCTGAACAGTGAGGTTGTTGTCCCAAGCATACTTGATGCAAGATTGTAGGCTCCAGGAATCCTGGCCATAACTAATAGAAAGCACGCTGATCATACAGCATAGGAGAAGTAGTCGGGTCATAAGACAAGTTTTTTTATAGCTACCGGCGGTCGCTGAAAAGCACTAACCATCGGTACTCGGCGATAAATAATGGTATTCCGAGTTATAATATACTGTTGCTACAAAAACGCTGTTAAACATACTACAAGCCGGAAAAGCGGGGGTAAATTTTTCTATGAAAATCACTTAATCATGGATGAAAACCAGAGCAGCGGCTTATTTTGGCGGCTCTAACCAAATGGATAGCTGGAACCGGAGCGATGAGCGCAGGCAACATCTCTTGCGCTAATGACAAACGCAACTACTAGATGAATAAGACGAAAAAGTTTGCTTGTATACACGGGCACTTCTACCAACCACCGCGTGAAAACGCCTGGCTAGAGGTTTTGGAGACACAGGATAGTGCGGCCCCGTTTCATGACTGGAATGAACGCATCAACTTTGAGTGTTATGCACCCAACGCTCGTGCTCGCATCCTAAATACAAAAGGATATATCCACAAAATATTCAATAACTATGCCCGGATCAGTTTCAACTTCGGCCCTACCCTACTCTCCTGGATGGAAGCTGCCGATCCCGAAACTTACCAGGCTATCATTGCGGCCGACCGCCAGTCCATCGAGTATTTCAATGGTCATGGCTCGGCAATTGCGCAAGTATACAGTCACCTGATCATGCCCTTGGCCAATGAGCGTGACAAGCGCACGCAAGTCGCCTGGGGCGTTCGTGATTTCGAGTATCGATTCGGGCGTAAGCCAGAAGGTATATGGCTAGCGGAAACCGCAGTGGATAAGGATACACTGGAGGTCTTGGTTGATTATGGTATAAAATTCACCATCCTGGCCCCTAGGCAGGCCAAGGCCGTGCGCGCTAAAGCCGCTGACAACTGGACTACACTAGACCATGCAGCTGTAGACCCTAGGCGGCCTTACAAGATCGAACTAGATAGTGGTAGAAGCATTAGCGTATTCTTCTACGATGGGCACGTATCCCAAGGCGTTGCTTTTGAAGGTCTTTTGAACAATGGTCCACGCTTTGCGGAACGCATTATTCAGACGCTAGATGACAACGACGAACTCCAGCTTGCTCATATTGCTACCGATGGCGAGAGCTACGGCCACCACCATAAAAAAGGTGAAATGGCGCTGGCCGACTGTTTGCGTTATTTGGAGAATCATAAAGAGGTCACTTTAACTAATTATGCCGCATTTCTGGCGACTGATCCTCCGCACTGGGAGGCAGAGATCTACGACAACTCCTCCTGGAGTTGTGTGCACGGTGTGGAACGTTGGCGCAGCAACTGTGGCTGTAACAGCGGTGGCCGTCCGGGTTGGACACAGGCGTGGCGCGCGCCCTTGCGGGAAACCTTAGATTGGTTACGCGATTTATTAATCCCCATTTATGAGCGAGAAGCGGCCAAATACCTAAAAGATCCCTGGGAAGCTCGCGATGCCTATATCGAGATCATTTTGGATCGTTCGAATAAGGTTTGGAAACGCTTCCTAGCGGAACATGGTGCACGCGACCTTAATGATGATGACGAGACGACGCTGCGTCGTTTACTAGAAATGCAGCGGCAGGCCATATTAATGTACACCAGTTGCGGATGGTTCTTTGACGAAATCAGTGGTCTGGAAACCAATCAGATCCTGCAGTATGCCAACCGAGCTATTTACTATGCCAAGCAAGTAGGAGACGTAGACCTCCACGATGAGTTTGTGCAACGCCTAGCCGAAGCGCCCAGTAATGTCTATAAAAATGGTGCGATCAGCTACCAGAAGTTCGTAGAACCCGCGCGGGTTAACTTGGAACGTGTAGGCATGCACTTCGCTACTGCTTCTATCTTCGAGCAGTTTCCGGAGAAGATGACGCTCTTCAATTACACCACCGAAAGTGAGGTCATTGAGAAAATGGTGGCCGGAGAACAACGCCTGGTGGTTGGCCGGGTAACGATCCGGTCACGGATCACCCGTTCACGCAAGCACTTCAGCTACGCGGCCATGCACCTGGGCCAACAGAACATCATTGGTAACCTGAGCACGCAGATGTCGCGCAAGCGCTTTGATGAAATGCTGGCCGCGGCAACCGAGGCCTTCCGCACGCCGGACCTGGGTAAGGTGATTGCCATTATGCAGGATTACCTGGGTTCTGAGAAATTTAGCATCTGGCATCTCTTCCGCGACGAGAAGCGAAAGGTGTTACGCGAGATCACCGATCGCAGCCTACAAGCCATCGAACTGGATTTCCGCGACATCTACAACAGCAACTACCAGCTGATGACCAGTATGTTGAATAGCGACATCCCACTGCCGGATGCCTATAAAGCGGCTATTAAGTACGTCCTCAACGAAGACTTGGAGGCCTTCTTCCTGGAAAAAGAACTGGATCGCCGCCAGCTGAAGCACCTGGTGGAAGAATTTAAAAAATGGGATGTGGCGGTGGAGCACGCACCGGAGGTGAGTCTGCTTGCGGAAAGTCGGCTCTACCAGGAGCAAAAAGCCCTCCTCCCAGAACTTAAATACCGGGACCGCCTCAAGGCACTCGTTAAAGTCTTTGAGCTGCTCGAAGAACTCAAACTCAACATCAATCCTTGGCGGAGCCAGGACCTGTTCTACGCCCGTCAAAAGGACATGACCAAGAACTTGGATATTGCGGAGGATGAGAAGTGGCAGAAGTATATTTTGCGGTTGGGGGAGATGTTGAAGGTGGCGCGGGGGTAGGGGGTTGTCTTGCGTCGGGAGACGCAAGTAAACGACGCTTGGGGAACGGCGTTAGAAGAACGATTAGTGGGATTCGAATATAATGCGGAGTTTTGATCTCGAAACTCTGGGCTTATCAGAAAAGGTGAGAGTCAGATAGTAAAACCAATCTCAATAATAATCAGGGTTCTCAAAATACCTTTTCACTTTGGGATAGTAAAGCAAAAATTCCAAAATGAATACTACATATTAGTAAACTCATAAAATTGAATTATATACTAAGCTAAACACATGATTTATACTACTAAAAAACAAGGCCTCAGATTATCAGACTCTAACTTTTCTAGCAAAAAAATCTAACTTTTCTAGAATTCTGGGGTAAACAAGACCAGTAAAAATTTGACTACTCCAAATATCCAAAGAAAAAAAACACCCATAAAAAACTGAATAACAAATACTTAAGTATAAAAACAACTAAACCCGCACTAATCTAATAGAATTCAGAACAGTTTGGTACAGTAATCGTAAATAAAGAAATGAAAACCCACATTTAATTAATAAACCATTTTATCATGCACCAGTATTTTTCAACTCCCTACCCTACTCCAGGTGGTGCATCATCATATTCAGATGTAGTCAACAATACCGTAGCAGCTCCTATTTCAAGTAGTAAAAAAGAAACTAGTAGACGTTGGAAGTTTACAGAGTATCTACAGGAGTTCCTTTCCATTTTCTTCAAAACTTATTTGGACTCAATTTCGACAACCGAGTCGCGAAAATTGAGAGCTTCACTTATTCACTTGGCCCTTGATGCCAGAGAATTAGCTTGTTTGCGTAAGGGAGATCTTCGTTATTATCCAATTAAGAATAGAGAAATCAAAGAATTTATCAATCAAGAGTTTGAGGATGATAGAATATGGGAAGGAATAATGAAAATTTGGAATTCTTTTAATTTTCTTTTGGAAGAATTTATTACCGATGACGATATCGCTGCGTACTTTTATTCGTCAGAGAATGATATTCTTGACGAATTACTACCCTTTTACAGTAGTGCGTCCAAACATAGCCCAGAATTAGATGCAGCTCTAAATGGCCGACTGGATTTTTCTGACTTTCTTGTTCTTACATTTATTCTCAAAATCGCGTTTACTTTTCAGAGAGAAAAAAGTAATGATCCTGTTCCTTCCAAGCAGGAACTAGCCGTCCAATTAGAATAGTTACATACACTAATTATAAGTACTAGTTTACTAGCTACTATTCAATTTTAACTTCCTCAACCATTACATTCACATCTTGGCACTTGCGTGCGATAGGTAAAAGACATAAATTCACATTTATCGTCCCCACATTTCATTCCTATCGTTAAAGCTATCAGCATGCGGGAAAGTGCCTCTCACTTCTCTGAGATGAAGAAGATTCAGCGGACGATTCACAAGACCGAACTGCAAACCCTTTTGCAATTCAATCGCGAAGTTTGGCAGCCGCTTCAACAAAAATTAGAGCGTATTTCTGTACGTTCCTCTTTTGCTACATGGGTATATGGGTATTATCTGGAAGCAGGACTTGCGCCAGAAGGCCATGATGAGCAAATCTTCAGATCGATTATTCCCCTAACCGCTGAATTTGTAATTGCCCATGCTTACCTGTTTAATCAGGTATTTGACCGGAAATACAAGATTGTTAACAAAGAACAGATAAATAAAAACATCAGCCAGGCCAACCTACTCGAAACACATTTTGACCAGTATATCTTGGAGCACCCAAGACTAAATTCCCGTCAAAAGAACTTGATACATTCGTCTACCAATCGAATGAAAATTGCTATACACAAAGGGCAAGATTTAACTCACCATACAACCCTAGACTTAATTGCTCACAAGCGCTTAACCCACCTCCTAATTGATGAACAAAACATTACTAACTTATTTAGTAATCAGTTCTTTGCGCAATTTTTCGACCATGCCAAAGCGAAGTCTAGTCTGGATATGCATCTGGCGCTTTATTCCTATTACGCAAGATGCTTCCTGATAAGTACAGATTTATTCCTGCGAATTGTAGCATTGATCAGTGATTTACTCGAAATCCCAGTTGTTAACGAAACAAGAAAGACAATCAGAGCTTTTGCCGAGCGCTATGGGTTTATGCTCCAAATCGTTAATGACAACTCTGACTTTTTTTACGAAAGACAGACCAATTATAAGTTATCCACTGATGTACTGAGTGACATTAGAAATGGCACTTACACTTTTCCCTTGATTCTACACATGAATACCCCAGAATCCAAGAATAAACTTGTGAAACGGCTCTTCTTTCAACAAAATCAGCCTTCTCTGTTTGGGAAGCACAATCTTGTCCTAAAAGAAATGATGGAATCACAAGCTTTAAGAGAAAGTATCCGACTAGGTCGTAGGATAGGACAATCAGCAAAAACACTCCTAAACCAGGAGTTTTCTGCGGGTAGAAGATTAGCCAAACTGACTGAAATAAGCAATAATAATCGGTATTATCATCACTACTTTAAAGCGAAGGATTTTTACCGAAAGAGTAGTAATCGTGATCTTCTTTACAGGTGTGAGAATCATACCTTCGGGACATCTTGACATAAATAGCCAAAACACAGCATAGTATCACTGACAGCTACACAAAACAGATCCAACAAACATACTAATCATGAGTACAGCAGGAGCTTTGAGCAAAAAACCGACAAGGTCGGTAGTTGAAAAATTCAACTCCGAGTTCTGTCAACAACTAATGAATAGAGTTCATCCTTTGATTGAGTGGGTGACGGGGATAGACAGCATTTACCTTATTTTCATCAACCTTGTTGATCGGTCGAATTTGACATCACTAAATAATGGGGAGCTAGTCTACGCAGGGATGAGTGCACAAAAGAAACTTCTAGAACGAAATTTCAGTATTAAGTTTCCAAATCTTTTGCACGTAAATACAGGAGAACCTGTCTGGGAATATTTTGATAATGCCTCCCTTCCCAAAAATGATGCAATAGCTAGTTCTGCCAATGCAAAGTTAATTGCAGACAATGCGCCAGTACTAGAAGGTATTAAAGTAAATAAACTGAAGGAAGACTATTTTATTAATTTTCTTAATAGAGGAAAATTTGATAAAGAACCTCATGGATATGAATACTCTATTTTGGACTTTATATTCGACATTGAGCAAGACTGCTTCATAACACTTCCGCTATATCAATTCAGTCACTACGATGGTTCTATCCACATCGTATTCAAACAAGAAGATCGTGAGCCCTTTGAAGACGAGAAAATTCTTAAGCATCTTATACGGCAGTTTAGTCTAGAGTATGAAAGTCTACTTCTTGACTGGGATCTCGTGGGAGATAATGCTGAGAAGCTCTCTATGGTAGAAGCAGATTTGCGCTACCTAGCAAGTGACGAATTTCAAGAAGAATGTCAGCGAGTGCAAATTCTTAAAGAGCTTGGCTATGACCGCTACTATAAGAACTCAGTCCCCTATCTGCTCGAACGGGTACGGCAAAACGATACAGTCCCAAACCGGTTTAAAAACGAGCACCGTAAGCGTGCCATTATTGCCATTCTTATTGACTCTTACGCCCATAACATTAGTGCACATAGCTTAACGGTACTTAAGTGGTGGTTTCAACAACGAGCAGGAACAGATCAAGAGCTACGGAAAGAAATTCAAACCATCGCAGATGACCCCACCTTCCAAGAGTGGGGTGTTCAATTACGCGAATATTTGTCTAGAAGGTTCCCAGACTTCTATACATCGGAGCAAATTGAACAAGGTATTCAAGCAGACTTAGCTCGCTGGATGCTAATTGTAGAACGTCGTAAGCAAAATGGCCCCTTTCTACCTGTGCGTGATCAGTTTCTTCCTTTAGCTAAAGAACTGTTTCCACTGTTCAAATTTCTGCTTGAAAAGGGTGCTTTTTGGAGTGGAATAACCAGGGACCGCCAATTTGGTGGTGATATCCGAAGCCTTTATGATATTCTTTGGCATGATTTCATTAATAACCCGCTCTACTTGGGTACAATTGCCTATTCTGAAGGTATTACCAAGCTCAATATTCATTTTCGTTTTTATTCTGGGCGGCAATATATGGGAGATCGGTTTGACTTTCAGCGTATTTATCAAATAGAAAAGTCTGAAGATTCTCAAGAGTACTTGGATGGGCTATTTGCGACTATAAATGTCGGTGATGAGGAGGATACTGGATTTAAGCACAATTATGTGAAGCCTGGTGACCGCCATGAGTTATTAGCCAAAAAACTTAAATCTTGCCAGATTTTCTTACCGGGAGGTGTTGTTGGTAAACATGCATTATTTACACTGCTTGAAAATGAGATCCGCAATGTCAAACATTACCTATCAGAGGATTTGAAGGACATGCGGCAAAATGGCTTAAATCTCTATATAGGTATTCGTCCAGGCACATTATCCGGAGTAGATCGAGTGTATAAAGTCGAAGGTCAACAGCTTTTCAAAATTGGTATCTGGCTTGATCACAAAAGTAAATTATACAATAATGATGAGCATCTGCTAGCTAAGCGTCTAAAGAACCTGATGGGGGACATCATTTTACCAGGTACAAATCAAGCACGCCTTGGTGGAAACTATCAGGATAAAATTTGTGCGGCAATGCTTTTTAACAATACCTTCACTAGTGTACAAAACCGCACTAGCCAACGAGATCAACACTACTATCCATGGATACGCTCAGCCTATAGTCTAGGTTCTAGTAATGGTGATTCCGAAAAAGACTTTGAGGTAAACGGTAGAAACTTAAAGGAAGCAGAAGAGATATTATTAAAAGGCACTATTCATAAAACTAAGGGATACTTTAAAAAACACTTCCATCTCTGGCAAGGTAAACCTTTATTTCGACTTCAAAACGTGAATCAACTTGAGGAGGAAAATATTGCTCGGTTTCAAATTGTCCTGATAGATAATAGCGAGCTTTTACCCACCGTAAGAGAACATGGTGTAATTCGGGTGCTAGATAACGATTTGGATGAAGCTTCCTTTGAGAGGGCCTATCATCAGTGGTTACAAAAATGGCTCAAAGATGAGGAGTGTCATATCCAAATTATCCGCGGAAACTCAGAAGTAGGTCATATATTCCTTGGAGATGATGGCGCAGCTTATAAAACACAGAAGGAATATCCCTTGCTCTCCCCTGAACAACAAAACATCTACAATGACTACGCACGCTTCAAGCTAGAATTCACGCATGGAGGAATAGCAGACGAAAGTGAAAAGAACGCTCTTAAAGTTCGAAGTCATGGTATACTCGCACAATACTTTTTTCAAAACCTTGAGAGTATTAATGACTTCAGTAAAGCGAGCCTACCTCAATTGAAGCTGTTCGAACTCGTTGAAACGATCCAAACAAAAATCTGCATTTTTGACAATAGAGTCTCAGAACGTCTTTCAGAAAGTAAGCGTCAATACCTCAACAAGCAACTGAAATGCGGAATTTACCCAGAAACTATTGAGCATTGGCAGGCCTGTAAACAGGAAGGTTGGCAAAACTACCATTTCATTGTCATGCACCTCTCTTTTATTGAATCCATGCAGGATTCAACAGGAAAAAAATACTCAGAAGCTAGAATAACGGACTTCCTAAATGATAATGTAGCGGACCTCTTAGGCCCCAATTGTATTTTCGTGGTAACTACCGGTCGTGGTCGAGAGGAGTGGTGGCGGAATATTCAAAATAACGATTATTATCGGGCACATACTACCTTTCGCCCAGTAGAAATGCTAATCGAAGCAGTAGAATTAGGTAGTATGAAAGCGGACGATATAGATATAAAGTACAATTTAGTAAAAGTACTATTTGGGTCCTAAAAGATTTTGAATCATGTCAGAAAGAGTAATGTTGATTGTTTGGAAATGGCTGAGTTTTCGAGACAAGCACCCATTAATTACCCCGGAGTATTTACAAAACAAAGGCTTTGATAGCGCCGCTTGGAATATTGCCCAAACAGAAAACCAGCTATTTGATACGTTTAGTGTCGTCGAGGAACGCCCCGATGGTAGTCGTCCATCCATTTCACCAACTGCTCGAGTTGTACGAACGTGTATCAATAATAAAATTGGGGATACTCAAAATGCTTGTTTTTTCTTTCTGGAACAGCTTATTGAACATTTCAAAAATGACAACAACCAAGTCTTCGTGTTTTTACATCGTAGCAACGGCTTTAGCAATCATGAGGTTCAAGCGGTATTACAAGTGTGTAAGGCAGACAAATGCTTTCTTTTTGGAGGAAGTCGAGATTATATATACCGCAATCTCTTGGATGATGATGGGAATTTTTACTCGCAGAGTGGCCCTCCGTTACAACTTGTTGCAAATGAAAACGAAAAGCAAGTTTACCAAATATATTTTGAGAGAGTTTGGGCTTATTATCAGCACGAATTCTACACAAAAATTTTTGAACTAAAACAGGACTTACTCAGCTACTTCTATGCACGTTTTCCTGGTGATGAATCATGGACCAATCAGGAATTACAGCGGTATCTTAAACAATCTAAACTTTTACATCTACGGGTACACAGCTTTATGAACGACACTAGCCATTGCTTGGAGTCAGAGGAGAAACAGCAACTTAGTCAATATGGGCGAGAAAATCACAAATCTTATGAATTTGATGACTGCTTTGTGAATTTGGCTCAAAAAAACAAGTTGGAAAAGGAGTACGAAACGATTTCTAAATTACTCAGTAATCTTTTCCATGAAAAAAGTGACTTCCAGAAAGCGCGTCCACTAAGAGATTGGTTGCGTCAAATAGAGAACGGATTCGCGAATTTGCTTGGGGCCCTAAAGCAGGCTTCTTAAAATCTCTATACATGCGTCTTTATATTATATCCAACAATTCAACAGTTAACACTCGATTAGAAAACGAGTGGGGTACTGATCATGAACTTCTTTTTCAAGAAACACCTGGGAAAGATTTTGCAGAATATGACGCTATTTTGGTTGTCGAACCTTATGTGATAAATGGAGAATATTTATCCATCGCTGATATTTGGCATACCTACCTAGTACAGCATTTTCCGGAAACCAAACTTTTGACAGTTGGTTTTGCGCAAGATGTAGACGACCTAAATTTCTTATCTCTACTTGAGGTAGGTCCCAGTTTTGATTTGAGAGCGTTTATTGAATTAGCACTCCCCGTAAATAAGCAAGCTAATGTTTACCACGTTGGTAACGGTTATGATAAGGTGTCCGAAAAACTAAAGCTTTTCTTTAGAGGACATAGCCAAGAAGGAATTATTGACTCTATAAGCAAGCTCAGACAGGTGCTCAACAACGCGGAGCTTTCTCTTCATGGTAATAAAAAGCTAAAACACAAAAGGCTTCCATTTAAAGTAATATGGCTCGAAAAGCTTTGGGCACATAAGAAAAAAGTTGCATTCCAACAGTTTTATAATCGCTGGTACAACTATAAATCTTATTTCCATCCATTACCCTTACAACTAGAATTGGAAGAATTTAAGGTTGAGGATTTTATTGAAAAACTACATTATATATTCTCTCAAAAGAGAAAGATGGACTCGGAACAGCTCGTGGCCTTGGAACAAAAGTATCGCGAACTTGATCCATTCCGAGGGGTAGGAGATATCGTCCGTCTATTCAGAAAACTTAACTCTAAATACATTACCCCTGAGTACGCTGGACACATATTACTAGTAGATGACGACGAAGATTTTCACCAACAAATGAAAATGGGTCTTCCGCAATTTACCTTTAGTAGTATGCTTGGTGAAGAGGAATTAAAAATGCTTATTCAGCAAAATGAGGTCAACTACGACTTAATTTTACTGGACTTAGGATTAGACAACACCGATCAACTAGTAGGAATTGACTGGATACCCAAACTCCGAAAAAAGTTTCCTACAATCCCGTTAATTGTGGTAACGGTCTATGATACTCAAGATACCATGGTCACCACAATTGAGGAAGGTGCAAATTTCTTCTTAGCCAAAAGCCTCATTGATTCAGAGAAATGGACAACAGTTCTGATGAATCTAATTGCTGGGCGTCGATATACCTATCCAGAAATTGTCCTCTTTAACAAGGAAACAACTTGGGAGGACAAACCTAGCATTCTTGTAATTGAAGATGAAAAAGACTGGTTTACTCGTATGACACAATTATCAGAAAGCTACCATTGGCGACGTGCGAACACCTTCGATCAGGCCAAAGACGTTCTCAACACTGAAAAAATAGACTTAACGCTTTTGGATCTATATTTTAGGCCGGAAGGCCCGTCTGTACAACAAGGCCTTGACTTCATCAAAAGCCTATATGATCAATATCCCGAGATTCCAATAGTTGTAATTGCTGAGAACCCTACTTTAGTAACCCGAAGAGAAATTGAGCATAGTACTGTAAGAAAAATCTTATTTAGGTCAGAATTTGATACCTTGAAATGGTTAGAGGTAATCCAGATATTGACCGAATACAAACGTAATCAAGAACGATTACATACACTTTGATTCCCTGCTATGGCAAATAATCTTCATAGCATTCTTCTAATAGATGATGACCGTGACTTTCTCCGAGAAGTTATGGAAGGGCTCGGTAGTGCATTCGACCTACGAATCGTCACCTCTATTGAAACCGCGCGTGAAAAACTTAAGGAATTCAAGGATCAACTTGACATTATTTTATTAGATCTGGTTTTTGGCACAGATTCAACACAAACAGTAGGATTAGAATTTCTTAAAGAGCTTAGCAAGGATTACCCAAAGATTCCAGTCATAGTCATTACTCAATTTGGTAACGAAGAGCGCTTTAAAACGGCATTGCTATATGGTGCTACACAGTTCTTACGAAAAGAAAGTCTCAATTTCCAGAATTGGCAACAAGCCATTCAAACCGAAATTGCTAAAAACGAAATATTAAAAACTTCGGTTCGCACCTCGCCACAGGTCGTTGAACAGGAATTCTCTCAACTATCTAAGCAGAATAATATAAAGGCAACTGCACCTTCTTTCATAGGGGAAACTCCTACTATCCAGCGTATTAGACAAGAACTTATCGCACTTTCCGAAGAACCAGATATTTCTGTACTCATTCTGGGAGAAACGGGTACAGGAAAGGATGTAGCAGCACGGTTTTTACATAGTCATGGTGCGCGTAAAGCAAAGCCTTTTGTGGCAGTTAATATTGCTGAAATCAATAAAGAATTGGTACAAAGTGCACTGTTCGGCCACAAAAAGGGAAGTTTCACAGGAGCGATAGACAATATGGTCGGTGCGTTTGAACGCGCTAAAGGAGGAGTACTATTTCTGGACGAAATCGGAGAACTCGATATAGATATACAACCTAAACTACTCCGAGCACTAGAAAATAAAGAAATTACCCCCATTGGGGGTATAACTCGCCAAGTTGATATTCAAATAATTGCTGCAACCAATCGCGACCTTAAAGTTGCAATTGACAACAAATCTTTCCGTGCTGATCTTTATCATCGCCTTAATGATTTTGTTGTTCAGTTACCACCCTTACGTGAACGAGGTTCTGACCTTCAACTACTAGCAGAATACTATTTATCTCAACGCGGGGAAAACGCAGATGTCTTTACGCCTGAGGTGTGGCAGTGTTTTCATTCTTATCACTGGCCTGGCAATATTAGGGAATTAGTCAGTACAATAAGAAGGCTACTTCTCAAAAAGAAAATAAGTGGCAAATCTCAATTAGATAGTTCGTATTTGCCTAGGGACTTTTTCGCAACACCTCCGAATACTTTCAGGGAAAACATCAATAATGATGCAACTGGTAAGATAGCTCAGCTCGATGATCTCGACTATGAACATGCCCGCAGAGAATTAACCGCAATTGAATCTGCACTAAGTGAGGGGTATAACAAATCAAAGATTGTACAGAAACTCAACTACAAACACCTTGACCAATTAAGGTACCGCATAGAAAAGTATCATCAAAACTATAAAGACAGTCCACTATTTCAGGAATTCCCTCTAATCCGCAAAAAGTACAAGTTGCACACATGAGTCAGCAAAAGCCAAGAATCCTGTGGGTGGAGGATGAAAGCAGCGTCCAAGAGGAAATGGAGGAAGCATTTGGCAAAGTATTTGACATTTCCTTTGCTAATTCCTCCGTGCAAGCACAACAACTCATTAGTAAAAATGGGCTGGATTACCCCCTAATTGTCGTCGACTTACGTCTAGAAAATAATAAGTCTGAAGATGGAATAAGTCTTATTCATTGGATCAAAGAAAAGCTTCCATGGAAGAAGGTAATTGCGATCACAAAAGATCGGTACAAATATCTCAAACACGCGGAAAGAATTGCCGGAGCCGATGACTCATTTAGAAAAGAAGAATTTGACTATGATGAGTTCTTTGACGCAGTTCATAAACTTCTACTCAAGACAAAGCTATTCATTTCATACTCAAGGAAAGACCAGAGCTATCTCAGTGAACTGAATAAGCGTCTTAAATTATTCAGCAATCAGGGCATGATTGAGGCTTGGGAAGACAATGATCTTACTGCCGGAGAAGATTGGAATGAAAGAATCAAGTCTGAACTAGATAAGGCTCATATAATTATTTTCCTCCTCAGTCCTGATGCAATTGCCTCAGATTATATTAATGATACAGAAGTAAGAATTGCTAAGGAGCGCCACCAGCGAGGAGAGGTGGATATTATTCCCATAGTTGTCCGTCCTTGTAACTGGAAACCTTTGTTTGGACAACTGTTTAAAATACCGCGCACTATCGAAGCTATATCATTGGCTGACAATCAAGATGTGATTTGGCTAGAAATCCAACAGGAAATTAGCAAGTTTTTCCAAAATAGAGAGCAATAAAATTCAACCAAAATTAATTTAAAAACACTTAATCCAAAAAGTCATATCCCTCTTTTATCCAAAACCAAAAAACATGAGTCATCCCGAATTTTGGGATTTTGACTAAAAAAGGCCTTCTGTGTAAATTCGAGGAATTACCACACTCTTCGAAAATCACAGAAGGCCTATGTTTTTACAACGCTTACAAGATAAAGAAGATCATCTAAACGGTCCTAATGCTGCACATTTTCTACTCCGCCAACTGGATCGCTTCACCTTTGGTCTTCGTGGTCAGTTAGATGCTCAAATTGACAGCCGCCTAGTCCGTACGTTCTTTGACTTACTAGTTGCCATACTGATGTTTCGTGAACGTCGCATGGGGCTGCTATTGAGCGAGTTAGGTGGTTATATCTGTGGTTTTGATCGTGCTCCTGCTGGTACGAAGCGCATCAGCAATTTACTGCGCTCCCAAAAATGGTCCGCACGGCTAATTGACCATTTCTTTT
>JBCBEC010000010.1:0-178320 GCA_038528965.1 Bacteroidota bacterium | reverse complement strand
GGCGAGGTGTTCGAGAAAGCCGCATGAACACCTCGCCAAATCTCACGCACTTGGCTTTCTCCGGGGGCAAGAACAAACAACTTACGTTCAACCGCCGTGTCGGATGCGATATCCACCAGCAAAGCACCGTCCGGTGACCAGTTGAAGTCGATGACCTGGTTGGCGTCCGGGGCTGGCAAATCGAGATACCTAATGTTGCCACTTTCCACATCTAATAGTCCTACCCTGCGAATCTCGTTGGGATCACCCGGGTAACCGCGACGTACCTCGTTGGGATTGGTTTCGGCAGCGAGGTAATTCGGAAACGGCACCTTGCGCATCTCGCGTCGGTCAACCGCATGAAATGCGATAGTCTTGCCATCCGGGGACCACCTGTAAGTTGGCCCACTCCAGATGCCTGGACCGATTTCACGTTCCGGCCGGCTGTAGCGTCCCTTCGGTAAGCTCGAGAGACTAGCGATGCCGATCTCGGTGAGCTGGCGATTCTGTTTGGAAGGGAAGTCAGCAAGCCACAGGTCACCCTTCCGTAGATACGCCAATTGCTGGCCGTTTGGCGAAATCGATAGATTATGTGCACCTTCCTCGACGGGCATCAACTGGAGGTCGTCTCCTTGGCGCAGTGAAGTCTGCCATAGCTCGTTAGCTCGCAGACTGACAATTGTATTCGCGTCGGCCCAGACGATATCGCGCACGGACGCGGATGCCGTATTGGAACGGAGGCGCACCTCCTTCCCATCGCTGGTGGCTACCCAGAGGCCACGCCCAGGATTTCCTGGTTCACTCCAGGAAAAGGCGAAGTGCTCGCTGTTCGGTGCCCACGTAGGCCGGGACGGGCTTGTTCCCGTCAGTTTTGGCGTTGCGAATAGGTCATCCAGCGTTAGCTCAGCTTCCTGCGCGGTGACTGTTGCGGGCAGCGCCATCAGTAAGCCTGCCACTACCCATGTTTGCCAAAAAGAGATCTGTTGCATGTGTTTGCGTTCGTATTTCCTTTTCAAAATTTCTTATAAAACGATTGTCCCCGCAATGGTATTGATATGCCTGTCAAACTCCCCTAATGGAAGATCCACCGATTCAAAATAAAAAGAAGATTGCTGTGGAATCTGTTGGGCGTGTAGCGATTGAAAGGAATGGCCCGCTATCAAGAAGAAAACGCAGGAAAAAATAAGATATATGTTGAAAAAGGGGCGCATTACTCCCCTATCCTTTTTCCCACCTTCACAAATGTGTCCATCTTTCTACGTGTATGTTTGGGGATATACTCGTCGATTGTCAGTTTTGTCGCTGTGTACCAGCACTACGATAGTAGGTTCAGCAAATGCAAAATAGCCTATTTTATTTTATCTTCTACCTGTAGCATGATTGATACCCCTTCACTAAGGGTACCGGCAGCTTGTTCGTTTCCTTTCTGACCTCCTATAGTCAAATCCACCTTTTTAATAATTTTTGGATTGAACTCAGCCGTCTTTAGTTTTATGCTTGCGGCTAACTTTCGGCTGCGACGCAGTCGCTTCCTGAGAGGGAAAAGGGGTTTGGGGCGTAGCCCCAAAGTTTTTTCCCGCGCAGGATGCGATTGGCGTCGAGCCTCCGTTGTGCGAAGTGCTTCGCGCAGCGAAGTAACAAGCGCAACGGAGGCGTCGCAGCCGAAAGTTGGTGGCGCAGTGCGGAGCGAAGCGGAGCATTGCGCACCAACGGTCTCGTGTATGCGGCGTTGCCAGCTTTTGCTGGCAATGAACGTCATACACATTGTTATGTGTGGTGACTCTTTTCTTTATTTGGATTAATTCATCTATTCTACCATATCTCCCATCGAATAAAAATCTTTCGGTTATCTATTTGAAAATAAAGTTTTTACTATGATGCCTAGTTAAATTCAGCTTTTAGGGCTTTATTCTTCTGATTCAATATGACAATTTCAAAGTCGGATTTATCCAAAACTAATGTAACTTTCTTATCATCCGTCTCTTGTATATCATAAGGAACGGCTTTGCCGACTTTCTCACCTTTTTTGTAGGCAAGTACCAAACATGGGCACTGGATATTTTCTTCAACAAATGATAGTTCCACTTCTTTACGATCACCATACACCATCCATTGCGGACGATCGTATTTTTTACTTCTTGGATGGAAAACTGCTATGTCATATCTGAATGTGCCCATGGGAGGTAAATCAGGAGAGGTTTTCTTTCGTTGCTGACCAAATAGCTCACCAGACTCATTGACAAAAATACTAGGTCTTTCTAGATCTGTAATCTGATAATACGAGTTTTCGTAATCTCTATTACCCTTTTCAGAATAAATGGTCTGATTTATGGTTAATGGGTCGATTCTTGTAAATTCCGTCAATCTCCCTGCCATCGCCTTTCCCCAACCCATGGAATTGTTAGGCATATCTCCTTCGTACACGTGATCAAAACCACAATGAATTAATATCTTTTCGTTGGGGTATCGATTTAGATAGGATTCAATATTCCGGGCTTGATTAATTTCTCTTTCCTTCCCATTAGCATGTCCACTGCTTTCGTACCCAAATATATTGAAGCCCATATCAAAGGCCGTTCTTATTAAATTGCCAAATTGAGGTTCTTGTGTATAATATCCAGAATCAAGAATAGGATAACCATTGGCTCGCATAATAGAATCTGCTTGAGGCGTATTAAAATATCCTTCCATTCCTAAGTGCTTAAAGCCTCTTCTTTTGAGCCCTTCAAGTAGTCGAGTGGTAAAAATTCGATGTTGGGGCATTTGATGAGCTTCATTTATGATGACTACTTGGTGCTCTTCAGCTTCATTCAATATATAATCTATTGCATCTATTGCTGTGTAAAGGCCAAAACTATCTCGTTGTTCCTGCGTAAGTCCAATTTCAATTGATTCTCTCGTATCCCAAATCTCATGCATCCTTTCTATGTTTCCGATTTTTGCAAATTCCCATGCTGTTCTATCGACAATTGTAGGAAAGGTATCCCAATATGAAGAAAAATTGTACGGCATCTCATTTGACTCTGTATCAAAATGAAAGTCAAACTCCACAAAATCTAACTTTTTCTGATCTTCATTTTTGGTATTACAGGCAATGCTCAGCAAAGAAATAGCAATAATATATAAGTGTTTCATTAGTCAGGTTTTTTATGTTTCCGGTGTTTTTGGTTGTTTCGTCACACATAACTTTCGGCTGCGACGCCTCCATTGCGTATAAACCCCAATATAATCACAAACAACGTTAATCTTCCCCTTATGGCCCCTTCTCGGCAGCTGTATTGGCACCACTTTTAGTATTCATCATGATGGAAGCTAAAAACGGGCACCGTCCAAAGAATAGAAGCGCTTAAGCATTCATATATTTTGCCAAGAGGCTATGAAAATGGTGTACTCCTTTCTCTATTGTGGGTGAGAATCTTCCGGAGCGACAAAATCATGATTGCAGTCCCTTTTGCACGCCTTCTACCACAAATTCATCTTCTCGTTCCACCTTATCTAAAAGTGCCCCGGCTCCTGCGTTTAACTTTGATTCGTCATAGATAATACGCGGCCACATTTTTCCCGTAATCTACCACTAGAGGCCCAATACAATACTTAATGCTAGGCGATAATCCTTCTGAATTAATTAGTGTTCTAGCCAGCATAAAGCCCCCATCATCAATTCCGCTCTTTATCGGTTTTCCACCACTTTGATTACTACCGTTTCTTGCCGATTTACGAGTTCATCGTACACTACTTCCTGATCCGTTTTTACAGTCACGCGATATTGCTGATTCTCTTGAATGATAGACAAGGTGTAGGGCTGACCAAAGAGGTAGAAGTTATCCAGACTTAGCTGATCCCAGTCTTTTGGAAGGGTGGGTGTCAACTTAAAGGAAGTGAAATCTACCGGTTCGATGCCCATTAGCCCTTCGATGAATATTCTGCAGTACAACGCACTCTCTGCCGATAAGTGCTTCATGTTATTTTCGGGGTAGGCTTCGACGGGATAGGGAACATGATCACCCAGTAGCCGTTTAGCAGAATAGGCTTTTAGCTTGCTTAATACCTGCTCCGTTTCGCCTGCCTTCAGCGCTCCTCTTAGGGCGTAGAGCGTGGCTCGATCCCAGAATACCTGCTCGTCCGCAGACTTAAGCTCGTTGTATTCAACCAAGATGCCGTTCTCGGTCCAAAGTTTTTCAAATAGTGCTGCTATTGTCCCTTCTTTTCGTTGCCTTATCCCCATCGTCAAGGGAAGACAAATCCAGTGTCTGAGATTGGTATTTTCTTCGAAATAACGGTAGGATTCAAACCCTTGAACAGTAGCACCAAAATAGTCTTCAATCACCTTGCCCATCTCTTTTTGGCGCTGTACCAAGGTGGCAGCATACTCTGGCATGTCCAGTTCATGGGCAATTGCTGCACTGAACTTTAGACCTCCGTAGTAGAGTGTAGAAGTAGATAAATTGGCATCACCTGTCTCAATTCGGCCTTCCATTTCATCCGATTCGGACATGACAGCCCCCGCTGCATTTTTCTGGCTTTCGCAGTACTCCAGGGACCACTGGATAAGGGGCCATAATTCTTTAGCTTGGCTTCGGTCACCGGCATTCAATAAGTACAGGGAGGTACCGTAAGCAATCATAGCCGCATCACCTCTGTCTAAATGAGTCATCGGAAAATTACCATCAACTTCAAAGGCGTAGGCAATGTGGTGATCATCCGTAGGAATATTCTCCAGAAACTTGAGGTAGGCATTGTAAGCCGCTTGATTGCCCGTATCATAGCCCAAATAAGGAAAGAATGGACCACTGTATTCTACCTGGTCATTGGCCCAAACACCCACATAATAGTTACCACCGCCCGGAGAGTGCACTAGGCCCATAGAGGATGCAAAAATGCTTTCTGCTGCCCTGACTTTAGCAAAATAGAAAAGCGTATTTAAGATGCGGTCTGGCGTTTGCAAGGCCAGATTGTTCTGGCATACTCTTAAGAAATCCTCCCTGGAGCTCCGGGCCTTTGTGTAATCAAAGTCCTCACTTGACTCATCGTTGAGTAATGCCCCGTGTAAGACGGGGAAGGTATAGGATTGCCCGCTGGCTAAGACTACCCGTTCCTGCGCCTGGCTTTTGCACACAAAGGAATAAGTGCCTTTGTACCCTTGCTCCGTTTCCTGATAATCCATTTTTGAGATGGAGAACTCCAGCTCATCTTCTCGCAAATTAGTCAACTGCCATTCCTCCACCAGTAAGCGATCATCCATCGACGGATAGAGATGCTTAATCAGTTTCAGGCCATTCACCGGCGCATAATGAAAGGACAGGATACCGTTAATGTGGATAGAGTCAAGCTTGGCATGAACGATTGACTTCTGGTCAAAACTGATCTGCGGGGAAAACTGCGCCTCAGTGGTCCTTCTAAAATAGGCCCGGTATTTTTTCCAATCTGGCTCATTCGTTTTGTTGAACACCCGCAATTGTGGAAAAATGACATCCTTCTTGATGCTAAGTTGCTGATCCTCGTCTACTTCGTAATAGATGATGGAGGAAACCTGCTTACCCGACAGCTCGATATTATCCTTTAGCGGTAGGGCGATGTCGGCATCTAATCGCAGGACAATACCCCCATCTTCCGTAATGGCCCAACGGTTTTGATCCGTTTCTTGTCCTACGATAGCACTACTCACGAAAAGTGCGGTAATCCATAATGCTGTTCTCATGTTGTCATTGTTAGCGTTAATTCAGCGATTACAGAAAGAACAACTAGGCCAGATACGGGTACGTTTACTGATTTCATCATCCTCCGAATAGGACTAACTTTTTACTATAACCTTCTCCTCTCGCACTAAGAATCTGTACAAAATAAACCCCTTGCAAATCAGGGCGAAGCGGGAAATTTTGCTCTAGCGCATTGATTGTTTCTTTTTGATGGATTCGGCCAGCAATACCAATTACCAATAATTGGGCTTCTTCATTTTGAGGGTTTAGAATCTTTAAACTGTTCTCTCCAGGAAAATACTGAATAACTATGGGGAGCTCATTTTGCGCCAATTCTTCTAAACCTACGAAGATCTCGCAACCGAGCGGATTCTCACCATTTTCAATGGTGGCACCGGGGGTTAGATCAACACCTTCAAATCCAGAATAATCAGACGGATATTTGTAAGCTCTAAAATTAGAATTGTTATTGATGTTACCTCCCTGGGTCGCAGGAGCATCACCGAAGAGCGGAATCTCATATTGCCAAACCGTATTTCGATCCGGATCAATCTCAAAAATCCTTCCCGGTGAACCGGAATTAATTAAGGTATTTCCGTTCACAAGACGTTGAGCATTGGATAAAAAGGGTGAGTAATAAGCTTCCCCAGCTTGATCGCCATACACCCATTCTGGTTCTTCCGGTCCGAAAGGATTGGGACTTGAGATAATATACCCGCCATTGGCATCCTGGGTAGGAACCAGGATTTCAGCGGTAGAAAAATCCGGTCCTGGCCGGCCGTTCCCATTATTGAAAAGCATTATTTTTCCAGCGTCAGTCAAGTCATCCCTTATCCAATGCGCACCGTGTTGACCAAATAGTCGTTGTTCATTCACCGCTCCTCGTTCGTAGGCGGAAGCATTACCCCAGCGGTACAGCAGATCTCCACCACGCCCGTATAAGCCACCTTCATGAGAAGCTGCTTCGGCAGTGGTGGTAGAGTGATCGATGATCCATATTTCATCTGAATTTCGTACCGAGATCAGAATCTGATCCAGGCTTTCATTATAGTCGATCGAATTGAAATGATTCCAATCGCGCGTTGCGTTGGAATTGCTGCTATTCAGGTCGGGCAGATTGATATTAAATAATTCCGGGTGCTCAGCTATCACCCCGTAATTTTGTTTGGAAGCATCAAAATCTTGAATGTAATGGTCTTTAATTTCCCATTGCCAAATGACATTTATATCATTAGAGCCGACCGGTTCTATTTCTACAATTTTCTCCGACCACATGAAACCTTCAATGGCGATTTCGTCTGGGTCACGGCCCAATTCGATCAATTCGTCGGTATAAACCAATTCCCAGCTTAGCATCAGTATATTCCCATTCGGCATATAAACAGCATCATGATGAGAAAGCGCGGTGGGGGTATTCCATTCGTATTGCCAGACGGTATTATTGTCCCAATCCACCAGTTCGATACCTCCGGCATTACTCGCTGATGTAAAGGGCCCTTCCAAATCTGCTTTATAGGTTCTCAACATTAATCCATTTTCAAGAAAGTAGGCGGAAAGCCCGGGGCGTGTTCCTCGGTCCCACGAATTGATAAGCTGCCCGCAGTTATCTACCAGCCAGGCTTTGGTCCCTGAAAAAGGGGAGAAAAAGGTATAGCCCTGCAGACTAGATGCATCGTTTTGCAGTGTACCGACTGTTTGGGTAGTGCCCCGCAAGGTAAAAAGGATAGTCGCCAGGAAAATGGGTATTAATTTATAATTCATAATGCCTTTAGTTGTTGCTATTACAATTCTGGGGCCTTGACTTTTTTCATGGGGCTCCCCACCAGCTGGCGGGGCGCTACGCTATGCAGCTCGCTGTTCACTCGGCTGCGCTAGCGCGCATCCAGACCGCTAGCGCGTCTGCTGCTCCACATCGCTAGCCCGGCTTGACCACGAGATTTGTCTAAGAACCATAATTCTTATTACTTGCCGCCTATGATGACTTTTCGACTATACCAATTACCATTGGCAATAAAAGAAACAAGATAAACTCCTGTAGGCCAAGGGGCTGTGTCAATAAATTTGCGCCCTCCGTTATAATTGGTAAAGCTGGCAAGTTTACGCCCCGCCATATCAAACACCTCCAAATCAACGTACATCATCCCATCCCATTCAATGGTTAGAAAATCGTTCGCAGGATTGGGAAACACCTTGAAATTAGCTTCGTCCATTGGCGCCATGGTGGAGGTTAACATATCGCAATAGGTAGCGTCTGGCTCCAACTCAATCCATCCTTGAGGACTTAAATCTCGCCCGTCAAAACCGGCAAAATCTGCCGGATACCTTTTCATCCGGAACGTGAGATTGTTATTGATTACGAGTGTATCTCCCTGGGTTGCCGGTGAACCGCCTACTAAAGGTGTTTTATACTCCCAAACGATTTCAGTATCGGGAGTCAACTCAAAGGTGTAGCCAAAGCGGCCTGAGGTGATGAGTGTATTCCCATTGGGTAATACCTGAACGCTGGATAGACCGGTTGACCACAAATTCGTTGGATCAACCGGATGCGTATAGGTAAGATCAAAATCTGCCGGTGAAAAGGTGCCATTTGGAATACCATATCGCCACTTATACATGTCCCAATCTGGTGCCAAGATATTTGCCGTTGAAAAATCAGCCCCTACCCTATTATTAAACAAGGCTATTTTCCCGTATTGCGGGTGATTTGCTTCCAGAAAATCATCAACCCAGTGCGCATCGTGTTGGAAGAACAATTGTTGGTCTACCGTATCACCCGCTTGATAAGTGAGTGGATTCCCCCACCTAAACATCAAATCTCCGCCTCTTCCGCCAAAGCCACCATTATGGCTGGCCGCTTCTTCCGTAGTGGTGGTATGATCAATAATCCAAATTTCATCGAAATAAGGTACACTGAGCATGATCTGTTGCAGTTCATCACTGTAGTCAAGCGAATTGGCATGCATCCAATCCGGATGACCATCCGGTCTTCCGTAATTCACATCAATCAGTTCGGGATGGTCTGCTATCACACCAAAGTTGTCTACCTCCTCATTGAAGTCCTGAATAAGGTGATCCCACGCATGCCACTCCCATATAATTTCATCGGTGGTGGGGTCTATTTCGAAAACCCAATCAGGCCATAACTTAGCCTGGGCCAATGTAGTCGTATCCCTGCCGGCCTGGTAACATTCGTCCAAGGTTTTCAGCTCCCACGCCAAAGCAATGATGGTTCCTTCTGCGGTTACTGCAAAGTCATGATGCAGACGGAATTGATCGTCATTCATTTCAAAACTCCAGAGCAGGGTGTTGTCCCAATCTCTTATTTCTAGAATAGCACCACCGCCGCCAGCCCAAATGGCATCTCCGGCTACGGCTGCTTCTCGCTTTCCTTTGTACAGCAATCCTTCTTCCGTCAGATAAGCCATATTACCTGGTCGAAAATTGGTATCGTCCTCCCAAGTATGCACGATTTCGCCACAATTATTGAGCAAGTAGACATTCGGTTGGTTATGAGGAAAAAGTAGATTATAACCGTCAAAGGCCTTAACGGGATCATAAGAGAGCAGGCCTACGGTATTACTTTGAGCGAAAATGCTTGCTGAAAACAATGAGATGATAAATAGTTGGAGCAGTTGATTTCTTTTCATGAAAGTTTGATTCTTTCCGGGTGAAGTGATAGGGGGAAAATAGTTATTTTTCATCGGGTTTTGGGCTACGTTTAATGTTACGAATATGACGGATTTACTTCTTTTTCTCTTACGTGCACATGACTGCTATGAACATCTTAATCTTCGCTCCAGCCAGTACATTTTTAGTAATACAAATGGATAGTTTTCACTTCATAGCAAAAGGGCGAACCTACTTTCACGTAGGGTCGCCCTTTATCATCAAAATATCTCTGTCTATCAGTTATGAGTTGTACTCAATTTCTCCCAATTCTAATTGGCTACTTCGGGTTTGTGCATACTTACTACGAAAAGTACCGCTGCACCATTTAACCAGTAGTAGTAGGCATCCAAGCCCTCAAAAGAGAAAAGAAATGGGGCAAGAACGAATACAACACCCACCAGAAAATCTACAAGCAAATGGGTTTTGTAGGGGATCACTTGAATGACACCTAATTGATGGTCAGTAAGGATGGTCAGGATAAGAGCGGCAACACCCGTGATTACGGACAGTTGAAAAGCAAGCGGGTTGGAGCTGCCAAGGCCTAACAAAAAAGGAAGTCCGATTAAAGCGATTGCTACTGGATAGTCCAGGTAAGCATGGATTTGCTTGGTTACAAATTTCATAATGTTGGTTTTTTGTTGTTAAAAACTGATTACAATGCAAAGATGCAGGAGTACTCAGGCGCTTTGAGTACAAGAAATTCCCAATGAATTGTACTTTTTGATTTTTCCTTAGGGAAGGAAGGTCGAAGCGGTTATTTCTTAGTAATTCTTTGTCTGTATTCTAGCGGAGAAAGAGCAGTATAATGCTTGAAAAAGGAAGAGAAATGGTTGGCTTCTTCAAAGCCTAGTTCGTAAGCAATGGACTTGATCTTTATATCGGATTGGAGCAGAATTTTTGCCGTGTTGATTAATTGTTGTCGAATCAGCTGTCCAATAGTAAGGTTGAGTTTATCCTTTACTTTTTTTGATAATGTCTTAACTGGCAAGTTCATCTTATCGGCATAGAAGTCCGTTGAACGATGCTCCTTATGATAGCTTTCGAGCAGGTGGTACAGCTCTGGCAAAAAAGAATCTCTACTGTCAAAGTCTATTTCTTCCCTAAACTTAATGGGTGTCTTACCCGCCATTTTACTAAAAACCCGATTAAAATAAGCAGGGTCTTTATAGCCAAAATCGTAGGCAATCTCTTTGATACTCTTATCAGTAAACGCAATGTCCCTCTTACTTTCTAAAAAACGCTTTTGTCCCAACAAGGATTTGACAGAAAACCCGACTTTACTTTTAAACAATGCCTGAGCATGAAAACCTCGTCTTCCGATGAGTTTAGAAATACTTTCGTTGGATAAGTGGTTTTTAAACTCATGGTCGATAACATCCTTAATGTCAAAGATGACATGATATTCCTCCTGATTAGCATGAAATGGGTTTTGCCAATACCATTGTTCTGAGGAAATATCAATGATATCGCTGGATTGCTGAGAGAAAACAGAATTATTCAGATACTCTTGGCAAGCTTCACACTCGTTAAAATTTATGTACCCTAATGCGACTAAATGCTTGAACAGTACCCTAACTTTTCTATTGTGAAATACAGTTTCATCCTGAAACTCAATTTTTCGGACCGTAAAGTTTTCTGTCAGGAATTTTATGTATTGACCTTTCTCTAAGAAAATCAGTTTATCGTCCCAATCATGATAGCTTTTAAAATCAACCTCTATTCCTCCACTACCTTTTAGGATGTGGAACATTGTATTTTTATTGATAAAATACACCTTGTTTAGTTCTGGTTGAAATTTATTTATCATCAGTTTTTCTCTTGATAGTCAGCTAAGTTGTAGCCAGTTTTTCTCTATAACTAGCCTTCAGTTTCTCAATGAACTTTTCCTTGTTCTTCTTCATTAATTCAAGTTCATCACTTTCTCTCATAATCGGATTGAATTCCCTTAAGCTGTTGTCACTCCACAGCGCCAATTCCACAACGATAGGCGTGAGAGATAATCCTTTTTCTGTGAGATGATAAAGTTTAGTCTTCTTGTTGGTTGGATGATTTTTCCTTGTTATAAGTCCATAACGCTCCAAGCATTTAAGTTTTAAAGAAAGGATATTGGTTGATATTGCCTCGTCACTTTCGATAAACGCTTTAAATGTTCGCATTTCTTCGATAAGCATTTGTTTTATAATCACTAACATCCATTTATCCCCTAAAACATCAAGGGCAGAAGTAATCGGACAGTCGCATCTGAACTCTTGTTTCATATTAACTCAACGTAAAAATTACTTGCAAAAAGCAATTTATTTTCCCAAAATCACTTGTTTTTCGAAAGTGATTTGCTATATTCGCTTGTAAATCAAAAGTAATAATTCAAGATCAAAAAATAGCAATGGCAAATAAAACAATCTATCCCTCAAAATTTGAGGATGCAAAAATGAACGTGCCCGAAGCACCAAACGTTGAGTTTTCTTTTGTTGTAAAAGCACCTAAAGAATATGTTATGGACGCTTGGCACTTACTGAAATCTGAGGGTGGCGCAATAGAACCTATCACTTCAGGAAATTCTAATGGAAAGAATTGGGCAGGAGTTGCAAATGATATGGAACGTATTATAAACGTAGGTGGAACAGATGTCACTCAAGTCGTGGGTAATGTACAAACACCTGAAAATGGCGATTGGCATTTTGAATGGAAAGCAGGAGAACCCTATTACAAAATGCCCTTTCCCTTTCCTCTAATTATGAAATCAGTACACGGACAAGCCACTCTAATTGATGGCCCTGGGGAAAACGAAACAACCGTAAAAATTACCAACCGGCATAAGCCTGGTATCGGCTTATGGTTTACTCGATTTGCGATAAAAGCAGCAATGCCTGGGCTTTCCTCAGCAGCCCCCAAACGTTTTAAAAATAAGGAATTTTCTGGGGCGAAAAACTAAGGTTCAAGCATGCAACTTAAGCTAGATGAAATATGATCATCATCGTTAGTAGTTGTGATTTCGGTCTGTGCCATATCGAGATCTTTTCTTAAAACTCTTAGGTGACGTTTAAAAATACAAGGATTCCGGTTCTTGTATTTTTTTGTTTTTTAATTGGTTACAACGGTCTGGCTAAATACAGGTGGGGCGCATAGCCACACTTGCTATTTTAGCCTTTGTTCCCTTCTCGTCTACTTTTTAATTTGACCTGATTCAACTAATTTTATTCAAATAGACAAGGTGCTAAAAATGGGTGATTTGCCTTATGCA
This sequence comes from Bacteroidota bacterium, assembly GCA_038528965.1. GTDB lineage: Bacteria > Bacteroidota > Bacteroidia > Chitinophagales > Saprospiraceae > Lewinella. Next base: position 165,735 of record JBCBEC010000010.1, on the reverse strand, counting down.
TGAAAACATACTTATTAATTTCAAACATACCTAAACCGGCCAAAAGAAATCTTGTTGCAGCAGTATTATGTAAGCATATAGAAATAACAAGATGAAGAATTTCTTACTTTCCTTCTTTTTTCTTCTATTTAGTCAGTTCAGTCTTTTGGCACAATTAGATACAATCGGAGGTCCATTTATTGTGACGAATGCGGTAGCCGCTTCCGAAGAAAAAATCTACGTAGCGGCTTCTGATTCAGAGTTTGAATCTGTAAAAATATATGCCTACGATGGTGATATACTTAATGATCCCGGAACAATTATTTTTGAAAACCCCTTCTTTAGTCCAATTGGTAGTATGATTGTGGAGGGGGAGGATTTATATTTTGTCAGTTCGGGAGAATTTGTATCAGAGGGTCTCATTTACAAAATATCGAACATCAACAGTGACGCGCCAATTACGGAAGTATACCTCAGTTTGCCCTGGCTACCGACTAATCTGGTCATTAGCGAGGAAACAATGTACATCAGTAAGTTTTACTTTTTTGGTGGTGGTATATTTACTTACGATATGGGGAACCCCGATGCGCAACTCGAAAATTTCATTGACACCGATGCAAATAGTTTGACTGACTTTGCAATATTGGGGGATGAATTATTGATTACGGACGGTTCGGACGGGAGTTTACTGCGTATTGATTTGAGTGCAGAAACGCCTTCTTTGACTACTCTCATCACAGGTTTAGATTTCCCTACGAGTATTGCTGTTGACGAGAACTTGCTCTACCTTTCTGTCAAAAACCAAAACTCAAACCTGACGAGTCGAGTCAATATTTATGATTTCGCTACTAATATACCGGGCGATCTTGTATCAGAAGTTGCCGACAATACCAATTTGTCTTTAGCTGAAATAGACAGATTCAATGGGCTAACTTATGTTTTGGAATTTGCGGACGGGGATAATGGGTTAGGCTATTTGTTGCGGGTAGACAATCAAACGACCACAACAAGCTCTACTTTTAGTGATAGAAAAATTGATGTCTTTCCCAATCCGACCTCTGGTCTTGTTAATTTTCCTACTACCACAGCTAAACGCGTGGATGTCATTAATGTAAAAGGTCAAAGAGTTATTTCTTCCACAGACGGTGCGCAGCAATTGGAGCTTTCTGCTTTACCTAAAGGACTTTATACCTTATTGTTTTTCTTAGAAGATGATACTCTTGGCAGTGTACGTTTGGTGAAGCAATAGATTTATTTGTTCTGCTGTTGGGTCAGCAGCAGCATTCAATTCATCAGAAATCGTAACATTCACTTTTTCAGTACTTTCTTTTTGGGTGGAAACAAACAAGGGCTTATGTACAATCACTTGCACATAAGCCCTTAAATAACGAGTAACAACGTCAATCTAATTAACGCGCACCACTGAGTGATGCAACGGTCTTACCTTCTAATAGAACTGATCGAAGTCATCCTAATGCACTCGGTGAATATGTTCTCACCCAGCGCGCGAAAGTACCCGCAAGTACTATCCACCATGATTAGCTTTCCACTCCTTGACGATTGCGGGTGGTTCATCCCCTTCCGCTACAAAAATCAGAGAAGCTGAGTTCATGCAGTACCGGAGCCCTGTCGGCGCAGGACCATCATTGAATACGTGCCCCAAGTGGGATCCACTGCCACTGTCCACTACTTCCGTACGAACCATACCGTGACTGCGGTCGGAAATCTCTATGACGGCATTTTCATCAATGGGCTGGTAGAAACTAGGCCATCCAGTACCTGATTTAAACTTGGTCTCGGAGCTGAATAAGGGCTGGCCCGTAGCTGCTGAGTAGTACATGCCTTTTTCCTTATTATCCCAGTACTCCCCGGTAAAGGCACGCTCTGTACCTTGCTGACGCAGGATATAGAATTGCCGATCAGAAAGAATTTCCTTCCACTCTTCATCGGTCTTTTCAATCGGATAGGATTCACTTTCCTCGGTTGAGCTCGTGGATTGTGATTGACACCCCGCAGTGATGTATACAAGGCTAAGCATCAAAATAAGCGACAACTTCATAGTCTTCCTTTTTTTACCATAAACGAACACACCAAGCATTTGGTTAGCCATATCCGGGATTAAGTGGAAAATTGTGTGGTAATTGTTATTGTGAATACTTTTTGGCATGATTATGCCCCAAAGATTACCAACTTAACCTTCACTTTTTGTCCCAATTGAAATCTGCGGAATCTGTTGGGCTTTATCATTGATTTGCTGGATATCAGTAGCTATAATTTGGTCTAACAACGCTTGTGCTTCGGCTACTTCACTACTCAGCTGCTCCAATCTGTGTAACTGGGGCTGAGTGGGTCTGGCTGTTGCCCCATTGATCGCTCGCATCAGGGAGCGAATTTCCTCTCGTAGCCTAGGTCTTTGTCGATAACCCATATTGGGTGGCGGCCGCTTCAGCACATCGTCCTGCAAATCAGAAATGCGCTCTAAGGCATCCTTAATATCATCCCTCAACGATTCGTCAAAACCTTCGCTGTGATCTAGCCGCTTCCTCAGCTCCTCCAATTGGGTGATCGAAGTATTGGTGTTGTTGATAATGGTGTTCGTCCGCGACAGGAGATCTCGAAGATCCAGCAATATTTTCGTGCGAGCTTCGTAATCAGCTGGTGCCAATTCAATTCGCGGATCAGCACGAACTTCAATGGGCGTTTCCAGTTCGCTACCATTCACTTTCAGCCGCGCCGTATAGGTGCCCGGAGATACGTAGGGGTGCATTTCTCCCGAGAACCATCCACCACTTGGAGCGCCTTCCATTTTGGTCGCTGCGCCATGTCCCAAATCCCAGACAATTCGGTTGACACCTGCTTGGACCATAGTGTCCGTCAAGGTCCGAATCACGGTTCCGGAAGCATCAATGATATCGACTTCTGCGCTCGTTTTTTCGCCTTCCGCCAGGTAGAAATTAATGTTGGCGCCGTATTCTGGATTTTTTGCTCGATAATGACGATCCCCCAGGTTTTCCAATCGCCAGAACATATGCCACTGGGTGGCCCTCCTCACCGGGAAAAGGTGAACTGATTTTCCTTCGGTAGCGGCCATTTCCTGGAGCGGGCGGATATCATCCAAAATCCAGGCCCCTCTGCCGTGCGTACCCACAATCAAATCGCGATCACGAGGCTGGATGCGCAGGTCCCTTACCGATACATTCGGCAGGTTATTGTTGATCTTAGTCCAAGATTGACCTTTATCCCAACTGGCAAAAATACCGTGCTCCATTCCTGCGTACAGCAAGTCTGGATTGATGGGGTCCTGGCGAACAACTTTGATATAATCATCCTGAGGGAGGCCATCGCTTATTTTGGTCCAGCTGCGGCCATAATTAGTGGTCATGAACGCATAAGGCTGGAAGTCATCCATGCGATGTTGGTCTACGGTAACAATTGCGGTACCCGCATCGTGTTCAGAAGCGTGGATTTTTGCTACCCAGGCAAAGGCCGGCAGCCCTGTGATCCGGTCATTGAGCTTGGTCCAGCTTGCCCCACCGTCCCTGGTCAAGTGAACATTGCCATCATCCGTTCCAACCCAGATAACCCCAGGCTCAACTGGAGATTCATCGATATACAGGATCGTACAGTGAAATTCTGCGGCCGTATTATCCTGATAGATCTCACCACCAGAAGTTCTCTGCTTGGATTTATCATTGGTCGTCAAATCGCCACTAATCTGCTCCCAAGAATATCCCCGGTCGGTGGATTTAAAGACTACATTACCGCCAAAATAAACGGTATTCGGATCGTGTGGAGAAACGAGAATCGGTGAGTCCCAGTTGAAGCGAAATTTGTGGTCTTCAATGGCATCGCCGGCAGAGCCTATGATCTTCGGATAGGGATGAATATTACGGACGTTTCCGTAGCGGGAATCCACGTGGAAGATCACTCCACCCTGCAGGTTCGCGTATACTTCGTGTTCACTTCCCGGAATCGGTACCGCATAATAACCGTCCCCGTAAGCCAGTCCTTTCCAATGTCTTTTAAGGATACCTGCCGTATAAAGTGAATTACTGGGGCCAACCCAGGTGCCGTTATCCTGCAAACCACCGTACACATTGTAGGGATCTTTATTGTCAATGAACAATTGATAGAATTGAGACAATTCTACGTTGTTGATAATCTCCCAGGTGTCGCCTCCATCGTGGGATATCTGATAGCCCCCATCACTTCCGTTCAAAATGCGATTGGAATTAGCGGGGTCTATCCATAGGGCCTGGTGATCTCCGTGCACCGTCCTGGCGATTCGCTCCCAGGTTCGGCCACCATCCTCCGATCGGCTCAATCTACCGGAGATGGAAAAAAGAACATCGGGATTATTCGGATCTACCCGGACATCACTGTAGTAGAAGGGCCGGAAGTTGATGTTAGGATCATCATTGACCATGACCCAATTGTCTCCACGATCTTCGGATCGGAAAGCCGTACCTCCACCTTGAAATTCCGTCATTAGGTAGATGATATTCGGTGAACTTGCTGCGATATGAATTCCCGGACGAGCCATCGGTTTATCCGGCAGTCCATTCATGATTTTGTCCCAGGTTTCGCCGCCGTCCATGGTGCGGTAGATGGCGGTGTTTTTTCCCCCATCATCGAAGCGCCAAGGCGTTCGCCTGAAGGTCCACATGCCGGCGTACATGATCCGAGGATTCGTCATTTCCATGGCGATATCAGCGCAGCCGGTGTCCTCATCAATGTAGAGGATCTTCTTCCAGTTCTTACCGCCGTCGGTTGTTTTGAACACCCCTCTTTCCGGATTTGCCCCCCATTCCTTACCAAGGGCACAAACGCAGGCTACATCAGGATTATTCGGGTCTACCATGATACGTTTAATGCGTTCCGTTTCCTTCAGGCCCAGATGCACCCAGCTTTTGCCAGCATCTACGGAACGATAAACGCCCCAGCCATAACCCACACTATTACGGGGGTCACCCTCTCCGGTACCTACCCAAAGTACATTGGGATCTGAGGGAGCTACGGTAAGTGCTCCAATAGAATAGGCACGCTGCCCTTCGAAAATAGGCGTAAAGTCTACGCCTCCATTCGTTGTTTTGAAAATACCTCCGTCGGCCCCAGATACGTAAAAGGTACTCGGGTCGCCAGGAATACCGTCGATATCCGTAACCCGACCTCCCATGTTGGCCGGACCAATGGCCCGCCATTCATAAGATGCTAGTGCTTTGGAATACTTGTCGTTTTGAGAAAAGCTAGGGTTTAGACATAAGAAAACCCCGAGGAGTGGCAATAGGAAATATGGTCTCATAGGTTGTGGTTTAATCTCTAAATATGATTACAAAATGGGAAAAATCCAAGCTCGGATGATAAGGTCGAGAACGGGTGATGTAGAAGGTAGGTAGTAAGAGGTAACCTTCGCTAAAGAATGGATTTTGCGGTAGTCAGGAACTGTTAGGAATAAGAATTGCGTTTTGCTTTCTGTCCCGTAGTGCCCCTACCAGAGGTGCTTTTGACTTGATAATTTACTATTTTGAGGATTAGAGCGCGTTTGACTTTAGCCTTTTCCAACTTACAAAATCATGCAACTCCAAGCCATATACACCAACGAAACCCTAAAAGATAGATTAGTCAGTACCTCACTCTACCTCCTACTCTATTTGTTCGGGCTAAACATAATCCTGCCATTCGTATCTCTGGAAATGTTGTCCTACATGCCTGAGGCCCCTGACGAATCCTTGGCCGGCCTTTTGCGGGGGATAAACGAAAATACATCCACCATTCATAATGTTTCCATCCTAGCACTCGGGGTTTCAGCTTATTATTCAGCATCGGTGATAACAGCACTGGTTGCCCCTTTCTTGTACAGGGAAAGAACCGGAAACGAAGAGGCCATCCGGTACTTAGTGAAGGGATTGACCTTCCTCTTTGTGATCACGCAGGCATCGTCGTACAGTCAATCCGTTGCTCGTTGGTTTTTTGACCCCGGCACGCCGTCTTATGCTGTCTACGTCACCATGATTATCTTGGTAACTGGCGCATTCATTTGTATGTGGATTGCCGATCAGATATCCGCACAGGGCTTAATGGATGGACGAATATGCTTACTGTGCATCGGATTTTTGCGGGACTTTCCGAGTGCTCTTGTTACGGAGCTAAGCGATAAACTGAGAACTGGTGACATGCTGCAACTGGGCATTGAATTAGGTACCTGGATGCTTATTCTGCTCGGCCTTGTAGCTTTTACTCAAGCCGTACGTTACTTTCCACTTCCAGAGGAAGCAAGTCCGAAGGTGGAAGCCTTGACCAATCCTAACTTGCGTATCCGTTTGAATGTAGTAGATGAATCTCCACTGTACATAGCTACGCAATTCATTATGCTCCCCTTGATAATGGTCCAGACCGTTAATCCGATTGGTAGCGAAGCTACTGCATCCTCACTTCTGGTAAGCCTGGCAGATTCCAGCTCTATATTATCGATGGTGTTCAATGCTATTATAGTCGTTGTTGCTACGTACCTCGTAGTGGGAATCATGTTAAGAGCAGGGCGTAAAACTGCACGTATTAATAGATGGGAAGAGTCCGTCTTAGATGTTTCTGAAGAGCGGTCATACCAAGTATACTTTTGGCAGGTGTTTCGCCGGCTAAGGCTGCCATTAGCACTTATTTTTGCTTTAATAAGTATTCTGCCAGGCCTTGCTGTACTGGTTTTTGACACGACCTCTGCGTTTGGTGCCTATTTTGGCGGTTTTTCCCTTTTACTCCTAGTAAGCTTGGTAACAGACTTTTTTAGCAAAGTGGAGCACCTAGCATCTGATAATCCTTCCATCATAGGGAGAGGCACCACGCCAGAGTTGGATTTGGTATACGAGCTGGAATATGAATATGAAGAAGAGGAGTGACAAAGTGATTCCTGGCGGCCCCTTGTGTATGATATCCATTAAAGATTCAACCAATAAGTCATCTTCAGCACCAAGGCTCGGTTCTTGCTACCGAAGTCTTGAGGAAGATAGTTCTCGGTATAGACGATGAACAGATCGGATGCCGGCTGATAACGCCATTGCAAGCGAGCGTTGAGATTGACATTATCCAGCACGTTATTGTACTGCACGTAGGTGGTCAAAAAGATTTCATCCGTAAAAGTTAGGTCGATACGGGGGCCAATGAGGAATAATTGTTCCTGACCATAATTTTCTGGAAGTCGCAAATCGTTGAAATCGAAGCGTAAAGCGATATTCCCGTAAGGTTGATACCGGTAGGCGATCTCTCCACTCAGGTTAAAGTTTTCGCCATTGTAGAATCCGCCGTAACTACTATTCACTTGATAGAAAAATTTCTTCCTGGGGTTACTTCTGTAGCTGATAGAGAAGGCGTTCCAGTCATACTCCTCTCCTTCGAGAAAACTCGTGAACTCGTCCGGGTCTAATAAACTAAAATCATTGGTCAATCGCTGGAAGACATGATTAAAACTCATCCCTAAGGAAGAGGCATTGAGGAATTCGAAACGGTATCCCAATTCGTAGCTCCGGTCGGTATTGGTGCCTCCGGGAATATAGGTATGGCTAAAATCAAAAGAGGGTCCCATCCGAATAATAGATTCGTTATCCGGGAAAATCTGATAGGCCAGATTGCCAAAAAGTGTATACTGACCAGGGTAAACTCGGATACTCGGCACAAAACCAGCTTCGGCATTGAAAAACTGGTTGATAAAGGAGAAGCCCGTAAATGCGCTGAAGGTGCGAGTTTGGTAACGGCCAAACGCCAAGCCCGAAAGATTCTCCTGGGAATTAAAGTCGTCAAACGATTTAGCAATAAAGGAGCTGTGGTACCATTTGGTGTCTTTACTCGACATTTCCAAATCAAGGCTAACGACTCGATTATAGGTATTGGGTCTTAGTTCCGAACGATCCCCCAGCTGTACTTCCCGAAATACGTTTTCGCTGAAGAATTTCGTGGAATCGCCGGCCCCTACCCCGAAACTCTGTTTGTTCACAAAGCTGAGCGTAAGGTTAGATTGCGCCCAAAAGTTTCTTTGCAGCGCCGCTACGGTATAGTTCTGGGCGGGCAACCCAATGGAGGTTTCCTCCCTGGTTTGCATATTCAACACATTCACCCGCCATTTTTCGTTCAGGGAACCACTAAGCCTCGCTCCGTACGCAATGGGCACTTGCTGAAATAAGCCGGAGGAATCAGGGGCGAGACCAATTCGTCGCGAAAAGAAGGGGCGGGCCCCGGGGAAGCCGGCCAAGTCGAACAAATCACTATTCTCTAAGAAGAACTGACGCCGCTCTGGAAACTGAAATTCGAAGCGGGTCAGGTTAATAATCTGATCGTCTACCTCTACCTGTGAGAAGTCTGGGTTTACGGTAAGGTCCAGGTTTAGAGAGGGCGTGACTGCTATTTTAGCATCGAAACCAGCCTGGAAACCAGAATTTTGCTCAACGGGGTCCACTTCGCGGTCAGCAGATGTATTAGCCGTGATGTAGGGGATGAAGGAAATGTTGGTCTTAGAAGGAGGTATGGGATCGTCCCAAATCAGTTGCCCACCATAAGGGAAGGATGCCGATATAAATTGAATCGGCGTTTGAATCCAGCTCGTTTTCTGGTTTCGCTTGAGCTCCCAACGATCCATGGAGATGTTCCATTCGCTGACGTCACTTCGGTACCGAAAACTCTTGAATGGGATAGCTAACTCAGCGATCCATTTATCCTTGTAGCGTACTACTTTAGAGTACCACTTATTATCCCAAAATGTACTGAAAGAATCTCCGCCGGTTCCTCCGCCGGTTACGGTACCTTCCATCTGTACACCCGCCGGAGTAATGACAAAGAAAAAGCCATTCAGCTTATCGTTGTAAGGGCCAATGGCAAAGCCAACGTTATCATTGAGGTCATAATTAAAATCCCGCCGGAGCGAGTTGACAATGTCAGGTGTATCATCGTCGTAGCAGACAAAGGAAGCGTAGAAAAACTCATCATTGAACGTAAAACGGGCCTCCGTTTGGAAGGGAGCCCGGACGGTATCTACCGGATAGTTCATATACCAATCGTCGGCCACATCGGCAGCCTGCCAGTCGGACTCATCCAACACTCCATCCAAGGTGATGGTACCCGTAGCCTTTTTAATGTGTAATTCCGTACCGGGTTGGTTTTGACTATATCCATCCAGCACCGCCCAGAAAAGGACGGTAAACAAGAGGATGATTGACCGGGCGTTTACCATGTTCCGCATTTGGCTTCGATTGATTAGATCGCCAAAATTAGGGATTAATTGGATACTTGCTTTTTTTGTACAGTGGAAGAAGTAATCCCTAGAGCCAATCGCTAAGAATGAAGAAATCGGCTTAACCTTAGCAAGACCAACCTTCTTCCTTCGATAGAATTTTTCTTCTCGCAGAATAAGGAAAAACAGCTAGATAAGCTGCTCAAATCGGGTCTGTTTATTTCGATTTCTAATCAGGAGATACGCTTTAATCCCCCCTTACCAGATTTTATTCTCCAGGATAAAAATCAGTGATACACCAGCAGCAGCTCCTGATATGAAGACGTTCCAGTCGCGGTGTTTTACGCCGAATACATTTAGGAATAAATACCCTATACTAACGATAATAAACACCACCAGAATTTGCCCCAATTCAATACCGATATTGAAGCCCAACAATGGCATTGTGATCGCTGAGGCATCCATTAGAAGTGCCTTAAAATAGTTAGAGAAGCCCATGCCGTGGATGAAGCCAAAAAACAGCGCCATGAGGTAGTTTTTGTTCATCTTGGCTCGCTCTTCAAAGGGGTCTGAACCGATTACATTGTTCAGCGCAGTGAGGAATATCGTGACGGGTATGAGAAATTCGATAATGTTGGACGGGATAGTGAAGATATCCAACGAGGACAGGACCAGCGTAACACTATGGCCAATAGTAAAGGCGGTCACTAAAACAAGAATATTCTTCCACTGCTGGAGTCGGTAAATAGCACATAAAGCCACCAGAAAAAGCATATGGTCATAGCCGGCGAAATCGGAAATATGCTTGAACCCTAGTTCCACGTAAAAACCAAAAGAACCCATATCAGAATCTTAGTTGGTGAACCGCCTTCTTTTTGTTGAGCATCAAACTCTCTGATTCGTCGTCGATGTGAACGTACACGATGTTATTCTGGTCAAAAAAGAGATCAGTAAAGACTGCATTCTTGACCTCAAGAACGTCCACCGATGATGGCTGGGGGTATTCAAAGCGAATCCAAAGTGCGGTATTATCGCCTTCGCCTTTAAGATGTGTACGCTTAATTTGCAGGTTGAGCCGCTTTCCGTTCACTTTGATGTAGAAAAACTGATTCAGATAATCTAGCAGTAATTGGTTCGCATTTGCTGCTTCGTTGGGTTGACAAAAAGCCAGCTCCTCACTGTAAGGATCAAAGACAATAGCCTCATTTACATCGGTTAGGAATAATTTGAGATTAACCGTTAACCGCTGCTCTGAGGATGAGTACTCAATCTCACACAACGACAACCTCAGCGGATGCGGATGCGCATGAGCCGAAGCAGTGATCCAGATTCCAATCGCTAGAACAAATAATCGAAATACCGTCATAACATCTTTGACTTATCCCATTTATTCGGCCTGCATCTTCTCCGCAACCGCCTGAACTTCTTTGAAGACACGAATTAGATTACCAGACCAAATCTTTTCGATTTGTTCTTCGGTATAACCGCGCTCAACAAGTTCGATGGTGATGTTCATGACTTCACTGGCATCGAAGATACCCTCAATGCCGCCACCGCCATCAAAATCACAACCAATGCCAACATGATCAATCCCCGCCACTTTGACGATGTGGTCAATATGATCAGCCACGTGTTCCACAGTTGCCGGAGGGGCAGGGTATTTTTCATTGATCTCAAGTCTGGCTTTGCGGGCTGCCTCCCGATCTTCTGGGGTCATTTCGCTGAATGGCTTCATGTTGGCGCGCATCACAGCCATGGCAGAATCCCGCTGCGGATTTGGTGGAGCTTCGCGCAAATAATCCGCTAACATGGTGAGTTGTACAACACCACCGTTTTCAGCCATAAGCTGCAACATTTCATCAGACATGTTACGCCTGTGATCCGTAACCGCTCGCGCATTGGAATGACTGGCGATGATAGGAGCTTCTGAAGTAGCAATCGCATCGTAAAACACGCTGTCATTACCGTGTGAAACATCCACCATAATACCCAAGCGGTTCATTTCCTGCACAACCTCCTGGCCAAATGGACTCAATCCTCCGTGTTCCGTTCCGTCAGGATCGGTAGCGGAGTCCGCCAAGTCATTATTAGAAGAGTGGACCAAGGTGATATATCGAACACCTCGATCATAGTACAAACCGACGTTAGAGATATCGTTACCAATTGGATAACCATTTTCAATTCCAATATAGATGGCCCGCTTACCTTCATCCTCTAAAGCATAGGCATCATCTGGATCGAGCGCTAGCCCAACCGCATCAGCATTTCTTTCGGTCGAAACAATGATGGAGTCGATCATCTGTAAGCAAAGGCTCTTCGCCCGGCTGTGGCCATCATCATCCCGAATATCCTGGGCTACAAAAGCCGCAAAAAAGATAGCATCCAATCCTCCCTCCTTCATCCGCGGGTAGTCCACCTTGGAGCCCGATTCATTGGGATCATGCCGCTCAGACATATCGAAACCCGGTTGGATCATGCGTAAAGGAGTATCGGCATGCGTGTCCAGCGTCAGAACACGATCATGAATTTCAAGGGCTTTTTGACGTAAGTCTTCTTCCTCGGTCTCAACCGTATTGTTCGAGTTTTCCCCACAACCAACGATAAAGGTTGCGATTATGGCAATCATTAGATACCTAAGGCGTAGATGGATCATATTGTATGGTATTAAGGACTACAATTATAACTCAATTTTATTTCATCTAGCTGCCTAGGAGTGTACCTTGAAGAGCAATACCCCAAACAAACGCTTAAAAATCAAAGCTGTAATCACTCAAAAAGTCTACGAGAAACTCTGCTTTGTCGTTTAAGAAGGAATCACTTTCATCTACGGAATGATCAAGCTCCAACTGTTCTTGCAGCTCGGTATTTCCGGGCTCATAAAATATTCTTATTCCAGTACGAGCTGCAAAGTCACCTACTAAATTCTCTAGTACGTCTTGGTCTGATAATTGAATCTCTTCCTCCTCCTTCTCGCACGATAAAAAAGAGAGCAGTAAGCAGAATACGAGGAATTGAGAAAATCGGTAGTTCATGCTGGGATTATTTTTGAGATTATAGAACAACCTTAGAGCCTAATGTAGAGTGGACAAGTGGTGTCTGCCCAACGAATTCCCACTACTTCTAGCCCAGGAAATTGGATGATACAGAGCGTGCCTCATTTCTTTCCGTATGAGTGCATGCGCTATACCTTAGATGCCCCGGAGTACAAATTTGTCGATTCCTAGCTGAGCTTTTTTCTTGCTTCTGTAAATGTTTGCGTCCTCGAGCGCATCATACTTTCAGTCGTCGCTCTAGGTAATGACCGTTAAGCCTTGACCAACTTGCGTAAATTGGCCGCTAGAGCCCGTGGGTGCTTTATCCACATTCTACACTCCGAAACGGATACGGAAGCTTTGTTGAAGGAGGTGAAAGCTCGTTCGCGGCAGCGAGCAAACAGCTGTAAACTGACTTAGCGCCTATTTGGATGTTGAAGCTGCGAATCATAAACTTAGAAAATCTGAATTCTCATCCTTGAACTCTAGTTTGTTTCCTTTTGATTCAAGCGCAATCAGATTAGCTGATTTTGGCAAGAGTGCGAAGAAATTATTGTCATAAATATACTTTACTGCAGGGCTTACAATATTTTTCATACACTCTGACGGTAATAATTTCACAAACCTACCATCATTTTCATATTGACCGATATAGAAATTAACAATATCCTCTATAGCTTGTTTGCCGATGTCTCCATTGATTGAACAATATCTACTCAGGCAAGCCAACACGTACGCTTGTATATCATCTATATCAACCTTTTTTTGATACTGATTGATTTTCAGCTCTCCAAAAAATTCAAATTTCTTTTGTGTAAAATAATACTGAATTTCAATTTGCTCCAGTTTTTCTATTTCACGAACACTAGTATCTATTTGTTGTTTTGATCTGTAAGTTTTTAGCTTCTCATTGGAAAGCTTGTCATAGTTTTTAATCCAAAAGTATACCGACCCAATTAACAAGACAATTAGTAGGACTTCAAGGTAAATATTTAAGAAACCCATTTAGATCATTTTTAATTTCAATATCTAGCACACCAATATATTGCTAAATATTGTAAAATCATCGCCGTCTATTAGCATAGCTTGTTTAAAAAAATACTAACTGCTATTAGGTCCTTTCTTCCCTAAAGAGGATCATCTAATAAAAATGGTTCAAGTAATAAATAAGAGAGCGGGCCAAAACCTAATTAACTCAGGCCACACTACGTTACTAAAAAAATGTTAAATCCCCTAAGATCACTAGCACAGCCGTTAAATCAAGGTTAAAGGGTATTCTAGAGCACACAAGTCTGTCATCCCGCCCACTATTTTCGAGAAAACTCTTTAGAAATGCGACTTTTATTACTCTCTCTGTTTTTTATCTGTACCACCTCTCTTTTCGCGCAAGATCGCATCCAACTCATCAATGGTGAAGACATCACTGGCTGGGTCTTGGAAGTGGGGCCGGAAATCCGATATCAGCACGCTGATTTCCCGGATGGTCCCATCTATATATTGCTTCGACAAGAGGTGGCGATGATCATCTATTCCAATGGCCGGCAGGAGTTCTTTAACGTCACCGACGCTACCCCTGCTACTGCAAACACCTTCGCCCTCCGAGAGCGTTATCTGCGCGTGCAAAGTCGGGGCCGATTTTATGAAGGTTTCACCCTGATTAGCAGAGGTGATTTCGAACAAAAACTCCTAACGGTACCGGGAGTTTACCAGGACTATAGATTCGGCCGAAACCTGGAAACCGGTGGCTACGTACTGGGCGGCATTGGACTAATCACAATTGCCGTCGGGTTCGTTAATGGCATTACCAGAGACAATACCAGTATCAACTTTCGAACCGGTACCTCTAGCAACGCTGGCAGTGGCGCCGGTGCAGTAGGTGGAGGGCTTTTCATCGTGCTGGGCGGGGGGATCATTGCAGCTGTAGGCGTCGGGAAAACCCGAAGGGCGGTAGACGAATACAATGCTTCGCTCCGAACTGAGGTCGGCTTCCTACCGGTAGTCAATGAAAATGGAATTGGCATAGCCTTGCAGTTTTGATGCTGATCCAGGACTATTGCAACATCCTATTTACCCGCAAGCACTAATAGCATCAAGTGCTTGCGGGAAAGCCTCTTTTAAGTACTGAGATCCGTTGCCTCCCAGTCTACCCCTTTTGACAGCATCCACGTCAAGGAGTGTCTGCGCTCGTGAATTACACCGCCGTTTCCAACGGGATGAAAACCATCCGGGACAGTTTCTCCTCCTAGTTGGGCGCTTCTTACCGCATTATGCAAGCAGTAAAAAAGATCTTCTTTTTCCATTAATTTTTCCTCCGAAACAGTCTCTTTTTGAGCAATCCACTCCTCCAGTTTTCCTTCCAGCGGGCAGGTATGATTCACTAGAATCTCCTGCATTTGTTCGCCGGTCATCATCTGTCCATTGATATCTGGTTCGCTGTAACCAAAATACCAGGCTAACGACCACGCATTCTCAAATTTCCACCCGATGGCGTTTCTTCCTTCTTCGTCATCTCTTGGCCGACTTAGAATCGTTGCCTCTTCTGCTGTCATGAAATCCTTAAGACCATTAACCGCGACGAAGTTTAGAATTCTCTCATCAGGTAATTGCGCTTGCGGAACCATCAACCAAAGGACTAGGGCTTTTATGGCGTTTAGCCTTGCGGCGATTTCCATGGAAGGTCTTAATGTTCGATCAAACTCCGTCGGTAGAGAACTTGCGGGTTTAAATCCTGCCTCCAGGCAAATGGATACGTTTTCAAGGCGCTGCTCGGTCATCCAAGGGACCTTCTTATACGGTTCTAACTCATCCTCATTGTTACTTGTGCTTTCAGCTTGATCTTTTGAGCCGAATAGTTTTTTGAAAAAACTCATGTTATTATGGTTGTATTGATTTAGAGTTATTGCCAATTCCGGCTTGAGAGAATAGTGCTAAGGCGCTCCTAGCACGATCCATACCCCCCTTGCAATGTTATTTTTTTTGCAAAAAGCCAGGCACGCATTTAGTCGAACTTAACTAGAGAGCCGATATCAACTACCTTTTCTTCTGAGTCAGTCTTTAGGATCAGTTGATCCCCATCGGCAACGATTGATTTATAGACGAGTGCTTCAAGTTGTTGGCCGTCTTTAGTAGCCAAGCCTTTTAATCCATCTTTCCTCAGAACAAGCAGCTCTTCCTGGTATCTCTTTTTATCCGTTTTCACCCAAGAAATATAGTCATACTCAAAGGGTAGGAGTACTTCTTCCTGGTGGCTAATGAGGCCAAATTTACCGTTCTGTTTTGCTACTAACCGGTAGCCCATATAGCGTTGTAGGTAATCATAACTAAATGATATTATGGGTTCTTCTTCAAATGAACCCGTAATCCCATATTTACCATTTGGTCCTTTTCTTACTCTAGTTGATTGTGGTGCACAATTTCCGGACATTTCTTCACCGGACTTATCTATTTCCTTGGACTCAACATTTAAAAGCCACTTATCAAAAAAATGCAAACTGCAGCCCCAAGCAATCTTAGGCGTTTTATTGGAAAGTATTTCATAGTACAGCTTTCCATCACTACTAAATTCGCCCGCTTCTTCCCATTTCAACGTAATAATTAAGTTCGGATCATTAGGATCCATCCCCTCCGCAATCGCGAGCGACAATGCATCTTCCTTGCTAATTACTTCTTCTATTGGTTGGGTAAGCAAGCCTTTTGTTATTGCTCTTTTTCTGGCAATACTCTTATCTATTCCCTCAATAAGATTACCGTCCTGATCAACCCTTACCCTGATAATTGGAAACCGCTCTTCTTCAGAGAGGACAATATCATAAGTAAAATCAGCAAAACGTAAGTTCAATGAATCTGCGTAGTCCTTAAACCAACCATCGGAAACATTTACGTCCGGCGTACCCTTATTTCCGTGATAACTTCTGGAGCGTTGATGGTAAGCTCCCGTGAGGTAGTAATTGGATTGGATATATTGGTCAAAGAAAGCTTGGCCGTAATTATCAGCAACGATTTTATCAGCGATAGGCTTTAATCTTTCCAGTTCTTTTTTCACCGGTGAGTGAGAAGTAGCCCCCTTTACATATTCACCGGTATCGTAGTTTTTTATTATTTCTTTTGAAGTCTCGGCATCTATATAAGTATGCATTCCGACAAAGTAACTCTGATAGGATGGTGAACAAAGTGGAGAGGGATTGCTATTATTTAGCTCGGTATATTGCGTAAACTTCTTACTTAACACCCCGTTCTTACCATAGATCTCAGTAGACAAACGCCTTCCAGAAGGCTTCCAACTAGACTTGTTGATCCCTCCGCCTTTACTGAACAATATTTGGGTCATTTCCTCTCCATAATAAATGTACACAGAGTCATATACGACATTGGATCGATGGCAAAAAGATTGGATTGAGCCATTGATAGGATAATGGGCCTCTAGGACAATATCATCCCCATTCGTATAAACCCCTTTGTGTATTTTCTTTTCACCATTTTTCTCCAATACATATTGGTCATATTCAATTTCTGGTAGCGCAAATTGTCCTTGGACCACGCCTACGAAGCATAGTAGAAAAACGATGGCTATCATTGGTTTTTTCATCTTTAGCATATTTTAATTTTTGGAAAAATCCGTTTCGCAGCGCACAATTAGTCTGCCA
The DNA here is from genome assembly GCA_038528965.1 of Bacteroidota bacterium. Lineage (GTDB taxonomy): Bacteria > Bacteroidota > Bacteroidia > Chitinophagales > Saprospiraceae > Lewinella. The sequence goes on along the minus strand of JBCBEC010000010.1, from coordinate 148,867 downwards.
CTAAGAGCATGTGAGAAACGATCAATACAGGTCTATTTCTGACACCATAATCCTTGAAACTCAGTATCTAGTTTTAATCTGGCGGTAATAACATATTTTGCCTTTCCGTAAGCGGCTGACAAGGGATCATCTTTTTCTCCGGTAACTCTCAGATAGTATATTTCGTTAGCCCCCTCTACAATTTCTATTACTTGCTGATCAAAAGAATCATGAGCGTAGTAGTAGAAGTTCCTCCCACTCCTTTTCAAACTGTGCCATATCGTTACTTAATTGGCAAACGGTTACTTTCATTTGTTATCTTTTTCTTGTCGTGACGCCAGCGTATTTAAGATGTAACCACTCGTGCGTCAATTAATAGGCTAATCCGCCCCCAGATCATACGCTTTCTAAACGTATGGGTTAACCGAAATACTTAATACTTGACCACCTTTCTCACTACAAGCAGTTCCCCGGTATCCGTTAAGACTTGTACTACGTAGCTTCCGGCCGGAAGTTGACTAGTAGGCAAAGTAACTATACCCGCACCATTCACTTCCTCCGTTTGCAGCAACTGGCCACGTAAGGAAAACAGGCGGACCATCATCCGTGTAGGAGCTACTTCCTCAAATTGTAAGGAAAGTTGGTCACGGAAGGGGTTAGGATACACCGTGATACTTGGTGCAACCAGATTTTGATCTTCGGTGCTGCTGATAATGCCGTTAGTTTCTACCCAGCCGTATTCACTAACCGAACAGCCCCCGGCATCTGTGACCGTCACTTCGTAGAAGCCCGCGCTGATATCCGATAACACTGCGGTAGAAGCTCCGTTACTCCACTGATAGGTAAAGGGGGCCGTACCGCCGTTTGGCGTAGCCCCAACCTCGCCCGTAGGAAGATCGATACCGGAAGGGGTTGAATTGAGGGTCAGGGTAAAACATCCCGGACTAAAGCTCCATAATTCTTCGCCTCGAAGACCATCATCAGCAGAAAAGAACAAGCGGTTATTGAGGGCTGTCATACCAACAATATCGCTATCCAGCGAACCGCTGCGGATGTCGGTCACCCGGTTTGGTTCCGCCTCTAAATTGGTTACTTCGTATAATTCGCGCCCAAAGGTGGAATTAGTCGCTGTATACAGCAATCGGCCATCCAGAATAAAGGGAGATTCCGCGTCTTCTGGTGTATCTGGTAGTGCATAGTAGAGCTCCGCTTCCTCGGAAGATGGGTGATGACGCAATACCTCTCCCTGGTACACAAAATAAACGCTCGAATCACTCTGATGAAATTCCGCTCCGAATACCTGCCTGATGGTATCTCCCTGGTAGGTGAGAAAATGGACATCTGCTGGATTATCCGCACTGACGTAGGCGGGCTGGAATACATTAAGGCTTCCACTATCGTTTACTACCGTAAAATAGACCGCAGCTGGCGTTTCAAGTACTCCCACACCACGTACAGCTCGGTTACTGAGATCAATCTCTATAAAGTCATTCCCATCAAAGCGGTACAGATCAAAACGAAATAAACCACTGGGGTTCTCTCCAACAGGAATAATCAATTCATCTCCTAATCGGGCCATGGTCTCCTCCACGAGGGAACCTCTCACTAAAGAGATCTCTGAAAAGTCACTGACTGCTGTGGCTCCGGCTACTCCTATTTCATGGCGATAAAGTTGTATCTCTTCCCCATCGCAATGCGTAAAATAGATCGCGTTGTCGTAGGCTACGAAAGTACCAGAAGCTCTAGTTGGCGAGCCACCACAGCTCCCCAGGTATTCAATGATGGGGGTATAACTTTCCGTCACCGAATCAAAGCCGACCGCATCATAAAGTACACCTTCGTAATCAACGTGGGTTGCGACCAGGTAGCCAGAAAAGGAGTATAGTTTACTATGGGAATCCCATTCAATTTCGGGCATCACCTCAGCAAAGGTTTGGGTACCAGCATCATAGTCAACCCAGCGATACTCGGAAGAGTTGACCTCCTCAAAATTGGCTCTTACCAGCAAACGGCCGTCGCTAGTGGCGCGCATCACCAAGGGTGATCCAGAGCGATTTCCTTTGTGGATATCGGTCAATTGGCCACGAGATTCGTCGGAGGGCTTAAGGAAAAACAATTCACTATCGCCACTGGCACCAGCTCCCTTGGTGTACCAAACCCCATCTAGCTCAGCAAAAACGTTAAACGTTGACCCGGGTATCGAGCCATTAGACGACTGGCTTAGGAAAGACAAATTGGGAAGAACTGTAATTTCGTCGGTAGCTGGATCTAATTGGCGGATGCGATGAAAACCTGGAGATACCCGCAGAAAGTAGAGCAGTTGGTCATTCATTATTTCCATATGAACCACTTCCGCTCCGGACTCATCTACTCCCGGAATTTCCTCAAGGGTACGGGACGCCAAATCGTAAGAGCGTAGCACAGCATTGGGCCCCTCCTCTACAAGTAGGAATAGCCGATCGTTAAGTACCTCAATAGTGCGGTTGCCCGGCGGGTTGCCAGTCTCTAGGTCAACGGTTAGATCGATAATGATACTATCGCTTCCCGTTTCGTAAAACCCTAGGTGGCTTCCACTGGGGCTCGGCGGGTTACGCATCGTCATCACCAGATAATCACCTACAGAGCGAAAGTCAGAAATCCGCAAACGATCTCCATTTGTAGTGTACTGGTTCTCCACCAATTCAAAGGTCTCCGTAGAAGAAGAATAGCGGAGCAATACCTGAGTTGGTTCACCGAGCAACAATCCCTGCAAGTACAATTCCCCCCTGTGTAAACCCATTGCAGGAAAGGATGAATTGAGGTTAACCGCGGGGTTGGTATTAATCACCTCCTCTACCCTATCCTCCGAAAGCAGGTAGCGGTATAAATAAATGTTCCCTTGGGTATCTCCCAAATGCTTGGCCCGAAAGTAAATAGCATCGTCGTAGTGAGTCAGGGAACGAATTTCACTCAGGGTAGAATCCGTAGGAATTTGTTCTAGTGTGTTGGTGCCCGGAGGTAAAACCCAAAGCTGTTCCGCTAACCCATTCTGAGCTACAAAGTAAGCCGCTTCGTCGATGACGGTTACCTCCCAAGGAAAAGACCCTGCACTACCGGCATTGATATCCCGTAAGCGAAAAGACTGATCCACCGATGGACTGTAAATCCAGGGTTCGCGGCCCGTGATGCCATCATCAGCACTTAAGAAAATACGATCCCCGACCGTGGTGATCCAAAGTGGGCTACTGCCAGTTGCTCTGGTATTAAAGTCGGCCTCAAAACGCACTTGGGCTGGTAAATCCGAAAAGAAAAGGATGGCAAGGGACAGACAAGTGAGACGAGCACAAAAAGTAGAAAGCTTCATTCAAGGTGGTTTATTTATACGTTCGACAACCGAATCATTGCCCTACGCTTAGGTTTATTGCGCAAGCAAAGAAAAGGTAATCTATCGTAAAGACACATTGCAATGCGTCCATGTACCACCCCATCACCGTTCCAAGATAAACCGAGCCATATCCCGTGCCCACACTTGATACGTCAACAGTGAAGGATGAACTCCGTCGCTGAAGTAATCCTCTACCCTACCGCTTACACCGTGGCGCTGCTCCCAGGTGCGCAATTCAATACGCTCGGCATTGTAGTAGACCTGCGGATAGGCCTGGACTACTTCCGCTAGGGTATCTCCCAACAGCTCCACCAAATTTCCGATTGTTTGCTTCATCAAGGGGGTAAAAGCAGGAAAGATCTTAATGGGCGGCATATTGGCAAAAGCAATAGGCGTAGTCGGAAAGGCGAGGCGAAGTTCATCGATCAGCTGCTGCAACTCACGGCGCCAATGCAAAGGGCTATTAAGACCAAAGGCATCGTTGCCCCCCAGGCCAATGACAATCCAGTCGGCCTCCTTCTCTTGAATTTGCGGTAGCAAGCGCTTGCGGACCGTACGTGCGGTATAGCCATTTTGAGCGTATACGCGCCAATTTACATTACTCTGCCAGCCCTCAGCTAGTGCTTGGGCCATGGTGCCCGCAAAACCTTCTGCGTGGGTCTTCACGCCTACGCCTGCCACGGTACTTTCCCCGAGGAAAATCAACCGTTTAGTAGGCAGCTTAGTGCCCAGCTCAACTAGACCTTCTGGCAGGGTCGCTGGAGGAAGTTGGGGCATGGTGCGGCGTATGCGCTGTCCTTGCAGGTACATGATGGGGAGCAGTGGTACCGTTGGCACCGCGGCCAGTAAATATTTGAGCTGAGCGTTGTTGAAAATCATGATTTTGAAACAAGGTATTTCAGAACTGGTTGTATAAAGATTGTAAGCTACACTTTTTGCTAAGGATCCAGTTCTTACGCATCCGTACAGTTGCCAGAAACACGGTATCTCCCTATTTTTGAGCAATGTCTATTATGAAAATCATATCCGCCGAACAAACCCGTCTACTCGATCAGCAAACGATTGCTACAGAACCCATCTCTTCTATCGACTTGATGGAACGAGCAAGTCGGGCTTTCACTACCGCTTTTGAAGATGACTACCGACCTTCCTACCAGAAAACTTACATTCTGTGTGGACCAGGTAATAATGGTGGAGACGGCTTGGCCATTGCCCGTATGCTGTACGAAGCTGCCTTTGAGGTAGAAGTGTGGTTGGCGGAAATAGGAACAGCTAGCGCAGATCATCAGGAAAACCTGGATCGCCTACGCTCAGAAGAGGTCGTACCAGTTCATTTACTCCGTAAAGGCGATCCTTTTCCTTCCCTTCCCCCAAAATCAATTCTCATTGATGGCCTTTTTGGGTCTGGCCTCAACCGCCCTATTGAAGGCTACTGGGCCGAGCTGATCAACTATCTAAACGACCAGCCAATCAGCCGGATTGCTATTGATGTTCCTAGCGGACTGCGAGCGGATGAAGCTTCAAGCGGTGCCATCTTAAGGGCAGAGCAGACCTATACTTTTCAACTACCAAAGCTGGCCTTCTTTGCACCAGAAAATGCGGTCTACGTAGGCCGTTGGCAAGTACTGGATATTGGTTTATCCGCAGTTGCACTAGCAGGCCTACCAACTCCAAACCTCTACTTTCCACTACACGCTGCCCCAGCACTAGTCAAGGATCGTGGCCGCTTTGATCATAAAGGCACCTTCGGACACAGCTTGATTATTGCTGGCAGTCATGGGAAGATTGGTGCGGCAACGCTCAGTGCCAAAGCCGCCTTAAGAGCTGGTTGCGGCTTAGTGACGGTACAAGTCCCCGCCTGCGGCTACACCATCATGCAGATTGCTTTTCCAGAGGCGATGGTACTGGTGGATCCACATCAGGAGGTATTTACCAGCTCTCCGGATATAGCAGGCTACCAAGCCGTTGGTGTTGGCCCGGGTTTGGGTACCAATTGGCTCACCCGCCAGGCCTTGCGCGAACTATTAGAGCATGCGCAAAGCCCCTTGGTCCTTGATGCGGATGCCCTCAATATTCTTGGCCTGCATCCAGAGTGGCAGCCCTTGATTCCGAAAGACAGTATATTGACGCCACACCCCAAGGAATTTGAACGATTATTTGGCCCAACCAACAACAGCTTTGATCGTTGGCAACTGCTACGGGAACAAGCGCAGCGCTTAGGGTGTTACCTCATCTTAAAAGGAGGCAATACAATTTTGGCGAGCCCCAATGGGCAGCTGCTTTTCTTCACGCTGGGTAATCCCGGAATGGGTACAGCCGGTTCGGGAGATACCTTAACCGGAATCCTCTGTGGCCTACTCGCCCAGGGCTACACACCGGAGTCGACAGCCATACTCGGCCTATGTGTTCACGGCTTAGCCGGAGATTTAGCCTGCGAAGAACAAGAAATGGAGGGACTCATTGCCGAGGATATCATCACCAATTTGGGCCGAGCGTTTTCACAACTTCGCCAAATGCGTGGTGATGGTTAATCTAAAACTGATAGCGTGCACAGGAACAATGCACTCCAACAAAAGAAAAAGACATGAGTAATCACAAAGAAAAAATAGTGGTATTAACCGGTGCCGGTATCAGTGCAGAAAGCGGTATCAAGACTTTTCGCGATGCTGGCGGGCTTTGGGAAGGGCATGATGTTATGGAAGTGGCCTCACCTCAAGGTTGGCGAAAAAACCAGGAGCTGGTCCTTGACTTTTACAATCAAAGGCGCCGCCAACTCAAAGAGGTGAATCCAAACGAGGCCCATCACGCTTTGGTGGAGCTCGAGGATCGTTTTGACGTTAGCGTCATTACTCAAAATGTAGATGATTTGCACCGAAGAGCGGGTAGTAGCAAAGTAATTCACTTGCACGGAGAATTACGCAAAGTACGCAGTACCCAGTTTGAACACCTAGTTTACGATTGGGAAAATGATCTGACATTGAACGATCGCTGCGAACGGGGCTACCAGTTACGTCCCCACATTGTGTGGTTTGGTGAGGCCGTTCCAGCAATGGAGGTTGCCGTAGAGGAAGTCTATCGGGCTGACCATATTTTAATCGTCGGCACGTCCATGCAGGTGTATCCGGCCGCGGGCCTGGTAGGCTATGCACCGCCCAATGCGTCCATCTACTACGTAGACCCTAATCCCAGTATCAACTACGAACTGCAGCAAAGAAAGGGCTTAGAGGTACTGGCTGAACCAGCAACCGTTGGCGTACGTCAGTTGGTGGACCGGTTTCTGCTATAAGCATAAAAAAGAGGCTCCCTTGATGTCTCAAGCGGAGCCTCCGATTACTTGTTTAAAGTTAGGTCTCAAAATGCCATTACGGCAGGTATGTTATGCCGATTTGGCAATATTATCATTAGGGATTAGTCTGTTCTTGGTTGCTTCGGCGTACATTTTCTGCAATTTACGGCGAGCAAAAAAGATGCGGCTCTTGATTGTACCGAGTGGAGAGCCTAGTTCTTCCGCAATTTCGTCGTACTTATAGCCCTGGTAGGCCATCATGAAAGGTACGCGGAAATCATCTGGCAGTCGATCCACCATTTCAATCAATTCTTTATAAGCCACTAGCGTTTCTCCATCATTTTCTACTGGGCGTTCGCCAGAATTGATATAGTAGTTATTCGGCGTCTGATCAATAATCAGGTTCCGACGTACTTTCTTACGGTAGTTATTGATGAAGATATTACGCATAATGGTCACCGCCCAGGCCTTAAAGTTGGTACCCTGTCGGTACTTATCAGCGTTCGTGATAATACGCAGAGCAGTATCTTGGTAGAGATCCTCCGCGTCGTCGTTGTTTCCCGTCAGTTTCAGTGAGAAAGCCTTCAGTGAGTTGCTGATGGTATCCAACTGATCCTGAATTTGGTTTTGAATTGCGTATAGCATATCTGAAGGGGTGATTTGAGACTTTGTAATTATTTTTGTCAAAAATACAGGCAATTGCGTACAAATGCAAATATTTTTTACTTATCGACATTAGAAATGTTCAATAATTGTTCCAATTGCGACGCTCTGACGGAATGGCAGCCGGAAATCTGTTAATTTTTTTAACAATTTTAAACTAATTTGACACTTGCTGTGTATTTTTGGGGAACGGCTGCTTCTCCTACCGGACGCTGAGCGCGGAGTAAGATGCCCCTCAAATGTGCTAGTAAATGGATACTGTTAAGCAGGAAAAACAAATCACGAGCCACTTTTTGGCTGGTAACTTGCGCTTTTTGCGGAAGCGTCGAAAGATGAGCCAGGAAGAATTGGCTATTCAAATTGGTCTGAACCGGGGCAATATTGCCTCCTATGAAAATGGTTCGGCTGAACCGAAAATCGGCAATCTATTACGGATGGCTGAGTTTTTCGGTATTTCTCTAATCGATCTGGCCCAACGAGACCTCACTCAGGAGGACACCATGCAGTCGCTGGTGCGCTTACAGGGTTTATGCCCACAAGAACGAGCGAAACTAGAGGGACTGTACGAAGGCGCTATTGAGTTCGATAAGTTTTTGCAAGGAATCTATACCTGTTTCGCTTACAAGTCAAAAGCGCTGGACAGTATGGATGAACTCCCACGGGAGGCCGTATTCCTACGCAGCCACTTTGAACAGCTCTTTAATGCTGCTCAACAACTCTCCCAGCGCCACTTGAAGTTACTGAGCATGTGTCGCACTAAAGAGGAAGCGGAAGCGGAGGAAGCCTCCTCCAATGGTATTGCTTCATAACAACTCAAGATGACCCAACTCGCCGAAGGACTCCACCAAGGAGAAGATGGAAAAATCCGCTGCTGGTGGCCGGGAAGCAATGATGACTATATCCACTATCATGATACGGAGTGGGGCTATCCCGTAAAGGACGATTTTCGCTTGTTTGAGAAAATCTGTCTGGAGGGCTTCCAGTCCGGTTTGAGTTGGCTCACCGTTTTGCGCAAGCGGGAAGACTTCCGTCGCGTTTTCCATCAGTTCAATTTTCACCGGGTGGCTAAAATGACCTCCGAAGATGTGGAGCGACTTTTGCAAGACGCTAGCATTATCCGGCACCGGCGCAAGATTGAAAGTACCATCAATAATGCCCAACGAGCCATAAAAATGGAGGAAGAATTTGGCTCCTTAGCCAAGTACTTCTGGTCTTTCGAACCACCCGCTGAGGAACGCCCACCTGTCATGGACTATGCCCACCTCCGGCATTTGGCCCACAGCCCGAGCTCCACCAGAATGAGTAAAGACCTGAAAAAAAGAGGCTGGAGTTTTGTAGGTCCCACCACGGCTTATGCTTTTATGCAAGCTATGGGTCTAGTCAACGATCACCTGGAGGGATGCTACTTTAGAGAGGTAGCAGAGCAAGCTCGCCAGGATTTCCAACGTCCTTAAAGCTATGGCTAATCGTGTTTATGCAGTAAAACCTCCAACAATCGCATTGACTAGACCGTTATACTCATCGTTCACTAATATTACACCTATTATATGCTGCGATTTACCCTGGGGTTATGTACATCCCTGCTCCTACTTACTGCGGCCTGCCAAAACACTCAAAGTGTGAACGGAAGCAGTGCAGCAGAGCCCGCTACTACTGCCGTACCTGAGCCCGAAGCAGTAGCAGAAACACAAAAGGTTTTGCACCTCAAGACTACTGATGACCTACCCTACCCCATTGTTGAGAACTTCGATGAGCTTGCTCCAATTTTCGAGCGGACAGATGGAAAGACCTACGTGGTCAACTTCTGGGCTACCTGGTGTGCCCCCTGTGTGGAAGAGCTGCCCTATTTTGAGCGCTTAGCAGAAGAAACCGCTGACCAAGAGGTGGAGATCGTGATGGTAAGCCTCGATTTCAAACGGGATGTACGGGAAAAGCTATTACGCTTTATCCAAGATCGGCCACTAAACCTGCCCGTAATTGCGCTTACTGATACCAACCAAAGAGTCTGGATCGACAAAGTGGACCCAGAATGGGGTGGGGCAATCCCAATTACTATTATCTATAAAGGTGATGAACGAGCATTCATCGCCGAACAGTTCAACGACTACGATGAACTGGCCGAAGCCGTCAATTCTATTCAATCATCAAATTAAATATTCAGTATGAAAAAAGGAATGTTTCACTCTTTCGCGCTGTTTGCCCTAGTTTTTGTACTAGGTTTTAGCTGTCAAAACAATAGCGCTACCGATACTGCTGAAGCAGAAACCACAGAAGAACAAACCGCCCAAACAGTAAGCCAAACGGAAACCGAAGAGGTGCCTCTGGGCATCAAAGTGGGTGATAAGGCTCCAGCCTTCGAATTAAAAAACATTGACGGTGAGATGTACTCTTTTGAGAACATCAAAGACGCCAACGGCGAAGCGCCAAAGGGCTTTGTGGTGACCTTTACCTGCAATACTTGCCCTTACGCGGTGATGTATGAAGATCGTCTGATTGAGCTACACAACAAACTGGCTCCACAAGGTTACCCAGTAGTAGCGATCCAGCCTAACGATCCGGAAGTAAAAGAAGGTGACAGCTTCACTGCTATGCAAGAGCGTGCCGCCGACAAAGGTTTTCCTTTCCATTACCTGATGGACGAGGGCCAAGTGGTGTATCCACAGTACGGTGCTAGCCGTACCCCAGAGATTTACCTCATCGACGCTGACTTGACTGTCCGCTACCACGGTGCTATTGATGACAATGCCCAAGATGCCTCAGCCGTAACCGTAAACTACGTAGAGAAAGCCGTAGAAGCCATTGAAAATGGTCAGGAGCCTGATCCAGCCGATGTCAAAGCGATTGGCTGTACTATCAAGACCAAAAAGATCTAAGGAGGCGAATTTTCAACTTCTTAGATAGAACATAGAAGCCTAGCGCGAGTATCCACTTGCGCTAGGCTTCTTCTTTCAGAAACTTTCCTGAATTAACCAAGTTCCAAAACCAAAACGGGGCATCACCCTGCGGCAACACCCCGTTTTATTTTCTTTACAAGCATAGCCTACCAAGCCGTTCCGTCGGTACTATTTGGTAAGAAAAGGGCTGGAAGTTGCTGCTCGCTGTAAAGCTTATTGAAATCTTCCATTTCATTGTAGATGATCAAATCACGTTCTTCAGCCAAGGCCTGCCAGGCCGTTTCCAGATCGGTCAAGCGTTCCTGTGCACCTTGTGTCATACGTGGATCTGCACCATCACAGCGACTGTGAAGATTGAGTAGCTCAGCATTGAGGCGATTCGGGAAGTTGATGACATCCTGGAAGGTTTCTTGATCTGGCTGCACCAGTTGCTGCCGCCAAGTATCAATCTGTTCCATGATACTGCGGGCTTTGCCCACCAGTTGTGATTGGTCTTCCAGCTTATCCAGTCGATCCGCCAATACTTGCATCTGCGCGTGCAGATCTTGCATCATCTCTACAGAACCATGGATATCCGCCACCGTTTGCTCGATCTTAGTGAGAAAAGCTTGCTGCTCCGCATAGTCCGTCCGATTCGCCTGGAGGCGTGGATCGGCCAATATTTGGGCCCGCTCTTCAAATTCCTTATTGCCAACCAAGAGACGCAGGGTATAGTCACCCGGTGGTACTAAAGCCCCCTGGTAGCTACCCAAAACGAAGATGCCCTCAATATGACGAATGGGCTCCCGGCGCAAATCCCAACAGAAACGCCGAATACCGTAGCCGTTAGGCAATAGTGGTTGTGCCGATGGACCACCAACATAGCTGCGGTGACTTTTGTCCGCCAGGCTAGAGAAGCGACGTACCAGTTCTCCGTCGGCGTTCAGGACTTCAAGTTGAGCTACTGCCGTATCCAGCTGAGGTGGTAAGTAGTAGTCAATCACCATTCCTGCGGGTGCATTCTGTCCTTCTCCTTTTGGTGCAGCTCCACCATGTCCTGCCAAGCGGTAGGTTGACTTTGGCCGGAATACCTGCGGGTCACGTGCCAATAAGTAGCCTGCACTCTGTTGCAAAAAGCCCAAATCATCCAGAATCCAGAACCCGCGTCCCGCAGTAGCGGCAATGAGGTCATTGCCCTGGATAGTAAGATCAGAAATGGGGCAAACTGGCAAGTTTAGTTGGAAACGGTGCCAGAACTTCCCACTGCTGTAAGAAACGTACAGTCCGGTCTCCGTACCAGCGTAGAGTAGGCCTTCGCGAAGCGGATCTTCGCGTACAACCCGCACAAAATCTTCCGGGGCAATACCCCGCGTAACTTTAGTCCAGGTAGCCCCAAAATCTTCCGTCCGGTAGATCATGGGTGCAAAATCGTTGAACCGGTACTTGGTCGCTACTACGTAGGCGGTAGCAGGATTATGTGGAGAAACTTCAATGCTATTGATGAGGCACTCCTCTAAATCTGGTGGTGTAACATTCTGCCAGCTCTGCCCTTCGTCGCGGGTCACGTGGACCAGGCCATCATCGCTTCCAACCCACATCACCCAACTATCGTGGGGTGAACAGGCCAGATAACTGATAGTATTGTAGTTCTCACCACCGGCACCTTCATTGGTAAATGGAGCACCGCCGGGGCCTTGCTTTTCTTTTTCGTTGCGCGTAAGATCAGGGCTAATCTCTTGCCAGCTGATACCGCCATTACGAGTACGCAGTACCTTCTGTGCAGCGTGAAAGATAACCCGTGGGTCTTGAGGGCTCGCTACGATGGGAGCGTTCCAGTTGAAGCGGTACTTCATGTCGCGGGGCAGGGTGGCCAGACCAACCGTAGGATAAGCCATAACGTCCTTTACTTCCTCGGTTTGGTGGTCAAAGACGGAGATATTCCCTTGAAAACTACCGCCGTAAACGAGTTCGGGATTGCTCGGGTCAAAAGCAATGAATGCGCTCTCTCCGCCGGCTACCTGATACCAGTCTTTCTCACTGATCCCCGAGCGCGGTGAGCGGCTAGCAATGGCGATAGCTGAATTATCCTGCTGTCCACCATAAATATGGTAGAATGGGAAACGCTGATCAGCAATGGCTCGATAAAACTGCCCCGTAGGCTGATTGTTTTGTGGAGACCAACTACGGCCACCATTAAAGCTAATACAAGCCCCACCATCGTTGGCAAGGATCATATTTGTTGGCGCATCTGGATTAATCCAAAGATCGTGCTGATCGGTGTGTGGATTAGGCACATTTTCAAAAGTACGCCCACCGTCCATGGAACGCAAGAGTGGTGCGTTCAACACATAAACGGTATGCTCATCAGTGGGATCAGCTACGATTTCGGTATAATACCAAGCGCGACCAATGGTCAGGCGTTGATCGTTCACTTGCACCCAATTATCACCACCATCTCTAGAGCGGAATACTCCGCCTTTTTCAGCTTCGATGTTGGCGTAAATCGTTTGTGGATTAGCCGGAGAAACGGCTACCCCTACCTTACCCATTTCAGCGGGCAAGCCATTTTGTAGTTTGTGCCAGTTTGCACCACCATCAGCGGAGCGAAAAATACCCGAACCCTCTCCACCACTGCGTATCTGCCAGGGTTTGCGCTCGTGATCCCACATACCAGCGTACAGGATACGCGGATTAGTTGGATCCATGCTCAGATCGGCAGCACCAGTAGATTCGTTGATAAAGAAGAGATGTTCCCAGTTTTGGCCACCATCCATACTGCGGTAGATGCCCCGCTCGACAGTTGGGCCATGAGCCGCACCCTGCACCGCGACGTAGACATGATCGGGATTATCGGGATGGATTTGGATATCGGCAATATGACGGCTTTTCTCTAAGCCAAGGTAAGTCCAGCTTTTGCCAGCGTCGGTTGATTTATACACACCATCACCATGTGACGTCATGACGCCCCGAATAGCGTGTTCACCGGTACCGACATAAATAACATTGGGATCAGAAGATGCTACCGCAATAGCGCCGATAGAACCGACATTGAAGTGACCATCAGAAATGTTTTTCCAGGAAAGACCGGCGTCAATAGTTTTCCAGACACCACCGCCGGTGGTTCCCATGTAGTAGACCTGGTCATTGCCAGGGACTCCGGCTGCAGTTACGCTCCGACCGCCACGGTAAGGGCCAATATTTCGCCATTGTGCACCTTGGTAGAGGGCAACATTGAAAGGGCCTGTCTTTGGCGGTTCAAGTTGTGCCGAGAGCTCAGTTATAGTCGCAAAAAGCAGAGCTGTCAGCACACTCCATGTGAGCAAGTGTTTCATTCTCATATACTTGGGCATAAGCAATGACTAGCTCGTGCAGCCACACCTATCGTTAATCCCGATACGATAGACGGTCAATGCACAATGCTAACCAATTACAGCTTTGCACCACATAGGGATCTTCAAAGCTGCTAATTTACGAAAAACCTCGTAACCCAGTGCTTAACCCTTGAGAAGTTGGTCTACTGAACAGACCGTCGGTAAATGACAGGATTTTTTCTACGATCCACTGATGTACAGGAAGAGTGTACTCAGTAAAGGTGACAAAAGTACCTGTGTTTACTGTTTGGTAAATTCTTATTCAATACACCAAGGAACGAAAGACGAATAAAAAAGTTACACACTTTATATTTTTTTTTAACATCTATGACGTAAAAAGGAGTAATCACTGAACAAGATGGAGCGGCACCACAGCGCTTGATGCCTTATCTTTGGTTAAAACGCCTCCGCTATGCGGTATCTTAAATTTGCATTATCAGCTTGGTCTTTCCTTTTACTGTTGTTACCTAAGGTAGAAGTAAGAGCGCAACAGAACTTCGTTCCTAACCCCGGTTTTGAAGAGTTGGAAGACTGTGACCTGGTAGCCGGCGAAGCAAATAAGGCTACTCCCTGGATGATCATAAACTATCCGGTGGCCACCCCAGATATATTCCACAACTGCTCCAGCAATAGTGAATTTGCTTTGCCCGCAGACGGCTGCACTGCGGTATTTCCAAACAGCGGAGATGGCATGGCTCGTTTGGTCAATCTTGGTTTAAACGAGCGCATCTATGCCCGCCTTCTCGAGGACCTCCCTTTCAACACTGATATTTACGTCGCCTATTCTATTATTCCGGAAGAGCCTTGCGGCGGGCCATTTGAATTCATTTGCTACAGCAATACGCAATGCCTGGCTTTTTCGGGCCTCGATTTAATGCCGGTAGACGTAGTACTACAGCTTGACGATATTTTGGATGAAACACAATCCTGGACTAGACAACGGACTTGCTACCGTGCCAACGGTTCTGAGAAAATGATTCTCCTGGGCAACTTCCGCAGCGCCGCCGAGACCCAGCAGGCTTGTGAATATATCAACCCTGCTGTTAATACCGCCTTCTTCTACGTAGACGATGTGGTTGTGGCTCCTTTTGATGTGGTCCCTGACACGCTCTATTTGTGTGGAGACGAAACTGTGACGGTGAACGCTACCTTTTTTGATGTACCAATTTCCTGGAATGACGGCTTTAACGGGGCTATCAGAACGATCGAAAACGGTGGTCCTTATACCGTTCTGGGTGATATTGGCGAGTGTTTCCTACAGGATGAGACCTTCGTCGTGAAAATCCCTGACGAGCGACAAACGATCAATGTAAGTCTATGCGAAGAAGATGAAATTCAGTTGGAAGCGCCGGTGCCGGCCAGGTGGCCCAATCAGGAGATCAGTACGCGCTTCACTGTTGATCGTCCGGGCGTTTATATCGCCAATTTACTCAGTGATTGTGGAGAGCAAGAAATCGAGTACATCGTGGAAGAAGGTGAGTGTAGCATTACTCATTTTGTCCCGAATATCTTTTCTCCCAACCGGGATGGTATCAACGACCGGCTTGAATTCTACTTCGAAGCAGACTACGAATTCTCGGGCGAGCTCAGCGTCTTTGACCGCTGGGGTAATTTACTTTTCCAATCGCAAAGCAGCGGTTCTCTCTTCACTGAATTCTGGGATGGCCGGTTTAGAGGTTGGGAACTTGGCACTGGGGTATATATATGGTCTTACCGTTACACCAGAGTTGGCGGCAAAAAGCAGCACGTATTGGGCGGTGATGTGACGCTAATTCGCTGATAGCGCGGCTTTAGCAGTGATTAAATCGTCATTTTCTGAACGCTTTAGCCTATTGATAGTTTTTCTTTAAAAGAAAGTCGTATTTTCATAAATGGAGTAAAAACACAATCTAGTTGTAAACTTATAACCCCCGCCGTATGCGCTACATCTACCTTGCTTTTTTTCTCTTGTTTAACCTCAGCATCCTATCGGCGCAAAGCCCAGATGCGCTGAGCGGTTACATCGTTACCAAGAATAATTATCACTTAACTGGTGCCATCGGCGTCATTGAGCATTCCCGTATTGGTAGTATGGTAGAATTTATCAATGACTTTGGTACACCTTACTATTTACACCCGGCCCTCATCAAAGGCTTTGTGTTTTATGAAGGACCCGCCGTGCACGCCTACGAAAGCAAGTACTACCGTAAACAATGGATGTACCTAAGAGTACAATATGCCGGTAATAACGTTAGCTTACTCCAAACACCGGAGACGCTGATTGACTACGATTGGGTGGATGGTAAAGTGGTAAGCCGCAGCCGTAAGATTACCCAATATTGGGTAGAAATATCCGGTAATCGAATCCAACCATTGCGCCGTTTTGGCTTCCGCTGGCAAATGCGCCGTTTGATGGAAGAAAAAGCGCCCCGCCTGGCTCGCAAGATTGGCAAGCGCGGTTATCGCTTCAAAGATCTGTATTCCATCCTCGAAGAGTACGATCGTGAGTGCGCTAAAGGTAAGCGACGCCTGTAGCCGAGGGCTTAGTCATTAAGAGCACGAAGACTATCCATCAATTCCTGATCACTTGATTTTTCCTCTAGGATCAGTGGAGGCCGCGCACGCGCCTCGCAATCTACTATACCACAACGTTCGCAAGTGGTATGGACCAGCCGTTTAGGTAGTGCGGGATCATTTAGGAAACGAAACGACTCCCGGAGTTGCTCATTGACCAGTAGGCCGATGGTCACACTACTAAACTTACCACTAGCCGGTGCCTGCCCACGAGCCATTGAGAGACAGAAGTACACATCTTCCGAGTTCCAGTATCTACTCAACTGAGCATCCACCAACACCTCCTTGCTCCTACCCTGCCGGGCTTGCTTAATGATATTGACTGATACCCAGCGCCGACAGTAATGCTCGTTTAAGGCATTCGCGTAAGGGCTATGCAAGCGATCAAGGTGCAGCTCCTTGGTCATACGATAATGCTCAAGGTCGGGGCTACTTTGCAAGCGCAAAAAGAATAAGTCGGTCAGGCCAAGATGATGTGGCAGGAGATTACTAAGTCGCTGAAGCAGCATCTCAGGCGTGACCTCATACTTCTCGAGCCATTTTCGCATTACCTCCGGATCCCAACTGACACTATCTGCCCAGCTACGTAAATCCTGCAGGAGTTCCTGTTCATCCATTAATAAAGCGGAGGAAAAGTAGCTAGCCTGGAAGTTATTGAAGAGGATCTCAAAGTTGGGTACTTCGACGATCCGGGTTTCAAAAGGACGCTCCGTCCACTGAAAATATTGAAAGGCCAATTCGCGCCCGAGCAGGAAGCGCTCCTGCGCCTGGGAAAGCCCGTCACGGATATATAGCGTTCGCGCCTTTTCGGCGAAAAAAGAACGGCAGCTACTTGGTAGTTCAAATTCGCGCAACCGCTCCCGGTCGACGCTGATTCCATATTCCTTTGCGAGCAGCTGTTCCAGACCAGCAGTACCCTTAGCTAGTAAGCTTGAGAGATTAAACTGCTGACGAAATTGCGTCACCGCGGCTTCTACTTCCTCGAAGTAATTATTCTTGAGATTCTGAAAGGAACGCAGGGCCGTGAAGTACAGATGTTCTCTCGAGACCTGAAAATGACGAATCATCTGAGAGATGGTACTAATGAAAGCGGTGACCCGTTCCGGCGTATTGACCAAGAGCTCAATAAGTTTGTTCGTCGACACACCAAAATCTTCCATTGGGAATTCTCGAAATACTTCGGAGGTCAACAAATCCACTACTGGCTGAATGGCGCGCGAGGCGCGCTGTGACACCATATAATCATAATCCACCCCAAGTGCACGGGCCAGGGTATGAATCTTATCTACTTTCGGATACTTCTTGCCCTTTTCCAGGTCATGAATATAAGACTTAGACAAGCCCGTTTGTGTCGCCAATTCCTCCAAACCCAGCCCCTGCTCCGTACGCAAATGCTTTAACTTAAAACCGAATAAGAGTTTAACAATGTCTGCGTCTGTAAGCATAAAGCCAACAATTTATCGTTCTGCGGGTGTAAAAAGAGGAAATAACAACTCCCTATAAATCAATATCTTAAGATCAAAAACCGGCATAAAGGTTCTCTTTTCCTGACGGAATTCAACCACAAAAGCGGAATTATTAATTTTAGCGGAATTTCCGCTTTATGATAAAAATGGCCACTTTTGTGTAAAGGAAATAAAATATCAGGACCATGCCAAATAATGCTACCCTTACCCAACTCTCCCTCCAGGCGGCCACCGATCCCATCATCTATGATCGGGTCTTGACACCTGCTGCCCTTCAGTTCTTAGAAGAGCTTCACCTCCAGTTCAATGAAAGACGTCTAGCCTTGTTGGAACGCCGCAAGGAACGCCAGACAGCTATAGCCAATGGTAGCTGGCCCAATTTCTTACCAGAAACGGAGGGCATTCGCCAGGCTGAGTGGGTAGTAGCCCCTCTCCCATCCGACTTACTGGATCGGCGTGTAGAGATCACTGGCCCAGTTGACCGTAAGATGATCATTAATGCCCTCAATTCTGGCGCTAAGGTATTCATGGCCGATTTTGAGGACAGCAATACCCCCAACTGGGAAAATGTGGTGCACGGACAGCTTAATTTGCAAGACGCGATTCGCCGCACTATCAATTTTGAACACCCTACAACTGGTAAACAATACAAGCTCAATGACAAGACCGCTACACTGATGGTTCGCCCGCGTGGCTGGCACCTGGCGGAAAAACACATACAGTTTCGAGAGGAACCACTGAGCGGTGCCCTAGTGGATTTTGGCCTTTACTTCTTTCACAATGCCAGAACACTACTGGCCAGCGGCAGTGGTCCCTATTTCTACCTACCTAAATTAGAGAATCATCAGGAGGCACGCTTATGGAATGATGTCTTCGTCTTTGCGCAAGATTACCTGGGTATACCGCAGGGCACCATCAAGGCTACGGTGCTTATCGAAACCATTCTCGCCGCCTTTGAAATGGACGAGATCCTCTACGAGCTACGCCAGCACTCCGCCGGACTCAACTGTGGACGCTGGGATTATATCTTCAGCTTTATCAAGAAGTTTAGGGCCTTCCCCGAACGTATTCTACCCAATCGGGGTCAGATCACCATGACCGTTCCTTTCATGCAGGCTTACTGTGATTTATTGATCAAGACCTGCCACCGCCGCGGCGTACACGCTATGGGAGGCATGGCCGCCCAAATCCCCATCAAGAATGATCCCACGGCCAACGAAACCGCCCTGGAGAAAGTGCGCCAGGATAAACTCCGAGAAGCCAAGCTCGGCCACGACGGCAGCTGGGTGGCCCACCCCGGTCTGGTGCCCGTAGCGATGGAAGTCTTCGATCAGTACTTAACTGGCCCCAATCAAGTGCACCTAAAACGCAAAGAGGTCAATATCACAACCGAGGACCTACTAGCCGTCCCCGAGGGCACCATCACGGAAGATGGCGTCCGCGAAAATATCCGGGTGGGTATTCTCTACGTAGAAAGCTGGCTACGCGGTAGAGGAGCTGCCGCACTTTTCCACAAAATGGAAGATGCCGCTACGGCAGAGATTAGTCGCACCCAGCTTTGGCAATGGTTACAGCAAAGAGCCACACTAGCAAATGGCCAAACGCTAACCGTAGCCCGCTATGACGAACTACAGCAAGACGAGATTGCCGCTATGCAGCAATGGTTACCTGCGGAGAACCGCCTTGCGGAAGCCATTGAACTCTTTGATCAACTTGTAAAGCAGGCGGAGTACGCTGACTTTCTGACCCTACCCGCTTACAAATTGATCTAGGGTAATCAAAATAACAAGAGCAATTTCAATATCAATGAGGACTGTTCTGAACGCTAAGCAGGACAGGTGGAGGAGCTATGCCAATCAGCTAGGACCATCCACAAACAAGCCGCTAATATTTCATCCACCACATAATACAATGACATGAAAAACGAGATTCAAATCCAGCAACTCAAGCAAGACTGGGCCATTAATCCACGTTGGGCACAAATTCGTCGCCCGTACACCGCCGAAGATGTACTTAAGCTTCGTGGTAGTGTGAAAATTGAGTACACCCTAGCTCAATTAGGTGCCCAAAAACTGTGGCATAAGCTCAATACGCAAAAATTCGTAGCTGGACTCGGTGCCCTAACCGGCAACCAGGCTGTGCAGGAAGTGACGGCCGGTTTAGACGCCATCTACCTTAGTGGCTGGCAAGTAGCCGCAGATAATAATCTTTCTGGCACTATGTACCCCGACCAATCTTTGTATCCAGTTAATTCTGTTCCGGAGGTTGTCAAGCGCATCAACAATGCCCTGCTGCGTAGAGATCAAATTCAATCGGTAAACGGCGACGCAGACATCGACTATTTAGCTCCCATTGTGGCAGATGCAGAAGCAGGTTTTGGTGGTAACCTCAACGCTTACGAACTAATGAAAAGCATGATCACCGCGGGTGCCGCTGGTGTGCACTTTGAGGATCAGTTGTCGAGTGCCAAGAAATGTGGCCACCTGGGTGGTAAGGTATTAGTCCCCACCCAAGAGGCCGTCAACAAGCTCATTGCCGCCCGCTTGGCTGCCGACGTATGTGGTACCTCAACGGTGATCATTGCTCGCACGGATGCGGAGGCTGCCAACCTACTCACCAGCGATATCGATCCCAACGACCAGGAATTCCTAACCGGAGAACGCTCTGCTGAGGGCTTCTACTACGTAAAGAACGGCTTGGAGCAGTGCATCAGCCGCGGCTTAGCCTACGCTCCTTACGCAGATTTGATCTGGATGGAAACCAGTAAACCCAATCTGGAACAAGCGCGTGCTTTTGCGGAAGCGATCCACGCCAAATACCCAGGTAAGATGCTGGCCTACAACTGTTCGCCAAGCTTCAACTGGGCCGCTAATTTGGGCCGGGAAGAGATGCTCACCTTCCGGGAAAACTTGGCGGAATTGGGCTTCAAATTCCAATTTATCACCCTAGCGGGTTTCCACGCCCTGAACACCAGTATGTTTGAATTGGCCAGCGCGTACAAAGCACGCGGAATGGCGGGCTACTCCGAACTACAAGAGCGAGAATTTGCGCTAGCGGACCAAGGTTTTGCCGCCATTAAGCACCAAAGCTTTGTTGGCACTGGCTACTTCGACTACGTGCAAACAACCATTCAGCAGAGTGCTTCGACAGTAGCTATGGCCGATAGTACTGAGGCGGACCAGTTTTAGGAGTGAGGTGGACTTTGACACCTCCAAGAGTTCGGTCGCAAAACTCACAATAGGTTTCGCTTTTTGAAAGTGGCATTTATAACGAAGAAGTGGTTTGCACAGCTTTTGCTGTAGCAAACCACTTCTATTTGACGTTACTACACAGACGCATGCAGTGCGTCTTTACCTCAATTGCAACCTTAGCTACCAGCAGCAACTGTTTGTAGCTCCGTCAAGAGCACCTCTGGCGTTTTATAACCCGGAGATACCTTTACGATGTTCTGGTCTTCATCCAGGTAAGCAAATGATGGATAACCCAAACGACCATTCAACAAGACGATGGCTAGTTCGTGAACACCTCGGCGACCAGCATTAGCTCGGTACGTGAGTGTACGCCCACGAAACTCTTCGTCTTCTTTACCTTCGGCATTGAACTTTACCGCATAGTAGTTTTGGTTCATGTAGTCTATTACATCACCGTCGGTGAAGGTATTAGCATCCATGCGCTTACACCAACCACACCAGTCGGTATAAACATCAATAAAGACCTTTTTGGGCTCGTGTTCCATGGCAGTCATGGCTTCTTCCCAGGTCATCCAATTGATTTTTGTCTCAACTGGCGTATTCTCAACCTCAACTGCTGGTTGGGCAAAAGCAAAAATCCCTGCTAAAGCCAGCAACAATGTGGTTCCAAAGACAACTTTTTTCATTTTTCTTACTTTAAGTACTGTGTCCAGGCGTAGGCCTGTGGTTAAAATAGATTATGGAATTAGCACAGTAGGAAAATCATAGTGTAGTGTAGATTAAGTAAAAATAGTATCATTCCCCTTATTCGTTTTTCCTCTGCGTCTAATTAATAGTTTCTTAACGTTTTATTGTCTCAATTCGACCAATGACAGCAAGTGGGAAGCATAAAGTGGTAGTAGCCGTAGGTGGCTCAAGCGGATCGATTTACGCCAAGGTTCTTTTTGATCGGCTGATGCAGGTGCAAGATCAATGGGAAAAGGTAGGGGTAGTGATGAGTGACAATGCCCGCTACAATTGGGAATTGGAACTGGGGGATAAATCCTACGAGAACTACGATGCCTTTGACTTTTATGCGAAAAAGGACTTCATGGCTCCATTCGCCTCAGGCTCAGCCAAGTACGGGAGCATGCTGGTTTGTCCTTGTTCGATGGGGCTCATGGCCAGAATTGCACAAGGGATCAGCAATGACCTGGTCACCCGGGCCGCCGACGTTATCTTGAAGGAGCGCCGCCGCCTAATTTTGGTCCCGCGCGATACGCCCTACAACCTCATCCATCTGCGCAACATGACGCAACTCACCGAAGCCGGTGCCGTCATTTGCCCCGCGACGCCTTCCTTCTACAGCAACCCCAAGACCTTCGAAGAGCTCGCACTCACGGTTGTGGATCGCGTAATGGATCTGGCGGGTTTTGATTTGGAGAGCTACCGTTGGGGAGAGTCGCCACTTTAGCATCATCGCACGAGGTTAACTACGCCCTGTTCCTGAGCCGGCGGGTTATTCTCAAATTGATAAGTCATTACGTACACGTAGGCCCCCGTGGCCATTAGGCTACCGCGAAATGTACCGTCCCAGAAACGATTGGCATCATTGCTTTCGAACACTTGGTTTCCCCAACGATCAAAAATGGTTAACTGGTAATCCAGCATACTACAGGCGAAGCCCGGACCAAAGTTATCATTGACCCCATCGCGGTTGGGCGAAAAGGCATTGGGTACGTACAGAAAGCAATCGCAAGGGTCAAGAGTAACATTGATGACATCGCTGCTGCTTCCACAGGCATTGGTTGCCCTAAGCAAATACGACCCGCCTTCGGAAATAAGTCTGATCCGCTCCGTAGAAAGATCATCCCAGGTAAAATCCACGATCTCATCAGATACCTTAAGTTCTAAGGTTTCCCCTTCGCAAAGGATAAGATCTGGTCCGAGTGTAAACGCTGGAGCGTCGGTGTTCGTTACGCGAATCGTCTCCGTTCGTTCTCCACATTCTGTACTTAGCGTAAGCTGGTAATCGCCGGCCTGTTCTACTAAAAAGGTGGGAGCTAGTACCATATCTTGCCAAAGTATTTCATCGTAATCTTCCTGGTCTACACTTAGCACTAAACTTTCACCAAGGCAAAAACTGGTATCACTTGGCAGGCCACTAGGTAAAGGGAGGGTACCGTAATTGACCTGCACGCTATCTTCAACTGTACCACAAGCAGACGTACTGGCAACACTATACACACCACTCTCGCTAATGGTAAAAGTTGGCGTGGTGCTCCCATCTTGCCAGAGGAACGTATCGCCGCTTTCAGAAGCGTCGAGCACTACTACATCGCCGGGGCAGCGCTCTAGGTCAGGGCCTAGATCCAAGGTCGGTAAGGAAGTCTTCTGAATGCTAAGTTGATCCGCGAGAATATTACCAGAGTAGAATGGTTCTCCTCCGGTACTAGCCCGTAGCCAAATAATGATGTGACGGTCGCTAGCGGTAAAATTAGCAGTGTAGGAACGCCAGTCCGTATGATTTATGGGGCCAAAACTAGCTAGGGGTGGTTCATCTAAACAGGGTTCGGTAGCAAGGAAAATATCAAGGTAGATGGGCGCGCGAAAGCGGCTCACTTGAAAATTGGCAGCGTAGGCGAGAAATATCTCTAGTTGGTAGCAAGAATCTATTTCCAGGGGTTCACTCAAATCACGCAGTATCTCTTCACAACTGTTAGGTACCAGCTCATTTTCTCCACGGCACACCATTCCCAGGTAAGAATCTCCATCGTAAGGTGGCAGGTTTACGTTCCAACGCCCTGGTTGAATTTCCACCGAACTCTCCTCATCACAATTAACCCAGCCAAAGGGTAAGCTCGTAGTACCTACCGCCCCGGAAAAAGTACCATTAACAACAAGCTGGGCACCAAGCGTGTAAGAGCTAAAGAACAAGGCAAAGGACAAGAGAACTCGGAACATCACAACTATTGCGGGCTTCATTCTTACTGGTTTTGTAAACTAACAGAAGCAGCTGTAAGAGGTTGTCTTTTTCTATGTCGGTCCATTTGCAAATGCCATACCGTAATTGCCATCAGGCATATAGATTTTGACGGAGGCCCCATTGCGGTAGCCCACCTCAAATTTACCAAGCTACGCTTAATACTTATCTTAATCGGTACAAAACGAAAAACATGGATCAGCAGCAACGGCTCCTGTCTCTAGATATCTTCCGTGGATTGACCATCGCGGCAATGATACTAGTCAACAATCCCGGTTCCTGGAGTAATGTGTACGCTCCCCTCCTACACGCGGATTGGCACGGTGTAACACCGACAGATTGGATATTTCCGTTTTTCCTTTTTATCGTTGGAGTAGCAATTGCTTACGCCTTAGGACGGCGAAAAGCAGAAGGCTACGATCGTAAAGAGTTGCTAGCTAAGATTGCCTGGCGAACTTTGATCATCTTCGGAATTGGGCTGTTTCTCAATCTTTTTCCTAAGTTCAAATTTGCGACGTTCCGCATTCCGGGCGTACTGCAGCGGATCGCACTCGTGTACGGGGTTTGTGCCACCTTATTTGTGTTCTACAAGCCCAAACAGTTACTCTGGATCGGCATCGGATGCCTACTGGCCTATTGGGGTTTAATGACGCTGGTGCCGGTGCCCGGTGGTATTGAACCCAATTTGGAACCGAGTACCAACCTCGGGGCATGGCTCGATCGGACCGCAATGGGTAAACATCTTTGGGTACAAAGTAAAACTTGGGACCCTGAAGGTTTACTGAGTACGTTACCGGCGGTGGGTACAGGGATCAGTGGTGTTCTAACGGGAGTTTGGTTGCGTAGAAAAGCAGGAGGATACGAAAAGGCTGCCGGACTTTTGGCCGTTGGCGCGTTGCTACTAGCCTTAGGAAATATTTGGGATTTGGTGTTTCCTATCAATAAAAAAATCTGGACCAGTTCGTACGTACTGTATACCTCGGGTGCAGCCCTCGTCTGCCTCGGTGTTATTTATTGGTTGGTCGATTTACGTGGTTCCCGCTGGTGGACAAAACCATTCATCGTATATGGCACCAACGCGCTTTTTGTCTTTGTCTTATCGGGCTTATTAGTCAAGCTGATGTACACCATCAAATGGGAGGATGCTGCGGGAGAAAGTATGAATGTCCAAAGCTGGTTGTGGACCCAAGTTTACGAACCCACCTTTGCTTCCGCCAAACTGGCCTCATTGGCATACGCCATTACGAATGTCCTGTTTTTCCTAGCGCTGTCGTGGGTGCTGTATCGAAAGCGGATATTTATTAAAGTTTAAAAGCAGGGTTATTCTTTACTGGGAGGTGCAAGTCGTATTTCTTCTTGCAGCCCACCGTTTTGGTAAACTAAGTACATGATCAGCTCACCGTCTTTGTAGAGTTTGGCCAAGCAAGGTTATGTTCCACACAGTTAGGGATGAGTGCATATGATGCCTATCTTTTGAATGTAAAAAATAGCCAGGATGTTTTTTATAGATGCTTTCTGTCAACTCCTATCTTATTCGTTTGATTCCGCTACCAACTGCTTATAAAACGTTGTATTCTCAAACACCCACCGGAGAATTCTCTGACGATTTTCCTCATCCGAGCTATTAAATTCTTCGCGCTGTAGAGAAGGTATATGCAATAGGAGATCGTACCCAAAGATATTAAGCGCACAGGTAGCGGCCTCTTGATTCAGTTTTTCGGGAGTGGCAATAATGGCAGATGCTAAACCAGCCATTAACTCTTCTTCCGAATGCTCTACTTTAATTAATCTAATTATAGCTCGCTGTTGCCAACTTAATTGTTTGTCAAAAGAAACCTCTTGGTCAATAGGGTCTAGTAAAATCTGAGCAAGTTCAAACTCCCCTATTTTTGTTAAAAACGCTACTTGATCTTCTGCAACAATAGCCGCACCGTCATCAAGGCCATAATAGACCACTTGCTTACCATAGAGATAATCCATGTAATATGGGCGCTTGTAATGGAATTTTTCCATTAGAATTTCCGTGATCTTTATTACGATCCGCTTCTGTTCTTGTTGGTCGGTCTCATCTGCTAATAGCCCCCGATAGCACCTCAACGATTCATCATACTTTTCAGCTAGCCGAAATAGCGATCCGTGAGCTATTCTAACGTCAGGATCACTGTTTTTCGTCGCATCAATAAAATCCTCTTGCTGCGTGATTACTAGTAGGGAATCAACAATTTCAGCTAATGCTGCGGTAGTCGCTTGAAGGCTTTCATCAGCGTTTTTCAGTTGATGTAAGCGTTTAAGTAGGACCATCGCGGGCTCAGCTCTACTACAAGAATTCATTTGAGCGTGGAGGGAGATCGTTCCAAGTATCCCAATAATCACTGTTAAAATGGCGTGGCTAATTGATTCAATATTCATATAAGTTGAATCTGGATCATAAATGTAATGTTTTGCAACTAACCGCAGCCGCCAAGTCGGAGGGTATCAAATTAATACTTTAACCGGAACGACTGCAGTCAGACACACTTTTTGACATCCTATCTATCTTCAAAATAAGTACTTACATGCCATACCGGAGCTAATAAGGTTCCCGAACTAACGCTTACGCTCCCGGAAGGCCCAATAGTCACCGACAAGAGCCCTTTTACCTCCACGGACATCACTTTTCTTCCGTGTTCTTCATGGAGCGTCTCCTCCATTTCTAAATCTGTGAAAGATGCACTAAATCCACCTTGCGTGTTCCGTAACTTCTGCGCTTTAGTCAAATCATAGTACTTACTAGGATGCAAGTCGTATTTTTCTAAAATAGCATTTGAAACTTCATCATCATCTAAACTGCTAACGGATAAATGATTGTAGGCTTCATTATTTCGAATCCAGCGTATCAAAGCGCTATCATAGGCACCTCTTCTAGTTATTGAGCGCTTATCAACAGTCTTAGCACCCGATAATATTTCTGCTTGAGTGGGTATTCTACATGCTGTAATTAGGATTCTTTTCCGTTCAATACTCGCTAAGCATTCCGTAAATGCTGGCCAATCGTCCGTGTCTCTTTTGTATAAACCTTCAAACTCTAGATAGGCAAAACCAAGATCGTCCGTCTTCCACTGAAAGTAGTTCCACAACTGATCATAGGTAAGACCGACTATAGGGTATTTTTCATACGTCTCATTGAATAGATATTCATTCGTAAAGAATTGAATTTCATCTTCCCTTAATCCCATTCCAGCTAAATAGTCTCGCTGCGGCAGCGCATTGGCATAAGCAATTGTATCCCCCCGGTCCTTAAGCCTGTTTAAATAGGCAAGGTATTGATAGTTCGATTCGGGATATCGACCAATTATATTTGAGCTAACCGTAACCCTTTGTCGCTGACCAGTTTCTACATCAATGGCAATGATCTCTTTCGCAGGTGAAAAGAGCGCATTATCACTCAAGATTTGCTGTCCGAATATATTGGTGGATAAGAGAAAAATGAGGTGGAGCGCGAAGTACTTGTTTATCATCATCGTATCATTGAGCCTATCAAAAAGATACAAATCAACGGTGCTGGGTTTGTTTAAACGCTTTCTTGTAGGCTAAAAAAGCGCGCAAGCAAAAAATAAGGGCGGCCGAAAGATTCGTAACCCGCCCCTACACTAAACAAAAACAGCAAATTCTTAGAGAGAACAAAGTGGACGCTAGGCGTCAATGAAACAATAAACGGCTTTCTCCAGAGGCGGCGAAATTCTAGGCTCGCTTTAGCATTTCTTTCACAAGACTTTAACAGAAAGTTCGGCCTCCATAGTCGGCCTTAGTTAGTTGAATTGGTGAATTTGGTTGGATTGGTTCGGCCTCCTGCGTCGGCCTTAATTAGTTGGGTTAGTGGGTTTGGTTTAGCCTCCTTACTCTTGCGATGAAGCTTCAACGTAGGCGCACGTCGGCTGCGGTTAGTTGGTTTGACTATATGTGCTTTATAGAGGAGAAACAGACCAAGACAAGGATCAACTCTTATCCTAATTCTTACGCTAATCTGAATTAGAATTAGCAACTCAAGATCGCAGCATTATAACCCGCCCGGGGAACTGAGCTAAATGCGGAAGAGCATTCTTGTCGCTGGCAACCAACCAGAGTACGGGGAACCGAGGAGGAACAGTTGGTACAGGACCTTCCCCATCGGTGAAGTAGATGATCCCATCATAATGCTTTGCTTGATTGACTTGTACTAAGGCCGGATCAAAACTGGTAGCACCACCACCCTTGCTATGCGTTGGAATTTCGCCCGTGAATGAATACGTTTTGCGCACTTGGTGATCGGCTTCAAGAAGATCAATTTGGTGTACTAGCGGTAAAAGTCCCCTCAGTTCTTGGAAGAATTGACGCCGGAGATCATGATTGATACTTCCTGATGTATCAAAAATTACAGCAAGTCGCGCTCTACGACGACGACGAGTGCCCGGAAAGTTTTGGTATCGTTTGGAAGGTCTTCTAAGGCTGCTATACACCTGGTCGCGTTGCGCGGTGAGGGCGAAACGTCGAAGGAGCACCGGCCAGGGTAGCTGCCAGGCATTTTCGTTGGCACTAATCCGGTTCATCAAGGTGGCCCAAGGTATTTTTGCTGCGGACTCTTTATGAGAAATAAAGGGCTTCAAAGTACTACGCCAGAGGAGAAAATCCTGTCCGTCAATAGAATGCTCATACCAATGATGATGGGCCCTTCGGCTTAGGGGCAGCATATGTAAACTGGGCAAATCACCTGTTTTGCCAATGGCCTGCTGTAATTGTACAACCGCCTTGTAAGCCGCATCAAAATCAAAAGCTGGTGGTAAATGAAGGCGAGTACTAAGTTGCTGATAAGCTGCTTGTGCCTGGCGCTTGCTGTGAAACTGCCAAACTTCCAAATCAGCAGCTAAGCTGGCGGCATCGCGGTCCTTACTGTTGTTGCAGAGAAGATGATGACCTAATACCAAATGCAGCAAGGCCTCCTCCAACCAATCAGCATACCACTCAGGCCAATTACTAATAGCCCGCAATAGCACTCGGTTATAGTGCACCACTGGCTTACGATTTACCCACCGTAAAACCGTAGGAAGACCTAGGTCCGGTACCTCTACCTTAACCAGGCTGGCCAGCAAGCGCGCATAGAAAGGCTGCCGGGCCAGAAGCAAACGGGTTGCGGGTAAAAAATCTTTGATAGGAGTATTTTTACTATTTAGCCAACATCCACCGGAAGATAGGCAAAGTGCTGAAGATCATCAGATGGTTATCTCTATTCGATTGTCTTCTGGATCAAGGACTACGCTCTCGTAGTAGCCATCACCCGTGGTGCGGGGTTCACCTACTACCGCATAGCCTGCGGCTCTCAAGTCTTCTGTAAGTTGATCAACTTTGTCTTTACTCCCCACAGAAACGGCAAAGTGGATAATTCCCCGGTACTGATCCTCCCAAGCATTGGCGTTAGTTGGAATGCCAGGCATATTCATTAATTCCAGACGGCACCCCTCCTGGAAGGACAAGAAGTAGGAGGTAAAACCTTTCTTGGAATTATGGTATAAATCACCCGCCCGAGCACCAAAATAATGTTCGTAAAAGCACTTCATGGATTCTAAGTCATTTACCCAGATGGCCAAATGTTCTATCTTCATAATGTTATGAATTTTAATTATGCTCCTCCCAAGATAAGCGCCACCTTTCATTCCATTAGTAGAAGAATAATATCCAATCAATATCGGATATTTACGCATCATTTACTGCTCAAACTCTGTGTCAGCAACGGGTAATTCACCACAGAAATCATTGACTTTCCGTAGAAAAGCCCTGTTACTGACTATACAAAAATCAATAACCTTACACTGCTTAAAACAACGCGCTCATGTTGAAATACACTATTCTTCTAGCCATCCAAATTACTTTTACTCTACTTAGTGCACAGTCCCACGATAGTGGTAAAATTCCATTTGAGATGGTCAGAAATACCATCATCCTCGAATTGACAATTGAAGAAATTCCTTACCGATTCCTGCTGGATACCGGGGGTGGGTTTATCATTTCCAAAGAACTCGCCGATCGTTATGATTTCCCAGTGGTTTCGGAAGTTGAGGTGGGGGATGTGACTCGTCAGACGCTGCAGCTCAATCGAGTGGCTGTTCCCGCCATTACACTAGGAAATTGGACCTTCCGCGACCGCGCCGCTGTTGTATTCCCTGATTGGAATACCTTTCCTACCTCTTGTTTCCAGTTAGATGGAATGATTGGTCGAGACTTTTTTACCGATGCGATCCTGGATTTGGATTATCAGAAACGGATCCTTCGCCTCACGGAAGATGCCTCGGTACTGGAACTCAATGAAGCAGATGCCACTCCCCTACGCATTAACGCCCGGGGGCTTCCCGAAGCACTGGTTAGTCTCAACGGAGAGGAACAGTTTGTACTCTTTGACTCCGGTTCGGGCGATGTGTATAGTCCACAAACCAAACGCGCTAAGCGGATGGCCAAAGACCAACGCCTAAGCTTTGAAGGGATATTTTCCTTTGGCCTGAGTCAAGGGAAGATCAAGAGTGAAAAACGATACCGTAGCTTCGTTTCAGAATTAAAAATAGGCAGTGGAACCCTGAGAAACTTCCACAGTCAGTTCTCAAAACTAACCTCCGCCAGAATGGGTGCAGGGATCCTACATTATGGGCGCGTAACCCTGGACTACCAAAAACAACGCTTCTACTGCAGCCCTTATGAAAAAGAGGCATCTCCTGGTCGGTTTACAAGTTTTGGAGCAGATTTCACCTCCTTACAAGGTGAGTATATCATCAAATGGGTCATGAAAGGTTCGCCAGCGGAGAAAGCTGGATTGCAGTATGGTCAGCGGGTACTACAAATCAACGATATCGTGCTTAGTTCCAGACAAGATAATTGCCACTACTATTTAACCGGATTTGGTATCGACAGCCTCGAAGAGCTTCGTTTGTCAATACTCGATGGGGATGGTAAAAGGCAGGAGGTTAGCTTGCGTAAGCAAACGAATTGAGGCAAAAAAGCAAGGGGCTCATCGAAAAAATTAATTAAATAAAGTTGATTCTCAATGAACTGAAAATCAGTATTTTAATCACAATTGACAATTAAATACAGGTCAACAAAAATCGAGTTATTTAATTTTTTCGATGGGCTTTTTCAAATCCACCTTCCAGCCCAATATTTTTGCGATATTCCAAACCATATTTAACCACCAAAACCTATTTGATCATGAATCGTATCCTTACTCTACTAGCCTGCTGTTTCCTACTCAGCACTTGTAATACGTCTAAGCAGCTTGCAAAACAATCGACACAAAAATTCAAACTCGAAGTCCTGCAAAATGGCCAGGTATTTACCGCTGCGGACAGCCCGGTTGTACTAGAGCCAGCGCCCTTCAAGCTGCGAATCACGCTCTATGACATTAAAGGCATTATGTTCTCTTCCGCCATAGATCCACTTTACTACGATGTTCCAGAGGAGGACGATATTTTCGCCTGCGATCTAAATACGTACGAAGGTCCCTGCCGTTTCATTTCGCTAAAAGCCATGGCAGAGCCCAACTTCAATGCCGAAAAGAAGTTGCACCTGGGTGATGAAGGTCGCATCAACTATTGGTTCTACAATGCAGAAGACTCCTGGCATCGTCTCGATCCGGATATAAAAGTGGAAGGAAAAACCGTGACGGCCTATCGTACGGTGGAACAACTGTACGATCCCGAAGCCTCGGAGTATATTGACCTAGAGGATGTCGAAGATGATATTTACATTGTCGCGGCGGCGCAAGCCGAACGCACCGAAGAGGACGTTCAAGCTGGCACTGCCGGCAAAGAACTACAGCGGGAAAAATTTATCCTCCGCTTCCAGTAATCAAGGATTCTTGGTAGACGGCGCTAAGTAATTTCGCCACCACAGCTAGAGCCTGCTCCGGCAGTACACCCGTAGCAATGTTGGTTGAGCACAACCGAACGTTGCTGCAAGGCGTCCAAATCAAAATCATTGATGTGCTGGCTACTGCTTGCTACCTTCAAGTCTAGCATCTGGTTAAAGTCACAGTCATAGATGTACCCATCCCAGCTGATAGAAAGCGTATTACGGCACATCAAGCCATCCACAGTAGCGGGGTTGTAGGCCTCAACCAACTTCTCCATATACTCTTCATAATTGCCACTTTCCAAAAGGTAATCCAGGAAACGAGCAATGGGGAGGTTGGTAATGGCAAAGAGCATATTGAACTCAATGTCGTACTTGCGCTTTAATTGACGCTTAAACTCGGCCTGCAAGGTTTCTTGCCCAGCGGGAAGGAACGCCCCAGATGGATTATACACCAGGTGCAGTTCTAAACCGGTTCCTTCTTTACCGTAACCTACCTCATTGAGCATTTGTAAAGCTTTGATAGAGTCTTCAAAGACACCATCTCCGCGTTGGCTATCCGTCCGCTTCTTAGAAAAATACGGCAATGAGGAGACAACCTGCACCTTATGCTTAGCAAAAAACTCAGGTAGATCGTGATATTTAGGATTAGCCCGTAGAATCGTTAGATTACAGCGGTCGATGACTTGCTTACCCAGCGCACTTACTTCTTCAACAAACCAGCGGAAGTGCGGATTCATTTCCGGCGCTCCCCCAGTGATATCCACTGTCGTAATGGAAGGAACTGCGGCAATAATTTCCAGGCAACGCTCCAAAGTAGCCCGGTCCATATTTTCTTCCTTGCGGTCTGGCCCCGCATCCACATGGCAGTGCGCGCAAGTCTGGTTGCAAAGCTTACCGATATTGAGCTGGAATATTTCTACCGGCTTTACCTGTAAAGGTCGATGACCAATTGCTGCGAGCTGATCGGTAAATTGTGGGAAATTAGCATCTACAATATCCTTCCCGTTGAGCACATTTAGTTGCACGAATGAATCGGAAAGGTTGGTACCTCTTGATTTAAGGGACTTGCTTCTTTGCTTAATAGCCATTGTTAGTCAGTTTGCTGAGTACGCTGCAAAACAGCTCTCTTTACATAGACAGGCGCTCCGCCTGATTCATCATCTGCACACCAAATACCAGGGAGGCTCCACTACGGATAGCCGCCGCTACGTGCACCGCTTCCATCATTTGTTCCTCATCGGCACCCTTTTCAAGGGAAGCAGAAGTATAAGCATCAATGCAATACGGACACTGCACGGTATGCGCCACAGCTAACGCAATCAGTGATTTTTCACGTTCTGTCAAAGCGGTGTCTCCGTTGAATACGGTACCGTACCAGTCAAAAAATTTCTTGCCCATCTCTTCCTGCAAGTCAGTAATTTTACCAAACTTTTTCAGGTCCTTAGGATCGAAATATGTCTTTTCCATTAAGGGAATACTTTATCAACACAGAAAAATTAACGAGTCGCCTTGCCTCCGGAAAAAGCGGTGCGTAATTTTTTGTGTCATCTTTGATTTAATTAAAATGCCGCCATACGGAACTTGGTTGAATAAAGGTCGCATTAGATGTCGGCAAACAGATAAGAAGAGCAATATTATTGGAAAAAAATTAGAAAGTGAAATGTGCGGACAAGCCATGTCCGGATTGGGACAAGTTGTTACTAGCTACAGTTAACCTTTGAGGTAATTCAATTTCATCCTTGATCCCTCAAATTGCCTTACTATCTTGTGAACATGATCCAAGTTGGCGATTTCTCTTCAAAGCAATCTGTAGCAGTGCTCCCCTTTGCCAATCAAAGTGGAGACCCTGAGCAGGAGTACCTAAGCGATGGTATCTCCGAAGAGATCCTCAATGCGCTGGCTCAGATTGAAGGACTAAAGGTGACGTCCAGAACTTCTTCTTTTCATTTCAAAGGACAGAATATTTCCCTACCGGAAATCGCCGATGCGCTACAAGTTGACACTATCCTGGAGGGGAGTGTCAGGCAGGCCGGAGAGCGCATTCGTATTACCGCTCGACTTATTGACGTAGCAGAAGATGTGCAGTTCTGGTCGGAAAGTTTCGACCGTTCTAATGCTGATTTATTTGCAGTCCAGGATGAAATCAGTCTGCTAATTGCCGATCGGTTAAGGGAACAATTAGGGCACTTTGAGTTAGAAGACCAGCTCATGACTCGTCCCAATGCATCACCAAGTAGCTATCAGGAATATCTCAGAGCCCGCTACTTCATTTTGAAGATGGGCAAAAGTGATCTTGAAACAGGCTTACGCATTCTGGAGCAAGTCCTAGAGCGAGACCCTGATTTTGCGCACGCCCATATTGGTATCCATCACGCTTACACGATGCTGGGGGCCTTGGGTTTTGTGGCTCCAGCCGACGCCTTTACTAAAGGACAATCGCACCTAGAGCGGGCTATCGAACTGCAGCCTGACCTTCCCGAATGCCAAATCAACCAATCCTGGAACGCCTTCGTTCAACACTGGGATTTTGCCGCAGCCTATGAGCACCTGCAACGTTCGGCTGCGATCCGCCCAACGACGGACTACTTTCAATCTATGGCCAGCACCTTGGTAGCAGAGGGGCGCTTCACAGCGGCCCATCATTATATTGACTCTGGCCTGGAGGTTGATCCTTTTTCACACATTGGATACCACCTCAAGGGCTTTATTTATTACTCCGAAGAAAAGTACCAGGATGCTTTAGCATACTTCAACCGAAGCCTGGAACTCAACCCAGCCTCCATCGTCTCCCCACCTTATAAGGGACAGAGCTTATTGGCGCTAAACCGTCCCGAAGAAAGCCTCCAATATTTCCAGTCCCTGCGTGATGATGAACCGGGGGAAATGGTTAAACTTGGAGGAATTACCATGTCGTTAGCGGTGCTAGGTCAGGAGGCAGAGGTACGGACAAACTTGAAGGCCTTACACGAGCGGGCCAGTAGTGACCAAATGGGTAGGGCAGCGCAAATTTTGATTATTACCTATACCTTACTGGAGGATATCGAAGAAGCGCTGAATTGGCTGACGGATGGTATCAAACGTCGACTCCCATTATTGATCTATCTCTTTACAGAACCCCTGCTGGCACCATTACAAAAGGACCGTCGTTTTCAACAGTTAAAAGCAGAATTATTAGGTACCCCAATAAAGATTGAAGCGCCGACCCGTAAATACAAACAGACCTTACTGGAGGCCGGTGAAATAGAGCAGTATCGCCGGCAACTGGAGCAACTCATGCAGGATCAACTCCCGCACCTGGACCCCAAGCTAACGCTCCGTGACTTGGCCGAACAAATGGGTATGCCCGCCAATCAATTATCGCAATTGCTGAATATGGGCTTTCAGCAAAACTTCGCGGAGTTTGTCAATAGCTATCGCTTGCAAACCTTCAAGGAAAAGGTCGCTAACCCCAAGTTGCATCACCTCACGCTACTAGCCCTAGCTTACGATTCGGGCTTCAATTCCAAGACGGTCTTCAATACGTTCTTCAAAAAGAAAATGGGTATGACGCCGCGGACTTATTGGAAGCAGGTTATTAAGGGTTGAATTAGTACTGGAATTGGAATTAGAATATACAGCTTTGAGTTTCTAGTCTTCTTTACAGCTAACCATTGTACACCCTTTTCCTTTCCTTCGCCGAGTCCTTGATATTGTACACCGTACACCGTACACCGTACATCGTACACCCTACACCCCACATCTTACATCAGAAAACGTTCGCATTTCAAAATCGGAACGATTGAGGGTAAACAGGCCGGTAGATTTGTATCAACAACGAACAAATTAACCGACTAAAATACCTTCACCATGCAATCATCCACCATGAAAGCCATCGTTTGCACCTCTTACGGATCACCCAATTACCTTGAGGTACAAAACCGCCCCCTCCCTACACCTGCACCGAACGAAATCTTAGTAGAAGTACACGCCAGCACCGTAACCAAAGCAGATACTATGATGCGCCAGGCCCAACCTTTCGTGAGCAGGTTTTTCCTGGGCTTCTCTAAACCCAAGCATGATGTGATGGGAACTGGCTTTGCGGGCACCGTGGCCGCTATCGGAACACAAGTAAAAACAGTCCACATTGGTGAAAGAATCTTTGGCGAAACGGGTGTAACCTTTGGGGCAAATGCCGAGTACGTAACCATCGCCGAGGATCAGGTATTTACCACCGTCCCGGAGGGTGTCTCTTTTGCGGAAGCTGCCACTATTAGTGATGGCCCGATGACCTCGTATAACTTCCTCACCAAGTTGCACAAGCTACAAGCCGGTGAACATATTCTGATCAACGGCGCTAGTGGTAGTCTGGGTACAGCAGCCGTTCAGTTGGCTAAGCTACGTGGTGCCACCATCACGGCAGTTTGTAGTCCCCAAAATGCCGACTTAGTCAAGTCCCTGGGCGCAGACTATGTCATCGATTACCATACAACTGATTTCACCACGACAGGTCAGGCCTACGATGTCATTTACGACACCATTGGTAATCGCAGCTTTCGGGATTGTAAACAGGCACTTACGCCACAAGGCGTTTATCTCACTCCGGTGCTGCGTTTTGGAATTCTATTAGCTATGCTGGCAAGCTCAATGAGCTCCGGCAAGAAGGCCAAGTTTGATGCCACTGGCCTACAGCCAGCGGAAATTCTCCGACCTATGTTGCAAGAGCTATCACACTTACTAGAAGAGGATCAGTTGAAGGTAATCATCGACCGCACTTACCCCTTGGTGGAAACTCCCTCTGCCCACGCTTATGTAGATGGTGGGCACAAGCGTGGCAACGTAATCATTGAGGTGAAGGCCAAAGCGGCCTAATTACCAATTGCAATCCGTACCCAGAGGGCAGTATCTTTAGGATATGAAGCAGCTGTCCTCTATTTGCTTTCCCATTCTGGTACTCAGTATTGTACATTGTCCTTGACCCTGTTTCTGAGGTTCAAATGTTCATTATTCTGGATCCTGATGGCAATCGAATTCAATTAATCGCAAAGGGGTAACGCACTAGTCCCAGGGATAATGATCGGCGTCACCGTAACGCACCCGCCATTCCGCCCCACGTTTTATCCAAAGAAAGGTATTGGGCCCTTGCTTTTTCATCACTTCCCCAGTTTTGGTCACCAATGAATCTCTGAATAGAAAGGAGGAAAGTGCAGCCTGGTCAGAAATAGGAATGATCTGCAAATCAGTCCATTCGGTATGAAAAACACGAAGGCTTTCCATAAATACCGGAGAACCCGCAGCTACATCAGCATAGGAAATCCGCTTGCCGTCTGCTAGCATCATGTACTCTGGCCAAAGTAAATCTAAAACTCCCTGAGCATTTCTGGCTGTATCCGCCGCGTGGAAAGTCCAAACGGCCTGGGTCACTTCTCGCTTTACTTGCTCAAGATCGTAATCAGTTGTGGTAACAGCGGGAGTCTGGCAGGCTATAATCAACAAGCATGACCCGATCAGGATTGATACCGCTACTTTTATGGGAAGACTCTTGTACTGCATAGGGTAGGTTTTGCTTAAAGATACGAGGAAGGGTAGATTAGTTGAGTTAGTTGGGCCTCCGGCCCGGGTTAGTGAATTTGGTTGTATTGGTTGTATTGGTTGTATTGGTTGTATTGGTGAATTTAGTTCGGTCTCCTGCGTCGACCTTAGTTAGTTCTTCTGTAAATAAATGATCGAGTAGAAATCTTTGGCTGAAGCGTCTGTACATCAATGACCGTAACTGTTGATTTTTACACCTGCGTATTTGTGTGTCAATAATTGATTCATGGAGTTTGAATAGGTTGTGTTAGTTCAGCCTCCTTACACTTGCGCCGAAGACTTCACCTACCGCTTCGGTGGACATAATTGGATTGCTAGCAGAATTCTAATTCTCATTCTAACGCTAATTCTACCTACCTCACTTTCACTTTCTTTGACCGCCAGAGCTTCTAGCGACGGAGGTTCACTTTCATTTTGATTGAAATTGCCATTCTAATTCTCATTCTAACTCTCATTCTAACGCTAATATCCCCGTCCAACGCAGCATACGCGAAGTCAGATCCCTTTGAACCTTTTATTTTGAGCCGTGTACTGGGGTAAATTCAGTCAAAAACGATACTAATATGTATATCCGTCCATTATCCGCTCTTCTTTGCTTGGTATTCTGCCTGAGTCTTTCTTTGGGGTACGCCCAGAAGCCGCAGAAAATTTTGGGGATTGCTAAAGAAAATAAGCCTGTCTCTTATTATGAAGAACAGTCTACACTCTGGTGTGAGCTTTTGGAGAATGATAAGAAGAATGCGGAGGCCTGGCATTACTACTACAAAGCACAACGCTCGATCCTGCAGCTACAAGAAGATGGCCCCTGGCCAAATGACAAGGAAAGCTTTTATGGACAGCTGGCTAAAATCTTAGATCGCGCCCAACCGCATATTGACAATACCTTTGAATACCACTATCTCCGAGGCCTAAATACCGAGGGAGCAGACGCCATTAAAGCACTGCAACAGGCCTATGCCATAGACCCGGATCGACCCGAGGTATACGGTTGGTTATTTACGCACCATATTCCCCGGTTTGATGGGCAGATATGCCGGGAATTGGCCGAAAAGATGTTAGCAAGCGACTCTTACAGTAATGCTAACCTAAAATGGAATTACAATGCCTTGCATACGGTAGAAACTGGCGGTATTTTCATAGCCAATGGTGATATGGACGCTATTCCAAAGTGGGTCTTACAATACGGTGCACAAATACGCCCCGATGTACTGGTGATCAGCAAATGGTTTATGGCAAGCGACAAGAACTACCGTGAAAAAATATGCGAGCAGATTGGTATTGCAGTCCCCGGCAGAACGGCAGAAGCCTTTGGTAGCACCACGGAATATGCTGATTATTTGGTTGTCCAGCTCTTGCAAAATGGGAAGCGGTCAGCCTATATCTCGTCCGGCACTCCACGAGAATTCTTTAGAAACGTTGGTCTGGCGGATCAAATGTACCTGGTAGGTAACGCACTCAAATATGCAGCCCAACCTTTTGACAACACAGCTGTACTCCGCGAAAATGTGGAGGAAAAGTACTACCTGGAACACCTGGAGCTCAACTTTCAACATCATTCTGAGGACGAGATGGTGCATACCCAAATGCACCTGACTTACCTGCCTTGTTTAGCGCATTTGCGCAAGTTTTACCAGGAAACTGGCCAAGCCACAAAGGAGGCACACTATGACCGTTTGATCCAACGAATTGCCGCGGCCAGTGGACGAGAAAAAGAGGTCTTAAGCTGGTTTGCGGATTAACGAAAGTACTGAGCTGAGAAAACACGTATGGAGTTATCCGACGAAAAATTGATGAGCCTGTTTCGTAGTAGCGGTGATGATGACATCTTCACTGTTATCTACGAACGGTATTTTGGTGCCCTGTGTCGCTTTCTGGCCTGGCAGTTGGATGAGCCAGAGCACGCAGCCGACTTAGCGCAAAACATTTTACTGCGGGTATACCAACGCCCGCAGTTGTTTGATCCGAAGCGCAATTTCAAAGTGTGGCTCTATTCCATAGCGAAGAACGATTGGAAGAACCACCTTCGCAACAAAGCTACTCAGCAGCGCCATAGTAAGTCTGCAGTGCAGCATTGGCAGCAAATTGGTACGGCTGTGCCCAACCCGAATTATCAACCACAGCTGCAACAAATCCATCAGGCCATGCAGCTTTTATCCGAACAGCACCGCGAAGTGATTCTACTGAAGTACACCCACAATCTGAGTATGGTGGAAATCAGTGAAGTCTTACAGTGTAGTACGGGAACAGTCAAGTCCCGCCTCTATTACGCGCTAAAACAATTGCGAAAATTTAATGCCGTCAACGAAAAATTAAAATTGTAATGGAAGCAGCACATCTCCCCGACGAACTCTTCGATCTCCTGGCCGAAAAATCCTATTCGGAACTTAGTTCGGAAGAGCAATCATTAGTTGACCCGTATCTAACGGCCAAAGAGTACGACGAAATGCACAGCTTGATCGGTGAGGTAAAACTAGCGGATCAGCAGATGCTTACCATTAGCAAGAAACCTCAGCCGCTACCGCAAAAAAGTTGGATTCATCGTGTCCTCCATTATCCAATACCCATGTACCAGGCCGCTGCAGTTATTGCCCTGCTTATGGGTGGGTATTGGCTTTGGGCGCCCGCTTTACCAGGCAGTGGAAATGACGCCACTCTACCCTACGTGCGTACGGGTACTTCTATCGAGTGGGATAGTTATCCAGACAGTCTGGTTTTTCAGTTATAAAATGAGCATTAGCGTGCTTATCATAGAACCACCTAAGCGTCACAGCACACAGTATGTGTATTTTTCACCCGACGGTTGTAGGTGGCGGCTCGAGAGCCGCCGCCTTTTTGTGTTTAACTAGAGAATGTGCTTCACTTGCACATCAGATCAATAAGTGGTGAACAAGGCGATAGAGTTTAACCCAATCGCTTCCGGTCGATCACAAAATAAATTATAGTTCAAAACGACACCATTCCGGATACCGTAGCTTGGAATATCATTATCATCTACGCCCAGTAGTGTTTGAGTGATCACATCTAACTTGATCTGATAAGATGCATAGCGAAATAGATCACCCTCGGCAATGTTCCCCGCGATTACGATATTAGGCAACGGCAATTCCTTCAATCCGTTTACAACCGCGGTACTACTAAACGCTGGCAGCTCGGCGTTTTCTCCGTTTACACTAAAATTCTCATAGCTAACGGTATGGGTGAAGGTTGCGTCAAACAGGTCGGTCAAACGATAGGATCCGAATAGGTATCGTTCCCAGTCGTAGAAGTTTTCGCTGCTTACTTGACGGCCTAGGATTAAGGGCACCATGCTCTCCGATAACAAGAACTGTCCAGCCAAACGGTAGTAAGAAGTAAAGTCATTTTCTAAAGTCAATTCATTGCGGGTATCAATGCCAAAGCCCGTCGCTAGAAGTCGACGATCCGCCTGTTGAATGCAGTCATTGCTACATTCCTCCGAGCAGGGAATACTGGGATTGGGTTCGAATAACTCAGCCCTTTGTGCGTAAATGTGATCCATTAAATCGTTGAATCGAACGAGATGGAATGGTGTGCCGGATATTTTTTCCAGTGATGCAAAAAACGCCGAACTATAGGCGGATGCTGGAATATTAGAGTGCAAATCGATGAGCCTTGTTCCGCTATCCAAAGTCAGGTCTTCATCCACCGCAACAAAATCTTCACTGTACTTTAGCACTAAGGGAAAATAATTGGGTTGGTCAAATTGGTAGACATCTACTGCTCCCGAGGCATGCACTCCTATAGTTCCAGTTTTATCTTCTGTGGAAGTAGAATATTGAATGGCATTAAGTGTTTTGGCATAAACAAAAGGTACAGTCCGACTCACATCCCACTCTTCGGCTGGAATGCCATCAGGTAGCTTGAGCACCAACAATGGGTCATTAAATACAACACTTCTAAAATTTGCTACGCCAGTAAAGCAAGAACTCCCTTGCTCGCCAATGGCTTGATCTACATAATCAAGAAAGGTAAAATCAGGAGTAATACGAGCATCCAAAAGCTGGATCAACAAGAGTTCATTGTTCCAGTCCTCCTCTGAATTGATCGATTGTTGTTGCACATATTCCCTAAAGTCTTCCTCCAGAAGCATTTGCGCTAGAAGCTCCGCTATACATAGCCGAAGAAAATCAGTGTCATTATTCGCCAAATTCGGGACAAACACATCAGCAACCTCATACACGGGCAGCGATTCCTCATCTTTACAAGCCTGAAAGACCATAACCGTAGTTACGAGTAGTAATAGAAAGAACGTTCTCATTTTCAGTACATTTTGATTTGGGCACTTCGTCACGCGCTAATAAAAGCGTATTCTCGCTTAACTTATTATGGGAAGTGCCTGGTTTAAGATTAGTGGACGTACACAAATTCTAGCTAGTCCAATTAATCATGAAAAAAGCCCCGCACCACCAGTGGCAGTGCGGGTTATTGATTTATTGACAAATCTGTGAAAGTATTCTCATTTTCATCGTATTGCCAAAGGCCATTTCGTGTACCTGATCCGTAGTTCCCTGGTCTTCCCAGCAGTAGCTGTAGTTGATTCGTCCGAGGTAAAAATCATCCACAAAATTGGTGACGTACTGGCTACTGATTTGGTTGGATTCCGAAGTAGCGTAGGTATTCCTCCGCGAGTACAGAAAGCCTCCAGAAGCATTGTAATTTCCAGTGCGAATTCCCGCACCTAAGCGGATATTAAAGCCAGAATTATAGGATCGCTGAGTGCTATTAGTTTCTATTGTTCCGTCACTTACACGGAAGTTACAAGGATCACCCTCGTGGATGGAAAGTGCCACTATGTCTCCGTACAGCGAAGGATCCCAATTATTGGCCCCACAGGCATCCGAAGCGCTGTAAAATGGAATCATTCCCATCGATATTGGAAGCGGATCGGTAAGCCCGGTACGATCCACGATCAAAACAGCAATTCCACCATGAATCGTCCAAAATTGCTCCAGGCGAAATTCTGGCGCATTAGCGAGTTCGAATAGATGAACCGTATAGACTAAATCCTGAAAAACACCATCCGCCCCCGTTGGAGTACCCCAATGAATTTTCACCAGGAAAGTGTACCACTCTTCTAACTCTGTAACGTTATCAAAATAATCCGGGTACATGGGCAGAGTTCCAAGATCAAATAAATTGGGATACTGCTCATAAATAGTATTAATGGCGATGTTGGTGTGACATAGATTACTCCCCATTTCAGCCAATACTTGTGGACGCACCAATTCTAACTCCGAGAAGAAGTTGTTGTCCATGTAGTGGTCCCGCATGCAAGGGGAGTCAAGAAAACAATCGAGATCATCTTCATCCACCAGTCCGTCTCCGTCATTATCGATTCCATCATTGCAATCCGTCTCCACACAACTGCCACAACCCTCAGTACCACAGCAGTCTGGATCATCACAGTCTACCAAACCATCTTCATCGTCGTCAATTCCATTACCACAAATTTCGTCTCCACCACCAAAGGTGATACCCCCTCCGGTACAGGCTTCGTAAAAGATAGCTTGTACGTGTTCGGTAATACTAAGTGGAATTTGACCGCTACAAACGGGATCTGGCAACTCCCGTAAACGATCTATAAATAGTTGATCTGAGCAAAATGGATACGGTAAATCTCTATTAAAGCTATTGGTGCCTGGATCATACAATACTCGGTTCCCCGCCTCCGTCAGACGAAAATCGATGATCAATGCTCCTCCCGTAGCCGTCAAGGCTGGTTCGATATCGTACACTTGTCCGTCTAGGTAACTTACGCTCCGATTTTGGTCAGAAACTAAAGGCGTATACCGATCCATCTGTCCCACAAAATCATCAAAATAGGCATCGAATTTTAGGGCCAGCAAAGGATTTTCGGTTTGGATATAATCAGAAAAGCTACTAGTACTATGTGCCTCATTAGAAAGGGCGTTGTAAATCTGCACGAAGTGCTCCCCTTCCGGACCACAGGCCACTTCTAACAAAAGGGTTTCGTCTAAAACAGGCCGCCCGTTGCGACTATTTGGATTGGCGCGATCTTTCAGCCATTGCTTGGCCTCCGGAGTAGCTACCCATTGCGACAAGGCTCGTAACAAGGTTTCTTGGTCCGTGATTAGTTCGGCAACTACCGCCGGAGTAAGTCCAGTATCCTCCGACCTATTTCCCGCAGGTGCTGCGGCATCTTTTTCGCAGCTAAACAGGGCAAAAATTGCCCAGAATAAAAAGCAGAGATACGCTACATTTTTCATAATTCTTCTACAATTAAACTTAGATAAATAAATGATTCTAATTAGTCCACTTTAAGTAAGCGGCGCTCGTATAGTAATTCTTCATTATCCCCTAAAAGCAGGAGGAGATAGAGACCATTTGGTAATTGGTCGGTAAATAATGTGGCGGTCGATATTTGGCTGGCTCCTTGGTCCAATACCACCTGACCAGCCGTATTTAGCAAAACCACCCGGCAGTCTTGATCCGGCAGATTGCGGAGAATGAGTTGTTTGTTGAACGGATTAGGAAGCACTTCCAAATCCCTAAAGGATTCTTTCTCAGACCTACTCAGCAATTCCTTTTGAATAGCTTGCTGCAGTTCTTCGCCGGCCACCAGTGTATTGTCCGCAGCAATATAGTTGGGTAAAGAGCTACAAAGTACTTCCTCTGGGTGGGTGGTAGTCGCTTGAAAGCCTTCGCAAAAGACCTTACAGAGCGGTTCTCCATTTGTATTAACACCGGTTTGTACACCAATAAATTCTCGGTCTACCGTAATAGGTGGCAGGTCTCCACACTGAAAAGCGTATTCACAGTATCCATTGGTCGGAGTGCCGATGAAGGTGGCAGTGAATGGATCAATGGGGTCTGAGGTCACCGGAGGAAAAGAGGGTGGCGTATCATAAGCTTGGCCGTTGAATTCACAATCTACATCCAGAATACAACTAATCACTCCAAAATCATCTTGATAATCAATAGAGGTGAAGATGGGCTCACCCTGTCCAAAATCTAATTCCCAATCGGTATTGCCCGGGTGGATGGGCTGCTCAAAAGGATCGCAGAAAATGTATCCGACACACCCCCAACCATCATCGTACTCCCATAAGTACTGGGGGTTTTCGTTGGCATCTTCCCAGTTGGTATTGGCAGGGTTTTCGAAGTCCAGATCAGGGTCCGTTTCAATATCTAGTGGACTGAGATCAAAGCAACGGACGAGACGCACACAGACCTCCGTAAATTCGTCAAAGGACCATTCTTCATAAAGCGGCGCTTCCCGTTCGGTGCCTACCAAATCCAGAATAATATCACGTGGGCCTCCACAGCGAACAAACTCCAGGCACTGTTCCGTAACCGGGTCAAAATCGTAAGACAGGCTCGCTTGGTTTTCCTCTTGTTGGATCACTTCTCCATTCACCAGCACGTCACGTTGGCAAATG
The DNA here is from genome assembly GCA_038528965.1 of Bacteroidota bacterium. Classification (GTDB taxonomy): domain Bacteria; phylum Bacteroidota; class Bacteroidia; order Chitinophagales; family Saprospiraceae; genus Lewinella. The sequence goes on along the minus strand of JBCBEC010000010.1, from coordinate 104,322 downwards.
GTCTCTTGGCCACTTTCGAAGTAGTCCCATGCACCGTAGGTTACCGGAACACACTGCTCAGTCACATCACAAGTGCCGCCCTCCGGGCAAGTAAGCGATCGGCAAGCAGTGCCGGTGAACTCATCGTAGACCCAGTCTCCAAATTCTGGAGTTACGCATTCTTCATACGTGAAGTCCTCACATTCCTCCCCACCATCACAACTGATGGTCCGGCAAAACTGATTAGCATCTGAATTGAAACTCCAGGGACTAATTGTCGCGCCGCCCTCACAAGGATCGATGGTGTATTCGGTTTCACCACCGCACTCGTTGTAGACCGTTAGGGTATAAATACCGACAGGTAGATTTTCTACATTCTGACCAATTGCCGTATATCCGTCTGGGCCCTCCCACACAAAAGTCTGGGCGTAGTCAGGTTCAGGAATTTGGGTAGTTGTAACCGAAAGGACGCAATCATCACTGGAGTTCCTGTCATCATTTTCAGCGACAATGTCCCTTTGTCGTAATCTGGTCCGATAGTCAAGAATTGCAGGGTAGCATTCCTCTGTCACCTCTCCTGGCTCTGTACATACTTCTGGTTGTGCTTCGTAGTATTCTACAATTTCGTTGCTTATTTCGCCTGGTACTAAATAACTACAACCAACAGTGTAAGCCTGTAAATAAACTGTTCGCCCAATAAATACTAACCCTAAAAATGAGCAACCGGTACTGGTTCGAGGAGGCAGTATAATTGGGTCATTAAAGGTGTAAGAGTTGGATAATACCTCTTGGTCTTTAAGTACATTGGTGTAACCTGCACTACCTGTAAAGGAACTGGTATAATTGAATAGTCCTTGCTGTTGCTGACCACTTGAACCATCTGAAGAGCCGCCACTACTGGCAGAAGCACTGGCGTTAAGAGACGCCGTGAATTCATTGGTTACTGAATTACTGGTAAAATTGGTCATCTGTAGATTGACCGTAATCTCCCGTGTAGTACTACAGTTTTGCAACAGCTCACCAAATCCTCGTAAAGCAACAGGATTACACAGCGTGGTAGTCACATAACCTCCGGGACGTTCATGCTGGAAGTACAACTCAGTCCCAAAGTCAACCACCATAACTTGAGCCAGAGGATAGGTATGACTAACAGAGTAACCGAAACCCATAGAGTAGTTTCGTTCTACCACTCTTAACTCTAAAGGAAGTACCATGGGAGTTAAGGGAACAGATTCTAGTCCTAACTGGTATAAAGGCACCTCAATGGTTTCAGGACCAATTCCTTCCAATGTTCTACTAGCTATGACCTCATTGTTAAAGACCACCTCCACAAAATAGGCTTGCTGGTTTGGCGGAACGCCACTGGTCCAACACTCACCTGTTCTGGCATAGGTTATTACTAGGTTTCCCTCCGGTAAGCAGCCGCGGTTGATGATGTGGTCATAGCCCGACTGGTTTCCAAAAGGAATAGCGGTTTGCAATATTTCTAGCAATTGCTCATCAAAGCTCGTTGGTAAATCAAAATCAATCAGAGAAATACAATCCTCTGGTGTTACTACGTTTGGCCGGCCATCACCGGGATCTTCAAAAACAACTTGGGCTCGAGCCAGTGTACAGCTCAATAACAACCCCAGAAAAAATAGAGAATAGCGCATAACTAATTTCATTTTGGTTAATACAATGTCTTTTCTATGATCTAATTAGATACTCTACAGGTAAAAGCTCCTATCTTCCAAAACGTGACACCTTTCCCTTGATAAAACACCACCTTGCCTAACTCAAACTTGAATTAAAGCACTTTTTCCCTACATTTGGAGAACCAGTGGTATTCCTTAAAACAAATGCCGAAACCCAATGAGTAAGCCATATTCTTACAAACTCCATGGTACTGCTAATAAGCTTGATAAAGCTAAAGCGGAAGCAGGCTTAAGGCGATCTTACAACCTCCAGCTCGACCGCTCTCTTGATGCCGAACAATACGATCTGGAAATAGCCGAGGATGAAGTCGTTGAACTAGAGTTTGACGATGGCGGAATTTGGTACATGGCCCCCGATGAATTCGACGAATTTGTCAAACTGGACCAAAAAAATCGCAGCTTAGCAGCCAATGCTACACCAACTATCCCGATACGAATCCAGGGGCGAAACCAAGACCGGGGATGGGGAGATGTGCTGCTCAAAGTAGTTAGCATTTTTGCGCCGGCAGTAACCGCTATCGCTACTGATGAACTCGCTCGCCGTACCGATAAGAAACTAATCCCCAACGAGGGGCTATTTCTTGTTGGATCCGATTTTACGCTCCACCCGATCAATCCGGAACAATACTTTTCACCGGCCACTGAGGACCAAGCCCCGGTCCTACTATTGATACACGGTACATTCTCCAGCACAGAGGGGTCTTTCTCAGAACTCAAAGGAAGCACTACTTGGTCTGCACTCTACGATAAATACGAGGGCCGGGTACTGGCGCTTGAGCATTATACCCTTTCCAAGAGCCCGCTAGAAAACCTGCTGGATCTACTCCCCTTCCTTCCCAAGCATCTACCGGTACACTTGATTACTCATTCGCGGGGTGGACTAATTGGCGACCTGCTAGCCCGTACATCAGAAGGTATTTTTTCTCCGAAAGAAATAGCTCTGCTACAAGGCACTGACTTTGATAGAGAGGTAGAATTCCTCCAGCAGCTAAACGAGCTCATACCGGATCACCAGGTCCGCGTTCAGAAGTACGTACGGACAGCAGCTCCGGCACAGGGAACAACCCTGATGTCCAAGCGTCTGGATATGGTACTCAATATCATTCTTAATCTCACCAAGCAAATTCCATCAGTTGTAGGTCAGCTTATTGGCGAAGCCATAGCGGAACTCGTCCGTGCTTTCGTCGAACAAAGAGTAGAGGCCGACGTGGTCCCTGGGCTGGCGGCTATGGTGCCTGGCTCTCCCTTCCAACAACTCATTAATAGTGATTTCAAGCCACTGACCAGTGAACTCAGTATTATTGCTGGCGATGCAGCCTCGGCGGGTTTCAAACTTAAAGGATTGAAACAAAGCATTATGGTCATCCTGACCGATGCTTTTTTCCTGGAGGACAACGATTTTGTCGTCGACACTAAATCAATGTACGGCGGTTTTGTGCGTACCAAAGCGCCTTTTGCACGGCTTTTTTCGGGCGAACGGGTCAATCACTTCTCCTATTTCGGCGAAGCTGGTAGCCAGGAGGCTATTCTCGATTGTCTGAGTTCCTCTCCCGGTTTTCCTTCCAGAGGTTTCAATGTAGTACCGCAACAAGAAGAGGAAGAACGTGGCCTAATAGGATTAGAAGATGGTGATCTTGTTCCAGAAAAGATTACGGGCAAGCATCCTCTCGTTATTCTCCTTCCGGGTATCATGGGTTCGAATTTGTCGATGAACGATGAACAAATCTGGCTGAACTACGGGCGCATTCTAAACGGCTCCATCACCAGATTAGACATTGATAACCAAGCTATTGAAGCGACTTCTCTCGTTGCCACGCCCTATCAGGCTTTGGTGGAGTATCTGAAAGAGAAGAAATACGAGGTACTTGTTTTTCCGTTCGACTGGCGGCGGAGCACCACTGAGGCTGCTCAACTCCTAAACAAGGAAATTGGTCGTATCCGGAAAAAGCTCTCTCCTCCTAGCATTCAGATTGTCGCACACTCCATGGGCGGGCTTGTGGTCAGATCATTAATGATTAACCACCCAGCTACCTGGACTGGTCTAAATGCAATGCCTGGTTTTCGGACGATCCTAATGGGTACACCCTGGCGCGGCTCCTACCTTATTCCCCAAACCCTTACCGGCCATGGAGACACCATCCGCAGTCTGCATCGTTTCTCTCTGACTAAGACGATGACGGAGCTCCTTCAGGTGTTTAGCAAGTTTCCAGGTTTATATGAATTACTCCCGCTAGAAGGATACGATTTCGGAAGCGAAGAGATCTGGAATATTCTCAAAGACCTTGACCCAGATGGTGGTTGGGTAATGCCCACTAAAGGTGACTTAAGAGCTTTCCGCACCTATCGGGAAAAAGTACTCAAATCTCTACCCAAAATTGACTACAGCAATATCATCTATGTTGCCGGGCAAGACGATAAAACTACGGATAATATTCTCCTAAGTCACGGCAGATTGATCTGGAAAAAGGAGTATACCACCAAGAAAGACAACCAGGCGCTAGCTAAAAAGATTAAAGCCCTCAAACAGGAAGGGAAGAGCCTTTCGCTAGGCTATAGCTTTACTGCAAAAGGGGATGGTAGTGTAAGTTGGGAATTAGGAATCCCACAAGAGAATGACAAGCCGATAGCACAAGTATACTATCAGGCCACTCCGCATGGTGATTTGGCTAATGACCCTCAGCATTTTGCCGCTCTCCTTGACCTAATAAAGCGGGGCGAAACCAACAAACTATCACAAAACCAGCCCCCCGTAACGGATCCGGTTCAAAGAAGTACGCGCGGAGACATGCCACTGGGCAATGCCACTATACCTACGCCTGTACCGACCACAGATGCTGGCCTCATAGCCAGATTCATGGGTAGAAGAACCGTACCGCTGTACGAAAAGAAAGAGAGGCCAAAGGTTGCCCTTGATGTCAGCCTAAAAATGGGGCATCTCAAGTATGCTAAGCATCCCGTGATGGTTGGCCATTTCCAGGGCGAAGACTTACGTGGTGTGGAATACATTCTGGATGCTATGCTCCACAACGAGCTGCGAGAACAGATGCAGTTAGGCATCTACCCAGGGCGTGTCAATACCAGCCTGGTACTCTTGGCCAACGAAACCCGTGTAATTGAAAGCGTCATTGTTGGGATGGGATACCCTGAAGACCTACGTCCCTTACGGTTAGCCCGCTGTATAGAGCATTCATGTTTGGCTTACGCTAAACAAAGCGTCAATGAAGGGCACGCCGGGGATAAACCGCTGGGTATTTCACCCTTACTCATTGGTTCCGCCTATGGAGGTTTAACCATCTCAGGCTGTGTCAACGCTATTCTAGAAGGAGTGGTAGCAGCCAATGATAAAATCATGGCGCTTAATGAATCCCGCCAGGAAAATCGATATTATTCAGCGGGTTCAACAGAGGATCAGATTGCCCAGATTCCGTTGATTGAGATGGTTGAATTCATCGAAATTTTCCGCCCTAAGGCATTGAAAACCTTCAAGGTCTTATACCGCATTGAACGTGACAATAATGTGTATCCCATTCGCCTCAACCGCGACCTTAAGGTAGTAGAAGGTAGTCGCGACATCCTGCCCATTGCCGATGAAAATACCTGGTGGATGCGACTTAACATCCAAAAGGTTCCGCAAGAGATTCTTCCTGGGCAACCTACAAAAGGCCCTTCTTACAGCTATTCCGCCTCTACTGGTAGAGCTAGAATCGAGCGAGTAGAAAATTCCATCAACCCGCAAATCATCCGCAAGCTACTGGAGGAAAGTGCGTTTGAAGAAAGATGGGATCGCAAGAAGTTTAAGGCCCTGTTTACTTACCTGATTCCGAACGAGTTTAAACTTTCCTTCGAGAGCCAGCAGAACATTACCTTGGTCCTTGATGATGATACAGCGGCAATACCCTGGGAACTATTGCACTTTGATGAAGAAAGTGGAGTACCGTTATGCGTCCGAACGGGATTTATCAGGCAACTAGCCACCAAAAATCCATCTACGATATTGCGGGCCAAAGAGCAGGCTAGAGCACTCATCATCGGCGATCCAGAACTCCACAACGAATTTAATCAACTCACTGGCGCAGCTGAAGAAGCGCAGGACATCTGTAACCTCTTACGAGAAAACGGATTTTCAACCGAGCTGCTGTTAAATGAAACGGCAACGACGATTTACACGGAATTTCCTACTGACTACAACATACTGCACGTAGCCAGTCACGGCGTAGTTGATTATCCTACACCTAACGGAACCAAAAGTGGCATTCTAATTGGGGAAGATGATGTCATCTCACCTGATGAGGTGGCAACCCTAGGGACGATACCAGAACTTGTTTTCCTTAACTGCTGCCACTTAGGAAAGATCTCCCCCGAGCAAGAAAAGTACTTCCTGTCGAGGAATCGCTTAGCCGCCAATCTTGGAGCGGCCTTTATCCGGGCTGGAGCCAAAGCGGTTATTGTTGCGGGTTGGGCCATTAACGATCAGGCCGCTGCAGATTTTGCCCACCGCTTCTACGAGCGTATGCTAACTCCTAATGTCACCTTTGGAGATGCCGTTAAGGAAGCCCGAAGTTACTGCTACCAGCGTTACCGCAATAGCCATACCTGGGGGGCTTATCAGTGCTATGGAGACCAGGCCTATCGCCTTCCACGCGCTAAGACGAGCTACCAAGGAAAGGCCAAAACCTACGAATTCTTGCTACCGCAAGAGGCAATTATTACCCTGGAACAAATACTTGACAAAACCAAGTCGGCACGGTTGCGAGGTATCAACTTCATGGATGACCTGCAACGAATTATGCAAGCCGTTCGAATCCTAAAATTTGATAAGAGCCACCCCTACACCATTGAATTAGCAGCTAGTATCTGTGCGGAGCTTGGCCACTATCAGAAGGCAGCCTCCTATTATCTGCAACTTAAGGAGGCCAAAAAAGCCGTTTGGTTCGTACGTTCGTTTGAGCAGTATTTCAATGTCCAGATGGCAGCGCATATGGCCACTTTTAGTGCCGCTCAAACACCAGAAGAAAAGGATGAGATCTACGGCATAATGGTGAACCTCAAGGAGCGTTTTGATAGACTTTGTGAAGAAGACCTCCTGGACACAAATGGCGAGCGTTACAATCTGATTGGTAGTGCTAATAAACGCTGCTATTTAGCGGCAAGCGAGGACAACAAGCAAGCTCACTTGGACCAGGCAGCAACTTCCTACCGAAAAGCACTGCTGTTAGACGCCAAAAAAGGAGAGCAATTGGATTTTTATCCACTTTGTAATTGGTTGCCTATCGCCCTCGTTGCTAGTGATCAGGAAAAAGCGGAGATCAAAAAGATCCTTGGCAAAAAAGGACCACAGGCCTACGTACTGGACTATTTCAGTGAAGCAGAAGAAAAACCTATTGCCAAGACCAACTTCTGGGATGAGGTCAAGCAGGTCAATATAATGACTACCCTAATCTTTGTTTGGCGGGGTCGTAAAGATCGTATTACCTACTATAAAGACGAAATCAAGAAGCGATACCGACGGGCATGGCGTAAGGGAGGATCAGTGAAAAACCGAGAAAGTGAAGCCTTCCAAATGCAATTTTTAGCAGCAGCGGTTGAGGCTCCTGAATTCAAGAAAGAAAAATTTCCAGAAGAGAAAAAGAAAGCATTCCGGGAACTCCAGCAGTTCTTTCAAAACCTTGATAAAAATTAGGGCTCTAAAACCGAGCTCTCGCTAACCCAGCAGCGACAACACCGCCTCCACAGTCCGTGGCAAAGTGGCACTCTCGGGATCTATCTTACCCACTACCCGCAAACCATTGTAGGTAGTGAAGATGAGGCTGGCAATGACCTGTACATCAACCTCTGGTGCAATCTGTCCAGACTGTTGTCCTTGAAGCAAGTAGTTGTAGATGGATTGCTCAATCTGCTCTTTATTCTCCGCTACGATGGGCAGAACCTCTGGATCGTTGGGTATGAGCTCGGTAGTGGTGTTCACGACAAAGCAGCCTTTGCGCTCGGAATCCGCGGCGGCTTCGGTTACCGCCAGTTCCAGCATTCGACGCAGACCAACCCGCACGTCAGGCTCGCCCGCAAGGAGGCTGGACATCCCCTGGGAGTTGACCTTGCGGTAGTGCTGAATAGCTCGTAGAAATAACTGCTTCTTATCACCGAAAGTGGTGTACATACTCGCCCGGTTGATTCCAAGGTGGTCTACCAGGTTTTGCATGGAAGTAGAATGGTAACCTTGTTTCCAGAACAAGTCTACCGCACGCTCCAAGACCGCTTGTTCGTCAAATTGCTTCGTTCTGGGCATAATTCACCATTTTCATTAAAGACAAATAGGACGAAGATGCTGTTGGGGACTCCCACTCAACATCTTCATCCAACAAATTTACCGTATTTGGAATAAGTGTTCCAGTTTGTGGCAAATTTTTTACCCCACTAAGAGCGGATTGACGTTGATTCCACCGTCAATGTTGTACTCACCGCCAGTGATGAAGGACGCATCATCCGAGGCCAGGAAGCTTACCAATTTGGCAATATCTTCTGGTTGGCCAAAACGCTTCAGTGGTACGCGGTCCTGCATAGCCGCCGCAAAGCCGTTCAATTGCTCTTCTGGCATTCCGGTTTTACCGAAAATAGGGGTGTAAACCGGGCCTGGGTTTACTGCGTTAACGCGAATCTTTCGGGGTGCCAACTCAGTAGCCGCAGTACGGGTAAAAGAATTCAAGGCCGCTTTGGAAGCCGCGTAAACCGCCGTGTTTGGCATGCCCGTGTAAGCGTTCACAGAGGATAGGTTAATCACCGATGCACCATCGTTCAAGATGGGAAGAAACTTCTCGACGGTGAAAACCGCTCCCTTAAAGTTAATGCCCATCTGACGATCAAACATCTCTTCACTAATATGTCCAACGGGAGCTGGTTCAAATACGCCGGCATTGACAAAAAGGATATCTACTTTACCGTACTCCTCTCCTACCTGCTCCACCGCCTGCCCCAAGGCAGAAAGGTCCAATACATCTGCTACAATGCCTTTTACGCCCAATTCTGCGGCGGCAGTAGCAACCTTCTCAGCCGAGCGTCCGGTGATAATTACTTGTGCTCCGTCGGCTTTGAGAGCTGCAGCTGAGGCATAACCAATTCCACTGTTTCCGCCGGTTACTACTGCTACTTTACCTGATAATTTACTCATGATTCATTTGTTGATTTGGTTAAAATTCTGTTTTGGAACGTTCGTTCTGATACAAATGTGCGATATTAGAACGAACATTCCAAATAATTCTTCCATTTTTTTCACTTTTTTGCATTGCACCTCCTCTTCAAAGGCGCTACCTTCCTGAAAACACAGAGCTATTCGCATATGGGCAATAACAAAATGCTGGTTGAAGAACGTAGTAGAGACATTGGTAACTTCATGGTTGGTCGCCTACTTCCATTTCGTCGCAAACGCCAAGTTGGGCCTTTCACCTTTATCGATCATATGGGCCCTTCCACTATTGGCCCGGGTCGATATATGGATGTAGATCAGCACCCCCATATTGGGCTATCTACGCTTACCTACTTGTTGGAGGGAGAAATGGAGCATCGGGATAGTACCGGTGCAGTGCAACTGATTACCCCAGGCGCCGTAGGCTTTATGACTGCGGGTTACGGCGTGACGCACACGGAACGTACTCCTCAACACTTGAGAGATGGAAATACCCATTCGGTGCACGGATACCAGGTATGGGTAGCACTCCCCAAAGAGCAAGAAGATATCGCACCCAGCTTTGCTTATCTCGCTCCAAATGAGCTACCGCAATGGGAAGAAAACGGTATTCGCCTGACTTTGGTAGCAGGTGAAGGCTACGGTCGCCGATCTCCCCTACCCGTTTACAGCCCTTTGTTTATGGTTGATGCCTATTCCGAAACAACAGCTACTTTGGATATTAAAGGGCAGCTAAGTGGAGAAATTGCGCTGGTTGTGGTCAAGGGTTCGGTACAAACGGAGGATGAAGAAATCGCCGCCGGACAAATGCTCATCGCCAAAACGGAAGATGAATGTTGTGTAGACTTACAAGCGGGTACACGTTTGCTATTGTTTGGTGGGCAAGCCTTTCCGGAAGAGCGCTTCCTACATTGGAATTTCGTCTCTTCCAGTAAAGAAAAGCTTGAACAAGCTAAACGAGATTGGGCGGCACGCGAATTTCCAGTGGTACCCGGTGATAACACTTATATTCCATTACCCTCCTAATCACTAAAGCCTAAGCAGCACTTCTGCACAATTTGGACTATTTTTCGAGAGGCATTAACTCGATCTTGGAACAAAATTACCAGCGAAGATGATCCTGATCCCACAACGCTTATTCGATAGCCCCGCCGTGCAAACCATCATGCGCGATGGAAACGTCTGTATTCTGCGCAAGTCATTGAGCGAAGCCGTGGTTCAGCGCGAGGGCTATATCTCCAACCATGTGATCTCCATGGTGCAGGCCGGTGAACAGCGTATTCGAACTTATGACGATGAGGTTATTACGGTCAAAGCAGGTGAGTTGGTATTCATCCCGCGTGGCGTTTACTACGTGACCGACCTCCTGCCAGAATCAGGTAATTTTGAGAGTGTACTCTTTTATTTCGACGATCAAATAATCCATAACTTTCTGGCCAACAGTAAGGTCACGCAAGTAGACCGCAAAGCCGTACCAAATCACCTCAAATTTGAGCTCGTCTCTCCTTTGCAAACCTTTGTATCCGCACTCTTGGAAATCTACAGCGCCCAGACACTAAAGGACCGCAACCTGTTGGAGTTGAAAATAATAGAGCTCCTGCTCCTTCTCAACAAGCTGGCGGGCGATCAGCGTTTCGCCAATTTCTTGTTTCAATTAACCTTACCCCAGAAGCGGAATATCCGCACTTTCATGGAGCAGAATTACGATAAGCCCCTGAAAGTAGAGGACTACGCTTACCTGACGGGGCGCAGCGAGAGTACTTTTCGAAGGGATTTTAAACAATACTTTCACACCACACCACAACAATGGCTTAAGGAACAGCGACTTGAGAAGGCCTTGCGTCTACTACAGCAGCAGGAAATGAGTGTTACCCAGGTGGCCTACGAAATTGGCTACGAGAACATTTCTTATTTCATCCGAGCTTTTAAAGGCAAGATAGGGCTTTCGCCCAAGCAGTATATGTTATCACTGCATCGGAATAGGGTTAAAAATTAGAATTAGAATTAAAATTAGAATTAAAATTAGAATTAGAATTAGAATTAGGATTAGAATGGCAATCTCAATCAAAATGAAAGTGGCAGTTAAAGTGAGGTAGGTAGAATTAGCGTTAGAATGAGAATTAGAATTCTGCTAGCAATCCAAACTATGTCCACCGAAGCGGTAGGTGAAGTCTTCGGCGCAAGTGTAAGGAGGCTGAACTAACACAACCTATTCCAACTCCATGAATCAATTATTGACACACAAATACGCAGGTGTAAAAATCAACAGTTACGGTCATTGATGTACAGACGCATTGCAATGCGTCTCTTCAGCCAAAGATTTCTACTCGATCATTTATTTACAGAAGAACTAACTAAGGTCGACGCAGGAGACCGAACTAAATTCACCAACACAACCAATTCAACTAACCACAGCCGACACAGAAGGCTGAATTAACACAACCAACTCAGCTAAATCAGCCAAGAGTGGTATTATAGCAGAATCCGTGATATGCGCCTATTGTTCCACCTTGGCCTGAGACCTCCTTAAAACACAAACGGAATCAAACGCTTGGTCCGCTGGCTGTACTGCTCATAGGCTTCACCAAAATGGGCCAATAAGGTTTCTTCCTCCGCACTAATTCTCTGGTAATAGGCAATTCCCATTGCTACAGCAGCGAAAGCCAAGCCCCACCATGCTTCGAGCATGATCCCCGTACCCACATACGACAAATAGGCCCCAGTATAACTGGGGTGCCGCACCAATGCGTAGGGCCCAGTCTGGACCACCTGGTGCTCATCAACTATTTGCACAGTGGCGGTGAAAAAACGTCCCAGCGTCTGAATGGCCCAAACCCGAAAAATGATGCTCAAAACCAGGAGTGCTGCCCCTAGCGGGAAAGTCCAATCATATTGGGTTTGCAAATCATGAAAGTATGCCCACTCGATTAGCGGTACGTGCAACGAAAGCAAAGACATAACAGTAATCCACCAGAAAGACTGTTTATCGGTACCAGCCTGCGCTTTAGCTTCTTCTAGTTGCGGTGTAGGTTGGGTCAGAAAAACCAATGCAGAGGCAACTGCCAGTAGAATGATACGTGGATCCAATAAACCAGAAAGGCGCCCGATAAGTGGAAGTACAATACCTAATAGAACGAATAGAAGGATCGATTTCAGTTTGGGAGTCATAGTCTAGATTATGATTGTTGTACACACAAAATGCTGCTAGGCCGTCAGACGAAACAGCGTGGAAAAATAGAACTTCGGGCCGAGATGACAAAGCTTAGGCCGTCCGGCGTAAGGGCGCAGCAGCAGTTTTGCGTACGTGCTGGTAACGCGTGTAGCCATTACGATTATATTCTTGTACCATCGCCTCCAACTCCGGGCGCTTGGACTGATCCAACTGATGGCCCCGGAGGTAAAGTGCGCTCACGGGCGCATCCTTGGCCCAGGTTTTGTGCTCACAAACCTCTTCAAAACCAAAGCTCCGATATAGACGGGCGTGCAATGGATTGCAGGATACAAAGGCCACCCAATCATCCTCTGCTCTCAGGTGCAGGACAATGGCATTACTAATAATGAACTTGGCCAATCGCAGTGATTGATACTCCTTGTTGAGGACTAGACGGCTGCCTTCAGTTGCCAGCGGATTGTTAGCTAGTAAAGGTGAAAAGTGCGTCTCTTTATCATCTGGGAAGTAGCTTAGGATTGGCAGTACTTCCTCCTGCTTGTCCTCACAGTACTGAAGAAGATCCAGTTGCTCCAGGGTTCGAATAGAAGACAAAACGGGTCGATTTTGAATGATACGCAAACCACCAATCAATTTCTGCTGGTCTGCCTCCTCCACGAACAAGCCGTAGTGTTTGGATTGCAAGTCGTAAGCATCGATATCAATTTCCATCTCATTTTCAGAAAGGAAACCAGCGCAACGAGTGCTGTTGTAAATAGTGTAACGAATTTTCAGCCAATCGATCATTTCTTCTTGGCTTTGGATCTCACGGAAATAACAGATCATCACCTGCGTAATTTTGTAGTGAAAAAGAATCGCAATGGACAAATACCTGAAAGGCCATAAACAGCAAAACCGTGCTAGTGTCAAGACATGGCTTGACAGCGAGCACGGTTTCGGCATGTTCATCTACCTGGGCAGCTACCCGAATAAACAGGGGTAGCCATGTAGGATAAGAGTGGACAAGGGGGAACTCAACCACATTATCTCTGCATGTTTATTCCTCTACGTTGTGCAAGTGTTTGTTCAAAAATGCTAGACGGAGAAAGCGCTCACTAAGAAAAGTGACATTCAGTACTGCGTGGAGCAGAACCGTAGGTCATTTGTGCATAACTGCAATACTGGGTGTTTGTTGTCTCTTTAGCTATGTTACAATAACTAAAATCGTTACAATATTAAAGGATTTATCAGTGACAGGGTTTAAACTAGCTTGGAGTGGGGGTAAAATGCAGTAAATCGGATACATTTTTGCAGAAACTGTCACTAATTCATACTCATTCGTACAAAAATGTCAGATAAATAATTTTCTTGTTTATACAATACTTGTCGAGACACTGAGCTAGGACACCCCCCTGTCACTTCTCTAGCTCCAATTCTGAGCCTATTTCTAGTTTAATTACTGACCACCACAAAAGGTAATATTTTGCTCCTTACAACCGCGGACTGCCGTACACGCTAGTCCTGATCTACGGATCCTCAGTCAACTACCACACTTACTCAGTCGCTGTTTAAAATCAACTTCTGCTACCTCAATTTTGGTGTAATTCTTACACACAAAAACCAGACTCCCTATGAACAAGTTCCTCTTCTTATTATTTAGCCTCCTGGCCAGTGCAAATGCATTTGCCCAAGACGATACTGCGCCTTTATCCCCATATTTCCAGGTGAATACTACGGCCGATAATGGCATGGAAACCCTCCCCTTACGCAGTACCTCTGCCGACGTCAATATCGCTGGTGTGATTGCGGATGTGGTGGTCACCCAGGTTTACGAAAACACGGGGCAGGTGCCTATTGAAGCCATTTATGTATTCCCCGGCAGTAGCCAATCTGCGGTATATGGTATGCGGATGAAAATTGGTGAGCGCATCATCGAAGCAGAAATACAAGAAAAAGAAGCCGCTCGTGCCACTTACGAAGCGGCCAAACAAGAGGGAAAACGCGCCTCTCTTCTTGAGCAGGAACGCCCCAATGTGTTCCAGATGAACGTGGCAAACATTATGCCCGGCGACCGAGTGGAAATAGAGCTCCGCTACACGGAGCTTCTACTTCCCGAGGCCGGTGTTTATCAATTCCTTTACCCAACCGTAGTGGGGCCGCGCTACACCGATGGGGCTGAAAGTCGCAATAGTGGCTACACCGCCATGCCTTATTCTACAGAAGGCGGCGCCCCTTCCTATGATTTTGCCCTCCAAGTTTATCTGGACGGTGGCATGCCATTGCAGTCAGTCACCTCCAACACCCACGATATTGCTGTTCGTTCCGCTAGTAAAGATGCTGTACAAATTGAGCTACTAGCGGCGGAACGTAAATCGGGGAATCGCGACTTTATCTTAGAATATAGCTTTCAGGGAAACGAAATCCAGACGGGGGTACTCGTCTATGATGATGGTGACGAGCAGTTCTTTTTGTGCATGGCCCAGCCGCCCAAAGCGGTAGATGCAGACCTTGTTCCACCACGGGAATACATCTTCTTAATGGATGTATCAGGCTCCATGCGTGGGTTTCCACTCTCTGTGTCTAAATCACTCATGCGGCAGTTGATTAGTCGGCTTCGCCCAGTGGATGCATTCAATATCATGGTCTTTGCTGGTGGACACCAGTGGTGGTCAACTGCATCTGTTTCCGCAACACCGGATAACCTGCAGGAGGCGGAGCGATTCCTTAATACCTTAAGTGGCGGTGGCGGCACCAGCTTACTGCCGGCTCTCCAAGAGTGCTTGAACTTTCCACGCTACCGGCCAGATGTTTCCCGCTCTATTGTGGTCGTGAGCGATGGATACGTTTCCGTAGAAGACGAAGCCTTCGACCTGGTGCGGCAAAACCTTAATCAGGCCAATCTATTCTCTTTTGGCATTGGAAGTTCAGTCAATCGGCATTTGATGGAAGGCTTGGCTCGAGCTGGCCAAGGGCAACCTTTTATTGTTACGGATGAAGTTGCTGCGGAGGAAGCCGCTACTAAACTGAGTCGGTACATCCAAAACCCATTGTTTACCCAAATCCAAACCCGATTTGAAGGCGGTTTTGAAGCCTATGATCTGGAACCACTTAGCCTGCCCGATGTGTTGGGCGAACGCCCAGTGCTGCTGTTTGGCAAATTTCGCGGTAGCCCTAAAGGAGAAATCGTTTTGAACGGTTATACCCGCGAAAAGGTAGCTTCGAATACCGGTATTTGGCCATTTCGCAAGGCAGAAAAGGTAGAAGTCGAAAGCAAACGCGTTGACCTGCGAATTGATGTTTCCAAAGCTCAGCATAGTGACCGCAACGCTGCCCTGAAGTACCTCTGGGCTCGGGAACGAATTCGCAATCTCTCCGATTTCAGAATGTACGATTTGAGCGAAGCAGATCAGCAGGAAACCACTCGCCTGGGCTTGGCCTACAACCTACTGACTAATTTCACCTCTTTTGTAGCCGTGGAGAAGGAAGTTTCTAACGAAGACCCCAACAAATTGGTACCTGTAAAACAGCCCCTACCTTTACCCCAAGGAGTGAGTAATGACGCCGTAGGATTCGAGCTTGAAATCTTCGGTATGAGTGGTACAGAATTGCTAGCGGGTGGTAAAGCAAATCAGAAGGCTGGTGTGATTATTGGAGTTGTTTTGCTCATCGGTCTCTTACTGATCGCGAGTTGGAAGCTAAGTCGTCGTTTCTTTACCCTACTACTGCCAGTTTTAGCCTTGAGCCTCGCATCTTGCAGCTCGGACGAGATGGTGGTACAACCACAGCCTTTTTCGGAAGTGACCTTTATTCTGGGCGAAGATCAAGGGACCAGAAACAGCTACTTTGCCAGTGCCCTACAGTACTACAGCACAGATGAACAGGCGCATACACCTTTGGTGGAAAAAGAATGCCGGAGTTTGCGAGAGGTGATGCAATACCTAGAACAAAATCCGCCGCTGCACGGCCCCTGGGAGAAGATAAACCTGGTTGTGCACGGTAACGAATGGACGGGGATTAATCTCCCCGTCTATCCAGATGGCCCACGGTGTAGTCCTCAAACCTTACAACACTTATTGGCAAATCCCGATAGGGAAAGCCTACCAGAAGAGCTACTCAATGATTGTACTATGATCAATGTAGTAGGCTGTAACGTGGGTAAAAACGAAGCCTTGCTTAACAATTTCCGCACTGTGTTGGCAGGTGAAAGAGACAATGGGCCTAGCTTGCGTTCGGCGCGTCACTTCAATATTTTCCGGAAAAAAGACCAGGCCATGAAACGCTATTTGGCGGAAAGCTACTTCGTCAACTTTCCCGCCGGCGGTTTTCCCGGCAACCAATATTTAGCCGAACAGCTAAAGGAAAAGTACCCCAATCAACAAACAGATTGGCGGCAAGCATTGCTCAATCTTACCCCTTCTACCCAGGTCCCCTATGTACACTATTTCAATATCCCACTTAATTGGATGGTCCTCTACCCCAGTGAGGAGGCTAGACCTAGCCTCGACAGTATCGAAGATCCCGTAGAATGGATAAGCACCCAACAGGATCTACAGCAAGCCATTAAGACCATGGGATTTACTACCGATTCATTTCGTTGGGCAGTAAGCGTTGCTGAATACGAAGGTCAGCCAGGGCTAATGATAGAGGGGCAAACCATTATTTACTGTGTCTTGCATCCTTTCCAGCGGCCACAGGATCAGATGCAGAGCAAGCAATTTAATGAGGCCCTGTATGCAGTTGTCCCATAAATCGCTGTTTAACAGCAAGATTCAGGCTAGAAAGCAAAATTGACAGTAGTCATATTAGCATTATTTGATTATCTTCGAGCTTTCTGAGAAGCTACTGTCACTCACACGATGCTGCCCAAGCAAATTAATTGCTATCTACTCACAACACTACTGAGCATCCTGCCCAGTGTTTTAGTCTTTGCCCAAAACCAACGTATTGAGGCATTACAGGCACTCCTACCTTCCATTCAAAACGATACCGTCTTAATTGACACCTGGAATGATCTCAGTTATGAGTATTATCCTGTAGACATTATCAAGTCGGATTACTACAGTCAGCTGGCCTACGAGAAGTCACAAGAGCTAGGCTACCAACGTGGCCTGGTGCACGCGCTGAATAATATTGCTACCAGCTACGGAATAAAGAACGAATTGCAGCAATCACTCGAGCTGAATCTTCAGGTATTGAAGATGGCACGAGAACTCAATGATAGCTTACTCATCGGTAAAACACTCAATGATTTAGGCGTTACCTACACCGGTATCAACCTGCCGAAGCAAGCCCTGGGCATGCACATGGAGGCCAGGCCCTACCTGAAGGGCAGCGATATAGCTGTGGAGGTATATAACATCGAAAATCTAGCCTATGCCCTACAGCAGCTGGGAGATGAGGAGAATGCCAGTATCTTCGAAAGTCAAGTTGCAGAACTGGCCGCCACGATTTCGGATCCGCATCTAAGTTATTATCCCGATTATTTTCGAGCTTACGACCACGAATTGGCAGGTCAATTGGATTCTGCTTTGTATTACTATCAGCAGGCTTTGGACAAGTCAATCGCACCCTACCACAGTAGTTTTTTGTACGAATGTGTCTCTACTAACTACTACTTACAAGAAAAGTTAGACTCCTCTATTCATTACGCCAAACTTGCGCTAGATGTCCTGGAAGCCAGTGGTAATGCCGATGGTCTTCTACTGGGTGCCACCCACTATTGTTCGCTACTGCACGAAGCGGGCGACCACCAAAAATCCCTTCATGTGTTGGATCGGTACCTCAACACCAGTGCTGCTGGGCATCGGAATTGGAACGAGCTAGAATATGCCTATGAATTACAGGCCGAGGCCTACTCCGCTCTTGGGCAGCTTACCAACGCCAATGCGTGCCTGGAACAGCAAATGGCCATGAAGGACAGCTTGCGCCAGCAACAGGAGGCTGATATCAAAGCGGCTTTGCAAATGCAATACGAGCTGCGCCAGCAGGAGGAAGAAATTAATGCACTACGCGAGCAGCAGGAACAGAGTAACCTTATTGTAGAACAGAAATCACAAGTCAACCTTTTTATGGGGCTAGCACTGGTTTTATTGGCTGCTGTATTACTATTGATGTTCAGGGTGTACCGTATTAATCGGGGTTTTCGACTGCGACTCGAGCAGGAAATCGATTCCCAAACGGCCAGGTTAAGAGCAGCCAACCAGCAGCTACAATTATCCAACGCCGAACTGGAGCGTTTTGCCTACGTGACCTCGCATGATTTACGCGAACCACTGCGCAATATTGCGGGCTTTTCTACCTTAATCAGTCGTCGGTTGAAGGGCGGGGCGAGTAATCTATCGATGATTGAAGAATACCTGAATTTCATCCGCAATAATACCATCCAAATGGATGAACTCATTCGTGAAATACTGGAGTACTCGCGCCTGGAGAATATCCAGACGGTAGCGGAGAACAGATCGGTTAACAAAATTGTCGACGAGGTACGAGACGTACTACACGTAACGCTTGATGAACGCCAGGCCAAGGTGATCGCGCACGATCTTCCCGACATCACCACCTATCCTAAACAGTTATTTTTGGTGCTGAAGAACCTGATTGAGAATGGCATCAAATATAACCAACAAGCACAGCCCGAAGTGCATATCCACTACGAGCAAAAGGAGCAGCGCCATTACTTCTACATTTCCGATAATGGCATTGGTATCGACCAAAATTTTAGAGATCAGATCTTTGAACTTTTTGCCCGCCTGCACAGCCGTAGCGAATACGATGGTACGGGCATTGGCCTGGCTGCCTGCAAGAAAATTCTCAATAAACTCGAAGGAGCAATATGGCTAGCGGACAGTTCGTCTCAGGGTAGCACTTTCGCTTTTTACATTCCCGTCATTGCTGAACCAGAAGTAACGGAACGTCCGCTAGCCACAATTGCGGTATAGCCGCTATTATTCAGCCGCTTCACGGTGCAAAACCAGGTATTGCCAAGGTTCCATTTTTCCTCCATAGCTCTCGGAAATGGCCATTTCTTCTCCGCCAAAAGCATTAACATAATTACCCAAGTGCGCATCCCCTTCCAGGTTGTAGGCTTGAGCCTCGGAGGATAAATTGATCATTACAAAAACTTGATCACCGTTTTTCTCCCGCGTAAAGGCGTAGATATGCTCATCGTTTCCGGTAGGTACTTTCACCAATTCCCCACCGTACTCACCATTCCAAAGCGCCTCGTTCTGGTGCTTGAGATTGAAAAGAGTACGGTAAAAGTCTGTGTACTGATAATCGCCCCACGGCACTTCATCCTTGGTAAAGAACTCCAAACGTTTATCCATGGCAGATTCCATACCGGTATAAATCAGTGGCATGCCGTTGAAAGTAGCGGTAAGAACGGCAAAAGCCTGGTGACCATCACCCATTCGCTCAAACTCGGTGCCGGCCCAGGAATTTTCGTCGTGGTTGGAGGTAAACTGCATTTGGTAGCCCTGCTGGTATACCCCAGCTTTCTTGGCCAGCAGTGCATCAATATCTGTCGCATCATGCGGTTCAATTTCAGCCTCGTCCGTTTCTACCAGATTACCTTGCTGGAGGGCTTGGGTTTGGCTACGGCTGGCTCCTTGTGTCTTAGCAATTTGATTGAGCAAGTGATGCATTTCCCAGGCGTAATCCATGATAAAGGAACCAGAATTGCGCAGCTCAGGCACTTCCGCCTCGGCAAGCATAAAGATGGGCTCAATATCATACAGCGCATCCGTGCATTGCTCAAAGAAATCGGCCGGAACGCTGTGTGCCACGTCGACTCTAAAACCATCAATACCCACGTCCTCAATCCAAAAACGCATGGCATCAATCATGGCCAAACGCATTTCGGGTACGTCGTAATTCAGGTCCGCCACATCAGTCCACCCCCAGGATTTTCCCGTCTCAGGGTTAAGCGGGTCCACAATGTTACCGTCTTCGTCCTGGGTGTACCAGTCCGGATGCTCCGTGATCCAAGGATTATCCCAGCCCGTATGGTTAGGCACCCAATCAATGATGCAGTGCATACCTAATCCGTGCAGTTCAACGAGCATTTCTCGGAAGTCATCCATAGTACCATAATCGGGATTAATCGCAGTGTAGTCTCCTACGGCGTAGGGGCTTCCTAGCTCACCTTTGCGCTTCTCTACCGAAACGGGTTGTACGGGCATAAACCAGAGGATATCAATACCCAAATCCTTGAGCCTAGGCAGGTGCTCTCGGAAGGCGCTAATCGTTCCTTCGGGGGTAAAATGACGAAGATTGACTTCGTAAATGGTAGCATTCTTGTGCCAGTCCGGCACCTTAGCAGTACGCACGGCCACCTCTTCGGTTTCTTCGGTTACTGGTGCATCAGGAGTACTGTTACAACTCCAAAGAAAGATAATCATTGCCACCAAGGCAAGGCCTATCAACACGGATAAACGGGTCATTTCAATTCAGATTTAGATAGAAATTAGTGCATCGAAAATAGGACATTTTCTCAATTTATGAGTGCCAATAATTGCTCCCTCTACGATGGGGAATGGTCTACTTCTGTGGCTTCACCACCCGGGCAGCCAGCACGCCATCGGTATCTTAGGCGCTTACACCAGTCCTTAGCTTACTCTACCCGCACAAATTGGAGACCCCGGATTCGATTATTGGAGAGTGCAAATTGCTTTCGCCCATCCGCTTCCGAAAACTCCAGACCATACCCTTGGGCATTCATAATGGTGGGACTTAGCAATACCCCATCTCGTTTTTGACGCTTCTCACCCTGGAATTTCAAGGCAAAAGTGTTCTGCCCGCGGTCTACAAGTTGCACGGTCACGCCGGTATCTAGATTGCGGTATTTCCCAGCCCATTGTTGCGCCTGGAAATCAGCTGGAAAATCAGCAAGTTTGGTCAGTGTGAAGGGATTATGGGTAGGATAATAAGCGGTGACCGTTTGCTGCCCATCTTCATTAAGTGTAAAGGATTGTTTGAAGGCGGGGTCGGCTACCTCCTGAAAAAGGTCCCCTTCTTCGCGCTCAATCACAATCGCATCGCGGTTGGGCCGCTCGAGTAGCCACTGACTACCGTCCTGACGGATTCGGAAGTAGTAGCCATTTTCCAGTGTGTAGGTACCTAGGAGCTGCTCATCGGTAAATTCACTTTGTACCGATTCTGGCCCGGTAGGGAAAGGCTTTTCTTCCATAAGGTCATCGGCTAATAGTTGATTAGCTATGCGCTGAGCCACTCCATTAGGGTAAACAGCACCACTGTTGCTCATGACCACAATAGCTACATCTTGTGCTGGAAAACGCATAAATGAAGCTTGCCAGGCACTTGTTGATCCTTCGTGCCTGATCCGGGGTAGCCCGCGATAGGTATCAAACTCGACACCATAGCCATAGTGATCATCTACTGGACTGGGCAGGCGCTGCTGACTAGCGAGCAATAACTCCAGCTGGTCCAGCTCCGTTTGCAACTTCATTTCCCACTGCAGTTGATCGCGCAAAGTGGTGAAGAGTGCACCATCTGCGTACAAGTGACTACGCCAACGGTAGTAGTACCATTTACCAAAATCAAAGTAGGGCTTAGCCAAGTTAGGAATGTCACGATTGTGATCCGCTAAGTAGAAACTCTGGTTGAGTCCCCACGCTTTAAGGCGCTCGCCAGCGTGGCTGGCAAAGGGTTTTCCGGTGATGCGAGCAACGATTTCGGCAAGCAGCAGATAGTTGGAATTGCTATACGAAAAAGCTGTGCCCGGTTCAAATTGAGGACTTTGCTGTTGCGCTAGCAAGGCTAACGCTACTTCGTTGTTGAGCCCGCGCGTTTTCCACCAAACGATGCCCTGTACATCCCATAAATCATAGACATCGCGGATACCGCTGCTGTGTTTGAGCAATTGCTGAACGGTAATGGGCTGCGGATAATTAGGCAAAATTTCCGGTAGGGTCTTCCGAATATCGTCGTTCAGTTGAAGTTGGCCAGACTGAATAAGTTCCAAGACAAGGCAAGCCGTAAACTGTTTCGCATTAGAGGCGATATTGAAAACGGTTTCCACATCAATGGATGTTTTGGATTTGATGTCTTCCAGACCACCGTAGTATTCGTAGATGATCTCTCCAGCGCGAACAATACCCACTGCCAGACCAGGACCACCATCGCGTACGTTCCAGCGAGCGATCTGATCGATTTGTTCGCGTTGGCTATCGGTTAACTCTTGGCCTTGGGTGGGGAAGAAAAAGAAAAGTAATGCAGTAAAGAAAAATAGTCGGGTCATTTCACAAACATTTGATTTCTGACCGCAAACTGCCACATTTCTACGCGCCCTACGCTCCAAATCACGATTTGGAACCTCTTTGTGGCACATTTTTCACCTCCGACAGGTATTCAGCAGGGGTTTGCTCGGTGTGCCTTTTAAACACTCGGTTGAAAGTCGTTTTGGAATTAAAACCACAGGATAGCGCAATACCTAGTAGGGTCAGGTGGGAGTCTACCCCATCCTGCACGCGCTCCTTGAAGGCACTCACCCGATATCCGTTGACAAAGTCATTGAAGTTTACCCCAAACCCTTGGTTGATGAGGGCAGATAATACCTTGGGGTGAATATCCATCCGGCTTGCTAGTTGACGGAGTGTAAGGGTCGGATCTAAGTAGCAGTGCTCTACCTCCATCAATTGCTGCAGTCGATCCCTTTCCTCCAGGTTTAGTTCGCGGGTTGGTGGCTCTTCTTCGGTCATGCTGGAGGCTATCACCTCAACTTCTTCCTCGGTTATTTCTGCTTGCAGCCATTCCTTACCGGGTAATAGGTGACTAGCCAGGACGGCGTGCAGATAAGCCCGAAAGCCAATGAAATAAGCCAGCAGCGCATAAGCGACGTAGTAGTACCATTTAGTGCTAAAATCGCCCCAATGGGGAAACAGGACCAGGAAGGTGAGGCGTAGGAAAATGATCAGAAACAAGGCGGCTAAGAACTGTCGTAACCAACGAAATAGTACTCCATCCGCGTAACTCAATTCATCGTAGATTCGTTTGCGGTAATTTTGGTACAATCGAAGGCTCCGCACCACATAGTAAAGCACCACGGCCAGTCCCGAAATCTGATACCAGGGGGCCAGATCTTTATCACGACCATCAGCGTAGAAATAATATTCATCCAACACCAAAACGTCCGTAACCCAAACCACCAAGCTATAGAGTAAATAAAGGGTACCAGGCACCAGATGC
This sequence comes from Bacteroidota bacterium, assembly GCA_038528965.1. Classification (GTDB taxonomy): domain Bacteria; phylum Bacteroidota; class Bacteroidia; order Chitinophagales; family Saprospiraceae; genus Lewinella. Next base: position 81,116 of record JBCBEC010000010.1, on the reverse strand, counting down.
CACCACTGCTTCCCTCGGAGTCGGAATCCGGGTTGAAGCAAGGAAGAAACATAGAAAAAGATCAGCGGGCCCAAAAAGAAGAACTGCTGTAAGGGTAGGAAAAAGAGCACTTCACGATAACCATCTGCGGCGTACCAGCCCGCATGACCACACATCCAAGGTGTTATATACAGGCAACTAAGTATGGTCCACAATCCCAGCCAAAGGCTAGCTCGTTGTTGTTGACGAAAGCTATTAACTAATAGCAAAGTACCAAATACAATCCCCTGCAGGAAAAAGAACAGTAAGGGGACACTTTCATAATTGAGGTCAAAATACATAGACAATAGCGCTAAGCCTCAAACTTCACGGCTTGTGTCAGGTAATCACAGAATGGCTTTAGTGACAAGTAGGCTCGTTCCGCGAAGGCGGGAAAATCATCCGAGACGACCTGAGCCTCCGTCAATGGAGTAATCGCCGTGAAACTCTTGCGCCGTAGCAGATCTACGTGGATATGATCCTTCGCAAAACCACGGGGAGCGGTCTTCAGCATTTGTTCATCCGGATCCAAAGCACGGTACATATCAGTAAATGGAGCAGACTTGAGAATCTGTTTGAACTTTTCCCCGTCGTAGTCAATCCCTTCACGGATCTTTTGCAGTACTGGTGATGGGGGCCGGTAGATACCACCACCAATGAAGGAACCACTGGGACTAATGTGGATATAAAAGCCCGGTGTTTGCATATCCGTATTGGGACTACAGGCAAAATGATCGCGATAAAGGGGTTTATCCGGATGGAAACGCCGATTATTAGTGATACGCATGAGGGTATCCTTGGCCCGCATTTGCTCGAAATCTGGATCGTGGGTCACCAGTCGGCGCAGTATCAGCTCAATCTCTGCCAGCCAGATATCTTTGGCTTCGTGATAACGCTTCCGATTGACGTCCATCCAATCCTTGGAATTATTAGCCGAGAGATCGCGCAGGAAATCAAATATCTTTTGCTTGGACATAACAGTACTTTTCAGGCATACTCGTAAAGATGCGTGTGGGTGCGGAAGCCCAGACGGTGATAAATGCCCAATCCAGCCTCCGAGGCGTGTAAGATAAGCTGTTCGTACCCGCTCTGGCAAGCCTGCTGCATGATATAGGACATCATACGCGTAGCAATACCTTTTCGGCGGTGCGTTTCCAGGGTACAAAGTCCGTAGATACCGGCTGTTCGTTGGTCCACGGCAAATAACTCGCCCGTGGCAACGACCTCGCCTTCCTGCCGATAGATGAAAAGACGACTCGGTGAATTTGCAGACAAATACGTCCCACTTGCTTGCTGGTAATACTGCTGTACATCCTTATCCGGTGGTGACCAATTAGCGGCAATTACGCTAGCATAGGCGGCTAAGTCTTCGGTTGTTTGTACTGCTTCTATTCCCGTGGCATCCAGCTCTGCTACAGGTACCTCCGCGCAAAGCATCCCCATCCCAACTGCAATTGCTTGGCGTTGTAGTCCAGCTTGCTGCAGATCCTGTTCCAGCTGAGGCCAAAGCTCATCCTCCGGTACCCAAAGGCAAAAAGTAGCTTGTTGTTGTTGGTAATAAAACTGTAGTGCGTGAATTTGCGAAAGGGGCAATGATCTTCCGCGGTGAGCGAAAGCCACATTAAAGGTGTCACTCTTCAGGCCACTATCTACCCAGCTCAGTTCCGCTTGCTCCACAACGTGCATTCCCTCCGTAGTTGCGGGAGTGGTATTGGCGTGTTGTTGAAAGTTAGCAATGATCTCCTGCTTCATGATGAGAGGGTTCTGACATCCATGCGCATACGCAGTAAATTGGGCTTAAAGCCCGCCTTTTCGTAAGCCCGCACCGCTGCGACGTTATCAGGATAAACTTCCAACTGGATTTCATAGACCCCACGACTCTTCGCCCAGTCAATCAAATCGTCCAAAACTAATTGATTAATCCCCCTTCCGCGAAAACTGGGCTTAACGTACATAAAGCCCAGATAAGCATGAACATCGTGGGTGCGATAATCGATCGAAGGAACCAGAAGGGCGTAACCAGAGCCAACCAGCTCCTCCCCTACTTGTGCTACCACTACGTGCGCATCTGGTTGCTGAATGAGTTCGGTAAGATCATAGTAGTGAATTTCTCCGGATTTGAGTGTCTCGTCTAATGGGCGCTCGGCCACAATAATCCCTTTTTCGAAGGTAAGTAAGACTTCGTGATCAGCAAGGGTGGCGGGGCGGGTGGTTACTTCAGTCATAATGAATGCTTAGGTATAATTCCAAAAATAATCTTTTGACGGCTCAGTGCAATTTATGGTAGAAGAGCGATAGATATCACACGATTCAAACTGCACCTTTGTAACAACATCGGGGAGCGTAAAGGCACATTACAATGCGTCTCTTCGGCTAAATTCTCGCTAATAAATTAAATCACACTAAAACAATAATGATGAAAGTAACATTTATCGGCCTGGGTATTATGGGCAGTCGGATGGCGGCTAACCTCCTTAAAAATGGAGTTGAGCTCACCGTTTACAATCGGTCGCAAGCCGCAGCGGAACAGCTAGCTAAGGACGGCGCTCAAGTAGCCAGCTCGGCCAATGAAGCTGTTGCCGGGGCTGATATTGTATTCAGTATGTTGTCTACTCCAGAAGTAGTTCGCTACGTCTTCTTTGGGGACAATGGTGCCTTATCCGCTATGCAAGAAGGTGCGATCTGGGCAGATTGTACCACCGTGAACCCCTCGTTCAGCAAAGAAGCACTGGCGGCTGCGCAAGCGCATAAGGTTCGTTTCGCGGATACTCCAGTAGCGGGCACGAAGCCACACGCCCAAAACGCCGAATTGGTCTTTTTTGTCGGTGCCGACGAAAGCCTGCTGAGTACTATCAGCCCATTGCTAGATTACATGGGTAAAAAGACCATCCGCATTGGCGAAGCAGGACAGGGTGCCTCCTACAAAATGCTGGTCAATATCATGCTGGCACAATCGATGATCATTTTTTCAGAGGCCGTTCTCCTGGGAGAAAAGATGGGAATTGACAAGGACTTCTTACTCAACACTTTACCGAATCTCGTCGTCTCCGCTCCCTTTACCAAGTTCAAAGCAGAAATGGTGCGTGGAGATGATTACGAAGTACAGTTCCCATTGGAATGGATGCAGAAGGATTTGCACCTAGCTGCGGTCACCGCCTACGAGCATCAGCAACCTTTGTACCTGGCTAATGTCGCCAAAGAGCTATTCGCTGCGGCCAGTAAGCAGGGTATGGGCAGGTTGGATTTTGCGGCTATTCATCGGTATTTGGAAAAGCAGTGAGTTTAGTTAGGCCTGCGGCCTTGGTTGGTGAATTTAGTTGAATTGGTTAGGCCTCCTGCCGTCGGCCTTAGTTAGTTGAGTTGGTTGATTTAGTTGGGCCTCCTGCCGTCGGCCTTGGTTAGTGAATTTAGTTCGGTCTCCTGCGTCGACCTTAGTTAGTTGGGTTGGGCCTCCTACGCCAAAGGCTTCGGTGGATAAATTGAATTTAATGGGTTAGATAGTTTGATCGTTGGAGCGTTTGTTTAATCACGAAGATTCTAACGCTAATTCTCATTCTAATTCTAATTCTCTCAGAACCGCATAATAAAATCCGTCAAATTGGTATCGGTGTCTAGCTGGAGTTTTTTACGCAAGCGGTAACGGCTGATTTCGACGCCACGGACGGAGATGTTCATCAGCGGTGCGATCTCTTTGGTGGTCAGGTTCATGCGCAGGTAAGCACAGAGCTTTTGATCTTTTGGTGTCAAATCAGGATACTTTTCGCGGAGGTTGCGGAGGAAATTTTTGTGAACCTGATCAAAATAAATTTCAAATTGTTCCCAATTGCTATCGAGGCGGGTATTACCATCGATGGTGTGGATGATGCGTTGGAGCTTACGGCGGTTGTCCTCTATCGTTTCCCCTTGGAGAATTTTTGTGAGCTCCTTTTTGATCTTCAATAACACCTCTCCTTTTTGGACTAAGTGCATCGTGGCCGAGGCCAATTGGGAGGTTTGATGCTGAATATCGGCTTCCAATTTCTCCGACCGAAGGCGGTTGATTTCAATAGTTGATTGCTCTTTTTCCTCTTGTAATCGCGCCTCGGTCTGAGCGAATTCCTCCGCTTGCTTGGCCACAATTTTACCGTGCTGCTTGCTTAAGCGACGCGCATTGTAGGCCATCATAGCTATTACTGTGGCAACGCCCAGCAAGGCATACAGCAATCGGGCCCAAATCGAAGCATACCAGGCAGGTAGTATCGTAAAGGCAAATTGAGTGGACTCACTTTCAACGTTATAAGAATTACGCGCCTGCACCATGAAGACATAATCACCGGCCGGTAAGTTGGTGTACTCTTTTTCCTTTCGTGTACGCCAAGCCGACCACTCCTCCTGGTAACCCAACAAGCGGTGACGATATTGGATATTATCTGTTTGTTCGTAAAACGGCGCCGCAAAGCGGAAACGCAGTCCATTCAGCGAGTGGTGTATCTCGAAGTCTTTCACTGGTGCTGTACTCAAGCTTTGCAGCCCTTCGGAATACAAAATAGAGTCTTGGATATCAACCAAACTAGCCTCCCGGATCAATACGTTAATTCCAGTACCGCGTTTAGCACCTTCCTGGGGGTGGTAGCTGATGAAGCCCTTCTCTGTAGCAATGAGTAAGTTGTTGCTATCCAGCGAGGAAACATGTTCAAAGCCGTCTACCAGGTATTCCTGCAGGTGGTTGGAATACACCCGTTCTACTGTTGGTTCTTGGAGGAAACCAGATTGCTGTAACTCAAAGTAGCCAAACTCCTGAGCCTTGGAAAACCAAAGCCGACCATCCGCATCTTGTAATAAGCGCGCAATGGGCGACACTCCGTCCAGCAGATTATTTAAATCCGTAAAGGGTTCAAATTGATCTGACCCTGAGTTGTAGCGATAGGCCCCCTCGGGTGTCGTGGCGATGAGATCATTTTCAATCTTGAGTACATTGAGGGAAATGGTACCAGGCAGTCCTTCATCGCGGCCGTAGAACTTCACTTCCGTTTCTCTATTTTCATTGATCAGCCTTAAGCGAAACAGGCCCTTGTAGGCGTGCGATACCCAGATGTAGCCGTCCTCGTCTACCTCAAAAACTCGGGCTGACTCATCGAAGCCTTCGATTCGGTGACTGAACTGCCAGCGGTTGGTTGCAGTGTTTTTAGTGTAGAGCCTCAAGCCGGTATATCCGCCTTCCAAGGCCAGGTTGGGGTGCTTGGGTAGACTGACCACCTTCCACGAGCCTTCTGAAGTAAAAAGTGGCGTCAGTTGCCCTTGATTCCACTCGAAAAGTCCGGTGTGAGCATTGATCAGCAAGCTTTCATCCAACTTGCTGAAGCCCCAAATTTGACCACTTGGCCGGCCCACTTCCCGCGCCGGTGGCAGACGCATACCTTCGCGTCGCACTGGCCAATCTAGCGTAAAAAGTCCCTGATTGGTTGCCAGGAATAACAGCCCCTCGTGAATAATGGCCGAGTAACCCGTACCATCTATTCCGAGGTAATCACCAATCAATGAAAAGGGCGTACTGATCTTTACATAGTCGATACCGTTATCCGCTGCCAGCCAGAAATTATCCAGGTTATCTTGAAAAAGGGAGAGTACAGTGTTGTTCTGCAGACCAACCGCCTTATTGATATGCTGCACAATATTTCCGGTCTGATCCATGATCACCAGCCCATTTTGCACGGTGCCAATGGCCATATTTCCGTCCTTTAGTGCAATAGCGCAGTAGGCCTGGTTGAGGCGCAAAAATTGTGAGGCCGAGACTTCCCAGCTCACAATGGTATTCTCCTGCATTTGATAGAGTCCGTCTAAATCAGTGACAATTAAGATAGACTCGCCACGGGGTAAAATGGCAGTAATGTGGGTTTCAACGAAAAGCTGGCCTTCTGGAACCAATTCGAAGCTGTTCCCAGTCCAGCGTTGGAGACCGGTACCAATATCCTGTGCGTAAAGTTGCTCGTCTAGCCAGAAAAAATTCTCGAAGCGTTGCTGCGCAGGTGTTTTGTCAAAACGCTGTCCGTCCCAACGGAACAGGGTCTCATGGGTGCAAAAAAAGACCTCGTCTTTACCCACAAATATTTTCCAGACATCTTCAAAGCTTTGCTCCATTTCCGGCAACTGGTGACTGAGTGATCGGTAGCAAATCTGCTGACAATCATCCCGATCCAGGTAACCGAACTCATCCTGCCCGCCCACGTAGATGCGGCCATCAGGTGCTTTCGCTAAAGAGCGGACGATGGTACGGTTGGGCAAAGGCACTAATTCCCAGTCGGAGCCATCAAAAACCAGTACGCCCTTGTTATTTCCAAAAATAACCAGGCCACTATCATCTTGTGTGATAGCCCAGTTTTGAGTACCAGCCCGGTATTCATCCTTGGCGTAGTTGACAGTTTCGGGGATACCGAAGCGGTTTTCCTGGGTGAATATCTCACCTACCACAGCAAAAACCAGTGCTACCAGCAAAAGGCTGTGCACTAGTGATGTAGTCGAATTGAAACAATGAGAAAGTCTGTAATACCTCATCCTTCTTACCTTAAAAGGCAGGAAAACCCAGTAATTACTAGGGTAGCCCAAACACCTAAGTCTGCGCCAAGATAATCGAATATGTGCAATGATGTAGTAATGATGTGGTAATAAAAGACAGTTGGCAGACAAGAAGTAGCCATGATGTATGCCTGCTTCAAAAATACCTGCTAAATTTGGTAGAGTAAGCTTTCAACAAAACAAATGGTCATGAGAATATCTGTAATCCAAATTTCATCTATCCTTTTCGCATTCTTTTCCGCCTTTACTTTCAGCTCCTGCGAAAAGCAAGAAGAAGTGGCCGGCTGCCGTTTCCCAAGCGACTTAGGCGCCAGCTACACTATGGTCTGGAGCGACGAATTTGACGGCGATAGCGTTGATGACAGCAAGTGGTCCTACGATCTAGGCGATGGCTGTGATATTAGCCCAGACCTCTGTGGATGGGGTAACAACGAATTGCAATATTACACGGATCGTCCGGAGAACGTGCGCGTCAATGATGGCATCCTTACCATGACGGCGAAAAGAGAATTTCCATTGTACTTAAATCAACATCAGTACACCTCAACGCGGATGGTCACCAAAAACAAAGGTGACTGGCGCTACGGTCGTATCGACGTTCGTGCCCGCCTACCGATTGGTCAAGGCCTGTGGCCAGCAATCTGGATGCTACCAACCGATAACGTATACGGTGGATGGCCGAAGAGCGGCGAGATCGATATCATGGAATACCTAGGTAATGATCCAGACCGCGTATTTGGTACCATTCACTACGGCCACGACTTCTGGCGCTTTACTTCTGAGTATTTCGAAAAAGATGCCGGCCCGAACTTCAACGATGAGTTCCACATCTTCTCCGTACTCTGGAACGAAGATTGTATCCAGATGATGGTAGATGGTGAGCCTTTTGGTACTCCTTTCTCTCGTAGCACTACCCTACCCACTACCTGGCCGTTCGATCAGAACTTCCACTTGATTATGAATATTGCGGTAGGCGGTAATCTGCCGGGTAACCCTGATGCATCTACCCAATTCCCTCAAGTTATGGAAGTGGATTATGTACGCGTATTCCAGGAGGGGTAAAAACTGACAACATTGGCTGTTTGGCTAGAGACGCATTGCTCCCGATAGTTATCAGGAGCGTCTCTACACCGCCGACATAGCAACCATCACATCATATTCATCAATCACTCAAACTTTCTTGTATGAAGAAGTTGTACTTCGCCCTATCCATTCTAATACTTGCCCAAGGCTTAATAGCACAGACTACTTGGGATAACTTTGAAGACCAGCGCAAAGGGACCTACGGGTTCATTAGCGGAACCTTTATTCCTTACTTTGCCAATCCTGCACCAAACGGAGTAAATGACAGCCGAGTAGTTGCTGCTTACGCCCGTAACCCAGGTGATGCGTTTGATGTTATTATTTTGGATGCCCTTATGGCTGATTTGGCTGACTACCTCTCTGGTGCAAAGCAAATGTCCATTGATGTTTGGAGCCCTGCTCCTGGTTTGACGGTGCAAATTACACTTGAAAATAGTGTAGATGCACTTCCGGATAACTTCCCAACTGGCCGCCACAGTGCCTATACCGCAGTGACAACTGCTACGGAAGAATGGGAGACTTTGACATTTGGCTTTGTTGAACAACCAGACGCCGGCGTTTCTAATACCGCTGTAGACCGTATCGTTCTGTTGTTCGAGCCTAACACAAATAATGGCACCCAGTGGTACTTTGACAACCTAAACGGCCCAGAGTTGGCCGATGATCCTTGTGCCGATGCGGTACTAGACGCTACTGTCTTTATGGATTTCGAGTGCCAGCAGAATGTAGACTTCACTTTTTCTCATTCAGGTATCAACTTCCGCCGGATTGCAAATCCTGACCAGAATGGAAATATGAGTGACTTTGTGGGTTCTTACATCCGTAATGCTGCGGAAGAATTCGATGTAATCATAGCCCGTACCGAGGGTATCGCTACTCTTGATGCAGCTAGTACAACGCTTACACTAGATGTTTGGGACTCTGCTGCTCCAACCGAGGTACGTATTTCTTTGCAGCAGAACTTGGATGATGGTTCTGAACCAGTTGAAGCACTAGGCGTATCTGTATCCACCAGTGGATCCAATGCCTGGGAAACCCTAAGCTATGACTTCAGTGGGGCAGCAGGCCAAAGTTTCAACCAAATCGTGATTTTGTTTGATCCTGCCAACTTTACCGCGGATCAATACTACTTTGATAATCTCCAACTTGGAGATCCTGTCAATACTTTTGACGTACTGAGCAATGTGGAAGCTTTCAACGCTTTCCCGAACCCAGCTACAGAAATGACCAACTTCCAGTACGAGTTGACGGAATCAGCAGAGGTAAGTATCAGCCTACACCACGCCAATGGGCAGTATATAGGGCAGATTTTCCGTGCTAACCAGGCACCTGGAAGCTATCAAATCCCCTACTCTACGGTAGAATTGCCAAAAGGCTTGTACTTTTATACCTTGACAGTTGATGGTGAATCAGCTACAGGTAAGCTATTGGTACAATAAAGGCTCGCCTTTCTCATACCACATGAAAGCATCCCCGGTAGTGAAACTCCCTGTCCGGGGATGCTTAATACAACAATACATTGCCGATAGGCAAACCCCATTTTTCCCCTCTAAACCACGACACCGCAAATACGCTACTCAGGTATTCTCCTGCCGCGTAAATGATCGTATACGCCTTTGAGAACGGGTTATTCCAACCATTTCCAGAGCTGCATATACTTAGACTTAGTATAAAATCTAAACTAGAACAATGAAGAACAGTACCTTCTACATTGTCACCACGGCCTTGATCGTTGCGCTGGGTGGCTTTTTGATGGGCTTTGACGCCTCAGTGATTTCGGGGGTGAACAAATTTATTGAAATAGAATTCGGACTCACAAAGCTGCAGGTGGGATGGTCCGTAAGCTCATTGACCCTTACTGCGACCCTTGCGATGTTGGCGGCCGGCCCCTTAAGTGACCGGATCGGGCGTCGCAGAGTTTTAAAATATGCCGCAGTCCTCTACGCTATCTCAGCTATAGGTTCAGCCTTCGCTCCATCCTATACAGCCTTGGTAATTGCCCGTATGATCGGTGGAGTTGGTGTGGGTGCTTCTTTGATTATCGCACCTATGTACATCGCCGAAATTTCTCCACCGGAGCTACGTGGTCGCATGGTTTCCTTTAACCAGTTGAATATCGTAATCGGTATTTCAGTAGCCTTCTTCACCAACTACCTAATTCTACAGTTAGGCAAGTCGGATGCGGAATGGGCGATGAACCTGAAGTTCGACGAATGGAACTGGCGCTGGATGCTAGGTCTGGAAACCCTACCGGCTATACTCTACTTTGCGGGTCTCTATTTTGTACCTCGCAGTCCACGCTGGTTGGTGATGAAAGGAGAGTTTGACGAAGCCATGTCCGTGATGAAACGGGCCTCTGGCGAAGATGCCGCAGCCGAGCTGGAGAAAATTCGCAATGCCATGGAAGTGGGCGACCAAACCAGCAAGCTGCCGATTTCGGAATTGTTCAAGAAGTCGATGGCACTCGTATTGACCATAGGTATAGTGGTTGGTGTCTTGCAGCAGATTACAGGTATCAACTCTGTATTCTTCTACGCTCCGATGATCTTTGAGCAATCAGGTGTTGGTACAGATGCTTCTTTCTCACAGGCTATTTATGTTGGGGTGATCAACCTGGTATTTACCCTTATCGCCATTGCCCTGATTGATAAGCTGGGGCGTAAGCCACTACTACTATTTGGTCTGGCCGGTATTGCGATCTGTATGTTTATACTGGCGTACAGTTTCAACACAGCCGACTATACCCTTACACAAGAGGCTGTTGCTACACTGCCCGCAGAAATCAACAAGGACGCCTTGACGGATGTAGTAGGCGTAAGCTTTGGTAGTGACCTAGAATACAAAAATGCACTGCAAGCCGCAATAGGTGAAAAAGCGGCCGGCACTTACGAATCGGAGTTGGTCTCTGGTGCCATCACGATTAATCCTACACTGGTGCTACTAGGTATCCTAGGGTTTGTGGCTTCATTCGCCATTTCAATTGGGCCAGTTATGTGGGTACTATTCTCTGAATTGTTCCCGAATGCCGTACGCGGATTGGCTATCTCTTTCGTTGGTCTCATCAACTCTGGTGTTAGTTTCCTTGTGCAATTGGTCTTCCCTTGGGAATTGGCAACGCTCGGTGCGTCAACGACCTTCCTCATCTACGGGGTATTTGGTCTCATTGGGGTATTCTTCGTACTCTTTGTAGTACCCGAAACCAAAGGCAAGTCCTTAGAGGAGCTAGAGGAATTGCTGGTTAAAGAATAATAAAAATTGACACTCAAACCACTTCCGTGCCTTTCCACGGAAGTGGTCATACATCCAAAAAAAGCTTGAAGTCGTGAATAAATTATGGTGTGCCCTATTGATGGGGGCAATATGTTTCTACAGCTGCAATACCGAAACTCCACCAGCAGAAGAGGAGGCTACGGATGCAATGGCAAAAATGGAATTGGTGCAAACCGATGATGGTGCTTACCAGCTACTATTAAACGGTGATCCATTCTACATCGACGGAGCAGGTCTAGAATTTGGCAACGTAGAGGCCCTGGCCGAACACGGAGCTAATTCCTTCCGCACCTGGCGTACGGACAACGGACAAGATACCGGCCAGGAAGTACTGGACCGTGCCCAAAAGAACGGTTTGTACGTTACTATGGGCATCGAGGTAGCCCGCGAACGGCATGGTTTTGACTATGACGATCCAGCTGCCGTTGCGGAACAGTTTGAGCGCATTAAGGAGGAAATCCAGTTGTATAAGGATCATCCTGCCCTCATTATTTGGGCCATTGGCAACGAGCTCAACCTCCGCGCTACTAACCCTAAAGTTTGGGATGCGGTGAATCAGGTATCTGAGTACATCCACGAGGTAGATCCGAATCACTTGACCACCACTACCCTAGCGGGTATTGACTCTACCCTGGCCAATGACATCAAGGAGCGAGCGCCAGATATTGATCTCCTGAGCATTCAGATGTACGGCGATATTGTGAACCTGACCCAGCGCATGAGTGATGCTGGTTGGGATGGCCCGTATATGGTTACGGAATGGGGAGCCACCGGCCACTGGGAAGTAGGTAAGACCGAGTGGGGTGCACCGGTAGAAAATAACAGTAGCCAGAAGGCTGACTTCTACCGCGATCGTTACAAGGTAGCCATTGAAGCTAACAAGAATAACTGCGTTGGTTCGTACGTATTCCTTTGGGGCCAAAAGCAAGAGCGCACACCTACTTGGTACGGTATGTTCATGCCTGACGGTCAAGAAACAGAAGCGGTGGACGCTATGCACTACATCTGGAACGGCACCTGGCCGGAGAACCGTTCTCCTCGCCTGGAAGAAATGCTATTGGACGGTAAAGGGCCTTATGATAATATCATGCTCCAGCCGGATGCCACCTACACCAGCACAACCACGGTTAGCGATCCGGAAGGTGATCAGCTCACTTATAGCTGGGAAATCATGCCAGAAAGTACTGATTTAGGAGATGGAGGCGACCTGGAGTCTGTGCCAGAACCTGTGGCGGGACTCTTCTCCGGAGAAAGTAATTCGGCTGCGGTTGAATTCAAAACACCAGCGACGGAAGGTGCTTATCGCATTTTCGTATCGGTTGCCGATGGTAACAACCATGTTGCTCACGCCAATATTCCATTCTACGTGAAGGCGGCGGAGTAGAAGCGCACTAAGTTTAGATTACTTGGTAGCAGGAAGGAGAAACTGGTTTCCTCTTCCTGCTTTTTTTGGCTATTCCAGCTAGTTCGTAACAGCCGGTTCAATTACTGGAACGCGAATAAAGAGTGTACTTACTTCCTCTTTTTATAATGCCACTCAACGAGGCCGCTCTCGTCTTCACTGATTTAGAGTGTATTGCGGATGCCAATGAAAAACGGAGTAGCCTATTGAAACAGGCTACTCCGTACGAGAAGGATAGGAACATTGCACGGCTATTAAACCGTACTCAGTTACTCAGTAATTGCTTTTAACTATTAGTTCTCACCAAACGAATATTGTCGATATAAGCATCACCCGACTTATCCATTTGGATGACAAATTGCTTGATGTCCGCGAAATTCGCAGAATCTGGCAGATCCGACAGTGGAATGGTCACCGTCTGCCACTCTCCCGTATTGAAAGTACCGTTGGGTAAGTAATCACTGCTTAGGGTGACATAGGTAGTCGCCCGCTGGTAGTCCTCAAAGCCAATGCGCATGTTCTGACTTTGCAGCAGATCAGCATCGCTCTTCAGATCCAGACTGATAACCATATCATCCTTAGCAGACTCGATATCGATCCGGAACCACTTGTTCCAGCTCGCCCCCAACTGCACGCGGTAGCACTCTGCTTTTGAGGCATCCCAAGTAGCGTGAATCGACTGACTACCCTCACTAGCCGTCTCACTCGTAAGGCGGAAGTTCTGGCAGTGATCCTCGTGAATACCCCAACCATTGTTGTTGATGAAGGCATCAGAGAACAAAGTCACCGGATAAGTCGGCGCAACTGGCGTAACTTCCTCTGGCAACCAGATCTCAGTTGGAGGTGCTTCGTAGTATACCAAACGAATATCATCCAGATACACCCCACCAGCCTGTTGTAACTCAAACATCAACTGCTTGATGTTAGTGATATCCAGACCATCTTCGGTGAGATCGAAGGTATTCAGGGGCACAGCCACCTTTTGCCATTCCTCATCCAGGAAGTAGCGTTCGAAGTACTTGTTAGAAATATAAGACCAGGCCATATTTCCACTGTAGTCTTCCAGTGTCAAGACCACTGGCAAACCAAACATTTGGCCCTCCGTGGTGCGAACGTACATCTCAAAGGCAGCATGATCAAAAATCGAAGACAGGTCTTTTCCAGCCCAGTCATCCCAACCAATACCAAAACCAGCCCATTCACAATCGGCGCGGTTCCAACTCACTTTCAATGCTCGATCACCCGTACGCGTCACATCATCCACCACCATACCATCTGTACAATCACCATCTGTTGGGGTCCAGAAGTTAGCACCGTCATCTTCAAAGAGGACAGGCTCTACGGCTAAGGAGATGCGCTCTGGCTTTGGTACCACCTCGGCAGCTTCTACACCATCGTAAAGGCTATTAGTTTGCATTTGAATACCGCAAGCGGATAAGAAGAGCATTAAGCCCAGAAACGGCAGCGATACCTGCCAAACATCCCCAAATTGATTCTTTTTCTTCTTCATTATCGCACGATTTTTGATCCTATAATTCCAGTGGTCCTCCACTGGTGAAGGTTAGGAAATCAAGGCCAAAGTCTACCTGTAGTGGCGGATTCGGCTGGCTGTTCATGTCGGAAATCAGCAGTGCCCGGATCGCTACGATCTTAGACACCTGCTCTTCCGTCATACCAATATCTGCCATCGTGTGGTTGATATGTCTCCAGCCTTCAAAACCTAATGGATAATCTCCATCAACCTGGAAGGTTTGATCTTGTCCATCTTCAAAGGCACCACTATCGTTAGAGTCGTAGACAAACTGAATAACCGCAATTCCGTGTGGGCCGCCATCGGCGTACAAGAATGCGTTAAACCACAAGTCCTCAGGAACGGTAGTAGGCACCGGTGCGTAGGTGTTACCAGTAATCGTTGAGTTGATATTGATCAAGCCGACAAAGAAATTGCCAACTACATTATCGGTACCTTCGAAAAGGTAAAACCAGTCTCCCTGAGCAGCAGTCCCATCTGAACGGCGTCCGGTTTCATTAGTAAGTTCAAATTCGAAATTACCCAGTTCAATATCGGTGCCAGGATTGTCTTCGAAATCGGTGAATAAAGAACCTTCATACACCCTGGTACTGACTATTTCCACCATCGCTTCCTGCGTCAGGTTGTTTTCCTCGGGAATGATAAGCTCGATGCGGCACATTTCTTCCCGGAAAAGTGGCAGCTCAGTCGTTCCTCCGTCCCAAATGGCATTGCTAGCGTTTAACTCACTATCGAATGCTTCGATGGTCTTCACCGCGCCACTTTCCATACCAGTGATGCGAATTACGAAGTTGACATTCTTGTTGAAACGAGCCGTCATGCGGACGTCCTCTCCGGCACCGAAATCAACGGTAGTACGGTTAACTTCCAGATCCGCTAAAATATTGAACGGACCGAAACGATCAACCAGGTTAGGACCATCAAAGGTCTCGGTATCGTGATCACAACTCCAGACCACCATGGTCAGCAGAAGGAGCACACTATATATTGATATATTTTTCATTGTCTTTAAGCTAAGATTGGTCTGAATTAAATTAAAACTCCATGTTGTACTGCGCAAAAATCTGACGTAGATCGTAATCGTTAGTCGGATCTTGTGCACGCTCCAGGCTAAACTGCTGGTATTGTAACGTTAGGTAAATGTTGTCACGGAAACGGTAACGGAATCCGGCACCAATCAAAGTTTCCTGATCATCAGCGATGAAACGGCCCGGGAAGTCCTCAATATCATTAAACCCACTGTACTCTGGAATATAATCAGAGCCCTCCGCAGTCAACAGTCTGGCACCCGCCAGTAAGTCGAAACGATCAAATAGTTCTGCTTCCAGACCTACCTCTATAAGTGTAGAACTCAAATCAACTTGCTCTACATCCTGACCGGAACGATCAGTCTGCTCTTGTTGTAACCCTAAGGTCAAGACAGTTGTTCGCTTCCAATCCGCCAAACGATTAATATGTACATCAGCCGCTAAACGAATCTGTGTAAAGCTCTTCAACTCAAATGTACCGGAGCCGCGGATTTCCTCCAGCAAAGAAACGGTTGCTTCCGCCTCCAGCGGGCTTTCATTATCTCCGTAGTTTACACCAATCTGGATTCCCGAACGGTTAGGCGTCGCCTGGCCGTAGGGCATCACATTAGCATAACGTGGATCGTAGGCCATGAGTTGATCAGATAATTGGAAAGTGTACAATGCACGGTCGCGACCTAGATCAAACAAGGTTGGCGTCCGTAGACGGCGGTCATTACCAATACGATCGTAGAAGCTCATCTGGCGGTTGAAATCCACTCGCTTACTCTGCGCACCGATACTGAAGAAATCTGGTCCGATATCCAAGTAGGTAGCGGAGAAACCTAGCTTGCTCTTCTTCAACTGTACGGCAACTCCTGCTTCTAGGAAGGTGTCATCTTCTTCGGCTGTTACTTTTTCGCCGTCGCGCTGCTCCAAATTAGATTGACCAGCTTCACCACGTAATTGTACTGCAAGGCTTTCATTCTCATACAGGTCTACACTAAAATCTACCGAAAGTACATCATTGCGAATACCCGTAGTAGCATTACCAGACTGCAGATCGTCCCAAACGTTAGACCAGTTAATGCCAATATCGGCACGTACCCCAGTACTGTCATTACCGAAGCGGCGCGTCGCAAAATCCAACTGTCCACCACCAGTAAAGCGGGTAGGAGTAGTGAAGAAGTCCGTACCGCGAATACGGGCGATAAATGCATCTGCTTTAACCTCCTGCAAGATTTGCGCGAAGTCCAGACCAAAGTCTAGGTTGGCACCCTGTAAACGGCGGGTATTACCATCACCGTAAAACAGTTCGTAGTCGATTACATCATTCTGTGGTTGGAAGATGGTAGGCTGATTGACAATACCTTCTTGATCTGGATTGAAGAAGGTGTACGGTGTCATCACGTGATCAAAGTCACCTACACGGTAGCGCACGGCATTGCCAATTAAGCCCCGGGCCCATAGTTCACGAATTTCGACTGTAACACCGGCTCCGAAAAAGCCACCAAACTCGTTACGCAGACGAAGAATACCTTGTACTTCCGTCTTATCGTTAGGTTGGGCATTAATAGCAACATCCAACAAGAACTCACCGTCTTGCAAATTGCGCGCAGTGGTGCTATCCGTATCTAGTAAAGCACCATCGATACTCGTACTGTTTAAAATTGTACGTCCCAGGCCATTGAACTGAACCTTTTCATCGGCGGAAGCATCTTCCCGGCTGGGTAGGGAGGATCCATCCTGCGCCTGTAGGGGCATGCCCAAGCCCAGGAGCAGCAGCAATCCGAAAAAGGAATAAGATATATATAGTTTCATAATTGTGCTCGTGCTGATTTAGAAATAGTTTTTAAGCTCCAGGGTAAACTCGTTGCCCCGTAAGCGATCCAACTCAAAACTCTCGTCCTCAAATTCCATGTGACGATAACGGAAATAAATACCCGTGGCATCGTTCACCGTCCAATCAAAGCCCAGACCATATCCGCGCCCCGTTTGATTAAGCGGCAGGTTAGTCTCACCCCAGCGGGTAAAACGTCCACCTTGTGCTCTCTCTAGTCCTAGATAACCAGCTAATAGAAAGCCATCAAAGAGCTCATAGTACAGGTCAATTTCATGATACTGCACGTAGAGGTAACTACTTTCATCCAGGCCTGGTAAAAGAGTGGCCTCCGACTTAGCCGATTGAAGGTTACCGATGTAGAAGAGATAAAGGACTCGATCAGCCAGCTCTGTCTTATACTTTGCTTGTAGGTCAACGGAGTGATAGTACTTGCGGGTCAATGGTGCAGCAGTAACTGGATCAAGATCTGTCGTTTGTACTACCTCAGATGCCCCCCGGAAGAAGGAGACTTTACGACCGTAAGGGCCGAATGTTGTTGCCCCAACTGCGTTAGCTGGGAAGGGATTATAAATCCGCGACAACGCAAGTCCATTAACCCGGTGAACGAACGATAGCTCGCTGTTCTGTACTTCTAACTCTGCGGCTAAACCATAACCAAAATTCAGTTTAAGGTCTTTGTACTCC
Organism: Bacteroidota bacterium; assembly: GCA_038528965.1. Lineage (GTDB taxonomy): Bacteria > Bacteroidota > Bacteroidia > Chitinophagales > Saprospiraceae > Lewinella. The sequence continues at coordinate 63,726 of JBCBEC010000010.1, read as the reverse complement.
CAGCCCGTATTCAGGTTGAATCCACGGCGGTTGTGCGCCAGCTGATTGGTTTGGGTCAATAAGCCACCCGCACCAACTTGTCCCGCTGGAACGTTTACGACGAAATTCTGCTGAATTTCAGGATTACTGGCCGTATTGATCTCTCCGCTCTGACTGAAAAAGTCGGCTCCAATTTGATAGACTTGAAAGTCAATCGGAAGCACGGTATATTTCTTAGGTACCTTTACACGGACCATCAAAGCCTCGCCCCAAAGCTGTTCGGTAATTGGGCTTTGGAAGCTACTTGCTCCAATTTCACCGGCAATGCTAATACCATCACCCACTTTCAAATCGTAGCTAATGGTGGTAACCTGATTATTCCAGTTTTCTCCGCTAATACTATCTAGGACCGTGTGGCTATAGATGGTATTTAGGGCCACTGTTTGGCGTTTTGCACCGAAGGTTTTGGCTATTTTACCACCAGTCACGTAGCTTGGAAGCACACGGCGATCACCAGTGAAACCTTGATAGGTAGGAATATTACCAGCTTGACCAGGGTTTTGGATGGTCAAAGTGGGATCAGCGAGTGCGCCTGGAAGCCCACCATTAGGCTGCATCTTACCCCAGAACAGGTCGAAAGCAAAATCGCCAGGTAGCTTACCACCGTTCAAGGCTAAACCTTGGAACGCCTGGAAATTCCAGCGCAAGTCACCTACATTAACCGAGCCCGTGTTGTAATAAGCATCGTATTTGTCGGTATGGGTAACGCCTTCCCAAGGTGTTCTATCGAAAATGGAGAAGCGGTCCAACACCTGGTATACCCCTACCGTAAAAGGACTGAGGTTGTACCAGTGGATACCACCAGCTCGAACGCCGAAAGAACCGTATTCGGTGCGGAAGTTACCGTAGAAATTAAGGCCCAAGTTCACCGAGAAGACATTGTCTACCGCCCCGGTTCCTAGATAAGGGGTAAAGAAGAATAATTCTGTACCGAAGCTCGAACGACCGTTAGGCCGGGCCAGAACGTTCATCGAAAGCATTGGTTCCCGATAACCATCCCCTACCCCATAGGTGCGCTCAAAGGGCGCTAAATTGGGATAAGGATCAGTCATATCCCGACCATAAAGGAAGAGACGGTAATAACCAAAGACCGTCAACTTTTGTGGCCGCTTTTTGAGTTGCTGATCTCCCATTTGAGGTATCAGCATGTTCAAACGAGCGGTAGAATCATCTTCGACAGCGTAGGCCGAAGGGGTTACCCATTGTGTTGCTGCGGTTAGGTCGCCGGGTGGCCGATATTGGGCGGTGGCCGTCTGCCAGAGTAAGCCAAAAAGTAACAGTAGTGGCCCTGCTCTGCGCAGTGAAGGTAGGATCGAAAACCATCTTGTGCGATGTCGATCTCCTGCGTAGTGGTGTACCATAGGCAATTGCTTATAAGCGTATTGAATAAAAGTTTTATAGGTACGGATTCAGTATTACAAACTTTTTGCGCAAGTGAACAAACCACTACGCAAACACCGTGTTATACAAATGTAATGAACGACCTATGGATTCTTAAATAAAAAGCTACATCAAGCCTACATCGGTCTATTTTTAGCTACATCATTAGTACATCATATCCATATTTTCTTGGCCTTTTTGCCAGTATTACCTAATTTTTGCAAACACTTCATTTAAGAATGCAAATAAATACCAATAAGAGCATGCGTACGCTAAGTCTATTACTCACCCTGCTAGGTCTGTGCGGGGGTAGTATCCTGCTAGCGCAGGAAGAAGGACCGATCAAAGTAGAAATGGTACAAGAGGATGGTCAATGGACGCTCCTACGCGGGGGCGAACCTTACTTCGTAAAGGGAGTAGGAGGAACTGACTTCCTGGATCAGGCGGCGGCCTACGGCGCGAATTCCATTCGTACCTGGAGCCCTGATAATGCCAAATTCTATTTAGATGAAGCACACAAACGCGGTATGACCGTATTGATGGGTTTGTGGGTTGGCCAGGAACGCCAGGGATTTGATTATGATGACCCTAAGGCGGTTAAAGCACAATTGGAAGGATTTCGTGCGGTAGTTAAAGACTTGAAAGATCACCCTGCCCTGCTAATGTGGGGTGTAGGAAATGAGTGTGATCTCTTCTACGCCAACTTCAAGGTGTGGAACGCTATCGAAGACATTGCCGCAATGATCCATGAGGAAGACCCCAACCACCCAACCATGACCGTGACGGCAGGTTTGGATGTAGCGGAAGTACAACTCGTTAAGGAAAGAGCGCCAAGTATTGACATTTACGGTATCAACACTTACGCTGGTTTACTAGGTGTAGGTAAGGAACTGAAGCAGTACGGTTGGGATCGTCCTTATATGATCACGGAATGGGGGCCTAACGGACACTGGGAAGTGCCAAAAACTGCCTGGAATGTTCCACTAGAGCAAACGAGTAGTGAAAAAGCAGTTTCTTATCAGGAACGCTACGAAAAAGGAATTGCCAACGATCCAGAACAGTGTGTTGGTTCCTACGTCTTCCTATGGGGACACAAGCAGGAAACCACTGGTACCTGGTACGGCGTATTCCTGGAAGATGGTTCAGAAACAGAAGTGATGGACGTACTGGAATACGTTTGGACCGGCAGCTGGCCACAGAATCGTGCTCCGCATATCAGCTCCTACAAAATAAATGGTCAAGTTCCGGCAAAAAGTGTTTACACCAAGCCCGGGGCAGTCTGCACCATTGATGTAGATGCTTACGATCCAGACAACGATCCTTTGGCTTATCGTTTAGAGCTCCTACCGGAAAGTACGGACATCCGTTCTGGTGGTGATGCTGAGGCTAAGCCTGAGCCAATGGAGTTTAAGCTGATCCGTTCGGAAAATGGCAAGATCGAATTTCGGGCGCCGGTCAAGAAAGGGCCGTATCGGATGTTCTTGTACCTATCGGATGGTAACAACAACTCTGCTACCGCAAATATTCCTTTCTTCGTTTCGGACGATACATAGTCATCGTCTAGTTCTCGGAGAACTACTCCAGACTGAGAAACCAGTCAATCAAGTCTTTTTCGTCTACGATGCCCCAGCTATGAGGATGCCGGCTGCCATCGGGCAAATAACCCTTATCGCGCGTTGTGATAAGGGTTACTTTTTGGTGGCCACGTACGTGGAGTGCGTTCACAAAAGCCGCCAAGTCAATGGCATTCATGGCGTAATAGTCTTTACCGCGTGTTTCCATCCACCATTGTACGTCCGGTTCCGTGTAGGCCCGGATCGCAATTTGTGTAAAGGCAGCAAGGTTAGGACCATCGTCATCCAGATAGCAGTAGGGAGAGTATTGCGTATAAGCGGCAAGCGTATCGGCAGGAGTTCCCCCAAAATTGGCCTCCAAATAGCCAGACACCCAGGTGCCCTCATTCTCGGTAGTTGGCGTGTAAGCCAATTTTTTTGCCTTGACCATCTCGCGGTGGAAACGTACCATATCTAGTGGAGCATCGCAAATAGCTATAGCTTTAGGCTGAAGTCTATGCTGCGATGCTTCACTGGCACCGTACATAGCTAGTCTCATCGCTCGAGTTCCTTCTAAAGACATACCGCAGTACAACATATTATCAGCAGGAATTTCATACTCGGTCAGCACCTCTTGCAGGTAGTTCTCTATCTCCTGCATTTTATCTTCTGCAAAAAAGAACTCCAGGCGATTGTCGGTGGTCGCATAGATCACTGCGAGATGATTAGCTAGGGCGTAATCGATCATAAAATCACTATTGATCGTATCCCGACGAGGATGGGTGAATACAACCAGGCCTTGGATCTGGTCCGTTGGGGGGAGCCAAAGCGTATAGCCTGGGGTGACTTTGGGTATGGTAATTTTTTCTGTCAGAACTACTTCTCCCTTTACCGGAAATTCTATGTTTACTACTCGCTGGGCAGAGAGATTTGTGAGCGTAATGATGCTGCTCAAAAGTAGAAGTAAACGCATACGCTTAAGTTTTACATTGCCTACCAATCTGGCCCTAATTAGATTCATCTCCTCATCGAATTTACCAATTGCTTGGTCGACTTCCAAGTTCATTCTTCCCGAAATAGGCTTATTATCTAATTGAATTTGAATCACTTAAAACCCCAAAACATATTACCAGGTCATTTTAAAATACCAGGGCATTCCGGCACCGACTTCAAACATCGCAAAGCCTACTCTGGAGCGCCATCCTCTATCCAACACAATACCATATCCAGTTCCGCTGGCGTCAGTTGAGCCCGGCCACCGGTTACTTGTTCCAAGCCTTGCTCAATTCCGCTCTTTAATAGGAAGCGATCATCGTAAATCTCCTGATAAATACTGTAATTCGACAACGTATTACTCCCATCATGGCAAGAAGCCGTGGCACAATTGGTGTCAACATATTTTCCTTTCTCTACTTAGTCTACCCAGCGCTTCATCATCGCCGGCAATACCACTACATCGGCCAGCAAAGCCGTCAACACTGTAAAGGCGCAAAGTAAACCAAAGGTGCTTACTGAAACCACTCCACTAAATCCTACTACCAGAAAGCCGCATACTAAAGCGATAGTAGTTGACAGCAGAGCCCCTCCCGTATATTGTAACGCCTTATCCATAGCGGCAACCGTATCATCTCCCGCTTTACGATACACCTGAAACTTGTTCATCAAGTGAATGGTATCGTCCATAGCTACGCCCAGCATGATGGGAGCAAGCATAGCGTTTGCCGCCTCCAGATCAATGCCTAAAAGCACCATGAGCGAGATGGTAAGGGTTAGTGGCAAGAGGTTGGGCAGGAGCGCCAGAATGCTGATTTTCCAATCACCAATGAAATAAACGAGGATGACAAAGGCCACTAGAAAGGCCAGGCCGAAAGAGCGAAACTGGGTTTGTAATATAAACTGATTGAGCTGGGCAAACAATGCTAAAAACCCATGCACATCTAACTGGTATCTTTCCTCCGGAAAAGACTGTCGAAAAGCAACTTCGATTTCCGATAGGAGCTCCTCCAATTGCTTAGTTTCTAACTCTTTGACATTGACCGCAATATTGACCTCACCAAAATCATCAGCAAAAAGGGAGAAGAAGGAATTAGCCTGCTCCGGCTGATTTTGTATAACCTCTGGAAGCCTGACCTGACTAAAAACGGATAATTGCGTCGTGCGCTTTTCCAGAAAGGTGCGAAAGTTAATGATAGATACCGGAGTAGCCAGTTGCTCCAGACTATCGATCTGCGCTTGAAAATCAGCGAGTCGATCCAGTTCTGTTTCCTGGAGGAACGTCTCCCCATCTGTACGGCTAATGTTGATTTGAAAACGGGCATTCCCCCCTAAGGCATCCTCAATAGCAAACAAGTCGGTCTTGGCACTTCCCTCCCCTAGCAGGTGCAAAGAATCAGTATTGACTTCCAGTCGGCTTAAGCTAAAAAGGCCCAAACCAAAGGCGATCGCAGCTAGCAGTAAAATAATACGACTGCGATGTGTTGTCCAGTAGTTAATCCGTTCCACCAGTTTGGCCACATTGATTTTTGGCACACTGTGCTGCTGCTTCAAATCCGTCAAAAAGCTGAAGCCAATGGTACAGATTACATAGACTAAGAAAAAGGCCAGTAGCATCCCGCAAAAGGTAAAAACACCCATGACCTTAAAGGCCGGCAGGGGCGACAAATACAAGGCCAGATAGCCTACAATAGTGGTGAGGGTAGTATACCAGCAAGGCTTCCAACTCTTCTGCAAAGCCAGACTAATTTGGGCAGCGCGATCAAGCGCAGAAGCAGCATTCGCCTCTCGATGAAAGATGTTGATGACATGGACCGCATCACTCACACTGTACACCATGAGGATAGTAGGAATCAGCATGGAAATGAGATTCAACGAATACCCCATGGCGGTCATACTACCCATCAATAGACTCACCGGAACCGCTATGGATATCAGGGCAATGGGGACGTACTGCCAATGTGGTAAAAGGAACAGCAGCAGAATTAGGATCACCGCTATCGTAGCTACCGCAAAAAAGTTACTCTCCTCGTAGATCGAGGCATTGAAAGCTTCATTGAGGATGGGTTGCCCCGAAACGATGGCTTGTGGAATCACCTCATCAAATACAGTGCGTACTGACTCAACAATTTCGTTCCGCCGGCTTTCGATTTGGTCAGTAGGATCCAGCTGAGCATAGAAGAATACGGCTTGACGGTCCAGGTTAACGAGCTGCTTTTTAACCGCTGGAAGCTCATTTAGTAGGCGATCCAATTGCTCGGGGCTGCGGCCATCTTGATAAACGGGGCGGTAGTATAGTTTTCGGTTAGAGTAAACCGGATAGCGCGCATTGGCGAGGCTTAAAGTAGCCGTTACATCCGGCAATGAATCTACCGCGACGTGTAAGCGCTGCAATAAGTCAATTGTTTCGGGGGCGTAGCTCTCCTCCGCCGGAATCATGGCAATGATAATTTCATCGCTCCCTCGATCTTGCTGAAAACTCAGATATTTCTGATAGTCAGCATTGTCCTCCAAAAACCAGATGGAAACCGCATTATTGATGCGCAGGTTGAGTGCTACCGACACTGCACCAGCTAAGGTCAAGATTGCTAGTAGAATAATTATCCACCACCGGCGGTCCAATACAAAAGCAACAAACTTGTCGAAGGTATTTTTCATGGCAACTATTGGTCCACAATCAGGTGTATAGACGCTCCCGGTAACTATCGGGAGCAATACGTCTACAAAGCAGGAGATTCATGCTTAATCACTTCTTTCGGAAGGTCTGCACAACAAGTTTACACTATACTTAGCGGCATTATCCTTCGCTTCCCAGACTATAAGCAAAAGCACCCAAATGCCCATGATGAGAGAAGGAAAGTGATATTCCCACACGTTCCTTTCCAGCGAATAGATACGGCACACCGGCGGGACTTTTGCGAATGCGATAATCGGCTGCTACAGCGCTTGTTCGCTCGATATAGTTGGAATACAGTGCCCCCCGTAAACGAGAACGTTGCCCGGCTACATCATCTGTAGATAATTCAACTTTACCGATCTGCACGCTCTCCCAGACAGAACGGTAAGGTAGTGCTACACTGTGAATGCAAGACGCATCTTGCTCTACAATAATACAACAACTCACCCCTTGGTGGCTGACGCTATAAATAGCATGGCCGTCATCTAGAGTCGTTAAATATTCTGTAACGAGCTGCTTGGGTGCATACTTTCGCGCTGCTCCTTGTTGCACACTAAACTTGTACGCACTTTCCTTTACACTCCATAAGGTCCATACGAGATGGTCGGGAGTAGCAGAATTCTCAATCCGCACCCGCTCTTCACCGGTAAATACTTTCTCCACGTACCCATGACGCCGCCAATCATGGTGTTGTGCAGCATAATGTAGATCGACTATGTCGTTACCAATCATTAGGCGTCTACCTTGGCACTGATGACATCCAGCGCTGCCTTAACGGTCAACATTTCCTCCATGGCTTCATCCTCGATTTCAATATCAAACTCATCTTCCACGTCCAGGATGATATCTACCAAGTGGGCCGAGTTGATCTCTAGATCCTTGATAAAATCCGTTTCCGCACTGAGTTGCTCCAGTGCTTCTTTGTTCTGCACATAAGGTGTGATAATGCGTTTGAGGGTGGCTATTCTTTCTTCTTGCATTTTGGTTTCGTTTTTATATTCGGGACGCGATGAATCGCGTCAATACAGCAATACGTTTGACGATTTTCAGCGGTTTTCATTCCACCGTTTCAGGAGGAGGCAGGCGTTTACATCACCGAAACCGAAACCGGCTTTAGCCACGATATTCACGCTGCTATCTTCTTGCATTTCACGCACGATTTTATCAGAGTCGATAAGCTCATTAACGGCCGGATGTACATCTTCACAATTGATCGACGGGAACACAAAATTATCGTACAGCCCCAGTACCGCAGCGACCGTCTCAATAGAACCGGCGGCGCTGATGCAGTGACCGATCATTGCCTTAAGGGAATGGATCATGGGAAAATTACTTCCTTTTCGGCCCAGGGCAACCGTCCAATTCTGGATCTCATCAGGATCCTTCATGGTTGCGGTTAAGTGACCATTGATAAGGTCTACTTCTTCGGGACGTACCTGTGCATTTTGCAAGGCAGCTGTGATACAACGTTGGACAGCGGTAGCGTTTGGGGCAGTCATGGTGCCCCCCATACGTTGGCCGCCGGAGTTCACCGCACCACCCAGTACTTCAGCGTAGATGGTCGCGCCTCTTTCCAGGGCACTATCCAGTCGTTCCAACATTAGTGCCCCTGCCCCACTACCCGGCACGAAGCCCATTGCGGTAGCGCTTAATGGCCGAGAGGCTGCTTGGGGCTGATCATTCATCTTGAAGTTCATCACCTTCATAGCGTCAAAGCCGCCCCAAATGTAGGGACCACTATCGCTGGCACTACCGACTAGCATACGTTTGGCGTGGCCTAGTACAATGCGTTCGTAGCCCAAGATAATCGCCTCCGTTCCTGTAGTACAGGCAGAAGAGTTTGTGGTGACCTGATTTCCTGTTCCCAATATACCTCCCAGATATGCACTCACCCCACTGGCCATAATCTGCGGCACGGTGGTACTGCCCAGCCGCTTAACTTTCCCGCCATCCAGTTTGTAGGCGGCCTCGCGCATCTGGTCCACACCGCTATTGCCCATTCCAAACACAATTCCGGTATCCCAATCAGGCTCGGCATCTTTGGGTCGGCGTTCCAGGCCAGCATCCTCCCAGGCATCTACACCTGCCATACAACCATAGAGGATACCTGTGCTCCTAAAATTACGGAGTTGCAATGGAGTCAGATAGCGCAGTTTCATTTCCTCCGTTACTTCTGGTTCTCCGGCGATGCAGCAGGAAAATTTCATCTCCGCCAAACGTTCGTAATAGCGGATACCAGATCGCCCAGCGCGAATAGCTGCGCCAAATGCTTCCAGTCCTACGCCATTTGGTGCCGCCACCCCCATACCCGTTATGACTACCCGTTGCTTCATATTATAGCTTTTTTGTCATGCCGGCCAAAGTGCCTTTACAAACCAAGTCATCTTGTTCATTATACATCGCCACCTCGCATTTTAGCTTCCCAAACCGAAAGTACTGCCGCGCTGCTTCAACCCGTACCTGCTCTCCTGGATACACTGGCTTGAAGTAGTCAACGGCTTGACTTGATAAAGCCACTCCCGGCACCTGTCCCGCAGCAATTTGGTCACGTAGCAAGTATATGCCGAGGCATACGACCCCAATTTGCGCCATGCACTCCGTCAAAATCACCCCCGGTGTTACCGGATGATCCTTGAAGTGGCCTTGGTAAAAGAAAGCGTCCTCTGTAAAACGATAAAAGCCTACTACCCTATCCTCCGTCAGCACCTCCAGCTCATCCACAAAGCGGAATCCTTCGCCGTAAGGCAGCCATGCCAATACTTGTTGTCGTATATCCCTGTTTACTTCCATTCAAATCATCTTTTTCCAATCCTGCCGCGAGTTCAACGAGCCTTTACCGTGAGTCTTAGCGAACTTTTAACCGCGAGCAAAGCGAGCTTCAACCACGAGCGTCAGTGAGCTTCCTACCCTTACCTCATATGTTCTCCACCATCCACCGGTATCACCGCTCCGTTAATCCATAGTGCCTCATCTCTCACCAAAAGGCCTACTACCTTGGCCACATCCTCAGCTTGGGTTAACCGACCAAAGGGGTTTCGCTGCAGGCTGTGTTCAATTAGTTGTTCATAACCAGGAATCATCCGTAAGCTGGGCGTATTGGTCGTGCCGGCCTGTACACAGTTAGCGCGGATCCCAAACGGTGCAAACTCCAGGGCGATATTCCGTGTAATGGCCTCCAGTGCCGCTTTAGCAGCAGACACGGCAGCGTAATTGCGCCAGGCTTTCTTATTGCCTTCACTGGTAAAGCTGATCACACTCGCTGGATTCGTAAACAAGCCCTTGCTGTGACAATCCTTTACCCAATCAAAAAGACTAGTAGCCATGGCCTCCAAAGTCAATCCAAAATCATCATTCCCAAGTGTCGGACCCTCCTCATTTAGCATCGGCTTCAGGTTCCCTTTGGCTATGCTGTGCACCAATACCCGCAGTCGGCCAGAATCTCCTAAATGCTGCGCTAAGGCCTCAATAATTTCGGCTCGTTTATCCGCACGAATAGCATCCATATTATAAGACACCACTTCAACTCCGTGTGCGCGCATACGTTCCCATTCCTGCTCCAATTCGCGCAGACGTGAGCGGCGGTCACGGTGCACAATGCATAGGTGCATGCCCTGGCGAGCTAACTGGTGGGCCGCTGCCAAGCCTAGTCCTGATGATCCGCCGAGTAGGAGTGCGTGGTTTTGCATAGGAGTGAAAGGGAATTAGAATTAGAATTAGGATTAGAATTAGGGTTAGAATTAGGGTTAGAATTTATGAGCTTGATGAAGACTGTAGACATTTTAATTAAAGTGAAAGTAGCAGTAAAAGTGATCCGCCTACGCTTAAAGCTTCGTCGGACGGAGAAATTAGAGTTAGAATATGTGCATTTATAAACATTTTGGTCTCCTTAATCAAAGTGACAGTAAAAGTCAGGTCAATTAGAATTAGCGTAAGAATTAGAATACAAGCCGTCCCTGGTCTCAGTCCATTTCCACCTAGATCAAGAATCCAGGGGTAAAAACAACTAATTCAACTAAATTCATTTCATCCGCTGTAGCTTTAACGTAAGTGAACTAACTCAACTAACCAAGGCCGACGGCAGGAGGCCCAACTAAATCAACCAACTCAACTAACTCAACTAACTCAACTAACTAAGGTCGACGCAGGAGACCTCACTAATTCAACCAACCAGGGCCGCAGGCCCAACTAAATTCACTAATTCAAATAAACTCACCACTCCAGTAAAACCCGCTGCGCCGAAAAGCCCGGGCCAAAACTCAACATCAAGCCCTTTTCCCCCGGAGGAATACCGCGTTCCATGAAACGTTCCAATACGTAGAGTACCGTAGCGCTTGACATATTGCCATAGAGCCGTAGCACTTCGCGCGTATCCTGGATACTTTTACCCAAAGAGCCAAACAAGTCCTCTACCGCCTGCACAATTTTGCGACCGCCTGGGTGAAATACCAAGTGATCTACCTCCTCTATGCGGCTACCTGCTCGTTCTAGAAACGGATGGATAATATCACTAAAGTGCGACTTGATTTTCTCCGGTACCGTTTGATCCAGAATCATATGCAAGCCGCTATTTTTCAAAGCAAAACCCATCATGTGCTGGGCATCGTAGAAGTGGTACATTTCTTCGTGTAGAATCTGTGGCCCTTCGTCATCTGGGTGAGAGGAAAGCAGGGCACACGCACAGCCGTCACCAAAAATGGCCGCACTGACGACGTTAACCATGCTAAAGTCTTGCTGCTGAAAAGTAGCCATGGGAGATTCTACCGCAATAACAGCGGCTCGTTTACCAGGATTGGCCTTCAGGAAATTGTTGGCGTAAATCACACCTGACACACCCGCCGCGCAGCCCATTTCCGTTACCGGTAAACGAACAATATCTTGCCGCATCCCTAAACGGTTAATCAAGTGAGCATCTACTGAGGGTATCATGAAACCTGTACAACTCACCGTTATGATGTAGTCCAGGTCTTCGGGCTTCCATTGGGCTTTAGCCAAGGCCGAACGCAAGCTTTCTTCGCTCAGGGCAATGGCCCCCTCCATGTAGCGGTTGTTATTCTCCTCAAAACTCCGAGATAGGAACATCTCCGGCGCATCAATGATGGAATAGCGATGGTCTACTCCGGCATTGCGAAAAATCTTTAGCACCTTTCGTCGAAAACGATCCTCTTGCCCACTTAGCCAGGCCTCGATATACGGCAGGATTTCCGCAGTCGATCTGGTATAAGGTGGAAGTGCTTTCGCAACAGTGGTAATCTTTACCATACTATTCTGTTCGTTTCAAATCCTTTATCTAAAATTCAATCAGCTCCCCTCAGCGGGTGGTTGTAATATCCATTGATAACGAAAAGCCCACCGCCACTTGATTCCACTCCTCCAGTTCGGCAATCGTTTAGCTAAGCTTTGTAACTCTGTCCGCTGAAAGCCCCGCAGGATAGACAATAGGCCATCTTCCCGTACCATCTTGTTGGAATGAAACCAAGTAAGAAGGCTAAAGAGGAAGTACGCTAGTTTTGATCGTTGTAAATCGTTGACCACGATACCTACTTCGGTCCGGGGCGCAAAGCGCTTGAGCAAAGTAGCTATATCTTCATCAGAGAAGTGATGCAAGAACAAGGTACAAAGGACAATATCAGTGGACTGATTCTCCAGTTCGGGATCCGGCAGGATCGTACACAAATAGCGTATCTCGGGATAGTTGGCAGATAGTTCCTCGGCGTAGGCAATGGTATCTGCGTTGGCATCAATTCCTAGCAGATCAAGCTTAATACCTTGGGTACGCCCCCAACGGGCCAGCATGCGGAGCATATCACCGTTTCCGCAGCCCAAATCCCAAATCCGAACTGGCTTATGTGGTTGAATACTGGATACTAAACGACTAACGCCATTTAAAGTAATACGATTGCCCCCCAACCAGTGGTTAATTCGAGCTATTTCGTCAAGAGAATGACGAAGCGTTTCACCCGCCAGGGCAAAATCGTCCATGATTTCCGTTTCTTGACTACGCTGGCGAGTATCGATCCACATAATTAAAATGACAGGGATGCTGCGCAAGAAAGGCAAATTGTCTTGCGATTGTTGGACGGATGGGAAGAATATTTGTCCGGGATTGGAAATTAGCCGTGATTCCTAGGCCCGAAGACAATGACACCAGCAAATTAAAGTCAAATTCACGATCAACAAGCAGGGGTGCGGGTACCGGGTGATAAGAGCAAAAGATTGTCTTGCGGATAATACCAACTGGTAAACTTACCAAGCCCTTCCTGGGCAGGTCCCCCCGTTAAACAGCCGCGCTTAGTGAAAGTAGAACCGTTGCAGGGGCATTCAAAACTTTCGGAATCTGCGGAATAAACTACCGTGCAAACATCACCAGGACACCCTAAGTCAAGTACCTCAATTTGATCTTCTGTAATGCGATTAATACTAACTTCTCCCAGGCTTGGAATCGCTACGGTTCTCAACTCTCCCACCGCAGGTGCATCAGGCAGGTTCAGGGCAAGGGCTGGCTCAACCGCAAAGGGCGGACTGATAGCGTTGAGTGTAGGGTCAGCTGTATTGGTGATCCGTACGCGATAGATACCCTCTAAGTTTTCAGGTAAAGCGCAGCGGCAAAATTGATCTTCCGCCGGTGTTTGGGTAGTTAGCAGTGTAGTGGATTGATCGTCTGCAACGAGAAGGATATCCACTAATTCCACCTCTAGGCTCTGCCACTGAAGGTTAAGAAACCCTCCTGCCGGTTGTTGGGCCGCAAATGTCATGTTCCAACGCAGTTGAGGTTCTTGCGGTAGCACTGTACTATCATCATCCAAACAGGCAGCTAGAGTAATAGAGCTGAAAACACTAAGTCCAATGGCGCGATAGCTAATCCGGTTAAAAGTTCTGCGATCCATAGAGCGTGGCTTTGGGGGTTAAAAACAAAAACGCCAAACATCCGAAGGCAGCTTCATCATCTTAGCCGTGCGTCTGCCTGATGAAGAAGGGCAGCGCCGCCGGAATATGCGTCAGTAAAGAAACGGATCGATCAAAGAGTTGATTGCGGGAAAAGAGTCGACTGAAGAGTCGGCCGGCTTGCAAGCGGCGGCGAAACTGGCGTTGCCAATCCTCACTATAAGCATTCTCCAACACAGTACGATTTGACAAATCGCCATTCAAGTATTGAATAACAAGCTTTGAAAGTAGCTCGGCACCGCTGATGGCCATGCCCATTCCATTGCCACACAGTGGGTGGATCATGCCGGCACTGTCGCCACACATTAATACATGTTGGTGTACTCTTTCCTTATCCGCAAAGGAAATCTGACTAATGGTGAGTGGTGCATCAAAGAGCGGGGTAAAATCCCGAAAACAAGCCGCCAGGTGCGGATTTTTTGAGACCACGGCGCTTTCAAACTGCTCAATGTTCCGGTAGGACTTAAAGGCCTGATAATCAGTCAAATAGCAAACATTTATGCGACCATCTTCCACTTTGGAGACCCCACAATAGCCACCGGCAAAATTGTGTAAGGCCACTAGATCCTCAGGGAAGTCTCCGGCGAAATGACGTTTAACCGCCAGATAAGGCGTCCGCTCTTGTATAAAAGAGCGCTCCTGTTCTTTATCCAGGCGAGATCGTTTTCCGTAAGCTCCAATGACCAGCGCTGCTTCGATCTCTTCCCCACCTCTGGTCTTAATGCGAAAGCGGTCATCTTGAAACTGCAATACACTTACCTCCGCTTGTACAAACTTCACGCCATTCTGCTGAGCAAGTTGCTGCAACTGATCATCGAGATGATAGCGACTGATACCAAAACCACCTAAGGGCAAGGGAGCCTGTACTAAGCGCCCGCTGATACTGCTGAGAGCACAGCGATCAATGCGCGTCGCTCCCCAAGCAAAGGGATCAATCCCCAATGTAGACCAATAAGGCAGTACTTCGTTGGAGATATACTCTCCACAGACTTTGTGCCGTGGGTAGCTGTCCTTTTCGTATACTGCCACTCCGAACCCAGCTTGTGCTAAATGAATAGCAGCAGTTAAGCCAGCCAGGCCACCACCGATAATCAGGACTTGATCCTTAACAGACATGAAAAATCCTTTTAGGCAATAAACGGAATAATGCCTAAAAGGATGTTGTAAAACCTATGATTAAGGGCAGCTTAGCGCTTTAAAAGCTTAAAAGCAATCTCCCGACCGTGGCCTTGGAACATCGCCAGGTTAATCCAGAACCAGGCAAATTGCTCCATAAGTGTGAAGCGATCATTACCGCCTACGTCGTAGCATTCGGCGAAGCCAGCATCAGCGGAAAGCTGCTGCGCCACTTCTTTGGCGTAAGCACTCTCACCGGCTACAAAATTGTCGGCTTGTTGTTCGCCGTAATTTGTGTCAAGCATATTGTTGAAGCCAGTGGTATTGAAGCACTTTACAACCGCCGTAGTAGCCGTATGTGCGAGGATAGCGTCAGCTGTGTTTTCGAAACCTTCCGGCCCTCTGCCTATCACGATATTCATGGCATCAATAATCACCTTACCCTCCGTATTACCCAGGCTTTGGGCTACCGTTACCGCCATCGGGGCAGGCGTAGCTAGTAGGATCACCTCCGCAGCCTCAACAGCCTCCTGGATCGGATGGACTGTGGTATTGGGATTATCCAGCAGTGCCTGCCCTTTGAAAGAATCTACATCCCTTACGCCGAGAAATACTTCGTGCCCCGCTTGTGCCCACTTGGTGGCTAGTGCTCCACCCACGTTTCCAGTACCAATAATGGCAATCTTCATGCTGCTATTTGTTTTCTAACTGTTCTACTAAAAGACGAGCTGCCGCTGCACCGGAATTCTGCTGTTGGCCGGTAATCAAGTTTCCATCCGCAATAGCGTAGGAAGAAAAGGGAGCAGCGACTTTAAAGGTAGTATTTTCCAATTTCCGCGCCTCCGTTTCAATCCAATACGGTTGGATGCGTTGTCCAACAGCCTGATCGGCGAATTGTTCTTCGGCATCCGCGAAGCCCGTCCAGGTTTTTCCAGCTACCACCAAATCTCCACTGGATGTCTTAGCCTCTAAGAGAAGGGTTGTAGAGTGACAAACGGCCGCACTAGGCTTACCTGATTCGTAAAAATCAGCGAAGAGTTTCTGAAGGCCGGCATTACCTTTGAAAGTATACATTGGGCCTTGCCCTCCTACCAGAAAAACAGCGTCATAATCTGCTGGATTGAGCGAAGCAAAACTAGGGGTATTGGCAAGCAATTGCTGGAAACTATCCTGCTGTAGATAGCCTAATGAGATGACGTCATGTGCGGAGTAGCCGCTTTCGTCGAGCGGATTAGAGTAGGCATCCATCTGCAAGGCACCACCTTCCGTTGAGGCAATAGTCACCTCATAACCGCCCTCCTGAAATACGTGTAAGGGGTGAGTGAGCTCTGCTGCCCAAAAACCAATGGGCCAACCGGTTTGCGATGAAGTGGAGGGGCTACTGGCCACCATTAAGATTTTGCCTCGCGTGGGCATACCGTGTGCGTGTACGTAATGCTGCTGTTCAACGATATTCATAGCTGTGTTTTTGAAATTTGCTTTGTGATAAACTCACTATGAAAATCACTTCTACCGTACCTTAGTTGCCATTCTTACGAGGATGTTCGTTACTTACCAAGAAGTAAGTACACTGAAAATCAAGTAGATATGCCAGAGTTTATTCACAACCACAAACTATATTATAATCCGGTAGAGTTTGCCATTGACAAAATTGGGGGTACCTGGAAGATGCCACTGCTCTGGCGATTAAAGGATAAAGTGATGCGCTATAGCGAACTCAAGAAGAGCATTCCCAAGATTTCGGATAAGATGCTGACGTCTCAGTTACGCGAACTGGAAGCCAACGGATTTATCGACCGAAAGGTCTATCCGGTGGTGCCAGCGAGGGTGGAATATTCCATCACAGAACGCGGCCTCAAAGTCATTCCAATTATTGAAACCATTCGCAACTTTGGGCTGGAGTTGATGGAGGAAGAAGGGATAGAACACAGCTAGGACAAGCAGGCTTAATCATTGATTTTCATCCTGCAAAAAGCGTAATATTGTTTCTATCTGTTGGCGCCAGTTAGCGAAATCATGACTTCCATCTGTTTCTAAAATCTCTACCTTAAGACCCTTACCACGGTAAACCGCCTCTAACTTCTGAACGTAACGTTCCGCATCATTCCTTCCGGTAGAAAGCCACACGCGTATATCCGCATTTTCGGAAAAGAGAATGTCCCGTTCCACCATCGGACAGGGATATGTGACTGGTGAGAGTAGCGCGAAGTTTTGGAAAATCTGGCTGTGCGCCGAAAAATAAGCAGCATTCAATCCACCAAAGGAGAGGCCAATCAAACTTCGGTCTGAAGGTCTGGGTGAAATGCCCAATTGCTCCTCCACTGCGGGTATCAAGGTAGAATCGATAAATTGTAAATAATCAGGGTTACAAAAGAAGTATTCGTTACGATGATCCTGGCCCGTGACGGGGTCAATGGTACTGATGAATATCCAATGTGCCGGTTCCAGCAGAAGGCGCTCCTCTACTAGCTGTAGCGTGTCCAGGAAGTCATTCTCCAATAGCTTCTTGCCGTCAGTGAAATAGTGTACAGCGTCTTGCTTTCCCGGGTTTGGAGCAGCCCGCAGGTAGACTTCGATAATTGTGGAACTGGCTAGATACCGATGTTGGAGGGTATCCAATTGGCAACTCAAGCTTTGGGCCAATGCTAAGAACAAGAAGAGCAGGAGTACTTTCATAGTATAAACGAAAGGAGCCCCCGTTCACTCCAACGGGGACTCGGTTAATCAATGTCCTAGTAATAGCTAATCATTTTACCACCGATGGTTCGGGGTAGCGTTCTTTAATTTCGTCGTAGCGCTCGTTCTCTGCATTCACCTTTTCTCCCGTTTCCACATAGTGCCGTAAGCCCACTAAGGTTCCGGCCAAGGTCTTGGCAAAACTACCTTTGGCAAGACCGCCCATAAAAGCAGGTTTGGTGCGAAACTGAAACTCGTAAGAGGCCGTACAAGTACCATCGCCATTATCCTGTACCCGATAGTAAGCCTGAGAGTTGTCTTGGTCTAGTGGAAACTTTCCAGCATCGATTACCGCATTCCTCATCACCATATTATCAGAGTCGATATCCATGATGCGTTCGTGCGACCAGCGGGTGCCTTTTTCGTTAAAATTACACTTTCGCTCTGCCCCGAGCTCCCCTTTCAACGAACCGTTTTCATAGTTAGAAGCATAGATGTAAGGTGAGAAGTTGGCTATTTCGCCATAGTCAAGCACCATAGCCTGCCACACTCGCTCCGCTGGAGCATTAATCTGTATTTCCGCCTTGATCGTACGGAATTTCTTTTCCATACTTTGGGCCCAAGCACTGCTATTGACCAGGGCGAAACCGCCCAACAATAAGAGCCATCGATAAAATCTCATAAGCTTTGTTCTTTAAGGATTAATGGGGATGTTACTTACTATGTAAGCGATCAAGACCTGCGAGCATAGCATCGCCAGCAGAGTTGATAAACCCGAGGAATTGTTCTTCCGTCATCTGTGGATTTTCGATAAAGGCCTCCATGGAGGAAGTCCAGACCACCATACATTTTTGGTAACCCAAATCGACTACCTTAAAGGAATTGACCATGCCCTTAGCGGGAACGCCTTCCACCACCGCGTAGACGTAGTAGCGCTTTTCATCATCGTACTCCAATATCTGTTCGGTATAAGAGGCCTGCCCCTTGGGCGTACCAGGAGCTGCGCAGCTGCGCTTGGCACCTACACCTGGTTCGGCATTGGCAACCAGCCAGGAATCACCCAAGAAGTCAGGAATAATTTCCTCCAAACCGTCCAACTGGCGCAGACGCTCCCAAACCTCATCTGCTGAGGCGGCGATAATTTGTGATTTCGTAATATCGGCATCTGCAGTTTGAGCTTGAACGAAGCCTATCAATAGCAGCCCGGCTGCGACAAGAACTAATTTCAGGATTTTCATTGTTTTACATTTTGGCCGCTCCGCATGGAGCAGTGATTAAGGAATAAAAAGGAACTTGAGGTTCATATTGACTTGTCCACCAAGTCACTTAAGAGCTATACCTCAAGTTGTAGACCTGCCCGCCGTACGAAGTACTTCGGTAGGCGTGGAGGAAGAGGGCAGAAAGTGGAAAGACCATGCTGAGTCCCTATACCTTCTACTTTCTACCCTATACGGAGAGGTTGGGCTTAGAATGCAGTATTCATAAACATCTCCCCGGCCCAAGCTCTCTTAATAGAAGAATTGCTCTAAGACTACCTTGCCGTTCTCCACCTCGTAGAGGATGATCTCATCCATATTTACCGGACTGCCATCTTTGAGCGTAAATGACATTTTGTACGGGATCGCAAAGTAGCGTGCCGCTACAATCGGGTCGCCCACCTCCATGCTGCCGAAACTGGCAATATTGGCCGTCATTAGCGCATCCTTTTCTTTGATAGCTGGTACCCCAACGACTTCTGAAAAGTGTTCGGATTGTGGTTCGATGTGTCGGACTCGATCGGTATCAAAAAGTTCGTCGTAGATCGTTTCGAACTTTCCTTCACGCAATAGCTCGACCAGGCGAATGGCAATAGCATTCGTTTCCATTGTGGTTACAGTTTTAAAATATTTAGAGGTAGTCGCTGCGCAGAGGCCCAGCGAGAATAGTCATGTTGTATGCTGCTCTATTGGCCCTAAGCAGCTTGGGCTTTGGCGAGGTCAGCTGTGAATCAACTGGTTTGATCTTCACCGCGGTATAGACGCATTGCAATGCGTCTCTTAGACTGTACTCCTAGTAAAGTAGGAATTAGGAATTGCAGCCAAAGCCTCTATCAATTAGATGCATACACTGTAGAAGTGTTACAAAACTCACTCAAAAAACTTCAGAAATTCGTTGTCCTTGAGGATTGTATTCAGAAATGTTTCCCGATCGAAAGAAGTACGGGCAGGGTGTTCCCGAAACAAGGTTGTTATGGTCTCATCATACTTATCCCTGGCCTCTTGGTAGTTTGCCTCAGCGTAATCAGCGATCGAATGTTGAAAGGACTTGGTGAAGAGCATTTTATCCTCATCTAATACACCCTTTTCCTTAAGTGTCTTAGCTTTCTTTGGACAGCGACAAGGATTGTCCCTATTGACCAATCCACATTTATTCCTCATATAGTTATACAGCTGTTGCCGAGCCCGGTGTAACTTGACTCGAAAGTTTTGCTTGCTGATTTCAAAAATCTCAGCACCGAGCGCATGATCAACCCCGTAAGAATCTCCTACGATAAAGATGAGGCGTTGTTCACGTGTGAGGCACATCAACATACCTGACATACAGCGGACCTGCATTTCTTTTGACAGTTCTTCAAATACGATCTCCTCTTCCCGATTGAGTTCAGCATTCGGAATAGCATCCAATCTTTCGCCCAAGTCTTCGAAAGTAGTGAACTGCGTTTCAGTTTTACGCCGCTTCGCTTGTAAAAATTCATTCATAACAATACGGTATAGCCAAGTACGAAACGAGCTCTTAAATTTAAACTGCGACAATTTGGTAATGACCTTAATCAGCACTTCTTGGGTAAGATCCATGGCGTCATTGGGATCATGCACCATTTTCCAGGCTACATTATAGATAAAGGGCTGGTGCAGCTGAATGAGGCGTTCCAGTGCCTGCCGGTCCCCATCCAAGGCCTGTTGGACCAGTTCTCGATCTATCGACTCGGTATACTTTAGCTTCAGCGGATTCTGCATAGTTTTTGAACTTGCTTTGTAGCTTGGATGCGTAAGTTTGGCAGGTGTTACAAAAGTAGGTGAACTTGATCGAGAAAACACAAAAGCTTATCTTTGGAAGATATGGGAACGGATCTAGCCTTACCGCTTAGTTTAGCTGACAGCCTCTCTCCTGGAGTGGAAGAATTGCGCCTACCCGCTACTTTCGAAAATTTCGTGGCCTGGGCTGCTTATGTGGATTATACAATAGAGTATGAAGACGGAGAAATTGTAATTAGGAGCATTGCTTCTGATGAGCACGAAAGAATTGTGGCAAATATCCTTGGGCTCTTGTTTGTCAACCTAAAAGGTCAGACGGAGTACGGACGATACGGCAGTAATCGCCATGTATACATTGAAGATTGGCATAAGGCTTACGCTCCGGACGCATCCGTTGTCAAAGGGGCACCAGTCCCTTATATCTACGCTCCAGGTAAAGCAGCCTATACTAACCCTTGGCTAGTTGTAGAAGTTACCTCCCCTACCAGTCAGGGCCGTGATTTTGGTGAGAAACTCCAAGGTTACAAAGCAATTGAAACATTAGAGTTTATACTCTACGTTGCCCAAGATCGCCCCCTACTTACTCTGTTCGAACGAATTCCTGACACGGACCGCTGGAAAAGCCTAGACTATAATGCCCTTGATCAAGCATTCACTTTTGGTCCCTGCACCTTTACCTTAGCGGATGTGTATGACAGTTTAGTATTTACCAAGAAATAGAGAGCATTATTAATTTCCGGTTTTCTCCTTATCCTTGCGCGTACCTTACACTCGTAATTCATGAAATATGCCCCTATCGGCCAATCCGGCCTGATCTCCACCAATCTTACGCTAGGCACTATGCTTTTTGGTGAGAATAGTGAACGCACTACACCAGAAGCTGAAGCCAAACGCATCATGGACCGCTACTTCGACGCCGGTGGCAATCATATAGATACAGCCAATGCCTACGCAGAGGGTCGCTCAGAGGCAATTATTGGGCGGCATTTGGGTGCTCGCCGGCAACGGGTCATTCTGGCTACCAAAGTTCGCTTCCCGACGGGTGAAGATCCCAACCAAAGTGGTTTATCCCGTTTGCACATTATTGAAAGTGTCAACGATTCCTTACGACGTTTACAGACCGATTATATAGACCTGCTGTATCTACATTGTTGGGATCCCATTACCCCCATTGAAGAAACCTTAAGAGCGTTGGATGATGTGGTAACGAGTGGCAAAGTTCGCTACTTGGGCATATCCAACTTCAAGGCCTGGCAGTTGATGAAGGCTCAGGGATTGTCTCGTGAGGCTGGCTATACGCCATTCATTGCGGCGCAATATCAGTACAGCTTGGTCAAACGCGACTTGGAGTACGAATTCGCAGATTTATGCCCTACCGAAGGATTAGGACTACTACCCTGGGGGCCACTTGGTGGAGGGTTCCTTGCGGGAAAATATTCTCCCGATCAGGCCCCTACCGAAGGCCGGATAGCCACCATGACGGACGAGAATGAAGAAAGTTGGGACCGCAGAAACAAAGCACAAAACTGGAAAGTCCTGGAGGTGGTTGACGAAATCGCCAAGTCTCGTAATAGCTCCCATGTTGCTGTGGCATTGGCTTGGTTACTGGCTAAAGAGATTGTCCCATCTGTAATCATCGGCCCTCGCACTTATGCTCAGTTGGAGCAAAATTTAGATGCTGCAGAACTACAACTTTCTAGCGAGGAAATGGCTCGTTTGGATGAAGTAAGCCAGCTACCCGAGTTGTACCCGTACCGAATGATTGAGGCTTATGGTAGTCGCACGCTTTAATACTTTCTGTCATGATCAGGATTATTCAAATAGGATTAGTAGCTGTTAGTTTACTGCTACAATGCTGTAACGGACCATCTTCTAATTCAGAAGAAACTGATTCATCAGTAAGCATACCCGACACCTTTGCTTATCGACAACTACTACCCGCTGGCGTACAGCTGAAACTACCGGCCGTAGCACTGGATAGCAGTCTGGAACGACGACCGGATAGCTACTATGATTTTGATTGTTTCCTAGGTTACGCCAATAGTTCAGACACGCTACTAATTCTTCAGCTCCCCACAACTGGCGGAACCACTTTTAATGAGATAGCGACCTGGGTAGCCAACGCAAAAGCAGTCGTCCCAGAGCGTCTAAGACCCAAAATGTGGGTAGACCTTTGGGTAGATGAGAAGGTGCCTTACTATGCGCTACATTATCTGGAGTTACACTTGCGTAAGGCGAGCCTGCTAAAACTACGATATCGAACAGCTGATGGGAATGCCCTACCCATTCGTGTCCCTCCTTTCAGCGAAAACGGATGCAATTCAATGAGCAGGCGCCCCTGTCTAAGAAAACGGACCATTAGCGCAGATAAGCAGGAGCGATTACAAGCTATGCAATTGGGTGCGGATTGGGCCCCGACTATTCGTTATGAAGATTTTGTCTTGCGCCCGGAAAACGTGTACGACTTAAGGATAGAACCCAAGAATCAACTGCTTCTGGGAGATCAGCCCTTATCCACGGACACGCTCTACCAAAGTGCCTATGGTTTTCTCAATGGTCCTGGGGTTGCCACGAAGAAAATCTTTAAAGTACGAGTAGCAGAAGATGCTATTTTTAGCCATTTCCTACAGACCTACACTCAACTTAAGCTGGTGTACCAAAACACCTGGGAACAAGCCGCTCGAGCAATGTTTGGCGTAAGCTATGATAACCTTAAGCTCGAACAAATGAAACGGGTGAAATCTAAATGGCCAATTGTCATCTGGCTAGACAAGCAGTACCCCTAGCAAGCGAACCAATCCTTAGGGAATTCGTTATCTTTACGCACAGGGTGTGCTAGGATAATGAACAAAAATAGAATACAGCAGATAGAAAGGCTCAACGAAGCCATGGCTCGACTGATCGTAATGATGCAGGAGATTGACGATACCTGTGTGCGACTCTCTGAAGATATTAGCAAGAAAGAGCTGTTGATCGTGCAGTTTGTGGGTGCAAACGGCAAAGTCATCATGAAAGACATTGCTGATTACATGAAGATACCCGTCAGTACCACTACTGGCATTGTTGACCGCCTCGTTCATAAGAAATACCTACAGCGCATCTTTTCCGAACACGACCGCCGTTCCATATCCATTGTCTTGGATTCACTCGGAGAACGCACCGATGAACTAATGACCAAAATGAAAACGGCAATGGCCAATCGCATCCTGGACGACCTCCAAAATGAAGAGGCAAATCACTTCATTGGGCTACTCGAAAAGGTCACGGGCAACCTCCACAAGTTCGCTCCAGAGGAAGTTTAAGCTTCCCCCATTTAATTTTTTTCAACCTTTTCTCTCCCCCGTTCCCGTTAAGTCTCCGACTTAACAAACCCACCTTATACACTTCATTGTCAATAACTTAGCAGCACAAAATGACTTTGCGAAAGGGTATCACTTTGCCCTTCCTGGAAAATACTCCTAAAATAAAATAGTACGACTATCAAACTATCTTTCACCCGAAGTGTATTTTATTTCGACTTTCGTACTATTTGAAAAACGGACCTTATCTCCTGGTCCTTAAACCCTCGATCATGAACCCACAGGATCAACCCAAACCCTCCGGCAGTAGCTTTACTGAACGATGGGGCAACTGGGTACTCCAAAACCGGTGGCTGGTCATTATCAGCACCTTGATCATCACTATGGCAGCCGGATACGGTGGCCAATTCCTTGGATTTAATACCGACTACCGGGCCTTCTTCGGTAAGGACAATCCGCAACTCCAGGCCTTTGACGCACTACAAGAGAAATACACAAAAGACGACAACGTACTCATTGTCATCACCCCCGAAAATGGTGATGTGTTCACTGCCGAGACATTAGCAGCCATTGAAGAATTGACAGCGGATGCCTGGCAGACCCCCTACTCTACTCGAGTAGACGCCATTACTAACTTCCAGCATACCAGAGCAGTAGAGGATGATCTCTACGTGGAAGATCTCGTAGAGGATGCCCAGGATAAGACCTCCACCGAGCTGAAAGAGATTCGTGAGATTGCCTTAAAAGAACCACTACTGGTTCATCGCCTTATCAACGAGGATGGTAGTATCACAGCGGTGAATATCACCATTCAAATTCCTGGTAAAGAACTCAACGAAACGACTGAGGTAACTTCTTACGTACGTGGGCTCACTGCCGACTTTGAGGCCAAATATCCAGGCTTGCAAACGCATACCTCAGGTATGGTGATGCTTAACAATGCCTTTCAGGAAACGGCACAAGGTGATATGGCCACCCTGATCCCCATTATGTTTCTAGTGATCATTATCGCCATTGGGATTGCCACGCGTAGTTTCACGGCAACCTTCACCACCCTGATCGTCATCATCATGTCTATTATGGCCGCCATGGGGGTAGGAGGCTGGCTTGGCATTCAATTGACGCCGCCTTCTTCTTCCGCTCCGACCATTATAATGACGCTGGCAATTGCAGATAGTATTCACATTCTGATCTCAATGCTCCAGCAAATGCGGTCAGGTGCTACTAAGCGAGCTGCGATCTTAGAAAGTTTGCGTCTCAACTTTATGCCGGTGTTCATCACCAGTATCACTACTATCATTGGCTTTCTGACGCTCAACTTTAGTGACACACCACCGTTCCACGATTTGGGTAATATCACTGCAGTAGGAATGTTAGCGGCCTTCCTATTCTCTGTAACTACGCTCCCGGCATTAACGTCCCTACTCCCCCTTCGTGTGCGGGCCGCCTCACCGGAACAGGCCATTAACGATAATCGCTGGCTCAACCGTTTAGCGGATGTAGTGGTGGGTAACCATCGGGTTTTACTCTGGGGTTCTACTTTTGCCATTGTCATTGTTTCCTTGCTGTCTTTGCGCAATGAACTGAACGATGAATTCGTAGAGTACTTCAGCGAAGAAGTCACCTTCCGCATCGACACCGATTACATCAGTGATAACCTGACCGGGATCTACAATATCGAATTTTCACTAGGTGCTGGTGAAAGCGGTGGCATTAATAATCCGGCATACCTGGCCAAGCTAGATGAATTTGAGAACTGGCTGTACGAGCAACCCGAGGTGGTACACGTCAATACCTTCTCCGAAATTGCCAGTCGGATCAACAAATCCATGCACGGCGATGATCCTAGTTACTATCGCATTCCGGATGACCGAAACGAAGCCGCACAGTTCCTACTACTCTACGAATTGAGTTTACCTTTTGGACTGGACCTGAACAATCAGGTGAATGTGGACAAATCGGAAACACGCTTTACCGTTACCACTACCAACCTTTCCAGTACCAATATGATTGCCTTTGGCGGACGAGCCGAAACCTGGCTAAAGGACAATGCACCAGAGTATATGTTCAGCTACGGCACCAGTGCCTCCAACATGTTCTCGCACTTAAGTCGTCGGCAGATCAACAGCATGATCACTGGAACGGTATTCGCCATTCTGCTCATCTCGGCTATCCTAATTTTAGCTCTGCGGAGCTTGAAATATGGCTTGCTGAGTTTGATTCCAAACCTGACTCCGGTAACCGTAGGTTTTGGTATTTGGGCATTGTCAAATGGTGTCATCAACGTCGGTATCTCTATCGTATTCGGTATGACTCTCGGCATTATCGTTGACGACACGGTACACTTTATTTCCAAGTACTTACGAGCTCGGCGAGAACAGGGTAAGAGTCCAGAGGAGGCTGTGCGCTACGCCTTTACAACAGTAGGTAAGGCCTTGATTGCTACGACCGTAGTACTCACCGCCGGCTTCCTGGTCCTAGCGCAGAGCAACTTCGGTATGAACTCCGGTATGGCGCTGGTATCCACCATCATCATATTCGTAGCCCTGATCATCGACTTTTTACTACTACCCGGACTACTGATCGCCTTTGGTAAACGGGCAGAGAAGCAACAATTGCGAACTGCCACTGCAAAAGTATAGGTAGTGGTAGAAGGCAGAAGGCAGAAGGCAGAAGGCAGAAAGATAAATTAAGGCTCTTATACCTTCTTCGTTTCGCCTTATACTAATCAGTGAGCATTGACTAACAAGACCTTACGGAATATTGCTGCCCCAAACTCGTCTGAAATAACTAATCAGTCCTAGCTAAGTCTATCAAGTCACTTCGGCTTAGCTAGGGCGATCACTTCAAAATCAAATACCAATGAAATCTTTCCTATTCTTCTTCTTGGCCAGCATATTAGCCCTGACGCTTCCTGGCCTGCTTCAGGCACAAAGTGCTACGCAAAAAGGACTCAGCATCGCAAAAGCAGCCGAACAAGCCGACGAAGGCTTTGGCAGCACCTCGGTTGACCTTAAGATGGTCCTTCGCAACCGCAATGGCCAGGTGAGCGAGCGCCTCATGAGCAACCGTACACTTGAATTAACGGAAGACGGTGATAAGTCTTTAATTGTCTTCAACAGCCCACGCGATGTACGCGGTACAGCCACCCTTACTTACACGCATAAGAGTGGGCCAGATGATCAATGGCTCTTCCTTCCTTCTATCTCCAGAGTGAAGCGAATTTCTTCTGATAACAAATCGGGGCCATTCATGGGTAGCGAATTTGCCTATGAGGATCTTTCTTCACAAGAGGTAGAAAAATACACCTACAAGTTCTTACGCACGGAAACCTACAATGGAGTTTCAACGGAGGTGATTGAGCGCTATCCGGTAGATGAAAAATCAGGCTACACTCGTCAGATCGTCTGGTATAACCCAGGCCAAGGTTACCGTTTGGAGAAGGTAGAATTTTACGATCGTAAAAATGCCTTACTCAAGACCCTGACCTATCACGACTACAATCAGTATCTCGGTAAGCACTGGCGCGCATCGAAGATGCAAATGGTGAACCATCAGACGGGAAAAGAGACGGAACTGCTGTTTGAGAATTATTCTTTTAATGCGGGATTGTCAGAGGATGATTTTACGCAGAATAGTTTGCGACGAGCTAAGTAGTAAGTCGCCCGTCGTTGGGAAACAACGGATCAACACGACGACTTACAAACAACAAGGAGGTGGCCCCGAAAAGAGAGCTAGCAAGTGTGGAATTGGGCTGCCTCCTTATGCTTTGGAGTTTAGCGAGCGCCGTTGCTTGACAACAACGGCCGATTAATATTACGTCAATATAGAACGGAGAGAAGTCGAGCGGATATCCCCCTTTCGCCGACTTCTCCTTTATGCGTTAAGCCGCACTTCAATTTCACACCTATGGTACTTCGTATTTTCTTTTGCAGCACCTTGTTGTTGCTACTGCCGGCATTGAGCAATGCCCAAGAAAAAGACATCTATACCGAATGGAACCTGGAGTCACAATTTGACTACCGGTATTTCTTGGAGGATCCACTCTTGGATGGGCAGCACCGAAACTATCCCAGCCTGGCCTTGATCCCAGAAGGACTTATAGAATGGAATGAAGGTCGACACAGTCTGAATTTCAAAGGCTTTTTCCGCCTGGATCGTGATGAGAACCGAACGCACTGGGATATCCGGGAGCTGTACTGGCAATACTACCAAAAGAACTGGGAGCTAAGCGTGGGTGCTAAGAAGATATTCTGGGGGGTTACCGAATCCGCCCACCTGGTAGATGTCATTAATCAAACGGACCAGGTAGAGAGCTTTGACGGTGAGGCCAAACTAGGGCAGCCGATGGCGCACTTTAGCCTGGCCACTAAAGTTGGAATATTTGATGCCTTTGTACTCCCCTACTTTCGCAAGCGTATATTTCCTGGCCTTGAGGGGCGGTTGCGACCACCTTTTCTCTTAGCGAAAGATGATATCGCTTTTGAAGCTAATGCGGAGGAGTGGAACCCCGATCTTGCCTTCCGCTGGGCGCATACCTTGGGTGCGTCGGACGTTGGGGTGTCCTACTTCTACGGGAATGGGCGCGAACCTGTATTTCTACCTCAGGAAAACGGCAGTGCCTTTGATATCTTTTATCCGCTTAATCATCAGATTGGCGTAGATCTACAAACCATTACCGGGCCGTGGATTTGGAAGCTGGAGTCCTTCTTTCGCCAGAATGATGTACAAGAGGTTTTCGCCCTGGCTGCCGGCTTTGAGTACACCTTTTCCAATATTCGCGAAAGCGGTATTGACCTAAGCGTACTAAGTGAGTACCTATATGACAATCGGGATGAGCTAGCGCTAAACAGCTTGGACAATGACATCTTCCTGGGTTCTCGCTTAGCATTCAATGATGTGCAGAGTACGGAGATCTTATTTGGCGGAATATTTGATCTGGCCCGTAGCAGTCAACTTTGGAGCGTGGAGGCCAGTCGCCGGCTTGGAAGTTCTTGGAAGGTAGAATTGGAAGGTCGGTTCTTGCGCAATATTGCCAGCGAAGAATTTCTGGTGTTCTTCCAGCAAGACAGCTTCCTACAATTGCGGCTCGCTAAGTTTTTCTAAGATAAACAACCTCAGCAGTAGTAGATCAATTCTAGCCCTTAGCGGCAGATTCCCTATTTTACGATGGAATATATAATGCTCAACAATCCATCATAAGACCTATCAGCATGTTCAAAAAGGGGATCTGTTTACTATCGTTGTTACTTACCGTTTTTGCTTTTTTTCCGTTAGCAGCCCAGACTCAATCAGACGCAAATGCAGCTATTGCGAAAGCCGCTAATGGTCTGTCGCTCAGAAGCATCGGCCCAGCTGTTATGGGCGGGCGCATTGCCGATATTGCCGTGAGTCCTCACGATCCCAGTACCTGGTACGTAGCCGCTGGCTCGGGTAACCTTTGGAAGACTACCAATAGAGGTATTACTTGGACGGCAGTGTTTGACAAGCAGGCCTCCTACTCTATCGGTACCGTTGCTATTGATCCCAATCATCGAGCCGTAGTTTGGGTGGGTACGGGTGAAAATGTCAGTGGCCGGCACGTAGGTTGGGGTGATGGGGTCTATAAAAGCACCAACGGTGGTAAAAGCTGGCAACAAATGGGGCTAGAGAGCTCTGAGCATATCGGTAAGATTTTAATTGACCCTCGGAATAGCGATGTGGTGTTCGTAGCCGCGGAAGGGCCGCTTTGGTCATCCGGCGGAGAGCGCGGCGTATACAAAACACAAGATGGCGGAGCGAACTGGACATTGGTCTTGGCAATCGATGAAGACACTGGTGTTACTGATCTCGAATTTGCGCCCGGCGATCCAGACATTATCTACGCTGCTGCTTATCAGCGTCGTCGGCATACCTGGGCCTTACTGGCGGGTGGTCCCAATTCAGGTATCTATAAATCGAGTGACAATGGCGATTCCTGGCGGCAGGTAAAGACGGGTCTCCCCGCAGGGGACATGGGTAAGATTGGGTTGGGCGTCACCCCCGCTAATCCTAATCTAGTTTACGCGACGATTGAAGCAGACTCCAAAGAAAAAGGCTTTTACCGCTCCTCCGATCAAGGCGAAAGCTGGGAAAAACGGAATAGCTATACCTCTGGTGGAACCGGCCCTCACTACTACCAGGAAATCGAAATTTCGCCTGATAATCCTGATCTAATTTACCAAATGGATGTGTTCTTGCACGTCTCGCGCGATGGTGGTAAAAACTTTGATTATCTGGGAACGGGCCGCGAAAAACACAGTGACAACCACGCACTGTGGATTGACCCTACCGATGGTCGCCACTTAATTGCCGGAACCGACGCTGGCCTCTACGAGAGCTTTGACGAAGGAAGCACTTGGCGGCATTTCCCCAACTTGCCGATATCTCAGTTTTATAAACTCGGCCTAGACAATTCTGAACCGTTTTACAATATCATTGGCGGAGCACAAGACTTAGGCACCTTGATTGGTCCGTCACGTACTATGAACACCGAAGGCATTCGTAACCAAGACTGGTACGTACCGCTCGGGGCGGACGGCTACGACTCTAACTTCGATCCTGAGGATTCGAACATTGCCTACATGGAAATCCAGCAAGGCTTACTACACCGCTACGATCGACGCAGTGAAGAGGTCATCAATATTCAACCGCAAGCTGGTCCTAATGATGCACCGGAGCGATGGAACTGGGATAGCCCGATGCTGATCAGCCCACACGATAATCGCCGCTTATATTTTGGCTCGCAACGTTTATGGCGCAGCGACGATCGAGGAAACTCCTGGAATGCTATTAGTCCTGATCTCACTACCAATACCAACCGTTATGAACTGGAGCTGATGGGCAGAGTGTGGAGCGTAGATGCGCTGTACGACAATGGCGCCATGTCGAAATACGCTACGCTAACTGGTATTTCTGAATCGCCACTGGCTGAAGGGGTTCTCTATACAGGATCGGACGATGGCCTGATACAGGTAAGTGAAGATGGTGGGTCCAATTGGCGGAAAAGCGCTGACCTACCCGGCGTCCCTGCTCGATCATTCATCAATGATGTGGAGGCCTCCCAGCATAACGCTAATACCGTTTTTGCGGTAGCAGATGCGCATAAATTTGGAGACTACAGTCCGTACCTCTTTATGAGTAGCGATCGGGGAAGAAGCTGGCAGTCTATTGCTGGTGACTTACCGGAAGGGACTATCGTTTGGGTGATCAAGCAAGATCACGAAGACGAAAATCTCTTGTTCATCGGCACTGAATATGGCCTCTACTTTTCGTACAACAAAGGAGGTAATTGGATTAAACTGAAGAATGGTGCACCTACTATTGCTTTCCGGGATATTGAATTACATCAGCGGGATGATGATATTGTTGGGGCAACCTTTGGCCGGGGTTTCTATGTTTTAGATGACTATTCGGCCCTGCGGAACATTAGCGCTGCAGCGGCCTCCAATTCGAACACCCTATTTGCCGTTCGTGACGCCTGGTGGTATATTCCATCGGTGCCTATGCAGGCAAAAGGGATGCCTACACTTGGCTCAACCAGCTATGTGGCCGATAATCCGCCTTTTGGTGCAGTCTTTACTTACTACCTCCAAGAATGGCCGGAAACCAATAAGACAGAACGCCAACGCACCGAAAAAGAATTGCGAGCAGATAACGAAAGCGCGCCTTTCCCAGGTTGGGACGAACTACGCGAGGAAGTGAAAGAAGGTACTCCACAAGTGCTACTGCTCGTTCGTGATAGCGAAGGCAAGGCGGTACGTTGGATCGCTGGGGCTGGTGGTAAAGGCCTGCACCGGGTAAGTTGGGATCTTCGTTTCCCTGCTCCTAACCCAATCCGTCTGACCCAGCCCGCCTTTAAGCCACCTTGGGCTGGTGATCCGGTTGGCCCCTTGGCTGCACCTGGGGAGTATACTGTTGAGCTCTTCATCGAACACGATGGTACATTGAGTTCACAAGCTCCTCCACAATCCTTTACGGTTAAGCCGGTGCCAACGGCCGCAGCCGGCACGGACTTTACAGCAGTTGCTAAATTCCAGCAGGAAACCGGTGACCTGTTACGGCAGATTGCGGGCGCGAGTCAGCAAATGTCGGAAGCGGGGGAACGTTTGCGGTTTTTAAGCGCTGCGCTCAAACAGACGCCCAGCGCAAACGCTAAGCACTTTGCCAGCTTGAATGAGTTGAAGGACGAATTAGCTGATTTGCGCATGCAACTATCAGGAGACCCTGCTCGTCAGCGGCTCGATGAATCCACTGTACCATCTATATACGGACGGGTTGGTGGAATTGTATGGGGACATTGGGAAACGCGTCAGACACCTACTCAGACGCACCAACGTAATCTCGAAATAGCGAGCAGTGATTTTGACGAGTTTGCGGTGGCACTTCAACAATATCTTACCAGCTTGCAGGGATTTGAAGAAACGATGGAAAAGGCGGGAGCTCCCTATACTCGGGGTAGGAGGAATTAGGTAGTTCTTGCCTGATGGAAGGAGATTGGGTTTGACAACATGCGCTTAATTCGTGTAACTTGCGTGTGGATTACCTGGTTTCGCGGAATTCATTCCGCAGTAAAATTCGGCGGGATAATTGACGTTATTGTTTAGTTAGTCCCATGTGTTTGGGATAAGATAATAGCGTTTCTGCTCAAAACCTGCTTCTTGATTGAAGCATTTGCATGGTGCTTTGCTCTTGGCGTTGTTCATTTTTGTCCATCGCAACAAAAACGAACCAAAAAATGCTCGCACCGCTAAACTCGCTCCGCTCAAACAGTACCGGTGCAGGCCTCCCGCCCTTCATAACGTGTACAATCTAGCGTGGAACGAGTAATAAAACAAACCGAATAATCCCACAGAACTAAGATAAAACGCGAGAGAAAAGCTCGTACGCATGAAGCGATCACTCATAAGTCTGTTGCATATTGGTTTCTGGTTGGGCTACCTACTGTGTCTCATCTTTATCATGTTCGTCATTTCGCAATGGGAGGACGTACAGCCAGAAGACTATAATTACTATGCCGCTTTTTTTGCGGGGGTAGCTATCGTTCCCGCTGTGTTCGCCTTTTACACGCAGTACCATTTCCTGTTTCCTCGTTTCTTGCAAAAGCGCCAATGGACAAAAGCCACGATCTATGGTATAGGTTTAGCTTTAGCGGCTACGCTTGCCGGCAACCTCACCATTGCACTAGCCGATGAAGAAGCGCTAAATTGCCTACTCACTTGTTTTCCCTATGGGCCACTATTTACTTTTGGGGTGGCCTTGGTGTTCAGCATTATAGGATTGGTACTACGCGGATTTTTGACCTGGATAGAGGAGCTAAAGTTGAAAGAAGAGCTCGTGGAGAAAAACCACAAAATGGAGTTGGCGCTAGTAAAAGCTCAGTTAGATCCACACTTCCTTTTTAATACCATCAATAACATCGATGTCCTCATCACCAAGGATCCGGAGGAGGCTTCGCGCTACCTAAATCAGCTTTCAGACATGATGCGTTTCATGCTCTACGAGACTAAATCGGAGCATATTCCGCTGGAACAGGAGTTGTCATATATCGATAAGTATGTAGAGCTCCAACGTATCCGAACCGCTAACGAAAACTATGTTCAATACGAAGTAGAGGGACAGCCCGGTGGCAAACAGGTAGCCCCGATGATTTTTATACCTTTTATCGAAAATGCCTTCAAGCACGCCACCAATAAGAAATTAGATCAGGCGGTAGATATTCGAATTCAAATTGAAGAAGAAGCTATAGTATTCAGTTGCCAGAATAGATTTGAACCGCATCGCAAGCAGCAAAACGGAGCAAACGGCTTGGGTAATGAACTCATTCAACGCCGCCTCGAGCTACTGTACCCGGAAACCCATTCACTGGAGGTTAAACGGCGGGACGATGAATATCAGGTAGACCTAACACTGGTTGCATGATGTCTCATAATTGTATCATCATTGAAGATGAACCGCTTGCCCTAGAGCGAACTCAGAGCTATGTAGAACGAATTCCCAGTCTACAACTAGCCGCAACTTTTGACAATGCTCTAGAGGGATTATCCTATCTGCAAAATCACAGTGTCGACATTCTGTTTTTGGATATCAATATGGACGAGTTATCCGGCATTGAATTATTAGAAAGTACGGTGATAAAGAGTCAGGTGATCCTTACCACTGCTTACCAGCAATACGCTATTCAGGGTTTTGAGCTCAACGTAACGGACTACTTACTAAAACCCTTCACCTTTCAGCGTTTCCTACAAGCCGTCAATAAAGCCCAGCAAAATTTGGCAAAAGCGGAAGCGCAGCCAGTTCCAGATTTCATCTTCGTCAAGACCGAACATCGTCTCGAGAAAATCATGCTGGCCGACATCCTATACATTGAAGGTATGCGTGATTATCGCCGCATCCACACTACGCAAAAAAGGATTATGACGCTGCAGAACTTTGGGGAGTTGGAACAGCAACTTCCAGGGCATCTCATCTGCCGCGTCCACAAATCCTATATGGTGGCCTTAGCACAGATTGAGGCTGTAGAACGTGGTCGTATTCTGATTGCTGACCAGCGCATTCCTATTTCCGCGACTTACAAAGAGCAGTTTTTTCAACTTATTGCCAATAAGAGTTAAGCCACGCACAACGAACTCCTTCATTTCGCAGATACTTATCCAGCTTTTGCAGAAGAAACCCCGGACTTCACAAATACCTTTTGCAAGCCGGTGTATTATCCATGAAAATTGCGGTGAATCCAAAACCACCCGTACATGGTATCCACATCACAACCCCTGGCAACGCAAACGAGTACTGCAAAGCGTTTTCAACAGATCACCCGATTGTTATTCTATCTCGGCATGGCCGGCCAGTGGCTATTTGCCTACTACATTGTTGCCTTCTACGGCGGAGTCGTCATGAACGGCACCTACGAAAAGGTCAATGAGCAACTCCCGCATGGTATTATCGAAGGCGACACCATGGGCAATATGATGCTAGCAATGCATTTAGGTCTAGCAGCCATTATTACATTCGGCGGCCCGCTGCAGTTTTTCCCCAGTTTGCGCAAACGCTTTCCAAAATTCCACCGCTGGAACGGCCGTATCTTTTATTTTACTGCCTTCCTGGTCACTCTGGCCGGATTGTATATGATCATAACACGCCCTCCTCACGGAGGTGCTACCGGCTTTCTTGGAAATGCGCTAAATGCTACACTTATCCTCTGGTTTGGCACCATGGCCTGGCGTACGGCTATGCAAAAAGACTTTGTTGCTCACCGCAAATGGGCCATTCGCGCCTTTCTAATGGTGAGTGGCGTGTGGTTCTTCCGCGTCGGCTATGGCCTGTGGATACTGCTCACCGCTTTTAAGATGCCCGGCACCACCGCAAACTTAGATGGCCCCTTTGATATTTTCCTAAGTTTCGGCCATTCGCTGGTGCCATTACTTATTGGAGAGTACTACCTCTGGGCTCGTGCCCATGATAGTCCGCAAGTAAAGAAGCGCGCAAGCTTTGTGTTTGGTACACTTTGCCTGCTATTGGCGGGGGGAATTGTAATGCTGAGTCTGGTTTTTTGGCTACCCTTACTCTCTTAACCGCAAAAAAGATGGGGTCGTGATTGTTCACTACCCCACTTTAATTGGTATGATTTGTGCCTCTTATTAATTCTTAGGTTGACCAACACTGGTTTCGCGGAATTCATTCCGCTTTCAACCTGCATGGCGAAATGAATTCCGCGAAACCATATCCGCTACTCCACCACAATTTCAGCAGAAGATATCTGACTGATATTGAAAAAACCCAGTGCCTCCGGTGCGTTAGGGTCAGTAGAAATAATATTAGTTGGAGAGTTCGCCACTGGCAAAGCGAAGATACCATTGTCACCGTTAGTCATCTGCTCAAACGCCACTTGCAGGAAGCGGAAGGTGCTACTGCTAAGTGAATGAATCTCCACCCGAATGTGATCCCCTTCTACATAGGGAGGTACCTCGTCATCATCCTCCGTATCTGGGTCTGGCACACGGTTGATCAACTCACGGATGGGGGGAAGAAATACGATACCATCTGCTCCGGTACCGGTATCAAAGGTGCCATCAGCAGAGAGGTTCAATTCGGAAGGTTTGTTTAAAAATTCACCATTCTTGAATGCCTTGATCCAGTAGAAGTTTCCTATGCCTTCTAGGTCACGGGCAAAGAATTGTGCGTAGATGCCCTCCGGATTACCCAGTTCTTCTTCGCGAAACTCATGGGTTATGGAATCTATTGACGGAACAGGGTTAAGCTGAGATCCGGCCTCGTAGGTGAAGCCATTGTATTGCACTGTTAGGATATATTCATCCATCTCCGCCCCGATCGCGCCATCACTGGCTGGGGTCCATTCATAAGCACCATCGCCCTTGTGTTCAAAGGTGAAGGCGTCTCCTTTAGTTACGTTGGTCAGAACTACTTGCGCATCGGTAACTGCCGGAGGTAAGGAAGCATCGAAATAGTCCTGGCTCAAACTCACGTTGATCGTTTGGGTGGTATCCAAATCGTTAAGAAAGGCATCGACTACGAGTTGCGCTTCCGTAAAGTTAGCATCGATATCGATCACATCCTCACAGGAGAAGGTGAAGGCTGCTAAGAAGCAAAGGGGAAGTATATATTTTAGGTTTGACATGATGATCTTTTTGGGGAATTAGCGTAAGAATTAGAATTAGCGTTAGAATTCTTGAGAAGAACCTCCTAGCTATTCTAATTCTCATTCATACTCTAATTCTAATTAAAACTTGAAGTTGTAAGCCACAGAAGGGATAAAGCTTCCGATAACGGAAAAGCGAACGGCTTCCGTATTAACGGCCTGTCCGACCGGGGTACGATTTGGATCCTGGCGGAAGTAGATAGAGAATGGATTACTCCGATTGTACACATTGTAAATCGAGAAGACCCAGTTGCTCTGCCAGCGGCGTTCCTCATTGCGTTTACCTTCCAGGGTTGCCGAAAGATCTAAGCGGTGGTAAGCTGGTAAACGTACGTTATTGCGTCCCCCACCTATATTATGTGGAATCGTATACCCCCCAACGGTGTAACGAGAAGTTGGGAAAGTAGCTGGTGTACCGGTATTGTAACTAAAGACCGCACTTACCGACCAACGTTTGTTGAGTTCATAGAAGGTAGTAATACTTAGGTTGTGTGTTTGGTCGAAACGGTTGGGGTACCATTCGTCATTGTTGATGCCTTCCACCAGGCGCTCACTGCGTCCCAAAGTGTAGCTGACCCAGCCGGTAAATTTACCTTTGTTTTTCTGCACCAGCAATTCCAATCCATACGCTCGACCTTCGCCTTCCAGTATTTGTCCTTCGACAAACTCATTTAGAATTAAATCAGCCCCATCAATGTAGTCCACCTGATGTTCCATCGTTTTGTAATACATTTCGATGGAGGTCTCGAACGCATTGTCTTTGAAGTTTTGGAAATAGCCAATGGCAAACTGATCGGAGATTTGGGGTTCTACATTATTGGTACTCGGCAACCAGATGTCCACAGGTGTGGATGCCACTGTGTTGGATAAGAGGTGAATGTATTGTGCGGTGCGGTTGTAGCTTGCCTTGATGGAGTTGCTTGGACTCAATTGGTAACGGACCGCAGCGCGGGGCTCAAGATTAGCGTAATCCTTGATGCTTTCACCTGAAGCAAAAGACTCAATATTGAGAATTGGGCGAGGCTCACCGAGCGGGGCGTCACCATAGGTGTAAGCGTTACCTTCACCGATGAGGTTAAAATAAGACCAACGCAGACCGTAATTCAATTGCCAACGCCCAAGGGTTTGTTCGTTTTCCACGTAGAAGCCACCCTCAATAGCCCGACGTTTATCCAAGCTGATATCAATTTCCTCACCATCACTCACTGCAACGGCATTAGCAGGTTCAAACTGGTAACGAATCGCCTGACCACCGAAACGCAAGATGTTGTTTGGGGTGATGTAGTAGGTGAAGCGCGGCTTCACACTGTAGTTCATGATTTGCGCGGTCCAGTCGAAACTATCTTCAGCTGTATCGCCAAAATCAATACTGTAGTCGTAATCACTGAAGTAGAAGGTGGTATTGGCAAAAAGCTTATTGCTGAAGATATGATTCCAACGCAGGGAGGTAGTCGTATTACCCCAGCTGAAGCCGGCCTGATCACCAAAACCAAAATTATCGCGACCGAAATAGCCACTTAGGAATAACTGGTTATTCTCGTTGAGTTTATAGTTGGTCTTGAGCGTGAGATCGTAGAAATTAAGGGTGGTTTCTCCGAGGTCATCATTCAGGAAAGGAGCTGCTAAGACGTCGATATATGAACGGCGGCCCGCTACAATAAAACTGGCTTTGTCCTTTACGATAGGCGCCTCAACTGACAAGCGGCTGAAGATCAAGCCAACTCCGCCATTGAGCGTCAGCCGTTTACTGTTACCCTCCTTCATTCGTACATCCAGAATAGAAGAAAGTCGGCCACCGTAGCGGGCGGGAATACCTCCTTTGAATAGCTCTACATCCTTTACCGCATCTGGATTAAAGACAGAGAAGAAACCAAAGAGGTGAGCAGAGTTGTACACTGGAGCCTCGTCTAACAAGACCAAGTTTTGATCGATACTACCACCACGCACATTAAAGCCCGTAGCCCCCTCTCCTACTGTGCTAACGCCAGGTAGGAGCTGAATACTGCGCAGTACTTCTACCTCGCCAAGCAAGGCTGGTAATTTCTTTAGCGTTTGCATATCCAGCGAGTTGGAGCTCATCTGTAGATCGGTCACATTGCGGTCCGCCGCCTGCGATATCACCACTACTTCTTCGAGTTGTTCGGCGGTACCGCCTAGCTCCAAGGACAACGTAGTGCGCTGCCGTAAGTCTACGGTTTCAAGAATGGTTTCAAAACCAACATAGCTGTATTCAATGTCGTAGGTCCCTTCTGGGAGCGTGATCGAATAAAAACCGTACTCGTTGGTAGTTACCCCTTGCTGAACGCTAGGTACGTAGATGGTAGCACCAATAAGGGTCTCTCCGGTTTCGCCATCGCTGACGTAGCCACTGAGTGCATACTTTTGTTGGCCGAAGAGCGCAGTCGACGAGAGCAAAAGTGTGAGGAGTCCACCCATCAGCAGGGTGGTGAGCCTTGTTTTCATAGTTTAATGAGGTTGTTGGAGATTCTTTTCTAAGGGGTAATTGAATGAATGACCTAAAGGTTGTTTATCGGACTGCTTATTTTCCAATGCGACAACATCATCAGGTACATAAAAGATGGGTCAGTTGTTCAGCTGCCACTACTAGTTATGGTAATAAATCCACCAACCATCGTTTTTGGCTGATGAATGGTAGAAAACGCTCGACTAAGATCCAAGCCCTATTCTAGCTTCACGACAGGCCGAGTAATCCATTGATGGCCTGCTCTAACCCGTAAAAGATACGTTCCGGCTGGGTAGTGGCGCATATCCAAGGTGCGCGAAACCGATGCGGTATACTGAGGATGGCTCAGCCAGAGGGTCCTGCCATAAAGGTCGGTGATCTCCAACTGAACTTCCATTGCCTCCCATAAATCTGCCGCCAATTGAACATCCCCGGTCGTGGGATTAGGAGAGAGTGAAAGATGACGAACGGTTCCAGGTAAATCATCGGTCCGAACCGTGGCAGTAGTCACCGGCCCAATCCACTCCGTGAAATTACCATCCGTACAATGCCCACGCAGGTAGAAGTCGTACACCTGTCCGACTTCGTCGGCCAGCCATTGATACGGCATGGTGGTTATTTCCGTAATAGTCTCTACACCTGTAGGTAGATCGTTGTGGGGGACCACCTCTAGTTGGAGTGGATAGATATTGTGCATCGCGTACCAACGCAGCTCCACGCCATCCTCTACCATAGGAATATCCTCGGCCGTGAAAGCGGAGGGAGCCTCACAGACTGGGGTAGGCACACAGTTAATCGCTGCGCTCCATCCACTTGCCCCTGGCGAGTCTGCCTGGGATTGGAAAAAGATCGTCACACAGCCATCGGCATAATTGGAGGTATACACACCCGGTTCTCGCAGGTCAAACTCCAGGTACTCTTCGTTGTCGGTAGGAAAGCTGGTACCAGCTACGAGTTGCAGCTGATCGCCTGGAGCAATATCAACCTGTGTAAATTCCAATTGGACCTGCTCATCAGGACTGTCCGGGCAAATAGTCTGGTACTCCTCCATCCCAGCGGGGTAATCATCATCTGGTCCAGCCGGGTCATAGAAGGCATCTCCGCATGTTACGGGGGTGACCAATGAAACAGGCCCAGTCCAAGCACTAAAGCCGTCTGTACACACTCGGCGCACATATACATGGTAGGCGGTGTTAGAGCTAGCTTCGTTCCATAAATATTCTGGAGTGCTCAGATTGGAATAGGTAGGATTACCCGTGAGCATGCTTCCAGCCGTAACGATTTCGATTTCCCAATACTCAGTTTGTCCCCCCGGCTGCTGCCAGGAAATACGAGCCCCGGTTTGCGACACTTCACTGACGGTAAGACCATTGGGAGCAAAACACGGTTCTGGGGAACCGCCAGTCTGATGATCGTAGCAAAAGGTGGTTGAACCAACGGCGTTAGTAGCCGTCAAGCAGACTTGGTAATTGGCGGCATCCGCATAAACATGAGTCGGGTTTTGGTCGGTACTTTCTCCACCATCACCGAATGTCCAGTGCCATTCCGTTGGACCATAATTAGAGCGGTCAGTGAAATAGTGAACGCTATCAGTAACTGAATGCGTAAAATTTGCCAGCGGAGGGGGGAATATCGTCACATTTTCCAAAATCCGTAGTTGCTCGCCTTCCTTTAGCAGAATATCAAGGTCTTCGTCGTAGTCCAGTAGGAAGGGTAAAATTTTGCGCTTCCCATCGGAGAGGTCACTCTGCGCAAGATTGGTATAGATAGTAGAAAAGGCACCCGCATTATTGCGCCGACATTCCAGATCCAGATAATCTAATCTTACCAAGTCCTCATCGCCATCGGTATCCAGGTCCAGGAGGTGAAAGTCATTCGCAAATTCGGTCTGAAAAGAGCCCAGTCCATTACTAGCGGAAAAACTGCCCTGGAGATTATTGACGAGCGTAAGAAAGGTAAAGTAGATGGAACCACTGAAGGCTACACCGTGAAACAGGTCAGCGTAGGAATCTTGATTGTAATCCACAATTTCAATTCGGGCGGGTGAAAACCCGTCAGGCTGTCTAGAAAAATCCTGCAGCTTAAAAGTACCGTACTGCTGATCGAAGCGCAGGATCAAGTCAACCCCTTGCAACCTGCCTCGAATCACCAAATCCGTATCATTATCTCGATCGAGGTCAGCGGTAGCAATTGCGCTGATCGCATTGACAACATTGCTAATCAAATGGGGTGCGGTGAACGTACCTGTCCCAAGGTTTTCCACCCAGGCTAGATTACGCGCCCAGCCTACCACGATATCGAGTTGGCCATCTCTATTGATATCAGTCAGAGCAATAGCGCGCAAGACACCCGGTGAGGAGTACGCTGCCACCTCTGTTGGTGCTGACCAGCTACCATCCCCCTGGTTCATCAACCACTGCACGGAGCCTCCTTCCAACGCTACTACCACATCTTGATCGCCGTCTTGGTCTAGGTCCCCCAGTTTAATGTCCGTTACCTCTTCGTTGATTGTTGCTAGCAGCTGCGGTGGAGCTAAGGCACCGACACCATCATTGAGGAGCAATAATAAACTGTCACCGATATTAGCTACTACGGCATCCGATAGCCCATCCCCGTTCATATCAGCTGCATCAACCAAAAAGGTGGTATTGCTAGCCGTGTAAACCGTGACTCCATCGGTAAATTCAATTTCGCTTTCAGCCCCCTCTTCAACAGTCAGCGATCGACAAAGTTGATCAGCGCCCTGCGTATTGGCTACGGTAAGACACACATCATAGGTACCAGCCGCCGCATAGGTATGCTGTGGGTATGGGATATGGGATCCAGTGCCGTCACCAAAGTTCCACTGCCAAGAAGTTGGTTCAAAGCGCGACCCATCCTGCATCTGTACTTTTAGGTTGTTTACGCTTGTTTCGAAGAGGGCCTCCGGCACTCGCACTTCA
This sequence comes from Bacteroidota bacterium, assembly GCA_038528965.1. Taxonomy (GTDB): domain Bacteria; phylum Bacteroidota; class Bacteroidia; order Chitinophagales; family Saprospiraceae; genus Lewinella. Next base: position 21,958 of record JBCBEC010000010.1, on the reverse strand, counting down.
GGCAATGCAGACACCATTTCATTGTGCACGTTATTGGTAATGATGGGTGGATTGAAGTCAAAGTAGATGCGGGCCTCATTGGTGATAATGGTGTTTTCGGGCAAACTGTCTTGGGCGCTGATTCTGTACTGCACAAAACCATGGCTGGCTGGTTCATTGGTAGTGCTATCCGGCAGTAGAATATCCTTAAAGTAGTAGTCGATTTCCCCCGTTTCCCAGTTCAGCCTTAGCTCGTACTCATGGCTAGCCCCTATGGTTTGTAAGCTGCGCCAGTCTAGGGCAGGGTCCAGAAAGTCTCGAATATGTACATCAAAGGCAGTGTCATTACCGGTATTTTGGAAGCGAATGGTGTAGGTAAGCGCTTCTTCAAATAGTGTATAATTGCGAAGCGAATCCCGTAGGGGCTGCACCTGTTTATCATTGGGATCATAGCTACAGCGGACAACGGGTTCGTAGTTATCCGAATCACATAAACGAAGCCCCTGACTCAGCGTAGAGGAAGGTACATCTTCTCCAATAACACCTTCACAGTCGGCGCTGAAATAGAACCAGTCGAAGTGTAAGGCTGCCCCTGTTAGTTGTTCATTGGGCATCTCCAGGGTGAGGCCAAACTGCCGGGTTTCACCCGGAAGCTGATTTTCAAAAGACCACCACAACACATTGTCTTCGATAAGGTCCGGGGGAATCGCTGTTTCTAGTAAGGTGGTTGTAGAATCCAAGCGCAGCGCCAATACGCCGGATTCAATCTGACAGCTGCTGTTGTGATGGAGCAAGCTGAAAGCGACCGGCCAAAAGCAGCGTGTAGTACTGTGTTCGGTGAAACTGGTAATACTGGCAGCTGTATCATTATCTGAACGGCCAAGGCCAATCTTTAAGGTATCGTACTGCCCCGGTGGAATAGACAAGTTGTAATCTGTAATTCCATTTATTGGGTACCAGCAATCTGCAGTACCCAAGCGAAGATCAATGCCTTCCCCCAATAATTCGAAGTAACTTACTTGACCTAGCGCATCTGTGAAATAGGTTACAGCTCCATCATTAAAGTCAACCGGTAAGCCCTGCACACCCGGCTCACCTGCATCCCGCGTACCATTATCATTTTCATCATAATAGCATTCAACAAGCAAGGATCCATTACTCGGTTCACCAGGAAACCAAACGAGTTGGCCATCATTGAGTTTTACGATTAGATCCTCGGGGCCATCACCGTTTAAATCTGCGAATTGAGGGGAAGCATCGGGAGCCGTACTCGCATTATCAAGAATGAAATAGAAGGTATTGGAGAAGATGCGATTTCCTAAAAAACGGGCCCAGAAGATTTCGTTACCATCTTTCCAGACTAAATCTTCAAATCCATCCTGATCAATATCCAGGGCCGCCAGGTTAATGAGGTTAGGCAGTGCATTGGTATGGAGAATGAGTTCATCGGCTAGGGTATACCACTGCCACCACTGCAAGGATTCCGGAAACATAATCTCATTGACCCCGTCCTGATCAAAGTCAAATTGGGTATGATGAAACCCACTGCCAAAAGTTCGTTGTAAACCACCAAAGTAAGAGAAGGTGCGGTCGCCGTCGTTGCGATACATATTCACACCGGCGGTAGGCTCTGCCTGTTGTGTATTCCGCAAAGTCACATCCAGATCACCATCGTTATCGTAATCTCCGACGTGGAAGATAACCGTATCCCAACCACCCGGGAAATGGTAGGCCGCCCAATTGGTCTCTGCTAGATCCCCCGAATTAAAGTAGAGGGTAACACTACTGAAGGCCTCAGTAAAAAGTAGGTCCGGATGACCATCCCCATCAAAATCGGCTAGCTCGTAATGGTAGATATCCACCTCCGCAGAATAGATCAAGCTTGGTTCACCAAAATTACCATTAGCATCCTGTAGGCTTTGATAGAAGTGGATCCCCCCCCTGGATCATCATAGTAGACCCAGTCCAGATCACCATCTGAATCCATATCCACCAAGCGTCCTCGGCTGACAAATCCAGAAAGTGCAAGCACTACAGGAACTGAGAATTGGTTCTCCTCTTGATTTTCCTGCCACCAGTATTGACCTTCATATAAATAGTAAATATCCAAATCCTGGTCACCATCGAAGTCGGCGACGGTAAAGGCATCTGCTACAAAATCCTCATCGATCGTTATGGGGTTACCAAATTGGGCTGAGAGCGAAAAGGACACCAGCAAGCATGCCAGTACCCCGGTTGGTTTTGTGTGTCGCATAGTGAGCTGCGTTCCGTGTTTGTCTATATCCTAACTAAGTGTTCGCAAAGCCTCTAAAATAGGCTATTTTGCTAACTAATTCAGCTATGATCGCAGTAAAAAACCAGGGAAGCTCACTTCATACTCCATCAGCAAACTCATTTACCGCTCGTCCACAATTCGCGATAGCTTTCCGCCCTGGCTACCCGGAATACTCCCCATTGCAAACAGCTCGATTTCCATGGAGAGACCAATAGTATTTTTGATCTTAGTCGCCAACTGCTGTCGTAAATCTGCCTTAGCCGGGTCTACGCCTTTGCCCACTTCAACCTCCACTTTGACTTGATCCATCGCATTGCGCTTGCTAACGATCAAGCGATAATGGGGTACCAGGAAATCGAATCCGTGGATGACCTCCTCCACCTGCGTATAGAATAAGTTTACCCCACGGATAATGAGCATATCATCCGCTCTACCTTTGATAGGCGACATTTTGATGTGTGTACGCTTACCATTAGGATCGTAGTGCAGGCTACAGATATCATTAGTGGAATAACGCAACAACGGAAAGGCCTCTTTAGTGAGGGTAGTAAAAACCAATATCCCTTCTTCGCCGTAAGGCAAAACCTCACCCGTATCACGGTCGATGATTTCTGGATAGAAATGGTCTTCCCAGACATAGCTCCCCGTACCCTTCTCATCTACATCTTCCTGCGATACACCAGGTCCAATGATTTCACTCAAACCATAAATATTGGTAGCTTGAATTTGCAAACCAGCCTCTACTTCATCCCGTATAGCATTTGTCCAGGGTTCTGCGCCCAGGATACCATACTGCACTTTCAGTTCGGCGGGGTCTATTCCGCGTTTTCGACACTCTGCGGCCAGCGTTTGGGCATAAGAAGGGGTGCAACAAATTACCTCAGGTTCAAAATCCTGCAAAATCATTAATTGGCGATCCGTCATACCTCCAGAGACTGGAATGACCGCCATTCCTAATCGCGTTGCTCCGCCGTGCATTCCCAAGCCACCTGTGAAAAGGCCATAACCGTAGGCGTTGTGTAATTTCATACCTGGGCGTGCGCCCGCAGCCACCATAGAACGAGCTACGACTTCATCAAAAATGTCCAAGTCATTTTGGGTGTAGCCCACTACAGTAGGCTTTCCGGTAGTACCGCTGGAAGCGTGAATCCGACGGACTTCATCCATGGGTTTAGCAAACATGGAAAAAGGGTAATTCTGACGGAGGTCTTCCTTGGTAGTGAGCGGTAGCTTGGATAAATCAGACACACCCTTAATATCACCCGGTTCGATCCCCGCAGCAACAAACTGCTCTTTGTAGAATGGAACATCTCGATAGAGTCTTTTCACTAAAACTTGCAAGCGCTCGTTTTGCAATTTCCGCAGCTCCTCAATAGGGAGGGTTTCAATATCCTTGTTGTAGAGCATGTCTTATTGTTTAACCGCTATTACTTCGATTTCAATCTTTGCACCCGCGGCCAGTGCTTCGGCAGCGAAGGTTGTACGGGCAGGTTTTTGGGGTAAATATTCCCGATAAATGGCATTAAAGGCAGCAAAATCTTCAATATTATCCAAGACGACTAGCGCTTTGACCACGTCTCCCATTTCCATGTCATGCTGGGCGAGTACGGCCTTGATATTCTCGAGCACCTGGCGGGTTTCCGCCTCAATTCCACCTTCCACCATGGTACGGGTAGAATGATCCATTCCAATTTGTCCAGAAAGGAAGTACAGGTTGCCTACTTGTACCACGTCGCTAAAGGGGGGCTCTGCTTTTCGAGGCTCATGAGATGTGTGAAAAATTGGGGCGACGGGAGTTTCCTCCACGGGCGCAGACTCACTTTCCCGGTCAACGGGTGACGTGCAAGCTACTGCTCCAAAGCAAAGAATGGTGATGATGGTTAGGTATCGCATACGAGTGAATAGTTTTTCGGTTCTTGCAGCAGCAAAATACAGTAAAGCCAACAGAACTAAATCATAGGTATATGAACATTTGCGTCTTTTGTGGTGCGAACCTTGGTAAGTCAGCGACAATCATTTCACAAGTTGAAAAATTAATGGATTTATTGATCGCCCAAAACGCTACGCTGGTGTACGGAGGTGGCAGAACAGGCTTGATGGGCCTGATTGCCGATCGTTTTCTGGAAGCGGAAGCCCCTGTAATTGGCGTACGCCCAACAAAGCTCATTGAGGATGAAGACGCCCATGCCGGAATCACACAAATGATTGTGGTAAAGGACATGTTTGAGCGCAAGGCAAAAATGATGGAACTAGCCGATGTATTTATCGCCTTGCCTGGAGGTGTTGGCACCCTAGACGAAATGATCGAAGTATATACACAAGTGAAGATTGGGTTTGCTGAAAAACTATGCACCGTACTCGATGTTGACGGCTTTTACCAAGGGCTACAGCAATTACTGGAACAAATGGTGCGGAGCGGTTTCCTAAAAGAAGCAGACCGGCAGCTGCTTCATATTCACGATGATCCCCGTCAATTAGCTGATTTAATCAAGCAGTACGCGTCTTCAACACACTAAAGACACGAGCAAATTGTAGCTATCTTTAGCAACTCAATATCTACCCTTATGAGAGTTCTATTTTCTGTATTTGCACTGCTAGTGGCCAGCACCTTTATGTTCGCCACTCCAACAACCATTGTGGTGAGAGCCAAGGCGAAGGATGCCAAGTTCATTGGTAGTTCTGTGGGTGGTGCGCATGTGATCATTCGCAATAAAATGACGCAAGAAATTCTGGCCCAGGGCATCACAGAAGGAAGTACGGGCAATACAGATAAAATAATGCGGGAAAGTCGAGAGCGCTATACGCAACTGGCGGACGATAATACCGCAAAGTTCACCGCAGTATTAGATTTGGACCAACCGACATTACTGGAAATAAGTGTTACTGCACCGGTAAATCAACGGCAAGCGGCAGCTGTGAGCAGTACAGAAATTTGGGGCATACCTGGGAAGGATATCTTGGGAGATGGAATAGTGCTCGAAATACCCGGCTTCATAATAGACGTCCTCTCTCCCCGTACCCATCAGTTCATCACTCTCAACGAACGAGCGGCAAATAAGCTTTCCATCACTGCCAATGTAGTCATGATGTGTGGCTGTACCATCAGCGACGGAGGGCTTTGGGATGCCAATAAAATGGAAGTAAAGGCCATGATTAAGCTAGACGGTGAAGCTGCTGGTGAAGTGGAACTGCGTATCGATCAGCCCAATCTTTTCAAAGGAGAGTTTCTGGTACCAGCATCGGGGCTGTACGAAATTGTGGTTTATGCTTATGATCCGGCGACGGGAAATACGGGAGTGGACAAGGTCAATGTGGTGGTGAACTAGGAAGGGCAAAATTGTGCTTCTTGGAGGGATAAAATCTGCTCGAAAAAACGAGTTATTTAATTTTTTCGATGGGTTTTAACACTTTCACAAAACACTTATTATCAAGTCACTACAACCAAAAATCATCAACTTAGTGAATTAGAAAAAACGAGTTATCTAATTTTTTCGATGGGAGATACGTCACCAGACTTCCCAGTCAAAAAAATCTTAGAATACATCAGTAAAACTCCCGCTCCTCGATCCGTTCACACGGCTCAGAGATAGGTTCTTGGACGCCATCTTCCAATTTCCAATGATCATCCAATAGCGACGAATAGCAGATAATGAGTTGTAGGTTGCGGGTTCGCTCCTCAAGCATTCTGGTTGCCGGGCTCCAGAATACAGAAAATAGATTGACCGACTCATTTGGTGTAATGATGAGTCCATTGATCGTATTCATCTTTAGCTTGTCATAGCCAAACACCAAACTATCCGGAAGGTAGGCCTCAATCACTTCTAGCCAATTCGTATAATATTTCTCACCGTCGGTAATGAGAACCGAATTGATTTTAGCTAATCCAGTTCCACTGTTGCGTACTTCCAATCGAAAGCCATCATTATTATAGGTCCGACTAGCCGTTACGAAGGGAAACATGGTGGCCTTTTGCTGTTGCCGCATAATGCGAACCTCTTGTAGGGATACCAAAAGGGCACACAAACTGATCACTACCGCAGAGGCGGCGATGATGAAATTAGAATCAATACTACGGAGGCGCTGCCAAAACTCTTTCATAGTTCCAATGCTACGAACTTTCTCAGGTATGAATCAAGCTAATGTTGTCCAAACATCCGCTTTACCTCCATAATCTTAGTCCGTGATACCGGAACCCTAAACCCAAACTTCTGTGAATGCAACCATAGGCCGTGTGCGTTACCTTGCCAAACCAGGGGCAATGCCCGATTGATGGCATAAGAGCGATGGCAACGGTAGAAATCGGCACTTGGCAGCTGCTTAAGCAAACGACTAAGACTGATCCTAAGGATTTTGGTTTGAACCCGAAAATAAGACTGCATGACAATGCGAACGTACTTCTCATCAGCCTGCAAATACAAGATCCGATTAGGGTCTACCAAGAGCGACTCCTTTAAATCACTTTGCAATTGTAGTTCGTGTCCGCTCTGATCCAATTGTGGTAGCTTAATTTGTTGCTCCAATTGGCGGTAGCGCTTCCAGCTTCGTACCGGCTCAAACTGAGGATCAGTCAATACATATAGTAAACCGTAACGAGCGTCAAATACCTGCTCAATCGCTCTCATTACTTGTTCCCATTTTTTCTGACTTGCGAAATAGCCCGCCCGTCGACCGTAATAAACTGGATCTAAATGCCCGGAAGGTGGAAATAATTCCTGCTCTAGAGCGGCCACCTCTTTCTTCATCATCAGGTAGGGGTACACATAGGCCAAACGTGGAAAATCAAGTACACTAGCTTTTCCCCCTTTCGTCAATTCTTTTAGGTAGTGGCGTACTTGCCTGGTATTACCATCAAGCGCGGCCATGTACATCAGGTTTTCAATGGCTACTTTATCTCCCGCTTGGAGGTCTAGAATTTGGTTGAACGTCTTCTTTGCAGCATCAAAACGCCGAGCACTAAGTTGGATATCACCCAGCATATTGATAAGGGCTACAGAAAGCGGATTATACTCCAGCGCAATTTGCAGTGCATCAATAGCACGATCGTATTCTCGCATACCATACCAGAAAAATGACAAGGTAGCATAAGCCTCTGACGCTTCGCTAAAGGATTCTAAGCCTCGTTCAATGTTCTCATAAGCCGCAGCCCAATCTAGTTCGTAAAAGAACTGAATTATACCACGATAAATATAGAGTTCACCGTAATCAGGTCGGAAGCGAATCATGTCCTCTAGAAGCTTTGCCACCGCGGGATACTCTTGCCTTGCGGGTTGATAGCCCCTGCCAACTAAAAAGATAGTGGCCTTGGCAATACCGAGGCAAGCAGGGACGAAATCGGGCTCTAGCTCGAAAACTAAACGAAACTGCTGCAAAGCCAACTCTACGTACGCTCGTTCCCAGCGATTGAGGTAGTGCCCCCCCAGCAAAAACGCTCGATAAGCACGTCGGCTACTGGGCATAGATGGACCAGGGCGCCGGTCGGAAATGTTTAATACCTCCCCCAAAGCCTGTAAGACTAAATGACCAAGCTGGAAAATCTCCTGCTGACTCAAATCGATACTTTTCTCCCACAGCGGCCTAGTGGTTTCTCTTTGATGCAGTTGTATTTTGAATTTTAGTCCAGTTCCACCACTTAAAGCTGCACTGAGGATGAGCTCAACATTAAGTTTCTCGTGGATGCCTGCCAATTCGAGACCGGGCCATTGTTGAAGACGATCAACACTTTCTTTAGTAATGGAAAAATAATGTGGGGAATGAATGAGCGTATTTCTACAGAGGTCAGTGAGTCCATCAGTTAAATAGTCCATTTCATCAGCCCCCTCATTTACAAAGGGTAGCACCGCAATACGTTGTAAGATTCCAGAGGACACAATCTTCCCATTCATGCCAAAAAATAGCAATTAACTTTTAAATCCTTTCCCATTCATACCAAAAAATTATTCCTGCTGAGTTTTGGCCATAAGTTTGGACCATCATATTTCACCGACAAAAAACGAAGTGATGAAATTCAAAACAGTTATTAGTATACTATTGCTGTCGTTCTCAGCTTACTTGTCAATGCCGCTACTTGCCCAAAAATGTGATCCCGCGGCTTGTGCTGCCAAAACCAGTATGACCGAGGTACAAACGACCACCTCAGCTGTTATACCAGCCGCAGACCGGGCAGCAGCACCAACAAGTTCAGCATTAAAGACTGTAGACTTCACGTTCCCAGCAGGAAAAGTAGTAGAAGTAGCACTCTTCAGTATCACGCCAGGGAAAGAAAGCATCGTCGCTGAGGATTACTTTCCAAAGATATTTCCAGTGGCAATGGAATACGGGCTGCAAGGCGCACAGACCTTTCAGGTGGTTGATACGAAATTTGGAACCGCACCAGCCCAGGTTGTGGGCTTCTTTATCTGGGACAGTTACGAACAAAAGGAGGCGTTCAACCAAGATATACGCTATCTGGAGCTTAGAAACATTCGTAATTCTGCCATGGACTTCCTCTATCTCGGCTATTTCCAAGTGGGAGAAGATGTGAATATCACCCTTGATAATGAAAGCTACTATGACTTCGCTGCCCTCTGGATTGATCAAGCAAATGCTCCAAAACTTGAAGAATACTTTGGGCACGTAGCTCCAGTGGCGATGCAGCCAGAATTTGGTTACCAACCTATTGCGACGCTCAACCCATTAAATACCTGCACTCACGGCAAATACACACCAAGCATGGTTGGTTTTGCCAAATGGGGCGGTAAGGACTCATTCGACCGTTTGATGCAAAACAAGACTTATAAGCGATATGTCCACCTCCGAGATGAGGCCACGCCTTATAAAGATGTCTTCTTGCTACAGGCCATTATCGAATAGATTTTGCGCAGGTCTAGCGGAGGTCGATCAGGCCGGTTAAGAAACAGTATTTCATTTACAACGCACAGAATTTATACTGACGTTAAAGTAGTTTGGGAATCCAAACCTGCTTTAAGTACAGTATATACTGACCGAAGCGGCTTGGGAAAATCCCAAACAGCTTCGCGTCAAGTATAGCTATTATTGATTTCGCTTGCAGTTCGTTCAAAGGAATGAACTGCATTGCTTTTTTGGCTCTTCCTCTTCTCTTATTTATCAATAAAAGTGGTATTAAACGGTTGGATTACAAACTAAAGGCAAATTAATTCCCACCTTGCTAATAGACGCCTAAACAACTATATATCAAAATATTAAGTCAAAAAACGAATTAGGATTTTTATTTTTTCCGAGCAAGACAAAAAACTATTTTGCGCTAAATACTATTACAATTAGACAAAACGGTCTAATTTTACCGAGGCATGGGATACAAGCATAATATTGAGGATGTGATCCAGCGTGGAATAGAATTGGTGAGAACCCAAGGCTACCACAATGTGGGTATTAATCAAATCCTCAAAGCTAGTGGTATCCCTAAAGGCTCCTTTTACAATTTCTTTCCGTCCAAAGAAGCTTTCATCAAAGCTGCATTGGAATCGTACGGCCGTGACTACTCTGCCTGGATTAGGGGATTATTGCAAACCGAAGACCCATCGCCTTTAAGTCGACTCCGGTCATTCTATCGCATTTTGATTGATGCCAACGAAGCAGACGAGTACGCCGGTGGATGCTTGATCAATACAGTATCCAACGAAGTAGGGAGAAACAATGACATCATCGGTGAAGCCGCCGACAATGGTTTTCAAAAGCTGATCCAGGCGGTGGCCGAGTGTGTAGAACTAGGACAGCAAGCCGGTGAAATTACGACGAACTATACGGCGCTAGAGTTGGCCGAATATCTGCACGCTGGTATTTACGGTAGTTTTTCCAGAATGAAGGTAACGCGCTCACGTGCTTACATGGACCGCTGGTATCAAATGACCTTTGACTTTATTACAAACTAAAATTTTTTCCAGCAAAATAAGTAGACTGGTCTAAATTAAAATAACTGATTGACTATGAAAACTCTGAATGTATCTCAATTCACCACAGCCCCTCAACAAGTAGAAAAAAGCTATCTGGTACATGCCCCGATTGAGGAGGTATGGAAGGTAGTAGCCGATCATCAAGGCATGACCCAATGGATGCCGATGATCAAGCACGTTGAATTGGTGCAAGCCAACGAAGCCGGGGAATGGGGTGAAGGCTGCGAGCGCCATTGCCAGTTTGGCCCCGACCTCCTGGAGGAGAAAATTGTACACTGGGATCCGCCTTACGGTTACGCCTACCGCATAGGAGACATGCACCTGGTGAAGGATCACCTGGGGCATATCAAACTGGAATCAACTCCTGAAGGTACCAAGGTAACTTGGACGCAATTCTTTCACCCTAACGGCAATTTCGTTAAGCGTTTTATGGCGCGGAATATCATGATTCCCACTGTCATGACGAAGGCGCTCAAAAACCTGGAGCGGCAGGTGGCATAGTAGCGACGCATTGCAATGCGTCGTTACGGCCCCGAAGCCACCTCTTCTTTTTCACTCAAAAATCCTAATACAATGTCAAACATAATTCGCACCGCATTCCTCAGCACCATCCTTTTGATCATGCTGGCTGGTTGCAAAACAGCAGATATCCGTACTGATTACGCACTGCAAAATCAAACATCTGATGACTTTACCAAAGGACTTCAGTTGCTGGAAGAAACCTATCTGGCTATGGGCTATGACAAATTTGCCGATGTCAGCACCTACGAGGTTAAGAGTGTCTTTGACTGGAAAATGCCCTGGGGCATGATGCCCATGAATGCCTTACCAGGAAATAAAAACAATGAGATTCTCTTCCGCTTTACTCCGAATAGCTTTGATGGCCAGATAACTTTTTTGGAAGGACGCAAGGAAGGCCAAACCTACGGCCTCCAATCTTGGGAATTGTACCACCAAAAGCCGGGAGGTGAACCAACGCCAAAAAATAACAAACGCTACGGCTGGGGGCTGCCCACCTATCATTACGTCATCGAAGCACCTATGCGCCTACTACAAGCGGAAATTATCCGCTACGCTGGCGAAGCGGAATTCGAGGGTCAACAATACGACTTGGTGTACGCTACTTGGGGACAAGATGCCCCCCATAAAGAGCATGATCAATGGCTGGTCTATATCAACAAAGAGACCAAGATGGTCGATCTCACAGAGATTACAATCAACGATTTCTTTTTACCGATGCCAGCTGGCTTAAAGGATGGAACTATCCGGGTAGAACGCTCCCTCACTAGCCAGGGTGTTTATCTACCAAACTTAGTTACCATACAACTTGGTGATCCAAAAAAGCAGAAGAAGCACGTCTATACTTTTTCGCTGACAGACTATCAATTTAATACCTTCCAACAGGAAGAACTATATCCACTGGAGGCATTAGCCCCGGTTGGAGATACAAAACCCATTTCGAAGTAATTCGCGCTCGAATATTGCTTATTGCTAGTAGAATTCAAGGTGGAAAGGGCCTGCGCTGTAAAGCCTGCGCTCTTTCCTCTTAATTACCGGCTAACCAACCAACTAAGTTTCGCAGCAGTTGCACATTCTCTTTCGCCACTTTGGTATTCATCCCAAACTTTTGCCGCTGTGGGCCACCCAATTGAGCACTAAACATAGCGGCCTCACCACTGATGACTACTCGGCCAGCGCCAAATTCGAAATAGGCAATCTGCTGCCAGCCAGCTGCTGATTGATGGGGCGTATCATCCGTAAACTCCCACGCTATTTCTGGACTCAAGAGCGTAAAGTCATCACTTAGTGCCACGATGATTTCCGCATTTTCCGGTGCCTGAAAAGCGCTCCCAGTGAAAGTTACAATTCTGTTGATACCTTGCGTTAAAGCTGTTTCAACAAGGTTGCCTTTCTTGCGCGAAAAACGATCGAAGTTTCGACGGCGATTATCCAAGGCAAAACAATTGGACCACTCGACCCCAAAGGCCGCACCAAGTTCTGCTGCTGCACCGCCAAACGGCATATGATCAGCAATTAGAAAGAGACTGCCGCCTTCCTCTACCCACTGGCGTACCACCTCAATTTCAGTTGCTGTAAATGCACTTGGGCAAGGATTCGTCCAATTACCTTTATTGCTTTCGTGCAAAGGATTAGCGATAACGTATATCTCACAATCAGCTAGTACTTCAGCGGTAATCGGCTCTGGCTGATCCGCAACCTGATACCCATCTACCTTGAGTACATTGCCAAATGCGGCGTAGCGTCCCTCAATCGTATGAAAGTTATGGTGTCCGGCATCCACCCAGACTCGTGGGCCCTGTCCTTCGGGATATGCGGCTTGTTCAATGGTAAAGAACTGGCTGGTATCGGCAACTTGCTGGGCGGAAAGGACGCTGGTGCAAGCCAATACCAGGCAGAAGAAAAGCGGAACATTTTTCATGGTGGGTGATTTTTTAGTGATCGGCCAAGATTCCGCAAGCCTGTTATTCGCTATTCAGATATTTCGATCGATTGACTACCACTTGCCGTATGAAACTTTACAGTCATGTAGCCCGGAGCGACCTCCTCAATTTCGACAAACTCTCTAATACGTCGCATAAATAGATCCATTTTTTCATAAACCCTTACTTGTAAGTGCGGATCAATCGAGGCGAATAAGGATTCACAATCCCCCTTTCGGCAATGTTCAGACTCACGGATAATTAAAGTACTATTGGACTTAGCAATATGCGTTCTTACCTCTTCGTATTGCAATAATTTTTCCCAAACGGTACGCTGCTGCTCTACCGGTTCTCTCTCACAGCAGGTCACAACGGCAGCTAATAGAAGTAGGAGAATGAGATATCTAACCATCATACCAATTCATTGATTTGTGTAATAACACAGAAGGCGGTCTTATACTAAGATGCTGATCTGACAGACTTGGTGCGTTTCCCGTCCATTTTCTGGCTAAACACTAAGGGTATAAGGATGCTCAAACAAAAAAATAGGCGGAAGTGCCTGAGCTCCTCCCGCCTATCTCGGTATTGCGATTTGATATCTGCTAATAGTATCGGTATCGACGTGCACCGGCAATGTGTTTTGCCAAGCGTACGACCTGACAAGTATAGCCATACTCATTGTCGTACCAAACGTACAGCACTACTTGCTTTCCATCACCACTAACAATGGTAGAAGGTGCATCTAATACCGACGTGCAGGTGCTTCCTACCGCATTGCTCGACACATATTCCGTAGAGGTAGAATACTGAATCTGCTCCACTAGATCGCCATAAAGAGCGGCTTCGCGTAAGGCTTCATTTAGGGCCTTGGCATCCGTTTCTGTCTTCAAACTTAGGTTAAGCACAGCCAAGGATACATTCGGAGTGGGAACGCGGATAGCATTACCCGTAAGCTTTCCCGCCAACTGCGGCAACACTTTTGAGACTGCAGTTGCGGCCCCAGTTGAAGTCAATACCATATTGATGGGTGCTCCCCTACCCCGGCGTGGTTTCTTGTGGAAATTATCCAACAAGTTTTGGTCGTTCGTGTAAGCGTGAATTGTTTCGATATGGCCTTGCTCAATGCCAAAGGCTCGTTCTACTACATCGATGATGGGAGCTATGGCATTCGTAGTACAGGAAGCAGCACTAAAGATTTGCTCGGTTGGGCGGTCTTCCGGGCTATTAACGCCGTAAACAATATTTGGAATATCGCCTTTAGCCGGCGCTGTAAGCAACACCTGCGCAATACCCGGGCGTAGATGCTCTGATAAGCCTTCACGATCACGCCAAACGCCGGTGTTGTCAATCAGGACAGCTTCGTTTATACCGTATTCCCGGTAGTCAATATCTGCCGGTTTACCCGCGAAAATCAACTGAATCCGATTACCGTTGACGATCAGTTCATTTCCATCAGCACTTACTTCCACCATACCGTGGAATTCGCCGTGTACACTGTCTGAGGCTAATAAAGACGCACGCTTACTAGCCTCTGTAAAACGGTCTTTCAACTTCGGACGAATCACAATGGCCTTTAAACGTAGCTGTTCTCCTCTTCCTGTAGAAGTAATCAAGCGGCGAGCGACCAGACGGCCAATACGACCAAAACCGTAGAGGACTACATCACGCGAGCCATAGTGCAGCGGTTCTACTCCACAGAGGTGTCTCAATTGATCACCGATAAAAGCTTCGGCGGAGATGCCATTTTGGTGTTTGGACTCACGCCATTCCAGGGCTAACTTACCCAAGTCAATTCGGGCAGCTACTATCGCGTCCAGGTCATTAATGGCTTGGGCTAGTAGTAAGCTGTCTTCAATTTGTAGGGGTGCATCTGAATAGTTCTCGGCGAGGCGGTGGTAATTGAGAACAGTGCTCGGGCGCGCATCATAAATATCCCGGCGGAAGAAGACCAATTCTATGGAACGGTCGAAGCGCAATTCGCCCACAATTCGGAGGAGTTCTAAGGCTTGTTTTTCCTCCTGGCGCCAATGGTCTAGGGCGGCGTCGACCTGGGCACCTAAAATACTATTGTCTTGCAACATGTGGTGGTTTTAATCTCATTCATCAGACTTCAAAAGAAGGTCTGATTGAACATCAATTAATTGACCAGGCAGATGATCGATTTGGCACCTTCGTGCCTAATAATCAATGCCTTGTCGTGGTTCTATTTGGTGCCGCAAAGGTAGATTTATTTGGAATAGAATTAATCATTCCATCACAAATTCGAACCAATATTAACAGAAAACCGCCAGCTGAGACCAGAAATTACAGTTCACAGAAACAATTCTCACCCTAGAAGCTCATTTACAGCACCAACCAGTAGTTCACTTTCAACACCAAGGCACGGTTCTTAGGGCCCCAAACATCCACGGCGTAGTTATCCGAATAAACGAGGAAGAGCCAGGATAAGGGGCGAAATTGCCATTGTAGTCGGCTGTTGATGTTGAAGTTATCCGCCTGGGTGTTGTACTGCAGGAAAGTGGTCCAGAACAAATTCTTTGAGAAATTGACCTCGGCCCGTGGGCCAATCAGCCAGAGGGTTTCCTCACCAAAATTGTCCGGGAATTTGAGTTGGTTGTAATTAGCCGAAATGGCGAAATTACCCCAGGGTTGTACCCGGTAATTAAGATTACCTCCCACGAGGATACGCTGACCATTGTAGAAGCCGCCTCCTTCTAGCTGCAAGCCATAGCTGAGTAGTTTACGCTGATCAGAGTTATAATTGATTCCATAATCCTGATAATTATAGCGGCCGGCGGGAAGCGGCTCTCCGTCGGTAAAGTCGAATGGAAAGAGTAAGTCAGTTGTATAATTGACCGTACCAATTTCCAGTCTGGATGAGTTAGGAAATTCCGCAACAATTACTGCTGCGGTGGTGCGTTCATTCAGCGAATAATCATCATTGAGAAATAAAGCGTTCTCTAGATTGATATTCAGGTTTTGCAGCCAATCCACTTGTGGCAATAAGGTAAAGTTAAAGGGCGTGTAGAGGATTTTATAACCACGGCGGATGGTGGTATCACGCACAGCATCATAATTTTCCAGCCGGTTCACAAAACCCACATCAGCAAAGTAGTTTTCGCCTACGGATACGAAATCTACCAGAAAATTGAAGTTGGGGGCAGTATAAGCCCCACCTGCATTCCAGAATATCTGTTTTTCATCCACTCCTTCGCGGAAAGCATGATGGTAGCCTACCCAACTCTCTACAGAGCCATCTGCACTTTGGTAGTTGAATTCTAGGTCCGCATTGCGGTTATAGTCGGTATCACTGAACTCTCCGTTAGCAAAGGCTTGCCGGTTGATAAACATACCACGAATTGAGGAGCGTTCCAGTACTCGTTGGGAGAAGGCGGCGGTGAAGTAGTTTTGCCCCGTCTGCACATCATTGGCCTTGGTCTGCACACCGAGTACACCAATCCGCAGGTCATCCGTCACATTACCCGTAAGACGGGCCCCAAAGGTGATGGGTACGGCCTGCCCATCTTCGTCTAAGCCAATTCTGCGACTAAAAAATGGTCGTGCTGGCGGAATTCCGAAGGAAGTAAACATATCACTGTTCTCCAGAAAGAAATTCCGGCGCTCCGGGAAGAAAAGGCTGAAACGCGTCAAGTTGGTCTGCTGCACATCGACATCAACCTGGCTAAAATCCGGGTTCACCGTCAAGTCGAGGTTCAAGGATGGACTTAAGGCAATTTTGGCATCTACCCCAGCCTGGCCTAACCACTCTTCTTTTTCCTCCGGCACCTCCGCTTCCATATCTTGCTGAAACTGGCCGGAGATGTAGGGAATGATGGCCACGTTTCCGCTAGCTACGGGCGGTTCTTTATCCCACACCAATTGTCCGGAATAGCCTTGATCAATGCCCCAGAATTGGCGCGGAATGGGCGCCCAGACGTGAAAGCGATTGCGCTTGGCATCGTTACGAAGGAAATTAATCCCCCAAATTTTTGCGCCGGCTTCGTAGCGTAATGTTTTGAAAGGAATAGCCATCTCTACTACCCAGCGGTCTTCATACTGTGCGGTTTCGGCGTACCAGATATTATCCCAGTTGTTGTTCCAGTTGCCAGGACCACTTCCTCCTCCCAACAGAGCTTCCATCTGCACTCCCAAGGGGTTGACCCCAAACATGAAACCATTTGCCGCCTCATTGATCGGATCAAGGGTGATGGCCACCGCGTCGCTATCCCAGTAGCCCACGTCCCGTTTCAGGGTTTGAATAACGTGGTTGGTGCTGGTATCAAAACAGGTAATAGCGACGTAGAGAAACTGATCATCGTAGGTGAGTCGGCCTTCGGTTTGCACGATGGATTTCACATCGTCTCGGGGATCCTTTTCCCAGAAATCACCAGCCACAGCAGCAGCATTCCAGGCTGCTTCATCCAGGACGCCATCTAAGCGAATCTCACTATTAGCTCGCTGAATATCAAGACGATGCGAAGATTGGTTTGGCCGCTCACTTTGAGCAAATAGTTGTACGGATAGCAGACAACTGACCATCACTAGTGATAGACGACTCATGGGGTATTCTTTGCGTTTTTTCCAGGCTCTAGTCTGGTTTCTAAGCCGAACAAAGATTTCAACTTCTTTGTTCCGCGGCGCAAAGGTCCGTTTATTTTCCCAATTTGTAGGTCTCTCTATTCGTCTTTCAAAATGAGTGCCGGGTTTGTTGATGCAGCCCGCACTACTTTGCCTCCGATTGTCACTACACTTGCAGCAAACAGCAATAAAATGGACGCTATAAATGGCCAAATCCGTAAAGGCACGTGGTAGGTCCAAATACTGGATAGCAGCATTTCTGTCAGATAAAAAGCCCCGACAGCCCCGAAGACTGAGGCAATAAGTAAGATGATAAAGAACTCCTTACTGACTCTTAAGCTGATATTAGCCACCGAAGCCCCCAGTACTTTGCGTACGCCGATCTCTTTCATTCGCTTGACCAAATTCAAAGACACTAGGCTAAACAGGCCAATTACCGAAAGGAACACCGCCACTAGCCCTAATACCATAAACAGGATCCGGATGTTGTTATTCACCAAAGCCATTTCGCTCTTTCCTTCATCCATAAAGCGCACTTGCGATAACTCACTGGGGAATACTTCAGCCCATTTTTCGTCCATCGTTTGTTTGACCGCTAGCAAATCAGCAGCATTCGCTCGTACGGATAAGTATTGGTAATCTGCCTGATCTACATAGCGCATTAAGGTTGGAGCAATCGGATCCCACAAACCACCTTTGAAATAGATATCCTTCACAACGCCTACTACATTTAGTGCAATGGTGTCCTTTAGGATAATGCGCTGGCCAAGCGGCTCGGTCCAGCCCATCGTCTTTACTAGTTCCTGATTCACTAGGACCGAATTCTCCATGTCGCTACGGCTATTCGGCACAAAATCTCGACCGGCCATGAGAGTAGCACCGACTGCTTGCAGGTAGTTGGTACCAATATCAAAAATGGTTACATCTAGTTCCTCACTGTTGTTATAGCGAATAGGATCAGTATACCAAGAGGCGCTAATGCTACTGGCTGATCCAGCCATTTCTTTGATTTTGTCGTAGCCCTGGAGCTGGTTGACCATCTTCTGGTAGCCTTGTTCGTCTTTCACGTAAGTGATTACCGTTTGGTCCAAATCATATCCCATATCGTATTCTGCCTGAAAACGAGAATTCTGGGCAAAAACAAAACCGGCAATTACTGCCAATAGAGAAATAGCGAATTGTAGTGTGAGCAAAATACGAGTCAGCGAATTTGTACCGCTGAATTTCACCCGTCCCCGTAAAATGGTAGTGGGTTGGAAGCTACTGATGTAAAAAGCGGGATAACTTCCTGCTATTAAAGCTGCGAACAATAGTAGCCCTAAGAGGAAGAGGACCAATTCTCCATTTTGTAATAAATTCAACTTAATCTCCAGAAATGGCCACATGGCACTGTAGGCCGGCACGAAAAAGACAGAGATTAACAAACCCACCAATAGAGAAAGGAGTACCATTAGGGTATTTTCTCCCATGAACTGAAGAATAAGTGCTCGACGCCCTGAACCTAACACTTTACGAATACCAATTTCCTTGATTCGCCGGTTGGCAATAGCAATAGATGTATTGGTAAAATTGAAGCAGGCGATCAGTAAAATCAAGAAAGCCATAATACCCGGCGACACGGCAGCTGCGATGGGTAGACTATTGCGGAACCAATGATTCCAGGTATCCTCCCGCTCTGCGCGTACGGCCATACCCACGAAAGGATCCAGGTAATAGGAATCTACTTTGTAGTCTTCTTTTGCCTGGTTTTGCACTTCTACATAAGCTTGCAGCTGTTGCTCCACCTGGGCAAGGCTACCGGCATCAGGGATGCGTAAGAAAGTCGTATTGAAAAAGGCCCAATTGTCACCTTCCCACTCTTGTACTTCCAAAGCATTATCGAACGGGATATAAGCCTCCGCTGCAAAGCTGCTGTTTTTGGGCGGCTTAGTGAATACTCCCACAATCTGATAGATCAGTTCCTGATCACCTACCAGGTAGGTAAGCGACTCCCCCACCGGATCATTCTGGTTTGGGAAGTACTTCTCCCGCAACTCAGAACTGATTACAATCGATTGCTTGTCGGCGCTACTCAGCAATTGTCCGGATTGAATCTCGAACTGAAAAAGCTCAAAGAAGCTAGGATCTACAGCGGTAACTGAAGACCGAAAGACCTCTGGCCCTACCTTAAAATTGCCACTCAAAGGTACCACACGTGCCACCTCATTTACTTGAGGAAAATTACCTTCGACCTGTTTCGCCAGCGGCATAGGACAGTTGCCATTTTGAATGGGTACACCATTGGTAATACGCTTAAAGTTGACGCGATACACATCTTCTGTATCCACGTAATTGGCGTCAAACTTAGCATTGTAGTCCCAATTGAGATAGGCAACAATACAGCAGGACAAGGCTACTCCTAGCCCCAGTATATTGATAAAAACAAAGAGCTTGTTCTTAGCAAGGTTACGAAGGGTGATCTTGAGGTAATTTCGGAACATATCGCAGCGTTTATGGCGTGTTTAGTGTGCACGGCTCATTGTCGACTCTCGTCGACAAGAGCTGAGACTAGTCTTTTAGCTGGTGCTGGCCGACGGGAGTCGGCCAGGATCATTGCGATAATGTATAAGTAAGGAGGGCAGAAACGCGCTAGGGTTGCAGCACTCCGTGCTACAAAGTACTATTTTTCTGCTGCAATTGCAGATGGCAAGTAACCTGCGCGTTCCAAATGTTGCAAATGACGCTCCTGATGCGCAATGACAAAGCGGAAGGTATCCCCTAGCTTAAGGCGAATTAATCGGCTGATAGATATCGGAACGCGATGAGCTCCCAAGTCTACTTGTTGAGCACGTTGGAGTAGGTACAATAGGCGATGCTGAAAGCCTAGATACGCTTCCAGTTCAGCATAAACATCTAGGGCAGTATCAGCAGGAGGCGAAGCATTTTCAGGTGATTTCATCGTGGTTTTCAAGGGCATATTCTCCTCTGCTGGTCCGATTACCTGGGTAAAGTAGTTACCCAACCAACCTGATCGGAAAGTTGCCTTCGGTTGGCTCTTAGCCTGATTCAGGCAAGCCTCTATGGCTTCGGTATAAAAGGAAGCGTAAAAATTGAGATGAAAGAGGTGTTGGGCCACTGTCCACGTGCCTTGCAAGGGCGGGGCTTGCAGCTTATCCTTTGAACTTTTTTTGAACTGTTCTGCTCGTACAATTCCCTGGCGTACAGTTTGATCCAGTTCTTGCAATAATTGTTGACTATTAAAGCTTGGCATGGCTTGTATTTTTTATTGGTACAAAGAAAGGGGAGCTTGCGCGAAGAAAACTTGAGGGATGTCAAGATTTTAAAGCCGGACCTTTCCTAAGAGCCGACTAAAAGTAGCTGGATCTATACCCAGATAGGAAGCCAAGTACTTATGTGGAATGAGATTAAGTACGTGTGAGCTGCGCGTGAGTAGCGCACGGAATTTCTCCTCCGCTGTTGCCGTCTGTAACTCTGCCTGGCGCAGTAATATTCCCTCAAAGGCCGAAGCCGACAAGGCTAAAGCCAAACGATTCATCTCCGGATATGCTAGACACTGCTCCGTGAAGTTTTCATAGGTGATGCGCAGAAATTGACTAGGTGTTAAAGTCTCCAAATAGAAGTGCGAAGGATGTTGCCCCAGAAAAGAATCAGCGACACCACTTAAAGAGGGAGCATAGGTAAAGACAAGGGTAGCTTCTTTGGCACCATCCTCGGTTAAGAAAAATACCCTTTGAATACCTTCCGTCACGAAGTACAAGTAACGCTCACGCTCCCCTGCTGCGGTGAGAATGGTCCTTCGCTTTGCCGAGAAAGGCTGCCAGGCTGACCAGCACTGCTGCCACTGCTCCTCGGGAATCCGAACGATAAGATCAAAGAAGGACTTCAGGCTTAGATGGGCTGCGCTGGGTTCCACTGTAGCGAGTTTTTTATCATTATGAGCAAGGCCACTTGCCAGAGTGCAAAATAAGCGTATATTTGCACCGCTAAATTAACAACTGACAGAAATTATGCTAATTATTGACGTTCGTAGCGGCGAAAGCATCGACAAAGCACTGAAGCGTTACAAGCGCAAATCTATCAATACGCGCGTGATTCGTGAATTGCGTAGCCGCCGGGAATTTACGAAGCCTTCTGTGAAGCGCCGTAAGGAAACCTTGAAAGCGATCTACCGCGAAAACAAGCAGCGCCAAAGCGAAATCTAGGGTATTAAATTACCGGTTTTCCAAATGGGCCTGATCCCGAATATGGTTATACGCCATGTTCGGGATTTGTTGTTTGGAAGAAGCTCGCTATGCTCGCGGGGGAAGCTCGTTGCACTCGCGGGTTTAGCTCACTGACGTTCACGGGGGAGTTCGCTGCGCTTCTATGTTGAAAATCAAGCTCTGTAGCCAGATTTGTTGATTATTCTTCCGCTTTTAGCTAATCAGGGCAAAGCGATTCTGATAATTTTAAGTCAAATGATCCTTCACAATAAGAGGATTATTTGACTTAAAATTGCGCTCAATAACTCTGCTGTATTTTCTTTTAGAAGGCCATCAATATAACCACACTTCTATGAACAGACTTCTTGAGAAGCTGCAAGCTCTGGGATCAAGTTAATAAAGTGGAGTACCTCAGGCTCACGGAACAGACATCCATAGATGCTGCAGCTAGCGAAGAAAGGTTACTCCGTTTGAGCGTTATAATTGAGTTGTCGTTCTATTTTTTCAAATTCTTCCTTTCTGATAAGCCTGCCGGTGCTTGAGAACGAAACGAACTCTGCTGAGTAGCTTTTT
>JBCBEC010000009.1:470-189657 GCA_038528965.1 Bacteroidota bacterium | reverse complement strand
CCTGCGCCCTGGTGGATCTCAACATGCCTTTTGTCAATGGCTTTGAAGTGATTAGTGCGCTGCGTGCTAATCCAGACTTCCATCATACGCCCATTGTGGTATTCACCAATACGAACTCCAACGAGGAACGCTTTCGCTGCTACGAGCTAGGCGCAAATGCCTACGTCCCCAAGCCATTGGAGATTGAAGACTTAGTCAAAGTCGTCCGCAGTATTTTTGACTTCTGGGTGGAGACGAATGTGCGAGTGATGTAGGGGAAATAGGAAATTAGAAATTCGGAGGTGGGAAGTGGGAGATAATCGTAGTACCCAATTCCTCGTAGCGATGCGATTCTTGGATTTGTCTTTTATCCGCAACCCATCTGGTTTCGCGGAATTCATTCCGCTTGCAATTCCCACTGCGGAATGAATTCCGCGAAACGTGATAATAAGCTGTGCACAAGTTCCAAAGCCACTCCAATTATCACGTCCTATCATGCTTATCGCCATCCCCACTTTCCTGCAAAAAAGCAATATTCCTGGTCAGCCCACTATACTTAGTACGTTTCACGGCTGATTTCTTGAAGACCTTGCGAAAGACCTCTTCCGTTAGCTCCTCCCAATCTTCTTTTTGCAGATGCAGTAAATCTGGATGAGGCTCAAAGTCTGGTTCCTTGTGGGGAGTAGCGAAACGATTCCAGGGGCAGACCTGTTGGCATACATCACAGCCAAACATCCAATTATCCATCTGCCCGGCAAAGCCGCTGGGTATCGCATCGCGTAATTCTATAGTGAGATAAGAAATACACTTGGTGGCATCTAGTTGGTAGCCTTCCTCGGCAATGGCTTCCGTAGGGCAGGCATCGATACAGCGCGTGCAGGTACCACAGTAATCCTTCATGGGGCCATCAGGAGGCAAGTCCAAGTCTGAGATGAGCTCCGCTAGAAAGAAGTAAGAACCTGCGCGGGGGTGGATGAGTAAGGTGTGCTTGCCCATCCAGCCATTTCCGGCTCGGCGGGCCCAATCCCGTTCCATTACCGGCGCTGAATCCACGAAGACACGTCCCTCGATAGCGCCAATTTCGTCGTGAATAAACTGGAAGAGTTGCTTTAGCTTATCCTTGATAACAAAGTGGTAATCCTTGCCGTAAGCGTACTGACTAATTTTGGGTGCATTAGGATCATTTTGAGGCTTAGGATTATGGTAATTATACAATAAGCTAATGACCGATTTTGCCCCCGGAACGAGTTCGCGTGGATCAACGCGTTTATCAAAATGATTGGCCATATAAGCCATCTTTCCGTGCTGCCCCCGATTGAGCCAATCCTCCAACCGCTGGGCCTCTTTTTCCATGAATGCCGCCTTTGCCACACCAATGTAAGAAAAGCCCATACGGTAGGCCTCCTGTTGAATTTTCTCCTTAACTTGCTGTGGCTTCATCGACGTTCTATCTGATCTCTTCCGAGCCTTCAAATTTAAATGAAAATAAATTTTTCGTCAGAAGGTAACATTCAGAAACAAGGATCGTATAAGAAAATGGTTTAATGCATGCTATATCTGTAGCATTAGGTCTCGGCATCTGGGGGGAAGTCGGGACCTTTCTTTTTGTCCAAAATGTAAAAGGGCGAAAGCAAGCCAGGAAACTCGCCTCATTGCTTGCTTCCGATTTGCTTTCGCCCTGCTGTAAACGACCTTCTTCTTTCTTTCAGCTCGCTTACATCTTCGTCACCTTCTCTACGAGCACCTCTTTACGATCTAAGGTTTCCAAGCGGAGTAGATACAAACCGCTACGTAGGCTGCTCATATCAACAAAGATGCGGTTATCCTCCAATCGTTCTTGTGAGCCATAAAGCAATCGACCACTTAAATCATAGATCTCTACGTTCAAGCGTCCATTGCGTTTCAGGTGAATAGTAAGTACATCTGAGGTGGGATTAGGGAAGATCTTCGTAGTTTCAAATAAGTCAACTCCACTACAATCTTCATCAACGCCATTATCCGCAATTTCATTAGCCTGCGGGTAAATGCTAGCATTGCTATCATCACAATCCTCATTATTTGCTGAATAGCCCTCGGGAAGATCACCACAAATCTCAATAGCATCAGCAGCATCTCCAAAGCCGTCACCATCGGTATCACGGTAGTAGGTGAACAAAGGCAGATCTTCATCAATTTCACCATTACAGTCATTATCCAAATCATCGCACACCTCTGGCGCTCCGGGATAGACTACATTTTTGGTGTCATCACAATCACCGCTAGTCTGCTGTAATTCACCGGCAAAATAAGCCGTAGCAGCGGGGCGCTCACAACTAATGGTTACTTCACCATTGCCGTAGCCGTCGGCGTCCCCGTCCGTGTACCAAGACTGGCCAGGGAATTCATTGGCATCCGCATCATCACAGTCGGTGTCAGGAGCAGTTAATTCTGAGCTCAGGAAACCATCCGCTGGACGCTCACAAGCTACAACTACACCGCTAACCGAACCAAAACCATCAGTATCCGCATCCAGGTACCATTCCTGGCCGGGGAATTCGTTTGCATTGTTGTCGTTACAGTCCGTATCGATTGTGCTTAGTTCGTCCGCCAAGAAACCATTCATTGGTCGTTCGCAACTCACCTCCGTACTGCCATCTCCAAAATTATCACCATCACGATCCAGGTACCAAACCTGCCCGGGGAATTCGTCTCCATCGTTGTCGTCACAGTCGGTATCAATGGCGGTTAGTTCGTCCGCTAGGAAACCATTCATCGGGCGCTCACAACTTACCTCGGTGCTACCGTCGCCGAAACTGTCACCATCGCGATCCAGGTACCAAACCTGCCCGGGGAATTCGTGCTCGTCATTATCGTCACAATCGGTATTATCTGCTACAAAGCCAGCTGGCGCAGCACAGGCCAGCTCAGAGCTAGCTGCATCACCAAAACCGTCTTCATCGGTATCCGCATAGAAGGTCAATAGAACACCCTCGTCGGTATCGCCGTCGCAATCATTATCAACGCCATCACAGATTTCGGGAGCACCGGGATACACATCGTTTCTGGTATCATCGCAATCTTCGTAACTGTAGAAACCATCTCCGTCCTCGTCTTTGTAGAATAAGCTACGGGCGAGCTCGAAAGCATCTAGACCTAGTTCAATACCCATTAACCGGCCAGGAACATCGTCCACCGGTGGGTGAATACCGCCCCAAATACGCGATAAACTACACTGATCAGAAGCATCACGGTAGGTTGCCCATTGCAACGTTATATCCATACTTGGGCCATCCTCAAACACCAGGAATTCATTCTCCGGAGCGAAGAACTCCCCTACCCCACCGGGGAAGTAAGGATCCCCCGTCAAAGCGGTCAACATTTCAGCTGCCGCTCTTGAGTAGGTAGAGTGACCTGATACGTAGCCCGCGAAGTTAGGCGATACAAAAGTAGGGCGCTGGTAAGGCCACCAGTTGTCAGCCAAAATCCAGTCTACACCCGCTTCTTGAATTTCGGGAATATCAATGTAGTCTGGCCCACGCCAGGCGTGCAGCTTGATTTTTCCAACGTTCTCGCCATCGTTACCCGCTAGCGGATCATCGGCATCCACCAGTTCGATGAAGCCATCCAACAATGGAATACCCGCTGGGTGATAATTAGGGAGGCCGGCGTCAGAACTCTGTCCCAATTCCGCCATACCACGTAGGGCAGAGATGGGCCGCAGGTAATCGTACCAACCTTTAATACCCCAAACCGTAACAGCAGCATCGTGCATCGCACCGCCCAGTGCCATATAACACTTAACATCCCATTCCAATTCGTCGAGCTCTTCTCCTTCACCGCCAAAACGACGTTCCAGCAGCGGATGCTCATTCACGTAATTAAGGATCGTAAACCAGTGCCCGGGAGGTGTTTCAGAATCGGGTCCATCCGCCCAGAACTCGGCTAGAATACGAGCGTAATCGCCACGGGGCACCATTTGCGGTTCATAGGGCATACCGGTTACCGGGTTGAGGTCCCAGCCTTCACCGATGTCACCACCATCTACCAAGTTGTAGAAATCGCGCAGGCCTTCAATGGTAGTTGGATAATCTTCTACCGCAATATTACCAATGCTGGCTGGGGAAATATCCCACATGACACCATCGTCCGGTGAGAGGTGCGATGACCACACAGATACCAAAGCAAAGGTGTATTGGTATTCATCAGAGGTACCACCTCCGTCCATATCCAGATAAGCTGGCGGACCAGGATCGTGATAGACGTAGTATTGATCACCATCACGCTCGTAGATATTGAGATCCTCCGTTTCCAGGGCAAAAGGAACGACATTACCCCATTCCGGACTAAGGAAAGGCGGAGTTTCGCCAGGAATTGGATTTCCGCCTTGGTCAATAAAGAGTTCCAGTGTTAGCGGCTGCCAACGGTTGAAATCCGTGATATCCGGATTACCAGGCAGTTCTACAATCAGTGGCTCATTGACAGGCTCGTAATATTGATTAGCGTAGTCGAACTCCTCGTTGGAGCCATCTTGCCGGCCGAAAGCAATCAGTTCCTGAGCAATATAGTTGCCCAAAGCTGCCGGCGGGCCCGTTTCGTAATCAACGGAAGTGAAAGAGGCATCGTAGCCCAGGTTATTAAAGAGTACATTCAAACGATTAATCGTTAGGAATGCCCCGGGTGAATTTTGAAAGCGGTGCACCAAAAGGCGATAGGCCGCGTAGCTGATGGCTTCTTCTCGAGCCTCTTCAATGTCATCAGGAGCGGCCACTGTCGTGAAGGGGCATTCGTAGCCACCCACATTTTTGCCGAGAAAGAAGGTTTCTGCTTCCTCATCGTAGACGGCCCAAGCGTCGTACATGGCCACGGAGGTATGAAAAAGGTTGCGCGCATGCACAGTTGGACGGGCAAAATCATTCCGAATAGCCTCCAGTAGTGCTTCGTTCCATTCCCGCGCTACAGAATGTTGTGCTTGTACTGTTACCATTGGGATCAAAAACAACAGTATTACACCAATGATCGTCAATTTTCCTTTCATATTCTTCTGTTATTAGTAGCATCTTTCCAGCTCGCTAAAGCTGCAAATGCGCCACATTAAGACCTTAGAGCCTGTCGAAGAATTAAATTTGTTGGATAAAACGCTGCTTTTCCATCCACTTTTCGGCTAATTTCCCACGCTTAGCGCTGCTAAGCACGAGAAATGGAGTCTCAACTGGCCGAAAAATCAACTGTTTTCTCCGGCGAACCCAATTCTCCAACACGCTCTTAATCGCCGCAAATTTACTAAATCACACCTCGCTGGCGTTATTTCGCAGCGATCAAACGTTAAACTAATACTAAATGCCAAAATCGTCATTGTAGCTTTGCTGCAAATAATGATAACTTATTGACCTGTTTAATGATTTTTGTCACATAAATCAACCATATGCCAGCCAAAATTACCCCCAGCTTGCTCCTCTTCTTACTCTATTTTTGCGGTGGTGCCCTTTTTGCGCAAGTAAGCGGCACTGCTGACCCTAACTTGAGCCAGGAGGCTATTTCTTCTTTTAGTTTCATCCGCCCCACCGGACCTACTTTGGATAACCTGGCGGATTACGGCAAAATCAATCGCACGGAGGGTACTCCTTTCCTATACGAGGACTGGGCACCAGGCCGCATTCGTTTCGAGGGACAGCCCAACTACAGTGAAGTCTTAGATCTGCTTCCAGATCTGGAGAGCAACCTGCTCTATATTCGTCTATCCAGCGGTTACGTCGGAGAATTCCCCATGGAACGCCTAGACGCAATAGAAGTATACGGACCAGATCAGGACACAGTTTCTTATGTAGTCCAAAATTTACAAGAACTCTTCGGCGAAGGTGGCTATGGCCGTCAATTTTACGAAGTCCTACACCGCGGTGGTCGGTATATGGTACTGCACCATCCAGAGAAATATTTGCGCCGCGAGGAATACGTAGAAAACCTGGGTATGGTACGCCGACCAGACAAATACATGGAGCGTAGTGAGTACTATGTATTTGATGGAACCAGAATGGTGGAAGTAAAAAGTAATTTGCGCAGTATCTCAAAGGCTTTTCCCCGCAATGCTGCTACCATCAAGCGGCTGATGCGTAGCCATGATTTAGACCTGGGCGATGACCAAGACCTCGGACGTCTTTTTGCACTGCTCGAAGCATCTACCAGCAACGGCTAGTAACTTGACCATGTAAACAAGATTCCCAATTCAAAACATCGGGAACTTAGCACCGCTAAAAGGTAGAAGGGAGGGTATGCTCTTCTACCTTTTGGTATGCTAGGAACTAAGTTGGCCACTGCCAGACTGAGGTTCATTTCATCAAGATCGGAGGTAAAAGGAGAACCACTAGCGGTAAAAAGAAAAAATGCCTGCCCTTTCCAGGGCAGACACATCAAAACAAAACGAAAAACCAACTTTAAACAAGTATATCTTCTCAGGTCCAATGATTTGGACCTTATATTCTTTGTCTTATAAATTTCTAAACCGCATTTGGGCGAAAAATGTTGCCAGACCAAATGTTAAGAAAGTCTTAACAGCGTCATTTTGACAATTGTTTTACTGTGCTCGCATGCGTACCGGCAGCTCAACCTCTTCTCCTTTACGGAATACCGTAATCTGCAGTACGTCACCTACTTTAGAACGCCCTACCATCTCGGTAAGTTCCGGCACATCACGAATTGTCCGATCATTGACTTTCACAATAATATCACGTGGCAGCAGACCAGCGTACTGAGCAGAACCGCCATCCACAAGCTCATCAATAACTACTCCTTGATTGATCACTACACCCAGCTCTTCTGCTACGTCAGCGTCCAGTGGATAGATGCTCACCCCCAGGAATGCGCGTTGGAAGCTACCAAACTCGATGATATCGTCAACGATACGCGTTACGAGATTTACCGGAATAGCAAATGAGTACCCCTGAAATAGTCCCGTACGGGTAGCAATAGCGGTATTGATACCTAAGAGACGACCTTCCGCATCTACCAAAGCTCCACCACTGTTACCGGGGTTCACGGCAGCATCCGTTTGCAGGAAGGATTCAATGGCGTCGCGCCCACGAATAAGTTCGAGGCTACGACCTTTAGCACTGATAATTCCTGCTGTCACGGTACTAGTTAGCTCCAATGGGTTGCCAACAGCCAGTACCCACTCTCCGATCTCTGCCTGGTCAGAGTCTGCGACATCAAGGGTAGGCAAACCAGTTGCTTCTATCTTTAAAACGGCCAGATCAACTTTTTCATCCGTCCCAATCACCTCTGCCTTAAACTGGCGGTTATCACTTAGCGTCACCGTTACGGTTTCCGCATTTTCTACTACGTGATTGTTGGTGATAATGTAGCCATCAGAGGTATAGATCACTCCGGAGCCACTGCCACCACCAGGACCCCCAAACGGGCTATCCTCATCGAAGAAAAACCGTAAAGGACTATCACTTCCACTGCTAGAAGCCGTAGCAGCAATTCCTACTACCGATGGGGTAGCTCGCTGCGCGGCTGCTCTAAAGTCAAATGTAGGTACTATACCGGTACTGGCATTAGTACCAGGGCTCAGATTCACCTGCCGTACTGGTACTTCTGTACTTGTGGTAGCCGGGCCACCTGTAGCGGGTATAATCAGATAAGCTCCTGCCAAAGCGATGGCTCCACCGATGAGGCCCGCTGAAATTGTTTTCCACCATTGACTCATTGCTAGATAATTTTTTGTAAAAGAAGCGTAGCAGTTGTTTTTAAAGAATGCAGAAAAGGCACCAAAAGTTGTGTCAACTTGGTCCGAATGCTACCAATTACTTTAATTAAACGATCAATTCTCCCTTAGAGATGATAAAGTTACCAGTACCAGCCGTGTTCGGCCACCGCCTGTATACCAGGACCACCAGGCTGTAGGCGGCGGGCACGCATCAGGCTCTCCCTGCGGTGCGCTACATAATCTGGGCGATCAGGTAGCAATTGCTGGACTTTATTTGCACCATTATCGGAGCCGCTATGTGTAAAAGCGCCATCACCCAAGTAGATGCCTACGTGTGTAATCTTTTCGGAGCCATCTTCCCGAAAGCGCCCAAAGAAGAGGAAGTCCCCCGGTTCTAGGCCGTTGAGCTCATCATCATATTCGACAGCGACTCCAGCATGGACCTGTTGTGAGGCATCGCGAGGAATGATTAAGCCCTGCTGCCAATAGACCGTCTTGGTAAAGCCACTACAGTCCATTGCCTTAGGGCTGGTTCCGCCCCAGAAATAAGGTTTGCCAATTTGCTGAAACGCAATAGCCTGCGTAAGAGGAAAGCTCAGTTCGCGCTCGCTCAGCCATTTATCAAAAGCTTGCAAGGCAGAATTTGGGACAAAGCCTTTGCGGTCGTCCGGGTACACTACTGCCGTATAATCACCACGAACAGCCTCACGTACCAAAATGCCACCCGCCACTAAATCCCCAAGCTGCTCACTTTCCGGAGTGGGGCCGCTGTAAGTAAAGCCACTATTGGCGGTAAAAACAACCCGATCTGCGTCTTGCCAAGCTTCCAATTCCTTGGCGGTCATCCGTACAATTTCACCCCCGTGCACCCAGGCCAGGTAGCCGTCCGGACAGCGGGCAAAGTACCACTCCTCGTCCTGCTTCAACACCCGCAGTGGGGTACCTAGAAGTACTTGAGTAGCCAGTTCTTGCGAGTGTCCCTTTTCGGAACGCAGATTGACCACCGAATGGCGAGCCAGGGCGAAGGTTACTTCCCCCAGAGCAGCACTGGGCATTTCCAGAACTTGGTCATCTATTTCATTATAACCTTCAGCTGCCAACACCTCAAGCAAACTGTCCTTAGCTGCTGGCAGTGTGGTCTCCCCTACCAGAGCGAGGGCACCATTATCTTGTAAGGCCAACTCTACATCGAGGCGGGCTACCCGCCGATCCGGGACAAAGTAATCTTGGAGGTCAGCGATTAAATTGGTAGCGGCGGCTGGTACCGCCGCAGGCTCAGATCCACAGGACAATAGGACAGTCGCCAGGAACAAGCTCAAAAGGATACGGAACATAGATTGATAAGATTGAACCATCTTAAGATAACAACATCTTACCCAAAAAAGAAAGCGGGCTGGCAAGTGAATCACTTACCAGCCCGCTTCTCTTAGGCAGGTGAAACAACCGTTACAGACTAGTAAGCAATGTCGCTAGCTGGACGCTGCTGAACGCCGGAGCGCTTAGGCTGAACTTTACCGGAACGAAGCTTAATCGTTTGCTCTACGTCCGGGTCACCAATTGTAGTAACGTTGTTGTCAAAGATATTACCACTCATTTGTGCTTCGCAAACACCTCTACCTTGTACTTGGTTGTAAATAGCACCACCTCGTACCATGCTAAAGTTTTCAGCGAAGACGCAGTCTGTGATAATTGGCTGACACTCCCCGTACAATCCGCGGTTTAGTACCCCGGCACCGTACATGGATTCGTTACCTTCAAAACTGCAGTTTTTAATTGTTGGATTACAAGTGCCAAAGTTTCCATCATTGAAAACGGCACCCCCATTGAAGTCGGAGCGATTGTAAACGAATTTGCAATCGCTAATGACAGGAGAAGTTTCTCCTTCGTTCGCGTAATTATAGATAGCTGCTCCTTCACGAGAAAAATTCTCCAGGAACAGACAGTTGGCAATTGTTGGAGAAGAAACACCGGCATCGCCGTTGTTAAAGATACCAGCACCACAAGTGCTAAGATCAGCTCCTTCTACCATACCGTCGGCATAACCGCCGGTGATCACGAAACCATCTAGTATAGTAGATGCGTCCACGTGATTGAAGTAAACGACGGTATAGCTGTTGTCTTCCATCACTGCGGCATCACCAATGTCGCCAGACAGGATAGTAAGATTCGCCTTTGCCTCGCGATCTTCGAATTTCTTTTCGGTGCCTGCAAAGCCACCATAAACAGCTACTCCACTTGGAATTGCGAAAGTAACCGTGCGATCATCTTCAGTAGTTGGTAGGTAAGATCCTGCCGCTACCCAAATTTGATCACCTCCTTGCGCTACCGCTAATGCATCCTGCAAGTTGGCAAACGCTTTCTCCCAGCTTGTACCTTCACCGGTACCCTCTGGGTGAACGTAGAGACGATTATTTGCTAGTAAGGCAACTCCAAGAGCCGAACAGCAGATAATCGAAAATGTGAGTAAAAATTGCTTCACGCCTAAGTCCTTTTGAGTTGTTTGTAATAAATCTAATCCTCGTGTGAGTCCTAGTGGATCACACAGAAGCTGTTAATTCGGTGAGTTGAGTGTTATCGGTGGGATGACCGAAATTCAATCAAACGAATTGAACACCTTCCATTACGGATGGCGTCAAACAAAGACAAACTTGAATGGGATAACCTGATTACTAACTGAGGGATGACAGTTAATCACCAGTAAACAGATAGTTGACTAGCTTGGGATAAAGCTACTAAACTATCTCCAAAAGAGCAAATTCTTTTGGTTTTTTGGCGTGTTGGATTGTAACTGTGCTGAAGAGGATACCGCAGTGGGATAGTTGAAGTATTCTCTTGTGTTCAGCTTCATTAACGAGTGTAAATATAAATGGTTTCGTCTAGAAGCGAAAAACTTTCGGAAAAATCCTGAAAAAAATTCGTTTTTCGGTAGGAAAACAGCAAAAAGCGGTACAAAAATTTATTTTCCGGTAGGAATGCTTTATTTTTCGCAACCCTAATTTAATTCGGTGTTCGCCACCGGAAAATCATTTTCTCTTCTTAGGGGCGACCTCATAGCAACTGACGTTTTCGCGAACAAAAATCGACTGTAACTGACCTTCGACAGTCAGCCTTATTCGTATGAATATATTTATCATACGTAATACCCAAACAAAATTGACCCTTTGCCGTAAAAGCAGAAAGTAGTAATGTAGACTCGGTGCAAAAGTGACAAAGAACGGTAGGTTCAGTCTAATAAAAGGCAACTTACTCACCCTTACTTCCAACCGCCCTCTACACTACAGCTGCCTCATAAGAACAGTAATCCCAATGCCCCTAAGGGGCTACATGAACATGAAACAACAGTTTATGATGGTAAGACAAACCCTCCCAGCCCTTTTGTGCCTATTCCTTTGGGTGGTAGGCCTCCAAGCTCAGGATTTTCATTATTCTCAATTTTCGTACGCTCCATTGCATTTAAATCCCGCTCTGACTGGTGTTTTTGCGGGAGATACCCGTATTGCCGCTAGTTATCGTAGTCAGTGGAATCAGGTTCCGGTAGCTTACGAGACCTTTACAGTAACTGCTGATCACAAGTACACTTGTGGTGCTGCCGGGCCAGGATTTTTCTCGGTTGGCGCAGCCCTTAACTACGATCAAGCGGGGGATTCTCGTTTAGCACTAGCCGAATTTGGACTGTATGGCTCCTACACGCGCCCCCTTAATGAGCAGTCCTTTGTAACGGCTGGTTTGAATATCGGTGCCGGACAACGGGCCTTCAAAACGGAAGATTTACGTTTTGACCGGAATTTTGATCCGCTCATGCAGATGTTTAACCCCGATCTGGATAATGGGGAGAACTTCTCCAATACCAGTCATATCTTCCTTGATGCTGGCTTTGGCATCAACTTTCGCTGGCAGGCCCTACAGAGTACCGCACTCATCGACCTACTGGAAAAAAGATCTAAACTCGATATCGGTATAGGAATCCATCACCTGACCCGACCAGATATGAGTTTTCGGGATGATGTGGAATCTAAACTACCGATTCGCTACAGCCCGTACGCAACCGGGATCATCCAAGTGGGAGACCCGTTGGATGCACACCTGGCTATTATGGCCCAGTACCAGGGGCCTTACCGTCAGTACCTAGCTACTATTGGCGCTAAGCTACACCTTAACCGCACACCGGGGCAGCAGCTCTCCATTATGTTGGGGGCGGGTTATCGCTTCGATGAATTCGGCGATGCCTGGTATCCGGCACTGGAGTTCAATTATCACGAATTCCTGCGGGCCAGTCTGAGTTATGATATCAACATTTCAGAATTTCAGATTGCTACCAATCGTCGTGGTGGCCTCGAGCTCAATGTGCGCTACCTCATTAAGAAGGTGTGCCCACTACCCAACTTTAAGTTTTGTCCCCTTATCTAATCCCATCTACTTTCCTTGCTATGATCAAGCTTAAAATGAACCGATTCTTATATCCGTTGCTTTGCTTGCTACTGCTTCCTCTTACCGGCACTAGTCAAACCCTGCAAGAGTGGACCGATGCAGCTGACGCAGCTTACGCCAAAGGCGATTACTATAGTGCTTACCGCTACTACGATGTAGCCTTGAAGTACGATACTTCCCGTATGGACCTCTGGTATCGGCTGGGAGAAAGTGCGCAGGAATTCACGGCTTACCGTACCGCTACAGAAGCCTACCAACGCGTAGTTGCGAGTAACTTCCGCGATTCTTTTCCGCTGCTACCCTATCGTCAGGCGCAGGTTTTGCAGAAACGCGGCTTTTATTCGGCAGCAGCCTCTTTATACAAGAGCTTCGTAGACGAAGATCCCGATAACGTAGATCCTAAATATCTTGAAGACGCGGAACGGGAACGCATCAATGCCGAATGGGCAGTCGATGTGGTGGAGCGCAAGGACGATACTGATGTTCGCCACTTACCAGGTGATGTCAATTCTCCCCACTCTGATTTTGGACCTTACTATAAGGACAATGTCCTGTACTTCTCTACCCTCCGTTACAACATACGACGCGACACCGTACGCCCTCGTCGGAGCCTGTCCCGCATCCTTACACAGGCCCCTGCAAACCAGGAAATAGAAAAACTTCCAAAAGAAATTAACCAAGATGGTCGTTTGGCGGCGCACACCACCTTCTCCGCTGATGGCCAAACCGCCTACTATACCCTCTGCGACTACGTAAGTGGAAGTCCACAGTTCCGCTGTGAGATTTATTGCTCTAGCATCATGGAAGATGGCCGCTGGGGAACACCTCAACGCCTACCCATCAACGATGACAAGGGTACGAATACGCACCCAAGCGTTGGAACCGACGCAGCAAGCGGCAGCTCCTATCTGTACTTCACTTCTGATCGGGAAAGTGGGAAAGGAGGGCTGGATATTTACCGTGCGGAACTCCTAACCGCCAATACCTGCGGCCCAGTGGAGAACCTGGAGGATATCAACACCACCGGTAATGACATCACCCCCTTCTTCTATACGCCTACCCAGGTGCTTTATTTCAGTACCGATGGACGCTTAAGTATGGGTGGTTATGACATCTACCGGGCGGGCTGGAATAGCAGTGGTTGGGATCGTCCTTCGCATATGGGCACCCCGGTCAACAGTAGCTATAATGATTTGTACTACGCTCGTTTCCCCGAACGTGAGCGAGCCTACTTTGCTTCTAATCGCCCTGATTCCTTAGCGATTTTCTGGGATGATGGCAAGGAGGCTTGTTGTAATGACATCTACAGCGTGGGTATCACCGACGAAATCAAGCTACTGGCTTTGACGTACGATGCCATCGAAAAGCTTGAACTTCCGGGCACCACCGTCGCACTATATGAACTGGGTACCGCCGGGCGCCGCCTGATCGACAGCACGTACAATCCTACGGCTAACGACTTTAATTTTACAGTAGCACCAGGTAAGCAATACGAATTGGTAGCTACCAAGCCGGGTTACAGTACTGATCGAGACACTGTAGATCTGACGGACCCAGCGGTGTTGGCAGAAAAAAATATTGAACGCAAACTTTATCTCTCGCCGGATCTGGAGCTGGATGTTTTCACTTTCAACCAAAAGGACTCGACAGCCCTGGCCGGAGCTACCGTCTACTTGTATGAACTTGCACCAGACGGAGAATTGATACTGGAGGATAGCATTGTTAATCCTACCGCCAACGATCACCATTTTAAACTACGCAGAGGTAAACAGTACCAAGTCTTTGCGCAGAAGGACGGTTTCAAACCCGCCGATGTCGTTATTGACACCAATGATCCCGCCTACGCGGAAACGGATAAAATCCGCAAAGATCTCTATCTGGAACCGGGTCTCTTCCTGGAAGTGTATACCTATCGTCTGTTAGACGAAAAGCCACTGACTGGAAGTACCATCTACCTGTACGAGTACACCGATGCAGAAGGCGAAAAGCTAGTGGATAGTTTAACTAACGTAACCGGCCATCACTTTGGATTTGATGTGGACAAGGGCAAGCGCTACGTGATACGCGCCGAACGCGACGGCTACGGCCCAGCCTTAACTTCACTCGACCTCTCCGGACCAGATGTGCCAGATAGCGGCACTTACCGCAAGGACTTGTATCTGGGACAATTGCTAGAAATTTTCACCTACGATGCCGTAACGGAGCTTCCATTACCTGGCGCGGAAATCAAACTAGTGGATCCTCGTACTGGTGAAGTAGTAGCGGAAAAGATCAATCCGGATGGGAATGATTTCCGTTTCTCGATCAATTTGGACAACCCCTACGAGCTGCAAGTTTCCCGCAAGGGCTATAAGCCAGTTACTGATATTATTTCCTTCTCGCAGGAGGATCTAACCGCTGGTGGTGGTAAAATTGCCTTTGATGTATTCCTGGAGCCTTACGAGGATCCCAATACCATGCTACCGCTATACTTGTATTTCGATAATGATCAACCAGATCCTAGATCGAATCTACCGAGGACTGACAAAGAGTATACGGAGCTCAACGTGGCCTACTTCGAACAGAAGCAAAACTTCGTACAATCCTTTACGGAGAGTATGGAATTGGAGGAAGCCTTCCGGACCCGCCGCCGCTTCAATGACTTCTTCAACCTGGAAGTACGTGGTGGTCGTTACGATTTGGAAGAATTTGCTAAGCGCCTGCTCGTCTATCTGGAAGCAGGAAACACCTTCAAAATGGAGTTGAAAGGTTTTGCCAGTCCGCGAGCCGGTTCGGTTTACAATGAGATTTTGAGTAAGCGACGGATTGATGCGGTACTCAACTTCTTCCGCGGCTATGAAAACGAAAAACTCTGGGCTTTCTACGAAAGTGGAGCACTTACCTACTCGGAGGAACCCTTGGGTGAGACCCAAGCTGACCCAAGAGTTACGGACCAACTGGACGATGAGAAGAACAGTATTTTCAACCTCTTCGCTTCCCTGGAAAGACGGGTAGAAGTTCGAGCTTCCACCGAGGACGAAAATTAATTCGAGCAACCTGATTCACCACTAAATAAAGGCGCGGCGGCAGTACCAACTTCTTGATAATTTATCTGCTAAGCTCGCGAAAACAAGAAAACACAACCGCCATGAAATTGGTATTGAACATATCTCCACTCCCCAGCTTAGCTCGCCTGATCCTAGCGAGCCTGGCACTAATCGTGGTACTTCCCTCTTTATCCGCAGAGGGTGTGCAGCAGGTAGCGCCCACTGCCGACGATGCACCAGTCATGCTGGAAACGAATAACCCCGACTTCGGAAACTTCGCCGCTTTCGCCGATGGGCAAGAAACCAGTCGTCTTTACGTGACGATTGGCGACGTGAATGAGAAGATTTTCCTGGGTCTTTCGGTAGAATATAACGAAGATGGCACGCCTTTTCCTGGCTCTTTTTCGGGCCAGTATCAGTTCCGCATTCGCTATGATGATGGGAACCCTTCACCACCAGTGGTGCATGGTCCTTTTGTCATAAACAATGGCAATGCGAACCTGAGTGAATGGGCGGATGCTTCCTTTGGAAACTATGACGTGACCATTACCCAGAATGGAGACTTGATGTACGAGTTCCAACCGGGCCAAACGGGTAATTACTTCATTGAATTCTCAGATGTAGGTTTCCAGGATGCCACTGATGATGTGGTGTACATTCCCTTTTGGGATATTACGGTGGCCAACGAGGGTACTGCTATTCCGGGGCGTGTATGGTCGCGCAACTGGGCGTTTAGAACGCCGGAACGCTCTCCTATCTCTACACCAGAATGTGTTTGGAATAGGGAGTTCAACGGCACGCTTTATTCCTATACGGATGATCGCTTTGTATCCCGGATCAACTTCCAGGATGCGGGTATGCAGGGTCTATCCTTCAACGTAGCCTTTAACAGCACCGGCCCTGGCATGAGTGGTGACTTGACGGAAGATCGTAAGTCGATCCCGAACGTTAATGCCACCCTAAACTCCGCGCAACACCAGATATTCCTGGAAGAACCTGACCCTAATATTTTTGAGTCCGGGACCTGTGGGGAGATCTTCATTCCACAGACCTTCAGTTGTTTAAGTCAAGATAGCTTCTGTTTGAATATAGAGGTAACAAAACCAGGGCAGGTGGAAATTGTACTGGATTTCAACCAGAATGGCGTACTAGATCCTAACTCGGAGGATGTCACCTTAGTCTATGAGTTTACGGAAGACGAACTGACAGGATGTGTACCTTGGGATGGTTTAAGAGGGGATGGAAGTCCAATTAGCGTAGGAGATACCATCGACCTTATCTTCCAGTATTCCCAAGGAATTCAGCACTGGTCAGCCTACGACGTGGAATATCTGCGGAACGGTTACTGTATTGAGACGATACGGCCCCTCTGCTCCGATAACCTTTCTTCGGATTTGCTCTACTGGGATGATACTAACATTCCAGATGCACCAGGAACGGGGGCAGTACAAGATGGCCGTAATGGTTGTGACTGTAATACGATGTGCCGCAACTGGGACAACTTCAATCTGAATAGTACGAGTTGTGATAACTTCAACGATGATGAAACCTCCGGTTACGGAGACAAGAATACGATTAACACTTGGTGGTTTGCGAACACCACTACCGTCAGAAGCCTAAACGTACCGCTGATCTTAGGCTTTATTGAGGGACAGGATACGATCTGTGCTGGCGATACCACCATTTATACGGCCTCCGATGAAGGGGCTACCGGGTCTACCACCTACAGTTGGACAGGACCCAATGGCTTCACCGGTAATACCATCTCGGTTGAGGTGAGTGAAGAAGGAGAGTACTGCGTTGAGATTATGGATGCCCTTGGATGTTCAAGTACAGTTTGTAAGTTCCTCACTGTTCTTAGTCCTGATGATGGTAGCCTGACTTACGAAGCAGGACTAACGGCCTGTATCGGCTCACAAGTAGACATCATCCCAACCGGCGACCTGACTGGTCTAACCTTCAGCTGGAGCCCAACGGAACCCTTGGATGATCCCTCTTCGCCTTCCCAAAGCTTCACCTTTACGGAGCCGATTACCTTCATGGTAACCATTATGGATGAAAATACGGGCTGTACTTTTGTACGCACCGTTGAGGTTGGTGGCCGGGTAGAGCCCGAAGCTAACTTCGATTTTGCAACGGGCTGTGATCAGGGGTTGACGGTTAACTTTACCGATACCAGCGTTGATCCGGATACTTACCTGTGGGAATTTGGTGACCCAACTACTACCACTGACGAAAGTACACTGCCATCACCTTCCTACACCTACCCAGCGGCCGGAACCTATATGGTAAAATTGACGGTGACTAGTGTCGATGGTTGTAC
Organism: Bacteroidota bacterium; assembly: GCA_038528965.1. GTDB lineage: Bacteria > Bacteroidota > Bacteroidia > Chitinophagales > Saprospiraceae > Lewinella. Next base: position 172,220 of record JBCBEC010000009.1, on the reverse strand, counting down.
CTCTGTCATCATTCGCGAAGTGGTGGTAGAGGATGTACCTCTGATTGCTGACTTCACGGGGAGCTACAACAGCTGTACGCCAGAAGCGGTGGAAGTGCAGTTTACTAATACCTCCATCAACGGCGCCAATAATACCACTAGCTACAGCTGGACCTTCAGCAATGGCAACGGCACCAGCGATGAGGAAAACCCAACTGTAATCATCAATGGCAACCAAACCTTCACTGCTACTCTGACGATCACGACTGCGGATGGCTGTACGGCTACTAGTGCACCGCAAGACATTACCGTCAACCTGGGACCACAGGAAGATCAATTCCCAGATGTAGTACTGGTTTGCCCAGGTGACTCTGTACAGATCAATCCGGGAGGAGCAGCAGGCTTTACTTATGCGTGGAGCCCAAGCACAGGTATCAGCGATGTCAACTCAGCACAACCTACCTTCTTCCCTAGCAGTACCACACAGTATACCGTGACGGTAACGGCGGAAGGCACAGACGAGTGTGAAGTAATTGAAACGGTAAATGTAACCGTACCTCCAACCATTGACTTGACTGTAAGCGGTGGTGGTAATTTCTGTGCGCCAACTACTGACTTGACTGCGAGTACAGCAGTTACAAGCACAATTGAATGGTTCGATGAGGGTGGTAACTCCGTCTTTGTTGGCCCGGTATTCACAGCAACGCTGTCCGGTACCGATACTTATACGGTGGTAGCAACTGACACCAACGGTTGTACCGAAACTGACATGGTGACCGTCAGCGGTGGCTTAGTAAACATCACTACTCCAGATACCGTGGCTGTTTGTTTGGGAGAAGAAATCATGCTGAGTGTGACCAATCTGGATCCGAACGACACACTCACTTACCTTTGGGAACCAGCCAACCTATTCGCTCCAGGTACCAACACCAACCAGATGCCAGATTATCTGGAAGCGATCGGCACCGAAGATGTAACCGTGACCGTAACCAACCAGTTTGGTTGTAGCGAGCAGCAAATGGTTCACGTGGCCGTAATTGATCCTAATATCATGCTGGGCTTCACCAGCGAGATCGACTGTAACGGTGGAACAGTAACCTTTACCAATACCAGTACCAATGCCTTTGGTTATGTATGGGACTTCGGTGACGGTACAGGACCGAACTTCGAAGAGAATCCGGTACATACCTACGGTGAAGCGGGCACCTACACCGTGACGCTTGATATTGTGTACGACGTGAGCTGCGCGGAACCTTTCAGCATGGATGTAATGGTAGAGGCACCACAAATCTTTGCCGGCTTCGAATACGAAATTACCGAGTGTTCTGCCGACTCGGCGGTGATTCAATTCTTTGATACCTCAACCAATACGTTGAATAACACCATTAGCTGGGACTGGACCTTTGAAACGGCTGAGCCCGCTACTAGTGACGAGCAAAACCCAACTGTAACAGTAAGCACCGAAGGGCCGCTGGTGGTAACACTAACGATTGGCACCGCTAACAACTGCTCTAATACCGCTACTGAAACCTTGGAAATCGATCTGGTAGATTTGGATATTGCTCTATCCGACACCTTGGTCGTCTGCCTGGGTGATTCCGTCACCCTCAATCCCGATGGTGATCCTAGTTTGACCTACAGCTGGACACCGGCCACTGGCTTGGATGATCCAACAGCTACTAGCCCGGTGGCCACACCTTTGGCTACTACTACCTATATAGCTACGGCATACTCTACTGTTGGTGCAGATACTTGCTTTGTTACTGACTCGGTTGTTGTCTTTGTACCAGAGGAAATAGATCTGGAACTGGACCAAGAGCCCGTAGTGGTAACCTGTGGGGAAGATGTGACCGTGACCGTCACGGCTAACGTGGAGGTAGACTTAGAATGGACCAGTGCACTGGAAGGACCACTGGGCAACGGAACAAGCGTGACCATTAATCCTTTCCGGGCTGATACTATTTCGGTAGTAGCTACCGACGAGTTTGGCTGTATGGCTACGGATACGATCATTGTTATTGACAACGGCATTGACTTTGATGTAGAGCCTGGCTTTGATGTAACGGCTTGCCAGGGTGTGGATACCACTTTAACTGTCGTCAATATCGACGACCAGGATACGCTCACCTTTGAGTGGAGCCCAGAGGAGTACATCATTGGGCCTACTGATGGTAGCTCCGTAAATATTGAGGTGACTGAGCCGGGAACAGTGGTGTTTACCGCTATTGTAACGAATCAGCACCTTTGTGTGGATACCGTTGAATTTAACGTGAATGTCCTGGAGTTTGAAGGCGAAGTGGCGGATACGGTCTTTGCCTGCTACAACGAACCAACGCCACTGAACCCCGGTGGTAACCCCACCTATACCTTCAATTGGTCACCAACCGATGGGCTGGACTTGACAAATCCAGAGAATCCAATTGCTACATTGACCGAGAATCAAACGTATTACGTAACGATTACCGATCCATCTACTACCTGTTCAGATCAGGATTCGATTGTGGTAATTGTACAGCCTGATATTGATTTGCAAACCGAGGGTGGCACGCAATTATGTGAAGTAGCACCAGTAACACTGACTGCGACTACCGCCATCCCAACCGAGATTGTGTGGACCTTTAACGGAGACACCATTGGCATGGGTAACAGCATCGTGGTGCTACCACCGGACGTAGATAGTTGCTTCACCTACATTGCGATAGCTACTGATACCTTAACTGGCTGTAGCCAAACCAGTAGTGAAGAGGTGTGTCTTCAGATCTTTAGTAACGAGCTACCAAATGATACCGTATTCGTTTGTGCCAACGAGCCAACGCCAATTAACCCGGGCGGTGATCCGAGCCTTGTATATACCTGGGAGCCAGACGATGAGTTCATTGACCTAACGGAACCGTGGAATCCCGTGGTTACGACCGATATGCCGCTCACTTACGTGGTGACGGTAGCGGACACTGTCTTTGGTTGTTCGGTAATGGATACTATCAATATTGCGCTGAACCCGGAGTTGAACCTGGATGTAACACCAGATACAACTACACTCTGTGCACCGGGTGATGTAACCTTAACGGCTAATACTGACTTCCCAGCGAGTTCTATTGAGTGGTTCCAACTACCGGATGACACGCCACTGGGTACCGGAGTAAGCATCACCTTCACGCCACCAGCGGGGACCAGCGAAGCTTACGCTGTAGCCACCAGTAGTGATGGCTGTACCGAGCGTGATACAGCGATTATATTCAACTATCCACTGGATGTTTCGATCACGGACACCCTCATCATTTGTGAGCCTGTAGACGAAGTGGAGCTATCGGTCATCAATAATGCCGGTGATCAGGACATTACTGTAGCCTGGGATCCAGAAGGTGTCTTGACGGCCTTGGACGAGTTGACGGTAATGGTTAATCCTAACATCACGAACACCTTCAGTGTAACGGTCACCAATCAGTTTGGCTGTAGCGAAGTATTGACGACTAGCGTCACCGTGATTGACCTCATGGCAGACCTAGAGATTTTTGCCGAGCCTGATACGGTACTATTAGGTGAGTCTACCACAATTACTGTCACTGGTTGTGTAGGGTGCGACTACGATTGGGACCCACCGGCTGATAATAGCCCAGTCATTGAGGTGATACCAACGGATATCAACGAGAACGAGTACTTCGTGACCGTCAGTTTATTGGGTTGTGAAAAAGATCTGTCCATCACGGTATTTGGAATTAACGGGGTCTGCGATGTAGATCACGTTTATATACCGAACGCTTTCACGCCAAATAATGACGGCAGCAACGATGTACTCCGTCTGCGGAGTAGTTTCCTGGCGGAGCTAACGGAGGTCGACTTCTTCATCTACAATCGCTGGGGCGAAGAGATGTTCCGAACCACCAACCCCTTCGATGGTTGGGATGGTACCTACCGCGGCGAACAACTGCCACCAGATGTATATGGCTTCTACCTGAAGGTACTTTGTCCGGATGGGGAAGAGCTGGTACAGAAAGGTAATATCAATCTGCTACGCTAGCGATTGACGGCCGGTAGGAACCGGCCTGACCCCAAAGACCGATCTGGTAAAAGCGGTCGACTGCCCTGGCAAGTCGACCGCTTTTTATTTTGGGCAGAATAAGACCGGCCATAGAACACGCATTCCTGCCGTTGCTTTACTACCTTTAACGTGAGGTTGGGAGTGCACTACGTGATAAGTAGTTGAATATCATAACCTCACGTTGTAAAAAGAAGAGGGTAGAAGGTAGAAAGACAATATACTGTCCTTATACCCCCTACATTCTACCCTCTACTGGAAGGTGGGGCTTTGACTAACAATACTATACGCTATTGCCTGAGCCCAACCTCACCTTACCTTTAGGGTCTGCAAAATGCGCTATCATGATTGAGACGGAGGTTTGTATTGTAGGTGCTGGGCCAGGTGGCGCAGCTGCGGCTTTAAAACTGAGTTATCTGGGCATCTCTTGCCTGCTACTAGACAAGGCTACTTTTCCCCGTGATAAGGTTTGTGGCGATGCCGTAAGTGGCAAAGTAACCACACTGCTGGGGCGATTGGACCCCGCTATGCTGCAACGCTTTAGGCAACAAGTCACCAATATCGACGTTTGGGGCATTCGGTTTGTACCTTCTAACGGTCGGGAGTTAAAAATCCCCTTCAAAATTGACTACGACAAGCAGCGCGATGAAGCCCCGGGCTACGTGATGCGCCGCACTGATTTTGATAACTTTCTCGTAGAAGAGGTACGGCAACGGAAGAATATCGACTTTCGTGAGGAGGTGGAAGTAAAGCAGTATGAGCAGACTACCGAGGGCTGGACCCTTACCACCGCCAAGCAAGAGGAGATTCGCTGTAAGATTTTACTGGTAGCTGATGGCGCCTACTCCCACTTTAGTCGGCACATTGCCGGGCACACTAAGGATAACGCGCACTACGCTGCTGCACTTCGAGCCTATTACAAAGGGGTAACAGGCTTTCACGAAGACAACTTTATCGAACTTCATTTCCTACCGGAACTTAATCCCGGCTACTTCTGGGTATTTCCACTACCCGATGGAGGCGCTAATGTAGGCTTGGGCATGCGCAGTGACTTTATCCAAAAAAGGCGACTGAACCTGCGTGAAGTACTAGAAGAAGTATTTGAAAAGCACCCCGATATTGCCGCTCGCTTTGCCAATGCAAAACTGGAAGGAAAGGTTGTAGGTTACGGTTTACCCCTAGGCTCCAAGCGGCGTTCCCTATCCGGTGACAACTACATGCTACTGGGCGATGCCGGCCACCTAATAGATCCGCTTACGGGGGAAGGAATCGGCAATGCTTTCTACAGTGGCTTCATCGCTGCGGAGCAGGTGCAGCAATGCCTACAGGAGCAACGCTTTGATGCGACCTACCTACAAGCCTACGATGTGCGGGTGGATCGCGTGCTGAGAGCTGAAATGCGACTGAGTTATCAGCTCCAGCGCATTATGCAGGTGCAGTGGCTCACTAATCTAATCACTGGTTTCATTGCTAACAATCCTAAAATCATAGAACTCCTCTGCCGTATGTATACCGACTTTGATTTGCGCAAGCAGTTGGTACGTCCCTGGTTCTGGCTGAAGATGTGGTTGGGAGGAAATGGGAGTTCGGAAATGGGAAGTCGGAAGTTGGAAGTGGGTAGGGAAGAATAGCCCGTTCGGGAAAGGTTGATCTGTGGCTTTGAACGAATTGGAGATGCCTTCGGCCTAGCGATGTGGAATAGCCATGCCCAGGGCATGGGACCACGCTGCAGGCGTGGCTGAGTGACCACGAAGTAGCCCCGAAGGGAATAGCGAACTATGTAACGCAGCGCCCACGCCTGTAGCGTGGGAGGCCCCAGAAAACTGAAAAAGAATAAATAGCCATACAACCCATCCGTATCCTAGTCACTCTTTAGGGTATTAATGGCATTTAACCCCAAAGAACTGTCAGCCAAGGTACTTTCTCGGCATTTCTGTCTTAAATCGATAATTCCACGTAACATTTTACGATAGAAAGCAGTTAAATCTAATGTTGGCTTAAGTTTCATAACTAGTGAGTGTAAAGTGGAGTCCTGCAGCAGATGTTGCAGGGCTTCTTTTTTTGTCAATAGCCAACCCCTCTCCAAATTCCATTGTTTGTACTAATCAGAAGTGCACGTCAGGCGATGACACGCAAGGCTAAGCCTTTTCAATTATATTTGTTTACACCAGATTAAACGAGACAAAGGGCTATAACGACTCACTATGTTGAAACCTACGACAATCCTAGCCGCTGCTCTATTGTTGTTGAGCGGCTGCGCTAATTATCATCTGAACTATACTGCTGAGGTTAAAGACTGGGAAGAGCAACGCACTCCTACCGAAGCCCCCACCTATTCGGTCTACCTGATCGGCGATGCAGGAGGAGGAACAATCAACTGGAATCCGCCGGCTTTGCAGGCTTTACGGAGCACCTTGGATGCAGCTTCGGAAAACAGTGCTGTGGTATTTTTGGGAGATAATATTTATCCGGATGGTATGCCTCCGAAATCGGAGCCCTACGAACGTACACTGGCGGAGACTGCACTGAACCGCCAGTTGGAAGTTATTGACGACTATTCTGGTCGCGTATTTTTTGTGGCCGGTAATCATGACTGGCAGGAATACGGAGTTAAGGGTTTAAATCGACAGCGCCGGTACTTGGATAAGCATTCGGATGGGCAAGCCAAGCTGCGCCCTCGCCCAGGTTGTGGTGATCCGGTAGAAATAGACCTGACCGATAACATTACTCTACTGCTTCTCGACTCACAGTGGTGGATGGCCAATTGGAAGGGAGAAAATGACATTAACGACGGCTGCGAAGCTAAAAGCCGGGCTGATTTTGCCTTTCTACTACAGGAAGCCATGAAAAGTAACCGCCGTAAGGAATTGATTGTGGCTACGCACCACCCCATCTATAGCAACGGCCCACACGGTGGACGATTTACCTTCGGTGAGCATTTGTTTCCGCTACGCGAATTAGACGACAACCTCTATCTACCGCTACCGGTGGTGGGGAGTTTCTTCCGTTTCCTACAGTCCTCGATTGGTACCCGACAGGATTTGGCGAATGCCACTTATAAGGACTTTCGTAACCTACTGCTTGGCCAGGCCAACACCATTGGTGATGTGATTTTTGCCTCGGGGCACGAGCACAGCCTGCAATACTGGGATAAGGATGATCAGCACTTTATAGTAAGTGGCAGCGGATCGAAGACATCAGGTACCCAGACAGGAAATGGGGCAGCATTCGCTTACGGTGGTTACGGTTTTGCTCAACTCAACTACTATCCCGACGGGCAGGTGTGGGTGCAGTACTACCAAACGCTAGAGGACAACAACAAGCGCCTGGTATTTCAACATCAGTTAAAGCCCAGCTATAAAGAGAGAGGAGATGTAGAAGAGGAAATTATTGAAGATAATTTTAGTGAGGATCGTCGCCAGACCAAGCCCCTAAGTGAGGTGGATTTCTCGAGAACAAAAACCGGGGAAAAGATTTGGGGAGAACACTACCGCGATGCTTACAGCAGCGAGATGGAGGTGGAAGAACTGGATCTGGCCAGTAAAGGGCTGATACCCGTAAAAAGAGGGGGTGGCTTCCAAACCAATTCGCTGCGTCTGGAAGATCCGGAAACGGAAAGGCAGTACACCTTGCGTTCGATTGATAAAGACGCCAGCCGAACGGTGCCGTACCCGCTTAATACCGATCTAGTACTGGATGTGGTGCGGGATAATTTTTCAGCCTCGCACCCAATAGCGGCCATAGCCGTAGCCCCCTTGGCAGAAGCAGCAGGCGTGTACCATGCTAATCCTAGTCTGGTATACCTACCGGAACAGCAGGCCTTGGGTGATTTCAACTCTGATTATGCCGGAGCGATCTATCTCTTTGAGGAACGCCCAGACGATGATGCCTGGGAAGAAGGCGCTCCCTACTTTGGTAACCCAAAAGATGTGATCAGCACCTTTGACCTACTGGAGAAAATACGAGAAGACCAGGATGAGCGAGTAGATCAACGCTGGACCATTCGTTCTCGCTTATTTGATCTGACCATTGGCGACTGGGACCGCCACGATGATCAGTGGCGTTGGGGCAAGCACAAAAAGGGAGATGTCAATTATTACCGCCCGATCCCGCGGGACCGTGATCAGGCCTTTGCCAATTACGATGGTACGGTGTTTGACATTGCCCGGATTGTTTCTCCGAAGAGTAAGCAATGGCGGCCTTTCACTTCCGAGCTGGGGCGTACGCACTGGGCTACCTACAATGCCTTCTTGTTTGACCAAACTTTTCTGACCGGCCTGAGCTGGAGTCAATGGGAAGAGGCCATTCAGCATCTACAGACTACCCTGACCGATGAAATCATTGATCAGGCCTTTGCAGGTAGTTGGCCAGAACCCTTCTTGAGTAGAGACGCTCCTGCTATTCGCCAAACGATAAAAGAACGCCGCGATAAGCTGACCGCTATTGCCCGTGACTACTACGAGTTCTTAGCGCGCAAGGTGGACGTAATGGGTACGGATAAGAAGGATCTCTTTGTAATTGAAAGGCTAGATGATGCCCATACGCGGGTGCAGGTCTTTGATACCAACAAAGAAGGAGAGCGACAAGAAAAATACTACGATCGCATATTCTTGCACTCGGAGACCCATGATGTGTACTGCTACGGTCTGGGGGATGATGACATCTTTGAAGTACGAGGCGACGTAGCTTTCGGAAGCACCGTTCATGTAATTGGTGGCGAAGGAAAGGACGTATTCGATGACCAGTCGGCTACGCGCAAGAGCGGCCGTTTGATTAAGGTGTATGACTTCTCGACCGAGGAAAATGAGATGCGGAATATGAATGACAGCCGTGATCACCGCAGCCGCCGGCCGGAGGATAACCTTTACAATCGGCGCAGCCCCGCCTACGATCATAACTTCAATGCTCTCCTACCCTTCTTTGGCTTTAACCCCGATGATAAGCTGTTTGCAGGCTTCAGTGGCACCTACACCCGCTACGGATTCCGCAAATCACCCTACGCTAGCCAACACCGTTACGGTGCACTAGTGTCGTTGAGCACTGGCGGCGTAAAAGCGTACTATGAAGGTAATTGGTCGAAGGTAATTGGGCGCTGGGGTTTGCAACTTGCTACCGAATTGCAGACACCGCTCTACGCCAGCAACTTCTACGGCCTCGGTAACGACAGTGAGAACCCCGAAGAAGAGTTAGGCTTAAATTTCAATCGACTGCGGGAGCGCCGGGTAGAAGCGGGCTTAAAACTAGCCTGGAGACCCAATAACCAATTCCAACTGTTGCTAGGGCCGAGGTTCAGTTCGATTCGGGTAGACAATACGGAGGGTCGGTTTATTGAAACGGTCGCCGATCAATTCCCAGCCGAAATATTTGACGGCATCGAGATGCTGAGCCTGGAGGCGGGGCTGCACTTTAACAATGTAGACCAGGTAAGCTTTCCCACCCGAGGCATTCGCTTTAATCTAGATGCCGGGTGGACGGATCAAATGGACGACGAGGACTTTAACTTCCCCTTTCTGGAAAGTGAGTTGGCCCTTTACCAACAGCTGGACGGACGAGGCAAATTAGTACTGGCCACCCAGCTGGGTATACAGACCCGCTTCTCTAATGACTTTCCATTCTTCCTGGGTGCGACGCTGGGTGGGTTGGGACCGGACGGTAACTTACGTGGCTTTCGCCGCGACCGCTTTACCGGGCGTACGGCGCTGTACCACAATACGGATCTACGTTGGAAGGCTTTCTACTGGAATAATAATGCCATTCCGATGTCGGTCGGATTTTCCGCCTCTTTTGACTACGGCAGTGTAAGCATCGACGATGTAGAAAGCGACACCATCCACTATAGTTACGGTGCGGGTGTGTTCTTTGCTCCTTTCGATTTGCTGACGATCCACGTAGGCGGCTACCTGGGTGATAGAGAGGACTTGCGCTGGCTGGTTGGTGGTGCGTTTTTCTTTTAGGGAATAAGAGTTAGGATTAGAGTAAGAATTAGGATTAGAATGGGGGTTTGAATGCTAGGGCTAACTCCCATTCTTGTTTTTGCGGGCAGTGCCTCAATTGATTGAAGCAATGATGATTTGATCGTTTTCAATCGCTTTTTGCAAGCTGGCCTTAATCTGGATGATATGTTGCTTAATCTCATCAAGATCCGACTCCATGATCGGGTACATGACCTTACTATTCAACATTTCAACATCCACTTTTGCAATCAAGTCTTCGATGGAATGATTTTCCATGGCGTTAAAGAGCTCTACTATGTCAGAGGCATCATGATACCTTATGCCTTCCGTCATATATTGATCCTGATAGGTCACAATCATTTTTCGAGGCATGAATAAGTTGGTAATAGGTAATCTTCCTAAATGCCCCTCTCCCAACACATACATAATGGGCTCCCAGAGCTTATCCACATATATTTCTTCAGCAAAGGTTTTCGGGTACTTTTTAGTTTTTTCAACCTCCTCAAACGAGGTTCGCTCAACTCTAATTAGGCTCGCTACTTGTCCCATTTTGGTATTATTTACAGTGTAGAATCTAGTCTCTAGGCGGCCAAGTCCATAATTAGTTCAATTTCGCCATCTAGCCGATGACTACTAAGCAGCCGTTAATAGGACAAAGCTGCCGCAATAACGGTAAGGATTAAGGCGACTAAGAATACGATAGCGTAAAGGAAATTCATCACCCCAAACTTGAGAATGGTCTTAAAGCGGGATTGCTGGTATACATTTCGCAATGATTTGTAGAAATAGAACTCCATGACCACCAAGCCTCCAATCCAGAACAACCCCATTTGATCAGAGATAGCCGGATAGTTATCTAGCAGCATCAATACGATGAGTACGAAAAACAGGAAGGAGTGTACGTGAAAGGAGAAAATCAGATGCTCCACATAGTAGTAGGGGCGCCGAACATAGAGAAACTTTAGAAAAAGGGCGAGCAGCGGCATAATAAGCATCATCATCCAAATGGTCTGATTCAGCATGTAGGCCGCAAAGTTTTCACCTTGATTTTGTAGCCGTATATTTTGCCTTATGATCAATCGCTCGACAAAATTGGTCACCTCGTACCTGGCAAGCAGGGTATCAATAGGTAAGTCAGCGATATCCTTTTTTGCAATCTGGAAGTTGGTAAGTTGTTCCTCCGTTGCATTTAAGTTGATCCTTACGCCGATCCCCAGTGAATCCTCATAATCTTCGGTCATCCTTATCATAAGGCTATCCAAGGCATGATGCTGATCCGCTGGCAGGTCGTCCTTTAAGTTTACAGTAGTCGTGTCCAAGTGCTCTAGAAAAGCGCTATAGTTGATTTGTGACTCAAAAGCATCATCGATATCAATGAAGAAGTCTTGGGCAAACTCGGCCTCGAAGAAATTAACCGCTGCAACGGTGAGGATAGCAAAGACAAAAAATAGTCGGAGTGGGCGTAGGTAGCGTTGCTGTTTTCCCTCAAAGAAAGTTTTGGTGAGTTTCCCAGGGACAAAGAGTGCTCCGATGGTACGCCATATCTTAGCGTCAAAATTAAATGAGTCCGCCATGAATTGACGGATCAGGCTCATGACAGTGATTCGCCCATCGGTATACTTCTGCCCACAATGCGAGCAGTACTGCCCAAAGCGGGGCAGAGGGTAGTAACAGTTGGGGCAATTTCGCTGCCGGGTAGTCTGATCTAAACCAGTATGTCCCTTAGATTCCATTTTCTTCAATCTCCACAATCGCAGCAACGTGAGCATCGGCAATTTGCTCGCGTACTTCTTCCTTCATCAGTTCGAGCGCTTCAAAGCGATTGTTGTAGAAGCCGTTTTCAGTGAGCACCGCTGGCATTCTTGTTTTACGCAATACGTAGAATTGCTTCTCTGGCCGTGACTTCAGGTGACGGTTATTGAAGCCGGTAAAATCAATAAGGTGGCGCTGAAAAACTGCCGCAATACGTTGTCCTTTTTTACTACCGTGAAAGAACCAGGTTTCAATCCCCTTGATACTATCGGTAGTCCAGTGTTTGCTACTCTTAGCGGGGCCAGCATTGGCGTGCACGCTAACAAATATTTTTGGTAAATCAGAGGCCTTTTTATTGGCCCGATCGACGCGGCCTTCCAAGAAGTTATCGATGTCTACTTCTGGTACCACATTAAAGAACTGGATGCCCTCCGCTTCTAGCTTCTCGCTGATCCGGCGTACGATATCCCGGTTAAAGCGGTACTCCAGAAATTGGGTTACCCCGTCGTCAAAAACCGGACTACGTTTGCCGGCGGTCTTACTACCGTGCCCATTATCAAGGCACCACAAATAACGTGGCTGACGGCCAGTAGGCACCGGAGGTGGAGCCGGTGCGGGTTCGGGCTCTGGCTCGGGTGCTGGAGCAGGCTCAGGTGCAGGTGGCGGAGGAGCAGGTTCATTGCCCTCCGGATTATCAGTGAAGATGTCTTCGTCAAAGTCTCTATCAGGTTCTCCCGGCAGTAGGATTACTTCTTCCATCTCGTGGGCCACGATAATCACCGTATCTGGCTGTAGCTCGGAGGCATCCTGTGGTTCATCCGGAGCAGGAGGAGGAAGTGTAGTTGTGGGAGGAGCAGGAGTTGGGCGCGTAGTACCGCTCCCTTCATTAGTTGTGGTTGGGGAGGTTGTTCCAGTCGTTTTATTCTTCGTTCCAAATAAAGACGAGAAAAAACTAGACAATGCGGCAAAGAACTTACCAAGCATATGGGTCGGTCAATTAGTGATAAAATCAAAGATAAGCGAATATTAGAAAACCACGGACTGGGTCCTACAGGGCGTCCAACATCCCCTTTTGGCGCTGACTGAAGTTGAAGGCCTCGAAGAGGGTCAAGGAAAGGGCACTTTCCAGATCACCGTACTTATGCTCATAATCCAGCTTACTGCGGCGGATCACCTCGTGGGCTTCCTCACGGCCGTAGACGTGCGTAATTTCACACTTGGGAGCTTCACCGGGAAGTTGCTTATAAGTAAGGAAGTAGTGCGTCAATCGATCCAGAACGGTCTTGGGCACATCGCTAATATCTCGCCAGCTGGAGTACACCTCATCTTTATCCATCACGGCGATAATCTTGTCATCTGCCTCACCATCATCAATCATGCGCAAGCCGCCAATGGGTACGGCATTCACAATGATGTTACCATGGGTTACCTCTCTTTCGGTAAGCACACAAATATCAAGAGGATCATCGTCACCAATAATATCCGTGCGGCCAGTTTTCTCCATACAGTAAGCCGCCACCTGTTCTTTACAGTAGGTTTGCGGTACAAAGCCGTATAAAGCAGGAACAATATTGGAGAACTTCTGTGGCCGGTCGATCATCAAGTAGCCCGACTTTTTATCAATCTCGTACTTTACCGTATCAGAGGGAATCACCTCAATAAAAGAAGTAACCACTTCTGGAGATTTTTCGTGGGTATCTATACCATGCCAGGGATGCGAAGTATAGCGCAACCCGATCATTTTCCAAATTTTATCAAAAGACTGTTGGCTCATCAGGGGTATTTTGGACGAAGATACGGAATGTGAGATAGTGGGGAGCAGTGGCGAATAATCGAAGGTAACAATCTTAGTGGAATCGTCAGGACCCGCCGCAGGCGGTCCATCTGCTCTTCAGCAAATCCTCCCCTACCCCATCACCAACCGCTCCACCAACATCCAACCCGCCAGTACCAGGGCCACTACACTCAACCCTATACTCCACCACTTACGTTTTATCTGTAGTACTTCCACTGCTACGTAAGCCACGCCCAGAATCAGCAGCACAATGATCACTTGCCCTACTTCTACTCCCAAATTAAAGGCCAATAAATACCACCACAGGTCGACTTGCTCATCTGCAAAAAGCATGGAACGGAAGGTATTGGAGAAGCCTAGCCCGTGTATAAGGCCAAAAACCAGGGCCATGAGATAGATTTGTCGGCTCTCTTCCTCCCCGCGCATCCATAGGTTATAGATGGCAGTAATCATAATGGTTGCCGGAATCAAACTTTCAATCCAGATGGCCGGTAGACGAACCCAGTCCATACCAGCTACAATCAGGCTAGCACAATGGCCAATCGTAAAAGCCGTCACTAGCAGAAGTACCTTACGCCAATCCAGAAGCGTGTAGATGGCACAGAGCGCTACCAGAAAAAGGATATGATCGAGCGCTGCCCAATCCAAAATATGGCTTAACCCAAAGCGAAAGTAGAACAGAAAGGTATTCTCCATGGCTTATCCGAATCTTTTACCGGCACGAAGATAAGATCAGACAAAATAATGTCCCAGTAGACCCAACCAAATCACCCTATATATCAGTCTGAGCAGGTCAGATAAAGTTTTGTCACCAAAATGTCAGGTAATCTGTGTTAAAATGACGATCTTATTGACCGCGAAGAGGCTGACTCAGCGTTTTCTAATCATTAAACTCCTGTTTCCATGAAATTCTCTCTTACTACCGCGCTCGGCACATTGGTGTGTCTTTTCGTACTCTCTTCTTGCTTGAAAGACGAAGTAGACGTACGAGTTACTCATTATACAGATGAAGAACTCCAAACCCTGCAGCAATACCTAACGCTACCCTCCTACCGCGACAACTATGCCGTGGAATTAGCTGAACATTTAAAAAACATCGGTGCCACTCCACCCGTTCTCAACGATGCGAAAGCTACCCTGGGTCGGGTCCTATTTTACGATACCAAGCTCTCGCTCACCCAAGAAACATCTTGTGCCAGTTGTCACGATCAAGCATTGGCTTTCTCAGATAATAAAGCCTTTAGTGAAGGTATTAACGGACAATTTACTAAGCGAAACTCACTGCCTTTAGCATCCGCAGCCAATTTTCAAGCCTCTTACGATACCGGTCCAAGCTTTGGCCGCTCAATTGGCTTCTTTTGGGATGAAAGAGCAACTACCATTAGTGGACAGAGTGAGCTGACGATCGAAGATGATATTGAAATGGGTATGGATCTCGATGAGCTAACGGTACGCCTTAGCAATGAGGACTACTACCAGATTCTATTCCGTAAAGCTTACGGTGATGAAGTGGTTACCAAGCAACGGATCCTCAGTGCGATTGAGGAATTTGTAAACGCTTTTGTTTCTACCAGCTCTCCTTTCGATGAAGGAATGAACAACGCAGGTAGCGTGCATCAGGAGTTTGACAACTTCACGATCCAAGAAAATCGGGGTAAGGAATTATTCCTAAATAACTGCGCGAGCTGCCACGCCTCAGACATGAGTAGCCCGATTGGACAGAGCGTTGCGAATAACGGATTAGATCTCGTTTACGAAGACAAGGGTATGGGCGAGCTAGCTGGTGAGACCAGCTTAAACGGTGTCTTCAAAGTTCCATTCCTCAGAAATATTGAGTTGACTGGCCCTTACATGCACGATGGCCGGTTTGAAACCTTGGAGGAAGTCATTGAACACTATAGTACTGGTATTCAGGATCACCCGAACTTATCTCCACAACTAAAAACATTAGCGGGTGGCGAACCACGCCAGTTTTTCTTTACGGAGCAAGAAAAGAGCGATTTGGTAGCCTTCTTAAAAACGGTAACAGATCCGTCCTTTGCTGAGGATGTACGCTATTCTGATCCCTTTAAGCAATAGCATCAGGCAAATAATAGTGAAGACCTACGGGCGCCGCTCCACGACTTATTCGTAGAGCGGCGTTTTTTATGACAGCATCAAAGAATTTTGATCAACTTTATCCTCTAAATTTCCGTTAATTTGGTTCAGGAAATCAGCAAATATGTTTACCGGAATTATTGAAGCCCAAGGACGGGTAGAACGAATAGAGCGCGAAGGCACCAACGTGCATTTTACCATCTCCAGCGCACTTTGTGATGAGTTGAAAATTGACCAGAGCATCGCTCACGATGGCGTTTGTCTAACCGTTGTTGCCCTGGCTCCCGGCCAACACACCGTGACGGCGATTGAAGAAACACTGCTACGCACCCGGCTAGGAGAATGGCAGGAAGGTGCTACCGTAAACCTGGAACGGGCCATGCAATCCAATGCTCGCCTGGACGGTCACATGGTGCAAGGCCACGTAGACAAAACGGGAGAGTGCATCGGCGTAGATGACCGCGATGGCAGTTGGTACTACCGTTTCCGCTACGAAGCAGCCCCCGAACATCTACTGGTAGATAAAGGTTCTATCTGCGTCAACGGCGTAAGCCTCACTGTGGTAAACCCCACCGTGGATGAGTTCAGTGTGGCCATTATTCCGTATACTTACGAGCACACCAATTTCAATCAACTGCAGGTCGGATCAAAAATCAACCTGGAGTTTGATATCATTGGCAAATACATCGCCCGGCACCTGGCTTTGTATCAGCAGGCCTAATCCATCTTCGCTATGCGTACCGCTCTTGGTTTCCTTATTAGCATATTTCTAATATTGGCCTGTGGCCAAGAGCAACCAGCTATCGAATTCATTGAAAATAAAAAGATGCTGTCACCTGAAGAACGCTGGGGAGAGCTATTCACTGCCGTGCAAACAGCAGGCGTATTTCCCGACGGTAAGACCTTTGTCGATTGTGAACCCAAGTACCCGACCGATCAAATTCTTTCGAGCTACTCCGTTCTGAAAGATGAAGCCGAGTTTCACCTGCGTGCTTTTGTACTCGAGAACTTTGATTTGCCGCCCGATTATGGCTCAGATTTTACGGCCGACCCCAGCAGGTCAATGGGAGAACACATAGGAACCCTCTGGCCCGTCTTGACACGACAGCCAGATGAAGCCAACAATGGCAGTCTTATTCGACTTCCTCACCCTTACATCGTTCCTGGTGGTCGCTTTCGCGAGATCTATTATTGGGACAGCTACTTCACCATGTTAGGCCTTCAGGCAGATGGTCAAGATGACATGATTGAAAACATGGTCCGCAATTTCGCGCACCTCATCGATACCATTGGCTTCATCCCAAATGGTAATCGCACCTATTTTCAATCTCGTTCCCAGCCACCCTTCTTTGCCAGCATGGTAGGCTTATTAGCAGAGATCAAAGGGCAAGATTATTTGGTGACGTTTCTACCGCAACTCTTAAAAGAACACGAATTTTGGATGCGGGGAGCCGCAAAAATTTCGGCAGATAACACCACTGCAGAACGGGTAGTACAACTGGATGGGGAGCATCTCTTAAACCGCTATTACGATAACCGAGACACCCCACGCCCCGAGAGCTACCGGGAGGATGTAGAAACAGCAGAAGAGACCGATCGCCCCGCTAGCGATTTGTACCGCGACCTGCGAGCCGCTTGTGAATCGGGCTGGGATTTTAGTGGCCGTTGGCTTTCTGATGGAAAGAGCTTGCACCTGGCGCAAACTACCCTCATCATTCCTGTGGATTTGAATGCGCTGCTCTACAACTTAGAAAAAACGATAGCCCAGGCCTACGCTCTACAAAATGAAACCGCTGCGGCGGAAACCTACAACACAAAAGCAAGCGCCCGTGCCGAGGCGATTCAACAATACTGTTGGGACGAAGAAGGTGGTTTCTATCGCGATTACAACATCCTTACTCGAGCGTTTACACCAGTGCTCAGCATGGCCGCTGCCTATCCGCTATTTTTTAAGATTGCTAGCCAAGAACAAGCGGAGCGTACGGCACAAATTCTGGAGGCCGATTTTCTGCGGCTTGGTGGCTTCACCTCCACTTTGGAGGAGACCGGGCAACAATGGGATGCCCCCAATGGTTGGGCTCCACTCCAATGGATGGCTTACCAGGGACTAAAAAACTACGGGCTGGACAGCCTGGCCAATACCGCCCGCGATCGCTGGCTGAACAACAACGAAATTGTGTACCAGCAAGCAAATAAAATGGTGGAAAAGTACAATGTGGATGATCCCGCCGCTTCCGCTGGTGGAGGTGAATATCCGCTGCAAGACGGATTTGGTTGGAGCAATGGTGTCGCCAAACGTTTTCTAGTCGAAAAAGCTGGTGAATAACCGTATTTTAAGCCTACATTTAACGCACTATCCTATTCATTCTGATCCGCTTTGGAACACTTGAATGAAGCGTCTACTTCACTCCAAACACAATAATGTATTTGCCATTTGTGGTGGCCATTGTTAACCCTAATGCAGTGGCTCTACGCTAATTCACATCCGTATGTACGAGCTTACTACCGACCAATTTGGACCTTTTGAGCGCTATACCTTACAACATACCGTTTACCCTCAACAAATACAGTTCATCCCCGCCCGGGGTGGTTGTCTGATTAACCTGCGGGTAGAAGATCACGAGTTGTTGGATGCGTACAAAACACCAGAAGAAGTAGAAGCAAATAGCTGGAGCAAAAGCGGACTGTTGTACCCTTTCCCCAACCGTCTACGTGATGGTGCCTACGAATGGGAAGGACAGCGCTATCAATTTCCACTGAATGATGGCCCATTCAACAACGCACTACATGGTTTTGGCATGGAGCGTCCCTTAAGTGTCAGCGAATCCCACTTATCAGAAAACCAAGCTGTTATTCGGATGACGGGTCAATACGGTGGAGAATTACCCTATTATCCCTGGCCTTTCCGGGTAGAACTAAGTTATCACTTATACGCGCCAGATCAATTTTGGGTAGAAATAGCCCTTGAAAATACCGGGCAAAAAACAATCCCCATGGGCATGGGCTGGCACCCCTACTTCCAGCTAGCTGACCAGGCCTCCACTTGCGACCTCTGCCTTCCTACCATCCAAAGAGTAAATGTGGATGACCGACTAACACCTACCGGAAAACGAGAGCAATACGATGAGTTTACCTACAAAAGATCAATAGACGATACCGTCCTTGATAACTGCTTCGCGCTGGAAGATAACCACCTCGAGGTAAGCGCTAAACTGACCGGTACCAAGGGCACCATTCGCTACTGGCAAGAAACCGGACCACGTAAATTCAACTACCTCCAGGTATTTATGCCCCCCTATGGTACTTCTATTGCACTGGAGCCGATGACCTGCAATATCGACGCCTTCAACAACGGTGATGGATTAGCACACTTAGCTCCCGGTGAAAGCTTAAGGGCAAAAGCGGGGGTTCAATATTTTGGCTGGGAACAATCCTAGTAGAAAAAGAGTACACACACGATATTCTAAACGCTATCATTGACTGATGTCCAAATTTAAAAGTGGCTTCCAGAAGGCCTTCGCTTGGTTTGGGATTTTCGCTATGGCTTTTGCTTGCTGGCAACACAGTCAGCGGAGAGAGATACTGAAAGATGCAAGCGAAGTCACTACCGTTGTAGTGGATCGCATCTATGATAACCCAGGCTCCACAAACCGTAGTGACTTTCGATTAGAATATTCCTATTACATCGCAGGGAACAGCTTCAGAGAAAGTGATCGGGTAAGTACAGTTATGGAACAGTCGAATCTGCGTTTTATAGCCTACCCACATTTACAAGGCTTACCGCTAACAGAGGGCATGGATATATTCATCAATTACGTACCAGAAAGCCCTGACTACTCCAAGATCCTTACGGATACCCTACCGGAAGCTTCCATCGCTCTGGTTCAAATTCAATTAGAGAATTGGTTAGCAGACCGTCATCCGGAGCCAGACAAATTGGTCCTATTCGCCTATGATGAATACGGCTTAGAAGGGCTACGAACGCTCTTTTGGTGGTGTAGGCAAGAAGCTAGACTTATGAAAAAAGAGGAAAAGCAGCACTGGGATATCATGCAAGCCGCTTTTGAAAAAGAAAATGAAACCAGTCCTCAGTAAGGCCTTTTGCGTTCACATGCTTAATAAGCTTACGATCCTGCAACACTTATTCAATACTCTTTTGCCTCTAGTCCTTTAAGCTATCATAGACTCAGTTCATTGAGCGTTCGCTTCAGTATCCTCCTTGCCCGCTTGATTCAAATTACTCCCATTCTCCAGACATCTCATCTATACCTTTATCTGGTTATCCGTACCAACTCTCACCGATAGCTAATTCAAAAATCATGATTAGTAAAGAAACTGCTCTTAAGGTAAACCTTGTTGTTCTTTTCCTAGCTGGCTTAATGGACATCAATCGAGGCATTGCTCACACTTTTCGGGTGCGGCATTCAGCCATCAACTTGGCCGGAATAGACCCCATTCCAGATAGCCTAGTCCTAATGGGAGCGTTCGGTATATCCAACTTTCTCACCGGCTTTATCTACTTTCTTATCTTTTGGAAAGCAAAACATTTAGCGCCCTATGTCCTCTTTTTGATACCAGTCAGCTATTTGATTGGTGGAATGGCAATGACCTATCAGCATGTAAAGGGAGAAGGACAGTTTATTGGTCAATATATGATGGCAGTTTATCTTACTATTTGCCTCCTTGCGAGCTTTATTTACTTGCTAGCGCGAAAAAAGAGCTTTAACTAAATTCATCCAAACAGCAATTGGTGATAAAGCGCAAAGTTCTCCTGATCAAAGCACACGAAAATGACCTTTTCCACGGTACCTGCTGGTGCTTCATTAACGGCTTTGATAGCTACACTAGCTGCTGCTGCTTTGGGATAGCGATACACTCCGGTACTGATATTTGGAAACGCCACCGTTTTAAACTCATGTTCATTTGCTAGCGCTAAAGAATTGAGATAACACAAACGCAGCTTATTAGCCTCCCCGGCATTTCCACCGTTCCACACTGGCCCCACGGTGTGAATCACATGATTCGCCGGTAGTCGCCCCCCTGTAGTAATCACGGCTTCTCCCACTGGGCAGCCACCTTGTCGGGCTCGAATTTGCAAGCACTCCTCCAAAATAGCGGGCCCTCCTGCTCGGTGGATGGCACCGTCTACCCCACCACCGCCAAGCAGGCTCGTGTTGGCCGCATTGACAATCGCGTCAACTTCAAGTTTTGTGATATCGCCTTGTTGGAGTTCTAGTTGCATAAGCATTATGATTTAGCGCAGGAAAATCTACGATTGAATACGCTTCGTTTTAACCAAAAAGCGCTCTTTAGCAATGCTAAAGTCACTCGCCGTACTACCGAACAGGATCGTCTCTTGCCAGTCCTGTGTATTAGGGGTAACCGTAATTTCCTTCTCACCGTTCCCAATTACAATTGGCATGGCAAAGTCTTCGACATCGGCGGCCCAACGGTAGCGTACTTGTAGGTTTTTGCCTTTCTCTTCCAGCTGGTATTCCAATACTGGTGGTTGAGGATAGCGCAAATACTGGTCGAAAAAGGCCTTCCAATCTTGCCCCGTTTGTTCATTCACATAGTCGACAAAATCCTCGGTGGTGGTCAAACTTAAGGTATTCTCCTGGTAGAAGCCCTTCAAGATGGGCCACCACTTTTCGTCTGCTCCAATCGCGTGGCGAAGCGTATGCAGCACCCATGACCCTTTAAAATAGTGATCACTGCCCGACCAGTGATCCCAGTTCACATCTTTTGGACCAATAATCGGTTCTTGGTTGGAGATGTATAGCTTTTGGCGATCCAGGTATCGCACAGCATCATCGTAGCTCATCGTATATTCTACGTACACCGCTTCAAGGTAGGTCGTGAAGGATTCTTGTATCCACATTTCGGCCATATCATAACAACCGATGCTGTTACCAAAGTACTCGTGTCCCGTTTCGTGGACGATAATATAGTCCCAATCCATATCACGTGGGATCATGCCCCCTAGATAACCGCGCATAAACTTGTTGCCGTAGGCAATAGCTCCCTGGTGTTCCATACCCAGATAGGGCGTTTCCACCATCGCAAAACCATCATCCCAGAAAGGATATTTACCCAGGTATTCCTCGTAGCAGGCCAGCACCGTTTTGGTTTGCTCAAAGTGCTTGCGGGCGCGCTCCTCATTATAGTCGATCACGTAGTAATCCAATGCTAGCGTATCACCATCGGCGGCATAGTACTCATCGGAAAAATGCGTGTAATGACCGATATTGAGCGTCACATTATAATTATCAATGGGATAAGAGATCAGCCAGTCATAGCGGGTAGTGCGGTCACCTTCCTCTACCGCTTCCAGGTTGCCGTTAGCAACTGCCATGAACTTACTGGGTACGGTTAGGCTAATCCGCATACTATCCGGCTCATCGCTCAAGTGGTCTTTATTGGGCCACCAAAGGCTAGCACCGGTTCCTTCACAAGCTACCGCAATCCAGTCCCGCCCCCGGCGATCTTCCGACCACACAAAGCCACCATCCCAAGGCGCATTGGCCGCTACGGTAGGTTGGCCATGATAGTGCACCCGTATGCTGCCATTGCTCCCTGCTTTTTGTTCTTCAGGAAAATTAACAAAGACGGCGTTGTACTCCCGTTCATATTTCAATTCTTCATCCCCCTGCAGAATACGGTTGATCTTCATATTCTCAAAAAGATCAATTTGCAGGCGCTCAAAATTTTCTACCACATTGTACTCAATGTCTACATAACCACGGATGGCCTTCTTGTTGGGGTCTACCCGCAAATTCAAGGCGTAGTAATGCACATCATAGCAAGTGCGCTCAGGGCGTAGCGCACCGCGTAAGGTATCCGCACGGGTAAATTTTTTACTACCGTAAAAATCGGGTTGGGCTACCAAACTGCTTGTAGAAGTAATAATAAAAACCAGCAATAAAAAGGCAAGGCTAGAGCGACTTAGAAATAGAAAAGGCTTCGACATGATCTGTTTAATTATCCGACGCAAAGATACGCCATGAACTGACTAGAACAGCTCTTACAGCAAAAACGAAAGGGTGTAACTTTAGAACGTCCGGCTTTCGTTGATGTTTTCTCAGCGGAGCAAATGCTCATCTAAAGCTACGGCTAGCGGTTCTGCATCATCAGGTTTGTTGAACGCCTGGTAGAACCCATAGGCCAGTAATATCATATTGATGACAAAACCATACAGAAAGGTGGCGGCAAGGGCGAAGTCAATTCTGAACATGACTCTAAAATCATGCCTCGTAAGATCATCGATGGCTGGCAATAGCCGCCCCGCAAAACTATCAGATGGGCCATCAAGAGCACTCCAACCTTCGTAACAGTAAAGCGGAAGCATGAGCAGCACTATAGTTATACTTAAATGTAGGTAGAGCCAAAAGGGACGCCAGTTGGAACGAAGAAAACGCTGCACTAAAAAGGAGAATACCAATAGAAACCCGGCCACAAGTATCCCCATAATTAGTATACTAGCATCCAAGTATTGTGCCGTAGGTAGGTGATCTAGTATACCAAAGAACAGTTCCTTATCGCGTTCAACGCCCTCTCCAACAACATAAATCCTTCCGCCGTACCCTAGGAGGCTGCCCAATAGAATTACCCCAGCCAACCAGCGGCTCCATTTTGGAATATAATCTAGCATGATATCAGTATTATCCTCACCTAATCAAGGTAATATCTCCTTTTTTCTCGATAGTAACTCCACCGGGGAAGGTTGCCTGGCACCAATAAATAAGTACACCCGACGGATGCTCCCGCCCACGGAAACGGCCATCCCATCCTTCATTGGGATCATTACTTTGGTATACTTGCCCTCCCCAACGGTTATATACTTCTAGCGTAAAGCTTTCTGGTGTACACTCCTCCCCGAAGAATGCCCGAAAATCATCATTTACACCATCTCTATTAGGTGAAAAGGCATTGGGAATCATCAACTCGCAATCTTCGGGCGGAACACAGTTCAGGATATCCACCACAATACTCCTTTCAGCGGTACAACCATTGTCCCAAAAGGCTTCTAAAGTTATCGTTTGGATACCGGGAACTATAAATATGACTTGTACGGGATCAAGCAAGAGAAGCTCTCCTGATTGTAGCGTCACAATAAAACTATCGGGCGGCGTGCTGAAGACCGCATCAAGCGTGAGTAAACTATCCACACATAAGGGCCCCTCAATAAAGAAATCATCAATTGTAAATGCGGAACAGTCGAGTGGACAATCCTCAATAGTCACCACTAGATTCGTATCAATAAGACAGCCCGTGCCCAACTGTAGGACCTGATAATTGACTTCATACGTGCCCGCCTCGGGGAAGGCCTCCTCGGTAATAACGGGTGACTCTACGATTTCTCCCGTTTCGGCCACCACCCACTCCACAGCAATTGCAACAGTTGTGTTGAATGCACCAGCTATCGTAAAGTCCGCCCCCAGGCAGACATCGCCGATGAACTCAAATCCGCCAAACACGAAATTTGAACAATCTGGCTCGCATTCTTCTGCCAGTACCTCTAACTGGGTAGTGTAGGCACAGCCATTCGCATCAAGAGCGGATAAACTAATCAGTTTGATACCTGGCGTACTGAAAGCAATGGACAAAGTGCTTTCGGTACTGGTTTGACCTGCAAAAGTCCACGAAAAGCTTACTAAATCTGCCGCGCTTTCCGCCGTGAACACCAATAATGAATCTACACAAACCGCGTTGGGGCCTCCAATGTTTAAGGGAGGTAGATTAGTACAATCCTCCGTGCATTCGGTTACGTTTACCACAATATTAGCCTCATAGTCACAGCCCTCCGAATCAATAGCCTCTAAAGTCAGATCGGCCTGTCCCTCGTTTTGGAAAGTGACTTGGAAGTTTGGTTCGGTACCACTTTGCCCGCTAGTACTCCAACTGTAGTTGACCAGATTGGCACTAGTTACCGGATTGTAAGTGTAGGTTTCCCCAATACAGGCCTCTAAAGGACCCGCAATAGCTAGCGCTGGAAGATCAGTGCAAGGGTTATCGCAAGCTTCCAAAGTGAATTCCAGAAAACCCTGATAAAAACACCCCGCCGCATTGAAGATAAATAACTCCACTTGGTAAGTTCCAGGAGTATTGAAAGTAACCATTGGGTTTTCCTCAATTGCGACTTGCCCGTCCGAAAAGCTCCACTGAATTTCTAAAATAGGAATGCCCGCGGCTAGATAATTACTATTAAAAGTGATGAACTCTCCCGCGCAGAGAGGGCCTTCAGTGCTCAAATCTAAGGCAGGATCGTCTTGGCAGGGATCGCAAGCTTGAATATCCACATGAATATTCTCGGTAAACACACAGCCAAGGTCGTTGGTCATCGTCACCGTCACGGTATAGGTTCCAACTGCTTCGTAAAAGTGTTGCACTTCTAATGCACCTGTTGCTGTATTTCCATCACCGAAGTCCCAAAGAATCAGGGTGGGCGTAAAGTCGACGAGCGCGGTAAAGGATTGAAGAAAAAGGGCACATCCATCCCCTGCTATACTGAGGTCAAGCTGCACATTATCTGGTGAGCAAGGGTTATCAGAACAATCCACTACCGTGAAGATTAGATTGGCGGTTAAGACCAGGCCGTTGGCATCGCTAGCCGTCAATATGACTTCGTAGGTGCCGGCTTGGCTGTAGATGTGAGTGGGTTCGGGTTCGGCACTGCTATTCCCATCACCAAAGTCCCAGTCAAAACTGACTAAATCCAGATTACTGGTGTAAGTGAACTGCTGCAAGGAATCCACACACAGCACCCCTTCTCGCTCGATTTCCAGACAAGCAAACGCTTCGGGTGTAGTCTGGGTGTAGCCCAAATGATTGGTATAGGCATCCGCAAAACCAAAGCCGTAGGTGTATACTTGGACTGCTTCCGCAGCAATGAGTTCATGAGTACCACCACTGATCTCGAATTGGGCGTACTCCCATTCCTGATTTGCAGAAAAGGGGTTGAAACTGTTCACTGCCACACCATCTAGGGCTACGCCATCAGTCGCATCAGCGGGGGCAACAATGGTAACAAAGTGTCGGTCAAAATGCCGCCCGGAGATAGCTGAGGTGTTAAGCCGATCCGAGGAAAACCAGCGAAAGTTATTGCCACGAAAATCTGCCGGCAGGTAACTAATGGCATTAGGGTCACCAAGCTGGCTGGGCTCACAACTGAATCCATTATTGTACTGAGTCAGGCTGATTGCTTCCGTACTGCTGATCACGGTAGGCTGATCCAAAAAGCTTTCAAAAAACTCTCCTTCATCTAGTGTGGCCACTAAGGCACAATCAAAGAAGACCCGCGTATTATCAGCACCAGCCAGTATTCGGATACGGTCTCCTCCTTGCCCCAGGAAGGGTACGAAATAGTAGAGGTCTCGCCAATCATCTACTGGCAGCGTTTGATCCCAAACGTGACTGTCCGCTCCGCCCGAGCAGAAGCCATCGTTGATATTAGCCTGTTGTGCACCACCAAAAACGGCAATGGGCTGGCCACTCACACTACGTACTCGGGTACCCGTGAGCTCTCCGGCTGATTGCACCTGGTACAACTGTCCTTCATCCAGCGTAATGGTAAATGGAGTATTGGCGGGCCGCAAACCCAAGGTTAATGCAGCTGGAGTAATTTCTATTTCTGTATTGTCAGCGGTAGCTACAATGACTAAACTTGAGGGCTGTAATCCCCCCTCGTCGAGCATAGTTGTAACTAAATAATCCGTACCCAGCTCGCCGGTAGGCAGCAAAGTGGTACTCTCTGTAAAATACAGGCGATAGTGAATCGCTTGTACACTGATTGGGGCATCTGCTGAGATGCGTATGCCGATATCTTCTATCTGCTCAGAATCTTCGCTATAGTAAATTGCGGTGGGCAGAAAAACTTCCGTCGTACCGGCACCTACTGAGAAGGGTACATTGAGTCCAGTAGTAGGCACCTCAATACTTCCATTAGTGGGGCCATTGGCATTGATGACAATGGCAAAAGCTGGCTGATCATTGAAAGCCAGATTAAGATTTTCCATGTAGCCCAGCCAGAATTCCGTACCAGTGGTAGATTGGGCACGGAGTGATAAAAGTGGGCATAAGACGAGCAGAAGGAGCGTAAGAGTGCGGGTCATAACAAGTGTGATTCGGGTGATTCGTTGATTATGAAACAGAAGCACCACTGGTTTGCTCAACCTGAATGGGTCGTTTCCTGTCTGCTATCTGGCAGAGTAAGACCAATCAAAATCACAATTGCAAGGGCAATGACAATATCTCATTGAATTTCGGAGGCACAGCATACTCCACCGCAATGCGCTCACTTTCTTGGTCCTTTCTACTTTCATTTAGAGCATATTTGGGAATTTAATTTGGGAAAGAAATGCGTGCTTCCTGATTATCAAGGATTTGCAAACCTGGCGTCAGGCTAAAAACTTCATTTGGCCCGCCACCGCGAAGCAGCCACGAAGTGAAACTCAGTTTTGACCCTTTAGACAGAACTACAAATCGTTGATAATCAGTTCGCAAAATTCCCAACCAAGCTCTTAATTTCACCATTGGGCGTTTTGCTCACTCACACAATTAAACCTACCTTCGCAGCTGTTGCAGTTAAATGCTTAATCTCATATGAAACTACTACAGGATAAAGTAGCCTTGATCACAGGCGGATCGCGCGGAATTGGCGCCAGTATTGTCAACCGTTTTGCGGAAGCCGGAGCACAGGTGGCTTTCACTTACCGTTCTTCAAAGGAAAAATCGGAGGCCTTAGCCGCTGAAGTTGCCGCTGAGCACGGTGTTACTGTAAAAGCGTACCAATCAGACGCTGCTTCGTTTACCGCAGCTGAAGAGTTGGCTAAAGCCGTTATCGCTGATTTTGGTGGCATTGATGTACTGATCAACAACGCTGGTATCACGCGTGATACGCTCATCCTACGCATGAGTGAAGAGCACTGGGACCAGGTGATGGATAACAACCTCAAGTCGGTCTTTAACCTGACGAAGCAGGTTGTACGCCCGATGATGAAAAAGCGGGCTGGCTCTATCATCAATATCTCTTCTATCGTTGGTATTACTGGTAATCCTGGCCAGGCCAACTACGCCGCTTCTAAGGCGGGTATTATTGGCTTCTCCAAGTCGATTGCTAAGGAATTGGGTTCACGTAACGTTCGTTGCAACGTCATTGCCCCGGGCTTCATCGCTACGGACATGACTGATGAGCTGGACGAAAAGACCCGTGATGCTTATCTAGCCAACATTCCACTGCGCCGTTTCGGGGAAGGCAAAGAAGTAGCCGACGCTTGTATCTTCCTGGCCTCTGATCTCAGCAACTACGTCTCCGGACAGGTGCTGAGTGTTTGTGGAGGGTTGAATACGTAGAGAATTAGAGTCTGAATTAGATTTAGATTTAGAATAAGGATGGAAAATTCTAACTCTAATTTCGATTCTAATTCTAATTAAATCAGGCCTTATTATTGATCACCTGCTTGAGAAATATCCGCCCGCGTTGGCGCTGATAGTCAAATATTTCTTGGCGTATTTCTTGCCAGTAACCATTGATCGAGCTGCCATTGATGCCACGGTTCCAGATGAGTTGATACTTGCGTAGAAAATCGGGCAGAGGTTCACCTTCCTGATGGTTGACGAATTCTACCTCATCGATGTAGATGGAGAGGTCGTCGTAGAGGCGGCCTTCCAGGCTCATCTCTACCACATTCGTTTCGCTGATGTACACGTAGGAACGGCCAGTCACCTTCTTGCCGGTACGCTTGAGGTATAATTGCACAGGATACCCCTTATTAGACTCTATTCCTCCAGTGGTGATCGTGCCTTCCCAAAGGCCGTCTAGGGTAAGTTGAGCAGAAAGCGTACAAGTGCCCGCAAGCGCAAGCAGTAACAGAAGGGAACGCAGCATGATTGTTCGTTTTTTCGATCTGGGTGGATAAAGATAGGAGTTTTGCAAGAATCCAAAGTAGGATGATGCAATCCTGCGCTATTAGGTTGTATGGGTTGGGGCACAAATTAAAATTGGCCAGCTCGCTTAGTGCAAACTGGCCAATTTTAGGTTATAAGTTGTAGCGTTATCCCCTACCCCACTGCCAAAGGCAATTGGAAGAAAAACTCCGCCCCTGCCTGTTCCCGATTACGGACTTGGATGGTAGATTGATGAATCTCCAAGATCTTCTTGACAATGGCTAACCCTAAGCCGCTACCTTGCTTCTTGTTCTCTAATTGGCGGTAGCGCTCGAAGATATGCGCTTGTTGCTCTTCAGGAATACCGGGGCCGGAATCGGCAACGCGTACCTGTACACCCGCATCGGCATTATCTAAAATGAGGCTCACCTTACCGTGTGGTGGCGTATGCTTAAGCGCATTATCCAATAGATTTTGGAGTACGCGTTCAACCAGACCAATATCTGCGAAGACCATCGGTAAATCCCGCGGTGCTTGCCAATCCAGGCTGATCGCTTTTTCTTTAGCTAATACCTGGTACTTAAAGACGATATCCTGGCAAAGTTCCTGCAACAGAAATGGCTCTTTCTCCGGCACAATCTGATCGGCCTCCAACTTTGAGTATTCAAAAAGCTGGGCAATGAGGTGAGACAGCCGTTCGGAGCTATTCATTACCGTCTGTAGGTACTTATTGCGTTGCTCTGGTGTTAATTCGTTCTCCTTCATCTGCAAGGTCTCTACATATCCTTGCATTATAGCCAGTGGCGTACGCAGATCATGTGAGACATTGGCGATCAACTCCTGGCGCAAGCGATCAACGGATTTAAGCTGTTCTATACTTTCCGTTACCTTTTCCGCCATCTCGTTGAAGGTATCTCCAAGAATAGCCAAGTTACCTTGTTCCTGCTTAGAAATGCGAGCTTCGTAATCTCCTTCTTGGAAACGCTTCACTACTTTGACTACGCCACGCAAGTTCTTGGTCAACTGCCAGAAAGCGAATAACCCAATCAACAATGCTGCCGCTAAAATCAGGTAAAACAGGCGGCCACCAAGGCACATGATATAATGCTTTCGCAAATCATTGGTCACGGCCACTTGCGGTTCGCCCGCTAGAATCACGTAGGCGTATCCGCTAAGCTTATCATCTTCGTAGATAGGCGCTGCGGAAAAGATATTCTCCGTGCCCGGAAGCTTAGGGTCATCGCCAACGATCATGTGCGCTGATTCCTTACCAATGAATTGCTTAACCGGGTCCAGATTTACCCGGTCCAGCTTCACTTCACTGTAAGGAACCACATAGTCGATGATTTGCCCCGTGGTATCCAGTAGGTATACTTCTAAACTCGGGTTGATGACCATCATACTATGCATGATGTCATGGGTAGCGGAAGTATCTACCTGCCCTTGCTTGAGTGGTTTTGTTTCTTTGACCAAGTGTTTGGCCACATCGCCATATAGTTGCTGATTGATCTCCTGCACGTAGGTACGCGCCGCCATAGACGTGATGATCATATAGCCAGCCCCTAGACCTAATAGTAGGAATAGAAGCGTAAATGCAATGTTCCAATACAGCGAAAATTGGGTATTCTTCTTTGTACTCATTACCCTATAGTTCTTCGTTAAAGCGGTAGCCGACCCCCCAGGTTGTCATAATGTAGCGGGGCTCTTCTGCTTGTGGTTCAATTTTTCGGCGTAAGCGATTGATGTGCGAGTTTACGGTATGTTCAAAACCATCAAAGTCGTACCCCCAAACGAGGGTAAGTAGTTGCTGCCGGTCATAGCTCTTACCAGGATTGGCCGCCATCAAAGCAAGCAGTTCAAATTCTTTGGGCGAAAGATCAACTCGTTTTTGCTTTAAACTGACCTTGCGCTTTTCCAAATCAACCACCAAGTCACCAAAATCTAAGATATTCTTAGGGACCTGCTTTTGCTTAGCCTCTAGCAAGCTACTCCTCCGGAATATGGCCTTCACCCGGGCAATCAACTCCCGAATACTGAAAGGCTTAGTAAGGTAATCATCTGCCCCCGTCTCCAGGCCCAGTACCTTATCAATCTCTTCCGACTTGGCAGTTAGCATCAAAATCGGTGTATTGATTTGCTGCATCCGTAAACGGCGGCAAACTTCTAAACCATCGACGTAGGGCAACATAAGGTCTAGAATAATCAAATCGAAACCGCCACCTTCTGCGGCGGCAATGCCTCTCATGCCATCCTCGGCCCGGCTTACCGTACAGCCAAGATCGGTCAGGTGAATCTCAATGAGGTCAACAATATTCGGATCATCTTCAATGACCAATACCTTTTTCATAAGCTCTTCTTTCGCTTAGGCCACAAGCAAAAAATCCGTTGTTGTGGGTCTAATCACGAAAATCGTAATTAAGTATCACAAATATATCACAGGGATTGGATGAAAAGGGGAATTTGGTCTTCTAGTTGGATTAGTTGGGCCACCTACGCCTTGAGCTTCAGCGGCCAGGGTTAGAGTGCTTGAAGGTTCTTCTGTAAAAAATAGTCATGTGCAAATATCTTGTTGAAGAGACGCATTGCAATGCGTCTGTACGTCCCTGGCTGTAACTGTTGATTTTTACACCATCTCATTGTGTATCAAAAGTCGATTCATGGAGTTTAGATTGTTTTTTAAAACCTCTTTGCAATCTACTGAGAATGAAGGGACACAATTCATTTTGCGACAGAAGCACCTAAATTACTTTCACTGTCATTGTCACTTTCATTCTAATTTCCCCACCCGACGCGTTCCTCCGCCAGAGGCTTCAGCCGCCGGTGGAAGCTTTAGCATAGTCGGATTATTCTAATTCTAATCCTAATCCTAATTAGCTTCAAACCGTCCCCGCCAATCTGCTTTTCTGGTAGACTTCTGCCACGTGGGCTTGTAGTTCTTCCAGGCTATCAAAGCGTTGGAGCAGATCTTGTAGGGCTTGCTCACCTGGAGCAGCAGCGCTAGGAAGGACAAATTGCTTGACTTCTTGTAGGCTAACGACATCCTCACTTAGGATGAGTAGACGTTCTACTACGTTTCGCAATTCGCGGATATTGCCGGTCCAGTTGAGTTCTTGTAGTTGCGCTATGGCGTCTTTTGCCCAGCGTTTTGGCGACACGCCGTATTCCTTACATATCTGTTTGTTGAAATGCTCAATTAGCAGTGGAATGTCTTCGCGGCGTTCATTAAGTGCTGGCACCTGGATCAGGATAACCGAAAGCCGGTGATAAAGGTCTTCGCGAAAGCGGCCAGCGGTAATCTCCTGACGAAGATCCTTATTGGTGGCAGCTAGTACGCGCACATCCACTGTCAAGTCCTTATTTCCTCCTACACGAGTGATTTTATGCTCCTGCAAAGCTCGCAATACTTTGGCCTGGGCCTTCAGGCTCATGTCACCAATCTCGTCTAGAAAGAGCGTTCCACCGTGCGCTTGTTCAAATTTACCAACGCGTTGTTGTGTCGCACCCGTAAAGGCTCCTTTTTCGTGACCAAATAGCTCACTCTCAATAAGCTCAGCGGGAATGGCTGCGCAGTTGACTTCCACCAGCGGTTTCTTCGCCCGAGCACTTTGGTAATGCACCCAACGAGCCACCAATTCTTTCCCCGTACCATTAGACCCGGTAATAAGAATCCGAGCATCCGTAGGCGCTACTCGTTCAATCGTTTCCTGTATGGCTTTCAGGCCAGCTGACTGACCAATCATTTTTGGTGTGTCCTTACTACGGACCTTCTTTTGTAAGGCCTTTTTCTCACCGATGAGCGTAGACTTGTCCAGTGCGTTACGCAAGGTAATGAGTAAGCGGTTTAGGTCCAAGGGCTTACTGATGAAGTCAAAAGCACCTTTCTTGACGGTCTCCACTGCCGTGTCAATATCGGCATGACCAGAGATCATGATTACCGGCGTTTCAGGTGCGAGCAGACTGATCCGATCCAGGGCATCAAGGCCATCCATCTGCGGCATCTTGATATCAAGAATGATCAGATCAAACTTACCTTGCTTGATCTTTACTAGACACTCGGTGCCATTGGTAGCTTCAACTACCTCGTACTTTTCAAACTCGAGAATATCGCGGAGGGCCCGGCGAATGGCTACTTCATCATCTACAACTAGTACACGCGGCATAGGGCAACTGACTTGGAGGGAAGATTAGGAATGACTTTTGTTGCCCTTGTATACGTACTGGAAAAAACAATGTTTCAGCGTAAAAAGAGGCTCCGAATCTCCCGAAAGAGTCTCAGAGCCTTAATGCCATATTATGTTCATTTACCGGTGAGTTTGACTATGCATCCCGGTTTTCGTTTAAAGGTCTAATAGAGGAATTCGAGTGCTACTTCATCGTAGAAACCGAACGCTCCGTCTTCGTTAGAGCTAAAGCAAGTCAACATCATACTGCCCCAATCGATACCCGTAGGACTGGTACACAACCACATCGGCACTTCGGGAATCTGCGTTTCATCACATCGCCGTTCCTGAATTTAGTGTGATATAAAAAGTACGTTTACTTACAGTAGCAGTACAATTCGAGCCCGTCTCTTTCAGGGGGTAGCTTGAGGTGCTCACACCAACAATCCCAAAAGGCAGGAAAACTATAATTACACTAGGATCAACCGCTAGCAGGTTGACTCAGAAACACTCCGGTTTATGTGATTCAATTTGGGTGTATGCTATTTGCGGGAACAAACGCAGTATAGGGTTGCCGGTGAAGCAACAGTAGATCAGGTGAAGTCTTAATCGGGGAATGATTTCTATCTTTCTGATTAGAAGTCGGACAACAGTGAATCCAACGAAGCTAATGTAAAGTTTTTTTGGAAAACAGCGTGAGTCCTAGGGTTTTTTTTGCCCAAAAAGGGTTTTAAAAGAATATTTGCTGGCGATTTCTGTATTGAACGAATGATTTGCCGGCACGTCACTAATCGTCCTGCATACGTATTGTTAGGTCAATCATTTAGGCCCATTTTTTACTTGACCAACTGGTGGTCTCGCAAAAAAATATCAATCAAATCCTTTACGGCGGGCTTCAATTCTTGGACTCGCCCTCCCCAGGTGTGCAGTTCTCCTTTGTAGTCCATTTCCAGATAGTCTGCCGTCAGGCGAAAAGGGGTAAAGAAGTGCGGAATATGTTCGGCTGTACTACTGCAGCAAATGGCCCACATCCCCTTACCGGTAATCTCCGGACGAAGCTCAGGATAATAGCGAAGAACATCAGAAAAGCGATCAATAAAGGCTTTCATCTGCGCACTCATCGTATACCAGTACACTGGGGTTAGTAGCAGCCACTCATCAAAGGGTAAAATTTCCTGGAGTGTTGCGAAATAAGCATCCTGCTCTGGATAATCATTTTCATACGAAAATGGCGCAATGGAACGCGCTGATAAATCCAAAGTAGGAGCTTGCAATACTTCGCCCAAATAGCGGGCAATAACCGCAGTGTTACCGTCTGCGCGAGCACTGGCGTAAAGAATAATACGGGTAGGCATGATACTGTCTTATAAAAATAATGCCGGTGGCGGTTCATCAAGAGAACCTCCACCGGCAGTTGTATTGGCCAAACAATAGCTATACTAACCTTCCAATACTTTTGGATTCATTCCCATCATGGAGAAGCCTCCGTCGTGATAAAGGTTTTGCATGGTAACGTAGCGGCTCAGGTCACTGAATAGTTGAATGCAATAATCAGCGCATGCTTCACCGGTAGCATTACCGAGTGGCGACATCTTATCAGCATAGTCGAAAAACTCAGTGAAACCCTTCACTCCTTTACCTGCCGTGGTCATGGTAGGCGATTGGCTGATGGTGTTCACACGAACTTTATTGCGCTCCCCAAAGTGGAAACCAAAGCTACGAGCAAAGCTTTCCAGCAGCGCCTTACTTTCTGCCATTTCGCTGTAGTCCGGAAAGGTGCGTTGCGCTGCGATATAGGTAAGGGCCAGGATTGAGCCCCAGTCATTCATGGCATCTTTTTGCCACAGCACTTGCATCATCTTATGGAAAGAGATAGCTGATACATCAAAGGTCTTTTGCATCCAATCGTGCTTCAAGTCTGTATAAGCACGGTTCTTGCGCACGTTAACGGACATGCCGATAGAGTGCAATACAAAATCCAACTTACCACCCAGTATTTCTTGACTCTTGGTCACCAGGTTTTCCAGATCCTCCATATTGGTGGCATCAGCTGGAATAATTTCGGCACCGAGTTTTTCACTCAGCTCTTTGATTGCCCCAAAACGCATAGCTACCGGTGCATTGGTCAAGGTAATTTGTGCCCCTTCTTCCACACAACGCTCGGCCACTTTCCAGGCGATACTTTGATCGTCTAGTGCACCGGAGATAATGCCGCGTTTACCGGCAAGCAGATTATTTCCCATAATTCAGGTCTGGTTTTTTCTCAGCCACAAAGGTAATAGACATTGTAAAATAGCAAGTAGAAATTTTATTTCGTCTACTTGGCACAGTTGCCCCTCCTCTTCAACTCCACCCAATAGTGGCCATATCCGTGGCCGGTAAGGAGCCGGAAGTGCAACCTAGATTGTATCTTTCGGTATGGAATCGATCTTCGCTGTCAAGCCCAAATGGCTTACCCTCATCTTGCTCCTAACACTGATTACACCACTTATGTCGCAATCTATTCAACGTACTGCCCTTAGCACCGGGTGGACTATTAAGGCCAGTGCTTATCCAGATGCAGAGCGCCTCAGTGCCAGCGTCCCAAGTTCAGTACAAGAGGTGCTTTCCCGTTCTGGCCTAATTCCAGATCCTTATTACGGCACCAACGAAGATGTAGTCCAGTGGGTAGGTGATCAAAACTGGGAATACGAACTTGAGTTTGCGGTGCCAGATCTGGCTCCAGAACGTCAGTATCGCCTCAACTTTAGGGGCTTAGATACTTACGCCAAGGTTTACCTAAATGACAATTTAGTACTAGAGGCTAACAATATGTTCCGGTCGTGGAAGGTGGACGTAACCGCTTTACTCCAACAAGAGAATAATCGGCTGCGCGTCGCATTTACGGCACCCAAGGAGGCCCTAGCGGAAACGATTGTCAACTTTCCCTACGCCCTAAATATGACCTCAGTAAACGATACTGGCACTCCTCGCATCGCCAACTTTGCGCGTAAGGCGCAGTTCCTTTTTGGCTGGGACTGGGGCCTGCGACTGGTTACTCAGGGAATTTGGCGCCCCGTTTATCTGGAGAACTGGAACGATGCTCGCTTAGAGGATATCCAATTCCATCAGAAAGCTATTGCTGACAATTTCGCAGAGCTAAGTCTAAACGTGCAGCTGCAGCGGGAAACGGAAGGTAATTACGAACTCCGTGTGCGCGGTGTAGATAATAATCAACTCTACGCCAAACGCCAACTTACAGCCACAGAAAGTGACGTGGATATCAACTTCCGTATTGATCAGCCCATTCTTTGGTGGCCCAACGGGCACGGTGATCCACATCGCTACCACCTAGTGTGTGAGTTATGGAAAGACGGTGAGAAAGTGGATGAGCGCAGCAAAAAGATTGGACTACGCACAGTAGAGCTGATTCAAAGACCAGATGCCTACGGCACCAGCTTCTTTTACAAGATCAACGGCCGCCCCATCTTCACGAAGGGCGCTAGCTATATTCCGCAAGACGCCATGCTCACCAGGATTACGCCCGATCAAAAGACCGAGCTACTGCAACAAGCCAAAGATGCCCACTTCAATCTCATTCGTGTATGGGGTGGTGGTATCTACGAAGATGAACACTTCTATGACCAGTGCGACTCGCTGGGGTTGATGGTTTGGCAGGACTTTATGTTTGCCTGCGCAGCCTATCCTGCCTACCCCGCCTTTCTGGAGAACGTTGAGGCGGAGGTAAGAGAAAATATCCGCCGTTTGCGTGATCACCCCAGCATCATTACCTGGTGTGGCAACAATGAAGTATCACTAGCCATGCGCAATTGGGGTTGGCAAAAGCAATTTAATATCCACGGACAGGATGAGGAGCACATGTTCCGGAGCTACGAACAGCTATTTCAAGAGCTCATTCCTAAACTGGTGAACGAAGAAGACCCCGCACGCGCCTATACCCATACAACACCATTGCGTAGCTATACCAAACCCGCCGAACGCGGAAATGGTACGCTACACTACTGGGGAGTGTGGCACGGGCCTGATGATTTTAGTGGTTACGAGACCAAAGTAGGGCGCTATATGAATGAGTATGGCTTTCAGTCGTTCCCAGCCATGTCTACCATTGCTACTTTTGCTGATAGTTCGCAATGGGCGCTAGATAGTCCAGTAATGGCCCACCACCAAAAGAGCTATATCGGAAATGGATTGATCGGAAAATTCACGGAGCAGTACGGTGAACCGGCAGATAATTTTCAGGATTTTGTGCACCAGTCTCAAGTGGTACAGTTTGAAGGTATTCGTCGGGCTATTCTTTCCCACCGACTACGTTGGGGTTATTGTATGGGAACCACCTTCTGGCAGTTAAATGATTGCTGGCCCGCTCCAAGCTGGTCCGCGATTGATTATGAGGGGCAACCTAAAGTATTATTCCAGGAGATGAAAAACTTGTACGCTCCCGTCGTAGCAGCGGCCGTTGGTAACAGTAAATCACCACAACTAGCTATCCTATCTGATATGCCGGGCGGTGGAGAAGTTAGCTTACGCTGGGAACGCTTGAGTGAAACACAGCAACGTTTAAGCAGCGGAGAACGAAAAGTAACGCTCCTAGGGCCAGGCACTCAACTTATTGAGCCACCAGCAGGAATGGTTCCAGGAAAAGGGGAACAGACCATTGTACACATCAACAATGGAGAGGGAGTAATATCCACCTTCAAATGGTCAGGTAAACAACCACCGATAAAACTACCAGAAGAGGATTGGAGCAAGTTTCCTGAGCTCGTGAGGGATTAGTCGCTTAGCCACCAGTAGCTGAGCGTAGACGATCAAGTTGGGTATCCCACAATTTTTGTTGGTCTTCCACTTCGTCATCATCCGCCCAATCGGTGAGGTTAAGGATAGTTTCGCCGGTCACCGGTGACCGCTCCATTTTGAACTCTAGGTATTCGCCCTCATCGGCATCTTCCCATTCAAAACGGAGGAGTTCGTTTTCACTATCCTCAATGAGGAGTGCAATTTCTTCTTCACCTTCCCAACTGAAAGAATACTCCTTACCGTTAATATCTACTTCATCGCAGAACCAACGGATGAGGCAATCCGGCGTGGACAAAAACTTGTACATGATCGTAGGAGAGGCCCTAAAAAGCCGTTCCATTGTAAATTTCTTTCTCTCCATAGTTAGGGCATAGCGTTGAGAAGCAGTGAATTAGCTACCAATTTTTAGTAGCAATTAGCTGGTTGGTTCGACACAATAAAAGAGAAACAGACCATTTTTCCAAATCTTTGCGGGTGTTTGGTGTAATTTCCCGCTACACACTGGAAAATACAACTATTCTAATACTCAGCTTGTTAGAAATCAGTAGCAAATAAACTCGGCTAGAGGCTTGACAATTAGCTGTTTTGCGACTATTTTTGCATTTGGATTTTTTGAAATATTCTACAATAATTATCTGTGACAGTACCTCAGTTCTCCAGCCAAGTCCTCCCCCTCCCTATTGGCGGTCAATTGGGTTCTGTATAAAATCCGAGCGATAATCCGGCTTGTCATCACGCAGGGCGGGTTTTTTATTTTGAACATGATACTACAACGAGGCTAAGTAAATGAGACAACTAAAGATCACAAAATCGATAACGAATCGCGAGAGCCAGTCGTTAGAGAAATACTTGCAGGAGATAGGTAAAGTAGACCTTCTCACCCCGGAAGAAGAAGTGGAACTGGCCAAGCGAATTAAACAAGGTGATCAGGCTGCTTTGGAAAAGCTAACAAAGGCGAATTTGCGTTTCGTGGTTTCTGTCGCCAAGCAATACCAAAACCAGGGTCTCTCATTGAGTGACTTGATCAACGAAGGAAACTTGGGTTTGATCAAAGCCGCACAACGATTTGATGAAACTCGTGGTTTCAAATTCATTTCCTACGCGGTATGGTGGATTCGCCAGTCGATCCTACAGGCACTGGCTGAACAATCTCGTATCGTGCGCCTGCCTTTGAACAAAGTAGGTTCCCTGAACAAGATTAACAAAGCATTCTCCGAACTAGAGCAAGAATACGAACGTGAACCTTCTCCGGAAGAATTAGCGGATCAGCTGGAAATTTCTACCGAAGAAGTAGAAACCACTTTGGGTGTAGCTGCTCGCCACGTATCAATGGATGCCCCCTTCGTGGAAGGTGAGGACAATAGCCTACTCGACGTGCTGGAGAATACAGCGACACCAAATACAGATTCGGCGCTAGAATATCGCGAGTCATTACGCCGTGAGATTGAGCGTTCCCTTTCTACGCTTACCGAGCGTCAGTGCGATGTCATCAAACTGTATTTTGGTATTGGCGTGGAGCACCCGATGTCTTTGGAAGATATTGGTGATAAGTTTGGCCTTACGCGTGAGCGTGTACGTCAGATCAAAGATAAAGCGATCAACAAGTTGCGTTCCGCAAACCGGAGTAAGCTACTGAAGCACTACCTCGGAGCCTAAGTAACTTTTAGCCTGATACAGAAAAAGCCGCAGCAAAATGATTTTGCTGCGGCTTTTTCTATTTAAGCTGTAGTACTATAGAAGTACAGATGGTCAGTATCTAGCTCTGGAGACCAATTTTGGTTCCTGCTTTAATCACCGCACCTTTCTTTACTACGATGATACCATCTCTAATGACGTAAGTATCAGTTTCCATATCCTCTAGGGCAGTGGAGCCATGGATACGAACATTATTACCAATACGACAGTCCTTATCGATAATCGCATTACGCACGTAGCAGTTTTCACCAATCCCCATTGCCGGTTGATCTCCCAAAGCCTCTAATTCGGCCAAGGTTTCGTAAGAGTCGTTACCCATGAGTATGGCATTAGAAATCTCTGTACCGATGCCAATGCGTGAACGTAAACCGATAATGGCGTGATCAATCTGCTTGGCGTGAATGATGCAGCCCTCGGCAATTACTGCCTGATTGAAGAAAGTGCCGAAGACCTTCGAAGGTGCCAACATGCGTGGACGAGTGTATATCTTTTGCTCATCATCAAACATGTTGAACTCAGGAATAGGCTCCGTTAAGGCGATATTGGCATCAAAGAAGGAACGGATGGTACCGATATCCTCCCAAAAACCACCGTAGGAATAGCTAGCAACGCGAAATTTATTATTGATGGCGTAAGGAATAATCTCCTTACCAAAGTCGGTAGCATCCGGGTTTTCGTCAAACAAGCGTTCCAGGAAGACCCGAGAGAAGATATAGATACCCATAGAAGCCATCCAGTGCTTACCTTGTTGGGCATAGGTTTCTGCCACAGGCGAGGTCCACTCTGGCAAAATATCAGTATTCGGCTTCTCAATGAAGCTTTCGATCATTGCATCATCATTCTGCTTAAGAATACCAAAACCGGGGGCATCCTTATCCGTCACAGGAATAGTGGCGATGGTCAGATCAGCACCCTTTTCGATATGATAACGCGAGAATTCTTCCAAATCCATTTGGTACAACTGATCACCAGACAGAATCATCACATAATCATGCTCGTGATTTCCCAGGTGATGCATACACTGCCGCACGGCATCTGCCGTACCCTGGAACCACTTATCGCTATTCCGGGTCTGTTCGGCCGCTAGGATATCAACGAAGCCGTGGGTGAAATGGTCAAAGTTGTAAGTATTCTTGATGTGCTGGTTCAAAGATGCACTATTGTACTGTGTCAGTACAAACATCCGACGAATACCAGAATTAAGACAATTGGAGATCGGAATATCAATTAAACGGTATTTACCGCCTATGGGAACGGCTGGCTTAGAACGTTGCTCAGTCAATGGATAGAGTCGCGTACCGGCACCACCGCCGAGAATAAGGCTGATAATCTTGATCATATTAAGCAGATATGGATTTAGCTCAACTAATAAGTATTCGGGCCAATAGCAAGTAGCTATTTTTTATGCCTTTATAGTTGCTACACAAATGAAAGTTAAATGTTATAAAAAATGTCCTGCAATCCTAATTCGTGCCTGATTTATTTGCACTGAATGTCCGATTCTTAAGGTAGGATTAACGAAAGGGAGCAAAACACCGGAAGTTGGGGCCGCATCGTACTACGTCTAAGTCGTGTTAGGTGAATCAACATCAGGCTCCCCCCTATTTGAGAAGTGCTGATAAATAGCTCTAAACAGCTCTGGTTAACAAAGAAAAAGTAAGCATACACGAAAGGAATAACAGGCAAACTATTGCGTGAAAATCAAAATCGTATTATATTGCGTAAGTACTTACGTAATTAAAAACATGGAACCTGAATTCTACCAACGAGCTGGCATTATGGCCATCGGAAGCAGGCTGCGCAGATTAAGCGAAATGATCACGATTGACAGTTCAGCCATTTTTCGCATGCAATCCATGGATTTTGAGCCGCGGTGGTTTCCCGTGTTTTACATGCTCAGCCAGGCTGGCCCTATGCACGTAACAGATTTGGCCCAACGCATTGGTCAGTCACACGCCTCCGTTAGTCAAATCGCCAAAGAGCTAGAGCGAGATGATCTATTAAATAAAGTCCGCGACAAGGCCGATGGACGAAAAAGCCTGCTTTCTTTATCAGAAGCGGGTCTGGCTATGGCTCAGCAAATGGAAGGTTTTTACGATGATGTTTACCAGGGGGTAGGAGATCTATTAAAAGAAGTGGATCACAATTTTTGGGAAGCCA
Organism: Bacteroidota bacterium; assembly: GCA_038528965.1. Lineage (GTDB taxonomy): Bacteria > Bacteroidota > Bacteroidia > Chitinophagales > Saprospiraceae > Lewinella. Next base: position 130,913 of record JBCBEC010000009.1, on the reverse strand, counting down.
TGCAAGGTATAGAAGCAGCATTGGAACGCAAGACCATCACCCAGCGAGTAGCTGAACGCCGTAAAACACGCCTGCGAAACGCAATTGAGATAGTGCCCTACACGCCAGAATACGCTCAGGCCTTCCGGGACATTAACGTAGCATGGATTGAAGAGTACTTCACCATGGAGCAGGCTGATTATGATGCATTGGATCATCCCGATAGCTATGTACTGGAGAAGGGAGGATACATCTTCGTCGCCCTTTTTCAAGATAAACCAGTAGGTGTAGTGGCTATGCTCAAAATGCCAGAAAACACCTATGAACTGGCCAAGATGGGGGTAAGTCCTGAAGCACAAGGTATGGGCGTTGGTTATAAACTAGGCCAAGCAGTGATTGAAAAAGCCCGAGCGATTAAGGCCAAACGACTCTATCTAGAAAGCAACACCCGGCTCAACCCTGCCATCCAACTGTATTACAAGCTGGGCTTCCAGAAACTCCCACAAACCATTCCCAGCCCTTACCAACGGTCGAATATCCAGATGGAGCTCTGGTTGTAAAGATTTGATTAGTATTTGCGTAATTAATGGAGTCGCCCCCTGTTGCAAGATGTAGCAGCGGGGCACTTTTAATTTAAAAAGTTTGACAATCAATTATTTTAAATAAAATTTAGTTATATTTACATTCAAACGGAGAATAATAATACTCCAAGAACGCATACCTCATAAGTAGTAGACATAATATCCTTTCAGAAAAACAGGTATGCAGCACGATGAATCCCGGTAGAGACAATTGGGATTCTATTCTCTAACCACTCCGCGGGTGGTAGAGTTTCAAATGGTTTCTCCAGTGGATAACAAGGATTATGCTGGCCTTTCTGACGTGTAAGCGTTAGAAGGGGTGTGAATCCCATGCTATTTTCCGGGTTCGGAAAATGGTCATGTTCCGGTCTTGGTGAGGGTGGGCCCGCCGAAGGTGGCGTGTCCCAAACCCAAAACCATATACTCTCAGCTCTAAGCCCCTCTCCCACTCCTCCAATTAATCCCTATTTTTGCCCTGCCACATAAATCAGCTCTATGTCAACGACTAGCATTCCTAAACGCAATCGTGCTCAGGTGAGCCGGGCGGCCATTGAACGGCTGTACATCGCCATGCGCCACCTCTTTATCAGAGGTAGCTACAAGCCCATGGGGGTAAGCGGTGAAGCCATGATTTCTGCCCTTACCGAGCTCCGACCTGAGATATACGGTAGTATTGCCGAGCCAGAGCGAGTGGAACTCAACGGTTTGCTGTACATCTTTCAACGCTTGCCGCGCGGTATTGAAGAGTGCCGTTTTATCAAACTCATCTCCCGGGAAGGTTACGAAAAAACAGACTTCACTCCAATTATCCCTCCCAAGCGCCGCCGCAATGCTTATCGGATTGATCAAGAGGAGATGTATATTGAAATGACCCGAGGGCGTAGCGATATTTACGACATCCTCACCCACCTGACCTTTATGTATATCGAGTCGGAGAAAATCAGGCGGAATAGTGAAAATCACCGCGGAGAAAAACGGCGCGAGTGGAAAATGCTGGAGGAAATTGTGAGCCGGGAACAAGCTGGCCAAGAATACAATAAGGAAGTCGCCTACACCTATCTAAGTACTTTACTGGGCCGAACTTACGAAGAGACGATTGCAGCCTGTGAGCGCTTTAGTGAGGATCCTAACGTCAGCAGTATTTTCCATATCACCTACTGGTTAGGCCACATTTCTACCCGTGAGGCCTTGGAAAAACTGGACCGGGAAATCTCATTTTCTAGCACCCTCCGTGATCGGGTTGGTCATCATGTGCACGGCGAAAAGTGGGCGGCATCCATTAAACGGGCTCTGCATGAGAACGGATTGAATAATCGCCCTCTACACGTGATTAGCGCCAATCTGCATAGTGTGATGAACCTGCTATACGCCGAGGCAGCAGTGGGTAAAACCAGTACCAAACGAAAAGAAATTGATCTGTTCCCGATGCTAAGTCGCGCAGAGAACGGTGATATGCGCAAGAAAGTCCGCCAACATGCCCTCAAACACGGCATGGTAGAATTGGACGATACCAGCGGCACTAACATTTCGGTGCAGCTATTTGACCTGGCCAAGGTAAAACAAGCTCCCAGCCACCTCGAATGGAACTTGCCGGAAGATCCAGCTCAAATACCCGTCATCTTCGTCATGGATTATGCCTTTGGCGAACAGGCCTACGAAACCATGGACGAACTCCTTCGTCGGCACGAGACGGACGGCCACGATCATGATATGCCAGTCCAATCGATCAACATCATGGGTAAGGCTGGTATACTTGAGGGTGGCAAAGGAGATATTATGGTTCCGAATGCACACGTTTTTGAAGGTACCGCCGATAACTATCCCTTTGAGAATGACTTGACAGCCGCTGACTTTGACAATGACCATGGCCTCCAAGTATTCGAAGGTTTAATGATCACTGTGCTTGGTACGAGCCTGCAAAACAAGGACATCCTGCGCTACTTCAAGCAGTCTTCTTGGGAAGCTATTGGACTGGAAATGGAAGGTGCTCATTACCAAAAAGCCATTCAGGCAGCCAGCCGTATTCGACACAGCGTGAGTGATGAACTAGTGTTACGTTATGCCTACTATGCTTCGGATAACCCGCTGGAAACAGGGTCCACGCTGGCCAGTGGAAGTTTAGGCTTAGATGGCGTTGCCCCCACTTACTTGATTACCCGTATCTTTCTGAATCATATTTTAGCCCAGAAAATTATCTCCTAAATCCATGCGCCCCGATCTGTTCGACATTGATACTGCCATTCTTACCACCCGCACCCTCACCCGCCGCATGCGAGAAGGTGACGGTGCTTCTTTCTACGAATTGGTGCAGGCTAATCATAGCTACATTGAAGAGCACTTCCCAATCTTAGTAGAATCAGTACGTAGCCCGGAAGATGGAGAAATCTTCGCTCGTCAGAAACTCGCGCAGTGGCTGGTGCAAAAGGAATACTCCTTTGGTATCTGGCGGGTAGACGAGGCGGATATGATTGGCTTTGTACACTTCCGCAATATTGATTGGCAGACTCCACGTGCAGAAATTAGCTACTTCCTCCACCAGGACCAAGCAGGCAAAGGTATCATGACAGAGGTCATGTCGCGCATGATCCAATTTGCCTTTAAGCAACTCCAGCTGAATAAGCTCGTCCTTAAAACGCTAATCGACAATTACGGTAGCCAACGCCTCGCCCGTAAAGTAGGTTTCCGCCGGGAAGGTGACCTGCGGCATGAATATCGTAAGGCCAGTGGTGTACTATTGGACGTGATGCTGTTTGGGTTGACGCGGGAGGAGTATGGGGAGTAGGAATTCTCACTTGCCCCTTTCCTAAATTAGCTCTACTTTGTGGAACAGATGTCCCCGCTACCACTTGGTTTTGGCTCCCCTCAACCAGGATAGCCGGGTAAATGTGGGCGTGGTGAAAATTTGGTAATCCCAACTACCGCCCCTTTAATGACATCAACTGTTACCCTCATCCAAAAAACCCGGATCCGCACATGGCTATGACTGCCGAAGCGATCATCTTCGCTATTAATTCTGCCATCAGACTTGGACGAAACGCTCAACGGGCCTACGCAAAAAGTCTTACCTCCAAAAGTATCGTATTACCGTTGCCGCGCTTTAGTGGTACGCCTAACGCCTTCACGGCACAAAGCTTCTTTGATAATGAGGACGAACGTACGGGAGGAGCTCAGTACTTATCGAAAATGGAGCGCCTAAAGGACGTGCACGAGCGTTTCAAAAATGGCATGGGTGATCAAGTTCCCACCGATCGGGAATTGGAAATGTACGTTGATGCCTACTCCCAACTCAGCATGGTCCTAGAGCAGGAGGCCCAAGCAGATTTCCAAAACGGCTTGGATGACCGGCATATCAACGCGGATGAATTGGTGGCCTTGCTCAGTATCCGGCAGTACACCCACGATAGTGCCAAGCACACCAGTCCCTTACAGATGGTAGCGGGTACGCTCGTAGAAATTGGCATTGACTATTTTAATCGCACTCCGGGTGCGCTGAATGAGCAATCGGCTACTGGCCGCACCCTGAAGTATTTTCTCAAGGCTTTTGATAATTTAGAATTCAGCGATAACACAGCACTTCGCCAGCAGTCGAAGAAGATTATTCCACAATTGTTCATTGCCGCCGCCGAGACGCTTAGCGATCTGGGCCAGGAAGCGGTGAATGATCCCAAAATACAGGCCTTTGTCCACGCTGCGGGTAAAGGGATTGCGGAAGATCTGTTTACTAGGCTCCAAAACATTTCCGATAGCGATAACCAGGACGAGGCCGTAAAGTGGGGGCGTTTTCTTCTGCGGAGTACTGTCTCTAACGCCGGCAACTATGTCTTCGCAGCACCACAACAGTTCTTTGATACCAACTCTGGTGCCAGCGCTCTGATACAAGCAACTAGTTCGGTCTTAATGGATGCCATCCTGCATGACCCCAACCAGCTGGATATCAAAAACGGTATCAATGCCGAAACACTAGACCGGCTTCTACAAACTAGCTTTGGCGTCATTGCCGAACACCCGCAATTGATCCAGAACAGAAATGGGTTTCGGGAAATCGTAGTAGGCGTTAGCAGTGCCCTGAAAGATTACGATTTCCGGAGGCCAGATTTGTTCCCGGAACTGGTTCGACTCGTTACGCAGCAATTGGGGCAAAACCTGATGCTCATTCGCCATCAACCTACTGGTGCCGGACCAATAATCAACGATGGAAAAGACCTCCTGCTCCGTACCCTGCAACTCATTTTCAGGGAGCTTTCTCGCCCGGTTCATAATGGTAGTTGGAAACCCCGCCTGAGTAAAAGTCAACTCCTTTCCATTACGGAAAGTCTACTGGACCAAGTCATCACCAACCCTTCCTGGATTGAGGACGAAGTGGACGAAAAACCGCTACTGTCATTGGTATTAAGGACTACACTGGATAGCCTTGCGCTTATTCCTAGCAGTGAGCGCCTAAGAGCCGATACTTTCAACTACCTTTTACAACTGAATCTACGTACAGTCGCCGCCAATGAGTTGGTACTACAGAAAATCCGCTGGAGCGATGATCAAGAAGAGGAGGCGGTTTTACAACAGTCCCTAAACCTAGTCTTTACCTTTGTCTTCGATCGGGATCAGGTAACTGCTGCCGACCGTTACGTCTTGCTCGGCGACTTGTTGGACTACATCCTGGATGTGATTGTCAGTCGTCATCCAGATCGCCGTGGCTTGTTGCTTGTAGATCTGTTACTCTCCGCTAATAGTGGACTGGATTACTCCGGAGGGTTTAACCGGAAGTTTGCTAATGCTCTGGTAGATGCGGCACTGGACACTTTGGCAGCTCACCCAGATCTCATTAGCCGCAAGGCCGCCTTGGGTGAAATTGTGGCCGGAATTGCTGCCGCATTGGACGCCTCTAGCTTTCAGCAGGCCGACTTATTAATTGAGTTGGTGCGACTGAGTTTAGAAAATACCGCACTGAACGCTCACCTGATTGTGGCGAGCACGGAAGATGAGCCTAATTATATCTTAGTCATCTTCATCCGTGAACTGCTCATGGCGCTCTCTCATAAAGAGGAAGATGATCAGGTGTGGCAGCCCGAATTAACGCCACAGGAGGCCCTGGCAATAGTAGACCAGATGGTGGATAAAATCATCCTTCATCCGGAATGGATCGTCAGAGGTCCAGATGGGCAGATCATTTTCCGTGATGTCCTCCAAGCGGTACGCAACGCCATGCGCGAGCTACCCGCTGGCACCAAAATGACCCCTGACTTACTGGAGTCTTTCATTGCTCTGGCCATGCACGCCGCCGTGACCAGTCAAGCGGTACTGGATGAAATCCCTTGGGGAGATGACACCGAGAAAAAGAGCATCCTTGAGCGAGCGCTTGCGTTGGTGGGCACCTTCATCTTCAGCGAAATGCAGGTAGGTGGTGCCGAACGCTTGGGCCGCTTCGCTGATTTCGTAGAATACGTACTAGATGTCATCTTAATCTACCACCCAGATCGAAAAGGCTTGTTGCTAACCCAACTGATTTTATTTGGAGAACAAGATATCGACTACAGCCTGGGTATTGATGAAACGCTCTTGACGGACCTTGTCGAGTCGGCACTCCGAGTTATGGAACAGCACCCTGACCTGGTGAGTAATGATCTGGCATTGCAAAACATTGTGAGTGGGATTGCTGGTGCGCTAGAGGCTGGTGATTTTCGCCAAAAAGGAGTGCTACCAGATTTGGTTCGACTCGTTTTGGAGACGACCGCGCTCAATGCCCAGTTGGTGATAGAAGGAGAAGCCGGTTCACTCGAATTTCTGGTAGCCGCAGCGCTCCAAGATCTCATCACGCCACTAGTCCGCAAAGGTACCGAAGGGGAATGGCAGCCGCAGCTCAGTGGTGACGACCTATTCCTATTGGCGGAAGAACTATTCGAAGAATTGGAAGCCAATCCGCACTGGATTATTCCTACCTCTACCACCGAGCCCACCGTTTGGCAACAGGTGGCTCCAGCAGTTCTGAATGCTTTGACCTTGCTTCCCCCGACTACTCGCCTGGCAGTAACGGATCTGGAAGATTTATTCATCGAATCTTTACAAGCTACCGCAAACGGACCACTCTTGGTCAACCTAATCCAATGGGGTGATGCCACCGAAGAAAAGCCAATTCTGCAATGTATGCTGGAAATCCTGGTCCGCCACGTTTATCCAGCGGATGCGGGATCTTCTGCTCAGCAGTTGGAGCGATTCTTAGAAATCCTCGACTTTGCCCTCGAAGAAATCATTCACCCTTACCCAGATAAGCGCGGCTTACTGCTGATCCACCTAATCTTCTCTTATTACGAGGCCAATTTGGCCGAAAGTTTTGCCACCGGCAAGGCCTTAGAAGTTGCCAGTAACGGACGGGATCTCCTAAATGCTTACCCTATTTTGGTAGAACAGGAAGGGATTTTTCAAAAAATACTCCGCGACACCAAACGAGCCATGCGTGCCGCAAAAACCACGGTGGATCATCTTTGGCTGGACTTTGTGCAATTGGTTTTGCACCACGGTGCTGGCCATTTAGACCGTTTAATGCGACTACGCCTGAATGGTCCCCGTATCATCCTGGCTACGGCACTAGAACAAACACTGAGAGTGGTCACCCAACCCGCAGGCCGCGGGCGTTGGCGTCCGAGCACTACCGATGAACAATTGTTGCATGTAGTGGATATGATTTTTCAACGGGTAGTGGAACGCCCCAACTGGGTTAATGGTGATATGCTGATCCGGAAAACATTGGAAGCACTTTACGTCTCCTTTGATGACTTAAAGCGAGAACAAGCACTGCCATTTGAATCTATCACCTTCTTGATCAACAGTTCACTGGAAGCCGTTAGCATTCGCCGGCAGCTGATCCTTCCAACAGAGGGCTCAGAAATAGAATCTGATCAGACGGTCTTAGCAAGAGCAATTTGTGGTGTTTTCACCGCACTATTTGCGACTCATGATGACACCCCAGGCTCGTGGGCACTATCAGAAACAGCCAGTCTGCATTTACTAATTGATGCAGTACTACAACGTTTGGCCGAAGGGCCCGCCGAGCAGGCATTTGTAGACCTACTACTGCAAATCATTGACGGTGCCATCATCCAAATTAATAACAACTCAGCCTTTACCTTAGAGGATCTATTGTCAGATATTAATCAGGCGGAACCCGCTACTACTTAACACAAAGTCATGAAAGTCAAATATATCGTCTACAGTCTTTTCTTGGCCATTCTCTTCACCGGGTGCCAGGCCACGGAAGCTTATCGCAAAGCACAGACCGCCTTCAGCCAAGGAGCTGCCATTGAGATGCGTGAACGTTTCGCGGATGCGCAAGTAGAACTCCCCAACAACTTCTTCTACTTTAATGACTTTTATCGAACCAATACGGAGGTAGACCCCAACCGTTCTGCCCCTAATTATTACGCGGAGGCGCTAAAGGAAGCAACCGCTGCCCTGAAAGGCAAAAAACAGTTGTCTAAAAATCTGGCTCTCGATAATGCCTACGCTATTCAAGCATTGAGCCTGTGGCGTTTGGGCAAGTATAAAGAGGCTAAAGAAGTAGCCGCAGTGGCAGTACCCTTACTAGAAAAAAACGAGGGTGACGAAAGTGATTTTCGCGATTTAGCAATGATGCAGGCGCTACCCGGTTTGATCAACATTGACGAATCCTATACCGCAGTGGAGCAGATCCAGCGCTTGGGCACCGCCCTCACAGAAGCGGAGGACGAAGAACAACGCCAGGCCAACTATCAACAGATTAAGACCTTGTTCAACGATCATTTCTTAAGCGATGCGGATGGTGCTCCTTCCGTCACGAGGGGTTTGGCCATTATTGAGCGCGCAATCACAAATGCCGAAGATGAAAATGCCGTAGGCCTCTACCTGCGTAACGCACAACTGGCCGGTATCGATAACTGGGGGGATGCCTTCCAAGTCGTCTTCCTTAGTGCTCGGCGCTTGGATAACAACTCAACGGAAGGAACTTGGGTGCTGGAAGGACGGGATACCTACAAAGACCTGCTCAAGGAATACATGCGCAAATTGGAAAATAGCCTGCCAGACGGCCAAACCAACAAGCTGTACCAGTACTGGACTCGCATCCTGGGTGGTACCATGTAAGGCTACTTGAACCAGCCTTTGACACTGGTCCGATAATTTTTGCCAATGGGTAATAACTCGCCGTTGCTCATCTTGACTTGATTGCCTTCCACGTAATCAACACACGCCCGCTGGACGATGTACGACTTGTGGATACGGGAGAACAGTGAGGGTAATTCTTGTTCAAAACTCGTGAGGGTACGTGGAGTCAGCAGGTACTTATCGGCCAGCCAGACTTTAACGTAGTTACCGTAGCTTTCCACGTAGATAATATCCAGTACACTTACTTGGACCTGACGCTTATCTACCTTCACAAATATCTTCTCGACCGCAGCTTCTTCATTCGTCACCACGGATGAAGTGGTTTTGGCTTCCTTCACTTTCATCACGGCCTGCAGGAAACGCTCAAAACGGAAGGGCTTAAGCAGATAATCAGCTACCTGCAATTCATAACCTTCCAGCGCGTACTCTTCGTAGGCCGAAGTGACGATCACGGCAGGTCGGTCGGTTAAGGTGCGGAGGAAATCCAATCCTTTTAGCGTAGGCATATTGATATCGAGAAACAGCAGATCTACCCCGCCATTTTGCAGAAGTGCATAAGCATCAGTAGCCTTGTACACTTGCCCTACAATTTCCAAAAAGGGTAAATCTTTGGCGTACTGGAGGATCACTTTATGTGCCAGTGGCTCATCATCAATAATCAATGCCTTGAGGGTATTCATAGCATTAGTTTTATGGAGGCCGTAAATCGCTCTGCATCTTCAGCCATCTGAAATTCGTGGCGATTGGGGAAGTGAACTGCTAACCGTCGTTTAAGATTACTTAGGCCTATACCAGCATCAGCGAGCACCGCAGGCTTAGGGGCTTTAGAGTTAGCACAACTAAACTCCACCACCTCACCTTCCTGCCTTAAGGCCAGGTGAAGAAAAGCAGGGTTTTCCGCTGGTTCGATACCGTGCTTAAAGGCATTTTCTACCAAGATCACAAACAGCAAAGGGGGGATGCGGCATTCCCGATCCTCGATATCAACATCAAATTTCAAATCCAAGCCTTGATGCAAACGCAGGGACTGTAAATCCAGGTATCCCTGCAAATAATCCAGCTCTTGCTGCAGGCTCACTTCCTCTTTTTGACCTTGATATATCACGTAACGCATGAGCTCAGATAACTTCAGTATCACCTCTGGTGTTTCTCGCTCTTGCGTCAAGCTCATAGCGTAGAGGTTATTCAAAGTATTGAAAAAGAAATGGGGATTGATTTGCTGTTTGAGCAGTTGCAGTTCAGTAGCCGTTTTTTCTTTTTCCAAAATGGTAATTGCTCGCTGTTTCCGGTACCATTCTACCACAATAATGAAGGGTAAGGTAAGCAAGAAGAAGATTGATGCCAAGGTGAAGTTAAGGTCATTCAACACCTCTGGCACTATCCCTACGGGGTGGATTTTGTACTGATGAACCGCAGGAAAAAGAGAGATAAATAAGTTTTGGAAGGGTACAAACAGCAGCAGAAAACCAACTGCTCCTAGTACGTAGTGTAGCAGCCCTCCTCGCTGTAACAGGCGATTAAACAACCAGTGGTGATGAACGTAATAGATCACATAATACGTACTGAAGATGATGAACACTTGTAGCACCGCCAATAGGTAGAGTAAGACCTTAGTTGTAGTGTCCAAGCCCCGAACTGCTTCTTGAAAATAATTGCTTACAAGAACGATACTCAAAGCAAACAACACCAAAACAATCACCGCTAAACGCCGGATATTCCAGTCCGCAATCGAACGCAAGCGAGGTCGTGCGCGCCAACTTTCATTGGCAATCAGCGCCAGACTGAGTAGGCATTGTACCGCAAAGAAGAATATAATAATGGAGCCACCACCCGTGGCCTGAGACCAATTGCCCTCGGTCAGGAATTGGGTACTGGATCGCTGTAGGCCAAGTACTATAATAAAAAGAGCAGGATAGACAACCAAGGCCGCTGCCCAACCCAGCCAGAACGACCGACGGGTCAGTGCTTTACTCTCAGACCACCAGGACCAGATTAAGATAGGTACACTAAGGATCAACAAGCCCCCCATCCACGGTAAAAGGACCGACCAACTCAATTGCTGACTTCGCTGAGTGATGATGTAGGCAAATAATAGGACGGGCACCAGATAAAAGCTGGTGTTCTTCTGCATCAGCGCAGTACGGTATGGTAGGATAAATCGCATGGTGGCAAGAAACGCGAATAAAGGATAAGGTAGTAAAAATCATGACGAAGGCGGCAAAGCACAGGATCAAAGCAACGAACCCCCTTCGTCACGCGAAATGTGTCCTTGGCCACCATTTCTTGCCAGGATTGGTATACTGTAGCAAGTTTGCGGACAAGAAATAAATGGCGAAAAGCATGGAACTTCAGATTAGCAACCTCAGCAAAACTTACCCCAACGGCGTACAAGCGCTACAACAAATCAGTATGCGCATCCAAGCGGGCATGTTTGGCCTACTAGGGCCCAATGGCGCTGGTAAATCAACACTGATGCGCACGATTGCCACTCTCCAACAACCGGATAGCGGTGAGTTGTACCTGGGAGACATCGACATCAAACGCCAACCAATGGAAATCCGTTACCAGTTAGGCTATCTCCCCCAAAGTTTCGGCGTTTACCCGCGTATGTCCGCTGATCAGTTGCTCCACTACCTGGCCCGCCTTAAGGGCATCGCTTCCCGTAAGGACCGCCAGCGCATGATCGACTATTGCCTGGAGGTAACCAACCTCACCGAAGCACGACGCAAACACGTCAGCAGCTACTCCGGAGGCATGAAGCAAAGGTTCGGCATTGCACAATTGCTACTCAACCAGCCCAAACTCATCATTGTTGACGAACCCACTGCCGGCCTGGATCCGGGAGAACGCCAGCGTTTCCTCAACATCCTGCGGGATATCAGCACCGAGAACATCGTCATCTTCTCCACCCACATCGTTGATGACATTAAGGACCTCTGCACTGACATGGCCATCCTCAATCGGGGCAAATTGATGCTGCGGGCAGCACCAGAAGAAGCCATGCAATCCTTAGCTGGTCAGGTTTGGACTACCAACATTGCCCGCACAGATTTAAGTGCCTATCAACAGCGCTATCAAGTCCTTTCCTCTGCTTTTAACAGGGATAATAGTTTGCGCATTAGAGTGCACAGCCAGCAGCAACCAGCAGCTGAATTCCACGCTGTCGTACCAAAACTCGAGGATGTGTACTTCGCGGTTTTAGGGGGGCAGCACCAACGTGATGGAATTCCTGACGGATAATTGGTTTGGTTGTCGACGCGATGAATCGCGTCGCTACGGAGCTTTGGTTTAACCGGATGGGCAACGTAACCCATCCAATTCACCACATCCACCAATTTTGCCAATTCCACCAAATCCACTTTTTCCATGTTCCGCACCATCTTTCAATACGAACTACGCCACTGGCTCCGACAAATCCACGTTTACGCCTTTGCGATCATCCTCTTACTCATCGCTTGGGCTACCATGTGGGGCATGGCCGGCGAAGCCTCCGGAGAGGAGATGATGAACTCCTACTACCGCCTCAACTTCATGAGCAACTACCTGAGTATGCTCATGGTTTTTCTACTTCCGGGCACTGTTGGTGCGGCGGTGTACCGCGACTACAAGAGTCAGATGTATCAATTGCTCTACGCCTATCCCGTCACCAAACGGGCTTATCTGTTGGCCAAGTTCTTAGCGGCCTTCATAGTTGTCAGTACTGTGGTGGGTATGATTGGGTTAGGTTTTTTCTTGGGTACACTGATGCCTGGCGTAAATCCGGAAGTAATCCTCCCTTTTGACGTGGGTGCCTACCTCCAATTGTACGGCGTTTTCATCCTGCCCAATATGCTCTTCTTTGGCCTCGTCACCCTTGCACTCGTACTCCGCACGCGCAGCATTTACGTGGCTTTTATCGGTATTTTAATGCTGGTCTTATTCCAAATGGGCGTTAAGGCCATGCTATCCGGTGAGGACCCCGCCACCTTAGCTATTCTCTTAGATCCTTTGGGAGATAATGCGGTAAAGTACACCGTCCGCTACTGGAGTATTGCAGAGCGCAACACCCAAGCGCTGCCCATTAGTGGCCTGATTCTCTACAACCGGCTGTTGTGGTTAGGGCTGAGTGCCTTGATCGGTGTGTATATCTATCGGCAATTCAGTTTCAGTCAATTTGTCAATACTAGAAAGCGACAAAAGACGGCCGAAAATACCACTACAACTGAGCGCCCAGTTGGTCAAGCGCTAGCCTTTCCTTCTATTACACTCGAATTCAGCGGGCGCCAACGACTCATTACCGCCTGGCACACTGCCGTAGCTGACTTCCGTTACATTGTGTTCAGTTGGCCGTTTATGGCCATTCTTTTGGCAGGTGGCCTTTTGGTTTTCTTTCAGCAGCAGCAAATGAACCCAGCCTACGGTTTTGAGCTCTTACCCACCACCGCACAAATGTTGCGTTTCCCGATGTTCATTTTCGGCCTGGTCATTAACCTGCTCACCTTCCTGTACATTGGCACCTTGCATTTTCGTGGTCAAACCAGTGGTATGGAGCCACTTATCGATACCTTACCCCAAAGGAATGGCCTGCTGCTAGCCACTCGGCTCGGCGCAGCGCTACTGATGCAATTGTTACTGTTGAGTTTGGTGATGCTTACCGGAATTATTGCACAAACGCTACAGGGCTACTACCACTACGAACTCTGGCACTACGCCTTTGAGTTACTGGTTTTACAGTTTGTCCATTTCATGATCTGGGCTTGTGCAGCAGTCCTCGTTTACACCCTGGTGAATAACCTCTACCTCGGCTTTTTCATCCTGTTGATACTCCCCACTGCCGTAACGGCCCTGCGGCCACTCAGCGACTTTCTGGAATGGCCCTTTTTACGGCAAAGTATTCTACAGTTTAATCAGGTTCCGGGCGTGACTGTGGGTTTTGATTACTCTGACCTTTCGGGTTACGGTAGTGTCTTACCGCTCTACGCATCCTTCAAAGGGTACTGGCTCCTATTGGGTGTGCTGTTCTTGTTGTTAAGCGTTTTGTTTTGGCCCCGAGGGCTCACCTTTAGCTGGCGCGAACGTTTGAGTGTGGCCCAGCAACGCTTCCGTGGCCCCTTGCGGATCAGTGTTATCACAGTGGGTTCACTGTTCCTCATGAGTGGTACTTACTTATATGTGCAGGAAAACCACAAAGTCAAAGCACAGTATAATTCGCAACAGCAAGAATGGATTTTGGTAAATAACGAAAAACGTTATAGCCATTTTGAGAACTATCCCCAGCCTCGTCTCGCGGTAGCTCGCACCTACATGGAAATTTACCCTGCTAGACGAGATTTTATAGGACGGGGCGAATTGGGTTTTGTCAATCGTTTAAACCAGCCCATTGACACCATTCTTGTGGCCACTAGTTTCCGAGACGAGACCAGCTATCAGTTATTTAACCAACACGAGCTCGTCAGTCGCGATGACAGTCTTCACTTTGATGTTTGGCACCTAGCGGAACCCTTGCAAGGGGGAGATACGCTTTGGATGGGTTTCGTAGTCGAAAATTACCCCAACAACTTACTGTATGATAATAGCCGTGCCCAAACCAATGGCACCTACATCACCGCCAACATTTTACCCAAACTAGGCTTCCGTAGCAATTTCCTTACCGGAAAAGAGAAGCGGGAAAAATATGGTTTACCCCCACGCACTCGTCAGGAACGGTTACCTACCGATAGCACCTTGCTGGGTTACGCTTTCGCGGAAAACAACATGGGGCAGATTTGGCACGAAACAACGATTAGTACCAGTGCGGATCAAATTCCCTTCTCCATGGGGCAACTCATAGACGAATGGCAAGAAGCAGGAAGAAATTATCGGACGTACCGCTCAGACGGACCTATTATTAATAATATTTCCTGGCTATCTGGTGCATACGAACAGACCACGGCCACGACGGACAATCTACACTTGCAACTCTTTTTTCACAAGACCCATCAACACAACTATCAGCACCTTAGCAATGGCTTACAAAAGGGTTTGGCCTACAATAGTCGTTGGTTTGGTGATCTCGATTATGACACCCTGCGCCTGATTGAGTTTCCACTTACGGAGGGCACTTACGCTACCTTAAACGGCAACTTGATTCCTTACAGTGAAGCTCTATTCTTGTGCGATGTGGACGACCAAGACAATGATGTCTTTAACATGCCTTTCTACACCGCCGCGCACGAAGTATCGCACTACTGGTGGGGGCACCGGGTCGACCCCGCCAATGTGGATGGTGGGAAAGTCGTCACTGAGGCAATGGCGGAATACCTGGCCATGCGAGTCCTGGAAGAAAAATTTGGTAGGGTACCCTTAACTGGTTTTCGAAAAAAAATGCACCGCATTTACCTTCGTGAGCGAGCGCGAAAAGGCGGCGAACAGCCCTTGGTTTTTGCTAAAGATCAACAAGAGTATCTTACCTACCGCAAAGGAGGACTCGCCATGTACGGCCTTAGTGTGTACTGGGGAGAAGAAGAGTTGAATACTGCCTTAGCCGCTTACGAGCGTAAGCACCGCTGGGCAGAGCCCCCCTACCCCACCAGTTTATCATTCATCGACCATCTGGCGGAAGCCATACCAGACAGCTTGGCTTATCTATTGGATGACTATTTCCGCACGATCACCTTATATGACAATAGCATTCGCGCTTTCGAAACGCTTGCATTGGAAGGCAACTTATTTGAGACAAAAGTTGATTTTAGCATAAGCAAATACCAGGCCGACGCCAATGGCAAAAAGTCTTTTAGCAGCTCTAGTGAAAAGCAAATGCAGGAATCAGAAAAGCAGTCACTACCACTAAACGACTATATCCAAATTGGTTTCTACCACAGTAGTAGCGATGCCGAACCGACACAGATTAAGATGATCAAAGTGGATCAAATAGAGAACGAACTTAGGTTTGAGTTACCCTTTGCGCCACAGCGCGTAGAAATTGATCCGCTACAACTCTTGTTTGAGGAAGATCGACTAGATAATGTGAAGGTGGAGTAATCTTGGTTGGATGTTTCTGTTCGGCCAAGGCTTGGCTTCCTACCGTAAACCAACACGAATAGGTAAGGTATAAAGGACATCTACGGGCTGGCCAGCAAAGCTCGCAGGCTGCCAACGCCACCCTAGTTCTGCCATTAGATGAACTACTCGCACGGCTTCCGCGCCAAAATCAGGATGCAGGCTACGTATACAGTTGATGGTACCTGGGTCAATCCGACCTTCTTTGGTGATTGTAAATTGGACTACGAGCGTTCCTGATATACCGCAAAGATCTGGCCTAACATTGCGGAAATGGCTATAAACAAAACGGAGTAAAGTAGCATCGCGCTGTTGTTTGTCGGTAAGGTTGTCTTGGGGATCGATCTTTACTAGCAGCACTGGCATCTTTTGCACGAAGTCGATGATCTCTGCTAGTTCCGGCGAAGATGTCACCTCTTCCGTTTGCCCCAGTACGACTGCTGGCGATAGACTGGCGAAACCAATCACAACTAGCAGAATGAAATAATATCTCATGATGAAAGATTGGGATTTGGAAGACGGAATGACAATCAACAACAATATTCCATTGATGTAAAGACGCATTGATTTAGTTTGTTTTTTCATTCGTCCCGTCTATGGTTTCGCGGAATTCATCCCGCTTTCAATCTCCCCGGCGGAATAAATTCTGCGGAACTAAATACGCATAGGTGAGACGGGTAATATTACAAAACCAACAGATGCGTCTCTACTCTAGCCTAAGTCGGATGGGCACATTAAAGCGGACTGGAACCGGTTCGCCAGCGACGGTGCCCGGTTGCCAGCGCATATCTAATTCTGCCATTAAGCGGATCACGCGTTCGGCTTCCCAGCCCAATTCTGAGTGAGGAGTCCGGATACAGCGGACTTGCTCGGGATCTACTTTTCCTTCGGCATCTATGACAAAGGTGACCACGATTAAGTCACTCCAGAGTGAGTGCGGATCAAGTTTAGGGTACTGAAAGTTCAGGTATATAAACTGTAGGAAGGCCCTATTAGACTGGCTTACTGGATCTAAATCAGGTGCATCATGCTCACTTCTCACCAGTAGTAAGGGGGGCTTTTCCCAAGTGGAGAAAATTTCATCTTTTTTAGATATGCCAAAGGGGCAAGCTATCTGCGCTCGCAGCTCAATAGCAAGAGCTAACAACAGAAGCACAGCAGCGGTAAGTGAAACGCGGGTCATAGGTCGTTCTTTGGGGTTATTTGCTGGATAGATGCACTTTGACCGTAGTGTGGTGTAAAATCTGAGCCAGGAATAGTTTTTCATGCCAGCAGCAATCCGTACATTTTGCCCGTGCTAATAGAATTTATCTACAACTTGTCGGTATACGGGGGAATAAGCCTGGCAGCTTTCCTGATATTTCTATTGGCGCGCGACCTCCGGCAACTTAACAAGCGCATTCTGATCGGCATCTTACTGCACTTCCTCTTGCTCTTTGCCGCCTACGCTTTTGTATCAGCATCCATTGCCCTGCGGCTAATGCCAATATTCTTGGTCCTGATCTACACCCTGGGGCCACTCGTGCACACCTATGTTGAGGCAGTGTATGATTCACAATTGCAATTGGACAAGTCTTTTTATTACCGGCTAGCCCCAGCCGTTTTGGCCGGCATTGCGCTAGCAACAATCCATCTTGCCCCTCTTTCAGATATTATCCATTTAGGTGCCATCTTATCGCTATCAATTATTGGATTAGCAGTGCTGTGGTGGTACAGTATAAAAGCTTACCGCAAACTGCGTCACTATCGACGCTTACTACGAGAGGAATACGCTAATGTAGAAACACACGACCTGCAGTGGCTCAGCAATTGGATGATAGGGCTGCTGTTGCTCCTAGTGGCTGACATCATACTGGGGTTAGCCGTTTCTGTCATTCCTGCACTACAAGACTATTTGCACCTCAATGTACTGGGCTACGCCATTTTTATCGTCTATATCGGCTACCAAGGGCTGGCTCAGGAAGGGGTATTCCTGCCCGCCCGTTTGACCAAGCCCCCCAGCAAACCAAGTACCCCAAACGAAAATCAGAGCCACCCTTCACTAGGCAGTGAAGACGAAATTCAGCACTACATCAGTTCGCTCACAAAAGTGGTTCAAGAGGAAGAACTATTCCGGCAGGATGATCTGAGTTTACGCAGTCTGGCAGAACAACTTTCAATGACCGATAAGCAACTCAGCACCTTGCTCAATCAGCATCTCGACACTTCGTTTTACGCATACATCAACCAATACCGCGTAGCAGCCTTTCAGGAAGCGCTGACCAGGGGAGATGCGGAGCAATACACGCTATTAGCCATAGCACTAGAATGTGGATTTAGTTCTAAGTCTAGTTTCAACCGGATTTTCAAACAACACACAGGCCTTACGCCAACTGCGTATAAAAACAGTAGGACCCAATAGGTCTCACTGCTTCCGATGAAGCGCGAACGACAGTACTACGCCTTTTATTTGCTACCAAAAGCAAGTACTTATGGCAAATATGTTTGTACAGCGTTATCCATTTGTTATTCCCCTCGCCACTGCCTTACTGGCCGTTCTGAGCGTGCATTCGACTTTTTTCCATCAGGAACCCCAGCTTTTTGCGCTAGCTATTTGCGGCGACCTGCTCATCACCAGCCCTTTGCTCTACTACCTACTCATTCGAAGAACAGCGATCCCCAAAATCACAGTACTGTCTGTATTCATTCTAGGACTCATTCTCGCCAGCTTTTTGCTTCCCGCAGAGCAGCAGTGGCTCCCAAAACTCATCAGGACCTATAGTTTACCAGTGGTTGAAACGGGCTTAGTCGCATGGGTGCTGTATCATGTATTCCGCGTCCGAAGCACCTTTAAAGAACAAGAGCATACAGACTTCTATCGTGCTTTAAGGGTAGCAACGCAGTCCGCATTTCCATCCGCTATGGCAAAATTCCTGAGTGGAGAAATTGCGGCCGTCTACTATTCACTATTCTGCTGGCGGGAACGAATTCTTACAACCGGTGAATTCAGTTACCATAAAAAAAGTGGGACCGGTTTGATTATTGGCACCCTGATAGGAGTCATTTTGGTGGAAACCTTTGCGGTACATCTTCTGCTAGAGCGCTGGAATGTACTTGTGGCCTCGATAGCCAGCGCCTTGAGCTTGTACGGTATCCTCCAGCTCATTGCGATAGCGCGATCAGCTGCTCAGCGCCCTATTCGATTAGATGCTCAGACCCAGACGCTGCATCTAGTCTATGGATTTTTTGCAGCCGCAGAAATCTCGCTCAATAGCATTGAACGCATTGACTGCACCTCCAGAACCGTGGCCGAAGAAGAGGGTCATGTAAGTTTATCACCCTTAGGCTCATTTGGTTCGCACAACATCATTATTCACCTTAAAACGCATGCACATTTGGAGCGCCTGTACGCTGCCCCAAAATCGTTTACCTCTATCGCGCTGTGGGTAGATGAACGAGATGGTTTCCTAAACGAAGTCGCCGCTATTTCTGAACCCTAGCAAGATGAGTTTGTGGTATCAAATTTCCACATTGGTTTTAACCAACACCTTACCGCTTTCATCTAAAATGGACTTTGGCAGATTCTGCTTAATCACCTGGATCAGCTGATCAATTCGTTCCCGCTGCGGGTCATTGGGCAGACAGACCAAACTGATTTCACGAGCACGCTTAGGGCCTGAGATTGACTTAATCATATCCTCCTGCTCTTGGGCCACACTCAGCGTAGCCAATTCCGGTAGGAAGGTCAAGCCTCCCTTGTGCTCCACCACTCGACGGAGGGCATCGATAGAATTACTGCGGTACTCCAACTGGGCTTTACGCGGATGTGGTGGGCGCAAGTGACACATATTATTAACCTGATCACTGAAGCAATTACCCTCGTTGAGTAGCCAAATGTCTTCTGCTTCTACCTCTTCTAATGCGACTTGCTTTTTCTTAAATAGGTCGTGCTTGTAGGAAACGTAAAGGAAGAAGCGCTCGAAGAAGAGGGGCTCAAAGTGGAAGGGGTGCTCGGTAGCAATCGGGGTAGAGATAATTCCAGCATTGATTTCTCCATTCATCAAGGCACCTACGATATCCTTAGTCATCATCTCCTGCACTTCCAGGCGGATAGATGGATACCGCTGTTGCAAGTCTTGAATGAAAAATGGTAAGAGGTAAGGCGCCAGGGTGGGAATGATGCCCACCTTCAGATGACCTTCGGCCTCACTTTCAAGCTGCCTCGCGAAATCATTCAATTGCTGTACTTCCAAAAGCACAATGCGGGCCCGCTGCAAGAAGCGTTGCCCCAGGCTTGTCGGTTGAATGGGTTTGGTCTGACGATCAAACAAGGCAAACCCCAACTCCGTCTCTAACTTGCTAACCTGCTGACTAACGGCGGACTGACTCAAGCCCGCTCGGCGAGCAGCTCTGCTGAAGGAGCCCGTCTGCTCCAAAGCTAGGGCGTATTCTAATTGTTGGATATTCATAAACAGGCCACACTATAAGCGACACTAATATAACTATTCACCCCATTACAACAACTAATAGTAAATTTGGTGTAGTAACCGAGTAAAAAACTCGTATTCTGTAGCCCTACAAATACAATCTATGGATTTCTTCCAAGCCATTCGCCAAGGTGATGTAGCCACAGTACTACAACTCATAACGGAACAACCGGAGCTGGTTAACACCAAAGATCAAAGAGGATTCTCTCCGCTCGTCATGGCCACCTATACTGGTCAAATGGCAGTAGTATCACTACTCTTGGCTAATGGGGCCAAGGTTGACGATCAAGATGCATCTGGTAATACGGCACTTATGGGGTTATGCTTTAAAGGAAATGTCGATCTCATTCAGCTCTTGCTCAGCCATAAAGCAGCGGTGAACATCCAAAACCATAATGGGCAATCGGCACTCATGTTTGCCGTCAATTTTGGGCATACCCATATCGTACCTTTATTATTAGGTGCAGGTGCTGATCCTAACGCCAAGGATAATGACGGAAATTCAGCACTAAGCCTGGCTCAGCAACATCCAGGAATTCTAGCGCTGATCCAGTAATATTATGATCATAGAAGCTTGTGTAGAAAACTTAGCCGATG
The DNA here is from genome assembly GCA_038528965.1 of Bacteroidota bacterium. Taxonomy (GTDB): domain Bacteria; phylum Bacteroidota; class Bacteroidia; order Chitinophagales; family Saprospiraceae; genus Lewinella. The sequence goes on along the minus strand of JBCBEC010000009.1, from coordinate 110,143 downwards.
CTCAATCGGCGCAGGCAGGAGGAGCCGATCAGATCGAATTATGTGGTCGCTTGGATGTAGGTGGTTTAACCCCCGATGAAGCATTGGTTAAGGCGACCATGCAGCGCTTGACTATCCCTGTGAAGGTGATGATCCGCCCCCGAGCTGGAGATTTTGTTTTTTCAGAGCAAGAAGTGCAGCAAATGTTGGAAGAGACCGGCGCAATGCGTGCACTTGGCGTGCTGCATTTCGTGATCGGTCTGGCAACCGAAGACCAGCAATTGGACCTAGTAAATATCCAGCGTATCTGCGCCCAGTTTCCAGGCGCGATCTTCACTTTGCACAAAGTCATAGACAGCGTTTCCAATCCACTAGAGTTCATACCAGCGCTCAATAGAATCCCAAACTTGAGCAGTATACTCAGTTCTGGTGGTGCGGCAACGGCATTGGAAGGGGCTGCGCAAATTGTAGCAATAGATAAAGCCATAGCTGGTGATAAGCACGTCATTGCAGCAGGCAAGATTACAGCAGCGAATCTTCCTGAAGTGAAGGCAAAAATACCGGTGAAGGCCTATCACGGCCGGAAAATAATTGATTGGTCGAAAGAGACGGATTAATTCGGATAACTATTCGCCTGACGCAAAAGGTAATCAACCGTCAACTGAATACTTTGCATTTCCTGACGATCTCCTTCATGAATTTTGATTTGAAAGTGCTGTTCTAGAAGATTAACGTAGGCATGATGATCTTGAGGCGGGAAGCCCCAATCGCGGACGAAGTGGTCTTCTGGGCGTACATACTCTGCCAATCTGGGCTGTACTTTTCCTAGAAGATGGTATAGCAATCGGACTGTCTTAGAAGTATCGATCTGTAGGTGTTGCATTGGCTAAAGTTTTTGGGATTTATACTCGACGATACTCAGGCTTGTTGACCACCAAAACCTTGCTCAAAATAGCTCTCAGCTAGCTGGTCAGGTTTTGATGATGCCCCCTTACAGAACACGTCAAGCATACACAGTTACATAATACGTTCGAATACTAAAGAGCGTTAATTCGGGTTTTCTCTAAATTTAATGTTTGACAGTTCGAAAACGTTACACTTCGTAGCCCTTTTAATAAGGCCGCTTACGGAACGGCACCTTTTGACAAACCAACGGTAAAGTATTGTAATTTAGATGCTAAGAAGTTACATGCTGTTTATAACAGAAGTATCACAGAAGTATCAGAAGAGCCGTTTTTGGACTAAATAAATAGGTTTTAAACGTATAATTGTCGTTCATAAATCATCATTGCTATGCGAATCCTTTTCCTACTGCTGCTCAGTACACTTTTGCTTATCCAACCCATCCTCAGTCAACCGACTACTGATGCGCAGGTTGTAGAAGAAATCTCGCTACCAGCGGATGACCCAAAGGCGCACTACAACAAATCAGAGCACTACATTAGTATGCGGGATGGCGTTCGCTTGTACGTGGCCGTATATACTCCCAAGGATGCCTCCGAGGACAATACCTATCCAATTATGTTGCAGCGTACTTGCTACAGCGCACAACCCTACGGGCCGGATGCTTATAGTGAGCGTTTTAGTCGCTTTGCCGAGTTGGCTAATGAGAAGTACATCTTTGTCTTCCAAGACGTCCGTGGTCGTTGGATGAGCGAGGGTACGTTTGATAACATGCGACCTTATGTTCCCAATAAGAAAGACAAAACCCAAATTGATGAGAGCAGTGACACCTATGATTCCATCGATTGGCTAGTCAATAATCTACCACACAACAATGGTCGCGTAGGTGTTTGGGGTATCTCCTACCCAGGCTTCTATTCCACATGTACACTGCTGGATGCGCACCCCGCCCTCAAAGCAGTAAGCCCCCAAGCTCCCATCGGTGATTTTTACTTTGACGACTTCCACCACAACGGAGCCTACACGCTGAGTTATTGGTCGGTGAATAATCTATTCGGCATTCAAAAGTCAGCGCCTTCCGATACGGCATGGTATCAATTCCCAAATATGGGGCCAGATCCTTACGACTTCTACCTGGATCATACGCCACTAAGCAAACTGGATGGAGTTACGGACCCCGATAATTTTTTCTGGAAGCAAATTATGGAGCATCCAGATTATGATGAGTTTTGGCAAAAGCGAAACATCGTTCAGCACCTCAAAAATATCCGCCCTGCCGTAATGACGGTTGGTGGCTGGTTTGATGCGGAAGATCTGTATGGGCCATTGATGACTTACGGAAACATTGAAAAATGGAATGAGGATACCTACAACACTATCGTAATGGGCCCCTGGAGTCATGGCGACTGGTCGCGCCGCAGCGGGCGTCAATCCGTTAGCAATGTCTTTTTTGGGGACGGTATCAACGAACAGTACCAAGCAGAAGTAGAAGCACGCTTCTTCAAGCACTGGCTAAAAGGCCCCGCTGACGGTAATACGGGACTCCCCGAAGCACATATGTACGATTGTGGCAGAAAGGAGTGGCAGGGTTTCGACAATTGGCCTCCGACTGATGCAGTAGAAAGCTCCATGTACTTTGGCAGCAATGATCAATTGCTGACCACTGCTCCGGATCAAGCAACAGGGCAAAGTGATTACGTCAGTGACCCTGACCATCCAGTTCCATTCCGCATGGATATCAAGCCACTTTTCATTCCTCGCAAATACATGGCCGATGACCAACGCCAAATTGGCCGACGCCCTGATGTATTAACATTCACGACGGAGGTCTTGGATTCCGACATTACCCTAGCGGGTCCCATTGATGCGGAACTCTTCGTAAGTACCACCGGTACCGATGCCGACTGGGTTATAAAACTCATTGACGTCTACCCGGATGACCATCCTGATTACGAGGAAACACAGGAGCATATCACCATGGGAGCTTATCAGCAATTGGTCCGGGGTGAAGTTTTCCGGGGCCGCTACCGCAATGGTTTTGAGAAAGGCATTCCTTTTGAACCGAACGAGGTAGCAGAAGTCAATTGGCAGTTGCAGGACGTATTCCATACCTTCAAAAAAGGTCACCGCATCATGATTCAGGTACACAGCAGTTGGTTCCCCTACGTGGATCTCAACCCGCAGACTTTCGTGCCTAACATCTTTGAGGCCAAAGAAACGGATTTTCAATCCCAAACGCATAGTTTGTATCACAATGCGGAGAAGGCTAGCCGAGTTACGGTAAGCGTATTACCCAACAAGGAGTAGCACCACCCTTAATTAAAAGTTATTTTGTGTTTTAATTTTGTTTTTCCTAACTTACAGTGTTGAATCGGGGCAACTGATGACCATTGCCCTGATCATCTCTTAGTCTCCGCTGCCGATTCCTCCAAGGAGGATCATCTGGCGCTCCCTCTGCAAGGTTCATGAATTGAATTTGGTCAGCAGAGAAAAATCGAAGGTTTTGAAAACTTGTTTGGTGTTTGCCGTAACGCAAGCAACGGTGGTGGTTTGCCCGTAATCGTCCTCGGACGAAAAGTTGGGCTGGCGTCCAGGCAGCGGGAGGGCCCCTCCCAAAGGGGCTTGTACGTCCAAATCGCAAAATTCCCTCCTATTTATGCATTTATCCCACTCTCCGCATCCAATATCTAAAACCTCTGTATCATGCGTCTCTTTACTCTCTGTCTACTCTTTTGTACTTCCTTTCTGATTGCACAAAATTCTTCCTTTCAAACCGAGCTTCAGGCTGCTTTAGACCAACAACAGGCTCACCTTTCGCAAGAAAAGCTGTATCTCCAAACAGACCGTCCGTTATATTATCCTGGAGATATGGTCTGGCTCTCTGCTTATTTGGTGGGAAGTCATAACACCACCAGTACTACCCAGAGTGATATCGTCCATGTAGAACTGTTGCGCCCAAATGGAAGTCTACTTAAAAAAGTGCACTTGACAAGAAATCAAGGTGCTCTGACTGCCGATCTTCAGTTGCCCAATAATTTAGCCGGAGGTACCTACACTTTACGAGCGTTTACGAACTATCAGGGCAACTTTGGCGAGCGTTACCTCTACGAAAAAACCATTCAGGTACAGCGTAGTGTTGTACCTCAGCTTTTGCTAAAATTAGAGGTAGAGCGAGAAAGTTATAATCCTGGCGAACCAATAAGTGCTTTCTTTTCGGCGCGCGACTTGAAAGATGCTCCCCTCAAACAGACTACACTGGAGTACTATCTACAAATCGGCGGACAAACGCAAGCTAAACATACCATTCAAACCAATGATGTTGGCACCGCTAACTTGAATCTAGCCTTGCCCGCAAATTTAAGCACGCAGGATGTTCAACTCACGGTACTGCTTAAGCATAGAGGTCAACAGGAACAGATCAGCCGGCCAGTTGGAATTACGCTTAACAATATTGGGGTAAAGTTCCTACCGGAAGGTGGTGAATGGGTGCAAGGGCTGCCAGTTAGGATGGCCTTTATTGCGAAGAACGAATTTGGCGAACCAGCTGACGTTAGTGGTACGGTGTACGATGCACTAGATCAGCCGATTTTGCAATTTTCTAGTATGCATGATGGCATGGGTAGTTTCGATTTACCAGCAGATATAAAGACACCTTGCCGGGTGCGATTGGATCAGCCCGTGAGAGGACAACGGGTCTACCCCTTACCAGATCCGATTAATGGGGCTTGGCAATTACGCACGGACTACAACACCCAGAACAAGCTTGTACTGCAGGCCGATGCCTTGGCTGAAGACAACTTACAAATTGCCATCCGCTCCAATGGAAAACTAAGGGATTGCCTCATGTGGCAATTACAAAAAGGCCAACAAGAGTTGAGTGTCGATGTTTCTGGCTTGCCTATGGGGATTGCTCAAATCACCGTTTTTGATGAGGCATTACGTCCAGTATGGGAACGTCTGGTATTCCTACATCCACAGCGACAACTACAAGTTGATATTTCTACCAACAAAAAGAAATACAGCTATCGCGAAGAGGTCAAAATGGAAGTCAAGGTAAAAGACCATAGTGGTCGACCCGTTCAAGGGATGTTTTCGTTGGCCGTAAGTGATGACCGACTCCATAGCTTTATCGATGATAAGCAACCTAATATTCTGGCGCAGCTATTGCTAAGCAGTGAACTAAGTGGAAAAATTCACGAACCTAACTTCTATTTTGATCAAGAAGAAACCGATGCTTTAGCTGCTCTAGATCTGCTCATGCTAACCCACGGATGGCGTCGATTTCATTGGCGGACTCTGCTTCAGCAAAACGATAAGGACTGGCAGGCCATGAGGCAGTTTGAGCCAGAGGCAGTAAAGCTACGTGGACGACTAAGCTGGGCTGGAGAGCTGGTCCGCAACAAAAAAATTCGCATCCACGGCAATGAGGTGTTTAAGGTTTCAACGGATGATCACGGTAATTTCTTCGTTTCTCCTGATATTATGAGCAGCGAACAGCTCATGGTCGAATACCAAGGTTTCAAGAAAGAGGCTGTCCTCTATCATGGCCAAGCTGCCTTAGTTGAAAATTCGTTTAATCCCGCCCTAAGAGCTGACCGACTCGACGACATCATCCTGACCGAAGCCGCACCAGAAGCCCCTGAAAACTTAGTCGAATTTTCGGAAGAGCCTGTTTTCGCAGATGTAGAAATTAGTGATCCACATTTTGGCATATCTTCTACTTTAGACGAAGTAATGGTGGTAGGTTATGGCGCATCCAGACAAAGCAATCTTACTGGAGCGAGCATGTCTGTACTGAACAACTGGGCCAACAACACCCTACACAATGATGGTCTCCTAATGCGAATGGACTTGGAAGATGCCATTCCAGAATTACATGTTTATTCCGCTCCTAATTCGACAGCAGTTGCGGTCCGCGAATTTGCCTTTCCAAATTATGATAATTCGCGCATCCAAAATCGTGCTGAAGTAGATCAGCGTAAGACGATCTATTGGAATGGCCACGTAGCCACAGATGCACGTGGAATAGCCAAAGTGAACTTCTTTACGGCTGATGAAAGCACTACCTATCGCGCCGTCTTTGAAGGCATGGGTAGCACATCAAGTCCAGCCCATGGGCAGTATACATTTAGTGCAGCTCCTGCCTTAAGCATTAATGCACAACTACCCACTTATGCCACTACCGGTGATACCATTTTGGCGACCATCCGGCTGGAAAACAACTCCAAAACTGCCCTGGAAATTCCGTTGCTCACCCAATTTTCGGAGGAGGGACTCAAGTGGCTACAAACTGTGCCAGAACGAATTAATATTGATGCAGCGGGGTACAAAGTTTTGCAGGTACCGTTATTGGTTACCGCTCAAGCTGGAGAAGTTGATCTAAGGCTTACCGCAGGTGAGAATCGTACACAAGTAAGTAGCGAACATCATCTGGATATTCACCCTACGGGTTTCCCCAAACGGGCCAGTGCCAGCGACCAAAAACTACAAGCACGTTATGATTTAAATATTGACGGCCCAATTAAGGGTACCCTAAGAGGAGAACTATCGGTTTTTCCAGACCTCAGCGGAGAACTCCTGGCGGGAGTAGATGCCATTTTACGAGAGCCACACGGTTGTTTTGAGCAGACCTCCTCTTCCAATTACCCGAACATCATGGTGCTACAATACCTCCAGCAACAGGATCAACTTGATGAGGAGACCCGTACTAAGGCGTGGAGTTTGCTAGAACGGGGTTATAATCGCCTAAGTAGTTATGAAGTCAGTACCGGAGGCTTTTCGCTCTGGGGACAACCACCAGCAGTGCCGGTACTCACCGCCTTTGGTTTACTACAGTTTAGTGATCTACAACAGGTCTGGCCTAAGGTAGATCCCGAATTAGTTCCACGTACCGTAGACTGGTTATCAAAATCGATAAAGCAATTCAGTACAGTTGATGTTAACCAGGCTTACATTCTGTATGCCCTTAGTCGCTGTAGCGATTATCGCTCCACAGCGGCTTTGGATGAGTTGAATGCTGCTGCCCAAGAGCAAAATGTGGCCTACCTCACGGCTATCGCTGCCCGCCTCAACTTGTTGTATGGTGAGCGCGCTTTAGCCAAGGAACAGATTGAAGAACTTATCGCCATTTTCCACGAAAGTGGTTTTCAAAAAGAACTGCAATCCCCCTCCTTTGTACATTCCATTGGCAATACCCTAGCGGTAGAGCTAATGGCCTGGACGATACTCGCTGCTATTGAGTATGACTTCCTGGCTTTTGACCTCCAACCCATCATGGATAAGCTCATGACTTTCCGGCACGGGGGCGGTCGTTTTGGGCCTACCCAACCTACCGTAATGGCTTTGAAGGCAATTGTTGCCTTTGAACAAGCTTCCGCCCGCCCCAAAGAAAATGGCCAAATCCTAGTATCTATCAACCAGCATCCTGCCGATACGCTGCACTACAGTCCCACTAATCGGGGGCAACTCAAGCTTACGGGATTGGAAAAATATCTACAAGCGGGTAAAAACAGCATTGAAGTCCGTTTTGTAGGTGCTACCCAGGCCCTACCCTACACGCTCGATGTGTATTGGCAAACTGCCAAACTTCCGCAATACGAAGAAGCCGCACCACTGGCTTTCCGAGCGCAATTGGCTACATCTAGCTTACAGCTGAGCGAACAGGTACGTTACGAAGTAGAACTGGAAAACCTGCAGGCGGAAGCCGGATACGCCCCCATGATTCAGCTTGCTTTACCAGCAGGTTTACAGTGGCAAAATTGGCAAATGGAACAGATGGTGGAACGCGGCCTGGTTGATTATTACGAAATTCACGGACCCTATCTGGTGCTGTATTTCGCAGAAATTGCTCCCCGAGCCATCAAGCGACTCAATTTCGATTTGGTGGCGGTAGCTCCCGGATATTACCAAGCCCCAGCCGCCAACGCTTATTTATACTATCGAGATCACATAAAACAATGGTTACCTGGCACGGCAGTTCAAATCCTTCCCTAAATCAGTAGGATGACTGCTTCCCTTTCTCCATTAAAATTATGTGTTATGCGACTCTTGCCAATACTGTTCCTACTATTTTTGGCGCAAGCCAATTTGGCTGCCCAACGGATGTTTCAGCACCCTATCACCCAACTATTGGGCCCCGAATTCATGAGCATGTCTGACTATAACAGTGGACTGTTCTCTTACCAAGGATTAGGAACGAGGCGCTTTCGCGAAACCTCTAATTTCCTGCGAAATCGTCTAGTAGAATTTCATTGGACCCCGTTCTACACGGCCCCTAGTGGCTTTGGCTCTTTTTTAATGCCATTCGGGCATCAAGGGTTGCAATTGAGTCAAGCTGCCGGACAAACCGACCTCAGCGGAGGTTACCACTGGACGCTACCTAAAGACATTAAACAAAGTATCAAGTTTCAAAGTCAGTGGCGACAGCAGTGGCGTGATGACAACCGGGATGGTTTCAACGATTATCAAAATGGCCGACATCATCACCTCATTCACGATCTGTGGAAGCAACATCGCAGATGGATCTTTTCCCTTTTCAGTACGTACTTGAATGTGGAACAGCACCAGGGTCAGGCCGGATTCAAATGGCCGGACGATCGACTCAGTGATAGTATTTACGGTTACGGTAGTGAAAGTAAACAATGGCGCACCCTCTTCAGCGCTCAAAGGAATTACAGTAAAGGACGCCTATACCTTATAGCAAATCTACAAGGACGGCAGGAAGACGGAGCCTTTGGCCAGCGTGAATTAGCCAGTCAGGAAAATCGCCAAGGAGTCGCTGTAAGTTACGAGCACGAAGAAGAGAAGCATCGCAGTCAGATTCTTGGCTTAGCTGAACACCAACGTATTGCACAAGCTTGGGGCAATTGGCAGGATCAGCAAAAATGGTTCCATTTAGGCCTTGGACTACGCCATCAACGCTTTCTTTCTGGCAATTGGTTAGTTAAGGCATCCGCCAGGTTGGATCGCCACACCTTTACGGGCTGGCAGCTGTTACCGAGTCTAAAGGGAGACTATCTAAGGATTAAGGGCCTTCGTTTAAGTGTTTTCGCGGGACGAGACTACCGACTACCGCGCCTATTAGAGGAAGGCCAGGACTATTTAGTCGGCCAACGAACCTGGAACATTGGCACCTACGGAACCGACCAAATCTGGTTTATAGGGGCTGGTGCTCAGAGCGATATTTATCACTTAGGTGAAATTAAACAGCAGTTTAAACTGACCTATCGCTTGCAGGATTATCAGCAACGATATCTGATTGACCCCAGTATTCCAAGCGAGGTGACCGCTACCACAGAAAAGGAAGGAATGCCTAATCAGCACCTCCTCATGGGTACACTACAAACGCATTATCGGAATTGGAAGTGGACAAGTGCTATAGTCTGGCAGGATACCGAATTGCCCTACCAAACTGGACAACAGCAACGTTTTTTTACTTCTCGATTGGCGAGTTTCAACAGCATTACCTTACTACGTAGAATTAAGCGCAAACAGAAGCAGGCCTGGAATTTCCGACTGGATCATCTGTGGCGGAGCCCTCAACCTTTGCCTAATGGTGAGGACTCGCCACACTTACACGATCTGCGGATCCACCTGGAAACGGGTCGTGCTTTTTCTACTAACCGAAATGAAAAACTTAAGGTCTTCACCGGAATAGAAAACCTGCTGGATCAACGACAGGAGATACTGTTTCAAAATCCGGACAATCCTTTTGCCGGTAATTTTGATGGAAGCTCCGTCTGGGGTAATGCGCTGGGTAGACGCTGGTACGCGGGTATACGTTTGCAACTCTACTAGCTTGGATCGCAAGTCAGAATTTAGAGCTTATTTGGATTTTAGCAAATGGTGTTAAGCGGCAAAAACCACATCCATTGCGGCGCAGATATGAGCGCTAGCTTCCTCTAGGTCAGCTGCTCCGTGAGCTGCGCTAACGAAGCCAACCTCGTAACCGGAAGGTCCTAGGTACACGCCACGCTGTAGGAGTTCATGGTGCAGTACCTTGAACTTATCCATGCTAGCCGGATCAATTTGATCGGCCGCCATGATGCGTTCCTTCGTAAAGGCCACCCAGAAGATGGATCCAATATTGGCGATGCTTACTTCGTAACCCTTATCGTCACAATACTTTTGGATCCCCGCTACAAAGTGTGCCGTCTTGGCTGCCATATCCTCGTAGAAGTTCTCTTGTAAGCATTGCTCCAGAGCAGCATATCCTGCCGCCATAGCCACGGGGTTAGCAGATAGGGTACCTGCTTGATAAACGGGGCCTTCCGGAGCGATATGAGACATTATTTCGGCGCTAGCAGCGTATGCTCCTACCGGAAATCCACCACCAATGATTTTACCAAAGGTGATGATATCAGGTTGTATACCATAGTAACCGGCCGCACCTTCAAATCCTACCCGAAAACCAGAAATGACCTCATCAAAGATGAGTAATACGTTGTGCTTGTACGCCTTGATGCGCAGGCACTCCAGGAAGCTTTTATCCTGGAGCAACAAGCCATTATTAGCCGGTACCGGTTCAACAATAATGCAAGCAATATCGTGAGCATGCTCGGCTAGGGTTTGCTCTAGTGCATCGCGATCATTCAATGGAATCACAATGGTCTCTTTGGCAAAGGATTCCGGTACACCGGCAGAACTAGAGGTACCAAAAGTGGCTAAACCAGAACCAGCTTTAACCAAAAGGCTGTCAACGTGGCCGTGATAGCAGCCATCGAATTTCAGAATCTTGTTCTTTCCCGTCACACCACGCGCGAGGCGTAGGGCAGACATCACAGCCTCCGTTCCTGAACTTACAAATCGGATCTTATCCACGTAGGAATGGTTATCAAGGATCAGCTTACCCAATTGGTTACCCATTCGATTTGGGGTACCAAAAGAAGCGCCTTTATGAACGGTCTTAATGACCAGGTCGCGGATCTGATCGTTGTTGTGGCCATGGATAAGCGGCCCCCACGAACAGCAAAAATCCAGATACGTATTATCGTCTTCATCGGTAATGCGGCAGCCTTGTCCTTCCCGAATAAATAAGGGTGGCCCTGAAACCGATTTGAAGGCGCGAACCGGAGAGTTGACACCACCGGGGAAGTATTGCTTGGCTTCTGCGAATAATTCAGAAGATATAGTACGAGGAATACGATTAGTAAACTCCATTTTGATCTTTTAGCTGGCCGCAAAGTTACGCTTTCGGCAGCAGGAAATGAGCAGGGCATTGTCAGCCTTTGATCAAAGATACTAGCCTAGGCGTTCGCGTAGCATTTGATTGGCTTGCTTGGGATCGGCCTTTCCTTTGGACTGTTTCATCACTTCTCCCATAAAAAGACCGATGAGTCCTTTCTTTCCTTTCTGGTAAGCTTTTACCTTATCCGGATAAGCAGCAATAGCCGCATCAACCCAAGCGCCCAGCTCGTCTGAATCAGAGGATTGAATCCAGTTATTGGCGGTTGCCAAGGCTTCGGGGTCTTCTGCTGGTTGAGCGAGTAAAGCGGGGAAGAGTTCTTGGTACGCTACGGAATTGCTCACCTTCCCATCCTCAATCAATTGAATGAAACGGGCTATTTGTTGACTAGTTAGTGGGAAGTTGGATAATGATTGTCCCGTTTCTTTGGTCCAGGGAAGCAGCTTATTGATGATTAGATTGGAAACAGCTTTGTAGGCTTTGGTATCGTTCACCAAGGCCAGAAAATAGTGGGCCGGTTCTGGTTCTGCGGTAAGTAGATTGGCGTTGTAGGCAGATAATGCATACGCTTCCATCAGCTGGCGCTTCATCGCTTCGGGCAAGGTAGGCATTGCTGCTTTAATACCATCCACCTCCTCTTGCGTAAGTACTACCGGCGGTAAATCAGGGTCTGGAAAATAGCGGTAATCATGGGCATCTTCCTTCGTACGCAAGGGGCTAGTCACACCAGTAGCAGGATCAAAATTGAGTGTTTGCTGTTGCACTGTACCACCGGCCTCTACAATCTTGCGCTGACGCTCCACCTCGTAGGCAATCGCCTTGCGTGCGTAACGCATAGAATTGAGGTTCTTAATCTCACAGCGGTTACCGAAATAATCAGCCCCGGATGGCCGGATAGACACATTGCAATCACAGCGCATGCTCCCCTCCTGCATATTGCCATCGGAAATACCCAAATAGCGAACCAGCTGCCGCATAGCAGTCATCAGAGCATCCACCTCTTCTGCCGAGCGCAGATCAGGCTCCGTGACAATCTCTAAGAGCGGTGTACCGGCACGATTCAAGTCGATGTAACTGTAGGGATCATCGCTATCGTGCATCGACTTGCCGGCGTCCTCTTCCATATGTATGTGGTGGATGCGAATATGCTTCGTTTCCTCCCCCACAGTAATCGGAATGCTCCCCCCAACACAAACCGGACGATTATCCTGCGTGATTTGATAACCCTTAGGCAAGTCGGCATAGAAATAATTCTTGCGGTCGAAAGTGTTGCGCAAGTTAACTTCACTCCCCAAGGCCAGTGCTAAACGAACCGCATATTGCAACTGCTGTCGATTCAGTCGTGGCAAGGTACCTGGATGACCAAGGGAGATGGCACTCACCTGCGTATTAGGATCAGCTCCAAATTGCACTTCATCTGCGCAAAAGGCCTTGCTCTTGGTACTCAACTGCACGTGTATTTCTAGTCCGATTACCGTCTCGTAAACCATGCTTACAAATAATGAGTGGTAAGAAGCGCGTAAAGGTAGGTGGTAAAGGGAGTTTTAGCAAGGACAAACTCAATAACTATTTTATGTTTATTATTTTTAAATTAATTAATTTTTTGTATCTTTATTCCAGATTGGACTACACAAAAGCCGTATCTGCTCTTAGCTAGTCAAATAGTACACATCGATAAATTGATACGGTAAGCAAAAGCTTCCTCTCCGCGGATGGAAAAGATTAATTCTACAGTTCCAGTTTCAAATAGGATTATGTTGGCTTCTTTGGTGATGCGTCATCATTGAAGGTGTGAATCCCATGCTGTTTTCCAGGCTTGGAAAATGGTCATGTCTCGGACCAGGTGAGGGTGGGCCCGCCGCAGGCGGTAGATCTGCCCCCTACAACAGCCTAACCCCCAGTCCATTCTCCTCCCCCACGCGCATATACCCGTCCTCTAGCACAAAGCCCCCGCTTACCAGGTCGCGAGCGAGGTCCAGGCTACCGTCTAAATCCAAATAGCGGGTTGCGGAACTTGCCAAAGCAGCGTGCAAAGCACCTGTGATAGAAACACAACTCTCATCATTACACCCCCACATGAGTTCAATACCACTGCGCTCAGCAACGAAGGCAATTCGGCGCGCTTCTGCTACTCCACCACATTTCATGAGTTTGATGTTGAAAATGCCAAAAGGTGGCGGTTCGGTAGCGAGACGGAGTGCATCGGTAGCGTGATGCAGGTCTTCATCTGCAGCGCATAACTTGCGCAGGGTACCGGGTAAAGTCAGCTGTGCTTCTGCACCGCGGAGGAGTTGATCTTCCTGCACCTTTCCTCTGGAATGTCCTGCGGGGAAGGGCTGTTCGTAAAACTCAACACCAAACTGAGCCGTAGCCGTAGCGAAGGCCTGGAGATTATCTGGTTGATAGCCTTGATTGGCATCTACCCTAATTTTGATATTAGGTCCTACAGCTTCCCGCAGTTTACGGAATACCGCTACATCTTCTTCCACTCCGCGTCCTGTTTTCAACTTAATGACCTTAAAACCGGCGGCCATGTGCTCTTCCGCTTGGGCTAGTGTCTCCTCTATATCGGCTATTCCGATGGTGATAGAAGTAGGTAGACGATCGTATTCAAGTCCCCACCAATCAACTAAGCGGATTCCTTGCCACTGGCAAAAGGCATCGTGTAGGGCAAGATCTACTGCGGTCATTGCTGCCGGCTTATTGCTCAGCAATTGTCTAGTCTTCTTCAGAAGCCTGGGAAATTGAATCAAGTCGGCACCGTGAAGTAAGGGTTCTACTTGCGTTTGCAAGGCTTGCATACTAGCAGTCACCGATTCTCCGGTCACTCCCTCAGAAGGAGCGGCGCAGCCAATACCCATTTGGCCGTTCGCCAGGTGTAGCAAGAGAAATACATTTTCTACACTCGAGACGGTCTTGTAGGCGATCGTGTACGGACGGGTCAACTCCAGGTTTTCTCGTAGGATTTCTACCTTTTTGATTCTCATGATTTAGGCTTTATTCATCCAATCTTCGATTTCTTCCACCTCAATAGGGATATTTCTGGTTAGGTCAACCGGCCCTTTTTCGCTCACCAGTATGTTGTTTTCCAACCTGATTCCAATTTTCTCTTCTGCGATATAGATAGCCGGCTCACAAGTAAACACCATACCAGCCTGCACTGCCTCATAACGCAATCCAGGATCGTGCACATCCAAGCCCAGGTGATGACTGGTGCCGTGCATAAAATAGCGCTTGTAAGCCGGCGACTTTGGATCTTGTTGCTGAATTGTTTGCTGATCAAGCAGCCCCAACTGTAGCAACTCGCTTTCTACCAAGCGACCAACTTCCCGGTGGTATTCTTCTAGATCGGTGCCGGGCACTAATAGCTGTATGGATGATTTCTGTACCCGAAGCACTGCCTCATAGACAGCCCGCTGACGCTCCGTAAATCTGCCGTTTACAGGGATAGTCCGAGTGAGGTCAGCGGCGTAGTTGGCGTATTCTGCACCGAAATCCATGAGCAAAAGATCACCATCACGGCAGACCGCATTATTCCTCGTGTAGTGAAGCACACAAGTATTACTGCCACTAGCCACAATAGGTTCGTAAGCGTGCCCGGTACTCCCTGTCGCAGAAAACTTGCCGTCACACAGGCTTCTACCTCATTCTCCTTCACCCCAGGCTCTAACATTTGCATCACTTCCCTAAACGCTTGCCCGGTAATATTGACCGACTGCTGAATGGCGTCAACCTCCGCTACAGATTTGACCATTCGCAGCGCTTTTAGCAATGGTCCACTACGTCTCATCGTTTGTGCTGGATACGCTTGGCGCAGGGCTTGTGCCATACGTTGATTGCGCGTCAACACCGGACTACTAAATCGATCGTGTTCCTCCTGATTGAGATACACCTGCTCACTCAATAGCAAAAGCTCCCGCAGGATGGGTTCATATTTTTCGGTAGATAGCACCTTCTCCACGCCACTTAAGCGCCGTGCTTTTGCGGGGGTAAGTTGATCTCCTTCGTAACGGGCCAGTCGCTCGCTGGTCGGTCTAATGAATAGGATTTCATCAAACCCTTTTTTTGGGCAAGTTGGATACAGGAGCAGAATGGTTTCCGGTTGATCAATCCCACTCAGGTAGTAGAGGTCACTGTTTTGCCGAAAGGGAAAAAAAGTATCTCCCGAACGTGGCATAAGATCGTTCGAATGAAAAATGGCTAAACTACCCGGCGGTAATTGCTCGGTCAAGCGCTGACGATTATACGCAAAAAGGCTTGCTGGTAAAGGATGGTACTTCATGATCAGAAATGCTTAGGTCAACGCCTATTGATACGCTTTGCTTTGGGTTTAATAAATATAGTGCGCTCAGAAGCCACCAACAGTTCTTCGGCGTTCAAAAAATCAAGTGATTCATATTGGGTGGCTACCACAAAAGAGATCCTCCGAGAACGCATCTTCCCACGTAGATAATAGCCACCTGAATAATCATTGAAAAAATAGACATTAGCCGCCGAGTAGGGAATAAAGCCTAAGCGCTTTTTATAATAATAAGCCAACAAAGCTACCGTACCCGTTTCCGGATGAATTGCGGCAGCCGTCACTGCCCGCTTCCTAATGGGCAGACTATCGCGTAGCATTGCAGTTTGCGCAGAATGATCCGCTGGTAAGACATAATGATAGGTCATCAGATCAGCGCGGCTAATCCGGCTCTTCGTGAATAAATGGAAAGTATCCCGATGCCAGAAAAAGGCTTCCGTATCATGCTTAAGATGATCTTCGTAATGAAACGAAAAACTATCTAGCACTGCGGTCTTAGGGTCGTATTTATAAATTTGTAGCGATTCGCGTCGACGCCGATTATCTCCAAAATCGCCGAGGTACAGATTACCCTCATCATCGTGCGAGAGGTCTTCCCAATCGGTGTTGCGTGTAGGTAGCGAAATTTGTGTCCGGATTTCGCCAGCTCGGGTTGTTAGAAAAAGTTCTGCCGCATTTCCACCATCATTATGCCACCACAGGCTATCGGTATTCGCCACTGACAGACCGGATACTTCGTACAATTCTGGCGGCAATTGAAACGACTTTGGTGTCTTTTCAGATTGCGCTAAAAGAATCACCGAACCCTGCCAAAACAGCAAGAACAGTCCCCAAAACAGCCTTCCACAAAAACTTTTTTTCATTTTTTTTATCATTTATCTTCTTGCCCCTCCAGAACCTATCGGCCACTTCTATATACGTTTTCTAAAAATTGTTAGTGTTTTACGACGCCCAAAGATATGCGGCCAGACAGACAATATTACAAAGGAGCTTTGGCCTGTAATTCAATTTCTAGTTTTTCTGTATGATATTCAGTGTATTAAGGAAATGAGGAATGCCGAAACGCTAGCTACGCTATGACCAACACATGACACTACAACCTCATCTAACAATAAGTTTTACAGTCGTTTAGCTCCTTCTGGAACCGGCTCTACAGCTGCATTTAACTTGTGGTTTACGTATCTTTGTACCGGGCTAAAGAGTCCTCTCTCGATAATTTTTATTGAGAAAATCTAAATCGATACTGTGAGTCTGAACAAACTATCCGCTACCGTGTCTGCATCCATGGCGACCCGCCAAGAGGTCCTGCAAGACTACTACATCTGCTGTTTGAGTCGAGAACTGAGCCTGGTGATTCGCCGGGACGTACTCACTGGACGCGCCAAATTTGGCGTTTCAGATGATGGTAAGGAAGTGTTTCAGATTGCGATGGCTAAATCCTACCGCCCTGGTGACTGGCGTGCCGATTATTACCGAGGACATACCCTACTCCTGGCACTCGACTTAGCCACTCCAAAAGATATCTTGGCCCAGCTTTATGCTGATCCTGACAATGATCCATTTAGTGGCGGTCGCCAAATGGTCGGTCACCATATGACGCCGAATACCGACGAGAATGGGAATTGGCTCAACCAAATGGAAAACGTCAATTTGTCTTCGGACATCTCAACCACTGGAGGACAAATGGCCCGCGCTACCGGACTGGCTTTTGCCAGCAAGATCTACCGCGACGCTGCTCACCTAGAGCGTCCTAACTTCACTGAGGACGGTCAAGAAATTTGCTTCTGCTGCATTGGCGATGCCAGTACCAGTGAAGGCGCCTTCTGGGAAAGTATGAACGCCGCTGGTGTGCTACAAATTCCGATGGCGGTGACGGTCGTGGACGATGGTTACGGGATTTCCGTTCCTACCGAGTACCAAACTATCAAAGGAAGCATTAGCGCTGCTTTGGCCGGCTTTGAATCCAACGAGGATAAAGAAGGACTTGCAATCTATGAACTCAAGGGTTGGGACTATCCTTCCTTATGTGAGGCCTATCGCTACGGAATTAGTCAAATGCGGCGGACCCACGAGCCAGCCTTGTTTCACGTAGCGGAGCTTACTCAGCCACAAGGCCACTCTACCTCAGGCTCACACGAACGTTACAAGAGCAAAGAACGCCTGGAGTGGGAAAAAGAGTTTGATTGCAACCATCAGTTTCGCCTGTGGATGCTGGCTACTGATATGGCAGAGGAGGAGGAATTGCGTGAGATTGAAGAACGAGCAAAAAAGGCAATAGCGGAAGCCCGTGAAGAGGCTTGGACAAACTTCCGTACTCCGATCACGGAAAAGCGTACCCAGCTCCGGCAAATCCTCGAGGCATTGCCAGCAAAAGAAGGTCTGGCAGCGTATCAGCGCGAACTTCAGAACAGCCGTACGCCAAGTCGCGCTGAGCTACTCACCATCGCCCGTCGGGTACACTTGCTCTATCGCCTGGATGCTACAGCTACTCCCCTCAAAAGATATATTGATGCCGAAAAGAATGCCCTGCAGCAATCTTACGGCAAGCATCACCTCAGCGAAAGCCCCAAGGCCGCATTACGCGTACCGGCCGTAGCTGCTAACTATGGTGATTCCGCGGAAGAACTCAACGGCTACGAGATCATCAATCGCTTTTTCGATCGTGCTTTGGAACGCGTGCCCGAGCTTTATGTCTTTGGTGAGGATGTAGGAAAGATTGGCGGGGTCAACCAGGGAATGGCGGGACTACAAGAAAAGTACGGCGAGCATCGCGTCTTCGATACCGGTATCCGCGAGTGGACCATCGTTGGCCAGGCCATCGGAATGGCCATGCGCGGCTTACGCCCTGTTGCTGAAATCCAGTACCTGGACTACCTGATCTATGCCTTTTCTCCATTGTCAGATGACTTGGCAACCGTGCGCTGGCGCTCCAACGGATTGCAACAGGCACCTGTTATTATCCGTACGCGTGGACACCGCCTGGAAGGTATCTGGCACTCGGGCTCGCCTATGAGCGTATTACTGGGTGGCCTGCGCGGCATGCACATCTGTGTCCCTCGCAACATGGTACAAGCCATCGGAATGTACAACACGCTCCTGCAGAGTGATGATCCAGGCCTAGTGATCGAATGCCTCAACGGCTACCGCTTGAAAGAGCAGCTACCGCAAAACCTAGATGAGTTCACCGTACCGCTGGGTGTTCCTGAGGTAGTACGCGAAGGCGCTGACCTCACCGTGGTTACCTATGGCTCTTGCGTGCGAATCGTGGCCGAAGCTGCGGACTTACTCGCTCATACGGGTATCCAGATTGAAATTGTGGATGTGCAAACCCTGTGGCCTTTCGACCTGGAGCACCGAATCAGCTCGAGCCTGCAAAAAACCAATCGTCTGCTGGTAGTGGATGAGGATGTACCCGGTGGCGCTGCAGCTTACATCATGCAACACATTCTGGAAGATCAGGCCGGTTATTTCCAACTGGATGCTACTCCTTCTACACTGACTGCCACTGCTCACCGCCCACCTTATGGCGACGATGGTAATTACATCAGCAAGCCAAGTGTGGAAGATGTGGTGGAGAAGGTGATTGACTTGGTACAGGAATAAGGTAATCCAACTTGGCGGAATCAGTTCCTTTATTGTAGAAACCACTCTTTCTTACCAAAGACTTGTGCATCGATTATTCCGTGGCGTAAAACCTGTTTGCCACTTTGGAATAATCGCCATAATGAACATGTACTAGGTAGCTGCTGTTCGACATTTGTACTGATCAGTTCCTAAGTGGACGTAAAGAAATCTCTCCTTCCTATTTTGATAAGCGAAAATTTCATAAGTAATTGAACACCTGAATGGTACGTAGAAATATTTCGCTTATCAGCAAGAAAATAGGGAGTAGAAATTTTAGTCTGAATACTTATGAGTAATTCTCTACTTCCCAAGTGGTTAAGAAGACTAGAAACCTTTTTCCTATCTGAGCGCTCCCATCATAATGGAGAGCGTTGGGTCATTTATTTTGCCATCGTAGGTTTCTTGTTTCACCTGCTGCTGATCATTCTGAATCAGCAGGGCATGCTGGACCTATCCGACCCATCGAAGCTGCTCACTAGCCCATTGTCAGCCGTCTACACCCCCTTTTCCATTATCCTGCTGTACGAGGTATACCTCTTAATATTTTACCTACCCAAGTCTACGACGGATTACATTAATAAGCAGTACGAAATCATTACCCTAATCGTAATCCGGCGATTATTTAAAGACCTAGCTAATGTAGAACTCTCTGCGGATTGGTTTAAAATCAAGAGTGATCTAGAGTTTACTTATGACTTAGCAGCGGCAGCCTTGTTGTTTTTCCTCATTTTCGTTTTCAATCGCCTCAATGATAAGCGTCTGGAATATCGCCCCGTTAATAAGGCCCCTAGCCAGCGTTCCTTGCGCTTTGTCCGTACAAAAACCCTGATCGCTCTACTTTTAGCGCCTACGTTTTTGATCATGGCCAGCTACAGCTTCTACGTCTGGCTAAGGGATCACGTTTTCGAAATCAGTGCCGTCGTAGAAGGGCTTAAGGATGTCAACTCTGTCTTTTTTGATGAGTTTTTCACAGTACTCATTTTAGTAGATATCTTACTCCTACTGGCCTCCTTCCTGTATACCAACCGCTTTTACACCATTATGCGGAATTCGGGCTTTATTCTGTCCACTATTTTATTGCGCTTATCCTTTACGGTGGATAGTCTGATTAGCGTTTTGCTATCGGTGACGGCAGTGGTGATAGGTATCGTTTTCTTGTACCTACACAATCTATACGAACGGGTTCGCTACACGAAAGAAGCTAACGCCCAAAAGTGAGTCGTAACCCAAGCTGATTGGGTTGTAGCGTGAGCTGCAGGAATTTCTCATCTATCTCTACGCGATTGTAGGTATCAATAGCTTTTTGCACATTTCTTCGCCCGGAGCGGGTCAGGAAGATGCCGGTAAGGAGAGCCGTAAAGCCGCCTGCCGCAGCCATATAACCCAAGGATCGGTTGTCTTCACGTGTCTCCGTCTCGGACAAAGAACCCGTAGCCGTCACCAAGAGGGCACCTGCGGTTACAAATCCACCCCCAAAGGCTAGAATGTTACCACTTGTAAGTTGTAGCTTGCCTTTGCGAAAAGGAGCCTTAGCATCCGGATGCCGATCTAATAACTGTGTGAATTGAATTCGACTGATTTCATTTTTTCCCTGGTAGAAGCGGTTGGATTCGTGCCAGAGTTCGCCCGGTAGAAGATCCGGCACCTGAGCGCTGAGTTGAATTCCCAGCGGCAAGATCACCAACAAGAGTAACAGACTTGAGAGTTTCATAAGGAGCACAGTTTAGGACCAGAGGCTGTATAGCCTAAGTATTTCTAAGGAGCCAATTTTCCAACAGCTCTACATAAGAATGACAAACAGTAGTCCGATTAGTTGCTACTCGTTACGGTAGTTTAACGTCCAATCGTTAGGCGTAGGCCAATACCATCGGGCCCCAATTGCAGGCCTAAGCGATCTATTTCCACTACACCCTTATTGTAAATATCCGTTGCTCGTCGCATTTTTTTCTTACCCGAACTGATGAGTGAACCACCTCCGATTGTTGTCCCAAGTCCTACTAGCGCAATGATCCCTCCGCTACGCGACACGTCATTTTGCCCGTTTAGACCGTCAAAAATTACTCCAATAAAAAATACGCCACCTCCAACGACAATAGTAGCACCACCTACTACTACCATAGCTATTCCTCCAGCTTTGGTTCTTTTTCCAGATCGGTAAAGGGGTCCCGCTTCGGGATGTTCTTCAAGGCGCGCCTCATAGAAACTGCGTGGAATCTGTTGATCACCAGAATAGAACCGCGCTTTATAGCGCCACAGCTCGCCTTCTTCTCGATCTACCCTTTGGGCAAATAGGTCATTGGTAGTGCAGCTCAAAAACAAGAGCAGGAGTACGGGAATTATTCCTGGTGTAAACATGTTAGGTGTTTTTTCCTAATTTACGTAAATCGGAATAAATCCCGCAAGTTTGTAATATGGAAGCACACCAGCAACTAAGCAATCAGGAGTTTGCGCAGCAATTTGCCAACTGTACCCTTCCCCCTCAATGGTTTTCCCATACCGCACATCTACGCCTAGCGTGGATACTGCTACAGCAACATGGCCTCGAAGCCACTCGCCAATTGATGTGTGAGCAAATTCAAAATTTTGACCGCACTCATGGCGACGGTACCAAATACCATAGAACCTTGACGGAAGCAGCCGTACAAGTGGTATACCATTTTGCGCAAAAGGGTGAAGCCAGTAGCTTCAATGCCTTACTAGAAGAATTCCCGCGGCTGCACAATGACTTCAAAGGCTTGCTGTTTACTCACTACAGCCCGCAAATCTTATTCGCTGACGAGGCTAAAGCAACCTACGCCGAACCGGACCTGATGAGGTTTCCTGCTTAAGCTTAGCCTTCGAAGTTTGGAGCCCGCTTTTCCATATTAGCCGCAAAGGCTTCCATCAAATCATTGGAAAATAGCATCGACGCATTCCAAGCCGTCATGTAGTTGAGTGATTCGGCTACCGTATGATCACGAGCATAGAGTAGCATTTCTTTGGTACCCCGAATGCATAGTGGTGATTTGGCAGCAATGGTTGCTGCTAGTTCACGGACACTGGCGTAGAGTTGTTCCTTATCCTCATGCACCCGGTTGCAAAGTCCAATGGCGGCAGCCTCGGCACCCTCTACCTTACGTCCCGTATAGGCTAGCTCCGCCACTATACCAGGTTGGAGAATTTTAGGAAGACGTTGTAGCGTACCAATATCGGCAACTAGCCCTAAATCGATCTCTTTGATGGAAAAGTAGGCGTCCTGGCTACAATACCGCATATCACAAGCAGCAATAATATCAACCGCACCACCAACGCAAGCGCCGTGAATAGCGGCTAACACTGGCTTGCGGCATTCCTCAATAGCGCTAATCGCATCCTGCAGCTTGAAGATAAACTTGCGGAGGGCTTCCCGCTTGCGCCCTTCACAGGGGATGCTGTTGAAGCGCTGCAAATTCATCAGCGTGGAAAGGTCAATTCCCGCGCAGAAGTGCTTGCCCTCACCTTGCAATATGATCACCCGAACTTCAGGATCATCATGTAGCTGCTGGAATACTTGAGGCATTTCCTCCCAGGCCTGTTCGTGTAAAGAGTTGGCCTTTTCCGGACGGTTAAAGCTGACGGTCGCAAGGTGGTCTGTAATGTCGATCAAAAAGGAAGTGAAGGTAGCCATGTAGCAATTTGTGCATGTGAAATAGAAGGTGTGTACAGCTCTTGCTGCCCCTTAAAGATAACGGGAAGTTTTTGAGGATAAGCACATAAGCGATTACCAATCGTTGTTAAACTTGTCCCTTGAGCCTAATAGTAAGTAATATTGCGTTCTGCCACAACTCGGCGCTGCTGATTGGTACGGCTAATCCAGTTTTTCTGCCGATCACGCTTGTACTTGAAAACCCGAGGATACTTAACCACTTCAAACCACTCCTGCTTTTCCCGGCCATCATGCTGATTCAGCTTTATGATGCCGTCGTTATTGTCTAGCACCTCTTGCCTTTCCATGATAAGCTGGTCTCTAACTACCATGAATAGTCGACGAATCCGATTGTGCTTATTGATCCTCAACACCTCTTCAATCGATTGTAAATTGAGGCCTTTCGCCCTTCTACGCCTTGGCTTAGTGTAGGTCAGGTACGTTACTTTATCAGCTGCTTCGTCCGTAACAATTTTGACCAGGGTATTGTCGTCAGCAGTATTAGGAATCGTTCTGGCAACTTGCGTAAACATGGAATCGTAGTTACTTATGATGCGCATTGGTGGTGGTGGCGGCCCGTAGTTACATTTCGTTTCGATGAGCCTTTCGCGCAACAAGATCGTATCGTTCCTATTCGACATGGTAATCTCCGCAACACAGTCTGGGAAGTTGATTTGCTTTCTCAAAATCCGATTGTCAGCGGTGTATTCAAAGATGGTCCCACCGCCATATTGATATCGGCGTAATACATGATTCCCACTTGTGTCAAAGGAATCAACATACATTAACTTACGAGTAGCTTGTCCCTCTTTATCATAGGAAACACGAACACTTTCCAAGGTTTTAACACCCGGCATTTTTGTTAAATATTCGCGTTGTGAGAAGAGCGTACTCAGGCAAAAGACGGCGATCAGCGTAAGACTGATTTTTTGAAGATTCATACGATTTATTTAAGAGCGTCGTGAATTGAGAGCATGTTTGGGAATTTAATTTGGGAAAGAAATGCGTGCTTCCTGATTATCAAGGATTTGCAAACCTCGCGTCAGGCTAAAAACTTCATTTGGCCCGCCAAACTCAGTTTTGACCCTTTAGACAGAACTACAAATCGTTGGTAATCAGTTCGCAAAATTCCCAAACAAGCTCTGAGTTTGCAGAAATGAACAACATATTACTGCTGTTACCCAAAGTCTACTTTGAACTAAAAAGAAAGGCCCCCGTGAAGTTTTCACGAAGGCCTAACTAGCAGAGGTTGCGAGCGGATTCGAACCGCTGTACAAGGTTTTGCAGACCTTTGCCTAACCGCTCGGCCACGCAACCTGATCTACTTTGAAAACTTACTTTACGCATCGCTTTCGAAGGGAACGCAAATATAAAGGTTTCAGAATACTAATACGCTTTTTTGGCAAAAAAGTTCCTTACAACTGGCGAATTCACGGCCTTGAATCCTGATCTTTTTCCGGCAAATTATCGGAGCAACATTACATCTCCCTGCAAATCAATCGCTTCGCCACCTTCGGGCTGTAATCGGATGAAATAGAGATATACACCTTGCGGCATTAGTTCTCCTTGTCGGCGGCCATCCCAGCCCACATCTAGGCTGGAGCTTTGGAATACTTGTCCTCCCCAACGATCGTAGATATTCAATTCATAATTGGCAAGTGTGCCGAAAGATAGCTGCGGACGGAAGGTGTTATTCACACCATTCGGTGCAAAGACATTAGGAACGAATACTTTAGGGGTAGGAACCAGGCAAACTGTATTGGAGCGGAGGATACGATTCACCACCTCGCCACTACCTAAAGTAAAGTCTACTTCAACTTCCAAATAATAGCAGACCTCTCCACCCTCCAGCGCCGGTGTGAGGGCATCCAGGAAGCTTAGATCATTGCTGATACCGCTAAACACCACCGTCTCTACTACACCGTCTACACGTACAAGCCTATAATTCAGGGCCTCGCCAAAAGCATGGGTATAAAGATCCCAGTCCAGCACATTGCCCTCATCCGTTATTACACCACGCAAAAAGGGCGTTCTACTTTCGTTGGAGGCGACCATATTGCCGCACTCATCCGTCCCGAAAATGGTGTAAACGTAGGCCCGATTTTGCGCATCGGCATTAGCATCTGCCCGAAAATTCTCGGCCGTCAGCGGGGAGCTAAGTCCTAGATCAATAACGGTGACAACATCATCACCCGCCGCTTGCCGTCCTTGTTCACTAGTCACCAAAAGGGCGGTGGGGTCCCAATACCATTCCAGTTCTACTGTACCATTTGGAGCTATGGACGCACCCAACAATTCAATATCTCGAATGGGCTGTAGAATACTGATATCCACACAGCGGAGATTGGAAGTAGACCGGAAGCTGGTAAGGTTCTCCACTGCCTCCACGTAAAAGCAGAGCTCATCGCCATCATTGCCTCCGAAGTAGGTAAAGCTGGTCTCAGCACCGTTAACGGAACCAACGAGTTCAGGCGTCGCACCATTGGCTCCTACGAAGATGTCATAACGGCCCACGCCGTTGACCCAGTTTTGGTAAGCATTCCAGTTCATCTCCAGTCCTGGATTGCACGCGTCTGGTGCAACAAAATCTAGCAAAATCGTCTGATGCGGGGGAATAACCAGGGATTTATTCCCGCAAGCATCCAAGGCCACCACAAAGTATACTTCCGACTGTTGTGTGGGGTCTGCAGTGGTATCTAGAAAAAAGGTCGTATCAAAAATGGTATCTAGAATAGTCGTCCCCTGCGTAGTATTTCGACTTACC
Organism: Bacteroidota bacterium; assembly: GCA_038528965.1. Classification (GTDB taxonomy): domain Bacteria; phylum Bacteroidota; class Bacteroidia; order Chitinophagales; family Saprospiraceae; genus Lewinella. The sequence continues at coordinate 84,726 of JBCBEC010000009.1, read as the reverse complement.
ACATAGCCAATGGTTTCTGGCGAGGGGCTAACCGACCAGCTGATCTCCACATTATTGCCATCTACACTGACAAACTCCAAAGGCCCAGCCAGCGGGATAAGATTGTCAAGAGTATCGGAAAACAGTTGTTGCTGACCTGGACAATCGTGTGCACTGGCCAGATAGTAAAACCAGGTCTGGTTGTTGGCATCGGAGTGATAGAAGAAATCCTGCGTTTGATCCGTAACCGTGGCCAAGAGTTGGTAAGGCCCGTCTTCGTTGGCACTAAAGAAGATTTCGTAACTCTCAAAAGGCCCACAACCGTTTGTAGCGGGTTGCCAAAAAAGGGTGTCATTAACCACACACTGGAAGGTAGGTGCCTGTATCTGGGCAAGACCAGCGGTATAGAAAGACAAAAAGAAGAAGAGTATAGCTAGTTTACTCGTTACCTTGCTCATGGGGAGGAATAGTTTCACTAAATCACGCCAGTGACCAGCAGGAGCTGCACTAACATTAAATCAGGCTTAGCGGGAAGAGGCCTAGAATCGGGCCTTACCGCAATAAATCTGACCTTAGAATAACAACGTTCAAAAAGAAAAGTTATTCCTCCTTAAAGGGGCATGATTCGTTCCATCAATTCCGCCCGGTGATTACGACTGACGGGTATTACCCGATCAGCAATGAGCAAGTTGCTGTCTTCGATATCCTTGATCTTGTCAAGGTTAACAATAAAAGAGCGGTGCACTTTGATGAAGTTGGGCAAGCGAAGGCGTTCCTTGATACTCTTCAGTGTAGCATGAACCGTGTACTGTTGCTGGGCGGTTTTAAAGATGGAATAATCGCCCACTGTTTCCACGTACAACAAATCCTCCAGATCGATCCGTACATACTTACGCTCGGTCTTAACAAAGATGTGCTTATCACTTAAACCAGCCTCTTTTACGACTGGCTGAGTATCAGGCAGGGTAATCGTATTTACGGGCGCGGCGGCGGCGCGTTTGCGGTAGCGCTCTACCGCTAATAGCAGCCTAGCCAGGGTAAGCGGCTTGACCAGATAGTCCACTACACTCTCGATGAGCTCAAAGGCCTCTACGGCGTAGTTTTCCTTACTGGTAGTGAAGATGATTGCTGGTGGTTGGCGCAACTGCTGTACCAACTCAATACCAGAAAAATCAGGCATTTCGATATCCAGAAATACCAGATCGATCGGATTGTTCTCTAAAAACTGATAGGCGGACATGGCATCGGCAAAAGTATCCACAATCTCCAAGCCTTTGATCCGCTGGCACAAGCGCGCCAAGTGGATTCTAGCCATTCCCTCATCATCTACAATTACACAACGCATAGGACTGTCACTTTAAGTGTTCCTGCAGCGCTTGCTGCCGTTCATCAATTATTTCCAACGCTCTTTGGACAAAACGGTAAAACTGCACGAAGCCGGCGCCAAACTTACCGTCGAGTTGTTGATCATGCTCCTCAAGATAAGCTTCCAGCTCACCAGCCATATCCGTCAATTGTGGTAGACCAACCATGGCAAAGGTGGGTTTAACACTATGTAGCGCCTTGCCAAACATATCTCCATTGCGCAACAATAAAGCACGCTGTAGCTGCTGAAGCATTTGTGGCGTATTCTGCAAAAATAGATCGAGCATGATGCTCAAGTGGTGTAGATCTCCTTGATATAGTTCGTCTAGTAAGTTCTGATCAATGATATCCGTAAAGAGGCGTACTTGCTGGTGCTCCGGCAGATTGATGTGCTGTGTCACAGCATCGAAGAGGCACTCGGGGTGGAGCGGCTTCTCCAGGTAGGCACAAGCTCCGGCGGAAAACATTCGTTCGCGCACGCCATCCTCACTGGCTCCAGCCATAGCAATTACCGGAATTGCATTATTGGGATTGGAAGTAGCAGCACGGAGACGGTTAATCAACTCGTGCCCGTCCATACCGGGCATTTGGAGATCGAGCAGTAGGAGATCAAAAGTAGACTCCTGTAAACAGTCCCAGGCGGTAAGCCCGCAACTAGCTAGCTCGTAATTAAATTGCCATTTTTCCAATAAGTGGAGAAGGGAGGTGCGGACCAGGAGATTATCATCTGCTACCAGTACCCGTGGTACGTGCCAAATCCGCGGTGGAATTTTGGCCGAAGCTTGTTTTGCTTCTGCTGGTAACTGAACATTCCCATAGTCATAGCCTATTTCGGCACTCAGGTCCATAGATGGACCACTGGCTTTAGGCGACGTGTGATTTGGCGGCGGAAAGCTTACTGCGTTAGATGCGGTTAACGGACGACGAGATTCAGTATCAGACTGGACATCGGACTCATCCTTAAACGCAAAATCGTTTAGCAGAAAGAACTTTCCAGTACGACCGGATAGTCTTTCAAGAGGCATTGTGTTACTCAATTAGTGTTCAACTCATTCGACGCAGGAAACTCATTAAAGTAACCTATGTCGATCTTCAATACATTTGGCAAGTAGACACAGTATTGCGTTTGAATTTGTTAAGGGTACCACAGGAATGAGTCAATATCGAAGTTTACGGGAGACGGGTCCAATTGTTGCACTAAGATGGATAAGTGCTATATATCTTTGTTAAATATACAGAAAATAGGTGATCAATGATATCACATATGAGTAAAAAATATAAATCCTTTTTGAAAAAGAAATCATAATCCGGTATCTCTCAAAATTTCCAAAATTTGTTCGGCCAAATCAGGATTATCTATGATTACACGGTCTCCTTCTACACTCACTTCCCCGGAAAGGAGGAAGGCGTGCTTGCAGCCGAAGTAGTACCCTTTACCTTTGAATTTGTGAAAATGGTAGTCGCGCACTGATTGCCGGTCAAAACGAAATTCGTTCTGCATTTCGACTTGCTGCTCGGAAAAATATTGCTGTAATGGTTGTTCTTCCCCATAAAACCGCTCTTCAAAGGCGGGAATACTGATGGTCTTCCCAGGGCTTTTCATCGCAAAGTTGGCCACCTGCTCGCGGAACATGCCGGCATCCACAGGAGCGCCGGTCTCTTCGTCCACTGGAACCGGTACCGCCGCCACAGCCTCTAGGAAGTGTTGTGTTAGATCACGGTTAGAGACAGAAGCATCCACAGCTAGCCAACTCAGGAAATAATCAGAGATTTCCTTTTGCGTGCGCGCATGTTTGATGACCTCTACCTCTGGTTGCTGTTCGGAATTATTTTTTTTGATGCGGCAGGCCAGGGCCATCCGATCAATATCCAGGTAAGTGGCAGGATGTAGCTCATAGGCACCGGTACCACCAGATTGGAACAACAGTCCATTTGCATCTCTAACCAGAAAAATTCCCAGTTGGTACTTGGCATGCTCCTCCTCCCCTACCCGGTAGTAAGCGTATACCAAATAACCACCTTTAGCTCCAGTCACACCTTGTAGGCTCAGCTGCAAGGCTTGGGTACTATCGCGCGAAAACTGTAAAAAAGCTTCAGCGCTGTAGTTCTCCGCTCTTAGAAGTTCGTAATAACCGGGAAAGAGCGCATCCTCTGGTGAGGATAGACGTCCATTCAATACATCGTTCTTCTGGATAAAAGTACGGTGCAGTTTGGCCACCAGTTCGCTAGCTCGTTCATCACTAGGTGTGAGCTGCTCACTGAGTTGGATACTGACTTCGTGACTATCAGCTTGTTTGTTCAATTCATGAACGGCCAGATGTTGTAATTGAATGGTCATACGCTTCACTTTAGGTCGGTGAAAATAATGGATTCGGATAACCTAAGCCGCTAGGACCGGGCAGATTATTCTCTCATTTGAACTAAATGCAAGTCTGAAAGGAATTAAAAAGCTGTATATCTTTAATAAAAAACCACAGTTCTCAATAAAATGAAATCTCTCTTAAGCGCGCTCGTTGTGTAACACTTATTCTTTTTCCGTCACAAACTCAATATTAAATCGCTTCAAATAAATTTCGATAGGCTCCATAGCCATTTCTTTTCTCCTTTCATTGACGGTTTCAGGATCACCCAATCTATACAATTTTCCATTCTCTATCTGTGAGCCGTAGATTTGAGGCTGACCTTCATCCATTAGGATTCTATCTGACATCAATGCATACTTTTCTTTTGACAAATCACCCGTATTGACAGCCTCTTCAATCATAGGAAAATACTTTTTCCTGATATCTTTTATTTTTTAAAATAATCTTCACTTTACACCTATACTTAGCAAAAGGACAATGCACCATTTCTTATCGACATTTCTAGTATTTTCTCATCGTGAAACACACCTTAGCTTTATACGCAATGCATGTTTCCCCTTGCCCTAAGCAGAGATCGAAAATCAGGAAACATTATATCAAGTCTCCCCCCGTCACCGTTATAATCTGGTCTCTGCACGGCTATAGCGGCTGAACTCTTATTGACTGAAAGACAAAAGCCCCTGAGAAAAGTGCATCTTTGCTCCACAAAATTTTGGCATGAGTACAAGACTGTTTGCGGCTTTCGTATTTGGTGTTCTACTGACCTGGATCGGGTGCAGTGACCCTGTATACACACCAAAACCAAGGTCCTTTCCCAAGGTCGATTTTCCGCAGAAGACCTACCAGGCATTTACGGAAGACTATTGCAACTTCTCTTTTCAATACCCCGCTTACACGGAAATTCAGCAAGACACCGTCTTTTTCAAGGAGCGTCCACCAGACGATTGCTGGTTTGATGTTTTCTACCCCAATTTTGACGGGCGGATCCATTTCACCTACGTTTCTATTCCCGGTAGTAATAAAACGCTGGAAGACTTAACACAGGAAGCTTTTGGTATGGCTGACTGGCATAATAAACGAGCCAACTATATAGACGAATTGCTCATTAACACAGATAATGGCGTGAGCGGTATTGCTTTTGACATTGACGGCCCCGCAGCCAGTCCGTTCCAGTTTTTTCTCACGGATAGCACACAACACTACGTGCGAGGATCCTTGTACTTCAACACCAAGACTCGTGCAGATTCGCTGGCTCCCGTCATTGACTTTGTCAGAACGGATATCCTACACATGATCGAAACTTTTGAGTGGAAGTAAGTCGGAGCAGTTGGTTCCACAATCTGAGTAAGCCCCTAAAAAATAAGTTCTCGGATATATTCGAGATATCCGAGAACCAATTTATTAAAAACAGAAGGTAGCCCAGCTGTTGGGCAAAGCCTAGTATTTCAGTTATTTTTCAGCAGCTTCCGCAGCAGCTTGTTCCGCTACTTCTTCTTCTGGATCCCCCATAATGGCACGCTTGATTTTCTGCTCGATCTCTAGCGCAACTTCGGGGTTATCCCGCAAGAACTGTTTGGCAGCTTCCCGCCCCTGGGCAATTTTAGCCTCATTGTAAGCATACCAGGCACCACTCTTCTGAATAATATCCTGATCTACACCCAAGTCGACGATCTCTCCTACTTTGGAGATACCTTCACCAAACATGATATCAAATTCGGCTATCCGGAATGGGGGAGCCAATTTGTTCTTAACCACTTTCACTTTGACGTGGTTACCCATTACAGTATTGTCTTTGTTCTTGATACCAGCACCAGAGCGGCGAATATCCAAGCGCATGGAAGCGTAGAACTTTAGAGCGTTACCTCCAGTAGTTGTTTCTGGGTTACCAAACATAACTCCGATCTTCTCACGCAGCTGGTTGATAAAGATGCAGCATGATCCGGTACGGCCAATTGATCCGGTGAGTTTACGCATTGCTTGTGACATCAGGCGTGCCTGTAAACCCATTTTGCTATCTCCCATCTCACCCTCGATCTCAGAACGAGGTACCAGTGCAGCCACGGAGTCAATCACAATAATATCGATCGCACCAGAGCGGATTAAGTTCTCCGCAATCTCCAGTGCTTGCTCACCATTATCAGGCTGAGAAATCAGCAGGTTTTCGGTATCTACCCCAAGGCTCTTGGCGTAGTAGCGATCAAAGGCGTGCTCCGCATCGATAAAGGCTGCTATACCGCCTAATTTCTGGCATTCTGCAATGGCGTGAATTGCCAAAGTAGTTTTACCAGAAGATTCAGGACCGTAGATTTCTACCACACGCCCACGAGGGAAACCGCCTATACCTAAGGCGATATCCAACCCAAGAGAGCCGGTTGGAATGGCTTCAATATCCTGAACAGTAGAGTCCCCCATAAACATGATGGTACCCTTACCGTAGGTTTTATCCAGGCGATCCATTGTCGCCTTTAACGCTTTCATTTTGGAGTCCTTATCGCTGGCCATATGCTGCTGTTTTAGACTAGAGTTTCAAATATTTGTTATTAAAGATCATACAGAGTAACTCGCTAAGTATAAAAAGCTGTCTTTTGAACTTACTCTTCGTTCCGTCCTCAACTTGATAGCTCTGCTATCAGTTTCCGGGCGTGCCTTGATTAAAATCAAAATCCAACATTTTCTCCATTAGCACTTACCCTGTATGATCTCTTAGTGTCCACAAATATAAACAACAAATTGTTATTCACCAAGCATTTTTCCAACATTCCGCGAAAAAATGCGCTTCGTTGAAAGATAAATCCGACAGGTTGAATAAATCGTCATTGCTACTGCGGCAGGAATACATTTGCTCTTGTAATTCAGCTGTTGATATCTAATATGATGCTTCAGCACCTTAAAACTCCAAAACCAATCATTATGAAACATTTTCTTTTATCAGCCGTCATTCTTGCCTTCATGCTCGTTAGTTTAAGTGCTCAAGAATACAAGGGGCAGTTTACTGTCACCGTCGTCGAAGCGAGTGCCGTACCAAGTGGCGTTGCTCAATCTCAAGCGGAAAATTTCCCGGGTATAACAGTGCGTCAATGGAAGAAACAAGAATACAACAATAAGCGTTTAAGTAGCGTGCAATACCTGGCAGTTTTTACACAAAATGGACAGAATACCAGGGCCCGTTACCAAGCTGATGGACGCAGTCTTTCTTCTTACACTACCTACCGCCCGGAAGCACTACCTACTCCAATTCAAACTACCCTCCAAACCGATTACGCGGACTATACGCTAACGGGTGCTGCAGAGATTACCTCCCTACAACAGGGTTGGACCGGGTTTCGCATTCGCCTGCGCAAGGGTAACGAAAAACTAGTCGTTTGGTTAACTGCCGAAGGCACACCACTTAGCCCTCAGCAAGTACCTACAGAAGTGTCTGCAGAGGACGCAGAATAAACTTTACGCTTGTCACAGTAATCAGTATGAAGTTAGTTTGTCCAAGAAAGCCAGTACCATGGCTTGATCAGCGCTAGGCAGCGCTGCACTGCAACCTAGAGGGCTGCGCTGAGGCGTGGCCCTTTTTATTTGCGGCCAGATGACCACTCCAAGATCGCCTCTACCATCTCTCCCACCCCTTCTTCCATCGGACGCACCACCGGTAATCTTGTTTCCCGGCGCAAGGTCTCCTGTGCTTCCACTAAGGCTTCTGCGCTCAGGTCTTCCCCATTCAAGCTGATGGCCAATACCTCTGATCCGTAAATCCGAATCAAGTCCAGGTCTTGTTGAATAGAGCCAATTGGTACCTGGCTACCTTCGAAGAAATGTCTACCGGGCGCGTGCTGTAGGATTACGCCCTTAGCGTTGGCGGAGCGCAAATATTCACTACCACAGGGGCCGCTGGGATTGCGTAAGGAGGACTGCCCTTCCAGTAGGATGAAATCTGGATTAGCTTCACGTGCGCACTGGAGCACTGCCTTTTCCAACTCCCCACCGATAAAATCGTTGATCGTACTATCAAACACAAATCCGAAGGGCGAACCTTGCATCCATCCGGTCTGCCCGGTATAGATCATTTCAGCAGTTCGACCTTTTTGACGCAAGGCTTCCATTATCCAACGGGTAGTGGTGCGTTTTCCCAGGGCGCAATCCGTTCCCAAAATGGCAATAATCGGCTGCTGTACCTGGTAAATATCACCAGTCCAGAACTGCAATTCATGACGTGGGCGCGGCTTGCGCACATCAATCAGCTGTATATTGTTCTCGTTAGCTAAGCGTTGAAACGCTGGATCGTCACTCAGGAAGGTGTGTAGACCATTAATCAGGTCGCAGCCATGACGGGCCGCAGCGACAAGCTCGGTACGAAACTCCTCGGGCAACTGTCCTCCGGGAAGCGCCACCCCCACCACACAGGCTTCGGGCGCAATCGGATCCGACTGGGCAAAGTAATCAGTAACCGTAGCCACTACCGGAATATTTCGGTGCTTACCATCTAGTACTTCTCCCGCGTCCTTGCCGGCGTGGGCGTGGTCAATTACCGCTAGAACATCAAAGCGCTCGGTTCCACGCAGTAGTCCGTGACAAGTTTTGGCATTGGTGATATCCAGCATGCCATTGGTAAGTACAATCGCTTTACGCTTAGCCATAATACTTAGAAATTGACGATAGTATTTTTCTTGATACGCCCCCGGTGCTTATCTAGCTTCAGCAATACAGCCAACATAATGGTAAACCCTAACAGGCTGGAGCCTCCTTTACTCAGAAATGGTAAGGGTATCCCAATAATTGGTACCAGCCCCATAGTCATACCAATATTAACAAAGAAGTGCACGAAGAGAATACCTGCTACTCCGTAGGCATAGATGCGGTTGAACGCCACTTTCTGCCGTTCAGCAATCATGGTAATACGCAATATGAGTAGCAGATAAAGCACAACTACCGCAACCGAACCAACCAAGCCTTGCTCCTCTCCGATGGTGCAGAAGATGAAGTCTGTGTCCTGCTCAGGTACCCAGCGGCCTTGCGTCATCCGACCGGAAAAAAGTCCCCGACCAGTGATTTGGCCGGCACCGATGGCTAGCATCGAGTTTTCCAGGTTCATCACACTATCCTTGTTGCGCTTTTTCGCTTCGGAAGGCCTCAACCAAACATCAATGCGTTGTTGCTGGTGTGCTTGCAAAACATCGTTGAAGACGTAGTTACTAGCAACCGATAGACCACTGGTGAGCGCAAAGCTCAACAGGACCACTGGAATAACTTTAGGTCGGAAACGAAGGTATTGCCAATAGCTAAGCCCCAGGAGTCCGACAACAGCTCCTCCTAGCGCCCAATTACTGTAATCCGCCGAATAGAGATAAGCCAGCGCTATGCCCAAGCCAACTAGGGCAGAATACCAGCGCAGAGTCTGTTGTTTTTCGTAGGTAACATAGGCGAGCATACCGATCCAAGCTAGCGCAATGATCAACAGTTCCGGAGGCAAGAGGATACTCAGAATAAAAGTTGCGGCACCAGCAAAACCGATGATATACAACAAGGGGTTGAGTCCTTCCCGAAACATAACGATGAAAAAGGACAGAAAAACCAAAGCCGAACCCGCATCCGGTTGCAAGAGGATCAAAGCAACGGGAACCAGAAACATAGCTATAACGCGGAGTATGTGGCGTATGGAACGTAAATCAGTACTCCAATGCCCCAGCAGGGCCGCTACTCCCAGACAGGTGCCAAATTTGGCAATTTCCGATGGTTGGAAGGATGCACCACCAAAGATGAACCAGGAGGTAGCCCCCTTGATTGTGGTACCAAAAATCAGTACAAGCACCAGCCCTAGTATCCCCAGACCATAGATAAGGTAGGCAAAGATTTGCCAAAACTTGTGGTCGATGAAGAACACGATAAAGGAAAAAACCAAGAGGCAGATAACAATCCACAGCACTTGCTTTCCCGCTAGGGTATAAAACAGAAAATCCTTGAAGCTACTGGGTGGCCCAGATTGTTGAAGATCAACCGAAAAAATGAATAAGCCACCAATGCCTACCAGTGCCAGGTAAATACAAAAGGTGACGTAGTCAATATTGAGAAGGTAAGTCTGCCGATTATCGGACATCACAGATTCTTGCTAAATAATACAGGAGATCGGCCAGTAAATTGTAGGCTAGTAGTAATTGAGAAGTTCTGTTTTTGAGATAGCGTCATCTCGAACCAGATACAAACCCTCGTATTCGCGACTGAGAATATACTTTAGCCGAAGGGCATCGCGCTTAGAACGAAAAGCGCCAGCCTGCAACTTGTAATACGGACGATCATGCATCCAATCTACTGGTACATTAGGATAATGGTACCGGAAAGACTGTTGTACACTCTCTAGCCTTTGCCGGTTGGTGGTAGCCAGAATTTGTACGCGCCAACCATCGACAGTTCCCTGAGCCTTATTATTGGTGGTATAAGTATTCAACATATCAGCAATAATAGGATCCATCTTTACCTGGACCGATTGGGCCGACAGCTGGGGCATCAATGCGCCAAGGAGAATTACGATAGGCAGTATACTCTTCATTGTCTGCGTGTGTTTTCAATCTCAACAGGGATTACCCTGCACATAAACAAAGATAGGTAAATGCTGAATTAATCTTTCAGTGGTGTGGTGCTTATTACTGTTAAAGGCATGGGCAGCTTGCTAGAATTCAGGATTAACGCAATTCCATCTAACTCGGTTGCTGTGAAGTCGCCGGTCAGCACTGATTTACCACTGTAGATAGGCTCTCTGACCCGAGGAGAAAAAGCAACCCGATCTTCAAAGGTGATCGCAATAGTTTTATTATCGGCGTAGGCCGCTTCCTCCGTCATTTTCGACCATAGTGCCGTTCCTTCTTCATCAAACTCCAGGTTGAGCATTGGTTCATTCATTTGCTCGTTGATAAACATCTCTGCTCGACTAATATGCTCTTCATTGATAGTGGGTTGGCCCAGGCTATCCGTTTTAAGCAGGTAAAGTCCAAAATACAACCCATGATCAGGCCCCTTTATGTTGGCTGGTTTACTCCACATCGGACGGATATGGGCTGGTAATACTTGTTTAAATTGAGTAATTGCCAGTTCCATCATCTCCTCATTCGGAAGAATAGCAAATACCGCGGGTTGGTACCAGCTATTATCCGGTGAGAGATACTGTATCTTACTCAAGTCTGCATCTTCTTGGGCATTGACTATGATGGTTTGCAAGGCTGCCCCCTCTGCATCCGATGTCCAGTATACCGGCCAGAAACCTATGGATACGTCGCGTATCAAAGCCTCAACTGTGCTCAACTGGACAGCAGCATCCAGCACCACTACCATTTGTTCTTCGGTTTCCACATGTTCCACAGATCGATAATCGATACCCGCTGCATACATTCGATCTTTTAGCACCTGAACAGCAGCTTGATAATCTTCAACTGAACTGGGCTGTGCGGCAGTGAGGCGCAGCTCTTGCCAAGTCTGGCTATGGCAAACGATCAGTTGGCAGGAAAATAGTAGAAATAAGAGGAATTTGTTCATCGTTACTAGGGTCGTTTAGATGAACGTAAAGATAGAAAGCAAAAAAACGGAAAGTCTTAAGAAACGATAGCTACGCTACGGGAAGCACCGATGCGATCAGCTCCGGCCTCAATCATGGCCTGAGCATCAGCTGCCGTACGAATTCCCCCAGAGGCTTTAATCTTGATTGAAGGCTTGAGAATGGAGCGCATTTGCTTCACAATTTCCGGGTGAGCACCTGCACCATTGAAGCCAGTAGAGGTCTTGACGTAGTCTGGATTGAGGTCGTTACAAATACTACAAACGGTATCAATCTCTTCTTCGGTCAGTAACCCAGTTTCAATGATAATTTTGATTTGCTTGGCGCGAAGGTGACAAGCGGTGATCATGCCGTCTAGGTCATTACGAACAAAGGCCCAATTGCTGGTCTTAACCGCTGCAAGGTTGATGACTACATCAAACTCATCCGCTCCTTCGTCAATACCACGCTTGATCTCTTCTACTTTAGCCACAGTGGCAGAATACCCCATCGGAAAACCGATTACAGTAGCTAGCCGAACACTGGAACCATCCAATGCCTGCCGAGCCTGTGCAACGTAATAGGGAGGAATACAAACAGCTGCGAACTGGTGTTCGACTGCTTCGGCACAGAGCTGTTTGACATCTTCGAGCGTGGTCTCCGCCTTTAAGACTGTATGATCAATATAAGAGGCGATCTTCATCTACATTGGGGTTAGTTCATGTGAAGCAGCAGTACATTTCGTTTACCAATCAATTGTTGTTTTGGAGCGCTTCCCATACTGCTAGGATCTACATTCAACTGCCAAGATAGAGCTTTAAAACATATTATTAATCTGTTTTATCACCTATCTGGTGCAGTATATACCCAACCTATTAATCATCAGAGACTTAAGCAAGCAACAATTTCTTTCTTAAGCCCCACGTCCGTGGCATTGCTTGTATTTTTTACCACTCCCGCAAGGACAAGGGTCGTTCCTACCCACTTTCTTCTCGCTCCGTTTAAAAGTCTCTGGCTTGCGGCGTTGCCCACGACCAGCACTTTCGGCTGCGGCACGTTGCATGCGTTCGCCTTCGTCGGCAGCACGGCTGGTGCGCGTTCCTTTCAGGTTAGTGCGCTCCTCGCGTGCCTGTTGTACGCTGGAGTTTAGTGCTAAGCCACCTTTAGCTAAGTAGCTGGTTACTGCTTCGTTAACCTCCAGAATGAGGTTTTCAAAAAGCTTGTAAGCCTCCATTTTATAGACCACCAGTGGGTCTTTTTGCTCGAAAGAGGCGGCTTGCGAGCTATCCTTCAATTCGTCCATCGAACGCAGGTGGTTTTTCCATTTTTCGTCGATGATAGCCAAGGTAACGGCCTGCTCAATATCACGAACCACGCTCTCACCTTTACTCTTCACTGCTCTTTCCAGATCAGCGGTAACGTTGAGTGGATGGGTACTTCCGTCGGTAAATGGCAACAGAATACGCTTGTACCGATCACTCTGTGTTTCGTATACGTGCTTAATCTGCGGCATGATCATATCCGCAATCTGCTGATATTTGCGTTCGTAGAACTCTTTAAACTGCTCTTCTACCCGACCAACAAGATCTTCTTCCTTGCCCTCGTTAAAATCAATGGCATCCATCTTCGGATCCAAACCGATAGTGGATACACAAGCTTGCTCGAAGGTCTCAAAATTACCACCTTCTTTGTGGGCATATACCAACTCTTCCGTCAAGCCGTGGAACATATTGTTGAGATCAACGCTCAGGCGTTCGCCGGCCAGGGCATTGTCTCTTTTCTTGTAGATCGCCTCCCGCTGGATGTTCATCACATCATCATACTCCAGCAGACGTTTACGAATACCAAAGGCGTTTTCCTCCACCTTTTTCTGCGCCCGCTCGATCGATTTACTCACCATTCGGTGCTGGATCACTTCGCCGTCTTCGTGTCCCATGTTATCCATCAGCTTAGCAATTCGTTCCGACTGGAACAAACGCATTAGCTTGTCTTCCAAAGAAATATAGAACTGGGAGCTACCAGGATCACCCTGACGACCGGCACGACCACGCAACTGACGGTCTACCCGGCGAGAATCGTGACGTTCCGTACCGATAATAGCTAAACCACCGGCGGCCTTTACGCCATCAGAAATCTTGATATCCGTACCACGACCGGCCATGTTGGTGGCGATGGTCACTTTACCAGGCTTACCTGCTTCGGCTACAATCTCTGCCTCACGCTGGTGCTGTTTAGCATTCAGTACATTGTGGTCAATACCCCGCAGCTTAAGCAAGCGGCTCAGCTTCTCTGATACATCCACGGTAGTCGTACCTACCAGAACGGGACGACCTGCCTTACTCAAGTTGACAATCTCTTCGGTTACGGCATTGAATTTTTCCCGCTCCGTCTTATACACTAGGTCTTCCCGGTCATCACGCTGAATAGGGCGATTGGTAGGGATTACTACTACGTCCAGCTTGTAGATTTCCCAAAGTTCGCTTGCTTCCGTTTCGGCGGTACCGGTCATACCAGACAGCTTGTGGTACATGCGGAAGTAGTTCTGCAAGGTTACGGTAGCGTAGGTTTGTGTTACATCACCCACCTTCACATTTTCCTTGGCTTCCAAAGCCTGGTGTAAACCATCACTATAGCGGCGGCCTTCCATCATACGGCCAGTCTGCTCATCAACAATCTTCACCTGACCGTCCATCACTACGTAATCCTCCTCCCGGTCAAAAAGCGTGTACGCTTTGAGTAACTGACTCATGGAGTGAATACGCTTAGATTTTACAGAGTAATCCTGCGCCAGCTTATTTTTCGCATCTGCTTTTTCTACATCACCCAGTTCTTCATTATCATCAATGCTGACCATCTCCGAAGCGATGTCTGGCATGATAAAGAAATTAGGGTCTTCCTTCCCCTTAGACAAGAACTCAACTCCGCGTTCAGTGAGTTCTACCTGGCGGTTCTTCTCGTCGATGGTAAATAATAGTGGCTCATCGGCAATATGCATGTGCTTCGACTGCTCCTGCATATAGAAGTTCTCCGCTTTTTGCAGGTTCACCCGGACACCTTCTTGGCTTAAGAACTTAATCAATGGACGGCTCTTAGGCAGTGCACGGTAAGCCCGCAAAAGTGCCAAACCAGCTTGCCCCTCTTCGTTGCCCAGATTATCTTCCTTAAAGGCCTTTTTTGCTTCGTTGAGGAAGCCAGAGGCCATTTTGCGTTGTTCACTAATCAAGCGTTCCACAAATGGCTTCAATGATATGTATTCCTGATCTTCGCTCCCCTGCGGAACAGGTCCGGAGATGATCAAAGGTGTACGTGCATCATCAATCAGTACAGAGTCGACCTCATCCACCATTGCAAAGTGGTGCTTACCCTGTACCCGCTCGTTAGCGTTGCGCACCATATTATCCCGCAGGTAATCGAAACCAAACTCGTTATTCGTACCGTAGGTAATATCACAGTTATACGCGGCTACACGCTCTGCTGAGTGTGGTTTATAATTGTCAATACAGTCGATGGTCAGGAACAAAAACTCGAAGATTGGACCTACCCACTCGCAGTCACGACGAGCCAGATAGTCGTTCACTGTTACTACGTGTACCCCAAGGCCTGAAAGGCCATTTAGGTAGGCTGGCAGGGTCGCGACAAGTGTCTTACCTTCCCCCGTCTGCATTTCGGCAATCTTACCATCGTGTAGCACCATACCACCAATGAGCTGCACATCATAGTGCACCATGTTCCAGGTAATATCACCTCCGGCAGCAACCCAGCTATTTTTCCAGGTAGCCTGATCGCCGTTGATGGTAACGTAGTTCTTTTTACTCTTCGCAGCTAACATCCGATCATGATCCGTTGCTTGTACGGTGAGCGTCTCATTCTCTGTGAATCGGCGGGCCGTTTCTTTGACTACCGCAAAAGCTTCGGGCAGGATTTCTTTCAGCACCACCTCTAGCTCCTCATCTCTTTGTTTGATGAGTTTATCAACGTCCACAAACAATTGCTCCTTTTCGGCAATATCAGCTGTTTCGTCGGCCTCCTTTTTCAGGTGATCGATTTCGGTATCGATCTCACTCAAATACTCGGCGATACGAGCGCGGAATTGTAGTGTTTTGTTGCGAAGTTCATCATTGGAGAGTGCTGCTAGACCGCCGTATACCTCATTGATCTCTTCCACCACCGGCTGGTAGGTGGCGACGTCGCGGTCATACTTTGTTCCGAACAAATTCTTCAGTCCGGAAGTGATGTTCTTAAACATATGTCTTCTGTATCATTTCAGCTCCTCTAGGAGTGAGCCTTACGTATTTCAAATGCGCTGCGAAGCGATGGTGCAAAGATATAACTAATAGACTTGCTGAAGCGTTGACTACAGAAAGGTTTTCATTACGAAAAAAGGTATTGCAGAGATTGTACCAAGCGAAGAATTACGCCAATATGACAGAGCGGATTAGAAAGGGGCTGTCGATTGTGCAGGAAGCAAGTAGTGAGGGTGCCAGAATTGGCAGAAGATAAGAAATAGTAATGCTGGGATTTGAGGTTTGGGTCTACGCCCGCTGCGGCGGGACCCACCCAGTCACCTGGTCCAAGAATCACTCTCCTAAATCTAGGAGAAGTAACAAGATCACACCCCTTAGGACAGCTAATCGTCCTAAGAGCCAACAACATCTTTAGTATTGAGCAGAAAACCTGGGAATGGAAACACTGACTAGTATCGCCTGTAAGGCGACGGGAATACTGAACTATGATTGAGCGGTTTTCTAAATTGCCCAAAGCAAATATAGGGAAAACTAAACAAAAAACAAAAAAATACACAAAACAAATACTTGACACAAAATAAATCAAGTTTTTCCAGGCTCAAAATAACCTCCTACTTATATCTTTGTCTTAACTGCCTACAAAATTGGCTCCCTTATGAAGTTACACTATCGGATTCTCAGCGCTATTTTACTCCTGTCCATATTAAGTAGCTGCAATGATGATCAACGAGATCTACGCGATTATTACTTTCCACTACGTGAACTCACGGATGGTTTGGTCTATGAATTCCGCGACTTAAACTTTGATTCACTCAGTGCTGACTATTGGTACTACAGGACCATACCTACTGATTCTGCTTTTTATTTCACCAAAGCTTATTACCAAAGTGATTTTGAGCAGAAGCAGCTATACCGCGAAGTGATGGTTAACAATGGCATCCTACTCAAAGACTTATTTCTATTTGAAAACGATTCTAACGGGCAACAACTACAAACTCAGGCGGAAATCTTGAGTCCGAATGTCTTCCCATTTAAAGTCACAGGAAGTGAAGACTACTATATCTACCAAGTACGCTTTCAGCTGTCGTCACAACCGCATGGATCCACAAGTGTATTGATTAACCGCCGTTTCCTGGGGGATACTACTTACCAGTTTAAGGGACAGACTTACGACGCCATACAGTTTGACATCTTAGGATCGGTAGACCAGCGAGACTCTATTCGAGGAGATATTGAGCCACAGTTTTCAGGCCGCGAAATTTACGCAGAAGGTCTAGGACTTGTCTATTATGAACGTTCCTACGGCCCTGAGGCTCCAAGTTTCCAACACCAGTTGGTTGATCGCTACCCGATGCAGGAATTAACCGAACAAGCCCGACACTCTTGGGAAGAATAACAGAATTACTTTTAATTCGAACAAGATGCCAGCTTACCTAAAATAAAACGCGCCAACTCCGTTACCGGAATTGGCGCGTTTACTAAAGTAGTACCTAATGGCCTATTCTTCTTCCTGAGTAGCAACTGGAGCAGCAGCTTTAGCACCACCACCTTTGCCACCACGGCGGCGACGACGACGTCCACCTCCGCTGGCTGTTTGCTTACCACCAGTGTATACTTCGTTGAAGTCAACAAATTCAATCATGGCCATTTCGGCAGCATCACCTTTACGGAATCCGGTCTTGATGATACGAACGTAACCGCCGGGGCGCTTACCTACCTTTGCAGCAATAGGGCCGAATAGCTCTTTTACTGCCTCTTTATTTTGCAGGTAGCTAAAAACTACACGACGAGAGTGCATAGAATTGTCCTTAGCCTTGGTTACTAAAGGCTCAACAAATTGGCGCAGCGCTTTTGCTTTAGCCAATGTAGTGTTGATCCGCTTGTGCTCGATCAACGCCATTGAGAGGTTACGAAGCAGTGCCTTTCGGTGGCCTGCTTTGCGGCTCAAATGGTTAAATTTCTTACCGTGACGCATGTTTGAATTGGTTTAACTTCACAACACCCGGCGAGCAGCTGGGGACAGGCATAGCTGATGTTCTCGCCGCGGTTATTGTAGATATTATTTCCCTTACGGGAGCCTGTGGATATAGTTGAATTAGTCGGTTGGTGTATTTAGCGAATTTGGTTTATAACCATATCTACTAAATCCACCAACTAACCAAATAAACTAGAATCTCTTACTCTTCGTCCAGCTTATACTTCGACAAGTCCATGCCGAAAGTCAAGCCTTTTTCTTGGAGTAATTCTTCGATTTCTACTAGAGACTTCTTACCGAAGTTACGGAACTTCAATAGCTCGTGTGTATCGTAACGTACCAGTTCGGCAAGAGTGTTAATCTTAGCCGCCTTGAGGCAGTTATAAGCACGAACGGAAAGATCAAGATCTTCCAGAGAGGTTTTCAGTAGCTTACGCATGTGGAGGATGTGCTCATCCACGATGTTCTCTTCACGAGTACCAGTAGAGTCAAAGGTGATATTCTCGTCGGTGATCAGCATCAAGTGCTGGATCAGGATACGAGAAGCTTCCTTGATTGCTTCTTCCGGGTGAATAGTGCCATCGGTTTTAACATTAATGGTCAACTTTTCGTAGTCAGTACGCTGACCTACACGGAAGTTATCAATGGTGTAAGCTACATTTTTGATCGGAGTGTAGATGGCATCAATCGGAATTACGCCGATAGGTGCATCCTTGGGAAGGTTTTCGTCAGCTGGTACGTAACCGCGGCCTTTAGTAACCGTCAGTTCTACCTCTAAGTTAACGAAAGGTTCCATGGTGCAGATCAACAGATCTGGGTTCATGATCTTGAACACGTTAGTGTGCTCTTCGATATCACCCGCACGGAACTCCTCTTTACCACTGATCGTCAAATATACTTTCTCCTCTTGCACGTCTTCGTCAGCAAGCATTTGCTTCAGACGAACCTGCTTGAGGTTCAGGATAATCTCAACAACGTCTTCTACGACTCCGCGAATGGTACCGAACTCATGCTCAACACCGGCAATCCGTACCGCGCTGATCGCAAATCCTTCGAGAGAGGAAAGCAAAACGCGTCGTAGGGAGTTTCCTACAGTTTGACCGAAGCCCGGTTCGAGTGGTTTGAATTCAAAAAGGCCTTCAAAATCATCGGCTTTCTCCATTACGATTTTGTCCGGCTTCTGAAAATTCAATATGCTCATACGCTTGAATTAGTCTTTGGTGGGGAATGAATAGCTATTCTCTTAACATCAGAATGCGGAACCCGACTTAAGCCGCGATTCCGTAAACAAGTAACTGGAAAGAACAGCAATCGGCCGAGATGCTGTTCTTTCCACTATCAATGAACGCTTTACTTAGAATAGAGTTCTACGATCAGCTGTTCGTTTATCTTTTCAGGGATGGCGTCGCGCTCTGGGTACTCCAGAAACTTGCCTTCCAATTTATCGTGGTTGAATTCCAACCAGCCATGCTTGCGCACATCACCTTTTGATCCAACACTCTCACGGATCACCAACAATCCTTGAGATTTACCGCGTACACCGATAATATCACCAGGGCGAAGTTGGGCAGAAGGTACGTTGTTGATTACGCCATTCAACACAATGTGCTTATGCGTTACCAACTGACGAGCAGCGGCACGAGTTGGTGCAAGACCAAGACGGAACACTACATTGTCAAGGCGTGCCTCCAGGAACTGCAGTAATACGGTACCAGTTACACCACTCTTACGTGAAGCGCGGTCGAACAGGTTGCGGAACTGACGCTCCAATACACCATAAGTGTACTTTGCCTTCTGCTTTTCCATCAATTGCAGCGCATAATCAGACTGCTGACGGCGGCGACGGCTGTTACCGTGCTGACCTGGGCGGTACTTCTTACGCTCGAAACTTTTATCATAACCGAAGATTGCTTCGCCAAACGCGCGTGCTTTCTTGGTCTTTGGGCCAGTATATCTTGCCATTTCGGAAGAATAATTTTCGCTGTTGAAATAGTACGTGGCGCAGGATTATACCCGGCGACGCTTTGGTGGACGACAACCATTGTGTGGCAGCGGTGTAACGTCCTTGATACGAGATACCTTAATACCTACACCATCAATAGCACGAATTGCTGCTTCACGGCCAGAACCAGGTCCCTTAACGAATACCTCTACTGTACGTAGACCAGCATCGTAAGCCACCCGTGCCGCATCAGATGCCGAGATCTGAGCTGCGTAAGGGGTGTTCTTCTTGGAACCACGGAAACCAGATTTTCCAGCGCTGGACCAGGAAATAACATCACCTTTCTTATTGGTGATAGAGATGATGATATTATTGAAGGAAGCCTGGATATAAGCCTTACCTTCTGGCTCAACCCGTACTTTTCTTTTCTTTGCCTTCTTGCTGCTTGCTTTAGCCATGGATCAACAATTACTTGGTTGCTTTCTTTTTGTTTGCTACAGTCTTACGCTTACCCTTACGCGTACGAGCGTTAGTTTGCGTACGTTGGCCCCGTACAGGAAGACCTTTACGGTGACGAACTCCGCGGAAACATCCAATATCCATCAAACGCTTGATGTTGGTCTGTACTTCCGTACGCAGCTCACCCTCGACTTGATAATCATTCTGGAGCATCGTGGCAATCTGCTTGATGTTGTCGTCGGTCCAGTCTTGGACCTTCGTACTCTCATCTACATCAATCTTTGCCAAAATTTCTTTCGCTAACGACGGCCCAATCCCATAGATATAGGTCAGACCTACTACGCCGCGCTTGTTTCTTGGTAAATCAACACCAGCAATACGTGCCATTGTCTGTTCTTATTTAGAGAGGGAAGACTTAGCTTCCATCTAGTTTTTTATCCCTGACGTTGCTTGAACTTGGGATTTTTCTTGTTAATGATGTAAACCTTTCCTTTTCTCCTCACCACCTTACAATCGGCAGAGCGTTTCTTGACGGAGGGTCTTACTTTCATGGTTGCGTTTATTTAAGCAATCTGATCAAGCAGGATTTCTACGCCTACTTGTAACGATAAGTGATTCGCCCACGAGTTAAATCATAAGGCGACATTTCTACCGCTACGCGGTCGCCAGGAAGAATTCGGATGTAATTCATCCGCATCTTGCCAGAGATGGTGGCCACGATCTCGTGGTCGTTTTCTAACTTAACTCGGAACATTGCATTTGACAATGCTTCGAGTATTGTACCATCCTGTTTGATCAAATCTTTTTTTGCCATACTCCAATTTTCGGAGTGCAAAGATACAATTATTTGACAAATAACCAGCTGTAAGATTTCATTTTTTGAAATCGCTTGAGCTAGCCTTAATTATTGCTCGCTTACTGCGGTCTCGCGTACAATAGGAATCACGTTTGGATTCTTCTGAATTTCCTCAATAATCAGTTCGTGATTACTCAGAATATCCGGCCCATCTTTAGTGATGGCTATCGTATGCTCATAATGAGCAGCTGGCTTCTTGTCTTTGGTAATAATGGTCCAATCATCACGTAAAGTACGCACCTCCTTTCTCCCCATATTCACCATTGGCTCAATAGCAATTACTAAGCCTTCTTTCAAGACAGGACCTTGTCCGCGACGCCCGTAGTTGGGAACATCCGGTGCCTCGTGCATTGATTTACCCAATCCATGCCCTACTAACTCACGTACGACCGAGTATTTGTGTACCCGTTCGTTGTGGTACTGGATAGCGTGGCTAATGTCACCTACACGGTTACCAACAACAGCTTTTTCTATTCCTAGATAGAGCGACTCATTGGTTACCCGGCACAGCTGTAGTGTCTCCTCTTTCACCTCACCCACACAAAAGGTATAAGCTGCATCTCCGTAGAACTCATTCATGTAAGTTCCACAATCAATCGACAGGATATCTCCATCTTCGAAAACTTGTTCCTTCGATGGTAATCCGTGCACTACTGCTTCGTTACGAGATACCAACAGGGTGGAAGGACAACCGTAAAGGCCTTTAAAACCCGGTACCGCTCCGTGGTCCCGGATGAACTCCTCGGCTTTCAGATCAATTTCTTCTCCTGTCAGTCCGGGTTTAAGCATACTCCCCACATAGGCCAAGGTTTTACAAACCAACAGACAATTCTCACGGATCAATTCGATCTCTTCTGCTGTTTTGAAAATCATCTTGCGGCCTTTTCTCCCCATCAGATTCTTAGCTTTACCCTGTTTACACTATATCACCGTTCAACCAGTGGTTGAGTAGTATTACATATTGGCACCAATGCCCTGCATCCGGCTACTACTGCGGCCAGAAACCCGACCTTCTTTCACTAGACCATCATAACGGCGCATCAACAAGTGGCTCTCGATCTGCTGTAGGGTGTCAAGAACAACACCTACCAAAATCAGGAGTGATGTACCACCAAAGAATGCTGCAAATAGGTTGTTGATACCAAATGCCGCAGCAAAAGCTGGCATAATAGCAATCAAACCTAGGAATACAGATCCAGGTAGTGTAATGCGTGTGGTAACCGAGTCAATAAACTCTTCTGTTGGCTTACCGGGCTTCACACCAGGAATGAAAGCATTCTGACGCTTCAAGTAATCCGCGTAGTTAGATGGGTTCACGATAAGTGCAGTATACACGTAAGTGAAGGCCACTACCAGAATGAAGTAGATTATGTTGTATGGTCCAGAGGTAAAGTCATTCAACTTCTGTACCAACCAGCTGGTTTCCGCATCGGCACCGGCAGTCTGTGCTGCCAATCCTGGCAAGAACATCAAAGCCTGCGCAAAGATGATAGGCATTACACCAGCAGCGTTAACCTTTAATGGAATGTAGTCACGTGCACCAGCCATTGGGATATTACCCGTACCACGGCCAACCATGCGCTTGGCAAACTGCACTGGAATCTTTCTCACACCCGTTACGATAAGTACGGTAGCCATACAAACCAGGAACAAAGCGGCTAACTCCAGAACGAATACTAAGAAACCACCTGACTGTAGACGCCCTTGCAATTCGAAGGCGAAGGCAGTTGGTAAAGTAGCGATGATACCTACGGTGATCAAAAGAGATACACCATTGCCGATACCACGGTCTGTGATACGCTCACCCAACCACATCGCAAAGATAGTACCAGTAGAAAGGATGATGATTCCAGACAACCAGAATACTGTTTCTGGCACGGACTGATCAACCGCTCCTAGCGACTTTACGTAAGTAAGGTAAGCACCACCTTGTACCAAGGTAATAGCTACGGTCAGCAAACGTGTAATCTGATTCAGTTTCTTACGACCAGACTCTCCTTCTTTCTGCTGTAAACGCTGGAAATAAGGAACAGCAAAGCCGAGTAGCTGAATAATGATACTCGCTGTAATGTAGGGCATGATACCTAACGCAAAAATAGAGGCGTTACCAAAAGCACCTCCAGAAAACACGTTAATCAAACCCAGTAGTGAGTTATCAGCCCCGCCGCCCATTTGCGCTTGTAGCACGTCTGGATCGGCTCCGGGCAATACGATGAACGAACCGAGACGGAACACCCACAAAAGGCCCAAGGTGAAAAGGATGCGATCCCTCAGCTCCTTAATCTTCCAAATATTCTTAAGCGTATCGATAAACCTTTTCATGGTGGTCGTTTTTAAAGGATCGTAACCGTACCTCCCTGTGCTTCAACAGCCGCCTTAGCAGCTGCAGAACAAGCGTGCGCAGTTACCGTCAATTTAGCCGTCAGTTCGCCAGTGCCCAGCACTTTTACCTGATCGGTCTTTTTGATAATACCCAATTTCTGCAAAGTAGCGATATCGATTGTATCAACACTGTACTTTTCACTGATGGCCTGTAGTTGCCCAACGTTTAAAGCCACGTATTCTACGCGGTTAGGGCTTTTGAAGCCACGCTTAGGCAGGCGCATCTGAAGTGGCATCTGACCACCTTCGAAGGCACGCTTACTCTTGTAACCAGAACGAGACTTCGCTCCCTTATGACCGCGAGTGGAAGTACCACCACGGCCAGAACCCTGGCCACGAGCAATACGCTTGCGGCTTTTGACCGCTCCTGCTGCTGGTTTGAGACTATGGAGTTCCATTATATTTTTCGATTTAAATCTTCAACAATGAAAAAGTAGAAACTTGTTCCTTAAGCTTCCTCTACTTTAACCAAGTGCGCTACCTTATTGATCATACCAGTGATCTGTGGGGTAACATCTTTAACGACCGTATCGTTAATCTTCTTCAATCCCAGGGCCTTCACTGTATCTTTCTGACGCTTGGGACGATCGATCAGGCTCTTCACCTGTGTAATTTTTACCTTAGCCATGGCCGTGGTTTTTTACTGGCTGTCAAGCCTATCCTTCAAAAAGCTTTTCCATCGTGATGCCACGCTGCTTAGCGATCAACATCGGGCTACGTAGCTTCGTCAGTGCATCAACAGTAGCCTTCACTACATTGTGTGGGTTAGATGATCCCTGCGACTTTGCCAATACGTTTTGTACGCCGGCAATTTCCAATACGGCGCGCATAGCACCACCGGCAATTACACCGGTACCATCAGAAGCTGGCTTAATCAATACCTTACCTGCACCATACTTACCCTTCTGTTCGTGAGGGATCGTACCATTGTGTAGCGGTACTTTGATCAAATTCTTCTTGGCATCATCTACGGCCTTGCTAATGGCTTGAGATACGTCACGTGCTTTACCCAGACCATGACCTACTGTACCTTTACCATCACCTACTACTGCTACGGCTGCGAAACTGAACGTACGACCACCTTTGGTAACCTTAGCTACGCGGTTCAGTGATACCAGCTTTTCCTGCAGTTCTGTTTCTGCCGGTTTTACCCGGTTGGAGTTTTTCTTTGCCATTTCTCTAATGATTAAAATTTCAAGCCTCCTTCACGGGCGCCGTCAGCAAGAGCCTTAACGCGGCCATGATATAAATAACCACCACGGTCAAAGATTACAGTTTCAATTCCTGCATCCTTTGCGCGCTCTGCTAAGAGCTTACCTACAGCGGCAGATTGTTCGGTCTTTTTACCGTTGTTTTCTACGGCAGTTTCGTACGAATTTGCTTGTGTCAAAGTTACACCAGCGATATCGTCAATCAGCTGCGCGTAAATATAACGATTCGAACGGAAGACATTCAGTCGAGGACGACTAGCAGTGCCCCGGATATCTTTGCGGATACGCATGTGAATACGCTTCCGACGATTTGATTTTGTTAATTGCATGGCTGCTTATTTGTTGTTTGACTTTAGTGAAGAGGAAATCTGTGATGACCAAATCCCAAAGTCCAGTTCGCCAAAAATTATTATTTACTTGCCGTCTTACCTGCCTTACGGCGAATTTCTTCACCCTTAAAGCGGATACCTTTACCCTTATAAGGCTCTGGCTTACGGAAGGCGCGGATCTTAGCGGCAATCTGGCCTACCAACTGCTTGTCGATTGACTCAAGGATTACCAAAGGTGCCTTACCTTTTTCCGTACTAGTTGACAACTTCACCTCCTCCGGAATTACGAAGTAGATAGGGTGAGAATAACCTACGGTTAAGATCAACAACTGACCTTTATTCTCAGCACGGTAACCTACACCAATCACCTCAAGCTCTAACTTATAACCTTCATTTACACCAATAATCATGTTATTGATCAATGAGCGGTACAAACCGTGAACAGAACGGTGACGCTTAGAATCGGTAGGACGAGTGACCGTCAGTACACCATCTTCAATACCAACACCCAAATCTGGGTCGATCTGCTGCTGCAGTTCACCCTTAGGGCCTTTTACTGTTATCAGATTACTTTTGCTGACGTCTATAGTGATGCCGCTTGGCAGACTAATCGGAGCTTTTCCTATTCTTGACATGGCTCTAAATTATAGCGGTGAGAGAAAGGATTAGTAAATGTAGCACAATACCTCTCCGCCGACATTCAACTTGCGTGCTTGCTTGTCGGTCATTACCCCTCTAGAGGTAGAGATGATTGCGATACCTAAACCATTGATTACCCGAGGAAGATTATCATTCTTTACGTAAGAACGCAAACCAGGCTTACTCACACGCTGCAACTTGCGGATAACCGGCTGGCGTGTGCCTTTATCGTACTTCAAAGCGATACGAATAGTACTCTGAGTACCCTTCTTCTGCTCCTCGTCGAACTTGTACTTAAGGATGTATCCCTGATCGTAAAGGATCTCGGTGATACGCTTCTTTAGATTAGAAGCTGGGATGCTAACGACCCGGTGCCCTGCGATCTGGGCGTTACGTATGCGGGTCAAATAGTCGGCTACAGGATCTGTAACTGCCATGACTTTGAGGTTCGTGATCCGGTTTTCCAAATGCTAGGAACCTGGATCGCTGTTAATAGATAAATGCACCTAGGGTGATAAGCATTTCCCGCAGTGCATTGCCGGCAAAACTAGCCGGGCTTTGACTATCCACCGCCAGCTATCTATAAAACTGGCGGTTTAACCAAGGCGCTATGGTAAATTATTCCTTACCAGCTAGACTTAGTAACACCGGGGATTTTCCCGTTCAGTGCCATTTCGCGGAACTTAACCCGGCACAAGCCGAACTTCCGCATGTAACCCTTAGGGCGCCCGGTAAGGCGGCAGCGGTTGTGCTTGCGAATCGGATTGGAGTTGCGGGGCAACTTATCCAACTCTTCCCAACGGCCTTCTTCTTTCAACTGCTTGCGCAACTCAGCGTACTTTGCAACCATACGCTCTCTCTTACGCTCGCGGGCAATCAATGATTTTCTTGCCATGATATTTTTAGTTGTTCTGATTCTTGAATGGAAGTCCCAAGCCCTTCAATAGAGCAAGTGATTCAGCGTCAGTCTTCGCAGTAGTAACGAAGGTGATATCCATACCCGTGATGTTACTCACCTTATCTAGGTCGATTTCAGGGAACACAATCTGCTCCTTGATACCCATAGTGTAGTTACCACGGCCGTCGAAGCTCTTGTCGTTGATTCCGCGGAAGTCACGAACCCGAGGCAAAGCCACAGCGATCAGACGATCCAGGAATTCAAACATCTGACGATCGCGCAATGTAACGCGAGCACCGATGTACATGCCTTCCCGCAACTTAAAGTTAGATACGGATTTCTTGGCCTTAGTCTTCACTGCTTTCTGACCGGTGATCAGGCTCAGCTCTTCTACTGCGTTATCAACGAGCTTCTTGTCCTGGGTTCCTTTACCAACACCTTGGTTGATGCAGATTTTAACCAGACGAGGAACTTGCATTACGCTGCTATATTGGAATTGCTCTAGTAGAGCAGGTACCACTTCTTCCTGGTACTTAGTACGTAGTCTTGGTGTGTAACTCATTAGTCTAAGATTTCCCCAGTTTTTTTGGAATAACGTTTGATGGTGCCGTCTTCTTCTACTTGACGACCGACGCGGGTACGCTCACCACTACCGTCCACCAACATCAAGTTTGAAATATGGATAGGAGCAGCTTTATCGATGATACCGCCAGGGTTGTCTTGCGTTGGCTTCTGGTGCTTCTTACGAATGTTCACCTCTTCCACGATGGCGCGGTTTTCGTTTGGAAGAACTTCCAAAACCTCCACCACCTTGCTACGGTCCTTATAAGCACCCGCAATCACAACAACTTTATCTCCCTTTTTAATCTTCAGCTTGGGAGTAAAACGCTTTTGACTTGCTTTCTTCATGGTTCGAGTATTCGGGCCGTTATTGATTTACAGTACCTCAGGCGCCAGTGAAACAATCCGCATATAATCACGCTCACGTAGCTCACGAGCTACAGGGCCAAAAATACGCGTTCCACGTGGCTCTTCGCTGGCACTCAATAGTACTACAGCGTTGTCATCAAAGCGGATATAGCTACCATCGCGGCGGCGAATCTCTTTTTTGGTACGAACCACAACTGCCTTGGAAATCGCTCCTTTCTTAATACCACCAGGGGCGGCTTCCTTAACAGATACCACGATCTGATCTCCAATAGAGGCGTAACGACGCTTTGAACCACCCAATACGCGGATACAAAGCACTTCTTTAGCGCCACTGTTATCGGCTACATTCAGCCGGGATTCTTGCTGGATCATGACGGCAAATTATTTGCAGAATTAGCGCAACGTGCGGACAACAAATTTCCGTGTTGATAATTCTAGTTAAATGCTTTAATTCTTACTTGGCTTTCTCCAAGATTTCTACTAAGCGCCAACGCTTGCGGGCACTCAATGGGCGCGTCTCCATGATGCGCACCTTATCCCCTATCGTACACTCGTTCTTCTCGTCATGAGCCATAAACTTGTTTGACTTCTTAACGAACTTGCCATAGATAGGGTGCTGAATACGGCGCTCTACCACAACTGAGATAGATTTATCCATCTTGTTACTGGTAACGGTGCCGATAAGCTGTTTACGAAGATTACGTTCTGCCATTTTTAGCTGAATTACTTGGCACGCCGACGACGCGCTCTGATTTTACTACGATTAGCGAGTTCCTCCTCTGATGCACCAGCCAATTGGCGACGGCGAATTTCCGTGCCTAAGCGGGCAATGTCACGACGTACTTCACGTAGTAACAGAGGGTTATCCAATCCAGTGATGGCGTGATCAAACTTCATCTTCTGGTATCGGTTCTGCGTTTCCTCCAGTTGAGCCTGAAGGTCCGTGTCAGAGAACTCTTGCAGTTCCAAATATTTTTTGGTTGCCATTGTCCTTTTAGTTTATATGTTTCACAAGCCGCATATTGCTACACGAGCTTCAGACTATTAATGGATTGCTTAGCCTACGTAATCCGGACGAGTCACTACCTTGGTTTTCACCGGAAGTTTCTGTGCGGCTAGGCGCAAAGCTTCTTCGGCTACTTCACGTGGCACACCATCCATCTCGAACATAATACGTCCGGGCTGTACTTGTGCTACGTAGTGATCGAGGTTACCCTTACCTTTACCCATACGTACCTCAAGCGGCTTAGAGGTAATCGGCTTGTCAGGGAAGATCCGGATCCACACCTTACCTTCACGCTTCATGTAACGCGTCATGGCGATACGTGCAGACTCAATCTGACGGTTGGTGATACGGCCAATCTCCATGGACTTAAGACCGAAAGTGCCAAAGGCAACGCGGTTTCCACGCTGGGCTACACCGCGGTTCCGGCCCTTCTGCTGCTTGCGATATTTCGTTCTTTTTGGCTGTAACATTGGTCATTTATTTTAGCTGTACCTCGTACCCGAGGAACATACCCGGAAATCCTGCTTTTAAGGCCTGAGTTCGGGCAAAAATGAAGCCGTTCCAAAGGCGCCTCCGAAAAAGCTTGGCAAAGGTACGGCTATTTTTTGATATTCAGAAATCAACCCAAGCCTAAATAGACCTACTTACACTTGGGCTTCGTGGGCCAGCGCAGGATCTCACCTGATAGCTACCACTTTCGATGCCAATTCTTGATATTGAGGCAATTAGCTATGGCAGAACCCAGCTATTGCCTTCAATAATTTTTTTAGCGACGGCCACCGCCACCGCGGCCACCGCGGTTTCCACCGCCACCACGGCGATCACGGCCACCACCGCCACGGCGATCACGACCACCACCACTACGACCACCGCCACGGCCACCACGACCGCCACGATTATCTTTACTGGCTAAACCGGCGTTCGGGTTCAAGTCGCGCTTACCAAGTACTTCACCTTTACAGATCCATACTTTCACACCGATGATACCATAGACGGTCTGTGCCTCCTTAAGTGCATAATCGATATCAGCCCGAAAGGTGTGCAAAGGCGTACGGCCGTCCTTAAACTCTTCGGTACGGCTCATATCCGATCCATTCAAACGTCCTGAAACGCGAATCTTGATCCCCTCAGCATTGGCACGCATAGTAGACTGAATTGCCATCTTAGAAGCACGTCGATAGTTGATACGCGCTTCTAATTGCTTTGCAATAGATTCAGCTACAATATTGGCGTCAAGCTCAGGCTTGCGGATTTCAATAATGTTAATTTGCACATCCTTGCTCGTCAGCTTTTTAAGCTCCTCGCGGATGCGATCTACCTCTGAACCACCCTTACCAATGATGATACCTGGGCGAGAGGTATGAATTGTAATAGTAATGCGCTTAAGTGTACGCTCGATGATTACACGAGCAATGCCACCTTTAGGAATACGAGCTTCCAGATATTTCCGGATTCTCTCGTCTTCGATAACGTTGTCCGCGTAGTTCTTATCCGCATACCAGTTGGAATCCCAACCGCGAATGTACCCCAAACGATTACCAATAGGATTAGTCTTCTGACCCATAGTCTAGGACTCGTTAATTTTAACTAATTCGTTGGCTACTCCTCCTCTTCTGAGGCTAGCGGCAAACGGTTTTCAACAATAAGCGTAACGTGATTGCTACGCTTGCGGATGCGGTGTGCGCGGCCGTGAGGAGCCGGACGGAAACGACGCAACATGCCAGCCTCGTTAGAGAAAGCTGTCTTTACGTACAGATTATAGTCGTCGGCACTTTCCTGACCTTCCAGTTTATATTCCCAGTTGGCGATGGCCGATAGTAGGGCCTTCTCCAACCATTGGGCAGCTTCTTGCTTGCTGAAGCGCAGAATATCTAGAGCCTCATTGACCTCCTTGCCGCGGATATTATCCACAATTAGGCGCATCTTGCGGGCAGACATCGGGACGCTCTTGAGTTTAGCTACTGCTTCCATGATGTTTATTATTAATGGGGAGCGGATAACCCACTCACTCATCGTTTTATTAATTAGCGGTTACCAGAGTGACCCTTGAAGGTTCGTGTAGGAGCGAATTCGCCCAACTTATGGCCCACCATGTTTTCCGTGACGTATACCGGCACATGGATTTTTCCGTTATGTACAGCGATAGTTTCACCTACCATATCCGGAATAATCATTGAAGAACGAGACCAAGTCTTGATCACCTTCTTCTTGTTAGATTCCTTGGCCAACTCTACTTTCTTCAACAACTTGTGAAATACGTAAGGGCCTTTGCGAATTGATCTAGCCATCTCTTATTTCTTGTTTTTCCGCTTGCTAATAATCAACTTGGTAGAGTGCTTCTTATTATTACGTGTTTTCTGACCCTTGGCCATAATACCCGTACGAGAGCGTGGGTGCCCTCCAGAAGCACGTCCTTCGCCACCACCCATTGGGTGATCTACCGGGTTCATGGCTACACCACGAACGCGAGGACGACGACCCAACCAACGCTTGCGACCAGCTTTACCCAATACTTGCAGACCATGGTCTGGGTTAGAGGTAGAACCAACCGTAGCACGGCAAGTCAAAAGAATACGGCGAACTTCGCCAGAAGGCAACTTCACAGAAGCGTAGCGTCCCTCACGGCCCATCAAAGTACCGTTAGTACCCGCTGAGCGGGCCAAAGCAGCGCCCTTACCAGGCTGCAACTCAATAGCGTGGATACTAGAACCTAGCGGAATCTCGCTTAGGAACATGGTGTTACCCACCTTAGGAGCTACTCCTTTACCAGACTCTACTGTATCACCTACAGTCAAGCCCTGTGGAGCAATGATGTAAGTCTTTTCGCCATCTGGATATTCCAACAAGGCGATAAATGCTGTACGGTTCGGATCATACTCGATCGTCTTTACCGTGGCAGCGACTCCATCGCGATTACGCTTGAAGTCGATGATACGGTAGCGGCGCTTGTGTCCACCACCACGCTGGCGTACCGTCATTTTACCGGTACGGTTACGACCACCTGATTTCTTCAGGGGCGCGAGCAGCGATTTTTCCGGTTTGTCAGTCGTCAACTCTGCGTATGCGTTACCCACACGGGTACGCAAACCAGGAGTGACCGGACGAAACTTTTTAACTGGCATAACTTGCTCATCTACCCGGGATCTCGGACTCAGTGTGCTTTACGACCAGACGAGCCACTGAGGATCCCCACCCCGGGGGTTCAATAATTAAATGTCTCCGAAGAAATCGATTTCTTCTCCATCAGCCAACGTAACTACTGCTTTCTTGTAAGCAGAGATACGGCCACGGAGAATTCCCGATTTGGTCGTTCTATTTTTAGCTTTTCCAGGCATTACCGCGGTGTTGACAGAAGTAACGGCTACTCCGTACATGTCCTCGACTGCCTTACGGATTTCCACTTTATTGGCCTTACGATCAACTACAAAGCTGTACTTGTTCAGACCTTCAGAAAGCACTTCTGCTTTCTCAGTGATCAGTGGTTTGATTAAAATTGGCTTTGCCATTTTTCCTTATGCTTTACGGGTATACCCGGATTATGCAAATGATTCCTGAATCTTAGAAACTGCACCTTCAGATAACACCAAGGTTTGGGTGTTCATAATCTGGTACACGTTCAAGTCGGCAGCACGTGCAACATCAGCACGCTGTAGGTTGCGGCTAGACAGCAGCAATTCGCGCTCCATATCCGCAGTAACCAACAAGCTCTTTTGACCGTCCAGGTTCAGGTTATCCAAAATCGCCTTAAACTCTTTGGTCTTTGGTGCATCAAAAGAGAAGTCTTCTAATACTACGATCGAACCAGCGCTAGCTTTAGCAGACAAGGCAGAAGCCTTGGCAATCTGCTTCACCTTCTTGTTCAAGCGAACTGTATACTTACGTGGACGAGGGCCAAATACGCGACCACCACCACGGAACAATGGGTTGTTGATGCTACCCTTACGAGAACCACCTGTACCCTTCTGACGGTGGAGCTTCTTGGTAGACCCAGCGATCTCACCGCGCTCTTTTGCTTTGTGAGTACCCTGACGCTGGTGGGCGAGGTATTGCTTAACAGCCAGGTAAACTGCGTGCTCATTAGGCTCTGCACCAAAGATGGCATCAGACAGCTCTACGGTACGCCCTGTTTTTTCGCCTTGTGTGTTTAATACATCGAGTTTCATCACTCTATGAATTTATCTGATCTCCCGCCTTTGCTTAAAGCTCTGGTGGGAAGCGTTTGCAAATTTATTTCTCCAGGATAACGATCGCTCCTTTGTGGCCAGGTACAGCACCTTTGACCAGGATAAGGTTCTGCTCAGGAAAGATCTTCATTACGCGAAGATTCTTCACTTTCACACGACCACCACCATCGCGGCCACCCATGCGCATGCCTTTGAATACACGTGCAGGATAAGATGCGGCACCGATAGAACCCGGAGCACGCTGACGGTTGTGCTGACCGTGAGTAGCGTCATTCACACCACGGAAGTTGTGGCGCTTTACAACACCCTGGAAGCCCTTACCCTTGGAAGTACCAACGGCATTGATCATATCACCTTCGGCGAATACTTCGTCGACGGTAACTGTTTCACCAGCCCTCTTTTCCAGATCTGAATCACGGAACTCAACCAGCTTACGCTTAGGAGAAGTACCTGCTTTTTTGAAATGTCCCTGTAGAGGTTGTGATGTATTTTTCTCTTTGGCATCACCAAAGCCCAGCTGTAGCGCTGAGTAACCGTCGGCGTCTTCGTTTTTCACTTGCGTAACTACACAAGGACCTGCTTCTACTACTGTACAAGCAATGTTGCGGCCAGCCTCATCAAAGATGCTGGTCATACCGACCTTTTTTCCGATAATTCCGTTCATCGTTATCGAATTTTATAGAGACACTTTTCGGAATGAGAATTAGAGTGGGAATGAGAATTAGAATTCTAATTATATCATTCTGCTTTCTCAAGAATCCGATAAAAGAATTGCCATAAACAGCATTCTAATTCTAATTCAGATTCTAACTCTAATTTACACTCCTAGAGTGTTCTGATTCAATTAATCGCGATTCCGATATTTTATCGGAACCAGTCTAAAATGTTGATAGCGAGGAAGATACTCTTCCTTAGACTACGTCAACTTAACTTGGATGTCCACACCACTGGGCAGTTCGAGCTTCGACAGGGCATCGACTGTTTTTTGCGTAGGCGTGTAAATTTCAATAAGGCGCTTATGAGTACGCAACTGAAACTGCTCCCGGGACTTCTTGTTGACGTGCGGTGAACGGAGCACGGTAAAGATTTTTTTCTCGGTGGGCAGCGGAATCGGGCCAGTTACAATGGCACCACTGTTTTTTACCGTTTTTACAATTTTTTCAGTTGATTTATCAACCAAGTTGTGATCGTAAGAACGGAGCTTGATACGAATTTTCTGATTCATGCCAGCTTCTAATTGTCAAGTTATTGATAAAAGCGGTTTGCAAACTTTTGGCGCTTCACCAAGAAGCCTGCAAACCTGCTCTATATTTATTTGCTGAGCATCACTTTTGACGCTCCTAATATTCAGTCATACAGTACAGTAAGGACGGTTGCTTAAGCGTCGCCCTTTGCTTTCTCGATTACTTCTTTTGCAATACCGCTTGGTGCAGCAGCGTAGTGTGAGAACTCCATAGAAGAGTTAGCACGACCAGAAGTAATGGTACGTAGATCGGTTACATAACCGAACATTTCAGACAGTGGCACATCAGCTGAGATAGATACAGCACCACCGGTACGTGGCTCCTGACCTTTCGGCAAACCGCGACGGCGGTTCAGGTCACCGATTACAGAACCAGTGTACTCTTCAGGTGTGATGATTTCCAACTTCATGATTGGCTCAAGCAGCACTGGCTTAGTCATTGGAGCAGCAGCCTTGAAACCTTCCTTCGCACAAAGCTCAAAAGCGATTGGCTTACTATCCACTGAGTGCATGCTACCATCAAATACGCGCACTTTCATGCTATCGATATTGTAGCCAGCCAGGATACCATTCTTCATCATGGCAGTGAAACCATCACGAATTGGCTTTTGGTAGTTTTTGTCGATAGCACCACCGACAATACCCCAATCAAACTGCAACTTAACCTTACCAGACTTGAAGTCTTCGCTTTCCAAGAACTCTTCGTCAGCAGGGCCGAGTTCGAATTCCATATCGGCAAACAAACCAGAACCACCAGACTGCTTCTTCAAGCGCTCACGGTGCGTAACTGACTTCTGTAAAGCTTCCTTGTAGGTTACCTGAGGCTCACCAACGTTACACTCTACTTTGAACTCACGCTTCAGACGATCAATAATGATCTCCAAGTGAAGCTCACCCATACCGCTAATTACGGTCTGGTTGGTGTCTTCGTCGTAACGAACCTTAAAGGTTGGATCCTCTTCAGCTAGTTTAGCCAAAGCCATACCCAACTTATCCAAGTCTTTCTGTGTCTTAGGCTCAACCGCAATACCGATTACCGGATCAGGGAAGACCATAGATTCCAGAACGATTGGGTTATCCAGATCACACAAAGTGTCACCCGTACGGATATCCTTGAAACCTACTGCAGCTGCAATATCACCTGCTTCTACCGCAGGAATACTGTTCTGCTTGTTAGCGTGCATCTGATAGATACGTGAGATACGCTCCTTACTATCAGAACGGCTGTTGTATACATAGCTACCAGCATCAAGCTTACCAGAGTAGACACGCATGAAGGCCAAACGACCTACGAATGGGTCAGTAGCAATTTTGAATGCCAAAGCAGCGAATGGATCCTCAACAGAAGGCTTACGCTTCTCTTCCTGGTCCGTATCAGGGTTAGTACCAACGATAGCGTCGATATCCAGTGGAGAAGGCAAGTATGCACAAACTGCATCCAATACCGCCTGTACACCTTTGTTTTTAAAGGCAGTACCACACATCATTGGTACGAAGGCCATATCCATAACCGCTTCGCGAACAGCTTTGCGAATCTCCTCAACAGTAAGAGACTCTTCGCCTTCCTCGAAGTACTTCTCCATCAATACCTCGTCGTATTCTGCTACAGCTTCGAGCAAGGTGCTCCGCCATTCAGCAGCAATCTCAACCAGGTCTTCTGGAGTTTCGATCACTTCGTAAGTCATACCGAAGTCATCCTCGTTCCAAACGATTGCCTGATTGGTGATCAGGTCAACCACACCTTTGAAACGCTCCTCTGCTCCGATAGGAATTTGTAGTGGAATAGCTTTAGAACCCAGCTTCTCCTGAACGTCGTTCACAACGTTGAAGAAGTCGGCACCAGAGCGGTCCATCTTATTAACGAACCCAATACGTGGTACTTTGTAGTTATCCGCCAAGCGCCAGTTAGTTTCTGACTGTGGCTCTACACCAGATACCGCGCAGAACAAGAATACCAAGCCATCCAATACACGTAGTGAACGGTTCACCTCTACGGTGAAGTCAACGTGTCCTGGAGTATCGATGATGTTTACAGCGTACTCCTTATTCTTCCATTTCCAGGAAGTTTTAGTGGCCGCAGAAGTAATGGTGATACCACGCTCCTGCTCCTGCTCCATCCAGTCCATGGTTGCTGCACCATCGTGCACCTCGCCAATCTTGTGGCTCAGTCCGGTGTAGAATAGGACACGCTCAGTAGTAGTTGTTTTACCGGCGTCAATGTGAGCGGCAATGCCAATGTTTCTCGTATACGTGAGATCCTTAGCCATGATTAGTCCCTGTTCGGGCGTTAATTGTGATTAATGTTCAATTAGAATTATACACGGAAGTGAGCAAAGGCACGGTTAGACTCTGCCATACGGTGCGTATCTTCCTTACGCTTTACAGCAGCACCTTCACCCTTGCTTGCAGCGAGTAGCTCAGCGGCCATCTTCTCTGCCATACCTTTACCGGAACGCAAACGCGCGAAGCGGATCAACCACTTCATGCCGATAGACAGCTTACGCTTAGCGCGGATTTCGGTTGGAATCTGGAAGGTAGCACCACCGATACGACGTGAACGAACCTCCACCTGTGGCATAGCGTTATTCAACGCCTTCTTCCACACAGCGTGCTCATCACCATCGGAACGCTCTTTGATGATGTCCATTGCATCATAGAATACCTTGAACGCAACGCTCTTCTTGCCTTGCAACATCATCATATTGACGAACTGAGTTACCATTGGATCACCGTAGCGTGGATCCGGAGCGATAACTCGTAATTTTGGCTTTCTTTTCCTCATTGTTTCTTTATTAGCGGTTTCTGCTAGCTACTTTACAGCGGCAATCCGTTCAGTGCGAAACCAAACGGATAAGGAAACTTAATTAATATTAGCTCTTAGGACGTTTCGTACCGTACTTAGAACGAGACTGCTTACGATCGTTTACACCGGCTGTATCTAAAGCCCCACGTACAATCGTGTAACGTACACCAGGTAGGTCTTTTACACGACCACCGCGGATAAGTACGATTGAGTGTTCCTGCAGGTTGTGACCCTCACCCGGGATGTAGGCAATTACCTCAATACCATTGGTCAGGCGTACCTTAGCCACTTTACGAAGCGCTGAGTTAGGCTTCTTAGGAGTGGTTGTGTACACACGTGTACAAACCCCGCGCTTCTGAGGACAAGAGTCCAATGCACGTGACTTGCTCTTGGTCACAATTTGAGTGCGGCCTTTCCGCACAAGTTGATTAATAGTAGGCATACGCTTTCTTAATTTAAAAAAGGTCACTTTTTACAGTTCCTCGGTCTTGCCAGAGGCCTACACCAAGCATTGAAACTCAAAGGGTTCGCTGCTCGGTATGTCTTCAAGAAAACGAGTGATTTACACAGAGTTCACCCATCCCTTGTGAAAAAGCGATTGCAAAGGTACGCTTTATTCTTTGAAAACCAAAAGGGTAAATGAGTTTTTCGGAAGCTAAAGGAGTGGTCAATATTGCGCGTTTTCAGGTAGGTTCACATGCGCGTTTGCGAAAGCATTCTTTGGGAGAACATTATTTGCAATTATCTCCCGATTGACCAACAGAATTTCTTAATTACACCATCTTCCTAGATTGCACTTCGGCAGCCAGCTCGCAAAAGAAAATGTCGCTAACTGCTAATTTTTAGTTGGGAGACCGTTCTTGAGACCTATATCTCGGTGTCTCCTGCTACCATATAGCAATTTCCCCCACGGAATAGTTCCCGATTCAGGGATATTTAGAGCATGTTCGGGAATTTAATTTGGGAAAGAAATGCGTGCTTCCTGATTATCAAGGATTTGCAAACCTGGCGTCAGGCTAAAAACTTCATTTGGCCCGCCAAACTCAGTTTTGACCCTTTAGACAGAACTACAAATCGTTGATAATCCGTTCGCAAAATTCCCAAACAAGCTCTTAGATTTGACTCCCGCAACCAAGCTACCTAAAAGCCGAACGCCTGGACCTTAATCAGCTCCAAGCGTCCGCTTTTCGTTTTTTGTTCGCTGTTTTGCGGTAGCCAGCAAATCAGCACGTCAATAGCTAGAACCAACCTGCTCCCAGATTACGGAAGGGCCAAGGAATACTGACCAAAATCAGTACAAGGCCGATAAGGTAGTAGGTGAAGATTGTCTTATGACCCTCAGGTGCAGGTGCTTGCTTTTTAGCTTTACGGTACCCCAAGGTGATCAAAACAATCGCAATCAGCATGAGACTGATGTGTTCGACAGTATAAAAACGGAGCATGCTGTCCTTCATCACACCGGACGCAAACTGCACCTTAGGGCTGATGAAGTAAAGGATAAATCCAAGTAGCAATTGTACGTGGGTAAAAATGAAGCCAAACAATGGCATTTTTCCAACGGGATATTCTGATTTTTTTGACCAGCTGGACCAGGCGGTGACAATGGCGGCTATTAGGAAAAACAGCACTAACCAACGTAGACCAGAATGGGCATGAAGTAGCATGTTATACATAACGTGAGCTTTTGGGGCGAAGATAGGAATTTTGGAAGTTCATGGATTAGGGATGCACACAACTTGACAAGTACATGAAGATCATTTATTGGCTTAAAAAAGCAAGCTAGTGATTGGTATGTGAATCCGGTGAATATTCCGTAAGGTAATTGCGTACCTTTGTGCGCTACACTTCAGTGCCGAAAACGAAAGAATGCATCGATCAGGTTTTGTAAATATTATTGGCCGGCCCAACGCTGGTAAATCTACCTTGATGAACGCGCTGGTTGGAGAGCGGATGTCGATTATCACAGCCAAGCCCCAAACTACTCGCCACCGGATTATTGGGCTATTGAGCGGTGATGATTTCCAGATTGTCTTCAGTGATACGCCAGGGGTTATCAAAGATCCCGCCTACAAAATGCAGGAAGCCATGAACCGCATGGTCGACTCTACTTTTGAGGATGCAGATATCATGCTATTCGTCGTTGGTGCTGACGAAGTTTATGAAGACGATGACCCCATTATAGCGCAACTACGTAAAACCAAGGCTCCCGTTTTTCTGGTGCTCAATAAAATAGACCTTTCTGATCAAGCCACGATTGTGTCACAAATCACCAGCTGGCAAGAACGGCTAGAACTGGCCGAGGTGTTCCCACTCTCTGCCCTTCATCAACAAGGCACTCAAGGTTTACTAAAAACCATCATTAAGACACTCCCCGAAGGTCCTGCCTACTATCCCAAAGATCAGCTGACTGATCGACCTGAGCGTTTTTTCGTGAGCGAAATCATTCGTGAAAAAATACTGGATAACTACCACCAGGAGATTCCCTACTCGGTGGAAGTAGGAGTAGAATCCTTCAAGGAAACACAAACGAAAAAGGGAGAGGATCTCATCCGGATACGCGCAGAAATCTACGTAATGCGCCCAACGCAGAAAAGTATCATCATTGGTAAGGGCGGTACCTCCATCAAACAGCTGGGCACCGACGCTCGTAAAGCCTTAGAGACATTCCTCCAATCTAAAGTGTTCCTGGATCTCCACGTAAAGGTGCGTGAGAACTGGCGCGATGATGATCAGTGGTTGAAGCGGTTTGGGTATTGATCGGTTAGAGGGTTTGGGGGTTAGATAGTTCTTCGGTAAAAAAGATGATCGTAAGTACCCTGCCGAAGAGACGCATTGCAATGCGTCTTTACGACAATTATAATACACTTGTATCTGAGATTCCTACTCCGCCCGCGCAGCCGCCAGCGGATCTTCGGTACGAAGTACGCGCATGGCCTCGGTGATCATATCATCATTTTCGTTCCAGACCGCAAAGAAGCCTTCGGCACTGAACAGCTGACGGGCTAGACGAGCTTTCAGGAAACGTTTAACCTCAGATACGACGCGGCTATTGGTAGGTTCAGCACTTTCTTCCCCTTGTTCTACGGCGTAGGCCAAGTATTCGCGGTACATGTCCGCAGGTACTTGATATTCCTGGACAAAGCGCTCTAAGTCGTAGCGTTCGGCTAATTCTGGATTTTGTT
This sequence comes from Bacteroidota bacterium, assembly GCA_038528965.1. GTDB lineage: Bacteria > Bacteroidota > Bacteroidia > Chitinophagales > Saprospiraceae > Lewinella. Next base: position 45,226 of record JBCBEC010000009.1, on the reverse strand, counting down.
CGCTGTAGCGGAAAATATAACCGGCAGCATATTGACGCCAACGGAGATAATCCTCGCGTAATAGAAAGGTATCAAGCGGGACAAAGATATCCGGCGTAACCCCTCCCCCACCGTAGACGATGTGACCATTAGCGGTGTAGAAGCGAGTACTGTCCGCAATCTCGATTTTGTCTTCCTCAGAGAGTTCGCCGTTGATGTAACGATCTTCCACATCACGATCGTAAGCCGTTTCGTTACCCTCCTCGTATTCTTTTTGAATGCAACGACCGGAAGGCGTATAATAACGAGCCACCGTCAAACGCAAGGCAGAACCATCACGCAGCGGGTACTGCTCCTGCACGAGTCCCTTCCCAAAAGAACGACGACCAACCAGTACGCCTCGATCGTGATCCTGCACCGCACCCGCCATAATTTCACTGGCGGAAGCGGAACTCTCATCGATCAGAATAACAACCTCGCCGATATTGTAGAACGGGCGACCATTAGTGGTGTATTCGGTACGCTTTACGGTACGACCTTCGGTATACACCAGGAGTTTTCCTTTTTCTGGAAAGATTTGGCTCAGCATGTTAGTGGCCTGAGTCAAATATCCTCCCGGATTATGTCGCAGGTCAATAATCAGGTCCCGCATTTCGTGCTCCTCTACCAACTTTTGCAAGGACTGGACAAATTCGTCGTAGGTCGTCGCACTAAAGCGGTTGACCTTAATAAAGCCGACCTTATCGTCTAGCATCATTGCCACGTCAACACTATGCACCGGAATCTTATCACGAGTAATGGTAAAATCAATTAGTTCATCTTGACCAAAGCGTAGCACGCCCACATTTACGTCCGTGCCTTTCTCACCACGTAGCAGTGTAAAGATATCGCGTGTATCAAGATTGACGCCCGCCACGATAGAATCTTCGATAGCAACAATCTTATCCCCGGCACGAATGCCTGCCGCTTCCGACGGCCCACCAGCCAGGGGTGTAACTACTACAATGGTATCATCGAGAATCATGAACTCTACCCCGATGCCGTCAAAATTCCCCTCCAGCTGCTCATTAATGGCCACCAGATCTTCACTAGAAATATAATTACTGTGCGGATCAAGTTCTCCAAGGACAGCGTCAATGGCCTTGTCGATCATCACCTTCTCGTCCGCATCTTCCACATACTTCGCATCGATGTACCGGAGTAGTTCTTCAATTTTGCCCTGTCCGGCCAGACTCCGATGCAAATTGGTGAGATCACTACCGGATACTACGGTAGGAGCAGCACTCTGAAACCGCAAACCAATGAACATCCCCAAGGCCAATACAACCGCCAATAACAATGGCAGCCAGACCGCTACTCTCCTAAGTAATTGCTTATCCTGATTCAACATGAGCTCTTGATTAAAGCGCAAATTTACGCTCTGTCGATTAAGTATCCCGCAAAAAATGCCCTCTCTGTATCTGGGTTCCACCTTTAATTCCCGCTTGGGCCTTTAAGAAACGCCTTTAAAAGCATCCACATCTCCACTAAACGGGGGAGATTGAAAGGTATTTTTTTGATATTGAACTGGTTTAAAGTTTCCCTCTGGTTTGCAGACCAATACTTTAAATCAGTTCAATGGTAAAAGACGTAATTTATACAAAAATTCGAGGATATTGTTTTGCAACCATCAGAGCAAGAGGATTTTCAAAACACCTCATTCTGTCTGTATTTATAAATCGAGATGAAATAAGGGTTAGGATAGGACTTCTTTCGTGGCACCTAACTATTTTAGCCCCGCTTTACCAAAGTTACCTGTAGGCCGCAAAGTAGACCGCTGAAAGCAATTTATCGTAAACCTTATGCGGCGGGTATTCGTTGACTTTCAAGCTGTGTTTCCCCAGGGCTTCACCTTACAAAAGAACAAGAAATAAAGCAACACCTATAGCCTAAGAAATTAGCCCCGATACACTAAACTAACTCCCAATCTCCAAAGACCAGATCGTACTAATTCCTGTATTGAATGCCGGTAGCAGGAATTTGCAGCCATAACCATTAAAACTTACTCAAATTGAAAGAAATTAGAAGAATACTCAAAGAGTACGATCAGATAGATTTTTCCAAGGAGAAGGTTGCCCTGGCCTCCGTGGTCAATGTTGAGGAGTCATCCTACCGCAGAATTGGTGCACGTATGCTCGTCCGCAGCAATGGTATGTGGACAGGTGGCATTAGTGGCGGCTGCCTGGAACGCGATGCCCTCAAGCGTTCACAAATGGCTATCTTCAAAAATGAGACTACCCGGGTTGTCTACGACACGATGGATGACGATGAAAATCAAATTGGTATCGGACTGGGTTGCAACGGCCGTATCGAAGTCGTATTTACTCCAATTGACAAGGAGAACCCGAACAACGAACTTGAACAACTAAGAGGCATACTGGCAGCGGACAAGCCAGCGATCATGCTCAAGATCGTTGATGCTCCATTAGGCAATGTCTTACTAGGTGCACAACATTTGGTAGAAGATCCGGCTGCGCCAGCAGACTTTGCCGGAATAAACGGCGAGAACATAAAGTCCTACATAGCAGAGGCCGTGCAAAAACGCAAATCACGTCTATTTAACTGCGATACGGAAGAAGGTACGCTCCGGCTCTTGGTAGAGTTTATCCGCCCCGAAACTCGCCTGATCATCATTGGTGATAATTATGACGTAAACGCTATGCTGGGCATCGCAGGTGAACTAGGCTGGGAAACCTACCTGGTAGGTAAACGCACCAAGCTCACCAAAGAAATGTACGAAGCAGCCAAGCAGGTAGTAGAATACGAAGAGGCCGAACAACTGGCCGTTCACGACTATACTGCTGTGATGCTCATGTCGCACGACTACAATAAGGACAAGTGGATGCTACCCTTATTTGCCGCTAAAAACCCGCGCTATATGGGTATGCTGGGACCTAAGAAACGCCTCCAAAAAATGCAGGGCGACTTGCCTGAGCTCGACTGGGATAAGCTCTCTTTCTTGCATGCCCCGACGGGCTTGGAAATTGGTGCAGAATCACCCAGCGAAATTGCGTTATCTATTGCCTCGGAGATCGTAGCCGCTTTTCGGGAAAAACCAGGTGGCTTTTTAAAGTACAAGGAAGGGACGATACACGAGAGGGATTGAGGTTCGCTTGCGCTCACGAGGGAAGCTCACTGCGTTCACAGGAGGACTCGCTTTCGCTCGTGGGTTAAGTTCGCTTCGCTCACGGTAGGACTAGCTGACGCTCGTGGTTAGGGCTCACTGCGTTCGCGGTTGTAGCTCGCGTTGCTCGCGAGTGTAACGAGCTTCTTGCGCGAGCAACGCGAGCCCCTACGCCTCTGCCACTTCCATGTATTTTTCCGGTTCTTTTTCAAAGCTGACCTTGCAACCATCACAGCAGAAGTAGACGGACTCACCTTTGTATTCGAGTACGTGCTTGGCTGTGCTTTTTTGTACCGGAACCTGGCAAACTGGATTGATGTAATAATCCGTTCCCGCCATGGTGGCTACTACCTTTTCTTCCGCAGTAGTTGGCTGTTCTTCTTCCGGCTCGGCGCGGAAATCCTTGATGATTTGAGCAAGGATGCTAATGGCTACTTCGTATGGTGTCTTGGCACCAATATCAAGACCAGCTGGCGTTTTGATTGTTTTGAGCTGATCAAAGGTGATGCCCATGCCACGGAGGTCGGAGAAAATAGCGTTGGCCTTGCGGCGACTGGCCACAAACGCTAGATATTGAGGCTGGGCATTTACCGCCGCAAAAAGGGCCTCGGCATCGCGTTCGCCTTGAGTACAAACAATCATGTACTGACTGGCATTCTCTTCATTGGCCTCGAAATCGTTGAGTTCAATGAGGGAATCGGCCTCTGGAAAAACATTGGCATCAGCAGTGGTCATTACTGCATCTACTTGGTACTCCATGGCTTTGGCCAGCTTAGCTAGCGCCATAGCAATGTGGGATTTGCCAAAGATGCGGAGCTGGGGCTTTGGCAACACAGGTTCGATATAAACTTCTACCTCTCCCCCACTTTGGCAAGTCATGTGGTACAGCTTGGTCCCTTTCTCATCTCGGTTGATGGCATCGGGGCTGATGTAAACCATTCGGGGCTGACGATCCTGCAAGGCCATGAGTGCTTCTTTGAGCACGATGCCACGCGTGCAACCTCCACCAATCCAGCCGTGGATGGAACCATCCGCAGTAATGATGGCCTTATCGCCCGGCTTACCAGAGCTTGGAATCTTTCGCCTTACGATGATTGCGGTAGCGTAGGCCTGATTCTTCTGGTTAAGCCCTGCAGCGGTATTGAGAAATGTATTATGCATGTACCAAAATATTTTCCAGTTCCAAGAGGCTGGCAAAATTGTGTGCCGCCCCAAAATGATCCAGCGCTGGTAGCGCCGTCTTCATACCTTCTTGTATGGGTTCGTAGCCCTCCATACCCTTAAGGGGGTTCAGCCAGACCAATTTCTTGGAACGCAGTTTAATTTTCTGGATCGCCGCTGACAATACTTCTGGCTCTCCAGTATCCAATCCATCACTTAAAACAAGCGTTACCGTATTACCGTTCAGGTGCCGCTTGGCGTAGTTTTCATTAAAATCCTTCAAGCAGTCACCAATTTTGGTGCCGCTAGACCAGTGGGTTACATGATGCGATACGCGTAGCAGTGTGGTTGCTAAATCTTTATCGGAAATGTAATCCGTAATCCGCATTAACTTGGTGCTAAAGGCAAAGGCTTCAATTTGCTTAAAATGAATACGTAAAGACCACAAAAATTTCAACAAATAAAAAGAGTATTTGTCCATAGAGCCGCTCACGTCAAGCAGAATAAGTAAGCGGTATTTTTCGCGTTTTTTCTTACTCTTCACCAGATCGATAATGGTACCTCCATTTTGCAGATTCTGGCGAATAGATTGGCCGAGATTAACCTGACCTTTATGACTCTTTTTACGCTTGCGCCGAATCCGGAGACTCATTTCCCGCACCAGTTTTTCACTGATCTCATCGAGTAATGCCGTCTCGGTTGCGCTTAGTTTACTAAAGTCCGTCTTCTTGATGGTCTCCTTGGCGTGCGCGCCGCTGCTATTTTTACTGTCTTCGCCCTGGTCTTGATCATTTTCCTTCCCGATGCCCGCCATCACCGCAATGCTCTTTGGCGCCTTGACGATCTTCTTGGTGTTCTTATAGTCTCTTTTGTCGTTGATCCGTGTACCTCGCATGCGCCAAAATCGGTTATATACCGGGCGAAATCGTTCCCGTTCTTCTGCCGAATGACAAAAGAGCGAAGCCAAGGCATGACCAAACAGATCACGATCTAGCCAAAGGCCAAGCAGTGCAGCCTGGACCGCGTCCTGACTGCACTGCAAGCCTGCACTAAAACCCGCCTTCCTGGCGTACTGGCTAAAGCCAATTAGTGCTGTACTAAAAGAACCATAGTCGGTGTAATGATCCAAGGACAATCCTACTTCTTGACGTCGTGATTAGGCTTATCCTTTTCCACCTTCATGGCAGCAATACGCGCACGAACCGATTCGGTCTCTACTGTCATCGTGCGATCCCCCGGCAGATTCACCGATAGGTAATGCTGATTGGTCTCACCAGCCACCTCCTGCCGTTCTTTTTCTTGATCCTGATATTCTTTCAATGTAGACATGCTTAATGTTTTTTGATTAGTAGTTAGACGGGACTTAGCCCCCCGTCATTAAAAGATTTCCTGACCCACCAGCTGAATATCGTGATCCGACTTAAGCAAGCAAGACAGGCTGTGGTAGATGGCATTCTCTGTCCCACCCAAAGCCGCGATGCCGCGTGCCCAGTCGATAGTCTCAGCAATACCCGGGCTCTTATCCAGTTTCAACAGACGGATACGTTGCACATAGTCTGCCAACTGCTCGACCAGTTGCTCTTCCAACTGAGGTAGATGTTTTTGGATAATGCGCATCTCCTTGTCCTTGTCTGGATAATTCACCCAGTGATAAAGGCAACGCCGTTTTAAGGCATCACTCAGCTCACGGGTCCGGTTGGAGGTAAGCACCACAATGGGGCGGTGCTTGGCCTCAATAGTACCCAGCTCGGGAATACTTATCTGAAAGTCCGATAGTAGCTCCAACAAAAAGGCTTCGAATTCTTCATCCGCACGGTCGATCTCATCAATGAGTAGCACCTTCTTTTCGTTGGCACTAATCGCCTGCAACAAAGGACGCTTGAGTAAGTAATCTTCGCTGAAGATCAAATCCTCTTTCTCCTTTTCGGAAATGCCACTTTGTTCATGGATTTTGATAGCTAATAGCTGCTTTTGGTAATTCCATTCGTAGATGGCATTACTCACATCCAGCCCTTCGTAGCACTGTAAGCGGATCAGATCATACCCCAGATACTTGGAAAGAATATAGGCCACTTGTGTCTTGCCCACCCCTGGATTCCCTTCCAGCAGTAGCGGTTTTTGCAGCTGCAGCTGCAAGTACAGCACAGTAGCCAATTCTTCTTCTACCACAAAGCCCAATTCATCCAGGGCCGGTATTAAATCTTTAGGATGCTGCACTAAGCCTGCTTTTTATCCCCTTTAAACATATCACCAACACTTCCGATCATGCTCTTAACTACCGTGCCCGCGAGCTTACCGGCATTCAGTGCATTGTCTGTTTCACCAGCTGTTGCTTCACCGCCATCAGCTAGTTTATTGCGAAAGTTGGTCACGAACTGATTCAAAAGTTGATCAGACACATCATTGATTAAACGAGAGCCAAACTGCGCTAGCATACCAACGATGGTAATATTCATATTGAAGTGAACATGTGTACCGCCCTCTATTTCCTTTAGGGTACCGTTCATAACCATATCGGCACTACCCTTGCCTTTGCTATCTAGGCCTCGGCCTTTCAGTACCATTTTACGGTTCGTCTCGTCTAATTCAACTATTTCAATGTCCCCAGCGTAGGAGGCCTTAATTGGACCAAACTTAGTAACAACCTCTCCTTTGTAGTTCCGGTCGTCAAGCTTATTGGTGATAGCCGCTCCCGGCACACAGGTCACGATGTCTTCTGGAGAAGCCAGGCTCTTCCAAACCACATCGATCGGCTGTTGTATGTCAAATTCTTTATTGATTACTGTATTCATATGGCATTAAAGTATGGAATAATGATTCTCTGTCACCAAATAACTTAGGGCGAGATGAATCCCGCGCAACCATTATGTGGGACAGTTTAAAAGTCAAAAACTACACTCTTGCAAAATAGAAAGGAGGCAAGGCATATCCGTTCGATATTACTTGCCTCCCAAAGTGATCTTTATTCGTCAAAGTATCCTACGGCCTTCAGCTCTTTGTAAAGCTTGAAAGGCGTAACTGGAATTTCGAGGTGATTAACCCCCAGGTGTTGCACTGCATCTACAATCGCGTTCACGATTGCCGGTGGTGCCCCCACTGTTGGAGATTCACCCACTCCTTTTGCACCAATTGGGTGGTGCGGAGAAGGAGTGATGGTATGACCCGTTTCCCAGTTGGGAGACTCTACCGCTGTTGGTACCAGATAATCCATGAAGGTACCATTCAGGATATTACCAGCTTCATCGTAGATCAACTCTTCGTACATAGCTGGTGCGAGGCCTTGTGTAAGACCGCCATGCACCTGCCCCTGTACAATCATAGGGTTGATGATGTTACCACAATCGTCAATCGCTACGAAGCGGCGCACGTTGATGTGGCAAGTCTCTGGATCGATATCTACCACACAGATGTAAGCACCTGAAGGGAAGGTCAGGTTTGGAGGATCATAATAGTGCGTAGCCTCGAAACCACCTTCCATGCCCGGAGGATGATTAGTGTAAGCGGCAAATACAATTTCCTGAATGCTCTTTGACTTCTCAGGAGCACCTTTTACGAAGAACTTGCCAGGTTCCCACTCAAGATCCTGCTCACTCACCTCCAATAGGTAGGCAGCAATTTTCTTTGCTTTTTCACGGAGCTTACGAGCTGCCATGGCGGCCGCAGCACCCGCGGTAGGTGTACTTCTACTGGCGTAGGTACCCAAACCGTAAGGAGCAGTATCCGTATCCCCTTCCTCAATTTGGATGTGCTCCATTGGGATACCTAATTCCTCCGCTACAATTTGAGCGTAGGTTGTTTCGTGGCCCTGCCCCTGAGACTTGGTACCAAAACGAGCGATAGCTTTTCCGGTAGGGTGTACGCGGATTTCAGCACTATCAAACATCTTCACACCCAGGATATCAAAGTCCTTGGATGGACCCGCTCCTACTACTTCGGTGAAGGTAGAAATACCAATACCCATGAGTTTACCTTCGGCGCGCAGGCGCTTCTGCTCTTCTCTTAGTTCATTGTAGTTGACTGCATCCATGGCCTTCTGTAGGCCGGCATGATAATCGCCACTATCGTAGAACCAACCGGTAGGAGATGCCCAGGGGAAGTCTTCCTTCTTAATGAAGTTTTCCATACGCAACTGCGCAGGGTCCTTACCCACCTTGCTGGCGAATACGTCGGTCAAACGCTCGATGGCGTGCACGGCCTCCGTAACCCGGAAAGAACAACGATAGGCGACACCCCCCGGTGGTTTATTGGTGTACACCGCATCCGCTTCCATATAGGCTGCGCCATAATCATAGGAACCGGTACCGATAGAGAATAAACCAGTAGGGAATTTTGAAGGGTTAGCGGAGGCATCGGTATAACCGTGGTCGGCGAGTACCTTGAAACGCGTAGCCAGGATCTTACCATCCTTCGTGCCAGCCATCTCGGCAGTAATGTGGTAGTCCCGTGCGAACGAGTCAGCCTGTAAGTTTTCACTGCGGTCTTCGATCCACTTAATCGGAGCTCCGGTGAGGAAGGAAACAGCGATAGCAATAACGTAACCTGGATAAACCGGCACTTTACCACCAAAGCCACCACCAATATCAGGTGAGATAACGCGGATTTTCTCCTCGGTTAAGCCTACATGACCAGCCACCAAGGCAATTACCGTACGAATGGCGTGCGGCGCCTGGGTAGTCATGTACATCGTCAAGTGGTTTTCCACCTTATTGTAGGCCGCAACACAGCCGCAGGTTTCGATGGAAGCCACGTGAATCCGTGGGATGTGCATCTGTTGGCTCACCGTAATATCAGCACCTTCGAATACCTTATCGGTGGCTTCCTTATCACCTACTTCCCAATGCCAAATGTGGTTGTCGGTTTTACCTTCTTTATCAGAACGTAAGACCGGAGCATCCTCATTTAAGGCTTTGAATGGGTCCATCACTGGCGTCATGGGCTCATACTCTACCCGCACTGCTTCCTTACCGTCGCGTGCAGTATAGCGATCAGTAGCAATAACGGCTGCTACTTCCTGCGCTTGATACATCACCGTATCGGTGGGCAAGACCATCTGGGTATCCGACATCAAAGTTGGCATCCAGTGCAAGTTATATTGCTCCAGGTCCTTACCTGTTACAACCGCAATTACACCAGGGATTTCCAGGGCCTTGCTGGCATCAATATTCTTAATTTTTGCGTAGGCATAAGGGCTGCGGACAATATCCATGTAAAGCATGCCGGGCAGCTTCACATCATCCACATAATTACCTTTTCCTTGTATGAAACGGGCGTCCTCCTTTCTCTTTTTGGAGTGCCCCATTCCTCCAATTTCTTTGGATGTTTTACACTTTATCATTGATGATTATTTTTTTGATTTAGGGAGGTTAGCAGGAAGAACTAGCTTTCCTGAAACCAACTCACACGCAAAGGATTTAGACAAACTCTGGCTCCGTAGAAGGCAGGTCTTTGCCTTGCATCTTGGCGGATGTCCACTGAATGGCCTTCACAATGTTGTTATAGCCGGTACAACGACACAAATTGCCAGAAATACCCCAGCGAATTTCTTCCTCTGTAGGGTTCGGGTTCTTTTCCAAAAGCTCTACCGCTCGCATCATCATTCCGGGGGTACAAAAGCCACAGTGCAGGGCATGGTTTAAGTGGAATCCTTCCTGAATAGGGTGAAGACCTTCCGCTGTAGCGAGTCCTTCTACTGTTGCTATCTCCTTGCCATCAGCCTGTACCGCTAAAATGGTACACGACTTAGCCGAACGGCCGTTGATTAGGATAGTGCAAGCACCACAGCTGGAAGTATCGCAACCAATGTGGGTACCCGTCATAGAAAGTTGCTCACGGATCAGGTGAACAAGTAAAGTGCGAGGTTCTACCTCTACGGTATGTGCTGTACCGTTGACAGTTATGTTGATAGTTTTTTTCATTTTTTATCCTTTTAATTTCCGTCAAAAATTAAGCTCCCTCTCTTACTTCAGCCTTTTAGCTTGAATACGCTCATTATCATTCGCTTATACCTGCACTAAAACGCTGAAATCGGGAATTAACTATTTGACAGCTTCTTATTTAGCTCTAGAGATGGCTTGCTTTAGCATACGCTTGGTGATCACCTTTACGAGGTGGCGCTTATAGTCTTCATCACCGCGCAGATCATCCGATGGGTTACAATCTTCGGAAGCATACTTAGCTGCCAGATTGATATCCTCGTCGGTGAGTTTACTGCCAATGAGGACTTCTTGTGAACGCGCTGCCCGCATCGGTAATGCATTGACATTGGTGAGTCCGATACCCGCATTAGTACAAGTACCATCCGCACCAATTTCAACCATAGCGGCCACACCAGCAGTGGCGTAGTCACCTACTTTGCGCTCTGCCTTGTGATAGGCCGTACCAAACTTGCCAGTAGGTACTGGAATGCGAATCTCGGTGAGGATTTCACCGTGCTGTACTGCGGTCATGTAGAAACCGTAGAAGAAGTCATCGATTCCAACGAGGCGACGACCGTCCTTGCCTGCGATTTCCACTTCTGCATTAAGTGAAAACATGACCGCCGGATGATCATTAGCCGCGTCACCGTGAGCGATATTACCCCCTACCGTACCAAAATTGCGGACTTGTGGGTCGGCAATGAGTTTAGTGGCATCTATGAAGACATGGTACTTAGAGGAAATGAGATCAGATTCTTCCAAATCTGCTTCTCGGGTCATGGCCCCGATTTTCAGATAACCACCCTCTTCTTTGATGTAAGAAAGGCCCGGAATGTTGTTGATGTCGATGAGGTGGGTAGGCGCGGCAAAACGCAGCTTCATCATGGGAATCAAGCTGTGCCCTCCTGCTAAGATTTTTGCATCATCGCCGTATTCGTGCAACAGCTGGAAAGCCTCTTCCAGGGTGCCAGGCGAATCATACATGAAATTTTCCGCAATCATTTATTTAAGTGTTTTGATATGGTTGATATTTTTTGCGTGCTTAGAAAAGCACGTGTCTTGTGGTAGTAGTGGAGAAAGCTGCCGTTAAGCCAAATGCCAAAAAAGAGGAAACCTACCCCTAGATAGTAATTGAATTCAGAAATGAACAAGAACTGCCCGGCAACGAGAAATACAATGCCGATAGTGACCAAGCCCAGGGCAAACCAGGTTTTGCTGCCCTTGCGGTTCAATATGATGCTGAGAAAAACAACGACGGCCAAGCCCATAGTGAGGTAAGAAGCCCAAGTACCCGCGTTTGGAAAAAGCATATTACCGCTACATAGCGACACGGCACCAGAGTATGCCATTAGACAAAATGGACATTTGGGTAGGATGGCTACTGCCAATGCTGGAAACCAGGAAATCACCTTTGGTAATAATTTACCACGGGCCTTTTTCCCCTGGTGGCAGGGTGGTTGCTTCATTGTAAGGATGGTCACTTAATGCAAAAGCGTACAAATACACGGGCCTGCATGCCCGTATTAACCAGCAGTTTTCATCAAAGTGGAATTAGGTGATTTGAACGGATTGATTTGGAGCTATATCTAAGGGTCAGCTAAAGACCACTGACGCATCCGGTTCAAACCAACGGAAGGTTATTTCACAAGGAAAATGCGTGTATGATAATGGCTTCTTAGCTAAGGCTTAATCGGCAAACAGCATTTATTTGAGTTTGTTCACGGAAAATGGAATATAATTTCATTAAAACTTGGAATTACAACTTCTCCTTAGGTTTCACTATAATAAACCAAACAATATTTCCACTCACAACCAAGCCCTTACGGACAAAGCAGTATCATTTCAGTTAGCGCGCACCTTATTGAACACTACTGTCTAATCCGACCCACTCTTTCAAAATCCACAAATAAAATATTAGCTTGCAGAACCAATTTAGCTGTCTTTAAACAGCACTGCCAGGACAACTACAAGGTATGAGTAAGGAGAAAGAAATAGACGACTTAGACCGCAAGATTCTCTCTATCCTAATGCGCAACGCTAAGAAGCCGTTTACTGAGATTGCCAAGGAGCTTTATGTTTCCGGTGGTACCATTCATGTGCGCATGAAAAAGCTGGAGGAAGCGGGAATTGTACAGGGCTACAACCTGAATGTGAATTATGAAAAGCTGGGCTACGATATTGTTTCTTTCCTGGGGATCTATTTGGACAAGAGCTCACTTTACGATGAGGTGGCAGAAGAACTAGCCAAAATTCCAGAGGTGGTAGGGGCCCACTACACAACCGGCGTTTACAGCATTTTTGCTAAAATCATCTGCCGTGACACCACCCACTTGCGCGATGTTTTACACGATAAGATTCAACCCATCCAGGGCATTCAGCGTACCGAAACCTTCATTTCACTAGAAGAAAGCATTGACCGCCCCTTAAATATTGTTGAGGAAGATTAAGCATTTGTTGGTGCCACTTGATGCATAGGAAACCGTCGCTACAAGCTCAGTGGCAAATCTGCTTCGTGCTTAGCTGGTAGTACAGTGGGTAAGCAAACACTCAACTGTGAGGTCGGTCTAAGCGTTACCTACTGAAAGTACACCAGTTGGAGGCAAAACTGAGGTAGAAATATCCCACAATGTTTCTATTGGAGGCGTGTCCATTTCTGGAAACTCCCGTATTTTTGCCCGCTCAAATAAGATCGAATGATCAAGATAACCGTTATTGACCGTCAGGACGCCAAACACGAGCTAGAAGCGCCTACGGATATGAATATGAATATTATGGAGCTCTGTAAAGCTTACGAGCTGCCGGTAAAAGGCACCTGTGGTGGCATGGCCCTGTGCTCCACTTGCCACTGTTACGTCTTGAGCGACCATGAATTGAAGGAAATGACCGATGATGAAGAAGATATGCTAGATCAGGCCTTCTTCGTAGAAGACAACTCGCGACTGGGCTGCCAATTACAGCTAGAGGACAGCATGGAAGGGCTCGTTATTAAGTTGGCACCGGAGGATGAGGAAGCCTAGGATTGGGCCGCCTTCGCCATGTGCCTACGCTATAGTTACGAGCGCAAATGTAAGGCTGCGGCGTCTTCTTGGTTAGTTGGTTAGTTGAAATTAAGCCTGGAGTTCCGACCTCTCACCTCCGATTTCCCACCTTCCAATTTTCTTATTTCCTATTTCTCACTTGATCAAACCCTTATCGTTTACTATCCGACAGAAGGCAGGTTTGGCTATTACGACTGCACAAACTCCACTATTTTCGCTCCTCTTACTTGCAATGTAATATCCAACCTCAATGACTACTCGATTACATCTCATTTGCTTAGGTCTCTTTCTCTGTATTTTCCAACTGACTGCCCAAGGTGTTGACGAGCAGTACCATCGTGCCCGGATTCGCCTGGAGGGACATACGATTTGGGAGCTGGCACGGTTAGGTCTGGAAACGGATCATGGAGAATATATTCCTGGTCGTCATTTAACCAATGATTTTTCGACCTCAGAACTTCGTAAACTGAGCCTTGCGGGCTTTGATTACGAAATTCTGATCGATGATGTAGTCGACTATTACCAAAGACCAGAGCGTCGTTTAAATGAATCGAGTGGTGCGCGAGGTGGTTTCCCTTGTGAAACGCCAACCGGTGGAGGACCGGATGTAAACTCCTACCCTATTCCCACTAATTTCCGTTTGGGGGATATGGCCGGCTTCTACCGCTACGAAGAGATGATAGACATATTGGACTCTATGCGTCTACTCTATCCCAACCTGATCAGTCCACGATTGATTGTTTCGTCCAGCATTGTTACTCACGGTGGCCGCCCAATTTATTGGATGCGGATTAGTGATAACCCCGATACCGATGAGTCGTTAGAACCTGAAGTACTCTATACTGCGCTACACCATGCCCGTGAGCCTAACAGCTTGAGCCAGATGATTTATTACATGTGGTACTTGTTGGAGAATTACGAAACTGATCCGGAGGTGCGATTCCTGGTGGATAATACAGAGCTGTACTTCATGCCCTGCTTAAATCCAGACGGGTATCTACTCAATGAATTTAATGAGCCAGATGGCGGCGGCCTTTGGCGGAAGAATATACGAGACAACGAGGACGGATCCATCGGGGTAGACCTAAACCGCAACTACGATTACGAATGGGGCTATGATGACATTGGCTCTTCACCTAATCCGGAGTCTGCTGTGTATCGAGGCACGGAGCCTTTTTCGGAGCCCGAAACGCAGGCCGTACGTGCCTTTTGCCAAAACCATGAGTTTGTGAGTGCGCTCAACTATCACAGCTTCGGCAATCTGCTGATTTACCCTTGGGGTTGGAGCGATAGCCCGACACCGGAATCAGAAACCTTCAACACACTGGCTGCCATAATGACCTTGGAAAACAACTACCTTGCCGGTACAGGAACCGAGACGGTCGGCTACACGGTCAATGGGGTATCCGATGATTGGATGTACGGAGAAACCGGCGAGAAACCAGCAATCTACTCCATGACCCCCGAAGTTGGTCGCGGCGGTGGTGGTGGCGGTTTTTGGCCTATACAGGAAGATATTATTCCCAACTGCCAAGCCTCGGTCTGGATGAACCTTATCAACGCGCACGTCCCCCACGTAGCGGGACTAGCAACAGCGGATCCCAGTCAGGTAGAGATTACCCCAGACGCTCCTTTCCTGCGCTTCTCCGTACAGCGCTTTGGGCGCACTGCAGGGCCACTTACGGTTAGCCTGAGGAGCCTACAAGACAATCTTATCCAGGTGGCTAGTGAGCCATTGAGCTTTGATCTAGGTGAAAACCAAGTACAGATGGACAGTTTCCCGCTCACGGTCACTGGTACTATTAGCTCTGGCACCCTACTCAACTTTGTGCTGGAAATCGATAATGGCGGCTTTGTGAGAACAGATACCGTAAGTCGGATCTTCGGCGATTATCTCAACACCGAAGTGTTTGTCGAAGACTTCCCTACTTTGGATAATTGGCAGCCTGATGAGGGATGGGACCTCACTACTGAGGACTTCGTTTCCGGCCCGACCTCATTAACGGATTCCCCATTCGAGAATTACCCCAACAACCGATTTGCGATCATCACCTTAGACGAGCCACTGAGCGTGAACGCCGCCGAAGAATACCTGCTCAGCTTTTGGGCTAAATGGGAAATTGAAACTTTTTACGACTGGGCCCAGCTGCAATTTCAGGTAAATGATGGCCCTTGGATACCAGCTTGTGGCCTATATACGGTGAGCGGCTCAAATGTACAGGATCCTGACCAACCGATCTGGGAAGGAGAACAGTTGGATTGGGTACAAGAAGAGGTAAACCTTACCTCCTTCTTATCTCCGGGAGATGAGCTTTCCCTGCGCTTCTTTATGGTCAGTGATCAATTCGTGAATCCTGACGGCTTCTATGTGGATGACTTGAAACTTCTGGAACGCAATAGTAATGAGGTAAGCACTTCTACTCCAATTGATGACGAGCGCTTCAGCCTTAAGGTGATACCTAACCCCAGTGCTGGTGCGAGCCAAGTGCAGCTTCGACTTCCGGATGCGTACCAGGGTCAGGTCAACTGGCAATTGGCAGACGCCAGCGGGCAAATTGTCAAAACGGGCCAACTGAATACGACAGCAGGCTACGCAACAGACCAGCTAGACACAAGTGACCTAGCCGCTGGCATTTATTTTTTGCAGCTTGAAACAGGTGTGCATCAGCCGATTAGCCAGCGGGTGGTCGTAATTAAATGATTTATTTTACGCCACCCCTTGCGCGCTAAACTTAAAGCGCCTATATTTGCCCACCCAACGACAAAGAGACACTTTTGATAATGATCAATTGTTAGTTGTTGTGATACATCGCGGAGTGGAGCAGTTGGTAGCTCGTCGGGCTCATAACCCGAAGGTCGCAGGTTCAAGTCCTGCCTCCGCTACTAGGTAAAAAGCCTGGTCATCAGTAGATGGTCAGGCTTTTTTATTTTATTTACTTTAAGTTTCTCTCATGTTCACAGTTTACGTTCTCTACTCTACAGGATACGATAAGATTTATATCGGCTACACCTCTAATCTTGAACAACGGCTCTTAAGTCACAACAAGCTAGGCAAGAAAGGTTATACCGTACGCTATCGACCGTGGACTGTCATTCACACCGAAAAGTTTATCACTAAAACGGAAGCGCTAAAACGCGAAAAACAATTGAAATCCGCTCGTGGCAGACTTTGGGTTAGAACACTGATTGATTCGTAGTACGGGCTCATATCCGCCGGCTGGCGGACGCAGGTTTCCGCCAGCTGGCGGACCTCCGCTACTAGAAAAAAGCCTGGTTGTCCCTGACAGCTGGGCTTTTTAAGTTTATGCTCTCATCTTTTCCATATCGGCTCCCCCACCACCTCCTCAAAATCACTCCGTGTTAAAAGTCCTACCAGGGCGCCGTTCTCTAAAACGGGTAGACAACCAATTTGGTGAGCATTCAAAGTTTGCTCCGCTTCCGCTACGCGGGCGGCAGGGCTTACAGTGACCACGTCTGGAATCATCACAGACCGTGCTAGATCTTGGGAATTGTAGTCAACTTCAGCCAGTAGACTGGAAGAGATCATTCCGACGAGTTCCCCGTTTTCGTTCTCAATCGGCAGGTGATTGATCTGGCGCCATTTCAGGATCTGCTCCACTACCTCCAGGCAAACGTTATCTCGAACGGAAATCACATCACGGTGCATGAGGTCCTCTACCAATTTATCCTTGGCATCCTGTTCTATTACTTGCGGGTGCAGCTTTCCAAATTCCATTATCTCCCACTCGTACACCGGTAGGTCTTCTTTTTGGTATTCCAGCATTTGCTGTACCAAGTAACGAGCGGCCACAGCAGGCTTAAGCTTTTTGCGCAAGTGCCGGAAGCTGTTGCGTTGCCATTGCGCTCCCGTATTTTCGCTACTAATCCGCCGCTCAATCACCGATAGGTAGCACCGGACATCGTCGTCTTTAATACCTACTCTTTTCAGTCCCTGCTCGGCCATCGGTAAGAAAGTGGATAAGAGTAGGTCTTTGGCGGCATAGTTTTGGCCATTCCAGTGGAGAACAGTATGAATGCCAGTACGAGCAGCTTTGACAAAATTGCTCTTCGCTACCCGGAAATCGGTGCCTTCCCAGAAGTTTTCCATCTCGGGAGGCATCCCCTTCATCAGACCAATCCAGAAGGCAAAATTGGCTATCTCGTCTTGTACAGAAGGGCCGGAAGGTAAATAACGACACTCAATACGGATATGTGGTGAATTATTGGCTACGCCATAGCAAAGACGGTTCCAGGTATAAGTCGTCCCGTTGTGCAGGCGGATGGACTTAAGCTTAGGCATAAGGCCTTGCTTCAATAAGTCAAATGGATCATCATCACCGTAGCCTTTTAAGAGGACAGGAAAACGCACAACGTCTTTCTTCCACAACTCAGCAGCCGAGCCATTGAGCCAGCGATCACCAAAGTAAACCCGGGGCATCATTACCCGCAGATGGTTCTTATTGGAGCGCGTATCCAGGCTTTGCTTGAAGAGGGCAATTCGATTTTCCGCCCATAGCTCTTTACCAAATAATAAAGGAGAATTCGCACAAGCGGAAAGTACCGGACCACTAATTAACTGTGCCCAATTGTGCATGCGCATAAAGTCATTTGGATCTACCTGCAAGTGGAGCTGGAAGCTCGTATTACAGGCTTCGAATAGTACACTATCTAAGGTGGCCTGGAAGTCATCTACTCCCTGTAAGAAGATCTCAAACTTACTTCCCCGCAGCTTGAGTAACTCCTGACTCAAGACCTTATAGCGCTCTTCGGGAGTCATATTCTCGAAAAGCAGGTGCCGAAAATTGAGGGTAGGCAGAATGCCCGCAAGTAAGATCTCCGCCTGCTCCTGGGCAGCTGCTTTTCGCCCCATAACCAAACACTGTCTCAGTTCAGCTTCCGTTTGTGCAAAACAATCTCCTTGTAATCGTTGCGGACTAAGGTTTACTTCCAGATTATAGAGCGCCAACTCGTTGGTGTAACGCTCATCCGGAATGCGATCCAAGATCGACAAGGCCGAAGATTGGGGGCAGCCGTTCGCACTGATCAGGCACAGCTCCTGCTCAGCGCCAATATGGTCACTACGCTGTTCAATTAACCCCTCCTTCAACATATAATCGAAGGCTCGCAAATCGCGCAACATGTCGTGATAAAAAGCGGTGCGATCAGACTCGGAACGGATAGGTACTACGTTGAAATCTCCCATGAGGCTAATTTTGGTTTAGGTAACAACCAGATCTAAGTCTGTAGCAATATCTTATTACTGCCCTTACCCTCCGCACACTTAGATCTTTGGAGAAGGAATAAACCAATCTAAGTCCTTCGCCTAGCGTTTCAACTACCGTAAAACATACTCGTAGATGATTTTCGTCATCAAAGCCATCTACCAATCCATCTCCTGACAAATTGGAGCACAACCTAAATTACTACCGTAAATGCCCACCCGTATAGAGAACCCTAAGAAAGTAGCGGTGTGCTCGTAGTGGACCCTAGCTTGGCACGACAAGAGTTATCAGCCCAAACTCAGAATTCTGGCCTTAAAACACCCTTTTTAAACGCAGAATGCGTAATTATTTCGCTTTTTTCCGAAAAACGGAAAGGTTTGAAAAGATGTCAGTACATCC
Organism: Bacteroidota bacterium; assembly: GCA_038528965.1. Lineage (GTDB taxonomy): Bacteria > Bacteroidota > Bacteroidia > Chitinophagales > Saprospiraceae > Lewinella. Next base: position 26,349 of record JBCBEC010000009.1, on the reverse strand, counting down.
AAATTGAACAGGTACAAAAAACACTAAACTTATATATCTCTAATAATCAAATACTTACAAGACTATATATTGCTTTTCGGAATAATATTTCATTTCTGGTCCGATTTTTCCAATATATAAGATGTACTGCCGAAGGGTAGTTCAAAAAATTTTGCCTTTTTCCGCATGTTGAAGAACATGCTTTGAGAAAACATAGAATCCAATCTATCCCAGTGTACTTTTCAGTTTTTTGATTTAGCTAATAGCTAAATCTTAATCCCGTTTGAAGTCAAAAGCTAACAAGCTTAGCTAGCGAGGACACCAAAGGTGTCCTCTTTTTTTTGTCCTAGACTAAGGTAAACTTCGGATTTAACTTACTGAAAGTTAATGACGCATACTCCCCGCAGCTCACAGTACTTAGTACCGTGGGGTTTGTATTTGATGTCAGTTGCTCTCGCAGGTAAAGGTAAAAGGCAAAACTCACATTAAACTGAAGGTTTTGGTTTCTAGCCACCGCTACTAAGGTATTCGCTAAAAACAAAAAAGTTCTCAGATCTCTTGAAGATTTCCGAGAACTAGTTCATTATGAAACTGTCGGCTCTTTTTCAGAAGTCCAACAACTCATTAGTATTCTTTTCTACTACGCCTCTTCTTCCTGTTGACCAAAGTTCAACTGGAATCCAATGCGCTGATGCGGCTCATCGTCATCGTAGTCCTCCCACAAGGTGATTTCCTGCATAAACTCCTCTACGTGGCGAATAAAGTACGGGTCCTTTAATTCTTCTGGCCGGTAGATGGCTATCGTTTTTGGTGGGCGTGGCTCGCCGTATCCTTCGATATATGGATACTGAATAAGGACCATCACTTTGCCGTTGAACAACTGCTGGTAGACCAACACCCCGTTATGCTTGATCAAGTCACGACTAAAGGTTTCGTTTACCCGATGTGACATACCTGAGCGCACGGTGCCCAAGGTCAAATCAATCGCTTCCAGGTTTTCTAGCTGAGCGCGAACCTCCACTTTACCATCCAGCCCAACCTGGCCAATAATGAAGTTGAGTTGATCGAGTATTTTCTGGCTTAAAGAATCTACCCAGACTTGACGATAAGCCTGAGTATTGGCCAAAACTTCATTGTAGCGATCGACTTTTCGCTTTAGATTATGCAATTCTCTATCCACTTGGTTAGGGGTTTACTAGAGTTTAACAATGCGCCGGTAAGACTGGCTAATCGTTGGGAAGTTAGCAAAAAGATGCGGATGCTTATCAAAATGCTTCTTGATGCGGTAACGAAGGTTGTCCGTATTCTCCAAACCAATTGCGATAGCCACGTCTTTCTTCACCTTGTTTTTCTGGATGAGTAGCTTTTCAATCCGGTCTAAATCAATGAGCGCGTGCTCCTCATCAATGTTCTTAGGAGTAGTCACCAAAGTGCTGGTTGATGGGCCAGGCTCGCCACTGGTAGCAGCAGGCTGAGAGGGGATAGGGATGATTGTCTCGCTGCTGAGGATTTCTGCCGGAAGGCAACGCTCATCAATCAGCTTCTTATCTTGGATCCGTGCCCGTAACTGCGCGTAACTCACGGCATTTTTCAACTCCCGTATGTTACCAATCCAGCTGTACTCCAGCATTGCGTCAAGCGCTTCCTCAGTCATCACCCGAGAAAGGTCTGGCTCCTGGAAATAATGGCCTAGCAGCAGTGGAATATCATCACGACGAGCCCGCAGTGGCGGCAACTCGATCACCATGGCTTTAAGGCGCTGGAAAAGGTCCGCTCTAAAGCGCCCTTCCTGCACTGCACCGGCCAAATCGCGGTGCGTTGCGGTGACCACCTGAACATCTAACAAGACATCCTGGTCTGAGCCTACCGGGCGGATCAGTTTGGTCTCTAAAAAGCGGAGGAGTTTAATCTGAATATTCTGGTCAATATCACCGATTTCATCCAGCATTAGGATGCCGTGATTGGCTTGGCTAAAGTAGCCTTCCATATCACGAGAGGCGCCGGTGAAGGCTCCCTTCTTGTGTCCAAAAAGTGTGCTTTCCAGCAGTGTATCTTGAATAGCGGAAAGGTTAACCGCTTGAAATGGTCCTTTCTGGCGTGCGCCGTGCGCGTGTAGATAACGAGCAGCCACCTCCTTGCCAGTTCCCGTTTCACCAGTGATTAAAACGGTTACATCTGGTTCTTCCGAAACCAATTTCAAGATGCGTTTGATCTCTTGAATCTGTGGAGACTCCCCAATAAAGGGATAAGCTTCATTCTCTTCTGCCCGCCGCCGGTCTACTTCCGCCCGCAGCTCGCGGTTTTCTTGCTTGAGTTTGCTGCCCTCAATGACCTCGGTAAACCGCTGTTCCCAATAATCAAAGTCAAAGTCATCCTTGACTAGAAAGTTCTTAGCACCGAGTTTCATGGCCGTAACCACCGTATCAATAGAACGGTCTCCGGTAACGATAATTACCGGCAGTTCTGGATATTGACTTACAATTTGGGGAATAAGATCGAGGCCCTTCTTTGCTTCGGATTCATCCAAAACCAGGTCCAATAGCAACAAGTCGAAATCGGAACTCTCTCCCAATTTCTGCAGTAGTTGCTCTTCATTTACGGCTCCGGAAAAAAGAAACTGCCGCCGGAACGCGTATCGTATCTGTTGATGAAACTCGGTGTCATCATCAACGATAAGTATGTGATAATTTTTGGACGACATACTGGTTTTCAATCTGTTGGAGTTGTTCTCTGACCCTGTTTAGAATTTCAAGTATGCTGCCATCCTGCAAAGGGGCGGCATCTTGTCCTCCGGCTGCCATCCAAGGTTCTACTCCATCCGTCTGTTTAGCAATCTGTTTTAAGCTTGAGGCAATGGGTGTATGTTCAAATAGTGGATAGTAGTTAATCCATCGGTTACGCCACTCTCGCCATTTCTGTCCCAACTCTGCTGGCTCTACCAGATCATTATAGATTTCCTCGTAGGGCGTTTGCATTTTGCGTAGTTCACGACTAGCCATCTGCACCACCAAACGTATGCGTGACAACACCGCTACGATACTATCCTGACCGTGCCCCGCAAAAAAGCGCTGTAGCTTTTCTGACAAGTCTACACCAACGACTGGCGGTAACTCTTGCATGTGATCGATAAGCTGACATTCATCCCACCACTGGGCAGAATAGTCAGTAAGGCGAAGAAGATCCAGGTGATTGGCATGTTGAAAGCTAGACTCGAAGCTCACCAGAATCAAGCGTTTGCTGGGAGCTTCCATTTGCAGATATTGTTGCCATAAGGTTACTGGTGAAAGATAGGCGTTAGCGCCCCAAGCGGGAACCAACAGCATAACCGCGTAGGCTTCTTCTAACGCAGCTTTCCAATCTGTACCGGCAACTGGAGTAGACCTCAATTCAATACCCCATTGCTCGCTCTGCGAAAAGAGCGCTGCGGGAGCTTTGCGTCCGCCTTCTACCAATAAGACGATCTTCATGAATGATAGGTTAATCCAGATATCTGCAACAACAGTTCCTCAAACTTTTCACGAAGTTCAAGCAGCGAAACATCTCCGCCGCGGGCCAATATGTTTCTTAAAACATAAGCTGCCAATAGCGCGTACTGCTCTGCTGCGGCTGTTCCGTGGGCTGTCTCCAACTGGATTCCACAGTCATCAAAGGTAAGTGTTCTGTTGTTCTGCTGTTCAAAGGTACGAATTTCCCGGGCTAAATCCGAACGCTTACGAATGCGTCCTACAAAGCTCAGCAAGCGCAGGAGCAGCATTCGATGCTCTGGCTTATTCAGTACCTGATACACCTCTCCAGGCGCGAACACGGTGGTGGGTAAAGCCTGTGCCAAACAGCCGAGTACGTCTTCTTTTAGCTCATAGATACGGCGGCGTAGTGCCTGACGATAAATCTGCCAAACGTGGTTAAAATGTGCAGATTTCAGTTCTCTACGTTCAGGATCAGCAATAGCCGAGAGGCCAACTTGCTGCCCCTCGAACATTACATTGGCAGTAAATGTACCGGAGGTACCCAGTAGACCACGAGCATTGGTAGTCAGATAAATCTCATCAGCCCCCTCACCAAAGAGGAAGCAACGTACCAAACCATGGGAGTCATCTAATGGCAGATGAAGGAAATCCTTGAGATGATCCTGAAAATAGCCGTGGTGACGATGCAGAAATAGCATTACCTCACCCTCATCTCGAGAGTAGTCAGTAAGTACTTTTTTAAGCGTTTCCACAGCGGCCGGCGAAGCCGGACGATCCAAACACACCACACGATCTTCCAGGTGATTGCTCCCTGCTACTTTCCACTCCCCTTCACCCAGGCCCGAGCGCTGCCAGGACCAAACAATGACGATTGTTCTTGCTTTAATCATAATTCAATAGGGACGATTGCAACGTGTATTACTGACATCAGAGAGGCGTCAAAACGATCCCTCACTTCCTTCAGCATCCTTCTGGCGGCCCAGCATACGCACTAGTCCTACAACTGAACTCACCAGATTAAATTCTCTCTCAATATTTCTCGTTGGAACAATAATACGATATGCGTTATTAACAAGCGAAAACTACCGCAAAATTGCCCAACGGGCGACTCATTACGAGCCGAACATGACCTTAACCAAATTGTACTTCACCTCAATATCATCACGGCGATTAACCGCATCTTCAATAGCTGAGATAATAGATTCTACCGGGCGGAAATTCGTAAACCGCCGGTATGCACTGTAATGTTCCTCTTCCGAAAGCTTAGTCCACCACTTTGTTCGGCCACGACCAGTCGTGATCACCAGCACAAAGTTGTCTCTCACCGTACCGTTCTCCTCCTGCGCGTAAGGCATGATTTCCTCTTGAATAAACAGACCGATATTCTCATCCGAAAAGTCGGCATGATCGGAGTACTTAGTCAGCAGAATCTTTTCTATGAAAGAAAGGTGTAGTACCAGGAAGTGACTCTTGGCGATAATCCACTCTTTGTGTGCCTCCCAGTGCCCTAACCAGTCATTACCTCCTTCGGCGCCCATGTTACTCTCATCGTATACATGGAGTAACAGTTGTTCCGCCAACGTCTCGCGGCGCTTAGGATCACCAAGACGATAGTATACGCGGCTATCGAAAATAGCAATACGAGTAGCCAAGACCTCAAAAAACTCTGCCATTCGGGCATTCGCCTTTAGGGAAAGAGCTTCATTAGGAATCAGTTCAGAAGTAAAATACTTCATATAGATTCCGTGGTTGCGATAGCGCAACAGGCGATGATTTTCACTATCCCCGCCGTGTGCAATGTGCAGGTCCTGTACCGTTTCGTCCGCTTCTTCTGGCTGTGCAGCTTCGTCTAGTTCCCATACGGGTAGATAGTGCATACAGTCCTTGGCGGTCGGTTCGTAGAAGAACTTACCCACTACGGCATTATCCACAAACAGACGGATAGTGCTAGCGCGATCTCCCATCCACTCTCTCAACCAACATTGGTAAGCGCGCAGTATAGCCGCATCTCCCTGCAGGTTAGGCTCTAAATCACGAGAAATCACCCGCAAAACACCTTTCGAACGAATCCGCTCGAACAGTAACTGCTGTAGTTGATCGTTATTGGCAAACAGTCCCACAAAGCGGAAGCGAGCCAGGTTATCCCACACAAAATCGGTGTCCTCTAAACTCCGCACCCAGTGAATATCGGCGGCTTTCCAAATGTGGAAGTACTTCTTCATGAAACCACGCTCCAGCTTGAAGTTGCGGTCAACACGGGCCAACTCGGCCTCGGTTTTAGTTTTAAACTCAACATCCGCGTGCATATCTTCAGCCGGACTGGCGGCGGGTGTAATCCACGGATAGAAAGCTTCATCCCGCTCCGTGTCCTCGCTGCGATCACGGAGTTCGTTGCGATCACCATTCTGTACATCGAGGAAGAAATTGTTGAAAAGCATACTCGCACAGAGCTTATCTTGTGAGCTGCCCCCCAAGCGTGGCGCAAAAGTATCCTCATCCATGATACCCTTACTGAGGTTGTTAAAGCGAGTAGCAGGCAGCAAGGTGCCGTCTTTTACTCTAAACTTCACCAAGCCATTCAGCCAGATACCTACGGAATACAAAGCACGACCTTCGCTTTGCGATTGCCGTACCGAACGCTCCTGGAAACTGATACACAATTCCAAACCCTCTTGTTGCATTTGCCGTAAGGCTGCCCCCTTGAAGTGCTTAACGTTGCGAATCTTGTTTTCAATCAAAGTAAAAAAGGCATGACGCCCAACCACTTCTCCGGGGAAGAATAGTAGGCATTCTTCTAGTGCATCCCTTACCGCCACGTAGTCCTGCCCAGGAGCAACGAAGTCACTCATTTCCTCCAATTCCGGATAATCATCAATGGATAAGTTATTGTCCTCCGAAATTGGATAGCCACGCGTTCCATTACCATTGGTAACCATCCCGGGTCGTTTATGCTTGAGGTCTACCTCAACAAAAATGCCATCGACCACCGGCTTCTTAGGACGAAATTCTGGACGGGTTGCGTCTAAAATTTCATCCGTGTCAGGTTCGTAAATAATTACGCGGAAGCGCAAACGGTGAATATCTTCTGACTTGGCAATCGTACCCAGATAAAGCGGGTTATTGATAAAGTCGTTCCACAGCACATCAAAGGCGGTAGCTGATTCTCCACCAAAGTTATTATCGCGCGAGATACCACTCCAGAAGGCTCCTTTTTGCATCAAGAATTTTAGCAAAGGCTGAATTTCCCGTGCCAAGGGGCCCGAAAAGTTGACCAAATCATAATCAGGATCGGCGTCGCGAACGAACAAACCCGTAATCCAGGGCTTCAGTAAGGAATACATTCGATCACGATCATATCCTTCTGGCAGATACGAGGCTACCAGTTCTTCCACTTCTGCTACTTCTTCGTGATGCGTACGTTGGAAACTGCGAATATTCTGTGCCCGCTGCTTGAACCACCAGTTCAGCGCCACCAGACTATGCGCACTCACATTGTGCGCAAAAGAGTCGATCATGATGGCGGTAATCGCCGCCTTTAGGTAAGGACGATATACCTTACTGTGGATCACATCGTCATTGAAACGAATACGTTTCTGGTAAAAACCTAAATACTTGCGGTAATATTCCCGGAAACCTAACTCCCGTAGAATGGGATTACGGTTTACATTTTTGTAGAAATCTTCCTCCAAAGGCATAAGGATTGCCTTGGTCTTTTCCGGGTTTCGCCCCACCAAATCCCATTCCAGTACCTGCGTCTCAATCATCGCAGAAGACGAACGAATCAATCCGGCTAGTGCTCTATTGCGCACCGCCAAGTCATCCTTATGCGAATACACAAAGTGCATGATACCGTCAAATTCTCCAAATAGCACTAGAGGAATAGAAGCGTACAAGTCACGCTCTACATCAAAAAATTCTTTTAGGATTTGGTATTCTGCGCGCTGACGCGGAGTAGCCGGTGGCCCCTTGTGATTAGGATCAAGAATTGGCGCAAAGTAGCTCTTCAGGCGCCCCATCCCAACTCGAGGAATATCCGTAAGCTTATAAGAACCATTACTGAAGGCCTGGTATAGCTGTGAACTCACTACCGCGGTATCACTATCTAAAGCAGTATGGTCCAGGAAGTCCCAGTAGGGATCTAGTTTCGGATTAGGTTTGCGGAAGGTAAGATCATTAAGCAATCTGCGCTGACGGCGAATCCCTGCATAGATTAACTGCACATTAGAGTAACGATCAATAAACGTTGTCCTTTCGCGAGGTAGTGCATTAACGAAGATGGTAAAAGGCTGCTGAAAGATAAACCCACTCGATATCATATTCAGACGATACTGGAGCATATCGTAGAATTCGTCCACCTGAGGAAAGGCGATCACCTCCCGCGGAGCCAACTGTTCAGGACGAATAGCAGGCGCTTGCGTCATAAGGATGTAGTTTGTGATGTCACTAAAGGGCGTAAGAAGATCAGTGACGTATACCGCTGTCGAACCAAATTAGTTTCGCTGCTCATGACGCAACCGCTAAGCTTAGCGGTATCTGGGGTCTGGGTGAGCGAGTCCAATCGTTGTTCAAGTGAGTAACTACCCAACATACCGAAGTATTGTCGTGGGCGAGTATACCCGAAACCAAAAGGATTGGAATCACTACATTGAGTAATGCGGTGAAACGCTACCTTTTAGAGGTTCGGTATACCAACGTACATCTTTCCAATTCTATCCCTTACAAACAAATTTAAGCAATCCGATTGATAAAACGGTAGCAAATCACCAGAGAGTGGTAAGATTGCTTTAGGATTCCGCATATATCACCCGTACTGCCTTCGTTAACATCCGGCAATAGAATAAATTGGCAATTGGATAAATGTTGTGATCGGCAGGCGAGCGATAACTCAATACAAATCATCTTAGGAGGTGTAATGCTAAACCCTTCTCCAACGCCTACTCCCTTGCAATATACTAAGATCCTGCCTAAACTCTAGCTTCTGGAAACCAACTCTTTAAGCAACTTATGATGCCTTTGTAGAGTCCTTGAGCCCTTTACTTTTTCCCGCCTGGCTACGCCAAGACCATAAACAACTGAGTACCAGTTTACGATAATTTCAAACATCTTTTAAGATGTTTGCCTAAGCAGTGCGTGTAACCTCGGAATAACGGGCTGCGGTATTTGAGGAACTCCCCAGAAACCCTCGCTTTTTTGTCGCCAAATAGCTTCGGGTTGATGGGTACGCTCGCGACGTAACTCCAAAATCAGCTGGCGTGTACGTTTACGGTAAGCCTTCTTGCGGTAGCCTTGATAAGCCGGATGCTTGAGACAAGGTGCCAAAAACTTATTCCAATGGACGATCTCGCACGAATCAGCTAAAAATTGAGCATCCAGATCATCCGCTGGTAAGTAGGCCAGGGCCAGCTCTGCCAGAATTCGAGTATTCTGCACCGACTTGAAAAGAGCATCGGATTCCAGTATCTCGTCAAAAACGGGATCTTCAAAAGCGGAGGACCAGCACATTTGGCGTTCCAGAAAGTAGTCGATCTTCCCTCCTTGTCCCTCTGCCAGATAGAAAAACAATGGCAGCGTCAAAGTAGTATTACGCAAGTCACTGAAACTATCGGCAGCAGTCTTGGTCTTCGTTTCCAGGCCAAAGCGAGTGGGAATCCAATCAGCATTGTCATTCACCAATTGGCGCATCAGTCCGTAGCAGACGCTGAATTGATGGACTGACTGCAGCCGCTGGGTAGGCACCTTAAGCAATTGTCCCAATAGCTGAACCGCTTCTACAAACAAGCTGGCGCACGTGAGATACATCCGGTGAAAATATACATCGAGCTGCTCGTGTAGCATCACTGGAAGATCGTTCTTAAGCTTATCAAGAAATGGCTTGACTGCCGATAGGTCAACTCTATCCAGAACTGCCGTAGGCATATTTTGTCGCCAATTTGGCTGACCATCGCGATAAGCGGAATAGATATTTTGAGTTTGCTCCAGAAATTGTCCTTGATCCACCAACTCGAAACTCGTCCGCACCGCCTGTGCGATAATCGAACGAGCCCACAGGGGAACCTCTTGGTCGATGTAGCGGTATAACTTCTCCTTGAGAAGGTTTGCTGCTAATAAATTGCGCGAGATGCGCTCACGATTCGTTACACCGGATTTACCATCAAGAATTTGGTTGTGTAAATATTGCACTGTAATCACTACCTCAAAAATCAACGGCAGTTGAGCAGAGAAAAGACGGCCAGCCCCTGGCAATAAACGGGTACTAACTCGTTGCCAGGGTGTCTGTAATTGTACTAGCCAATTGGTAGTCTTAGCCAGGAAATAAGCACGGATAGGCCGCCCAGCAAGTTTACTTTCTAGCAGGTCAATAACCCACTCTGCCCCTGCCGTAGCCTGCCCCTGTGCTAGGAAAGCAGGAAACTCGAGCTTCACTTGCTCGACTACTTGATACATGTCCCTGTACCTGTCTACGGCCATAACATTCAAAAGGGTTTATAACGTGTTATTAACACGATAAGAGTAAAAAAGAGTCGGACACTGCCGACACTCAAGTTTGGTGCGAAATCCCTTGTTGAATGGATGAGGTTTTGGGGTGTTTATACGGTTTAGTTTTTGGGTAATTCTCACCGTAGCATATTTCGGTAGGGTTTCTCCGTATGCATAGTCGATTTAACAATTGCCATATCTGTGCCTAAGTTATTAACAGGGCAAAAAGAAGGGGCTTAACAACTGCTGTTCAGTTGATTATAAATTAGTAACATTAAAATCGCTGCCTTGTGAGGCGGACAAAAAGAATGGAACAAGCCGTAGACTTCCGCTTTAAAACGAAATTTTTCCGTCTCTGCGCTAAGATTTCGCTAGCGGGCAGAGCGTGCTTGCTTAAAGGTCATGACATCAATTACGGTAGGACAAATTCGGTAATCGTCAGCCACATTTGAGGCAATGATCAGGAGTCGGTCTCCCACAAAATCTTGGAGTAGTTGCTGGTACCAGGATATTCCCTGTTCGTCCAAGTTGGTAGTAGGTTCATCCAGCAGGAGATAATCAGCTGCGGTACAGCAGGCCAGTGCTAATTTGACTCGCTGTTTCATCCCACTGGAAAACTGAGCGATGGGCCGAGAGCGAGCTCGCTTCAGTCCTAACCGATCAATGAGTAATTCGATAGTTAGACCCGGTAGTAAGGGGCGAAAACGTTGGTGAAAAAGGATCGCCTCCTCCAACGTAAACTCTTCAATTAACTCAATATAAGGTGCGGCATAGGCCAAGTGATTATACACCTGCCCCACCTCAACAGCCTTGCCTTGATGGGTAAATTCAATCTTGCCTTTAGTGGGAGTTAGGTGACCACTGAGCATTTTAAGCAATGTGGACTTACCAGAACCGTTAGGCCCGGTAATACCATAGCGGCTACCTTCCTGAAAATCCAGATCGATTTGGCGTAGAATCCACTCCCGCCGGTACCGTTTACCTACTCCGGAGAGCTTAATCCTCATACAATTCGCTACCGTTGAGCTGATTGAAACCGCGCAGAATGCCCCGCTCGGTAGAGCGAACAAACTCGAGAATATAGTCCTTCTCTACCGATGGCTCAATAGATGAGTCGACAATTTCCAGGGCATTTGTAAGGTTATAGCCCTTGACAAACATAATCCGGTAGATATCGTGGATTTGGTTGATTTGTTCAGTGGTAAAATTGCGGCGCGTTAGACCTACCTTATTTACCCCTACGTAGCTCAGCGGCTCGCGGGCGGCGCGGATATACGGTGGGACACTTTTGCGCACCAGAGATCCCCCAGCAATGAAGCTGTGCTGTCCAATCCGGGTAAACTGTTGCACGGCAGCTAGCGCCTCCAGAATGGCCCAATCCTCAATGGTAACATGCCCCGCCAAGGCTACATTATTCGCCAGAATAACGTGATCACCCAGAATGCAGTCGTGCGCTACGTGGGCATAAGCCATGATCAAGCAATTCTTACCGATGACGGTCTTATTAGCGTAGGAAGTTCCTCGATTGATGGTGACATATTCCCGGACGATGGTATTATCGCCAATTTCCGCGGTCGTCACCTCACCTTTAAACTTCAGGTCCTGTGGCACTCCTGAGACGACGGCACCAGGGTGAATCTGTACGTTCTGACCAATGCGTGCGCCCGCAAAGATGGTTACATTGGGGCCAATCCAGGTGTTGTCGCCAATAACTACATCTTGGTCAATGTAGCAGAAGGGGCCAATAGTCACATTTTGCCCTATTTGCGCCTCAGGGTGTATAACGCTGTGTTCTCTGTAGTTGCTATTCATTATCAGGGCGCTTAACGATTTGAGCTGTCAATTCTGCTTCGGAAACAATTTTCTTACCCACGTAAGCGGTCCCCAGCATTTGACAAATGCCCCGACGTATAGGGGCCTTTAATTCCATTTTGAAGATAACCGTATCACCAGGTACTACCTTGTGCTTGAATTTAGCATTCTCGATCTTGAGGAAATAGGTATCCCAGTTGCCGGGGTCTTCAACTGTTGAGAGGGCCAAAATTCCCCCGGTTTGTGCCATGGCTTCGATTTGCAAAACCCCTGGCATAACTGGGTTATTCGGAAAGTGCCCCTGGAAAAACTGTTCGTTAAAGGTAATATTTTTTACTCCAACCACCTTAGTCTCCGACAAACTGATGATCTTATCAATCAACAGAAAAGGGAAGCGGTGCGGTAGCCATTCGGCAATTTTCACGGAGTCAAAGACGGGCTCTTCATTGGGGTTGTAGATCGGCCGCCCACGAAGTTTACGCTGCTCAATGAGCTGCTTTTTCAGCAGTTTAGTAAAAGCCACATTGGCCGTATGACCGGGTTTCGTGGCTAGGATTCTTCCTTTGATTGGCCGGCCCAAGAGGTAGGTATCACCGATAACATCCAGCAATTTATGGCGGGCAGGTTCGTTTTGAAAATGCAATTTCAGATTATTCAAGATGCCCTTACCATCAAAGGCTACCCTTGGGCGCCCCAGTTTTTGCGCTAGACGGTCAAGTTGCTCTTGTGGTACCTCATTATCAGCAATCACGATGGCGTTATTTAAGTCTCCTCCTTTAATGAGGTTATGCTCAAACAACATCTCTAATTCCCGTAAGAAGACGAAGGTGCGGCAAGGGGCAATATCTTGTTCGTAGCCTTCCATATCCTGAAGAGTAGCATACTGCTGCCCCAGCACTGGTGAACCGAAATCAATTAAGGTTACCAGCTCAAAACCATCGTGTGGAAGGGCCATGATCTCCGTACCGGTCTCTTCATCACGATAGACAATTGGCTCCTCTACAATGAAGTACTCCCGATCAGCGTCTTGCTCCTCAAGCCCCACCTTATTAATAGCCCGCACAAACTCAATGGCGCTACCGTCAAGGATAGGAACCTCTGGTCCGTCAATTTGAATGAGTACATTGTCCACGCACAAGCCTGCTAAAGCAGACAAAACGTGCTCGACCGTACTGATACTCGCTTCACCAGACTTAATGGTTGTACTACGATCGGTGCTCACAACGCGCCCGATATCAGCATGAACGACGGGTTCACCTTCCAAGTCCAGGCGTTGGAATTTGATACCATGATCTACACCTGCGGGCTGAAAGTTCATTTTGACTTGTGCCCCGGAATGCAGCCCTACACCTTCAAGACTGAAGGCTTGCTGTATTGTTTTTTGCTTCATAAAAGAGAATCCGCTGAAAATATCGCGCAAAGATAATTTATTTCGTCGGCTTGACTAGCCTAAGACTCAACACCACCCGTGTACTAGCCTCCCCTGCCCTTGGGGAATTACTGAACCCCAAGGAAGAGATAAGAGAATGAAGGACTTATTCGTCGCGGCGGTGTAGCGCTTTGATTTCCTGTTCTAGCCGGTGAATTTGCCGATACAGATCAGGCAATTTCTTGAAAACGGAGTAGGAACGAATATAATCGCGATAAGGAATCGCTGGCGATCCAAACCAGGCTTGATTAGGCTCCTCGATGGCACCGGCAATACCACTTTGGGCTTGAATTTGAGTCCCGTCCGCAATATTGACGTGCCCCACAAAACCTACCTGACCACCAATACGACAGTGTTTACCAATTTTGGTACTTCCTGCTACCCCGGTCTGAGCGGCAATCACCGTATGCGCTCCTACTTCTACATTGTGCCCAATTTGGACCAGGTTATCAATCTTAACCCCCTCGCCGATCCGTGTAACGCCCATGGTCGCACGGTCAATGGTAGAATTGGCCCCCACATCAACATTGTCTTCCAGCACTACGCTACCCACCTGGGGGACTTTTTGGTATACCCCTTGTTCATCAGGTGCGAATCCGAAGCCGTCGCTACCAATGACAGCATTGGCGTGGATGATGCAATTCTTCCCCAATTCGCATTGATGCAGTAGACGGGCGCCAGGGAAGAGAATTGAGCCAGCTCCCACCCGAGCATTAGCGCCGATGTACACGTGATCAAAGACAACTACATTCTCCTCAAGAACCGCTCCCCGCTCGATGGTAGCAAAACGTCCTACCACGGCACTATCCGCCAATTGGGCTGTTTCATCTACCGCTGCGTGCTTAGAAACACCCTGGGGCCGGGCTTGTACGGCCTGGTCGTAAAAAGACAATAGACGTGCAAAGGATTCGTACACTTGGTCTACGCGCAGAAGCGTAGCAGATACGGCAGTTTTAGGTTGAAAGTCACGACTCACTACTACAACGGAGGCCGTGGTTTCATAAAGGTAATCCTCGTACTTTGGGTTCGCCAGAAAGCTGATAGCACCCGCACCTCCTTCTTCGATCTTAGCGGGTCGGTTGACCTTTACCGTTGGGTCTCCGTCTACCTCTGCACCTAATATATTTGCCAGTTCTTGAGCTGATAATTGCATGGGGCAAAGGTATAATCTTTTGTATATTTGTCCGAAAAATTGGAGGCTGTAGTTAAGATAGGAACACGGGGTAGTAAACTCGCCTTATGGCAAGCACACTTCTTACAGGACGAGCTAGAAAAAATTGGCGTCCAGTCCAGTATCAATATCATCAAAACCAAGGGGGATAAGATTCAGCATTTGAGCTTTGACAAGATCGAAGGCAAGGGATTCTTTACCAAAGAAATAGAGGAGGCTCTGCTCAACGAAGAGGTGGATTTAGCGGTACATTCTATGAAAGATTTACCAACTACTTCTCCTCCAGGCTTGGTTATTACAGCGGTCTCCTATCGGGAAGATCCCGCAGATTGGCTGCTGGTTCGGAAAGACCGGGCCGTCGCCCAAAAAATGATGCAGCTACCAGAAGGGGCGCTTGTAGGCACCTCTTCCGCGCGCCGGAAAGCTCAACTGCAGCATTTCCGCCCCGATTTAGAGATGAAGGATATCCGTGGCAATGTGCCCACCCGTATCAACAAACTTCGGGAAGGTCAGTTTGACGCTATTGTCCTGGCAGGTGCGGGCATTACGCGTCTTGAGCTTGACCTCAGCGAATTTGAGGTCATTAAATTTGACCCAACGGAGTTTATTCCCGCACCGGCCCAAGGCGTATTGGCGTTTCAGGTTCGGGCCAATGATAAGCCGCTGCGTCGCAAACTAAAAGAACTCCATCAGCAAGCAGTTGCTGACTGCACCAATGTGGAACGTAAAGTATTGCAGTTGATGGAAGGAGGCTGCCAAATGCCTTTAGGTGTTTTTTGTCGCCGTGATTCCACCGGAAATTATCATCTTTGGGCAGCCTTTGCAGAATCGGCAGTCACCCCATTAAGAACCGTAAGTCTATCATCTAGTACCCGCTTTGAATTAGCAGAGAAGGCAGTCGCCGCCCTCAAAGACCAATAATTAAGATAGAGATGTTGTCTACCTGAAACGGTGGGTAACTTCATAGTTTAGACCGCTCCCCTGAAAGTGAAGTATTGAAAAATTGTTTTAAAGTTAGCCACTAGCATGAGCAAATTAATCAAGATTGGCGTCTTCTACGACGGCAATTATTTTCTACACGTTAGCAACTACTACAACTACGACCACCCCCGTCAGCGGCGGCTTAGCATTACTGGGCTGCACAAGTTTATCAAGCAAGAAGTAGCAGAAAGGGAAAGTACTAATGCCAACGTATGCCAGATTGTGGACGCCCATTATTTCCGGGGGCGATTAAGCGCCCAGGAAGCCCACCAACGAGGTGCTGTCCTCTACTGGGATCGGGTATTTGACGATATCCTAATGTCTGCTGGTGTTACCACACACTACCTTCCACTCAGGAATAGTAATGGCCGCCGAGAAGAAAAAGGTATTGACGTTTGGCTGGCACTGGAGGCTTACGAAAATGCGGTATACAAACACTTTGATGTACTAGTGTTGATTGCCAGCGACGGAGATTATCTGCCCCTCGTACGCAAGTTGAATACCCTGGGTACCAGAGTAATGATCTTATCCTGGGACTTTGAGTTTACCAACGACATGGGCAAAACGATGGTAACCCGGACCTCACAAGATTTACTAGAGGAGGTGAGCTACCCTATTCCTATGCACGAGATCATTGATAATCGATTGCGCCGCAACGATCCGGTGATCAATAATATCTTCGTACCCGGAGAAAGCAAGCGCCGGAATCATCCCGTCTTCAACAGGGACAACAACGATGATAACAATGGTGAACCAGGAGAGCAATACGATGGAGATGAGGGAGAAGTGCACATCAGTGAAATTCTCAGTCTGAAAAATGGCTACGGTTTCGTCAAGTTCCCACCAAATAACCTCTTCTTCCATTATACTAGCGTAAAGGACCTGGACTTCAATGACCTTCTGGAGGGAGACAAGGTCGAATTCACGCTGGCCAAAAATGAAGATAAGCAGTTTATTGCTACCAATATCCAGCTCATCGAAGCCGAGGATGCCGTGGAAGAAACGGTCGCCCCGGTAGTGGAAGAAGAAGAACCCGAAGAGTCAGCCGAAGAATAAACATCGGTATATTGCCTAGTGTATTCATTTCTCGGGAATTGCAGCCATCCAGTCCTTTTCATGAACTAGGGACTGGATGGCAACTCATAGCAACATCTTTGCTAGAGTTCACGCCAGTATCATTTCCTGAACTTCCCACAGCTGATTGGTATTTTTTTTATTCTGGCAAGGGAGCACAATTCTTTCTAGAGCAAAGTAAGCCGCCCAGCGCAGCACGCCTAGCGTGCCTCGGTAATGGCGCTGCTCGAGTGCTGACTAGCCATGGCTACGCGCCCGACTTTGTGGGAGATGGCAATCCGGCCAATACTGCTATGCAATGGCTAGCTTTGGCGCAGGGTACTCGGGTGGTATTTGTACAAGCACAGCGCTCCAGGGCCTCTGTGCAGCAGCTATTAAAAAATCAAATCCACGCTCATTCACTAGTGGTTTATGACAACCAAATCCGCACGGACATTAACCCGCCAGCAGCAGACTACCTTCTCTTCACCAGCCCCCTCAACTTTGCCGCTTACCAGCAACAAAAGACCATCAGTGAGCAGCAAAGGGTAATTGGCATTGGATCAACAACAGCTGTAACTTTTTCGGATGCATCCGTTAAAGAGTATAGAATTGCTGACACCCCATCCGAAGCAGGCTTACTTCAATGCCTACTGGATTGGGAGAAAGAACAACCGATAGAAGCAGTGTAATGATAAGGAGTATGCAATGGTTAGGATTGATAGGGATAGCCCTGTTGTTAGCGGCCTGCCAGCCCGCTGGCAGTGACGCCGGTTCTGCTATTGAGGGCGTGGACATCAAGCAAGAGTTTAAAAACTTTTACGCCGACTTCCATAGCGATAGCCTTTACCAGATTGAGCATATCCAATTTCCATTGCAGGGTGTTTCTTCTAATCCAACAGACCATCATGCCGGGTTCCGTTGGGAACGTGCCGACTGGCGCATGCACCACTTATTTGACGAGGCTACTACGGGATTTAGCTCCCAATTTACCTGGTTAGGTGATGATTTTGTCATTGAACGTATTGATCACCGCAACGGGCAATATGGTATGGAACGCCGCTTTTCAAGACTGAGCGGTGATAATTGGTATTTGATTTACTACGCTGCCTTGCATCCGTTGTAAATCACAATAGCAATGGAGAAATAGTTTGAACCGAAATTTTAATCATAATCGACATTATCATTTTTGATTGTCAAGGGCATTGCTATTTTGCTTAAGCCTGCCTAATTTACGCAGCAACTATACAATTCCACTCCAATGAAATCCAAGCTGCGTACCATTATTGACACCCTTCCCCAAACAGGCACCTTAGTATCTATTGCCATCCGCCCCATCAAGCGAGAGCCCTTGGTCTATCAGGCAGAAGTACAACTCAATCCAGAAGAAGGAATTATTGGTGATCACTACAGCGGTACAAGCGGCAAAAGACAGGTGACGCTCATCCAAGAGGAACACCTCAAGGGCGTAGCGCAAATGCTGGACACTCCCGAAATTGATCCGCTATTGACACGACGTAATCTAGTGGTCAGCGGCATTAATCTTTTGGCTTTCAAGGGACGCCAGTTTTACATTGGTGAAACGCTTTTGGAAATGACAGGGCCATGCGAACCATGCTCCAGAATGGAGGATAATTTCGGCCCTGGTGGCTACAATGCCATGCGTGGCCACGGAGGTATCTGTGCCCGCGTGCTGGAGGGAGGGACGATCCGCACTGGTGATCAGGTACGCCTTGCCCCCGTGACAGAGTCTACTCCTGCCTAGATTTCCCGCACAATTCTTTTGGCCTTTTTTGGAACTATTTTTCTACTCTTCCGTACCAAACATTAGTAAGAACCGTAAGGCTAGTAGCATACTAATAGCAACTTAGTACCCAAACATTACAGAAACAACTATAAAAGAGCAGAAGGTTACCCTGTTCTCGTTTAAGCTGCAAGGGGATCACCCGAACTCTCCCGCGGCTTAAAAAAAGACGAGAATAGACGGTAATTTTTTTGCGTTAATGAAAATCGCATGAAAAATATTGACCACGAGGTGTGCTGCCCTAAGTGCGGGTGGCAACACGACAACAAAGCCCATTGGCAGTGCTTATGCCAGCACCATTGGGATGCTATTAGTACTGGTGGGCGCTGCCCGCAATGCTTACATGATTGGGAAAAAATTGAATGTCCCAAAGATGCTGGTGGATGTGGGGAACGATCTCACTACATGGAATGGTACGGAGATTTAAACCACTGGTTGCTACACGAACTAGAATCTTTGAATACTTCGATAGATAAAGAAAAAGAACGGCGGGGAAGCCGTGGCCACTGAATAGTTGACTTAAAAAGCTACTGTCAGGGCTCTAGTCCAGGCAGTTGGTAATACCAGTTGCCTTTTTGTTTAGCGTTATTTTCCACGAATATCCATGATGAACATTAGTAACATCCAACACTCAATAAAAGAAGTGGGCGTACACCGTGATGTGCGCCCACTTTCGCTTTCCAAGAATCCATCAAGTTTATTCAGCAGAGACCGCTCGCTAGATAGCGACGATTCCTTGTACATTCGTCTGCGGTAATTCTCCCACTACGTTATCGACAAAGTTGAGTTTATCACCTTCGATGCGGTAGATTCCAATCTTACCACCCAAGCCGTGTAATTGGTATAGATAGTTGCCATCATCGGAAATCCAAAGGTCAATCCACCCTTCGGTGGTACCAAAAGCAGCCTGTGGATCAGTCGTATTGCCGGTTGCACCAACACCCTGCGCCGCCACTTGGTCCAGTAACTCTACCCGTCCGTTATCAAAGCTGAAGGATGCCAAGCCTGCCTCAATAGCATTGGAAACAAAGAAGGTGCTTCCATCCGCACTAAAGTCAAGCCAACAGGCGGTCCGACCCGTGTTATTAATGCCGGCACGCACGTCAAGGCTAATAGCTTGCAAATTGCCACCAGGGGTAATCTGCCAGGTAGATACGGAACCATCCTGTAGAGCAGGAAAGGCCGGTGGTGCACCATTGGGCTGAAATTCACGTGCTTCCGTCACTACTACATAATTATCGCCGACAATCTGGAAACCAATAGCGGATGGCAAGTTGCGATCCTCGTTGTTATCTCTCAAAGTAGAGGTGGCACCGGCAGTAGGCTGAGCACTCAGAGAGCCATCGGCGTTGACTGCGTAGACCACGATCTCGTTCTCGTCGTTACTGGCTAAAGCGGAAGATCCAGCGTTAATCGATGCAACTACCAGATAATCGCCATTTGGTGAAAATTGTACGGCAGAAGGGCGGTTGGCCAAGTCACGTAGTGAACCAGCAATAGGGGTCAAGGTACCATCATCTTGTAACCAGTAGCCCATGATACTACCCTGCTGCTCTGGCTCACCCGTACCCGCAAATTCGGGACGGGCAATATTGGCCACGTACACCAAACCGTTACGACCATCGACGGCACTTGGTGTGTAGGCAATACTGTTAGGACCTATGCCATTAGTAGGTTCGATAGCGGAAACGGCTAAGTTAAAGTCGTCTTCAATGCGGAAAGAAGTCAAAGTATTGCTACCGGCATTTACCGCTAGTAGGAATTCGTTATCATTCGTTTTAGTCAAAGCGTAGGCGCTAATAAGTGGGTCTAATCCTTCACCACCATCGAAGTCGCCGCCCTGACCACCAGTAGATACTCGGGTAATGCGCTCCAGCGTTCCATCAGCATTTCGACCAAAGACAACAATTCGATTTTCGGCCTGTACATTACCGTCAATCTGGCCATTGCCGTTGGTCATTGCGTATACGGCACCCACAAAGGATTTATCTGGCTCGCCAACAGTAGGTTCATCATCATTACAAGCACTAAGTAGTAATACTAAGGCAATAAAAGTAAGGGGTTGCAGAAATTGCTTTAAGGTTTTCATTTTCAGTTGGTTTTTGGGGCGCGATGCACCCGTTCGTTTTGAGAAATTTGGAGTAACTGTAAAAGGATAAATAGTTGCCGGCCGGCTAACAGTAAAATCAGCTTTACAGTAAGTTTTAGTTGGTTGTCGTTCTGTTTACATGAGCAAACCTAGGGGCACCAAATCACAAAACGGTCACAGAAAGAAAGCAGTAACGTGATCTTTCTGTGAACTCCGTGCAACAAGCCTTTGCAAGCATTGACGGCAAAAGCCTAAACCATTAAAAATCAATCGTCTGTACAAACAAAAATTCTCACTACTGCTCGTTTCGCGTAGTGAGAATTCGCGGCCACAACGGCCATAAGCGTAGGATAAGCGACAGTTTTGAAACTCCTCTCCTACTTTACCAATCCAATCAGCGCATCGTAATCGTCGAAAGGTGCGTTGCCGGTTTTCATTTCCAGAACATCAAGGAGTAACTCACCATAGCGATCTTCCAGATCCAGCTGCGTTTGTTCACAACGGATTTCTACTTCACCGGACTGAAGTTGCTGCAAACGCCACTCGTAGGTTTTGAGCAAACGGTCCAAGAGAATTTGGTAGACTTCACGATGGTCCACTTCGTCTTGCACACTCTGCACATCGGTAAAGGCCTGTGTATTGCGCACCAGCAGGCGCGCTTTTTCAATGATAAAGTAGGCGGTATGAGCAAAATTCTGCTCACTAGCCAAAAGCTGGGAATAGAGTGCCAACTGGATATCTTCACCACTGCTCAAGAGATTAGAGTATCGGGAAATACCTCGCCACTTTAAATCTACTACAGCACGTTCCGAGCCGCGTTCAAGTACTAAATCCGCTCGCCCCTTCAGGGCCAGAGGCCCCACTGAACCTTCTAATTCGTATTCGGTGGCTGACACCTCCCAGTCGTTTTTCTGCAGTAAAGTCAACAAGCTCCAGGCTGCGTATTTCATTTGTTTGATAAAAGCAATCCGTTCTGGCTCTCGGCCGTACAGGAGTAGCGTGGCCCCCTCGCGTTGCAGCAATTTTGGCATCTCTGTGGCTACCCATCCGTCTACGGTCGCCTTGGTCCAGGAGGGCTCGTAGGCTTGAAGCAGTTGCTCCAGGAGTCGGTGGGCCAAATTTCCCAACAACCGGTTATCCTGGATAACACTTAGGATATTCAACTGCCGAAGTTTAATATGATAGCGAAACACCCATTGATAAGGGTAATACAACAAGCTCTCCAGGCTGGTGGGTGTCTCCTTTTCTCTGGCCGTCAAGGCTCGCGGTACATTGACAATAGGTTGGGGCGAAGCTAAGGGCATGGGTTGTACCTCACCAAAAACCGGCAGGGCAAAGGGGGCATCCCAGGCCTTACCAAACTCGTCCTTGTCAATATGTAAACTGATCGCCGCCAAGTCTTCGCCGAAGGCAGCCATTAAATCTCCGAGCAAGGGGTGCGCTTGTACGGCTTGTCCTTCCGTAAAATCTGGCTGGCAAAGGATTAATCGATTTTTGGTTTGCAAAACCGGCCGCTTCCGCTGATGCAACAGTCGATCATTTTGTTGATCTGGGCTTTCGAGTTCAATGCCTATCGCAGCCAGGGCTTTCCTTTCCTGTGGGTACCAATGGGAGAAGAAGTAATTCGGTTCTTGCTCAAAGAAGTCCCACCACAGCAAACTGGGAACAGGGCCGATGATGGCCCCAGGCTGATGAACGTAGGCTAAATGCCCAGCTTGCGCTGGCTGGTATTGCAAAGGTGCTGGTTCGTAGATCGTTCTTACAATTCGCTCTAGCTCCAGGTAACTCAACTCTTCTTCTGTCAAGGCATCCAGAAGTTCCACTATCCGGCGGGCCTGGGCCGCTAATACAAGTAGGCTAGCTGCTTCTCCTTCTCTACCCAATCCCGATGCCCACTCGTGTAAGTGCGCATAAATGGTACGGATTTCCGATTTTGCCACCTTTTCCGTGCGGCTGTCCACACGCTTGCGGTTGAACCAAAATTCATATTCCCGGCGCACCTCATCCACATTGAGCTTCCGTTTTCCATTGAAGCGTTGCGGTAGTTCTTCTTCAAAATAGGTCCGAATCATCCCGTGCCAGCGACCGGAAAATAAACCAGGTGTTTCTGCTAAGAAGGTAGCAATTCGCCGGGCCAAGCCTTCTTCCAAGGGTACCACTGCCAGGGAAACAAACTCCATGATCTTGTACAAATCAAGCGGCTCCCAAAGAAAGGCAGGTGCTAGCTTTAATACTTGTAAACTGGGCCGGGCCAAAGAGGCTGCTGGAACGCCCAGACTAGGTAAGCCTTCTAGCGTCAAGGCATTATCGAAAGTTCGATTGGCTTTTGGCAACAATACCGCAGGACGGTAAGCCTCATTTAATCGTAGCAATTGTGCCAGGTAGGCGGCCAAGTGCGTTTCCCGAAAGGAGCGAATCAAGAGTAAACTGCCATCGCCCCGCAATGTGGGTTTCTCTTTGGCAGCACCACTCAGAAAAGCCTGCCACCGGCCTAAATCTGATTCTGGATCGGCACTCGTACTTGCGGATGTAGTCTTGATTGGCAGTCCTTCCACTCTCAACAAGTGGAATAATCGCTGCCAGACAATGGGGTAAAGCGACTCCAAATCACACAAGTGCAGCTCTTCCACAAAGTGTGGAATACGGTCCGCCTGCTCCAAAATGGCAACTATTCGGTCGGACTGACCGGGAAACAAATGGACCGCTGCCTCAATCGCTGCCAGGACTACAAGCCGGGGAGCTTCAATTGCTTGTGTAGAGAAATTCCACCCGGCCAGCAGCAACTCATCACGGCGCTGGAGCAGTGCAGTAGCTGTTCCGAGATCATCGGCCATGAAGGAAGCGGAGTAGAAGCTATCTGGATGTTTTTCTAAGTAGGACTTAAGCGCCTGGCGATACTGCTCAATACGCAAATGCGCAACATCTTCTTCGGGTACCGAAAGCCCAAGTTGCTGCTCCAGGTATTGCATCAACTGTCGTGGACCCAAATAGGCCTCGCCGATGAGCGTAGAATCAGGAAGAGGTAGAAATCCATCTTGTAGCGATAGCCCGAAATGGAGACGCATAGGAGCAACTTAGTGATTGTAATTTCGGGTAAGATAAGGCTTTATAAGCATCAAGCTAACAGGATCTCGTCCTTTACCTACCTCTAGAAATAGCTTGCGAAAACGAATAAGGCAAAGCTCACATTAGTCCAGCATCCGCCAACTTACACCAAAGCGTACAGACGACTCGGGCCAAGGGTAGAGTGCAGCAGTGTAGAACCGCTCATCCGGCGCCCAAAAAGTGTTCATGTTTTCGAGCTTAATGAAGGCTCGAAAGCGAGATACTCGCATACTGAAATAGGTATCAACCGTTGGGAAGAAATCTAGTTCTTGGATATTCTGCTGATGAAATTGCGCGACAATTGGATTGTAATAGTCTGGTTGATAAGCAGACGTATAGCGCAAGTCCGCTCCCATTTGCACATTGAGCACCTTAAACCACAAACCGTTATAAACCAAACTATGCTTTCCGAAAAGCTGAGGTAGGCGCAGTAAATCTTCGTCCGTTTGCTGGAGCACCACACGGTTGCGCAAGCTGAAGCTACCAAATCGAAAGTCCTTCTGGGCGCTGAACTGCACGATACTTAAGGCAGGTACCGCCTGAGTAGGTAAGCCCGTTTCGTCAAAGTAGATGAAATTATCAATCAGGTGATAATGTCCTCCTAGCTCCAAACCAATTTGTTCCAGCCGGTAGGTGGCCCCAAAGTTGGTCTCCAGGGTCTTGGCAAAATTCCTTCGGTATAGTTCCTGTTGGGTTAGGAGAAATCTCGACTGCAGTAGTGTTGGTGTATACAGTTGGTTGCGGAGGTTTAAACGCAACACGCCCGCTTTACCAAGGTCAACGTCTAACTGGCCTTTTATCCGGTAGTCGCCGGCCTGATCCCATAATCCCAAGAGCCCATCCAGTTGTAGTCGCAGGCGTTCTCCCGGCCGCAGGCCAATCTTTCCGGTTAGCATTAGATTGTTGATGACGGTATCAACAGGTTCCTGAAAGATATCGTTGTAGCGATGGGTAAGCCCTACTTCTACCAAGTCTTTTTGCTGGCGTTCTTCTGTACGGTTGCCACTAGTCAGGCGGAAAGTGCTCAAACGAAAGCTGTTCTCAACGGAGCGCTGTTCGATGAAATACCGCGCGCCACGTAAGTCGACCAGCAGTTCGGGGTACACTTGGTAGAAGCTATCGTCCGCAGTAGTGTAATCGTCACCAAAGCGGTAAATATTACGATCGTAATCGAGCTGATGCGAGAGCGTAAAGGCTCGCCGAGCTCGCCCGGTGGTATCGATGGTTCCGCCAAAGCGGTAGTACTGGGTGTACATGATTTCACGCAGTGCATGACGACTTTGGCCATCATCCAAGAATACTGTAGCAGAAGTTGGTGTAGTGAATTCATCCCCTGATTCTGGCAAGGTGATTACGCCACCGTTATCCTCCGTATTGGTCGTATTGGCCGAATAGCTGAGAAAGCCATCATAGCGACCATTATTACTATGGTACCAAAGGCCATTGGCCAAGGCACGCGTCTGATTGCGTTGGTTAGGATATTGGATATCCTGCGCCTCTTGTGTAATGGCTCGATAATCCAGGGCATAGTTGAGCCCATTGGCAAAATTACGGCTGAACTTGGCAGAGACTATATTATCGCGTTGCTCACCTCCTTGCGTAAAAAACAGGTCGGTATAAGGTCGTTCCAAGCGATAGTAGGGCATGCTCCGCCCATCTGTGTAGTACAGGTCATATTGGTGCCACCCAAGGGAGAAGCCCCCGCGATCTTGCCCTTCGTAAACCAATGGCTGGTGCGCGGATCCTACCACCCCAAGATGGGCGTAATCATTGGGCAGAAGACGGGTAGGATCGTACTGGTGAAAATTCGTCAACAGGGAATCGTTGTAAGCCCGTTCTTCGTTTGGATTATCCACTTGAAAGAGGAAAATTCCAAAGGTGTCTGGCATCACCTCCCGCTGCTCCCTACTCCCTTGTTGTCCTGCCCCACGATTACCACTAGCTCCGCCCGGGAAAGTGGACGATGGCCGCTGGCCCCACAGGGTTCCTAGCTGTACGACCAAAAGCAGGATTAGCAGTTGGCGAAAGGCGAACATTTTTGGCTTATCAACAGTCATCTGTGTTAGTTAACGCGCTGCACTGCAGTTCATTTTGCGTTAACAGTGAGCGAAGAGCGGCAAAGATAGTAGTTCTGAAAAACTTTTGGGGGGAAGCTCACTACGTTCGCGGGGGAGGCTCGCTATTGCTCGCGGTATAAGCTCACTACGTTCGCGGAGAGAACTCGCTGGCGCTCGTGGGGGGAGCTCACTAGCGTTCGCGGAAGAATTCGCGGGGCTCACGGGGTAAGCTCACTGACGTTCGCGGGGGGCTCGCATGGCTCGCGGAGGGAACTCGCTGACGCTCGTGGGGGAGCTCACTACGTTCGCGGAAGAGTTCGCGGGGCTCACGGGGTAAGCTCACTGACGTTCGCGGGGGGCTCGCATGGCTCGCGGAAGGAACTCGCTGACGCTCGTGGGGGAGCTCACTACGTTCGCGGAAGAGTTCGCGGGGCTCACGGGGTAAGCTCACTGAC
>JBCBEC010000009.1:0-371 GCA_038528965.1 Bacteroidota bacterium | reverse complement strand
CGTTCGCGGGAATGACTCGCGGGGCTCGCGGAGAGAACTCGTTATATTCGTCAACATACGAGTAGAAGCCCAATTTATTTGCGCTTAGCGGTGCGGTCTTAAATGAAATCAGTTTACCAAACGGCAGATTGAGATTAAGCAATGCTTCACATCTCGCCCAGAACGAAGGCTCTAGTGCAAAGGTGGTAATTACTACCGTAATTAGACTTAGCCCCCCGTGGATACTAAGGAGGCGTAATAAACCTCAACCATAAATGAAATGAACCTCAAGCGCGAGCTTTGCGAGCTATCCCCCGTGAGCCCTTATGTTTGAAAAGAGTTCCAAGTCGAATAGCTAAATTGAAGTTGAGAAAGAATCAGTTAACTAAACT
>JBCBEC010000008.1:0-194876 GCA_038528965.1 Bacteroidota bacterium | reverse complement strand
TGAAACCGATCAGTGTCTCTGCACGGTTTCAACTTGCCAGAGGACGCAGAAGCTACGTTGACTATCAGCGATGCTAGCGGCCGTGTATTGACCGTACTACGCGGTGACTACGCAGCGGGTTACAACACAGTAAACGTAACTAAGGACATGGTCCAAGGTGCGAGCGGTGTGTTGAGCTACACCATCACTGCTGGTGAGTACACTACGACTAAGAAGATGGTTGCTGTTAAGTAATCACTTTTGTCATAGCGTTCGAAGATAATCCTCGGATTGTTTGAGAACTAAGCAAGAGGGCTCCGGATTTATCCGGGGCCCTCTTCTGTTTTTAGAACTTACACTTTTGTCTAGCGACTAGTAGATATGATTGATCTGAAAAGTGTGAGCATTGATAAAAAAATGGGCGACTAAGTACATTGCACTTAGTCGCCCGTCTTTTTATAGAGCTAAAGTTTAACTACCGCCTGATCCCGGCCGCTAATGGGGTATTGGGATCGGAAGCAGGAATTCTGCCTTGAGCAACAGGAAGTGAGATGGTTGGAATTTGTGGTAAAACATATTTGGCAAAAAGCTTGCACTCATCTAAATGCGGATAGCCAGATAGAATGAACGCGCGAATACCCATATCCATATACCGCTGCAGTTTTGCTAGAACTTGATCAGGATCGCCAACAATGGCTGCACCGCAGCCAGAGCGTGCCCGGCCAATACCTGTCCACAGATGATCTTCCACAAAGCCGTCCGCATCGGCAAGTGCTCGCTGTGCAGTTTGACGACTAACGCCGTAGGACTTTCCATCTTGAGCGCGAAGGCGGATCTCTTCTCCTCGTTCATCATCTACATAGGACATTAGGCCCTTTGCAGCAGTACGAGCTTCTGATTCGGTTTCCCGCACAATTACATGTACCCGAAGGCCAAAATCTACCGTTCTATCAAAACTGGCAGCTTTGGCACTCATATTGGTCATCAACTCCTGGATTTTCTCTTCTCGTTCCGGCCACATGAGATACACATCACAATGCTCTGCACATAATTCTACGCCAGGAGGTGAATAGCCACCGAAATAGAGCAGCGGACCACCGTTCTGCTGGTATGGCTTTACCGGCTCGGTAGTGGGAAGCTGAATTTGGTAGAAATCACCTTTGAAATTAATATGATCTTGTGTCCAACACTGTTTGAGGATTTCAATGACTTCCCTGGAACGTTGATAACGCGAGGCTGAGTCTAACTCTTCGCCAGGCATATTAGAGGAGATGATATTGATGGTGAGCCGTCCCTTAAGAATATGGTCTAGGGTAGCTATTGCCCTCGCCAACATAGGAGGGTGAACCTCTCCACAGCGGATGGCGGTCAGCAGATTGATCTGTTGTGTTAAAGGTGCAACGGCAGCTGCAAAGGTGAGCGTATCTTGCCCTACTTGATAAGAAGAAGGGCAGAGAATATTGCGGTAGCCTAAACGATCCGCAGCAAGTAAAACATTGGATGTGTTGTTCCAGTCGCTTTTATAGCGGAAATCATGCTGACTCAGAAAGGCATCGTCACCATTACATAAGGGGGCAAACCAGGCTACCTCCGCTCCTTGCAGGTGTCGAGAGCGGACGGTGATATTGTTCTCTGTGGACATTTAGAAATGAATGTTTGTTGCAATATAAGCTTTGTAAAAGCACTTGCCCACAATAAAAACCGGATACTGTATTACAGAACAGTATCCGGCTGAATTCCATCAATCCTGGCAGGAATTTAGAACCCTATGCTCATGATGTTTACGCCTGTAGTGTCGAAAACACCCTTGTCAATATCATTCCCAATTTTAATATCATAGTAGCGCGCAATTACGGTCTCTTTACCGTTACTCGATACGGTCGTACTTTCAATAGGAAAGCCTGGCATGTCATAAAATGCTTGTGAAGAATTGCTGTTCTTCCGTTGCCCCATCTGGCTGGCCATTGCTTTCATAATTGCAACGGGGTCTACGTCTAAATCGTTAGTAACCCAGGTGTTGGAAGTTCCCTCTTCGTGTTCGATAAGGTACTCTCGACAATTGTAGCCGTTGATTACTCGGGTATTGCCCAGATCTGTAATTGTGTAGCTGTCGGCATTAGGGATTAGCTCGTCATAATCGACAACGGGTTGGCGCATTCGCATTCCTTGTGTCTCACCATCGTCTTCAGAAATAATGGTCATGTAGCCTTCCTGGTTATCTAATATTACGCGGGCGGTATTGTCTTCTGATACCATGACCATGCCAGTAGCCCAAGTGTCAAAGGTGTAATGCACACTGACATTATTTTCCTTTCCCTTCTTGTCTACTGTTGTCATATCAAGGGAGAGGTTCATCAGGACTGGGTTTTGGTAAGGTTCAAATTCCTCTCCTCCCATTTGGATACGAGATAAAAAGTCGCCAGCGCTGCTATCGTCGGTTTCCAGTTGCTCATCGGATGTGCTTTCCCCTGACTCTCCTTCAGGTGTTTCTTCTTGATTTTTCTTTTTTCGGCGAAATAGGCCTTCAATGGCTCCGGCTGCTTTGTCTACTGCTCTGTCTACTTTTTGATCTACGCGTTGATTAGCTCGGTTCTCGGCTCGATTCTTAATACGTTCCTGCGCTTGTAAGGTGCCAAACATGATTACACAGCTAAGCGTGAGAACGAATATTTTAATGAAGTGCATAATGTGAATTTTTGAGATGATATATCTGTTAGTGCGCTTCATTTATAAAAGGTCAACAATAGTCGTTACAAAAAAATCGAAAATCTTATATCTGCCTTTGTGGGTGGGAATTTTCTGAAGGGCATCCGTGTTAGAAGGGTGAATACACTTAGCAGGCTTTCGCTGCAAGCAACCCAAAACCCACGCCTCTATGAAAACCCGCCGCCTCTCACATGGGATGGTCGAAGCTTACAACAGCAAGTTTCGCATTCGATATAAGCCTCAGCCGCAAGCTGAGCATGATTTGCTTATCATTTACCATCTCAAACAAAATCGCTTCTATTACAAATGTACTGAGCTAAAGGTCGAAAACGGATTGACCATGGAGCAACTCCTGGATATCTGCAGCAGTGTTGGTGCTGAAAGTTAACTGGGAAATTCTAGTGTCAGATAGGGGGGGAGCTGAATGATCCGCATCTTGTTAATAGTCATATTCATATTAGACGAAAACAAAACAGCAATGCGAAGAATTCTACCCGTACTGATTGGTGCACTTTTGACTTTACAACTTGGTGCACAGGAAACATTATTTAATAACCTGGACGTTACTGGTGCCTTTGGTAGCGTAATTATTGAAACCGGCTCTATCAACGGTGAAGTTGGTGCTGATGTAGGCGGTGGCGGTGCCTTGGTAATGTCGCCCGTCTTCATTGGGGGGTATGGAATGGGAACAAAATACCCTACTCATACCATCACCCAAGGGAATGACGCCGGTGAGTACGACATCAAGTTTGGACACGGTGGCCTTTGGCTTGGAATTGCGCCCAACTCGGATAAGTTGATCCACTTTTACGGTAGTACCAAAATTGGTTGGGGTAAAGCCCGTTTGCGCCAAAACAAAGACAACATCTTTACCGACCGCGTATTCGTACTAACCCCAGAACTAGGCTTGGAATTAAACCTAACGGAATGGTTGAAGATGAGTTTCACCGCTGGTTACCGTTGGGTCAATGGTGTAACGCGTCTCCAAGAACTAGAAAATGATGATTTCAGTAGCCCTATCGGAATTCTGACTTTCCGAATAGGCGGCTTTGAAGACGATTTTTAGTCACTCGCTTATATACAAGACTTTGGCGTTCCTCCCGAATCTGACAATGAGTTGGATTCGGGAGTCGTTTTTAATACAACTATAATTGCCTCCTAGGCATTATCTTAGAGTATTGTTCATTGTACCAATTGTATGAAGCCGGATTTAGAAAAGTACCGCCCCGAGTTTTCCGAGGGTGGCTTTTGGACGAAACTAGGAAAGATTGCCAAGTCGGTAGGGGTGAAGCTAGTATATACTGCACTTCTCCTGTTTTACGCCTATAAACGCAAGGAAACGCCGCATTGGGCCCGGAGTATTGTACTTGGAGTTTTGGGTTACCTACTCGCGCCAATAGATTTAATTCCTGATCTCACGCCCCTTATTGGCTACACTGATGACATGGCTGTACTCGCACTTGGTTTAGCCACCATTGCTGCTTATGTCAATCAGGAAGTACGTATCAAAGCTCGTACTAAGCTTTACCTATGGTTTGGTGCTTCCAAAGTGGAAGAAATCGAAGAGGTGGATAAGAATCTATAGCCGCGCTGAGCTAAACCACAAAAAAGCGCAGCCTTGGTTAAGGCTACGCTCCAATCCGGTAATTGTACCAGACTTACACTATAACGAACAATAGTTAGATTCACAAAGTGGTAAGGGCTCATCCATACCCAGCTTCACACAAGCGGAAGTACTGTAGATTTCACAGTCTACCATCACGTACAGTTCGATAAGATGGTTCCCACTATTGCAATCAATGGGGGCGTCAAACTCAACGGCTCCAGGATACTCCAGCTGCAGGTGAGTGGGAGTAGTAGCTACGGGTACGCCATCATAGTACCAGCGTACATTGTCGAAGATTTCGGTACCGTAGTTAACGTACCAGGGTTGACCATCAATTAAGGTCTCATTGCGGATCATACCGTCAAATTGGTCAGAGATGAAGATGGAAATCGGTACGACTAACTGCGCTTCTACTTCTGGGCAGCCATAATTGGCCAGCAGCACGAGAAGGTCGGCAGTATTGATGATGTCGTCTCCGTTAAAGTCCCAGTCATCCAAACAAGAGCCACTGGTTGCTCCCCAGCAACTGGAGAAAAACGCCAGATCGCTTGCCGTGTAGCAACAAACCGGGGCATCCTTGGCAAGATCTTCTTTCTGCTTGCTTAGAATGGCTTCAATATCTGCAATGGATAGCCCAAAGGAGACTTCCGCTTCCGCTTCTGCTGTTTGTAATAGTTCGAAAAGTTGCTGAGCCTCTGTAGAGTACAATTGTTCGGTAGAAACAGCCTCCTTTTCGCAGGCGACAAATATTAGTGCTAAAGCTAGAAAGCAAAGCGTAGTCCAGTGTTTTGTAATCAGATACATAGTGCAAGAATTTTTTGTTAAGAACTGCCACAAAGATTCTCAACCCCTGCACCGTGTACAATTACATTATGAGGGCGGTTTTCTCCACTTAGAAGCGCAGGAGCTTCTTGACTTCCAGCCCTTCTTTACCCTCAATCTGCAAAAAGTACATCCCTGCTGGGTAGTTGGTTAAGTCGATAAACTGCCGCAATGGATACTGTTCGGGTAGGAGTTCAATGACCTTCAATACTTGACCAGCTTGATTCACTAAACGAGCACTACGAACAACACCAGCATTTTGTGGAGCGCTAAGCTCATAGGAACTGCCGGGCTCTACGGGTTTGATTTGTAGCCCAGGGAAGAGACTGTTAGGGGTGCCGGAATTCTTTTTGCAAATAGCTATTGCCAGTTCGTATCCCACCGGTAGATCCGCCTCTATTCCCAGCTCTTCCCCACTGAAGGTGATGACATTTTCAACGGATTCATCAATTTCTACGTAGCCAACATTGTATACGAAATCCACTGAGTTGTGGTCTGCACAGTACGGATTGACGAAATAACTTGTGCAGCTGAGGCAGGTCCGCTGCATGTGCATTTCAAAAGGTATGTCCTCAACGTTTTCTTCATTCCTGATCGAAACGTTGACTTCGACATAGTCACTCAACTCCAATGCTTCCGCCTCAGGCCCCGAGTATTCGTAGGCATGGTGGCAAGTACAATCTATATCGGGTGCTACTTCCAGCGCCACGACCTTATCTAGAATGATGATCACTGCATTACTGCGGCGAACACCACAGATTTGCTGAAAAACAAATAGGTAAAGACCGTCTTCCACGGTAAAGGAGTGCTCGATTTCATCGATGCTGGTAGTACCGTGTGCTCCAGTGAGGAGGTTGAGGTATGCGACTTGATATTCGCTACCGGGTGCCCCCGACCAGCGAAAAGTGACTTGGTCGCTATCCTGGCTGATAACGCTTGGGCTAGGATCAGTGCAGTTCGCAAAGTTTTGGACATTGAGAAATGGCTGTAGGAATTGATCGATTTGGGTACTAGTAACGGTCATGATTTGCCCAAAGTAAGCATCCATTTCCGCTAGGAACTGCCCTGAATTACTGCTGTTGACGTGTGAGATAGGTTGAGCCTGTAAGGTGGTAATTCCGCAAAATAGAGCTGCTATGATCCAGCAGCGTAAGTAGTTGGTGTTGAGCTTATCCATATTAGTTCGTTTAGTGTTGGCCTGTTGCTATCCCAGGAATAGGCTTATTTTAGGCTTCAAAGTCTATCAGCTAGGAATCAGACACAGAAAGATCCACCGAATTTTCTCTGCTACCTATTACACATTTGAATCCTTTTTCCACAAAATACCCGGAATGCAAGCTAATATAAAGTTGATTCGGATACTAAAAACCTTTAGTACAGGGGATTGGAAAGCCTTGGAAAAGTTCATTGGGTCGCCGTGGTTCTTTGGGAAAACCGATCAAGAACGATTACTCACACTGCTTATAATCTTGCGACAAAAACACCCAAACTATGAGCAGCTTACTGAGGCTACGTTGGTGGAGGCAGTTTTCGGTGGTAAAGTGGTAGGGGAGGGACAGCTGGCGAAACTGTTTAGCAAAATGGTTAAGGCTGTGGAGCGTTACCTTGTGCAAAACAAATCTGATCTGGATACCCAGCAAGAGTTGTGTCTACTAGCTGAAGCTTGGCACGAACGCTCGGAACACAAATGGGCGAGCCAGAGCCTGGAAAAAGCAGAACGACAGTTTTCTGATCGGACAGATCGTGGTTTGGAGTACTTTCACGATGGTAGGATGCTAGCTGAGACCTGGTTGCAAGTACAGGCTGCGCCATCGCCCGCCTTGGTGACCACTTATTTGCAGCAGCAGGAACAGCATCTGGATGCTTGGTACCTGCTTGCCAAGTTGGAACAGGCAGTTTGGCAGCGAGCACAGAGTATCCAGGCGCAAACTCCGAAACATGCAGTCCTTCTTCCGGTAGCGTCATTAGAAAGTTGTATTCAAACGCTGGATGCGGAGCAGTATCCGGTGCACGCCTTGTACCGAAGCGCCTGGCATTTCCTAAAGTACTATCCCGATGCTGAACTGAAGTCCTTCAAAGAGCTGGAGTCTTCCTTGAAGCATACGGGGGCGTTGATTGACCCCGCGAAACGTAAAGCTTTGCAAACGCTATTACGCATTTTCGCCACAGCTCAATACAATCAGGGTGACGCTACTTATCTCCAACTCGCTTTTAGTCGCTACCAGGCGGACTTAGAGGCTGGCGATTTGTATTTCAACGGAAAGATTCACTCGCAAACGCTGCTCAATATGGTTGTACTTGGGCTACGAAGCACTGCTTTCTCTTGGGTGGAAAAACTGTTAGTTGATCATCGGGAAATGATTTGGGAGGAAGATTATTCAGCCCAAATCCTGGGTTTGAATCACGCCCTGTTAGCATTTTACCGAGGCGATACGGAGCAGGCACTGGATTACTTATCCGATCATTACGAAAACCTCTATTACCGATTGGCCGCCCGGCGACTGGAAATTATGATTTATTACGAGCAAAAATCGGTGCTATTGGAACCAAAGCTGGAGGCTTTCAAGGTGTATGTCTTTCGCTTATCGCAAAAGCAAATACCGGAAAAACGAAAGGCACTTAATAACAACTTTATTGATCTGCTGCGGCAGATTATTCACCCATCTACCCTAGATAATGAAAAGCGGATTAATAGACTGAAGGATAAGGTGGTACAGACTTCGCGCCTAGCAGAACGGGAGTGGTTGAGTGCGAAACTGCAAGCGTTGACTTAACGGCTTTCGCGTAGATAGGCATAGCGTAGGAAAACGCCCCAGGCCATAATAGCACTGACAATAAAGCCCACTTTTCCATCGCGGAAGCCCTGCTGGATAATAAAGTGCTTCCAAAAACGAAAGAGCGGCTTGAGCAACAGATGGAAGTAGGTAATCTTTGTCGTTTTTGCCGCATGATCTTGTGCGGACCAGCGGGCATAGCGGCGCGTTTTGTCTAGATAATGTTCCAGGTCCCTAAAGGTGTAATGCTCCAGGCGAGCTTTGAGTGTAGCTACTTTTAGCCCATCCGTTACAATTTCTTCGTGTACCTGTACGGCATCGTAACGCGCCCGATCACGATGAAAAAAGCGGATTACCCGGTCACCTTGCCAGCCACTGAAGCGAATCTGCTGCCCCATAAAAAAGTTGTCACGGCCTATCCAGTAGGCATCGGCGGTGGGGCCTTCTCCTGAAAGTAGTTGCATGACTTCTTCCTGCAACGCAGGGGTGGCTACCTCGTCGGCATCCAGTAGAAGTATCCACTCGTATTTGGCTTGCGGGATGGCCCAGTTTTTCTGGTCGGCAGGCCCCTCGTAGGCCCTCTGTTCAATACGGACGTTGGCGTAAGAGCGGGCAATTTGAACCGTTTGATCCGTGCTGAACGAATCTACGATTAAGATATCCGTAGCGATATCAGTAACACTGTCGAGGCAACGAGCAATGTTATCTGCTTCGTTGCAAGTGGTAATGATTACGGATAGCTGCTGCTCCATCGTAGCTTAATTCTGCTGACCAGAAACGATGAAATGCGGATTGAGCAGATTCTCCTTGTTGTAGATCACTTTCTCACCACTTGCGGCTTGTATCACCTTGCCTCCGGCTTCTTCTACCACAATCTGTGCAGCGGCGGTATCCCATTCCATAGTAGGCGCCAGACGCGGGTAAAGATGTGCTTCACCGGCGGCAACCAATAACAACTTCAAAGAAGAGCCCTTGCTCACCAACTCTGGTGCATTGAGTTGATCCACAAAAGCTTGTGTTTCTGGATTGAGGTGACTACGGCTAGCAACTACTTTAAGGCCCGTATCCTGCATGGAGAAGGAGGCCGCCTCAAGCTTGATATTGCCGGTTGCTTCCTGGCGGAAAGCACCCTGATCGCGAGCCGCCCAAAATAACTCATCTGATACAGGAACATAAACTACCCCAAAGACAACTTCATTGCCCTTGACTAAAGCGATGTTAACCGTAAACTCGCCATTACGCTTGATGAATTCTTTCGTGCCATCCAGCGGATCAACTAACCAGAAATACTCGTAGTCCTTACGTTCCTCGTAAGTGACCAACTTATTTTCTTCCGAGATAATGGGTGCTTGGAAAGCTAACTGCTCTAAGCCAGCTACAATGACTTGATTGGAAGCTTGATCGGCTAAGGTCAGTGGACTATCGTCCGCTTTATGTTCGACACCAAAATCGGTGGCGTTTTCGTAGATGTTGAGAATAGCGGCTCCCGCATCACGGGCAATTTGACCAACCTCTTTAGATAATTTCAAAAAATCTGGCTGCATTGGGGATAATTTTGACGCGGCAAAGATATAGCTTTTACGGTGCCTCTAAGTCTACCAGTCTATTAAAGTAAAAGAGGTTAATTTATTCTGCTTGCCAGTACCGTTTAGTAGCAGCTTCTTCCTGGTTTTTTGTCAGAAGATCTAAGAATTCTTGGCGTGGGATGGCTTGTGCTCCCAAGCTGGTTAGATGGCGAGTTTCTTGTTGACAATCAATGAGCTCAAAACCCCATTTCTTTAAATCCCGGACTAAGGTGATGAAGCCAAACTTGGAAGCATTGCTGGCTCTGGCAAACATGGATTCTCCAAAAAAGACCCGGCCGATAGCAATGCCGTAGAGACCACCAACGAGTTCTTCACCTTGCCAGACTTCGACAGAATGAGCAAAGCCCGCAGCGTTTAACGCTATGTAGGCGTCAATCATCTCTTCGGTGATCCAAGTACTTTCTTGCCCGCGGCGATCAACGGTGCTGCAGGCTCGGATTACCTCGGCAAAGGCTTGGTTGTAAGTAGCGCGGTATTTCTTTTGATTGAAGTAGGGGCGCATGCTCTTACTTACCCGTAATTGGTCGGGAAAAAGGACGAAACGGGGATCAGGATGCCACCAAAGGATGGGGTCACCGTGGGTGTACCAGGGGAAAATTCCCCAACTGTAAGCCAGTAGTAAGCGCTCTACACTGAGATCACCGCCCACGGCGAGCAGACCATCACTAGAAGCTTGCTGAGGGTGGGGGAAGTTGAGCTCATTTTCGCGCAGCCAATATACCGGCATGAAAGGATGGCATTGATAGGGGAGGGGGAGGAGGATTTACTTTCCTCCTTCAATAACAGCGGAAAGCCCCCGTTCCGTTAGGGCGTCCTTTTTAGGCTTAAGCACCTTTTTGGGACCGTTTTTCACGGAGGCTTTCCCCTTGGTATGGATAATTAGTGCTAGCTGTTCAGACTGTGATTGAGCGTGCCCTAGTACTTCGATAAAGCACTTGATCACCCAGTCAAAGGTATTGTGGTCATCGTTGTATACAATGAGTTGGGCAGGCTCTCCCGTTCCGGTATCATCCACCTCGTCTTCTACTAAGACTTCTTCCAGTTCTTCTACTTCCGTCGCGAACAGCATGGTGTATTGCAAGTTAGATTATAAATTCTCGAGGGTCTCCCGAATAGAGGCGAAGTTGGGTACATCACCTGCGTTCTCCAACACCTCGGCGTAGCGTACAGTTCCTTCTTTGTCGATCACAAAAGCAGAACGCTTGGATACGCCGCGCATTCCGAAGACGAATTCTTCGTACAAGCTACCGTAGTTGCGTGATACGTCCTTGTTGAAATCAGAAAGAACCGGGAAGTTCAACGATTGGTCTTTCTTAAAACGATCTAGGGTGAATGGAGAGTCTACAGATACGGCTAGGATGTCGGTATCTAAACCATTGTAAGTAGCAATATCATCCCGCATGCTACACAGCTCTGCGGTACAGACACTTGTGAAAGCCATAGGAAAGAATAGCAGTACTACGTTTTTGCCTGAATAATCCTCTAGCGAAACGGGCTTAAGTTCGCTGGAAGTAAGCGTGAATACGGGAGCTTTGTCACCAACTTTTACTGACATGGAAATTTGATTTTACTACTCTAAATGATCGAGCACCTACTTTTGTTGTGGATTGTGCACCTTTGTAAGTCTTGATTCATTTTAGTCTACAAAGATACGCTTTTCCACTATGCTAGCAGAAGAACGCCGGGCCTATTTAGAGCTGCATTTAGCCGTCTTGCTATTTGGCCTTACGGCTATTCTCGGAGATCTGATCCAACTCACGGCCCTGGTCCTGGTATGGTGGCGGGTGTTTCTGACCAGCGGAAGTTTGGTTCCCTTCGTTAAGCCACGGCAACTGATGGATGATTTGGGCAAGGGACTCTTCTGGCGCTTTGCGGGTATAGGTGTACTAGTGGCCCTGCACTGGGTTACTTTTTATGGGGCCATCAAACTGTCAAATGCCTCCATCTGCCTGGTCTGTATGGCTACCACTTCTTTTTTCACCGCTTTTTTGGAGCCACTCATTGTCAAGCGGCCCTTCCGTTGGTATGAATTGCTATTGGGCTTACTCATCGTTCCGGGTATGGCCCTGGTGGTGCGCAATATTCAAGTGGAAATGATTTGGGGTGTAGTAGCCGGGCTTGCGTCCGCCTTTCTAGCGGCTACCTTCGCTACCTTTAATAAGAAATATATTGCCAACCACAACCCCACTCGTATTACTTTTCTGGAGCTCAGTAGTGCCTGGGCGTTCTTGTCAGTTGTTTTAGCAGGCATGCTGATTAGCGGACAGAAAATAGGTGAGTTGTGGCCTACAAGCCCAATGGATTGGGTGTATTTATTGATACTTGCTTTCCTGTGTACCAATCTAGCTTACACGCTTAGTCTACGTGCCTTGCGGCATATTTCGGCCTTTGCGGCAAATTTGACGGTTAATCTGGAGCCCGTCTACGGCATTATCTTGGCCTGGCTATTGTTAAACGAGCAAGAGGAGCTAAGCCCCGGCTTTTACTGGGGCGTGGTCATTATTTTATTAGCGGTGCTCAGTTATCCGTTGCTGAGTCGCTACATGCGCAAGCGTGAGCAGCAGGTGCAATAGCCAATCACTATTAATACTTCACCTCCTGCTCATGCTTCGAGTAGTTCTCTACTATTCTAAAATCCAATCACTAGCGACCTGAATGATGTCCTCGTTTTCAATGAGTACATCTGGTTCTACAACTCCACCGTAGGCATTTTTGTCCCGGTCTGCTAAGTAAACCGTAGTTAAAAACAGGTTTGATCCATCGCTCAGTGGGAAGGTGGTGTTGCCTGTAGAGAGCCCACATGTGCCGGATCCAAAGCTTCTGGTGTTGTCACGTCCAATAAAGCTGATAGCAACCACTTCGCCAGAAGAGGCAATTCCGTCATTTAATAATACTGCTACTTTCGGATTAGGAGCAATCAGGCTATATGAGTTGTTGATTTGTGTTATGATAAATTGTCCATTACTAACGGAGGCTCCATTGGCAAATCCCCAGGAGTTTTCGTTATTATCCGGATCAATGAAGTATCCAGCAATGCCTTCACCAAGTACAGGCCCGATCCCTGCAATCATTGGCCACATATTGCCTCCCAGATTTCCTCTCAAGTCTACGATCCAACCTCTCAGTTGATCATTGTCTTGGTCGCGTATCTGCTGTTGAATTTCCTGCGCGAAAGTAAGTGCCTCAGTCGTATTTCCACCACCAGAAAAAGAATTCACTTTCACATAGCCAATGTTCTCGGGCCAGGAAGTCACCGTTACTTGATCCAAATTACACCGGACAGTGCTGGCAGAGAATCCTGTACCATCCGGTTTGACAAAGAAACTATGGTTGTCCGCTAGTAGTTCCAATGCTTTCTCTATTCCAGGATAAGTGTCTTCAATCGTGATAGCCCCGTCCGTTACTGCAAAAACAGTTGCTCTGAAATCACTCCAATCTATGTTATAGCGGTTGATGGAATTTTCTTCCATGATGTCTAGAACCTCATTTAAGTAGTTTGTGGCTACGGTGGAATGACCAACTATTGGGACTGCTGGTTCCTGCGGTTCGACAGAATCGGAGCATGCACTAAATAGAAGTACGAAGAAAATGGGTAGAAGGGTGAAAAGTCTAAGTGTTTTCATTTGGAGTGATTGTGTGGTGTTTGTGTATCTTCTAAATCTACCATCTGTACGTAGTTAAGTTCATGCTTTGCTATCCTTTTAAAATATAATTAACGACTGTATCCCCCTGGTTGTACGGGATTTATCCCGCCGTGGAGATTGAAGTGGAATAAACTGTGCGACTGCTTTGGCAGGAGCGTGGTGCCGGGACGGTGCAAGGGCTAAGGATAGAAAGGCCGGCTTGTGGGAGCGTCTGCATAGCCTCGCCTGCATAGTACTATATACGGGCGCCGGTGATGTTCTAACAGTAAAGAAGCCCTGCGAGCATGCTCACAGGGCTTCTTTATATGGAAAAGGATTGTGTGCCTAACGGCATCGTCCTAGTTACACTCGTAAGTATTACGGTTGTCTTCTACTGCTGCACCGTCACGGAGCGTTGCCATAAAGCTACTGGCAACGTGGCCTTGAGCAGTACGACTCATCCGCTGACGAATTTGCGGCAGATTGGTCGCTTGGCCAATTGCTGCTTTACGGATCGTTTGTACTACAAATACACCACTTTCGCCTTGGATAGCACCTGAGGTTTGTCCTTGGTCTAAACCAACTGCGGTAGCAATCACCTTGGGCTCATTCCCCAAAGTAGGCATAGATGGACGATCAAAGGCTGCGTTGGTAATGGTGTCAATTTGTGTAGCAAATTGACCAGTCAATGACTGTAGTGCCTTGCCCTGAACTTGAGTAGCAATTGAAGCGGTTTTCTTTTCTGCCAATACTGCGGCCTCAATGTCTGCCCGAACTTCATCAACACTTGGGGTACCTGGCTCAAGAACATCTTTAAGGCCAATCACTACATACTTATTATCGTAGTACCGCTGGTTGTCGGTAAAAGTGTATACACTTGGTGATACATCACCGGGGTCAGAAGCAAAAGCCCAGCAGATGGCATCTTTAGTATCGTTGCTAAACCCTAGCTCGCCGATGATGTAAGCTGAGTTGTCAAAGGCTGGCGTACTTACCACACGGAGTTGTGGGTTTTCCTGAGCAGCGGCACGCATAGCATCTAAGCTACGGTTGTTCGCAATGAACTGAGAGGCATCCTGGAATAGGTTGTCTTGCGTGTCTTTACTGGGCACAATCGGTGTACGCAAGAAGGCTACGTTGGCACGTTCAGAAACTGTTTCTGAGCGACGTAGGATTTCTACGATATGGATACCATAAGAAGTACGAACCTTGTACAATGGACCGATTGATCCGGTGATAAACAGCACGCGGTTAAACTCTGGTACAAACTGGTTAGGCAACACATTTTCGTATAGCCCTCCGTTGCTCGCGCTGCCGGGATCCTGGCTAAACGCAACTACCAAAGAGTCGAAAGGAGTGGTGCCGGCATTAAGTACATTGATAATGCTATCAGCACGGGTATTAGCCTCGGCGAACTGATCTGGTGTCTGTGCGCTCAAGAGGATGTGACGTGTATCAGCAGAGTCAGCCATGGTGGCGCGGTCAATAACCTTCACCAGGCGGTACTCACCACTTTCCGAATAAGGACCATAAACCTTACCAATTGGCATGTTCATTACGGTGTCAGCAATGCCAGTGCTTAGCTCTTCTTTGCTACTGTAAGCAGGAGTGATGATACCTTCTTCGCGCAGTACAAAGGTAGAGTCACCGTCAACAGCTGCTTCAAATTCAGCAATTTTTGCGGAAAGCGTATCACGAATATCACTAGAGTCTTGTGAGGTAGGCAGTACATCGAATACTACATAGTCCAAAACACGCTCTTCTTGCTTGCGCTCGTACTGAACGGCATTAGCATTTAGGTAAGCTTGCAAGTCACCATCACTAATAGTTACACTCTCGTTCGCAATTTCCGCGTAAGGAATCTTAATGTAGAGGAAGTCTACCGTTTGGTTCTGCTCAGCGTAACCCATCTCCGCCATCCAGGTAGGTGTATACATGGCCTTTGAGATCAGTCCCTGCAATTTCGACTGGATACGATCTTTCACGATCATATCACGCTGCATGCGCCAGAAGTCAGGAAACTGTGGGCTAATACGACCTTCTTGGATCTCAGTCGCCAAGGTGTTATTCTCAATCAGACCTTTGAAATAGTCCAATTGTTGACGATTTACAGCTCCTGGTTGCTGTGGGTTAGGGAAGTTACGACGGATAATTGGACTAGGGTTAGCACCGAATTCCAATTCGCTAATTTCATCCCGGCTTACGCCTAAGCCAAGGGCATCAGCCTCATCCTCTAACAGTTGGTTCTCAATGTACCAGTCCCAGAGGGTGTTGCGGTTTTGATAAGTAGGAGCTGCAGAACCATTGAAACGAAGGCTGTACACCTTCTCAAATTCTTGCCGGCGAACCTTCTCACCATTCACTTTTCCTACCACCAGTTGTGATAATCCACCACCGGGGCCCTGTCCTGCACTTACCATATCCATGATCAAGAAACCACCCAATCCTAGGGCGATTGCTACGATCAGTATCCAGGAATTATTTCTGATTTTACCAATCAGTGCCATCTATCGTCAATTTTGCAGATTTCTAGCAACTTTTGTCCTCGCGAAAGAAGTTGTTAAAAGCCTAGTAATCAGTTGTTTAAACACACCGTGTTTACGGCCGGAGGGCAAAGATACGACCCCTCCCAGAAAAATCCATGCAAAGAAAAGGCTTTGATGGCTAAATACAAAATATTCAGTGGGTTAGGATCAGCATCGCCCAAGACAAGTTCTTCCGGCTAAGTTCATTGTGAATTTTGCCCGTTTGGTTGAATAATACCTGCTGCTCTAGTCGACAAGCTCGATCTTCGATCTGAATTTTAACCAAAAAACGAAGCTATGAAAACTATGTATTGGGCCTTCGCCCTAGTCTTTGGCCTAGCCATATTGGGAAGTGGCACTGAACTGACAGCTCAGGCCGAGACTGAAAAGCAAGTAGAAACGGCAGTCATTATCGGAGCAGAGACTACCGACGTCACCGGCACCTGGGAGATCGTTACCACAACACCAAGAGGTACTCGCAATGGCACCTTTCGGATAGTAGCGGAAGAAGGTGGCCTCATGGGGTACGGAGAGCGCGGTAATTTTCCTATCACACAAGATGGTAATGTCTTAAGGTGGTCCGCTACGGTCAATAGTCCAAGAGGAGCTATTGAAGTGAGGAATACAGCAGAGGTCAATGGTGACGCCATGGAAGGTACCGTTGAGATGCTTTCCGGGCCGATGAGTGGCAGAAGCCTCGCATTTACGGGTACCCGGGAACGCTAATAGTTTCCAGGCTTTACTCAGCTAGTAATTGATGCACCTCATTTACTGGCTGAGTGTTTCAACTATTCATTGACCAACATTAGGGCATCGGGTAGCGCTGGGTCTAGTGTGGAGATGAGCACTTGCATACCATAAAATCCGTCATAGTCAATCTCAAAGGTGTCTTGTAGGCCAGAATCGGAGTGTAAAAGCAGATTCCCCTCCACGTATTCAAAGAGGAGGTTTTGTATAGAGGTAACTCCCCCTTGCTGACAATCGAAAGTATAGGTACCTGTATCGTGGTGCTCTGCAATGTAGAGCGGAGCAGAGCGCTCATCAAATATTAGATAATCCCAGCTATAGGTAGAATCTTCTCTAATGTCCAGCTCAAAGAACATGCAAAGCGTATCCATACAGAGCTCTTGCCCTCCCAAAAAAGCGATATTATTCCAGGTGGTAATCAAAACATCACCACTATCGGGTTCACATTCATCGATAACGGGAGCAGGGATGTCATCGTCGCTATTACAGGTGTATAAGAGTAGGGAGCAAAGAATTGCTAAAATAGGTAGTGTTCGGAGGCGCGGAAAGTGAGGCATTAGATAGCGTTTTAGTATAAAAGGCTTTGCGGTAGTTGCTAAGCAATAATCAAAGTAATAAACGCTCTTTTTTTGAACTACGTCTTAATCAGTTTTAGTAAGCCATTCGACGTATTAGCCTTCGGGCTTCACCCCTACGAGGTTTACCGGGAATTCTTTCCCTTTTAGTGCTACTTCGGTCACTGGCTTAAATATTAACCCCTCGGTGCGTTTGGGTAATTCCTTCCAAAGGGCATCTGAAATCAAAAGGTCATATCCTAAGCTATTGCATTGCGATTGTATCCGTGCTG
Source organism: Bacteroidota bacterium (assembly GCA_038528965.1). Taxonomy (GTDB): domain Bacteria; phylum Bacteroidota; class Bacteroidia; order Chitinophagales; family Saprospiraceae; genus Lewinella. Next base: position 177,661 of record JBCBEC010000008.1, on the reverse strand, counting down.
TAGTATTCATTACATCGCCATGGTAGGCGATATCCCGCCGGATGACTCCAATCTCTGCCACTCGCACCCGGCCAATATGGGCACCTGCTTTAAATACGGGCACTACGCCATATTCTTGCAAATAATATTCCTTTCTTGACTGCAAGATCGTATTGAAGGTATAGCAGGTGTGAATGCAATTGAAGTTGGTCAAGCCCACTTCTGGTAACCAAGTTAGTACGACCTCATCACCCACGTACTGGTATACTTCTGGACGGTGTTGCTCGATAACGCCTGTGAAATCGCGGAAGCAGTCTTGTACGAATCGACTGTACTGGATAGTACCCAAATCCTCGGCGATGGTTGTGGAAGAACGCATATCCAGGAACATAAAAATGCGATATTCCTCAAAGGGCCGCGAGTATTTACCGGTAACGAGATTAAGTAGCACTCCGTCGCCAAAATATTGGCGTATAATCTGTAGAAAGGAAATGACAAAGCTGGTAACCAGGAAGAAGACCAGCATGACCACGAACATCTTTCCTGTGGCGGTCTCCAAAACTTCCTGCCAATTGACTTTTTTGTAGAGTACGCGATTCAAAAGTATCCCCGATAGTATCGCAATTACTAGTGCCAAGAGCCCGTAAATAAGCGGCTTGATGGCGAGCGTTACCCAATACGGGCGTTCTTGCAAAAAACGACGGGTACGTAAACGCCTTTCGATTAATTCATATAACAAGCCTGTTATTCCTCCAATTATGACCAGTATTGGCCACGGGAAGCGGACTAAGTCTACATTCAGCTGGATTTCCGGCGCTTCATCTATGCCGTAAAAGCGGAAAAAACCGAACAAGCAAAAGGCTACGATCCACAATAAAACGGAGGTCAGTAATTGATTTCCTGGTTTCATGACTTGAAAGTAAGGATTGTTGGCAATAATGGGATGGTTTCAATATAAGGTGTAGCAGCTTCTGCTTTTATTTCATTTCGTATTGCCCTTTGTAGTTTCCATTCTTGTCGTAATAGACCTCGGTAAACCACTCTACATCATCGCGGCTTGGCAATAAAATCTTTGTGAGCCGTTTTAGTTTTCCGCTTCTTGAGTAGAACTCATATTTATCCAGGGAACCATTTTCGTCATAAAATACCCATAGTCCTCGCCTCACCCCTTTACGATATTCCGCTTCTACCTCTTTTAGACCGTCTTCGCGATAATGGATCCAGTCGCCGTCGGGGCGGTATTCGTCTTTGACCTTTACCTGAATACCTCTTGATTCAACATTTCCATTTTCGTGCCACCTTTCAACTAACCTTCTACTGCCGGCAGACCAGGTAATTGTCCGCTCTTTCAGTTGGCCATTGGGGTATTTCAACGCCACATAGCCTTCGCTCCAGGTCGTAGGGCTTGTATTACTTTTTTCACTGGGACCTGGTACTTGCAATTGGCCTTGGGAGTTATAATAATCTACCTTGCTGGCCCATTTTTCTTGACCCCTGATACTGATCTTAGAAAATACTTCAATACTCTGATCTTCATTGAAAAGAATCCAAACAATTTCTTGCCCTTCACTACTGTAAAAATAAATGAGATGCTTCTGTTTATTGCTAGTGCCCTTCTCAAACTCTATCCAGTCAATTTGCCCAGCACGTAGGTCATACCTTTCAATATCGACGATATCTCCCTCTCGATTATACCTCTCCCAGGTACCCACCCTATCTCCGTCAACGTATCTGCCTCGCTGTTCGATAATGGTGTCTGGAAAATAGACCTCGTATACCCCATCGTATTCACCATCTTTGATGGAGTATTTCCTAATGCAATTTTCAAACTCAGTATAGAAGAAGTCCTTGAGTGCCGGATCTGATATCTGGACGGTACTATCTGCTATGTAGCCCAGCATTACGTCTTTTCTATCGTCAAATTCCACCCAATTGCCATCCGCTTTGCTAAACATTCCTCGTTCAAAAACAAAGCAGGAGTCGCCTAAGAACAAGACCCGTTCTTGCGCAGCGGCAATTAATACAGAGAAGGATGAAAATGAAACAATCAACAGCGATTTCAATAGACGATCATTCATAGTCTTCAGCATTAGAGCGCATTATTTTGATTTGACTAAGCTATAGATTCAGCGCTTGAAAAAGAAAAATTGTTGCCCAGAAACTGAGCAACAATCAAACGTATAGTAAATGGAATTTAGAGCTGCTATTGAAAGCCACGCTACTATTCGTAGCGCAAAGCCTGGATCGGAATCAAATTAGCGGCCTGACGCGCTGGATACCAGCCAAAGAAAATACCGATCAGGGCGGAAAAGCCAAAGGACATCAATATCGAAGAGGAGGTGATCTCCACTGGCCAATTCATCAGGCCGCTAACGCCTGCCGCCACCAGGACACCAAACAGTACACCAATGATACCACCCGTAAAACTGATGACAATGGCCTCCGCCAAAAACTGCCAGAGGATATGTTTACTCTTGGCACCTACCGCCATTCGCAGGCCAATTTCCCGAGTTCGTTCCACCACCGTGACGTACATGATATTCATAATGCCAATTCCTCCCACCACCAGTGAAATGCCCGCTACAAAAGCGAGGAGAACCACTAGGATATCAGATACTGAAGTCAGCATACTTGAAAGTTCATCCATAGTGCGGATCGTGAACGCCTCATCTGCGGCGGTCACTCGCATTTCTTCGTACAGAACTTGTTTTATTTCCTGAGTAGCAACGGGAATGAGCTCCTTTTCGTAAGCTGAACCGGCAATTTGAGGTACCGTGGTAATCCCTAGTAGGCGGCGCTGCACCGTTCCAAAAGGAGCCAGAATGGTATCGTCTTCGTCGTTGCCCATCATGCCGCCGCCCTTTTCTTCCAAGATCCCAATAATCTGAAAAGGTACTTTGTTAATCCGGATGGAGGTTCCAATAGGATTGGCGTTAGGGCCGAATAGCTCTTCTACCACGGTCATGCCTACCAGGCAAACTTTGGCGTTACGGTTTACTTCCTCATCCGTAAAACGACGCCCTGCACTGATTCCGGTTGACCGGATATCTAGATAGTTTGGATAGCAACCAACTACGGAGGTACTCCAGTTACTTTGGTCAGAGATAGCTTGCACTTTTGCGGTAGCCATCGGCGAAACGTGGCGCAATGCCGTACTCCTTGCGGTAATGGCCTCTACGTAATCCATTTCCAGCGCCCGGGCAGTACCATCGCCCATCTGTATAGCACCCATTTGCACGGAACCGGGGAGTACCATGACCATGTTGGAACCCATGTCGGAAATTGTTGATTCGATACTTTGCTTGGACCCTTCACCAATGGCCAGCATCGCTATCACCGAAGCAACGCCAATGATGATGCCCAGCATGGTGAGGAAAGTGCGGAAGACATTCTTTTGCAATGCCTTCATCGATAGCTTGAGGAGGTTGTACGTATTCATAGCTTAGGCGATTGATTCTACTGGAAGCTGTGCCAATTCGTTTGCGGCAATAACCATTTGTTCTACCGCAAAATCCTTGATGATTCTTCCGTCTTTAAAGACAATGTTTCTACTGCACATAGCAGCTATGTCGGGCTCGTGCGTGACGATCAGGATGGTCTTCCCTTGTTCGTTGAGTTGCTGGAAAATATCCATGATCTCGTAGCTGGTACGCGTATCTAGATTTCCCGTTGGTTCATCCGCCAGGATCACCAGTGGATCATTGACTAGTGCCCGAGCAATGGCCACCCGCTGCTGCTGCCCACCTGATAGCTGGTTGGTGAGGTGGTGCGTGCGCTCGCCCAGTCCCACCTGCGCTAGTGCAGTACGCGCTAGATGTTCGCGTTCCTCGGCTCCAATAGCGGGGTTGTAGATCAGTGGGAGTTCTACATTCTCCAGGGCAGTAGTACGAGGCAGTAGATTGTAGGATTGGAATACAAAACCAATTTTCTTATTCCGGATGTCGGCCAGTTGATCACGGTCAAAAGAGGCAACATCTCTGTGGTCAATGTAGACTTCTCCTTCCGTTGGTACATCCAGACAGCCAATCATATTCATGAAGGTGGATTTTCCCGAGCCACTGTGCCCCAGAATGGCACCCAGGTCACCAGAGTGGATGTCAAGGTCAACACCTCTGAGTGCTCTGACTTTGACTTCACCTAGGTCGAAGGTTTTGACAATGTTACGCGCAACGATTACTGAATCTTTCATGCTAAGTGATTTTAGGAGGCTTGATTTTTATTGCTACCCGGCAAACTGGGCATGAACGGGCTCTGGGCTTCTTTTTCTTCTGCTTTCCGTCGCTGAGCTTGTTCTTCTCCAATGACTAGTTCGATACCTGGCTTTACGGTAGAGCTATCAATAGCCACCCAGCGGCCATTATTGAGTAGGATGCCCACCCGTAGGGGTTTGAGCTCTCCCTGGTAGAGCTGCCACACCACACCGTTTCGATTGTAGTTTGTTGAACCAGCGGAAGGGTGATCTTTCCAATTGAATTCGTCCGCATTGCTGGGTTGGAAGTTTAGTGCGGCAATGGGTACCAGTACGGCATCTTCCACTTGTTCGGTGACGACATCCAGGTTAGCAGTCATACCTGGCATGAGCCGCTGACTTTCGTTTTGAGCACTGATGATAACCGTGTAAATGACTACGTTCGAAATGACCTTCGGCTGTAGCCTTACTTCCTGCACCTCTCCTTGGAAAGTTTCTTGCCCAAAGGCATCAACGGTAAAGGAAACGGCTTGGCCGGTTTGAATAAATCCAATGTCGGATTCGTCTACGCTGGCTTCAATTTCCATCTGTGTCAGGTCATTGGCAATGGTAAACAAGATGGGGGTTTGAAAGCTTGCGGCTACCGTTTGACCATCTTCTATATTTCTTGCGAGTACGACACCATCAATTGGTGAGCGAATCTCGGTGTGTTCGAGATTAACCTGCGCTTGTTGTAGTGCTGCCTTGGCGGACTTTAAGTTCGCTTCTGCGGCTAATACGTCTTCTTGTGAGCGTTGTACATCTACATTGCTGAGATTGACCTTGCTACGGTCTACGCTGGCATTAGCTGCGGCGTAATTCGCCTGCAGGCGCTGGTATTCCATCTGTTTGTTTTCGTACTCTAGTCTGGAAGCCGCTCCGTTTTCGTATAGGTTCTGATAGCGCTCAAAATTGCGCTGCGCCAAATCAAGTTGAGCTTTCACTTGTGCCCGTGAGGCCTCCGCTTCTCTTACGCTCAGGTCTGCCTGCTGGCCGCTATTAAAGCGAAGCGCATCTTGGTAAGCGCGCTGGCGTTGGGCCAGTTGCAATTCTGCTTGTTTTAAGGCCGCATCTGCCTGTTGGAGTGAGGCGTGCAGCATTCGGTCATCCAGGCGCGCTATAACCTGCCCGGCTTTTACAACTTCGTTAAAGTCAACCAATACTTCTTCCACAACCCCAGATACCTGCGTCCCGATTTCCACTGTATTAGTGGCTTGCAACGTGCCCGAGGCGGAGATGACCATCTCTAGTGAACCCTGATTGGCGGAAGTGGTAACCCAGGTACCAGTTTCAGGACCTTTGCCGCAGGAGCTGAGGAAAAGAATTAAAGCACTTAAATGAAGGATGAAAATCTTATTATTCATGGCGATATTTTTCTGCGAGTGATGAGATTTATGCGAGTTTGGGCAAGTGACATTTTGCAGCGTATTGCTAGTCCAGACCAAACTCCCGGTATAGGCTAGAGATTAGAAGGTATAAGGACATGAAATTATCTTTCTACCATCTTCAGCCTCATGTTAGGTCATTTACTGTTTAAGGAACTGGACCGCCTGCCCTTGGGCATACGCCATTTCCAGGCGAGCTTGGAGGAGTTCCAATAAGGTTTGGAAATACAGATTTTGGGCTTCGGTTAGATCGTTTCTGGCTTCCGTCAGCGTAGTGGCGGGGATGATGCCTTCAGTATATTCCAACTGACTTACGTCAAAAACTTTACCGGCCAAATCCACGTTCATGCGTTGCTGATCTAAGTTGATATTGGTATTGTCATACTGGACTTTGGCATTCTCCAGTTCGTACCAGGCACGCTGCTCAGTCAACCGCAGGTTGTTTTCTGCCATGGCCGATTGAGCTTTCAGTTGTTGGTTTTTGGCACTGCGCTGAAATCCATCGAAGATGGGTACCGTCAGGTTGAGGGTAAGCCCCAGGTAATCGTTCCAGTTGGCATTGCTGAATCCAAAATCGTTGCGGTTCGAAATGGAACCACCCTGAAGGTTTAGCGAAAGGGTAGGGATGTAACCTTGCTGATTAATCCGGCGTTGTAGATCATTCATTTCAAACTGGATTTCCATCATGCGGATATCTGGCCGTTGGGTAATCACATTAAGCGAGCTATTGGTTTGACTCACCTTCCGTTCTAGTTCTAACTGGGAAATGGGCTGTAAGTCTAGTTTTTCTGTTAGTGGCATGCCCAGCTGTAACTTTAGGTTGTTGAGGAGCTGTTCTCGCGAACGCTCCAACTGTTGAATCTGGGCGTGTAAGGCATTGGCATTTACCTGCAGGCGGTCTACATCTACTTGCCGTGCTACGCCTTGTTCCAACTGCAATTGCCCCTGCCTAAGTAAGCTGTCTAAAGTAGCTGCACTGGCCTCCAGATTGCTTTGTTGGGCATCCTGGATAATAATGTTGTAGTAGAGTATGGCAATGTTGTAGGCCAGTTGTTCCTCGGTCTGTTGGCCTGCTGTTTGTTGAAGCAATTTGTTTTGCTCCGCCAATTTGAGACTGCTCCCGACCGAAGGATTGTACAGCTGTTGGCTTACTTGAATACTAGCCGTAGACTCATAACGGGTGCCAAATTGGACCTCGGAAGTACTGCCCTCTGGCCCTCCAAAAGCCTCTCCTGGTAGAATGGAAGTCCGCAGTATTCCATTGTAGGTATTACTGAAGGACCCACTGATCTGTGGATACAAGGCTCCGACAATTTCTTGCTTCTCGTAATGCGCCTGCTGTTCATTGAGCTGGCTGTTTTGGAGCTCCAGGTTATGCGCTTGTGCATAGTCCAGGCAAGCGGATAAGTCGAAGTTGTTTTGGGCGCTTAAGGTGGTGCAGCACAGGCTGAACCAAAGCATGAAGTAGCGCATAAGCTTTCTTTTGGTAATTGGATACGTTGTTAAAGCGATGTTCTTGATACGAAGGTAGGAGCGGGGCAAAAGGGGGGCTGGGATTCTCTGCGCAAGCGGGCAGAAACTGATTTGAGCAGGGCAGATTTGAGCACGAAAGAAGGGGGGTCCCGAACTGGAAACCTCCCCCTTCTCAATTCGAACGTCTGAATGAAATAGTTCAAAAACTCACCATTATAAAAGCCATTTTGTCATAGGCATCTGTGGGATCAAAGTAGATGCCGGCAAGCCGGGATTAAGGCCGAAACTTGCCGGCTCCACTAATGATAGATACAGATGTTAGTTCGTTGAAGCGAGTCGAATAAGACGGTCGGTAGTGCGAGCGAAGACGCCGTGCTGATCAGACCAAATTTCGCCTTGTCTTTTATTTACTACCGTGAAAAATTAATTGAAAAGGGCAAATGCGGTCCTCAAGTGATAAGCCGTTCGCGTACAGCCTGCCAATAATGCCCCCCTACCGGAAGTTGGGTTTCCCCGAGTTGCACGAATTGGCGATTAACCGCTGTAACTGCGCCAATAGGTATGATGTAGCTGCGATGTATGCGTACAAACTGCTCAGTTGGTAATTCCTCTTCCAGTTGCTTGAGTGCCATCAAAGCCAGTATTTTTCGTCCGGAATAAAGGTAGAACGCAGCATATTCCTTCATGCTCTGGATATAGGCAATATCAGTGTAGGCTATCTTGTAAATTTTGTGATCGGCACGGATAAGAATATAGGCTTGGGCTTCTGCCTTTGGCACGTCTACTGCCTCAGCTTCTGGTAAGCGATGTGTCTTTAGTCTATCGCTGACTTTGTTAATTGCTTGTAAGAACCGACCAAACCGAATGGGCTTGAGCAAGTAATCAACTACATCTAAGTCATAGCTTTCTAGTGCGTATTGCGGATAAGCTGTAGAGAATATGATGAGTGGTCTTTGCGCAAAACTTTTGACGAGTTCGATACCAGAGAGGTTGGGCATCTCAATATCCAGAATGAGTAGATCAACGGTCTCTTTTTGTAGCACCTCCAGAGCTTGTACAGCATCACGACATTCGCCTACCAATTGTATATAAGGGAGCTTGGCCAAGTAGGTTTTGATGATCTCCCGGGCAATCTGTTCATCGTCTACAATGAGGCATTTAATCATACTACTGGCATTCGGGCGTTTAGAAAAAAGACCGGTGCCAGAACGTTTCGGTTGGCTGGTGATCATCATAAGCATCAATTGAATTTGCGTTGTAGGAACCACACATCACGTATGGTGAAGCCTAGGGTGATTTGGTGCGTCTGTTCTGCAATGAGCCCGTTCTTGGGAGTACCCCTATTTTGGAAACTATAGCTTAGGTGTAAATGATTACGCTGAGGACCAAGCGGAACCCCCATGCCTAGAGATGCCAGCCAGTGGCCAAAGCTTTGCCCTTCAATTTCCAGATAACTATTCCGGTAGGAAAAACCTGCACGCAAGGTGAACGCCTCAAAATAATCTTGGTAAACATCCTTGAAAGGGGCTATTTCCATGGCCAGGGTACCACTCCAGGTATCAACAAAGGTTGCGTCGGAAGCAAGGCCTAGGCTGGCCCAGTTCTCGTAGCTAGCTTCGGCTGTAATGAGCCAGTTTGGGCGGCGATAGGTGCTGCCGAAGCCATAGCGCACCGGCACTCGGTAGTTGTCTCGATTGCCGTCTCCTTCTGATTCCAGTAAATCTATCCCACTTAGGAGTTCACGGTCCGTTCTTGACCAAAGGCGACTGTCGGTTTGGAGCACCACACCGAACGTGACTTCATCGGCACCTAGGGGTATTGCCCACTGCAAGCCGCCATCAAAATTAAAGCCGCGCAGTACCGTTTCCGATTGGACCTCGAAATTGCCCAACTGGCCAGTGGATAGGAACCGCTCTTGCTGCGAGATAGAACCAAATATGAAATTGGCGTTGAGTCCAACACTCAACTGGGGTGCTAATTGCCAGGCATTACCCCAGAACAATCGAGTCAGGCCACCTTCGCCCTCATTCAACAATTGGTAACTGCTTTCAACATTGTCTAGCTGGCGTTGAGTAAGAATTGAGTAGCCTACCTGGCTATACGGTTCTAACCCAACTACAGTAGCCCATTTTTTTGCGGGGCGCAGCCACAGCACAATGTCAGTCATTCCCCCGTCACGCTGCAGCGCATCCTCCGTAGCGGTAGTCAACTGCCGACTAAGTACCGAGAAGCCGGTTTCCAAGGCCATGCTATAAGGACTACGCATAGCAGTGTAAGCAGCAGGATTGGTAAGATTTAAGAAAGCATCGCTTCTTAAGCCAATCCCCGCTCCTGCTAGACCGGCACTCTGTCCCCGCCCTTGCCAGTGCAGATCACCTACGCCATACGCAGAATAAGGTGACCCACTTTGAAACTGAGCCATCAGCAAAAACGGGAGTGCTATTAATAGTAGAAAAAGCAATAAGCGCATGGGCTCCATTTTCTTGCAAGGAGCAGTTCGGAGGGTGCTGGCGTTGTGCGCTAAGCAAGACTTTCAAGGAAAGGGAGATTATTCTCAACCAAGTCCTTTCCTGCGTCTATGAGCTTTACTGTTTCGGGCTAAAGTCCCCGAAAAGATGAGTTTGTTGAGGAAAAAATGCGTTTGGTTGATAATGCGGAATGGGAGCCAACGGCTTTGAACATTGGCTGCTCATTAGGCCAAATTGAACGCTCACCCATGAGGTATTTTACGCTTGTTTTATTGGCCTTAGTATTGTGGCAATGCAGCCCTCCTACAGAGATTGGGGCAAGCTTCTTTTCCGAGGAAACTTTCGTTGTAGAGGAAGTACAGCCACTGGATATAAAGGTTGGCAGTTTTCTCCTAGATAGTATCACCAGCACGAATAGCGAGCGCTTATTAGTGGGCCTGCACGCCGACCCAGATTTTGGTCTGATAGATGGCCGTGCCTTTTGTCAATTTGCGCTGGATGATCTGTTAGAGCTAGATGAGGATGGGAATTATCGCTATGATTCTTTAACGCTGTTCCTGGAATACGATGGTTATTCCTTCTACGATACGCTGCCGGAAGTACACCTGAGCGTTCACCAACTAACCGAAACCGTAGAACTGCCAGAGGATGATATTGATCTATATACTACCGATGAGTTTAGGTTCTCTGATGATCCGTTAGCGCAACTTGCTTTCCGACCCCGACCACGGCGTGCTGATCCTATTGAGATTCGCCTGTCAGATGCCTTAGGGCAGCGGATTTTTCTCCTGTTACAAGAGGAAGATGAAACCCTGCTGATTGAAAGCGATTTCCTTGATTTCTTCCCGGGCTTAATGCTGCGGATGGCAAATGAAGATGGTGCTTTCCTGGGCTTCCGAAAGGAGAGTGCTCAAATGCGACTATACCTAACGGATATCTCAAGCTTGCCACTTCGGCAAGAGGTCCGAACCTATTCTGCAGCGCTCGGGCTAAGTTTTAATCAACTCTTAGTTGATCGGGATGGTACACCGCTTGAGCGGGCAGAGCCCGAAACTGGCGTAGAGAGTACGCTGGCAGGAGACCGAGCCTATATTCAGGCTGGTGGGGTATCCACTCGGATCGATATCCCGGACATTCCTAGCCTGGTTGAAGATGACGACGAGCTAATCATTGTTGATGCCGAACTGCGTTTCCGCGCAATTGGTACGGATTTAAATAGTCAAGAAGACTTACCCCGATCTATCCAGGTCTTTTGGGTGGATGAGGAGAATTCTAGCTTCCTGCAGAATTCTTCCGCACAACTGGTACTGGACGAAGAGTTTGGTAGAGACACCTACTACACCCTTGATATCAAGGATTTCATTCAATTCCAGCTCGCTGCTGAAAATCCGGATGAAAATGGGCTCATGCTAATGTTTGGGGTTACCGGCAATTCGGTTGACCGCCTGGTAATCGGCGACACCAATCATCCAAGTCAAATGGAGCTTCGGCTTTTTACGCTGGGGCTAAAAGAATAACAACAACAAAAAATCTAAGCGATGCGAACAATCAATAACACGAATCCCTGGCGATGGCTACTGTTGGTACTCATAAGCATGACCACCCTGGTAGGCTGTTTTTCTGATGATGAAGATGAACTACAGGGTAACTGGGTGCGCCGCTCTGATTTCGAGGGCATCCCTCGTTCCAATGCAGTTGCCTTTACAATCGGAGATTTTGCCTACGTAGGTTTGGGCTTTGACGGGGAGGATGATCTACGCGATTTCTGGCGCTATGATCCAGCGCAGGATTTTTGGACCCAGATGGATACTTTTCCTGGTCCCCCACGCCGGGCAGCGGTTGCTTTTGCGGTAGTCGACAAAGGCTTTATCGGAACGGGTTTTGATAGCGAAGACGAGGAAGAATACGCTGACTTTTGGGCCTTTGACCCCAATGCTGCTAGTGGTTCACAGTGGACGCAAGTCAGCGACTTTACGGGTGCTGCTCGTTATGACGCAGTAGCCTTCTCCGATGGTACTTATGGCTATGTGGGTACGGGATTTAATGATAACTGGCTAAAAGACTTTTATCGCTATGATCCCGGCGCCGACAGCTGGGAACAAGTCGTAAGCCTGGGCGGGAGTAAACGCGAGGCTGCCGTAGCGTTTTCCAATGGAGGCTTACACTTTGTGGGAACAGGCCGCAACAATGGGGTCTACGAGTTTGATTTCTGGAACTACGATGTTACCGACGGAGACTGGACCCGCCTGACAGATATCAACGAAGACGACTTTGAAATCGCTCGACACGGCGCCGTTGCCTTCACCCTGGGAGATAAATCCTACCTCGCTACGGGAAGCAACGGTAGTAACCTGAGCTCTGTTTGGGAGTACGATGCAGGGACCGATGAGTGGGAGGAAAAAACAGCTTTTGAAGGCGCTCTCCGGCTAGATGCCGTTGCCTTTGTCGTACAAGGCCGCGCTTACCTGACCACTGGTCGAAATGGCGCCACCCGCTTTGATGATCTACGCGAATTCTTGCCTAACGAAGCTGCAAACGAAGATGATTAAGCGAAGACTTGACGGTTGGGTCCGGTCATGCTATGTCGTTTTGTTGATCAGCGGCAGCATGATAGGCCTTTATGGCCAAACCAGTGACAGTATTCCTCCCGTAGATTACCAAGAACCGCAAGACTACGAAATAGGTGGGATAACGGTGAGTGGTGCCTACTTCAGTGATGAAGTCACCCTCGTGTCCATTACCGACCTAAGGGTAGGGGAGGAAGTCAAAATTCCCGGGCCTGCTATTCAAAAGGCGGTGAGGAACCTGCTGCGCCTGAGGATTTTTGCTGAGGTGGAAATTCACTTAGTCCGCACCATTGGAGATGTTGCCTTCCTGGAGATTGTTGTGCGCGAATCCGAGCGACTGTCTCGCTATGCCTATCGAGGGGTAAAGAAGAATTGGCATGATGATCTGAATGATGAGGTAGGGCGCTTCCTGTTGAAGGGTTCGCTCCTCACGGAGGCTGCTAAGCGGGATGCAGTTAATGCGATCAATCAATTCTTCATTGACAAAGGCTTTTGGGATGTGAAAACCGAAGCAATCACTACTCCGGACTCGACCCGAGTAAATGCCCTACAGGTGATCTTTGAGGTGGATATCGGCGAAAAGACCAAGATTGCACAGATCAACTTCCGTGGTAATGATCAAATCAAAGGGCGTTTGCTCCGCAAGCGAATGGCGGAAACAAAGGAGAAATCCCGTTTTCTTACGGGCTCCAAACTTATTCCGCAGGAGTATGCGGCAGATAAAAGGGCACTGGTTGGTTTTTATCAATCACTTGGCTACTGTGATGCGGTAGTGCTGCAAGATTCGATCTGGCGAAATGAGAAAGGGGAGTTATGTCTGGAAATTACGCTGGATGAAGGGCAACCTTACTATTTGGGGGAGATTACTTGGAAAGGAAACTCTCGTTATACCGATGAACAACTCCAGCACGTACTCGGCATGAATAGTGGGGATGTTTACAATAATCAGCTCCTGCAGGAACGTCTGCAGTTCAGTGCCGATGGCAGCGATGTCAGTACCCTTTATATGGATGATGGCTACTTGTTTTTCAACGTCCAGACGCATGAAAAAGCCATTCGCTCCGATACCGTGGACTTAGATATTCGGCTGTTTGAAGGGCCTGTTGCCACCATTGATAAGGTAACCATCTCCGGCAACACCCGTACCCACGAACACGTGATTCGACGAGAATTGCGGACACGACCGGGAAACAAGTTCAGCCGCTCAGACATCATTCGTTCCCAGCGAGAGCTGATTAATATGGGATATTTCAATCCCGAAAACCTGGGTATTAATACACCCGTTAACCCACAAAACGGAACGGTTGATATTGAGTATACCTTAGAGGAACGTCCTTCTGATCAGTTGGAGCTATCCGCTGGTTGGGGAGGCAGTGGGCAAGGAGTCATTGGCACCCTCGGTTTTACCTTCAGTAATTTCTCCTTGCGTAACCTACGCGATCGCTCTGCTTGGTCACCACTACCACAAGGCGATGGGCAGCGGGTATCCATACGAGCGCAAAGCAATGGCCGGCAATATCAGTCGATCAATCTTTCCTTTACGGAGCCATGGCTTAATGGTAAAAAACCTAATTCGTTTACGGTAGCTGGTTTCCTTAATCGCTACTCAAATGGGCTGGACCGAGAATCGATTAATCTACAAGAATTCTACGTGGGTGGCCTTACGGTTTCTTTAGGCACACGGCTGCGCTGGCCAGACGATTTCTTTGTGCTAACGACAGCTGTGAACCTACAGCAGTTTAGCCTTAGTGACTGGAGCGGACTGTTTGTAGATGATGAGGGAGGCACCGTGAGTGATGGCGTATTTAACAATTTTAGCTTAACCCAAACGCTTAGCCGAAGCTCTGTGGATAATCCCTTGTTTCCTACTCGGGGCAGCACACTGAGTCTTTCGCTGCAGCTCACGCCACCTTATTCTTTATTCTCGGATCAGGACTATGAAAACCTGAGTACGGAAGACCGCTTCAAATGGGTGGAGTATCACAAGTGGCGCTTTAATGCTGCCTATTATGCTCCCATTGCAGGAAAACTCACCCTTAAGGTAGCCGCTAAAATGGGCTTTCAAGGCTACTATAATGAGGATGTAGGCTTTGCTCCTTTTGAACGCTTCCAATTGGGCGGAGATGGCCTGAATAATCAGAATCTAGGTTTTCAAGGAACGGACATTATTTCTCTTCGGGGTTATGAAATCTCCGAACTAGAGGCCAATATTTTAGATGGCCGGCAGGTGGCTACACCGCTGTTTCAGAAGTTTACGATAGAGGCAAGGTATCCCTTGTCTACCAATCCTAGCTCCACCATCTATTTACTGAGCTTCGTCGAAGCGGGGAATAGTTACCGTGATTTCGACAGCTATAATCCCTTTGAAATGAAGCGATCATTTGGCGTTGGTGCAAGGGTTTTCCTCCCCATGTTTGGTTTACTGGGCTTTGACTACGGAATTGGGGTAGACAACTTCCAACCCGGGCAAAACCTGGGGAACCTCAATATTATTCTTGGTTTTGAACCGGAATAAACTTCAGCTCAAGATCTGTCCACTTGAGGGGCAAATTTGGCCTGCTTGACCGGTAAAACCCTTCATTGGGCTTAGGCTGCCGTTACTTTTGTCCCGTGCTAACAACACCACAACTCCAAAGAACCATGTACAAAACAATCCTTTTCAGCTTACTCCTGATGCCCCTTTGCTTGTGGTCACAAAATCAAAAGGTGACCATCAGCGGCTACATTAAAGATGGCGCAACGGGGGAGGATCTAATCGGGGCTACAGCCTTGGTGACCGATCTGGATGGAGTGGGCACTACCACTAATATCTATGGCTTTTATTCTCTTACAATGCCCGCCGGTGAGCATAAGGTGGCTTTCCAATATTTGGGCTATCAAGTCAAAGTGCTTGAGCTAAACTTGTCTGAGGATACACAACTGGATGTAGAGCTGAGTCCAGACTCACAAGTCTTAGCAGAAGTGGTGGTGACCGCAGAAAAAGCAGATCAAAACATCACCGAAACCCGGGGTAGCGTAACCAAAATTGACGTGCGCGAAATTGAGGCGATCCCCGTGCTGTTTGGCGAACGGGATGTGATGAAAGTTGTACAACTGAATCCGGGAATTAAGTCAGCAGGTGAGGGTAATTCTGGTTTTTACGTCCGCGGGGGTGGACTGGATCAGAACCTCATCCTGCTTGACGAAGCTCCGGTTTACAATCCTTCGCATTTACTCGGGTTTTTCTCTGTGTTCAATTCAGATGCGCTGAAAGATGTCACCGTCTACAAAGGCGGCATGGCTGCCGAATATGGTGGGCGTACCTCCTCTGTAATGGATATCAGGATGAAGGATGGCAATAGTAAAAAGTTCAGTGGGCAAGGAGGGATCGGATTGATTTCGTCTCGTCTAACCTTGGAAGGTCCAATCGTACAGGATAAAGGCTCCTTTATCGTATCTGGTCGGCGAACTTATGCCGATTTGTTTACTGGTTTGTCTAGCGATCCAGGAATTCAGAATACTACGCTGTACTTCTACGATCTCAATTTGAAAGCCAATTATCGTCTGGGTGAGAAGGACCGTTTGTTCTTATCCGGTTATTTCGGTAGAGACAAGTTTGGTTTCAGTGACGACTTTGGCTTCGACTGGGGTAACGCTACAGGGACTTTGCGTTGGAACCACCTCTTTTCCAATAAGCTTTTCTCCAATACTTCGATCATTTATAGTAACTACGATTATGAGTTTGGTTTTGGGCAGGGGGATGACGAAATCGCTCTACAGTCGGTGATTGAAGATTGGAATTTTAAGCAAGATTTCACGCTCTTTCCCAATGATAAAAATACCGTCAAGTTTGGTGTAAATTGGATTGTTCACAATCTGGAGCCAGGTAATTTACGGGCTGGTGTGAACAGTGGTTTTACCATCGAAGATGCAGAAGAGAAGCTTTCGCACGAGGCTGCGATATATGTCCAAAACGAACAAAAAATAAGTGATCGACTAACGGCAAATTACGGTTTGCGTTACTCCTTCTTTGATTACCGCGGTGCGGGTACGGCCTACGAGTTTGATGAGGTAGGTAATCTGCTGTCGGAAACACGTTTCGAAGAAGGGGAAAGTATTCAAACCTACAGCGGTTTCGAACCGCGACTATCAGCTACTTATTTGCTCAACACCACTAGCTCCTTGAAGCTAGGGTATAACCGAAATTACCAGTACATCCATCTGCTGAGCAACGCCACAAGTTCCACGCCAACTGATGTGTGGGTGCCTAGTAGCAATAATGTAGAACCACAAATTGCTGATCAGGTTTCATTAGGCTACTTCCGCAATTTTAAGGATAATATGTACGAGACCTCGGTGGAGATCTATTATAAAGACATGCAGAATGTGATTGACTACCGTAATGGTGCCAATATCTTTCTGAACGAAGAAATTGAAGGAGATTTGGTGTACGGTGACGGGCGCGCCTACGGTGCAGAATTCTACATCAAAAAGACCCAGGGACGCCTCACGGGATGGTTCAGTTACACGCTTTCGCGCACGCTCCGCCGATTTGATGAGATCAACGGTGGTGAGGAATTTCCTGCTCGTCAAGACCGTATTCACGATTTTGCCATTGTAGCCATGTATGACTTAAGTCCAAAGGTGAAATTATCGGCCAACTTCGTATTCAATACGGGCGATGCCGTCACCTTCCCGTCTGGCCGCTACACTGTTGACGGAGTGGTGACGCCTTACTACACCGAACGCAACGGCTACCGCATGCCCAATTATCACCGCTTGGATTTAGGGCTGACTTGGCTACGCAAGAAAACGGAGAAGTTTGAGTCCAGCTGGAACTTCTCGCTCTACAATGCCTATGGCCGCGAGAATGCCTTCTCAATCGACTTTGCGCCGAGTGAAGACGATCCGCAAACGACGGAGGCGGTACAACTAGCCCTCTTCAAGTGGGTGCCATCTTTCACCTATAACTTTAAATTCTAATCCCCCAACCAATGAAAAATATTAGTCTTCTAGTCCTACTCGCACCTTTCTTATTTGCTTGTGAGCAAGTCATTGATGTGGATCTTAACGAAAGTGATCCGCAAGTCGTTATCGAGGCGCGTTTAGAGGCCGGGCAACACGATTTTGAAGTACTTATTTCTGAAACGACAAGCTATTTCAGTAACGAAACAGCAGTATACCGCAATGATGCCCAGGTGAGGCTTCTGGATAATGTTGGTGGGATGATTGAAGTACCACTAGAAAGCAACGGTCGCTATCGGACCAGTGTCAATGCCATTAGTGGGCAGACTTACACCCTGGAAGTAAGTCTTAATGACAAGACCTATATGGCCAGTGCCGAGGTACCACAAGAAGTAGTACTGGATGAATTAGAAGCCGAATTTCGAGAAGCTTTTGGGCCATTTGATGAAGGGTACCAAGTATTTCTCCGTTTTGCAGATAATGGCGAGCGAAGAAACTACTATCGTCAGATCCATGCCATAGATGGTGTCTTTGAATTGGCAGGAGAAGACTTACAGGTTACCGACGACAATTTGTTCGATGGTAGTGAACGTGCCCGCTTACCCATCTTCCAACGCATATTTGATCCAGGAGTAAGCATAACCGTTGTACTCCAGCACATTGATAAAAATAGTTTTGACTACCTCAACTCCCTAGCTGATATCATCGGCGAAGACGGAGGCCCTAACGGCGGTAGCGCCGCTCCTGGTAACCCGACTACCAATTGGGACGGAGATATCCTTGGCTATTTTGGCGCAATTGCGACGGATACGTTGCAGATCGATTTGCCTGAGTAGGGGCTTGCGGGGAAGCTCACTCTCGTTCGCGGTGATAACTCGCTGGCACTCGTGGGGGGAGTTCGCAAAGCTCACGGGGGAAACTCGCCGGTGGCTCGCGGTGATAGCTCGCAAGCTCGCGGTAAGGGTTCGCGATGCTCACGGTTGAGGTGCGCCTACGGTTTACTGAGAAGCTTACTTCCGTTCGCGGTTTAAGGAGTTTACCATTGACTCATAGGTTAAACACTGACCTAGATTCACCTGCCAAACCGCGAGTGCCAACGAGCATCTACCGCCGACAAAGTCGGCACCACCGCGAGCTTGCGAGCTATAGCCACGAGCGCCAGCGAGTTTCCCCCGCGAACGAGAGTGAGCTTCAACCACGAGCCACAGGCGAGTTATCCCCGCGAACGCTAGTGAGCTTACCCCACGAGCGACAGCGAGTTCCCCCGTGAGCCAAAGGCGAACAAACAAAGAATAGGGTTTTAGGTGTAAATTTGGTCTGGGATCAAGATTGTTTCTACAGTACTTGATCCCGCCTTTTAGCCTCGCTTACAATCACAGCATATGTATTGGCAACAGCCCGTAAGACAACAATTATTGCGATTGGCATTGGTGACTTCACCATTGCTCGCCATCTTTCGGATGACGCCGGTTGCGATTTTTAATCGGGATGAATTCCGAGAAGCGATTGGTTCTGAGCAATATGCTTTAGCTGTTACCTTGGTAGCGGGTACAATACTCTCGCTGACTATTTTTGTATTGTGGTTGATCAATATTTGGTTATTTACCAAGGAGATAGATAAGCCAGAGACTGCCAGGGCGGAGAAAAATCAGCTTCGGCTTTATATTTATAGTTTTCTAGGGGCAGTGAGTTTCTTAGTGCTACCTCTTATTTTGGACCCAATAGTTAGTGTCAAGTTTGGGCTACAGCGACCGGCGGGCCTTAGCTTTTATCCGCTCGTTGGTACACTGGCCAATAATGCAGTGATTTTATTGATCCTTAACCTGGTACTTACGCGTGATAATGAAAGTCGATTGGCCCTAAGTAATATGCAACTGGAGGTGAGCAACCTAATGGCTCAGCAAGCGCAGCTAAAACATCAGCTACAGCCTCACTTTTTATTCAATGCACTGTATACCCTACAACTTTTGATCGGGAAGGATGCGGATCAGGCTAAACGCTACCTGCAACGGCTTTCTGGTTTTTTGCGCCGCTCTATTCAGTATGCACGTCAAGATACCATCAGTGTGCAGGAAGAGCTGCAGTTCTGTGAGGACTATCTGGCACTCCAAAAAGTGCGTTTTGGAGAGGGGTTAAATTATACGGTGGAGCTTAATGAACAGCAGAAACAAGGTGGCTTGCTTCCTATTTTTACCTTACAAATACTAGTGGAGAATGCAATTAAGCACAACGCTTTTGATGCCGAAAATCCACTGCATATTCAAATCAAAACGCACGAAGGTCAGAGTCTACTGGTAGAGAATAATATGTTGCCGAAAAAGACATCTCTAGCTGATAGCAATGGCTTCGGGTTGCATAATTTAAGGGAACGCTACCAACTACTATCACCGAACGGTCCAAGGGTGGAAACTTCGCAAGAAGACCTAACCTTCCGGGCTTACGTACCTATACTTCCCAAATGAAAGTTATAATTATTGAAGACGAGCCACTAATGGCGGCAGCCCTGGAAGAAGAGCTGTTGAAGCTGGACCCTAAGATTGAGATCCAAGCTAATCTGCCGAGTCTTAAAGCTGCCAGGAGTTACTTTGCTGAGCACTCCTTGCCAGACCTTTTCTTCTCTGATATCCAGCTGCCGGATGGTTTGAGCTTTGAGATCTTTCGAGAGTTGAAAAGTACAACCCCGGTCATTTTTTGTACGGCCTACGATGAGTACGCCCTGGAGGCCTTTCGACAAAACGGTATTGATTATCTGCTTAAGCCCATCGATGAGGAAATGTTGGCCGCTACTTTGCAAAAGCACCAGCAGTTGACCCAGGCACCCACTACGCCCAGCTTTGATCCTGAGCAACTCCTTACCTATTTTGGTCTACATGATACCCAGCGGAATGCGACAATCTTAGTCCATCGGGGGGAGAAGATCATTCCGGTAAAGAAGAACCATCTGGCCGTATTGCACAAAAAGGATGGCATCACTTACGGCTATACCTTTGATCGCAAACGCTACGTACTAGAACACAATCTGGACAGCCTGGAACAAACGCTAGGACGAGATTTTTTCCGCGCCAACCGGCAGTTTATCATTCACCGGGAAGTGATTAAGGAAGTGGAGCGCTACTTCGCACGTAAGCTCATCATACAAGTCAATATTGAAATGCCCGAGCAGATTATCGTGAGTAAGGCCCGAGCTGCGCTCTTTCTAGCCTGGCTGCAAGAACATTGACCCTGCCATTATTTCAGCTTTCATTTTGTCCGCTTCAGGTATTTCTCCAATCAAAACACTGTAGTAGAATTTGATCTTAGGCTGGTCTTTAATCGAAAAGCTTATGAGGTCTTGTCTACTAATGCGCGCTGTAGTTCGCTACGGCTTTTCTCTTGTCTTGTGTTGTGGGGCTTTTTCTGTTGGCTATGCTCAGGTTGACGCTGATTATTATGCGGAGTGGCGTCTCGCTAGCGCCCCTAACAGTCCCTTGCTAGTCGCTGTTTTGGATACGCCAGTAGATTCATCTTGGCTTGCCCGCCTACACCGACATCAGGAGCAACGAGACTACAGTCTGATGATCCTATCAGATACCGATACACTGGCCAACATTTGTACCAGGATAAATGGAATCTTGAACGAAGAGTCCATCAATAAACGGCGAGTATACCTACTAGGAGCTCTACCGGAGGATCAACGTCATAAATACCGTTTGCTCAACCTGGATATCATTGCCGATGCGCAGTGGATCGAATCGGATCCTATTCCTACAGAGGCAGAACTAGACGCTATGTGGCTTCGATTTTGCCGTAAGGCCCTTTGGACCTATGATGTCGAATCTATCCAAAGAAAGACAAAGGTGGTTGAGCGTAGTGACCGGGTAGAAGGTGGAGTTGGCTTGAGCCTCATGACAGCCGGCACAAATTTTCAGTCTACGGGCCTGGGAATTCCTTCCGGAATGCAGTTTTGGAGTTATAATGCCTACCGGCGCGTCTACCCACGTTGGTTCTTTGATTGGTCCATTGAGGTGGGTCTAAACCGGCCCGATCCGCAGCAAGTTTTGTTTGACCAAATCATCGGCCAGATAGATGTTTTTTCGATCCTTTCGGGAGATGAAGTGGAAGTGGAACTAGATACAGAGGTGACTGGGTATATTGGTGGGTCAATGGGAGCAGGGCTTTCTTATCTCCTAACACAAAACAAGAGAGCAACGCCTTACCTCGGTCTGGATCTACGATTTTTTGCGGCCAATTTTATCCACGTAGATATTGATACCACTTTCATTATTGACGGAACAAATGGCATCGTAGGGGGAAGCCCCAACAATGTAGAATTTGATCGGGATAGTGAAGATGTTACTTCCACCAGCTTTTATTATCTCACGCTCTGTCCTAAGCTTGGTCTTTATCTGGATGTGGGAGAGCGGATGTTATTGGACTTAAACGCCAGCTATCAACCTGATCCTGCCAGCTGGCGAGGAGAAGAAGAGCACTTTAGTTTACTCCGTTTCAGTATGGGGCTACGCTACCGACTCCTTGGAAAGCGGTCCTCACATTATGAGTATTTGCGGATATCGGCCAGGCCATAGGCTACTACTGGGCTCTTAAAACGCGACCTAGTTTTTTA
The DNA here is from genome assembly GCA_038528965.1 of Bacteroidota bacterium. GTDB lineage: Bacteria > Bacteroidota > Bacteroidia > Chitinophagales > Saprospiraceae > Lewinella. The sequence continues at coordinate 156,014 of JBCBEC010000008.1, read as the reverse complement.
TGCCCCAGTGCTGGACTAGCTTGCCCTGCCTGCCAGGCTAGTTTCCCATTTACGAAAACCTCGCGGACCGTGTCATCATTCCGACGCACTAGTCGTTGGTAACTTGCTAAACCTGGCATGCCTGCCTGGTGGGTTTCCTCTAGTTGTTGGTTTAGCTGCGCAGGATCTAAAATAACGACATCTGCTGAGCGCCCTTCTTCCAAGGTGCCAGTATCCAAGAGGTACCAATCAGCGAGTTCTTTAGTCAACTTATAAATGGCTTTACCAATAGAAAGTGTTTTGTGACCTTCTGCCTGCTGTTGTTGTACAAAACGTAGAAGGCGCAGTGGGAAGTTGTAGTGCGCCATATTACGCAAATGTGCCCCCGCATCACTAAAGCCGATGTGGCAATCCGGGTGGTTGATGATCCAATTGAGTTCGCGCGGGCGGTCGTTACCTACTACAGTGTACCAGCGCAAGTCATCACCGTACTCTTGTACCTTATCCAAGAAATAATCGATCTCATCTCGACCTTGCTCTTTAGCCAATTCTCGAAAGGAACGACCATTCAAGGCTTCATCGGGGCAGCTGACTATAGCGGTGTCCTTTAAGTCTCTATGAAAGACGCGTGGCGCAAAACGTTGCTTCCATTGTTTGCGGAAACGTTTGCGGTAGCTGGGTTGATCCAACAGCTCCCGCCGTTCGGTCACCTCTTGCAAATGCAAGTAATCAGTACCTGTTTCGAACTCCTCGAAAAAGGGTGATTCAAAGCCGTGGGTAACGACGTCGAAGGGTTCTGGTAGGCCTTGGAACTTAACATTGGCTCCCAGAAAACGATTTGCAAAGCGGGCGCTATTACCAAAAATGCGGTGAATGCCGCGGACGGTTTTCCCATCGATCATCGCCAACATGGAGGTCTTTAATGGCTTGCGGAAGAGCCCTCTACTTTCCCAAATAAAGCTAAAGAAGGTACTGGGGTTGGCGCTATTTGGAACGGTTTGTAGGATACGATCGCGCTCGCGTAACTGTCGGAAAAGGTGGCGATATTCTTTCCAGTTGGCGAAGACGGAAGGGGTGGGGAGGGAGCGAAACTCCGTACCATCCATTTTGTCAAACTCAAGAAGGTTGATCGAGAGGCCGAGGTAGCCTTCGTCCAATGCTTCGGACAGGATACCCGACATTTCGCCTAACTCTCGCTTTGTAGGTTGATTTCCACTGCTCAAGCTGGCACTTAATCCCATCACGTAGGCGCGCAATGTCGAATGCCCGAGAAACAGACCAATGTTAGGGCCTAAAGCCAATCCTTCCAGGTGTTGAAGATATTCCGCCGGACCATCCCAGTCCTTCTTCGCTTTGAGGATTTCTTTGATGTAATGGCTAGGCATGCCCTCTACTCGCGTAAACATATCACTCAGCTCCTCTGGGTCACCCATGACCATGCTGATGCCACAGCTGCCCATCAGAATACTGGTTACGCCATGGCGTACAGACTCACTTAGCTCTGGTGCAATTTCCACTTCGCCATCGTAATGCGTGTGAATGTCGATGAAGCCTGGTGTCACCCACATGCCGGTAGCATCGATGAATTGGTAGTCTTGGTTTTGCGGTAGCGAGCTTTTACTAACAGCTTCAATCTTACCATTAGCCAGTAATAAATCCCCCTGGAATCCCTCTCCGCCCTGGCCATCGTAGATGATGCCATTGGCAATGTGGTAGCGTTCTCCCATACTGTTGTTTACTATTGCGGTAGCCGAAAGTAAGGAGAAATGCTGGCTTAAAAGCCGATTTTACTTTACTGCACAACCACCGTCTTGCTACTCACCTTTCCGTTCGCGTTCAGCTGCAAGATGTACGCCCCAGCAGGTAAACCAGCTACGGCAAAGGATAACTCCTGTGCACCGGCCTCTAAAGTGCCATTGAGGATAGACTGGACCACCTGCCCTTGCGCATTGACCAATTGTAATTGGCATGGAGTCCGCTCTTGAATTTCAAGACTTACCACAGCATTGGTACTTATGGGATTCGGATACACACTCCAATTGTCAATTAGAGCAAGCGGTTCCTGGGTGTTTACGTCAACATCCACATTAATGGACCACATAGACCGCCCGTAGGTTCCTACTGCCAGGGTTTGAGTAGGAAGGTGTAGCGTGAGGTCGGTTGTCACTACGGGGGGCAAACCCGTTCCTAAGATCTCCCAATTCACTCCGGTATTGTCGGTGAAGAACACGCCGATGTCGGTAGCCAAAAACAAGATGTCATTATCAGGGTGTACGACCAGGTCATTCACTGGAATATCTGGTAAGTCGCCATTAATGTTTTGCCAACTGGCACCGAAATCTTCCGTCTTGTAAACGTGGCTCATATTGGTGCCGTACCGGAAACCAGAGAAGGTAAGGTAAGCTCCGGCAGGATCATTAGGATCTGCAGTAATACTGGTCACCCAACGTAGGGGAAGGCCTGTGGAAATGCTATTCCAATTGCCGCCGGCATCGGTGCTGACCCACACATTTCCGTCGTCGGTTCCTACCCAGATGATTTCATTGTCGAGTGCGGAAACGCTCAAGGAGGTAATGGTACCATAGACGAGACCATTTGAGCCACCATTTCCATTAGTTAGATCAGGGCTGATGGGCTCCCAAAGTACAGGGTCGCCATCGGAGCGCATTACGCGTTCGGTGCCCAGATACAGCCGCTCTGGTATGGCCGGATCCAATTGATAGGGGGTATACCAGTTGCGGCGAGTTCCTCCCAAACCATCAAATGCTCCATTGAAGAAGTCCCCACCGTTGGTAGATTTGCCGAAGCCGCCAAACTGCGAAGTCGCATAGACAATATTCTGGTCCATGGGATCAACCCGTACCCGGAAACCATCTCCTCCATAAATCCATTGCCAATCATCGAGATTACCAGTGACGGTACGATTGGTACCATTGTCTTGGGTGCCCCCATAACGACGGCTAGGATCATGAAAGTCGATTTCGCAAGTGTAGAACTGGGTGATGGGAAGGTTCTCCCATTTGCTGAAGCTCTCACCCGTATCAGAGGTGTAGTAAAGGCCACCATCATTACCCAGAAGCATTTCCTGTGGGTTGCTGGGATTAATCCAAAGCGTATGCTGATCTACGTGAGCGCCGTTAAAGCGCAGCTCCCAGCGCTCTTCTATCGGTATATATTTATTGATATTGAAGCCAACGTAATACAATTGGTCAGCATCAGTGGGGTCCACGACTACTCGGTTAAACCACCAATCAAAAGGCACTACCTGTAAAGTCTCAGTGGGTACATTACTCCAACTTGCTCCAGCATTATTCGACTGCATCATATTGCCTAGGAAGCCACTACTGTTCACAAAGCCAGCGTAGACTCGATTCGGATCAGATGGCGCAATAGCTAAACTAATTCGACCTTTGTCATTTGCTGCGCTTGGTAGGCCATTACCTAATTCTTGCCAGGTAGAGCCACCATCCGTGCTCTTATAAATACCTGAAGTGATGCCCGTGTACTGGCGACGGTTGGGACGACGAACCCGCTCCCACATTGCGGCGTAAATAGTCATAGGGTCGCTAGGATGAATGGCCAAGTCTACCGCACCGGTACTATCAGAAAGGAAAAGTACTTGCTCCCAATTTTCGCCACCGTCCAGGCTACGAAAAACGCCACGTTCGTCGTTGTTCGCAAATAGTGTACCCATGGCCGCCACGTATAGCCGGTCAGGGTCAGTAGGGTCTACTACCACTCGCCCAATGCTACCTACATCATTCAAGCCGCGGCTTTCCCAGTTCTGCCCTCCGTCAGTGGAACGAAAGACACCAAGCCCATCGTAAGCCAGAGATCCACCGCCGGCGTTGGCTTCACCGGTACCTGCGTAGACAATGTTTGTATTGCTTGGCGCAATGGCCAAGTCACCAATGGCCAGGGTAGGCATATCATCAAAGGTGGCATCCCAAGTTGCACCTTCATTAGTGGAACGGAAAACGCCCCCGGAGGCAGCACCTACTAGTATTGTCCTAGGTGTACCAGGGATAACTTCTACGTCCGTAATCCGGCCACCTACGTTGAGGGGGCCGTCGAATGTCCAAGGTGTTGTGTTAAGGTCTTTTTCAAGTCCCTGCTGCATGGCTTGCACTTGGCTGCGATATTGCACCGCGCGCTTGTAGGCCTTATGGTCAATTTCCCCAAAAGGGTAAGCACGCTGACGAAATAACCAGTCGGCTGGGCGTTCTTCCGCCTCTTTGGGCAGGTCGGCAGTGGTTGTTTCTGTAGTACAAGACGCCAATAAAAGGGATAGCAATAAGAAGAGAACAGCGTTGGAGCAGGTATTCATCGGTAAGAGTTTACTAGTGTCTACCGAAGATACGCAAAACTCCATTTTCCACATGCCCTCAGGGGAATACCTCCCACTGTAGCAAGAGGTTCTAGAGCAAACCGCTCTAGTGTCCCTGAGGGTAGCTCTTGGGGCTAGGTGTAGAAAACAAAGCGGTCTTTCCAACGGCTAGCTGGTTGCAAACGCTCGCTTTCCAGTATGTCTTTTAGATGATCAATGATTTGCCGTTTTATCGGACTCACTAAACGATTCTCGTAGGCGGCGGCAACGCAACCGGTAAGCAGACTACTAAGCTGGAGGGCGTTACTTTTGCGGGTGTCCGTAGCCTGATAATAGCAGTTGTGTTTGTTGAAAAAGTGCTGCCCATAAACAGGACTTGGGCCCAGTGGCGATTGGTACTTAACGAATACCATGCGATTTTGAATCGCGGTTTTTTCCAGCAGTAAGTCATAGTAATCTTGCTTTCGCCGCAGCACTTGCCAACGAGAAGGCGCATGGCCAAACTCTGGATGGTTTGCCAAGATTGGTTCCGTAAAATTCATGACTCGGAAATGAGCATTGCTTTCCAAAAACACCCAGCTAATGACAGCTTTAGCGAACGGAAGTTGGAAATAATCATTGCTGCTGTAGGCCAAGCGCGGAAAGTACTGAAGCTCATGGCGGAGTTGCTGGATATGCGCTTCAAAAGCTTCTACTTGAGGTACCAGTAACATTCCCAAAGTAAAGCTTGGATCATGGCCTAGGTTTCCACTTTCACAAATGAAGACGGTGGCATCACTGCGGGCTAATGCCACTTCACTGTGGCTCTTCCTCCGCTTTCTCCAGGAGACTAGTGAGAGTGCTGTGGTGCTTAATCCCAGCAAGCCATAATTCAGAAAGTTTCGGCGAGTGTGGTGTTGTGTTTTCATAGCTGCTGCTTTATTAATAGAAGCGCGCAGCGCAGGAAACGTGACAATTTTAATAAGAATTAGAATTAAAATTAGGATTAGAATAGCTGTTGATGCCCGATCTTGATTCTAATTCTAATCCTCATTCTTACTCTAATTCATAACTGGTTCCCCGGATTAAGAGTCCGGTACATCGCCATCAATGCTTTGAAGGATTGGGAGTGAGAATTAGAATTAAAATTAGGGTTAGAATGGCTGTTGATGCCCTTTCTTGATTCTAATTCTAATTCCCATTCTTACTCTAATTCATAACTGGTTCCCCCACCAGGAATCGAACCTAGTTCCCCGGATTAAGAGTCCGGTGCATCGCCATCAATGCTTTGAGGGATTGGGAGTGAGAATCAGAATTAAAATTAGGGTTAGAATGGCTGTTGATGTCCGATCTTGATTCTAATTCTAATCCTCATTCTTACTCTAATTCACCACCTGTTCCCCCACTAGGAATCGAACCTAGTTCCCCGGGTTAAAAGCCCGGTGCATCGCCATCAATGCTTTGAAGGAAGAAGGCCTACGGCCGTAGAAGGTAGATGGTAGAGCGTAGAAAGATGCAAGTGTCTCAATACCCTCTACTTTCTACCAAATAACAAAAGCGCCTTTCGACCTAACGAAAGACGCTTTTGCTCATGTTCTGCTTGCACATACGACTCCCGCTAAGGGCTTTTAGCACCTTTCTTAGAAGTCTGTTTTTGTGAATAAGCAGCGTACATGATTTTGCGTATTTACCCTATCTAACATGACGAGGTTTCTATAAAGTTCCCGCTAGGCGAAAAAATGTGGATTTAGTGTTTTACGATCCTGCTAAATCCATCTTCTTCGCCCGCTTGCCAGCGTATCATGTATACACCTGATGGCCAGTTGCTAATGTTGAGCTGATGGCTGCTGCTGGTATTCAGGCGGTAGTTTTGTACAAGCTTTCCATCGGTGGAAAATACTTGTAGGCTGACGGGGCTCTGGGTTACGCCTAGCCATTGGATATGTAATTGGTCATTAGCAGGGTTGGGGAATAGTCGCAGCTGGCTTTCTACACTCAATCCGTTGGTGGAAGTCACCAGGCAATCGTATTCGAATTGACCATTAACGGTGATACCGGTACAGCTTTGCTCGGCATCGGTAACCGTAATGGCGAAGCTCTCTAAGCCGGAAGCAGAGCCGGGAGCTGTCGAAAACTGATAAGGGGTATCGTACAGTAGAATCTGTGGATTCATAGCAAAAGGCTGGATGGAAGCCGTATAGCTTGCGGAGGTATTAGTGCCCGATACTTCTAGGTCTAGCTGGAAGAAGTCATCGCTGCTATCTTCTGGGGTGCCACCGTCTTGGCAGGTAATCATTAAGGTTTCAATACTCAGGAAGCAGGTTTCAGAACAAGAGCCTGGATTTATCAGGATATCGCTAATGCCACAGTTATCATTGAAGTCGGTGATGTTGATATCAATATCTCCTAAATCATTAATGCCGGGTGCGGTGCTAAATTGGGAAATGGTTAAAGAAGAACCAGTAGCTGGCATAATGTCAACTTGGGGAGAGTTGATGCGGTATTCATCCGCCAGATTTTCTCCCATAACCTCCACATTGAAGGTGAGAAAATCATCGGTGGGGTTGTCGCTCGTTCCGTTGTCATTACACTGCACATTGGAGATGTCGATGCCGGTGAATTCACAACCGTCGGAGCAAGGGCCATCAAAGGTGCCGTTGAGGGTTACGCCGCCACATTGTTCTTCGGTGTCGAAGAAAGTGAAACCGAATCCTTCCAAATCATCGGCTGAGCCAGGGGGCGTGCTGAATTGGTAGAGCGTATTGTACATGAGAATTTGAGCATCCATCTCAAAGGGTTGGATAGCGGCTGTGTAGGTGTCGTTTACGTTAGTACCAGTTATCAGCAGGTCCAGGGTGTAGAAATCATCACTACTATCAGCGGGTGTATCGTTGTTGTTGCAATTGATTTCAAAAGTCTCAAAAGAGAGGATACAATCATTCGAGCAGCTGCCAGGACTTACCAAGGTTTCGCTGGCGCTACAGTTGGAGATGGTGGCATCTTCAAGAATAATGGTGTAAAAGTGCTCCTCCTCACCCATAGCAGACCCAGGGTTGGTCGTAAAGGTGGTAAGGGTGAGCGTAGAACCACGCTCTGGTGAGATCACCAATTCCGGATCAGTGGAACTGATTAGGTATTCACTGGAGAGATTATCGCCAGTAACCTCAATATTAAACGTTAGGAAATCATCCGTTGGGTCCAGGCCAGTGCCGTTGTCATCGCATTGCACATTGGTAATGTCTACTTCAGTGATGTTACAAGCGTCGGAGCAACTACCAGGATCGAGGACAGTGATCGTGCGGTCACAATTCATGTCATCGGCATCCTCAAGGATAATCGGGAAGTCACCCAGCCCCGCTGCCCAAAGGCCTTGGGTGTTGATGGGGTGGCTATTGGTATAGGTGTATGGTCCTTCTTCGGTACCATCCGGGAAGACGATGAAATAACCGTCATCACTGCCGTTAAAGCTCCAGGCGGTAAGTAAAAACTCTACGTAATCATCGTCGGGGTTAGTGCTGGTGCCATTATCATTGCAGGTAACGTTGAGGACTTGAGAGGTAATGATTTCGCATTCGGGAGAACAGCTTTCTGGTGCGGTGAAGTCTTGAATAAATATGCAATCCCCGTTATTGGCGGTGACGGTTAACGAATAGTCCGCTCCGTTGGCGGTACCGATGCTACTTTCTACCACACAGTTGTTACAGGCTACGGGTACAGAGGAGGGGGTGAGATCGCCTTCGCTTAGGATCAGGTCTACATTTCCCGTTAGGTTGTTACCGTCGGCAAAGGCCACGAAGCTGAAGAAATCATCGGTAGGGTCGCTGGGGGTACCATTATCTTCGCAGGTGAGGTTGCGGAGAATTACTTCGGTGATTTCACAAGCCGTATTCTCATCACAAATACTCGGATTAGCTTGTAAATAGCCGGAAGGATCGCGACGATCATTGGGTGCTACGAGTTGGATCGAGTTGCCACTATCTACGGCCTCAAAAAAGGCGGTTGGGTCATCCCAAATACCAGAAGAAAACGCAAAGGTCGCCAGTGATTGAACGCCTCCCCACTGTACAAAAGATACCGGGGTATTCGCTGAATTATTGAGCATCAGTTGACCGCTCGCCTCATCAATGTTCATCGAGAACGTAAATACAGTAATCTCACCTGGGGTGAGCACAAAATTTCCACATTCCGTATCGACGGTATTGTCAAAGAATACATTTCCTTGTCCTCCGTCAAATATCTGTCCACCCAGCATATTGATCACATCATTACCGATGTTTTTGATTTCCACCTGGTTGGTTGCGGGGTAGATTTCATTGATTACCACCTGGCTGAAGCCGGTGTAAGTGAGTAGGAGTAGAAGTATGGATATGAAGTGTTTCATGGTTGATGTTGTTTTATTTATTGTAAGTCTGTGTTGGCCGATAGAGACGCATTGCAATGCGTCTTTACGACCATTGATGCTCGTGGTTATATCAAAAATTCAAGCTATACCCCAGTCGTGTCTGGTTCTCATTTATCGATTCAGCTTCCACGATAATCTGGGTATAGTGTTGCAGAAAAACACTGCTTTTTTTGTTGATCTGGTAGCGGGCATCACCATGGAGAAGGTGAGTCCAAACAGGATTGGTTTCGGAAAGGCGGCGGTTAGGGTTGTAGCGTAGATTAAGCCTGAGTTGCTTTTCCAACCAATTGCCAAATAGACCAATATAGCCGCCAAGTGTGGTGATTTCAATTTCTGATGTACTAGTGTAATAGCCATTGACGCCTACCTGGAAGCGCAACGTTTGATCTTCCTTGGCGTGCGAAAAATTGAGTTGACCAAAGTAAAATTGCGTCCGGTTATCTAACTCCGTCTGTTGGTCATTGTCGTTTAACACATAGTTCAAGCTGGCGCTGATTTGGCTCCGGCCTGCTTGAATGAAAGGAGTTGCGGTAATGGTTAATGATTGGTAAGAAAAATCAAAGGAATCCCGGCCTACGATGAATTGATTAATGCGGTCCAAATTGAAATTGGATACATTAATTTGAAAGCCGCTATTACTCTTGGAACGGTAAGATAGATTGGCGTTGGTGATGATTCGCTCGGTGCGACTGACTCTTTGCTCCCGGATGTTGTTCTGTTCTATTCCCACTCGAGCATTGAACAGTAGGCTGTGATTAAACAGATGAACTCCTGTCTTGATGGTATAAGCACGCAGGTCATTCAGTTGGAAGTTTCGACCGAAGGTTTCGTAACCCGAGTCTACTTGGCGGAAGCCCGCTGATAGATTAAAACTCTTGCCATAATAGCCGGCATCCGCATCCAAAAGGAGTCCGGTTCTGGTAGTTAAATTTGGAGTTCCTCCTAAACTTTCTCCCGTTTGTACCAGCCAATCCTCCTCGTCAAATAAGGGGAAAAGCGCTGCGCGGTCCCTTTCGGTATAACTGCCAGAGGCGTTGACCTTAATCCGCAGTTTCTCCGTAATGGCCTTTCCCGCAATCAATTCAAAGACCCGGTTCTTTCTGGCCACGGTATCGGTTGCATTAGGTGTTTCCTTGGCCGCTAATATGGCAAGTGTTACCTCATTGTGCCCTTTTTTATAGCCAGCTGATGCGGCGGTGTATGGACGCTCCCGTAGTGGACTTATTGAGGTATTGTAGACCATGCGCCCAAAGCGCTCACGATTAAGTACACCTCGAGAGACTTGCAAGGTGAAGTCTTTGATTTTTTGGGTGGCCCCAATGCCGTACTGCTGAATATTGTTGAGCGTATTCTCCGTAAAGCGGTTGCTGCGGTGTCCAAGATGCACCGTCAATCCTTTGTAGCGTGGACTTAGTCCCCAGTACTGAAAGGAGGGAATGTCTGGTAAGTTAAGTTGATCCCCTAAGCGGTAGCTAAAGGGCAACACAAATTGCCCAATCTTCACATTCACTCGTGCGGAGCCCAGGTATCCAAAGGTGCTATTGTTAAAGAGGTTAGGCCGATCGGAATTGAAGAAACGTAGGCCTGCGGAGATGTTACCAGAAACCTGCACTTTAGGCGGTTTGATCTCCAGATTCTCCAGGTCTTGTGCCATTAGACTAAAACCTGCAAATAGTAGAAAGATGAGAAGGAACTTGTTCATGAGCGCGTGATTTGATTGGAGAAGAAGACTTTACTTTTCTTGCCGTCCTTATTAATCACGTAAGCTGCTGTGCGGAAAGGAAATTCCGCAGGAGTGAGCAAGGGGTATTCGGTAGTTTGATGATCGATGCGGTCTAGGAACTGGAGTGGTTGTTGCCCGGCTTCTAGGTAGAGATAGAGCATATCACCAGCGTTGAGTTGGCTCCCTATATTGAGCTGATAGCCTTCCTCCGCTTCGACGATCGTCAAGCTCGCAATACCGTTCGTGTTTCCATGATGTACAACTTCAATGGAGTTGCTGCTGGACTGATTGTTGCTATCATCTACCGCAATAATTTGATACTGAATATTTCCCTGCAATGCCCCAAGTAAACTATCCGTAAACGAAGTTTGTCCAACGCTTAAAGCAAAGGTGTCCACCTTCCCATAGCAGCTGCGTTCCACGTAGGTGGCGTTCACATCCGTACTACTACTGGGAATAATCTGTAGCTGCACAGTCTCAGCTGTTTTTTGATAATCAGTGATATGTGGCGCTGCAGGTGGAATAGTATCGGGCCGCTCTAAAATCAGCAAGTCAGAATAGCCGGAATGGTTATTGTTGAAATCAACGGCAGCTACTTTGTAGTAGACTTGTTCAGTCAAAAATTTGAGCCCCACGGTATCGGCAAATTCATTGTCGCGATGTAGTAGATCATGCGTATGGTAATAGGTGCCATCCGGGCGGTTAGACTTATAGATTCGGTAGCCTTCCAGATCGCGTTCTGCATTTGGTTGCCAGATGATTCTCGCGATGCCCAGGCTGTCGATGTAACCAAAAAGATTGGCCGGTGGTGCGGGAGCTATTGTATCTACATAGTTGGCCATTATTACAGAACTGGACTTTTCTACCTCATCTTGATTGTAGGCAACAATCCGGTAGAAATGCATCCGCTCGTCGCGAATCAGGGTGTCAATAAAGCTGCGAGTATCTACGGGTAAAAAATCAGGATGTAAGGCCCGGTAAGTGCCAGATTCTTGATTGGATTTGAATACGCGTACTCCCTTGAGCTTACTTCTTTCTTCTGGTTTGATTTGTGGCTCCCAACTCAGCTCAATACTTTCGTGATTACCAGCGGCACTTGCATTGATAGCAGTGTAGCCCACGCTTTGGTCCAACATCCGGTGGCTGAACGCTTTAGAGAACGGCCCCATAACACCAAAGGAAGAATAAGCCCGAACCTTATAGTGATAGGTAGAGCCAAGGGCAATAGTATCAAAATGGAAATTGAACTTAGCTTCCTCGTTAGCGGTGTAGATAGGGCGGGTGTTGAGCTTGGTGTAAGGGCCCTCAATACTTTCTGAGCGGTATACATCGTAAGCGGTGTAAAAAGAGCTCAAGTCAAGGTAGTCCCATTTGATTTGGAGACGTGCTCCTTGTTGTTCAAATAGAAGTTCGTCTACGGGAGGTAGCCACGAAAGAGTTCCATTATGGTAATGGTAAGCAGTGTCTAGGCCCTGTTGTTGTTCATCTAAGCAAACGATCCGATAGATAGCCTTCTCTTCTGCCTGGTAGTTGTACAATACCTTCCGGAATCCCAAAATTGCCGCTGCTGGTGCTGACAGGTCAGCGGATAGGTTTACAAAATTTAGTCCCAGCATACGGTTGTTGTGTTGCTGATAGCCATCCAGCAGATCTGTGCCTCCAGCGTAGAGCGAATCAAAATTCGTCAATTGAATCTGCGCGGCAACGAGGGCTGCATCATCATCGGGATGTCGCTGCAATAATTGATCAATCGCGATTGCGCTAAGCGGCTTCACCGTCTCAATGGTCTCAAAGCTGGTGGAGTTGGCGGTGGCCTTTTGCAGTAAATAACCGTTTTGTTTGCCCGCCACATAAAGGCTAGGATTATCCGTTGCCCACCGCAGTATTAGGCTGTCGGATGTGGCAAAAGCATCCAAGTACAGGTGCTGTTCGGTTTCCTGCGCGCTAACTGCAAAGCAGTAAATGAGCGCTATGATGAATAGGGAGTACTGTTTCATTATCGATTGACTTGATATGGGTAGGTGCGGAATGATTTATCTAATTCGTTCACTAGCTTGATCTGGTAAGCGCCCGGTGGTAAGCGCGTTTCCATGAACTTCTCATCCAGCAAATCCAAGGCTTGGAAATACAGGCTAAAGTTGAGCTGGCTGGCCTGTTGTTCCACCTGGTCCACTGCAAAGAGGTTGGCTCGTTTACGGTCCTGGTTCAGTACCCTCGGGGTCCAATCTATTAGCGCGTAATAGCTGGTGAAATTCGACTGCACATCGAATCCCGGATCGAAGTCGATGTCTGATGGATCTTCTACGGTTTGGAAGCTGCTGCTACCGATGGGTGGCACAGGCGGCGTATACACACCATAGGTCACAGTACTGATACCTGCACCTCCGTGAGTAGGATCAGGAACTGCTCCTAAGCCACCGGGTACTGCCTGATCGCTGGCTCCGTCTAGGAAGCGGTTGATTTCGGTATCGCGCAATGGATGTGCCGGACGCTGAATGGTTAAGTTATAGCCCGCATCTTGCAAGCCCCTCTCCAGTCGGTTGTACCGTTGCATCCAGCGCTTGAGTGGGCCGTAGCGTCCCGGTTCCCAGAAATGGGGATAAGTGCCTGGGCGGCTGGTAGGGCTACCAGCGGTCAGGTCATCAATGATGTTTTTTAAGGTAGTGTTGCTCAGGTTTTCAAAATTCTGATCCTCTCGTAGGGCAGCCATTCGTGGTTTGAACCAATAAGAAAGTCCGTGGAATGGATTAAGTACTGGCGGTACGCGTCCACCTTCGGCCAATGGGTGTAGATAGCCAACGATATCAAAATGATCAAATGGTTCGCTAATGCCACCAGGGTCCAAAAGGATAACGGGGACATTAAATACCTTGCCAAAGGCTCCTTCGTGATTGGCTGTGATCACGGGTGTTAAAACAGGTACGTCTACCTCGTAGGAATAGCTGACCATCCGCGGTATGTATACTGTTTGCTCTACCGAAAAAGAACTCAGCTTTTCTTGGTAGGATTGGTACCTACTGGTCTGTGCGTACCACTGCGCGGCAGGGTCTAGTAAATTGATGTACTTAAAGTGGTTGACAAATTCACTTTTATCCGTGTATTCGTTTTGCAGCTGTTCGTATTGACCGGCATCACTAGCATCAGTTGTGAATTCCGTATTGGCAGCATAGGTGCTCTCCGTTTCATCAAGTGATCCGGGATTGGCAGTGAAGTAACCCTCTCTTTCGCGGAAGCCAATATTGATTCGGTAAATCTCCTCACCAGATAGTTTATCCGCCGGCATGTTGAAGGCCAAGGTTTTGTCATTCGTACACCAGCAAGGTGTTTCATCAAAGGTGCGGGTGCGAATATTGGTGAAGCGGATGATATTCCCTTCCTCCATATTAGCAGCCTGGTTGGCGTCCAGAATCTCACTGCACACAGTCTTATCCATTGTGAGCCAGCCTTCGGCGCGTTCGCCATCATCTTGGCGTACCATGAAGTAGCGTTGGCGGAAGCCCGGATAACTGGAGACAATATCCTCGAGTACAAACTGGTCTGGCCGGTTACCAGTTTGGAAGGTGCTGGTCTCTGTGTCTTCGTAGATAGGGTTGCCCCAACGGCCATTCTTCCATTCGTAGCCCCGAATGAGAATGCCGAACTCGTACCAAGTCTGCGCTTCTAGCCAGTCTCTTGGCGTCAGACGCAAAGCTGAGCGGGCCTCGTTCCAATGAATCTCTTGCATCGGAACGGTATTACTCGTACCCGCTTTTTTGAGATAGTAATCGAAGCTGACGCGGTAGGTGTGTGTTTCACCTTCAGCATCCTGCACTTCAAAGACCTCCTCGTCATTGACATTAAAGGTCACCCGTGGGTCCACAAAAACGCTGACGTTCTTTTTGCCATCACCGGGGATGAATTCCCCGATGTAATCAAATTCGGCGAAGGGGTGTTCCGCTCCTCCCTCAATGTTCTCACATTGATCACCGAATTCAAAGTTCACCGGACGGGTGTTGAATCGTAATCGACCATTAAAAGCTGAACCACCAATGAACACCCGGCCGCGTAGCCAGGAAGGGTTGGGTGTCTCTGCTTGTAATAGTGCGCCGGCGTGCAGATCTACCAGAGATACGCGTCGATTTCTGCCAAAAATCCTCACCTGCACGCCTACCTCTCCGTTCACGTAGGCGTAGGCGTTCCCCGATAAGTACCAGTTATTGAAACCAAAGCTGGATCGGCCGACACAACCACCCGTTTTGCGCAGAATACCATCCACTACTGCCTCGGCACTCATGGCGCCGTAGAATAGCGGGACGTCCAGGTCAAAGGCTACTCTGGCACCTAGACCCAAACCAATACCAAAGCCAAACGAGGTGCTAGCGTCCATTGCGTTGAGCACATCGTCTTCATCGGTGCCCGAGCGATTGACACCAGCATTGCCAGCATCATCACTCTGGTTAGTGATATAATTGGGGAGTGGAGGGAGACCCGCATAAGTGGGAGGTGGGAAATGATTGCCCAACATCACGTAGGCGCGGATGTCAGTATTGAGCGCAAATACCGGGGTGTCAATACCTCGCCGTATGGCAATTCGCGCATCATCCGAAAATGGGTCAGCCTGACTCCAGCTGCCAATGTGCAAGTACCACTGGCGCGTGTTTTGTGCAATATTGTAAGTCGAGTGAAAATCGACTGGGACACTGATGGAGGAAAATAAACCACCAAGCTCGTGATGGACGCTAGCGTGTACAGTCCGGACTTGGCCGCTTCGTTGCAATTGCAGCTGAAAGGCCGTTTCAGAATTAGCCACTAGGTCAAACTCTGGAGCGGAATCATCCGAAAGGTCTTGCATCATCTCTAGTGTGCCTTCGAAACGAATGGAGTTAATGGCGAAGTTGGGGTACCTACTAAAGTCCATCAGGAAGTTGCTCTTGACATTCCAGGAACTAGGCGATACACTAGAACCCACGATGGAATTGGCCAAAAAACCGGAATTGTTCTGTTGCGGAATGAAGGACCAAGTGGAGTGCGTTGCCGCCGGGTCAGATTGATCGATATCTAAATCCCCTGAAACGCCATTGTAGGAAACCGGATTGGCAGGTGGCGGGCTATTGACCGTCATGTTGTAGTAGCCTCCTCCACCAAAGCCGTAGATAGATACACCGGAAGGACCAAGCGGAATTCCGGGGGCAATCTCATTCTTATAGTACCCATCGAAGTACCAGTAGCGATAGCCATCTACGCGGCCAAACTGGATAGAGAAACCTGCTCCGACATCCCCAGTGAAAGCAGCACCGGAAGTCTTTAGTCTTACATCAGCATCGCCCTTAAAACCGTTGCCAAAAGTGGCATCCCGATTAAAGAGTTGAATAGCAACTGCCGCCTCCGCAATACCCAAGTCGAGTTCTCCTTCAATGCGTTGTAGATTGATACCGTCGTAGGTGAACTGGTCTTCCCAGCGGGCCCAAAGCGTGAGCTTAGTACTAGCACCCGCTCCGAATGCCCCACTGGTGATTCCACCACCAAAAAGACTAAGCCCCAGGTCCAGTTGTAGTCCATAACGGTTAGGCGAATCCGCTGGGTTACGAACGCTAATATCGTTGAGCGTGAAGTCAAAAAACTCAAAGCTGAGTTGGCGTTGGTTCGGGTTTTCCAGGTCGATATGGGAAAACTGAAGTTGAGGGACAAAGCCCGGAATATCTCGGCCTTCAATCACGAAATCCTCGAAAGTCAATGATGGAATATTAAGCTGGCTGAGTGTTCCACTCGCCGCTGGGTTATTGAAGTCGATCGACAAGCGGCCGTTGAGTTCGGCTAATAGCTGATAGGCACCTCCTACCTTATTCAAACCAATGGTAGAACCAGCAAACACCTCCAGCTCCGCTTTCCACATGGGCACGGCAAAGTCAGACAGATTGCTCACTACAAAGTCGAGCTCCAATTCGTTATTGGTGGAGGAGATCGTCGCCGCATAACCGATTCCCCCATTTTGCTGAATGGGAAGCCGAAGTCTACCACTGAAATTGCCACTATTTAGGTCGCCTTCCCAAATGTCGATGGCAAACTCATTGATGGAGAACGGCCACTGCGCCAGTCGTCCGTTTTGTAGATTAATGACTTGACTCTGGCGGTTGACGTTCAGAGAGAGCCCGTTGCCCGAAAGGGCTAAACCACTGGCGTTGAAATTGAGCGCATCGCCGCCTAAGCCAGTAGGTAGTTGAATGTTGATGCCGGGGCAGTAGATGCCTTGCCACAGAGAAGTAGCATCTGGGTATTTCTGATCAAACTGCGCTGGATTTTGCTGGTCGGATAGATCGACTCTGACATTGTTTAGCGCGATTGGAAGGTCTGATAGTAGCGGGTAAACCACGCGTTCATTTCGGTCTAGCGTGGCATCTAAAAGCATGTTCCAGCTCCCGACCTGCGTTGCCCCAAAACTAAAGCTGACGTCTTGTAGACTGCTCTGGTACCGAACAATACTGCGGTCAAACGTAAGCTGTCCGTTGAAGTCAAAGGTGAGATTGTCAGTAGCATCCAGGTAGGCAAAATTGCTGGCTTGCGGCAATTGCAGTTGTACCAACTGGTTTTGGAAAGGATAGCTTAGGTCCTCATTGAGCGTAAAGACGATTTGCTCTTCCGTAAAACCTTCGGGGGTAATGCACACATTATTGTTAAAGTAAGGGATATAGGGCGCCGTATCGCCTACAGTAGGGTAGGGCATGGGAGTAGCCAACTTTGCTTTGGAGAAGCCAGGGGTGAAAATCATACTACTCGCTACTGCCTCACTCGCTCGAATTTTGAAGGGTACCCCCAAAGGAGTAGCTACCGGTGTTCGACGAGCATTTAGGTAACTATTGAAGTTGTTCGGAAAACTTAATTCTTGCGGTGCATTATAGGTGTTGGAAACATTAAGCGGAGTGATATTGGTGTTCTCGTTTACGGCGTGCACAAGGCTCTCTTCCCCAAACATCCGATTATCGGTATTGATACGAATCGATTCAAAGGCGACGGCGATCTCCTGCTGCAGAAAGTCGACATAGATGCGGCCATTACCACTATAGGTTTGGTTGCCTTGTAACGTGACTTGGTCTAGGGTCATCAGAAAGGCACCGACCGAAATGGTTTGACCGGCGATAACGCCCGTATTAAAAGTAGTGCCAATGCTTTCCGAATAAGTTTCGCAATCAGCTGTTGAGAGGTTAGGAGCACTAGGGGTGGTGGTTAAGTTGGGATCAATGGGCGGTACGTTACCGTCTTCCGCCTGGTAAATGAAGTAGCTGGGCTCACTCCAGCCATTATTCATGTAGTTCAGCTCATTGAGGTCGTCGTAAGCTTGTACGCGAATGGAATAAGTAGCACCCTCTTGTAATGGAGGTTGACTCAAGTCATATTGAAAGAAGGTAGTTGTGAGGTCATTTTGCTGGAAAGTGAACACTTCGTCTTCGTAATTGAAAACATCAAAAGGATTAGTAAACTGGTAGTCCTCCGTATTGACCAGTTGAAAACGATATTTGGTGGTTTGCGGTAGCCCGGTGGGCGTCCAGGTAAAGATGATGTTTTGGGGTATGGTGCTGGCAAGTTCTTGACCCAACTCTGGATAAATGATAATGGGCGGATCGTAAGCTATAATTGGGAAGAAACCACAACTGCCTTCCATCGAGAGTACCTCATCCGTATTGTAATCAAGTGCTTCAATGCAGATACTGTAATAACCTTCCGGTAGGCGCTCTTCCCGGATAATCTGCTCGTAGTTGAAGCCTTCGATGATAAAATCGCCTTCGGTCAAGTCACCGTAAAAGGCGCGTAGTTCCCGGAAACGAAGTTCGCGCATCTCACCCGGGGCCAGGGTGATTGGTGCCACGCTAGGAATGCCCCTTTTCATGGTCAGGTTATACCCTCTGGTGATATTGGTAATCGAAGCGAGCAATTTGACATCGCGAAAGCGGCCGGAGGTATTACTTAATAGGATAATGACATCACTTTCGAACGAGGCTACTTCGGCCAGCGTAGTAGGTGGAGGGGCCGTGGGGACCAATACCTGAATACTGATGTCTTGCGCATAGGTGCAGACTGTGGCAGTGAGGAAAATGAGGTTAACTACAACGGTTTTTAGGATACCCATGGTGAAAGTGCTTTGGGAAAGTCATGTCTAGCATACATCTTGCAAGCATCGAAATGCCGTCTGATTATGCTGTTGAACAAAGCTATTCCCTCCGGCTACACCGGGCCTAGACTGAGGTTACCATTGCTTGTACTGGGGTTACATGGGAGTGAAAATAGAAGTGAAAGTGACAGTGAAAATGAAAGTAGTATTAACTGTCACTTTCACTTAAACTTTCATTTTCACTTCAACTCCCTCTCGTCTGAGGGCTTCCGCCCAAAGCGCTCCTTGTACACCCTAGAAAAGTAAGCAGGGTCTTTAAACCCGCAAGCGTAGGCAATTTCAGAAATGGATTGGTCGCTTTCGCGTAAAAGCTGCTGGGCTTTTTGGAGGCGTACCTGCCGGATGAGTAGGGTAGGAGTGAGGTCGGTGAGGGCTTTGATTTTGCGGAATAATTGTACACGACTCAGGTGGAGTTGCTTGGCCATGGCTTCCACAGAGAAGTCTTCATTATCGATCTCCGTATTGATTATGCTAATGACCTGCTGCATGAAGGTGTCGGTTAACTGAGTAGGTCCCTGCACCGAATAATCACCAGACTGGTACTTCTGTTGAAGGCGGTGGCGGGTAGCCAGTAGGCCTTCTATGCGTAAGAGCAACTCCTCGCGATGGAAGGGTTTGGTAAGGTACAAGTCTGCACCCGAGCGGAGCCCTTCCAGGCGGTCCGCCTGACTGTTTTTGCCGGTTAGAAGAATCAGAGGGATGTGGTTGGTACGTTCGTTATCGCGAATGCGTTGACTCAGTTCAAGGCCAGATCCTCCGGGCATCATGACATCGCTGATTACTAAATCCGGAAGTTCTTTCTCGCAGATGTCCCATGCTTGGTTGCCGTTTGCAGCCTCACGGATTTGATAGCTCCCGTGTAGGCACTCTTGGAGATAGGTGCGAACAGCGGCGTGGTCTTCAGCGATCAACACTAGGGGCAGTTCCTGGTTGGTTGTTGTTGGCTTTGGTGCAGTAGGACGCTCAAATACTTCGCTAATTGGAAGTTGGATTAAAAACTGGCTACCGTGTCCAGGTTTGCTTTCTACGCTAATTTTCCCATGATGCTGTTCGACCAAAGCTTTGGTTAGTGCCAGTCCAATACCCGTACCCCCTTTTTGTTGACCTTCTTCCTGTGAGAACGTTTCAAAGAGATGGGGTAGAAATGCTGGAGCTATTCCTTGACCGTTGTCTTCAAGAGTGTATTGTAATAGGCTAACTTTTTCTTCAACATCGACTTTGAGCGTCAGCTGGATTTGTCCTCCCCGTGGAGTGAATTTTAACGCATTACTGATGAGGTTGCTCGTGATTTTTCGCCACTTATCGGCATCAAAGGGGAAGAGCAGTAAACTGCGATTCGTTTGAAAAACCAACTCAATATTTTGCGTTTCCGCAACACTATTAAAAGATTGTAAAAGGAAGCGCTGATACTGAATGAAGTCAGCAGTTTGTAGGTTCAGCGGGCTGCGATCTGCTTGTAATTTAGCCAACTCCAAGATTTCATCTACCTGACGCGTGAGATAAGTGGCCTGTTCTTTGAGTTGGGTAAGTTGTGGTTTTACCGATTCTTGGGTGTCATTAGCCAAGCGACTTTTGATTTGCTCTACCGCACCGAATACCAGCGTGAGTGGACTACGAAACTCATGTGCGATTTGTTGGAAAAAGCGGAGCTTACTAGCAACCAGTTCCTCTGCCTGTTGACGTTCTACAGCCGCGAGTCGCCGTGTAAGTTGGGTCTGATAAAAGAGATAGGCTGCGCTAAATAGGAGCAAAGTATATAACACATAAGCTAGCTTGGTGCGATACCAAGGGGGAAGTACGCGCAGGAATATAGGGTGTGATATCGCCTGAGCTTTTACCCCTAGCGCTTTAGCCGTAACCCGGAGGGTGTATCGACCCGGAGGTAATTGCGATAAACTGATTTGCCCATTTTCTAGTGCGGGTAGCCAATCGTTAGAGAGTCCTTCAAGTTGGTACTGGTACTGTTGCCGTCCGGTGTAGCGAAAATTTAGCCAGGCAAACGAGAGTATCGCGTTATGCTCTCCGGGGTTTATAATGAAGGGCATCTTAGGAAGATATCCTATATTAGGGAGGAAATGCGGAGTGATGGAATCTCCTTGGTGGATGGTTATTTCTTGCCAAACGAGCGTATCTACACTTGCTACTTGCTCCTGGATTTCTTCTGGTAGGAACGAATGCAAACCAGCCGATGACCCCATCCAAATTCGTCCATCTTTATCGGTAAAGGCCGAACCAATGAGCATATCATCTGAATACAGGCCATCCCTTTGCGTATAGTTGATGAATTGGTTTTTTGTGGGTTCAAACGATAGGATGCCGTGGCTTGCGGTACTGAGCCAAAGAGTACCTTTTTGATCACTTTCAATATCCAAAATTTTATCGTCCGGCATATCCCGGCTGCGGAGCCATTGTTCAAAGCCGGCGGGTTTTTCGGTATAGCGATTAAGTCCACCATCTGTTCCAATCCAAATTTGGCCATCCTTATCTTCGTGTAGCGCTTGTACCAAAGAGGAACTGATGGGGTTTGGCCCCTGATCAGTATGTTGAAAGTTCTTGTAGCTGATGCTATCTAGGGCTGTAATTTGGCTGGCATTAGCTATTTGTAAGAGTCCTTTACTGGGTGATCCTATCCAGAGTCGATCTTGGCGGTCTAATAGGATGTCTATAATCTGCAGGGAGAATTTTTTGCCCAGAGGGTCGAACAACTTTATTTCAAAGCAGTGTTGTGTTCTAGGGTCATAACAGAGTAGTGTTTTCCAATCCGCAATCCAAAGCCTGCCGCTTAGATCTTCTTTAATGATCTTCCAACGAGTTAGGGTCGTCATCGTACAGGGCAAGGAGATCAGTTCTTGCGAGCTGGGCTTGATTTGAGTAAGTTGCCAAGGACTATCCGTTTTCAACAGGCAGTAAAGTTTGCCATCCCTGCTGCGATAGGGAGATATAGCTTTGTTTTTGGCGAACACAACTGGTTCTGATAATTTGTTGTTCCAGAGTCGAATATCCTCACCGTTAGTAAAAAGGTAGTCTTTGCCTAGTGCGGTAATCCCTCTGGTGTTGGGTAAGCGCCCCCCATCACCTTTGAGCTGTGGATGCCGGAATGGTTTTATTGGACTGAGTTGTAGAAGGCCCTGGTTGGTGCCAATCCAAAGTATGCCGTTTTTATCTTCTAGCATGCAATGAACGGTGGGAGATTCCGCGACTTTATAACTGAGGAGGTCAGCAATAAGATAATAGTAACGCTTCTTTAGGTCACGACTAAGACACCAAAGACGATCTTCTCCGGCCAGCCAAATTTGTTCTTGACGATCTTGGAATATGAACGGTAGATAGAAAAATTGCGGATGCGTGGAAACGCTAAGGTCCAAGTTGACAAGCTGCCATTGTTCTTCTTGGTAAGTCAATAAGTTGAGTTGGTCTTGGATGACTATTAGCAAACTGTCAGGAGAGAGCAGCCTAAGCGCTCCGACTAACTGATCCGCGAAGAGTAAGGTGTCTTGCAAACCGGTAGCCGTTTTGACTTCAAGCCCGGTTGGGGTTGCTATAAACAGATGCTGATCTAAGCTGCCGACAACAGCGTTACTCCTTTCTGAACTAATGATGTTAAGCTCGCCGCTTGCAGTTAAACTAAAAACATTCGAATAGGTGGAAACGTAGGTGTTGTTATGATTATCAGTATAAAGACCATTAATCGTCTGGCGCTTGAACTGCGCTTTAAATGGATGCGGAGTAAACAGGTCTGTTTGAGGATTAATCACCGATATCCCGCCTCCGTAGGTGCCAATCCAAAGTTCGTCTTCGTTCGGTACGATCAAGCTCCTGGCCCAGTTGCCTGCTAGACCAGCCGGTTCTTTTGCATTGTAGGTGTAAGTCCGAAAATTATGCCCGTCAAAACGATTAACACCGTATTGGGTAGCTACCCATAAGTATCCGCTGGAATCGGTAGCGAGTGCAGATACCCAGTTGTTGGACAGACCATCGCGAGTATCATAATGCTGCAGGTGAAAATTAGGTGTGTGCTGGCCCACCAATCCCTGCGTTGTGCCGAGTAGCAAAACGATCAAAAAAAATAGGATGGGATAAGGATGCATCAACTCAAAAACGAACTACCTCAAGGAATATCAGGGCACAAAACCAAAGATAACCCGATTCGTGGATTGATATGGCTACCGCTACTGTATACTTTGGGTTTGTCGCCTGTTTGGATGGGCTTGGGGTGTCACGAAAGTGCTGTTTTGTGCTTCTATTTATACCACTTGGTTCCACGGTATTTATGCCGTCGGAGACTTTCACAGCGGCATAAATGCCGTGGAACTAATCCGAAGATGAAAACAGTGTTTCTACGAAAGGGGCAAAAACATATCCAGCCGATTGGTGCCTGTTTCAGCATTACAATAATGGCGCACGATGCCGTTCCCAAAGCTGTAATTCAGAAACTTCAGATGGAAAAACAGTTAGCTCTAGTTGGAATTGAAGCCAAAGATTCAATTAATGAAATTCACCTTGATTTTGCCCTGAAGCTTGAAGCCTACCTTGCCGCTAAATATGATCAGGAATTTCCTTTTCGAAATTCAGTGGCGGCTGAGATTGTGCTAGATCAAATTCACCAATACGCTGGTCAGTATTATGCATTAGTAGCAGCTTGTATCATGCCCAACCATATACACATGCTCCTAGATTTTTCGGTGCAGGTCCCAAGCGATTGGGATGGGGAAACAGTTTTGCCACTTTACCAAAATGTGCCTCGTGTTGTGGGGCGAATTAAGGGAAGAACTGCAAATCTAATTAACAAGGAGCTCAACCGACGTGGAGTACTATGGAAAAAGGGGTACTATGATCGCTACATTCGCAACCAACAACATTTGGAAAATGAGAAAAACTACATCTTGAACAATGCGGTGAAGGCAGGTTTAGTGCAATGCTGGAACCAATATCCCTTTTTGTATCCTAAAGATTGACTCTTATTTCATTAGTTCCGCGGCATTTATGCCGTAGTAAAAAGGCGGCATAAATCCCGCGCAACGTAATGATACACCACCTCCTCTCCCCACTTCTCGACCTCCTCTACCCACGCTTGTGCCTGGCCTGCAGTAGTGACCTGCCGCCACCTAACGAAATCCTCTGTGTACGCTGCCAGTATGAACTGCCCGAAACCCGGCAGTGGTTACAAGTAGAAAACGCCTTCACCGAAGTCTTCTGGGGCCGGGTACCAATCAGCAATGGCGCCGCTTTGTATTTCTTTAGTAAAACAGGGCGTGTACAACACCTGGTACATCAATTGAAATACGAAAATAAGCCAGAAATTGGCTGCCAATTAGGGCAACGATTAGGCTGGGAACTACGGCATCAAACACACTTCCAAATCGTGGAGGTAGTAGTACCTGTACCATTGCACCCTAATAAATATAAAACCCGAGGCTACAACCAGGCAGAAGTGTTCGGAAGAGGTGTTGCTACGGCCATGGAGTTACCCCTGTGGCCAACTGCCTTGGTCCGTACTAAGAATTCAATGAGTCAGACGAGAAAAACGCGACAAGATCGTGCCCTTAACGTACAGCAGGTATTTGCACTGGGAGAGCCGGAGCGCCTGGTAGGTAAGCATGTGTTATTGGTAGACGATGTGTTGACTACCGGAGCAACACTCGAAACTTGTGCTCGGCTTATTACGAGTCTGCCAGGAACTAAGGTTAGCCTGGCTACGCTGGCAATGGCGGACGATTAGTACAATCCCGCACCACCGACTTAACCATGTTAATCTTGGAGAGCTGCCCACCGGATAACCATTTGATAGCACGGTTCTCTTTAAGGTGGAGTAGTTTGAAAATATCCTGAGGCCAATGATTTCTCTGGTGCAGCTCAGCTACCCTTCGGTAGAAGTCCTCTAGAAACCTAAGCTTCTTCTCGAGCAGCGCTTTCCCATTTTTTAATTGAGGGTTATGACCGCACAACAAAATGTCGAAATCAAGCTCGAGTACTCGACGGATGGAGTGGATTTGTTCCCATATGCTTTCCTCTGGAAGCATGTAGCCAATGTAATGGTGCACATACAAATCCGCTGAAAATAACCACTTGCGTTCTGGTTCATATAGTACAACCATATCTGGAGCATG
This sequence comes from Bacteroidota bacterium, assembly GCA_038528965.1. Classification (GTDB taxonomy): domain Bacteria; phylum Bacteroidota; class Bacteroidia; order Chitinophagales; family Saprospiraceae; genus Lewinella. Next base: position 131,354 of record JBCBEC010000008.1, on the reverse strand, counting down.
CCCGGGAACAGGAATGAGTTGAAACTGGTATTGTGGTGTTTTGAGCACTTCTACCGAGGGACGAATACTGGTAAATGCCGGCCGATCGCCCCAAACCATTCGTTGGGCGAAACTGATCGGGGGTGGGGCCTTCATCAGCTCAATACATTTTGGTGAAGCAAATATCGGGCAGGCAAACTGTTCTTGTAACGCATCCAGGTTGCCCGAGTGATCTTCATGGTAGTGAGTGATGAAAATTTGCGTTACCGGCAGTTGCCCAATTTCCTTCAAGATGGCTTTCTGCATTAAGCGCTGCCCAGTATCAATCAGTAGGCCGTCTACAAAATAGAGGTGGGCGATCATTTTAGGACGGGTAAAAGGATGATAGCCAAAGGAAAATCCTTGAATCCCCTCGTGCGTAAATCGACCACTAACTTTCATTGCCGCTACTAGTCTTCTAATTGATAAATAGCTGGTAGATTACGCCCCAGTCCATCATAGTCGAGCCCGTAGCCCACTACGAATTTTGGTGGTATGCTAAAACCAATATGGTCCATTTTGATATCCTTCTCCAGCATCTCGGGTTTGAAAAGCAGGGTAACCAGGCAAATAGAACGCGGATTTTGCTCCTCCAGAATAGGTAAAAAGCGGTGCATGGTATACCCACTGTCTACAATGTCTTCTACGATGATGATATCGCGATCTGTGACCTCTTCAGGGCTAGGGCCTAAAATAACTTCTACTTCATGAGTGGATGATGTGCCACTGTAGGAGCGGGTGCGTACAAAACTGATCTCGGGGAAACCTTCATAGTACCGAAGTAGATCCGTAGCGAAAACAAAAGCCCCTTTGAGCATGACCAAAAACACCGGCTTTTTTCCTGAATATTCGGCGGTAAGCTGTTGCGCAATAGCCTTTACCCTTGCTTGTATTTCCTCTTCACTGAGATAAGGGCGAAAGCTAAGATCATGTAATTGGATAGAAGTGCTCATGCCACGCGTGGGGTTTTGTGGCACAAACTTAATACTAAATAAGAAGTGCGAGGTATGAAATTAGAAATCCGGGGGTGAGAGCAAAGTCTATGGTGATGGCTCTTATTAAAATTTGCCGAACGCCCAAGGATATGAGCGCTCGGCAAAGCTTTAGCTTTTTAAGAAAAATAAATCGTGTTTACTCTACTATGACCTTTAGCATTTCGGTCTGATCATCAGCATGCCACTGTAAATAGTAGAGCCCACTCGGAAGTTGCTCGCCAACATATTGCCATTGCCCAGTTTGCTCCTTAGGGAGCAAGGACTGATTGTCAATCTGCTGCCCTGTACTATTGAACAACCTAATATTGATTGGCTTTTCTTGTACAGTATAGCGTACGGTAAACTGATCCTTGGTAGGATTGGGAAAGATGCGTAAATCCTTTTTTATTAGCTTGTTCGACGCTTCTTGGCTTTCTAGTCGAGTCTCATCTGAATCGTCCCCTCTGAAGCCTGGGTATACTACTACATGACTAATGCCGATATTATTGCTTTCAACAACTTCGGTAACACCGTCAAAATAATCTGCTACAATCAGTACTCGGTAGTACTGATTCACTGTGGCGCTTCCTGGAATGGAAAATACCGCAGTTTTTGTGCCAGGTAACTGATTGTAAGAAGTAAGGACTATCAAGTCGTCAGGGCTTACTACATCATCTGTGGATAGAAATACTCTGGTGGCGGAAGGGGCTGGGCTGCTATTAGGAAAAAGGTTGATTAATTCGTACTGAACACTTATGTATTGCCCTACACGTGCCAACGGCGGCGCACCGGATGGAGGAGGGTTTACATTATCGATAGTGAGATCCGGTAACTCACCCGTGCTGCTTAAAACGGTAATGGAAGCATAGGTGGTATTGTTGTTTTCGTTTGACTCCAGGTGCCAGCCGTAGCAATCCGCTCTAAAGATGATGTAATAATTTCCGGGAGTAGTACCAGCCGGAATGGTCAACGAACCTCCACTAGTAATTGAACCGCCTGGGTTAAGCGGCAAGGACAAAGTGTTGCCTAAATAAACATCATCGTTGCTGTAAGTAGGGTTCGTCGATAGGTAGAAACACATGTAACTGTACCCCCCGTAGGCATCGCCAATATTAGATAATGTAACTGATCGCTGGATGGTAGCGCCTGCTTGAACGGTAGAAGGACTTACGGTGGCTCTTTCTGGTATAAAATCAGGGAGCTTTCGATCTTCGCCGGTAACTCTTATCCGGACACAGGTAGAGTTATTAAGCTCATTAGATTCCACCAAGCTATTGTAAGCATCTACTTTGGCAACTATATAATAATTGCCTGGTGAAATAGTTGTTGGGAGTGTCAGGTAGGCTCCAGTATTGGTAGTTGACCCACAGGAAATAGATTCTACTTCTGCATAGTAAGGCAGACTCAATCCATTTGATCCTGGGCAATAACTAAGTATGTAAAATCCCACTATTGTGCTATTGTCAAAGTATACTTGATTATTAGCAGTTATGTTGTACGTAACTCCTAGAGAACCTCCGACAGGAATACTATTTGACCCACTTACTTGTAAGCTGCCGATACTAATGTCAGGAAAGGCTTCAAAACCTACACCAACAGCGTGCCAAGCATTAATGACATTTCCATGTTCCGGCGTGCATTCACCAAATAGAGTGATGGCTGCCTGAATGGTTGCGTTGCGTGCCGTATTGTAGTCGGGTGCAGCTCCAAAGGCCCCAGAGAAGACGGCTTCGTAAAGTATTGCTGCGGCGGTGGCATTGCCGACTCCTGGTACTTCGTAAACATCATTGTTGTCATTAGTGCCGCTTCCTCCTTCACTAAGGAGAAAGAACCAGTAGCGAATTACTCCACCGTCGACATGCTCTGAGCTACCACTCCAAAAATCCCCCTGATAGGTGTCAGGGCTGCCAACATTTCCATTGGAATGAGTATCGGCATTGGGATTGCTCATTAAGCGTGTACTACCACCAGTTATTTCTTCGCCCATAGAGTATTCTGGAGCAGCGCCATCTGCAAATGCTTCGACTTGATCTCCAAAGATGTCCGCAATTCCTTCATGAAGTGCGTTTGTCTCGTGCACGAAAGCGGTAATACCTCCCGTATTTTCTAGCACACCGTGAGCATACTCATGTCCTGCTACATCCAAGGTTGTGTAGTCATCATTGGTCGTTGTGCTGCTGGTTCCTAAGCCAAACCTTAGAGTATTAGTACCAGGCGTAAACGTGGCGTTATTTAAGCCAGGTACCGCAAAAACATCTACTACTCCAATACCATCCATATCTCCATTATCTAAACCAATCTGGGCATGAGTGTTGAGGAAATAATCAAAGGCTTCTGATACTGCCCAATGAGTAGTAATACCTCCTATATCAATTATAGCAGTAGGGTTCCACGTGTTAGTTGTACTAGTAAAATCCGCACCAGTTGCCTCATTTATCGTTCTAATATCGCTCGGAAGACAGTCGTCACGTAAGATAAATGTTGTTCCACCTGTCAGGTCTGTAAAGAATGGTTGAACCCCACGCCAGCTAGTATTTGCGGTGCCAAAGTTACAGTCTCTTACCGCATCAATAGTGTTGATAATGATACTATTATGCGCATCAACGTAAACGATATTGTACGTAGAGAAATGATTACTAATGATGTGTATTTTCCAGGCCAAATGGTACTGTCCTTCGTATGGATACACAATAAGGTTTTGTTTCAATAACTCGGTTTTATTCGAGGGGTGCCCTCCAAGTAAGTAGTTGGTGGCTTCGAGCTTTACATACCTCCAATCTTCCGGATCTATGTTTAAGTGACGCAGAGCTATATCCTGAGCCGTTTCGTCATTTAGTGCGGGAAGCGTATTGAGCGAGAATTCATTATGAGTGTTACCATTAAAATAGATGACTTTATCATCCTGGCTATGCACGACCGACAGGCTATGCTCTACAGGGATATCATTGTAGTACTGTTCCCTGAACTGGTGACTAAAACCAGCCTTGCCTTCTACCGTTTTGGTGGTAATGAAACTTACCTCTTCATCATATTGAAAGGTCTTTTTTTCCCAGGCTGCGAACTCATGTATTGGAATCTGATTTTCTTCTTCAAATACAACAAAAGTAGGCACTGCAGATTGTGTGCCTATTTGAACAGTCTTTGCAATAGGGATTATTTTCTTTGCAGCTTCTCCCTCATACGTCTGCCCGTAGGAATCGATGTTGAGTAATAAACTAAGGAATAAGAAAAGAGCGTACTTGCAATTCATAATTTAAAGTTTTAAGGTATTAATTGATATGCCGATAGGCTGATAATCTTATGTCAAATCATAAGATTAATGAATAGGAAACCACTCGGTGCATAGCCAGGTACACACCATTAAATATTCGAAGAATAGGATGTTCAGTAAATGGATAAGCGTTACATACTGGTCACCGCGAGGAAATTATCATTATACTCTTGAATAAGAGCATTTTTCGATAGCTTCCATGATCCAGTTAAGCTTATAAGTGATTGATAATGAGTTTTCTTAATCCAGATCGAGCCTAAACGTAAAAATCTATAGTGTCAATAAAAATACATTTGCTTTCGCCTGAAAGACATTCTTATACATCCAATAACAGTACCACTAAATTGAGCGCGTAAAGATCAAATTTTTAGCTTGAAACTGAAAATTAGTTGTGTTGAAAACGCGATTGTAAATCTAAAGCCGCAATGCCTTCAGAAGAACATAATTAAAGATATAAATTAAAACACTGCTTTAGAAAATTTTAATAAACTTTAACATAGAACTGATTTAAATTCGGTAAGACCTAGTTGACAGCTGGTAGATCCCACTGTTAATGGCGACGCTAGAGGATTTATTTAAACTACTCCAACCCATACTTATCCAACAAATAAACCAAAGAAGAGATCGCCGCTGCGCCCAACTCCAACTCTCGTTTATTGACCGCCTCAAAGGTGTCATTTGCGGCATGATGATAGTCAAAGTAGCGTTGTGAGTCTGGCTCAAAGCCAATCAGGAGTCCTTTTTGCGTTTTTAGACCGGAGATGTCTGCTCCGGACCCGCCTTTGCTGAGGCCCAAACCGTAAGGCTCAAGCAACGGCAACCACTCATATACCTGTTGAAACTTAGGGGTAAATACCTCGTCGTCGGCATCAAAGGTGAATCCCCGTGGGGTGAATCCACCACGATCTGATTCGATGGCTGCCATGTGGTACTCATTGGCATCGTTGGAGGCTTTCCAATAGGCACGTGCACCGCCCAAGCCACTTTCCTCATTCATGAATAAAACACAGCGAATAGTTCGTTGTGGTTGGTAATTCATCTTACGCATGAGTTCAATCACTTGCATGGCTTGTACACAACCAGCACCGTCATCGTGTGCACCTTCACCTATATCCCAAGAGTCAAGATGGCCGCCGACTAAGATGATCTCATCGGGGTAGGTGCTACCTTTTATTTCCCCGATCACATTGTAGGAGGTAGCAGGAGGCGTGCGTTCACAAGTGGAACGCATAAATACCTTGACCACTTCTTTTTCCAGTAAACGACTCAGTAACTCCGCATCATTCGTACTAATTGCCATCGCGGGAATGGGCGTTACACCCTCTTGGTATCCCATGGCACCGGTGTGTGGTACATCGTCCAGGCGGGTAGTCATAGAACGAACTAGAGTGCCAATAGCTCCGTATTCTGAGGCTTTGGAGGCGCCAATGCCGCGTTGATCCACCGCGCCGCCGTAGGCAGAAAAGGTATTCAGCTGGGTAGGGTTCATCGGGCGGTTGTAGAACACGATCTTTCCAGCAATACTGTCTTGCCCAAGCTTTTCTACTTCGTCCAAGCTGAGCACTTCGACAACTTCACCCGCGATGCCATTATTACCAGTACCAATGCTATGTCCCAAGGCAACTGCTCGTAACTCCTGGGTGCCGATTTGATCGGAATTGATGATGCGTACCTGCTCTACGTCACCGCGTACCCAGGTGGGCACCGTACACGCTTGTAGGTAGACAGAATCTATATCTAGCGTATCCAAAATGTGGTTCGTGTAGGAGATGGCTGCTGCCGACTCTGGACTGCCCGCCAGGCGCCCACCAATGCCTTTACACATGTGGTAGAGCCAATCATAACAAGAGGCTTCCGTGAGAGCGGTATCGTAGATTTGGCGGATATAACGGGCATCTTCTTCCTGCTGCTTTGTTTGCGCTGAAAGGGGGGCTGCCAGGAATAGAAATAGCAAGGTCCAGAAAAAAAATATGCTTTTTTTCATCTTTTTGGAATAGTAGAAAAATATCGCTCTACACACCATTTTTATACTAAGTGCTTGATTGTAAGGCTTTCAGCGTTTGAGTGGTAGATTTAAAAAATAATTTTGCACAAGATAAGCAAGCGAAATTTAATTTGATTATCGGCGCATAATCGTACAAAAATAGTATTACTGTTTGTGGGAATGTTTGTCAACGCGCGGTGTGTTTACCCTACTTGAGGTGTGATGCGTTAAGCGAAAATTCGCTTATAGATCGTAAAACTAGTGGGTGTGCTCGCTGGGGGGTAATTGTAATTTTTACAATAAGTTCCTATATTTGTTATATCAGTGCAGGAATACCTTCCTTCACTAAGAAATAATTTGGTTTTATTTGGTTAGGGCTGAGGTAGTGCTGTGGTGGCGCTGCCTCTTTTTTATGGTACTCATCTTATCTAACAGCCGTGATAATTTGAGCCATCTGGTATATGACGGAAAATGGTCGCTGCCATCGTAACGTATTGTCTTCGCTCTTGTTTCCTCCGGTAGAGGCTATGGTCACCTTCTTTTTCTTGATAAAAAGAAGCAAAAATCAAGGCTTTAGCAATAGCACTAAAAATCGGCAATGAATGCTGCTGACTTGCGAAGCCGTTCGCGATTTCTACTCTTGGGATAAGGATATATGTTGATCGCTACCTACTATGTTCAGTGCTTCGATCAGCTGCGGGCTCAACTCCCGCGCAAGTTCTTATTCGTGGATGTAATCGCCCATTTTCTTAACGTGCTATTGCTAAGGCCTTACATAAGACTTCTTCCTGAATCGAGTCGAAGTGAATGAAAGATTAATATTCAAGAGTAGATTGGTCTAGCGCAGGTGGAGTGTTTCCCGCCCGGCAGGCCGCTAAGGCTTGCTGGCGGGCAGGTTGGTTCTTTTGGGCAATGCCTGTAGAACGAACACTACACTAAGAATAGCAATAAAAAAACCGGACGCTAAGGGGAAGCGCCCGGTTTGGTACCCTAAAACTCAGATGTCCCGTCTTCACGGATCATCCTAAAAAACCGTGTAATCTTCAGGATTGTTACATCCCATTTTCATGTGAATCTGATTTCCTTTTATCCTTAATAACAATTCAAAGATACTGGCAGAGGGAAGCCCACGCTAGATCAATGAATAGTGATTTGTTGTTACTTATTTTTGCTAAAAGTTTAAGTTCATAGCTTTAATTATTTGATTATTAATTGATTGAATTACGTTTATACTCTTTAAAAACACATCTTTTTTTTACTACTTCATTTTCTTTAGTCGATTTCCGATCATTATTTCATCAATTTATTATCGCTTTTACTTGACAAATTAGGCATTAAGGAATATTTTTGAATGAACGTTCGGTCAACAATAAAGATGTCACCACGTACTACGGAGCAATTTGATGAAATCCGGCAACGCAGCCGAAAGCGTATTATGGACGCCGCACTGGAACTATTTGGTAGCATAGGATACCAGACAACTTCCATCAGCAAGATTGCCAAAGCTGCCGGGATTTCTAAAGGTTTGATGTACAACTATTTTGCCAGTAAGCAAGAGCTGTTGGAGGCTATCATAATTACGGAGGCTGAGGAAGGAGCAAAATGGTGGCACGAAATCCTAGAGCGGGATATATCTCCTTTGGAGAAAATTCGACAGGTCACCCAAAAAGCAGCAGCGGAGGTTAGAGCCGATATTCATCACTGGCGCTTGCTTACTTCTTTAGCTTTTCAGCCAGAAGTGCTAAAGAATATTGAAGCCTTGATTATGGAGAAAAAGGCCCCACTCATTCAGGAGTCAATTGAGCTTTTTGCGGCGGTAGGAGTTACGGACCCCGAACGAGAGGCATTTTACTATGGTGCTGTACTGGACGGAATGTTTTTACACTTCATAACCACTGGTGATGCCTACCCATTGGACGAAATGATTGACTATAGTCTACAGCGCTATGAGCGTTTTGCCCAGTAACTCAGTAGTGGACAAAGAGAAATTAAATGCCCATTTAACAAACAACCCCAAACACAATAGGAATATGAAAAAATTGAGCTTGTTTTTGACCCTCCTTTTGACTTGCGGTATCATCCTGGCGCAGGATGCTAAGGAGATTATCCAGCGAGCAGAGGATAAACTACGCGGCGCTAGCAGCTACAGTGAAATGAAGATGACAGTGGTGCGCCCAGATTGGTCGCGGGAAGTAACCATGAAGAGCTGGGCCGTTGGTCGCGATCTTTCTCTGATCCTCATCACCGGACCAGCGCGTGATAAAGGCGTAGCTTTCCTCAAGCGCGAGCGCGAAATCTGGAACTGGCAACCTACCATTGATCGTACGATCAAAATGCCACCCAGCATGATGATGCAAAGTTGGATGGGGTCTGACTTTACCAACGATGATCTGGTGCGCGAGTCCTCTATTCTCCGTGATTATGACCATGAATTGATCGGCGAGGAAACAGTGGATGGTCGTTCCTCCTGGAAGATCAAGCTCACACCAAAGCCAGATGCCGCAGTGGTCTGGGGTGAGATTTTTATGTGGGTAGATCAAGCAGAGTATATCCAGCTCAAGACCGAATTCTACGATGAAGATGGTTATTTGGTCAATACCATGCTCGGCAAGGCGATCAAAGATATGGACGGCAAATTGCTGCCCTCAATTATGGAGATCATTCCTGCCGAAGAAGAGGGCCACAAGACTGTTCTAGAGTACGTCAGCCTGGACTTTGATATTACAGTTAAGGACAGCTTCTTCTCGGTACAAAATATGAAACGGGTGCGCTAGACTGAGCGTACAAAACCACCTATCATGCTACTAACCCTAGCTTGGCGCAACATATGGCGCAATAAACGAAGAACCCTCATTACCGTTGCCTCGGTAGCCTTCGCGGTATTCTTTGCGGTAGCTATGCAGAGTATCCAAAAAGGTGTTTGGAACCACATGCTCGATAATGTGGTCAACTTCTACTATGGTTATGCGCAGGTCCAGCAGTCTGAATATTGGGAAGAACAATCCCTGGATCGGGCATTGACTTATACGCCACAATTAACCGCTGACTTGGAAGCAGTCCCTGGGGTTCAAGGAATGGCTCCCCGTATTGAGAGTTTTGCACTGGCCGCTGGTGCGGCTCAAACCTACGGGGTAATGGTCATTGGCGTGGACCCCGATGCAGAACACCAACTCACCGCACTTAGAGATCGGGTGACGGCTGGTGAATATTGGTCGGCCAGTAGCATTGGTGCTCTGATTACGGATGGAGTCGCTGAGCAATTAGAGGTTGGTCTAGGTGATACCATTGTTCTCCTAAGTCAGGGTTACCGTGGTGTAAATGCTGCGGGTAAATATGAAGTAGAAGGCCTGCTACACTTCGCTTCTCCGGAGTTGAACAAACGTATGGTGTACCTGCCCCGCCCTACAGCCGAGCAGTTTTTTGGCGCTGAAGGTCTGGCTACCTCCGTTGCGCTGGATATTGATAGCAAGGAAGAAGTGCCCGCAGTGCTTGCGGCTTTACAGCAAAGTATTGATACCACCGAGCTAGCGGTTAAAGGCTGGCAAGAGATGATTCCCGATCTGGTAGAGGCCAAAGAGCTGGATGCGGCCAGCAATAATCTGGTGTTGATGATCCTCTACCTTATCATCACCTTCGGTGTGTTCGGTACCATCTTAATGATGACTCGGGAGCGTAGCTACGAGTTTGGGGTACTAATTGGTATTGGGATGCACCGTTGGCAGTTAAGTGCAGTTGTGTGGCTTGAGATCGTCTTGTTGGGCCTGCTTGGGGTGTTAGTGGGCGCACTAATCTCTTTCCCGTTGATCTACTACTTTGCCGTGAATCCGATCGATTTGAGTGTGATGGGAGAGGAGGCTGTACACACCTACGAGAAGTTCGGAATGGAACCAGTACTACCAGCCGCGGTTGATTCGGGCATCTTTATCACCCAGGCCATCATTGTATTTGTGATTACCACCTTTCTGGCTTTTTACCCTTGGTTAAAGATCAGGTCCTTACAGCCCATTGCCGCTATGCGGGAGGGCTAAGCCACGATAGTGTATTGGAACCCTTTTCAAACACGATGAACCGATGGTTATTGATGTAAAGACGCATTGCAATGTGTCTCTTCGACAAAAAGAGAACCTGTATAGAAAATCTTACAGGACAACTAAATTAAACCACCTATTATGCTAACCACCATAGCCTGGCGAAACATCTGGCGAGCACGAACCCGCTCGGCCGTCGTCATTGGGGCTATTATTCTGGGTATTTGGGCGTTGATCTTCATGATCAGCTTCACCACTGGCTTTGTCCAATCCTACGTGGACAATGCCATTGCTACCAGTATTGGACATTTGCAGGTGCACCAGGATAGTTTTCGGGAAGAACCGAAGTTGGCCTTTCATTTTACCACTCAAGACGATCAGCTTCAACAGCTAAGCAATTTGGAAGGAGTGGCCGGTACCGCACCACGTACGCTGGTTAGCGCGATGATTGGTTCCTCACGAAGCACTCGCGGTGTTCAGATTCGTGGCGTTGACCCTGCCGCTGAAACAGTAGTCAGTAGCCTGGATCAACAGATTGTCGACGGAGGATATTTTCCAGAAAAGGGGAAGAACCCTATTCTCGTTAGTGAGGCACTCGTAAAGAAGCTAAAAATCAAACTCCGCTCTAAAGTGGTCCTAACTTTTCAGGACAAGGATCTTAACATCACAGCTGGCGCTTTTAGGGTAGTGGGAATATTTAATACTGGCAATAAGCCTTTTGATGAAGGGAATGTCTTTGTGCGGCGGGCCGATATCAACCGGATTTTGGGTGAGCCCCAAATGGCGCACGAGTTATCTTTTCTCTTAGATCAGCCACAGCGTATGGCTGCGGTACAGGAAGAAGTGCAAGCCATCTTGCCAGATTTGCTGGTAGAAGATTATCGGCAGGTAGCACCTGATTTGCAGCTCTACGAAGGTCAGATTCAGACTTCCGCTACCATTTTTATAGTCATCATCATGCTGGCGCTGCTTTTCGGGATTATCAATACCATGCTCATGGCGGTGTTGGAGCGCTATCGCGAACTGGGCATGCTCATGGCGGTGGGGATGAACAAGCTCCGCGTATTTGGGATGATTGTCTTGGAAACGCTCTACCTCGCAATCCTGGCCTTGATCCCCGGCCTGACACTGGGCTGGCTTACGGTGTACTTATTAGCGGATAGTGGTATTGACCTTTCTGCTTTTAGTGGAGGATTATCGCAGTTTGGTTTAGCCCAAATTGTGTACCCGCAACTGCAAAGTGGTTTTTATCTCCAATTGGCAATATCCGTCGGGGTTACGGCGCTGATTGGTGCCATTTACCCGGCCTGGCGAGCGATTCGCTTACGCCCCGTGGAAGCCATTCGAAAAATTTAAAATTCTTGTCATGTCCATCATACAAACCCGTGGTGTAACCAAAGTTTACAATCCAGATAAAATTCCCGTTCATGCCCTCCGTGGAGTGGACTTGGATATTGAGGCAGGAGAGTTTACGGCCATTGTCGGGCCATCTGGTTCCGGCAAGACCACTTTGCTGAACATTATCGGCGGATTAGATCGCCCCAGCGATGGAGCTGTAAGCGTGGGCGGTACAGCCATCAATGACCTCAATGACAATCAGCTCATTGATTTCCGTAAGGAGAACATTGGCTTTGTCTTTCAAGCCTACAATCTCATTCCGGTACTCACGGCACAAGAGAACGTCGAATTTGTGATGTTGCTCCAAAAGCGATCCCCAGAGGAACGGCAACAACGTTCACAAGAACTCATGGCAGCTGTTGGTTTAGAAGATCAGATCAATAAACGCCCCGCAGAAATGTCCGGTGGGCAGCAGCAGCGAGTAGCGGTAGCACGTGCCCTGGCTCCTAAACCCACCTTTATCCTCGCGGACGAACCGACGGCCAATCTTGACTCGGCCTCCACCAACAACCTCCTGGATATCATGGCCCGGCTGAACAAGGAGGAAGGCGTCACTTTCGTCTTCAGTACCCACGACCAGCGCGTAATTGATCGGGCTCGTCGGGTAGTGACCTTGGATGATGGGCAGATTATTTCGGACGAAGTGAGGGGCGAATGAGAAGTGACCATCTCGGTTATATGTTCCGTTATGCCCTAATAATGAGCTTGTGTTGTTATGTGGGGGCAAGTCCGTTACGTGCGCAAGACGAACCCGAGTCAAAATGGTATTTGACGGGCTATGTGAAGCAACTGCAGAATTTCAATTTTTTCAATTCTTCCTTTCCCGCACCACCCACTTTTCAGGGTACAGATACCCTCTTGCTAGACCAGTTTTTTCACCAACGTTTCAATTTGGAATGGACACATGGTGAGCATTGGCGGGTCAAGACGGGCTTGCGTACCCGCCTGTTTTACGGCGATGTAGTCAAATCAAATCCATTCTATGCAGAGCAAATCTCAGCGGGGAGTAATGATTGGTTAGATCTGGATGCCATTTGGCTGGACAATGGTCAAATGGTAGGGCATAGTGTAGTAGATCGCCTCTTTGCGGAGTACACCAACGAAGCCTGGGAAGTACGCCTGGGCCGCCAACGCGTCAATTGGGGAATCAGCACCGTCTGGAACCCGAATGATATTTTCAACGCCTACAACTTTACCGATTTCGACTACGAGGAACGCCCCGGAGCGGATGCCCTACGCATTCGGCGCTACATCGGCTATACCGGAAGCGCAGAATTGGCCTTTCGTGCCGGTGACAGTTTAGAAGAAAGTACCATTGCCAGTCGCTGGGTATTTAACAAGGGCAGTTATGATATTCAACTCATCGGAGGTTACGCCCAGGATTTCTGGGTACTGGGCGGCGGCTGGGCAGGGAATTTGAAGAATGCCGGCTTCAAAGGTGAACTCAGCTGGTTTCTCGATCCTGGTCAGGGAGGAAATAGCCTGGCCATCACCACCAATATCGACTACGCTTTCGAGAAAGGTCTGTATCTAAATGTGGGAGGTCTGTACAATAGCCAAGGGCAGCGTGAAGGCGGCATCCTACAATTATTCACTTTCGAGCTCTCTGCTCGGAATCTGTATCCCTATCGCTGGGCCAGTTTTGTGAGTTTATCCTACCCGATTTCACCGATTATCAACGCTGGCCTTACCACCATCTATAGCCCAGTAGCCAGTCACGCTATGTTCGTGAATCCTACCGCCGCCATTTCTATTTCTGATAATTGGACCATCGACCTCGTAGGGCAGATTGTGTTTGATCAAACGGATACTTACAGCAGTCCATTACAATCCCTATTTCTGCGGGTAAAATGGGCGTATTGAAGTACTTCTAATTTTGCGATAGTCTGGAATGTTCTGAAAAGCTTTCCGCATCTTTGGAAAAAGTATTTTCTACGCTTCATGAAAGATCAAGCTGTCAGCGTCAAGTTTCAGAACCGGCAAAATCCTCGCTCTGGTTTTGATCTTATAAAACTGGAGAGTGTTATGCTTCGGCGTGATCTCGAACACCCGGCTGAGCAACTCCACACAGTAGAATTTTTCATGCTGGTTTTTGTGGAAGCGGGAAGTGGCTACCACACCATTGACTTCACTGATTATGCGTGCGAACCAGGTACAATACTCAGTATCCGAAAAGGGCAACTACAGAAATTTGTACCCGGAGGTACCTATAAAGGGATGTTGCTTTTATTCACCGATGATTTTTTGTCAAAGTACTTAGAAAAGCCCGAGGCACAGAAGACGATACAACTTTTTAACGAGCTGCTGGGAAATCCAAAGATCCAGTTGGACGCGCCGGAGATGAGGGAGATTTCCATGCTCATAGACCATATCAAAAAGGAATATTTCACCCTTAATGATGATTTTTCCCAAGGAATTATCAGAAGCCAGTTACACATTCTCATCTCTAAACTATACCGCATTAAGGCCACTAAAAACCAAGTGATTTCGGAGCGTAAATATTTGACGGAATTTATTGAGCTACAGCGCCTGGTGGAGGAACGGGTGACAGAGCAGCCCCGGGTGAGCGACTACGCCCGTATGTTGGGAAAAAGTACTAAGACGCTCAACAATATTACCCAGAGTATCATCCATAAAACGGCCAAAGAATTCATCGATACGATTTTGGTGCAGCAGATCAAGCGTTTACTTATCAATACCGACCATCCTATTAAAGAAGTAGCCGATCTCACCGGCTTCCTGGAAGTGACTAATTTCTACAAATACTTCAAACGGCATACTGGTTTTACACCTGAACGTTTTCGTCGAGCACAGGCTTAAGAGTGTGTTTAGAATCCACTAATCGTCGTCAAAATTGGTCTTTACGCCTTATTCTGCGTTACTGAAATCCTCATTTAGCGCTGCTAAACTCCGGTTTCAGTGCCTTGATTAAGACGGAAATACCTGCTTTTTACTTGATGAGCGAATTTCTAAACACACTCTGACTTTCCGATTTTTACAGTCATTAGGCGTTTTTGTATATAAACTCGTACTGCGTTTGAGCCCATCTTTGTGTCATAATTAATAATCAAAAATTTGGCAATGAGATATTTATCTGTGATCAGCGGACTACTGTTCACTGTCCTGCTAGTGGCTTGCTCTGCTGGCGAAGACTCAAATGTACAATCAGAGGATACAACAAAAACAAGCACAACCACCATGGAATTGACAAACAAAGAAAAAGCCGTAGCGCTTATTGAAAGCCTGGAAACGGGAGACCCTACACCAGTTGGGTACATCAACCCAGAAAAGTACATCCAGCATAACCTCGGGGTAGGGGATGGCCTGGCTGGTTTTGGTGAGGTAATGGCCAATGCCCCAGAAGGTGGCTTTAAAGCAAAGGTGGTCCGAGCCTTCGAAGACGGAAACTTCGTAGCACTTCACAGCGAGTATGATTTCTTCGGCCCTAAGGCCGGCTTTGATATCTTCCGTTTTGAGGATGGAAAGATTGTGGAGCATTGGGATAACCTCATCGAGGTGGCCCCACCAAACCCTAGTGGACGCACTCAGTTTGATGGCGCAACAGAAATTGCGGATCTGGACAAGACTGCTCAGAACAAGGAAATTGTCACCAATTTTGTGACCGATATCCTGATGAACGGTGAGACTGATAAGCTTACGAACTACGTAAGTACGGAAGAGTATAAGCAGCACAATCCAGCGGTAGCCGATGGTTTGGATGGACTGGGTGCTGCTTTGGCTTACTTTGCTGAAAACGGTTTGGTAATGGAATACGATCAGCTCCACACGGTAGTTGGAGAAGGCAATTTTGTACTGACTGTTAGCGAGGGCAAGTTTGGAACGGGTGACCACGTTGCCTACTACGATTTATTCCGCCTACAGGATGGACTCATCGTAGAACACTGGGATGTGATTCAGAATATTCCACCACAATCAGAGTGGAAAAACAGCAACGGTAAGTTCGGCTTCTAGCCACTACCGGCAGTATCGAAATGAATAGGGATTGGGAACGGGTAATGCTCGTTTCCAATCCTTTTTTCTTTTACCGAATCAGAGATAGACAAGCAAGCCTGACTGTTCAAAAAAAGCCGCCCACCTCAATCCCCAATTTTGGGACGAAGCGGGCGCACTGAACACGGCGAACAATGATTAATGCTCCCAAGGGAGCCGGTCATTGGGGTTATTAGCCGAGTCTTGTATTTCGTAGAGAATTAGCACTTAGCGGTGGGCAGGAAATAGTACACAGATGTGTAACTTCCCTCAGGTTGTTTCGCGGAGAATTGCCCTGTTGAATACTTGTGGTATGATCAGTTAAGGCCGTAGCGAATGGCGCGTACGGCCCCAGCGGAAGTGGCTGGCACGGTGGCATTATTTGATTGTTAGTTTAGCTCATGTGAAAGGAAAATGATCTTGTTAAGGTCTCACAATATCACTTCCTTGTCATACCCGACTAATCTAGCCTAGAATTGCCTGATAAATAAAACGACTTTGTTATATTCAGGCTATGAAGGACGTAATTGAATTGTTAGGACATTACGAAAAATTCAAGATTGAACACCCACGGCAGGACCTAGAAGTTTTTGCTGATTGGCTGAAACATCGCTTTACTCCAGAGCAAGACTTATTGACCGACGAGCAAACTATAAATGAAGCAGGACTGGAAGTAATGTTTTCTTACTTACTGGGCGGTTTGGCTGGCTACTTTGAAGTATGGGTGAAACGTACCTTCGCCGATTTACCGCTTCGTTCCCTGGCCGATTTTGGAATTCTAAAATCCGTAGCTCATCTCCAGCAACCCAGTAAAAAAGAGGTCGTACAAGCCAATGTTATTGAGCCTTCTACTTGTATTGAAATTATTAAGCGCCTAACCAGAGATGGTGTTTTTCAGGAGCATGTTGATGAGCAAGACCGTCGTATTCGGCGCGTTTCTTTGACCAATTACGGACACGAAATCGATAAGCTGGTGGATGAACGAATGACCAATCTCGGGCGGTTATTTACGGGTAATTTAAACGAAATGGAGATGCGTTCTCTTATTCCTACGCTCAAAAGATTGGTTCATTTTCATCAGCAATTGTACCAAAACCGCGATCAGTAATCAATTTGACTCACCCTCAATTATAACAAGTTTGTTTTTTTGCTTAAGCCCTTATTTACTGGGCTTTAGCAGGGTGTTCTCCATGGTGTAGGGGCTAATGTTGGCAAGTAGTATGGTGCTAGCTGGTCCAAAAACTTGAATTGGGGGATAAAGTGGTATAATTGAAGTGCTTTCCTATGTCCTCGCTGGGGAAAATACCCTTGATCAAATAAGGATACTTTCATAATTTCTTTGTCTCCCTGGCGCTATTTCCCAAGCCGCTTTTGGCCTGGGTAGCTAATTCCCTTAATTTTGATGAGTACAAAGCTTATACTTCATCAAACTATCTAGGGATTATGCAGAAGCAACGCACTATTCTACTGTTGCTCGTGTCGATCATTTGGCTCAATCTACACAGTCAAAGTACACCGTATCTGGCAGCGAACTCTAAGGCGCTTAACGCCATTGAAAAATTACAACTACCATTACAAAACAACGAACTCCTTCTCGAAGAAGAAATGGCCCGCCGTGGCCCGGGGATTGCACCCCGCTTTGCCCAGAAAATGGCTGTAGATGTTTCTCCCGCTACGCATGGTACGTGGAGCTACCGCAATGGTAAGGCCGTTTGGCATCTACGGGTTCCATCCCCGGGGGCACGTTCACTCAACTTTGGTTTTGACCTTTACGAAATGCCACCGGGCGGAGAACTCCTTCTTTTTGACCCTGCTCAAAAAGAAGTACTGGGACCATTTACACCAGCTGATAATGAGGAACACGCTGAGCTTTGGACGCCCGTGATCCCTGGTGATGACATCATCCTGGAAGTTCGTGTGCCGGTAGACCAGCAGGAAAATCTAAAGCTCCACCTCAAGTCTGTCAACCACGATTTCCTGGGTTTTCTGGATGTGGCAGAGAGCCTGGTTTCTGGTTCCTGTAATTTGGACGTCGCTTGTGGTGGATCTGACGGCTGGGGTATCGTAGATCAATATCGCGATATCATCCAATCAGTTGCTGCTTATGGTTTTAGTGGTGATATTTTCTGCACCGGTTTTCTAGTAAACACCGTGCGGGAAGATTGTACTGCTTACTTCATGACCGCCGACCACTGTGGATTAACGGCGGGTGCGGCACCGAGTATGGTCTTCTATTGGAATTTTGAAAACAGCACTTGCCGTCAGCCAGGTAGTGCGGCCAGCGGTGGCCCAGGTAATGGCACCTTGGGGAGTTTCAATACTGGCTCCGTTCTTCGGGCAACTTACGCTCCTTCTGATTTTACGCTGGTAGAATTAGATGATCCGGTGGTCGCCTCAGCGGATGCGTTCTACGCTGGTTGGGATGCACGTGAAGTACTGGAAACGGATACGCTCATTGCTATTCATCACCCTAATAATGAGGAAAAGCGAATCAGCTTTGCCTTTAGTGGTGTTTACCGTGGCGCTTGGGGCCAAGCAGATACCCCAATTCCTAATGGCAACCACGTAATCGTGGAGGATTGGGATATTGGTACGACTGAAGGAGGGTCCTCGGGCTCACCTTTATTTGATAGCCGAAAACGCGTCATTGGTCAACTCCACGGTGGAGCAGCGGCCTGTGGCAATGATTTTTACGATAGCTACGGCTGGATGGCCTCCTCTTGGGAAGGCGGTGGAACCCCTTCTACTCGCTTAAAAGATTGGTTGGATCCGGACAATACGGGCATTAGAGTAATTGATGGCCGAAACAACGAACAATGCAATTTCTTCGCCACTGCTTCACCACCAGCACAGACACTTTGCGCCCCCGAAACTGCTACTTTCAATGTTCAAGTCAGCTCGGCCTTTAGTAGCTCGGTGAGTTTGAGTGTTGAAGGATTGCCAGGTAGCCTTTCCGTCTCGTTTGATAATACCGTGGTTTCGCCGGGGTCTAGTACGCAGTTGACAATTGGCAATACCGCTAGCGCAACGCCCGATGATTACGTATTTCGTTTAGTTGGTACAGATGGTACTACGGAGGTAGATCAGCTACTGAGATTGACGATTTACGGCGATGCTCCAAATGGACCAGCATTGTCCTCTCCTCCTAACCTTGCTACGGAACAACCTACCATCCTGACACTGGATTGGGCGGATGAAGCTTCGGTTATTGATTATACCATACAATTAGCTACCGATCCTGGGTTCTCGAGTATAGCGTTTAGTGATTCGGGCCTAGCGGAAAGTACAATTGATGTATCTGGTCTGGCTCCTGATACGGAGTTTTACTGGCGTGTTCGCGGGCAGAATGCCTGTGGAGAGGGTGATTGGTCAAGTGTCTTCCAATTTGTTACCGCTAGTGATTTCTGTGGTCTTGGAACAGCTGATACCGATGGCTTGAGTATTGGGCCTAATGCCGGAGCAGTAACTACCTCCACTTTAAATGTAACCCAGCAAGGGATCATTGAGGAAATTAAAGTGATTTGCTTTAATACGAACCACTCTTATTCAGGCGATTTAACAGCAACGCTTACTTCTCCTAGTGGCATCACTATTCAACTTTTTAACCAGTCTAATTGTCCGGGAGCTGGAGTCTTGGCAGATTTCGCTGACGATGCGAGTCTCTCTCCAAATGACTTTGAGCAAGGTTGTACGATCGGCAGCCAGGCGGCTATCGAAGGTGCCTTCCGCCCCGCCGAACCTCTAGGAACTTTTATTGGAGAAGATGCGGCTGGTACTTGGACCTTAAGGGTTACCGATAATGCCAATTTTGACGGAGGCAACCTCCTAGGTTGGAAATTAGAAGTGTGTACAGATGCTATCAATTCTACGGTAGACTTGGGAGGCACTTCTTTAGAAATTTGGCCAAACCCTACCAACGGCCCACTGCAAATCAGCTTCTCTGAAGAGCTAAACGGCGATGTGGACGTGGCTATTTACAATGTAGATGGTCGTTTCATCCGTCAGGCACGCTTGCAGTCGGCAGTTAAAACGGCTGAGGTAGATTTAAGCGATTTGGCGTCTGGTGTGTACTTACTGCGTTTGCAGCATGAGTCTACTACTAAGACCGTGCGTATTGTGCGGCACTAAGCCAATATGCCAGTAAGGCAAAGGAAGCGGAAGTTGGAACTTTTTAGCACCCAACTTCCGCTCTTACTTTACGGTAAGGTTGAGTCAGTAGCATTTCATAAAGGGTTACTCGTCAAAGCCTAGCTCCTAGTAGAGGGTAGAAAAAATCTGATTGTCTTTCTACTTTCTGCCTTCTACCGTCTACAACGTGAGGTGTTGATATCCAGTGATTTTTTAGTAGCTCACCCGAAACCTCACGTTACCTTATTCCTTAAACCAACTAGCATATTTCAGATAAGCATTAGAGATGCGGTCAATGGTGTCGCCAAACTGTTCTGGGCTCAGTGCCTTGACTTTCTTGGCGGGTACACCTGCGTAAATATGGCCACTCTCGCAACGCGTATTTTCCAATACCACCGCCCCGGCTGCAATCAACACATTCTCCTCTACTACGGCATTATCCATGATAATGGCCCCCATGCCCACCAAGACATTATCGTGCAAAGTGCAGCCGTGAATAATGGCCCGGTGCCCGATGCTAACATTGTTGCCAATGGTGGTAGCGGCGCGCTCGTAGGTGCCGTGGATGACGGCCCCATCCTGGATATTCACCTTGTTTCCAATGTGAATGCTGTTTACGTCGCCACGTATTACAGCCTGAAACCAAACACTACAATCATCTCCCATAATGGTGTCGCCAATGACAGTAGCGTTCTCTGCGAGATAACAATTCTTTCCCCATTTGGGGGTGTAGCCGCGGACTGATTTGATGAGTGCCATTCAGTGAATTTTAGTACAGCGACTAAGATAA
Organism: Bacteroidota bacterium; assembly: GCA_038528965.1. Lineage (GTDB taxonomy): Bacteria > Bacteroidota > Bacteroidia > Chitinophagales > Saprospiraceae > Lewinella. The sequence goes on along the minus strand of JBCBEC010000008.1, from coordinate 110,773 downwards.
GTACATCCTAGTTTTCTGAAAACGCAGGCTCCTGTGGAGCAGTCATTTCCGTAAGGATCCCGCGCAGGTGTGAACCAGTCATTCCCAGGGCTTCGGCAATTTCTTTCAAAAGAGCGATTTCGGTAGGATCAATATGACCATCGGCAGCGGCTACGGAGAGTGCGCACTTTACCACAATTTCCTTTCCGTGGGCATTCAGGCGAGGAGCTACTTGCTTTAGGTAGGTGCTGATGTCCGCAGGCTTATTTTGCACTTGCTGGATGTACTGATCTAGCTCCAGCATGGTGATATCATTGTGGCTAAACTTATTGACGACCTGTAGGACAACTTCTTTTTCACGCTGATCGATCTCTCCATCCGCTAGCATCATCAGTACAACAGAGTGCTTGATGGCTTTTTCGTATTCTGACAAGAACTGGTCAGAGCTGTTGTTTTGTTGGTATTCTAATACACGAGGAATAAAGGTGCCTTTACAGGAACGACACTCTACGTATTCGCCCAATTTATCAAGGGGAATGATCGGAATGAAATAGAGGGTGAAGAAGCGGCGTGCCGTTCGGTGCCGGTATTCTCTTTGGCAATTACATTGTGGGCAGTGAAATTGGCCTTTTTCTTTGGTGAATTTTACGCTACGAGTTCCGAAAATAATCATGACAATGTGTTTTGGGCAGGGTCCGGAAAGGAATGCTGTTTGGAATAATTTTCCAGTTCATTGCCGTGTATTAGAAAAGGTAACCGCGCTATTCTTCAAATTGTAGACAAACGGGGGTTTTTACGGTCCATTCCCGCAGATGCTTGAGTTGACCCGTCTCTTTGTCAATCCGAAACTGAGAAATGTTATCGGTGTTTTGATTGGCCACTAGGAGGTCTTCCCCTTCCGGGTGAATCACAAAGTTGCGTGGGAAGTCGCCCCGCGTGGGCCAATGGCCAATACCCGTAAGCGTACCCGTTTCCCGATCTACCGCAAAGCCGGCCAGTGAATTATGTCCACGATTGCTGACGTACAGGAAGGCTCCGTCTGGTGTGAGGTGGATATCCGCTCCTAGGCTGGTGCTATCCGCTCCTTCCGGTAGGGTATAACAGAAGTCAAGCAAATTGAGCGCTCCATTTTGAGAATTGTACTCGAGCAAGCTAACCGTATTGTTGAGCTCGTTGAGGACGTAGGCAAAAGGTGCCTTAGGATGAAAAGCCATGTGCCGCGGCCCTGAGCCTGAGGGAAGTTCGGTGGTGCTCACCAACTCCCAGGTAGGCAGATCGGCCTGATAGGTGTGCAGGTAATCCGTGCCAAGATCCGCTACAATGACCCAATTCCCTTCGGGACTAACGGTGATGGAATGCGGATGAGAGCTTTCCTGGCGAGGGTGTGGACCCTGTCCAGCCAAACGCTTAATGTCACTAACTGCTTTGATTTGCCCATCCGCTGCCAAGGGGTAGCGCGCAATCACTCCTCCAACATAATTGGCCACGTACAGCCATTCGCCACCGGGGTGTACGCTCACATGACAAGGGGCAAAACTATGGGTGGGTTGGCGGTTCTGTAGAACGAGCTGCCCTTCTTCGATACGATAGCTATAGACAAAGCCAGTCGTGTCGACATCAGGGCCGATTTCGCTTACGGCGTAAAGTACCTCTCGAGTGGGGTCAAGGGTGAGAAAGGATGGGTTTACAATATCCTCATGCGTATGGGTAATGTTGAGTTTCTTGCGGCGGTAAAGTAAACCATAGATTCCCTCCGCCTTACCATCAACATGACCTTCCGTACGGGTGTAGGTACCAGCCCAAAGTTTTGCTTCTTTCATACCCTGGGGATCTTTCGGTGGTTGATAGCAGGCCGCAAGCACAAAGAGTAGAAGTAGGGTTAGGATGGTGGTGTTTAACCAAAACTTCATGAGTAGTGTTTAATAACGCAGGAAAATTAAAACTTGATTTTCTTGCATCATACATGAATAAGGCAAGTTAAGAAATAACGATAACTTTGCCCCTTAAGCACAAATTACAGCATGGCTGAAAAAGCGCAACAACCCCAACGCACGGACGTCAATACCCTGGGCGAATTTGGTCTCATTGACCACCTGACAAGGCAGTTTCCCATTCTCAATGAATCTACCAAACTGGGCATTGGAGATGACGCCGCCGTTATTGACAATCAGGGCCTCCAAACGGTAGTCTCCACGGATATGCTTGTTGAGGGTATACACTTTGACCTCATGTATTCACCACTGAAGCACTTGGGGTACAAAGCGGTAGTAGTGAATCTGTCGGACATTTACGCCATGAACGCTACGCCGAAACAGATCACCGTTTCTTTGGCCTTGTCCAACCGCTTCTCGGTAGAGGCATTGGAAGAACTCTACGCGGGTATCTATCTGGCCTGCGAACGCTACGGGGTAGATCTGGTAGGTGGTGATACGACCTCCTCCAATAAAGGCCTCATCATTAGCGTCACAGCTATTGGACAGGCTGCAACAGATAAGCTGGTCTATCGCTCCGGAGCCAAAGTGGGCGATATCATTTGCATTACCGGAGATGTTGGAGCAGCCTACCTGGGCCTCCAAATGCTGGAGCGCGAAAAGCAGGTATATCTCTCCACGCCAGATGTAAAACCAGACCTGGAAAACGAAGCCTACTGCGTAGGCCGTCAACTCAAGCCCGAAGCCCGCGGCGATATGATTCGCCAGTTTGCTAAAGAAGGGCTCGTACCTACCGCCATGATTGATATCTCAGACGGTGTCGCCAGTGAACTTTTCCACATTTGCCGTGCTTCTGGCGTTGGTGCTTATATCGAAGAAAGCGGTGTGCCTATCCACCCCGATGCGCAAATGTTGGCTCTGCGCTTTAAGCTAGACCCTATCACTACTGCCCTCAGTGGTGGCGAGGACTACGAACTTCTCTTCACCGTCAAGCCGGAGGATTTGGAAAAGGTCAAGTACATGCCAGATATCTATATCGCTGGCGAAATCACCTCCGCAGCGGATGGCGTGAAATTACATACCAAAGGTGGCAATATCCATCCTCTACAAGCCCAGGGTTGGGTGCATTTTGATCCGAATAAAGAGTAGTTGAATTGGTCCTCCTGCGCTGTAGCCAGCTCCGGTGGATAAAATGAAGCTGGTTGGACCTGCGGTCCTGGTTGGTGGATTTAGTGAATTTAGTTGAGCCTGCGGCTCTGGTTAGTTGAATTGGTTCGGCCGCCTGGGCGGCCTTGGTTAGTTGTATTAGCTCTTATATGCCCCTTAAATGCCTGATATGGTTCAAGAAAGTGGTCAGTGGTCAGAAGACAGTGCTCAGTTTTTCTTGGTGCTCTCCGGTGTCTAAGGTGGTTTAGATTATCACTTTTATTTCGACTCTAACTGCCCCTTCATTCTAACTCTAATTCTAATTCTCACCCTAATCTCTCCCCCTAAACTCATCCCACACCCGCGTACCCCCATAGATAGTTTGATCCACGACTAGGAAATCAAAAAACGCCATCTGTTCAATGGGGAAAATCAGTTGCCAGCTTTGGCCACTATCTGTCGAACGATGCACACCGTAGTTGTTACTCAGTAGTTGGTAGTTTCCTACTGGGACAATCTCGTAGACGTAAGAGCCTTCGCGTGGGCCATATAGAATGCTGTTCCAGCTTTTACCCAAATCATCAGAATAATTCAAGTCTCCAGTGAGGACGAACTCAATAATTCTGGAACCGACGGGGTGAGTGTAATGCACGGCCTCCCCACGGTGAATCCACTGCCAGGAAGAACCAGCGGTGCGAGATAGAGCTGTACCGTCTTGCGTGCCGGCTATCAGTAGCTTGTCTTGCTCATAAATGCTGAGTACCTGCACCTTTAGATCAGTCGGTTGCCATTGTTGGTTATCAGGATCTTGGTAGAATAAACCGATATCAGTACCCGCCAGTAAGCGGTCTTCGAACTGGTAGATGGACTGCACAGTTAAGTTGGGTAAACCTTTGTTTAACGATAGCCAGTTTTGCCCGTCGTCAGTGGTTTTGAAGATCCCTTTTTGGAAAACGCCCACGTAGATGTCATCACCATTGATATGCAGGGCATTGATCTTGGTACTGGGAAGGGAGGTTCCGATTGCGGTCCAGTGGGTTCTGTTTTTACTACTCTTGAATACGCCTAAATTGTCGCTAGCGATCACTAGTTCTTCTCCTTGTTGTTCTATGAAGGATACTTGTAGATCAGCTGGTAAATTATAGCTAGCATCCTCCCAGCTCTGACCAAAATCATGAGAAATGAACAGTGGCTTCCGTGGGAGTGCCGTTGTGATTGGATTTAGGGGTGAAAAGGAAACGGCTGGAGTAGCATCATTTGTAGTAGGCTCTGCTACTGCTTGGCAAGCTGCTAAATGAAAGCAAAGGATTAGGCTAATAATAGTGCATAGTTGACTGGCCATGGTGATTTCGTTTGTACGAATTAAACCCATTTTTGCCTGAGATCGCAACAATATACTGGCTTTGGCTACTTCTTAACAAGTGGTTTCGCGGAATTTTTGAGTTTGAAAAAATAACCGTCCCATGTAACATTGTACACGTAATGTTGGGCGGGAGGCCTGCCCCGCTTTTGTTTGACTGGAAGGAGTTTCAGCGGGGCGAGCATTTTTTGCTTCGTTTTTGTTGCGATGGACAAAAATGAAGGCGCCAAGAGCAAAGTGCTAAACAAATGCTCCCAATTCGAGGTAGGTTTTGAGTGAAAAACCTATGTTTCTACTTTGAAAAAATAGAACGAATAAAAAATCAAAGTCAAACATTCCGCCGTGGAGAAAAAAAGATTCACGCCGCGAAACTACGTGGTAGACGGCAAAGGTATCAGTGCTACGGCAGCATAACCATCACTCTCCCGAAACCGGAATCCACCGAACGGATAAATCCGGATCGGCCATGTCTTTATCCATAGGGAACATGGGGCGTTGGATGCGTTGATGACCCAGTCGCTCCAAGTCCTGATCTACGCCACCGGGTGTGAGAGCCATGGTCCAACCTTGCTGCATGTCGAAGAGTTCGGGTACGAGATAACCGATTTTAACGACTACAATATTGGTGTTTCTCGGAGTTAACCCCAGGCGAGTAAAATCTGCCTCCTTGTGATAAGGTTTACGTTTTTTGGTCACGATAACTGATACGCTACCCACTTGCACAACGACCTCGGTTTCTGCGTGTTGGTCACCATGCTCAATGGACTGTACCGTGCCACTCAGCTCGATGGGCGGAGCGTAGCGATCATCAACCATGGCGCCTACTTTACCTGTTACTTTCTGGCCTACACCGGCCTCTACTGCTTTTGCAACCAGATCGGGCCCGGGGATGGAGGCATAGATGAGGGATGGTCCGTCGGCGGTCTTGAATTCTGGGCGAGCCAAGATTTCCCGTAGGGTCCAAGTCACATCACCGGCACCACCAGCGGTAGGGTTGTCGCCCATGTCGCTAATCATGTAGGGTGAAACAGGGCTATCCAGAGCGAGTTGCATGCTCTCTTCGAATGAGGTGGTGGGGGCCACAAACTCAAAGTCATGCCGTACTTTCCAGAAGTATTGGGCCATATCTTCAGCAGCGTTTTGTACCGATTGTTGATCATCTCCCACGACCATTACGACTGCGTGATTACGAGGTTCATCTGCCCAGGGGTAGCCTACCCAAATGCCGGCATCTACAATTCCTTCACTATTGGCATACGGAGCAACTTTAGCGTAGAGGCTTTTACCGGGATTAATGCGGGTACTGGTCTTTTCGCCGGGTAGTAAAATAGGGACGGGAATCCATGCTTTATACGCGGGTTTGCCGGTGCCCTTTTCTAGCCGCTCCAGTAAATTTTCCACCGTCCGCTGTTTGGATTCCAGCTCATCTTCGTGTGGAGCCATACGGTGACATGTAATAAGGTCGCATTGTTCCGCCAAGCGCGGAGAGACGTTGCCGTGCAGGTCCATAAAAGTGGAGATAATGGTTTGCTGACCAATTACTTCGCGGACACGTAGAATAAGATCTCCTTCCGGGTCATCCAGACCTACGACACTCATGGCACCGTGTATATCGAAGAAGAGTCCATCATACGGTTTATTGGCTTCCAGGCCAGTTAGGATTTTATTTACCAGCGATTCGTATGCTTCCCGAGTGACAATTCCACCGGGTAACGCATGGCCGTAGAGGACCGGATACCAATCTGCTCGCTGCCGGTTAAGGGAGTCTGCAGCTAGAAAGGGATAGTAGGAAAACACGTCCTTTCCTTGTTGAGCGTGGAAGGCTTCCTCGTGGGTTTGTGCCGGTGAAAAAGTACTAGACTCAATAGCTATACCCGCAATGGCAATATGGGGTAGGTCATTTTCTGTGGCTCCTGTATCGCTGCCAGTACAAGCGGATAGGAGTAGGGCAAGAAGGAAAAGACCAAAGTAAATCCTCATGGAGTTTCGATTTTAAGTGGTCTATTGGGGCTGGTAGAAGTCTGTTTCAGGTACGACTAAGGTCGTTAATTCTACGGTATGTCCGTCGGGGTCTCGGGTGTAAATAGAGTGAAAATAGTGATGATCTTGGAAGTTGTAAGTGAGGCCAAGTTGCTCGTAGTGGGCACGTGCTTTGGCAAAGTCTTCCTGGCTTAGCTGAAACGCAAAATGGTCGATCTTGACATTCTTGGAGGTGTGATCCAAGGCGGGATGTGCTGCATTGGCAGGAAATAGAGCGATCCCGGTTTTGCCAACCATTAAGAAGATGGGAAAAGGCTGCCAGGCCTTTGGGCTGTAGTGGACTAGGCCCAAAGTGCGTTCGTACCATTGGGCAGATACCTCCAAATCCTTGACCCGAATGGCTACATGGTCGAGAAAATCAATATGGAAGGGGTGCATAGCCTTTTATTCTTCTTCCGCAACCGCCGTATGATAGAAGGTTGAGAAATGAAATAAGGCATAATATACAACTAATAGACACGGCCCGAGGCCAGCAAGCCACAGGCTCCGGTCAATAACTCTGGATGCGGAATCTGGCGAGAGCAGGATGATATTAAGGCTAGTTAGAATAATCACAAAAGGTACGAAGGAGTAGAGTGCTTTTGACCGGTTGAGGAAGAGCCCTAGTAATATGCCAACTACGACGGTTTCCGCTATCATGGTGACAAAAAAGTTGGTGTCAACGATGTTGGTTTGCTGACCTACAAACTGCCAAAGAATAACCAATGCGTAAAGGCCTAAGAAGGAGTTTTTAAGCCAACGCACCACTTCCTCATCTCGTTTAGCAAAATGCGTAATCCGTTTCTGTAAAGGAACTAAGGCGCCGAAGTACAATTGCTGCCCTGCCCAGATCAACAGCCCCACAAATGGGAGTTGTAATAACCAGTAACCAAAGGAAGGCGTCTGTCCGCGACTAAACCAGTATTCGATTAAGAATTTTCGATGCCACCAGGCCACAATAAGCAAGCCACCCCAGCACAATAGTTGACGGTGGATGGCATTGGTGTACATCCTTACGGCATTGCCAGATGTAGGCACCTCAGTAGAAGATAAAATATGGATAAAAGCCAAATGCTGGAAAGCACCGAAGCACAGTGCATAGAGGAACCAGCGTTGTGCTAAGAACTGAACCGTGGCGCTGGCCTTGGTATTCTGAAAGTCGAGTTTAATCCAGCGAAACATCATCCAGCCCTTTTCCCGCTGGGGTGATAGACGGTGTAGGGATGTAAGGCACCAGAAATACATCACGGCCAAGCCAGTAACCAATAATATCCTAAAGAGCCCAAAAGGATCAGTAGTATAGGGGTAGAACAGGCTGGTCAAGATGGTCCTTACACCTTCTGATTGTTCGAGCCCTAATAGATGAGAAATCGCTTGCCAGATTTCCCGAAAGGTCGTCATTTCCGGTAGGCTCGTCAAGTGCACCGCTTGGAAGCAAACCATCGACGCTCCTAGTAATAGTCCCGTTCGCCCAAAGGCAAGAAAGACATATGTGATAAATGGTAACCAGTAGCCACTCTGTCGAATGATAATACCAATTGGACCCGTTACAAAAGCAGCTACAAATTGAAGAACCACTACTACGGAAAAAGCACCTATAGCAGCACGCCGATGACCAAACAGATAGGCGAAAAGCCCGAAAACCAGCGCATACTTGATCGTATACGGTAAGCGCGCGAGCCAACGGATTTTCGTTTTAGGAGAAGTAACTTCCGCAAGCGTTTCTCCATCAATGGTCTGTAGGTACTCGACTCCAAAATAGACCAGCGCAAAGGCTACTGCCGCGCTGATGATAGGAATCCAAGGCGTTTTTTCAGGGAGAGAGGTGGTATTCATTTGTAACTGCTTCTGATAGGCTTTTAGTTATGGTAAGCCTGGTTGTGTGCTAAGGCTGATCCGCAGTTGCTACAGCTTCCTGAGCCACCGGCTCCACCAGCACAACCAGCAATGCAGGTATAGTGCCAAACCCCCGCGGCATTCTGAGCCGGTTCAGCAGGCGGTGCAATAGTGGCCGCTGGTGCAGTACCCGCGGGCGGATTTTGGAACATCGGCGGACTTTGCGTTGGCGCAGCGGCAGTGTTGTTGTGAAACGCCTGATTGTGTACCAGTGCTACACCACATTGTGAACAATTGCCCTGCGCAGAGCTGCCATATCCAACGTGTCCTGCTGGACAAATATAATGCTCTACACCCGCATTAACCGTTCCAGGAGCCGTTGCTGCTGGTTGATTCGTGGCCGGAGCTACAGGCGTACTGGGCGGGCCAGTTGCCCGGCTCCTATCATCATTCTGACAGGCCGTGATTACCAGGGTTGTGACAAAGCACAACGCTAGGTTGAATAATACTTTTTTCATTTCAGTTGCTTGATCAAAAAAATAAAAGATCGGGCAAAATAGAGAGAAAAGAGGGGATGGCCACAGAAAAGCCGCCAATTGCGAGTTTTTGCCTGTGGCGGACAGTGACTGAAGTAAGCGTCAAAGTGATCCAACTACGCCAAGGCTTCGTTGGATGAGAAATGAAAGGGATAATCTGAACCACCTAAGCCACCAAGTTCACCTAAGCGGTATTCACATAGACCTTCCAACCTTTTAAACTCCATGAATCGACTTTTCACACACAAATACGAAGGTGTAAAAATCAATAGCTACAGCCAGGGATGTACAGACGCATTGCAATGCGTCTCTTCAGCAGGATATTTGCACATGACCATTTTTTACAGAAGAACTACTTAACTCAACTAACCAAGGCCGCCTTGGTGGCCGAACCAATTCAACTAACCAGAGCCGCAGGCTCAACTAAACCAGCGGTAAAAACGCATTGCAATGCGTCTCTATCACGCTATGCGTTAATCCTCCTGCACTTCCGCAATGGCATCGTTCAGATCATCCGTAGCTTTCTTGAGGTCTTCTACGTTATCCTTACGCTTCTTGGAGGCGCGGCGGCGGCGTTTCTTAGCCGCAGTTTCTCCGGTAGGAACAAACTCCGCATTCGGATCAAACGGTTTTTTGCTGTAACTGAGTTTGTTGTCGTCGAGGTCAATGTAGATGGTGTCGCCTCTTTCGAAGGTGTCGGCGATGATGGCGCTGGATAGGCCGTCTACCAGGTCGCGTTGAAGTACGCGCTTCATCGGGCGGGCACCAAACTGCGGATCGTAGCCGCGCTCGGCTAGCCAGCTCAGGGCGCGTTCGCTTACCTTCAGTACCATGCCTTTGCGGGCCAGCAGCTTTTCCGTTTTCTTCAGCAATAGCTTCAGGATCTGCTTGATCTCCTCCTGGGTGAGCGGTAAGAACATGATGCGCTCATCAATCCGGTTAAGGAATTCGGGGCGTAGGTTCTCCTTCAAGGTGTCAAATACCTCCTCTTTGGTGGTTTCCAGAATATCCTCGCGGTGCTCGTCACCTACGGCCTCCAGGTCTTCAAAATTTTCCAGAATCACCGCAGCTCCCATGTTGGAGGTCATGATGATGATGGTGTTTTTGAAGTTGGCTACTCGGCCGCGGTTGTCAGTCAGCTGTCCATCGTCTAGCACTTGGAGCAGGATGTTGAAGGTATCCGGGTGAGCCTTCTCAATTTCGTCCAGTAGTACAATACTGTAAGGGCGCCGGCGCACCGCCTCTGTCAGCTGACCACCTTCGTCGTAGCCTACGTATCCCGGAGGTGCACCTACCAATCGGCTCACAGCGTGGCGCTCCTGGTACTCACTCATGTCGATCCGGGTGATGGCCCGCTCGTCGTTGAAGAGTACTTCGGCTAGGGCCTTGGCCAGTTCAGTTTTACCTACCCCGGTAGGGCCTAGGAAAATGAACGAACCAATGGGCTTGCCTTCATCTTGCATACCGGCCCGGCTGCGGCGCACAGCATTGGCTACCGCAACTACGGCTTCATCTTGGCCAATCAGGCGCTTGTGCAGTTCGTCCTCCAGTTTGAGGAGCTTATCTTTTTCGCTTTGTAGCATGCGCGCCACGGGTATTCCTGTCCAGCGGCCTACTACTTCGGCAATGTCGTTGGCAGTTACTTCTTCGTTGGTGAAGCGCTTATCGTCGGGCAGCTTATCCAACTTCTTCTCGGCGGCGGTTAGTTCTTTTTGCAGTTCTTGCAGTTGCCCGTAGCGGATTTTGGCTACGGTTTCAAAGTCGCTATGGCGTTCAGCTTTGTCGGCTTCTAGCTCCAGCTCTTCCATCTGCTTTTTGATGCCTTGCACCAGATCTACAATCTCCTTTTCGCCTTGCCAGGAGGCGCGTAAGCTGTCGCGTTTCTCTTTAGCGTTGGCAATCTGCCCAGCAATCTTGTTAAGCTTGTCTTTGTTCTTTTCTCGCTTAATGGCCTCGCGCTCAATCTCCAGTTGGCGCACCTTGCGTTCCCACTCGTCCACTTCTTCTGGCACACTGTCCAGCTCCAGGCGCAAGCGGGCGGCGCTCTCATCAATCAGGTCAATGGCTTTATCCGGCAGCTGACGGTCGGCAATGTAGCGACTACTCAACTCAGCGGCAGCTACCAGTGCTTCATCCAGGATCTCAATCTTGTGGTACACCTCGTAGCGTTCCTGCAAACCGCGTAGGATAGAGATGGTATCCTCTACACTAGGTTCTTCAATCAGTACCGTCTGGAAGCGTCGTACCAGCGCTTTATCTTTTTCAAAGTACTTCTGGTATTCGTCCAGGGTGGTAGCGCCTATGGTACGTAACTCACCGCGCGCCAGAGCGGGTTTGAGGATGTTGGCGGCGTCCATAGCACCATTGCCACCCCCGGCACCAATGAGCGTGTGAATCTCGTCTATGAAGAGTACAATCTCCCCACTGGATTCGGTTACTTCTTTGATTACCCCTTTGAGGCGTTCTTCAAATTCCCCTTTGTATTTCGCACCCGCAATCAAGGCCGCAATATCCAGCACGTAGATGCGCTTGCTCATCAGGTTCTCCGGTACATCGCCTTTCACAATCCGCCAGGCAATACCTTCCACAATTGCGGTTTTACCTACACCAGCTTCACCAATTAAGAGGGGGTTGTTCTTCTTCCGGCGAGATAGTATCTGTAATACCCGCCGCATTTCCTCATCACGGCCAATAATGGGATCCAGTTTACCGTTTTCCGCACGCTCATTGAGGTTGATCGCAAATTTTGAAAGGGCGTTGTAGCTCTCTTCGGCACTCTGGTCAGTCACCTTGCGGCCTTTACGGAGCTCAATAATTGCGGTACGCAGGCCATCATTGGTCAGGCCCATGTCCTTGAGTAGTTGAGCGCCTTTGCCTTTACCTTGCAAAATGCCCAGGAGCATCAACTCTACCGAGATATACTCATCGCCAAAGTCGGGGAGCATCTTCTTGGCGCGGCTCAGGGCTTTGTTGGCCGTATCCGTCAGAAACTGTTTTTCGCTACCGGCCACTTTAGGGTACTCCTTAGTGGTGCGGTCGAGCTTACGGGTAAGTTCCTGCAGGTTAATGTTGTTTTTTTCGAGTAGGAAACGGATCACACTTTCGTCGGTATCCAATATTCCCTTAATAAGGTGGGGTGTGTCTACTTGCTGTTGACTCAGGCCGCCGGCAATGCGTTGTCCTTGCATGATAGCTTCCTGCGCCCGTGTGGTGAAATTGTCGTACGTCATATATGCTTTTCCTCTGCTGGTGTGGGGAGGGAAATGGTTCTATTGCTAACAAGTCCAAAGATAGCAAACGGACGATTACTGCTCCTGATATTTCTACGAGGCGGAGAAAATGTTCGGCGGAAGGGGGTATGGCAATCCTTAGAAAGTTATTTGGGGGCTCCACCGGCCAATGGCGGTGGCGGGCCTGTCCGCGCACCGTCGGCGTAGCCTTTGGCGCAGGCGCCCGTACAAAGGTACTTTGGCAGGCGTGGGTCATCCTGGCGCTTCTAAAGTCGGCCCTGCTACCCCTAGCCCTTGCGCCGTCCCGCTCTATGCTTACCGCAAGGGGTTTGCAGAACGATTGGCTAATGCTTACTAAACTTCGAAAGTTTAGTAAGCATGTTAGCTGTTTTTTGCTACGACGCTACCGCCACAGCAGCCACGTAGTACAACCATTTTTGTCAGCGGTATAAACACCATCTTGAACAGTGAAAAAAGAAACGCTTGTTGTAGTCAGCCTTTTTGTGACCATCGCTTTGCATGCCCAAAATTATGAATGGGCAAAATCTTTTGGAGGGTCAGGTTTTGACACCGCCGAGCAAGTCAGCAGCATTAGGGTGGATGATTTGGGAAATGTGTATGCTATTGGCCAGTATGAAGGTACAGCGGATTTTGATCCCGGACCGGGAACCGCTAATCTTTCTTCTTCCGGCCTATTTGATGTTTTTGTCCAGAAAATAAGCCAGGGAACTGTTGGTGTTGTTGGCATCAATGACGGCCTACACGTCTCGGTTTATCCGAACCCAAGTATTGGTTTAGTTCAAGTTGAATTTGAACAGGCATTGAGCGGTGTAGATATCACGCTCACTGATGTTGGCGGTAGAATTGTTTACACGAAACAGTTGGATACTGCACTAAGCTCACCCATACAAATCACCGGCCCTGCAGGCGTCTATTTTTTGACCATTAAGATGGCCCAGGGTCAAAAAGTGGTGAAGTTGATCAAGAACTAAGAGATGCAAGGTTTAGTAACTCAGAGTGAGGCGAAAAAGTGGGATATTTCATCTTGCCAATGCATTGTTACTTTCCGCTCAGGTGGTGATTTGGACTCTCGTTGAGAAAAAGTGGATTGTATTTCCCCGGTTTTTCTTTCGAGTCCCTTATCTTTGCCCGCAATTTGTGCCGAACGTAAAATTTTCGACCCCCTACCCACCTACTTTTAACCGGGTCGTAAGTAACGCAAAAATTGCAGCATCATGCCAAAAGATCATTCTATCCGTTCCGTTCTCATCATTGGGAGTGGCCCTATTATTATTGGACAAGCTTGTGAGTTTGATTACTCTGGTAGCCAGGCTTCTCGTTCCTTGCGTGAGGAAGGAATTGAGGTAACGCTCATCAACAGTAATCCGGCTACGATTATGACGGATCCCGTTACGGCGGATCATGTCTATCTGCTACCCCTTACGGTAGAAAGCCTGGATCAAATTCTCCGTGAGCGCCCCAATATTGATTCGGTGCTACCTACTATGGGAGGGCAAACGGCGCTTAATCTGGCCATTGAAGCAGGACAGCAGGGCCTCTGGGAAAAACATGATGTGCGGCTCATTGGGGTAGACCTGGACGCCATTGAGCTGGCCGAGAACCGGGAAGCTTTTCGGCAGCATATGATCGATAATAATTTGGCGGTGGCACCTTCGCGCATCGCCAATTCTTTTTTAGAGGGTAAGGAAGCCGCTCAGGAAATTGGCTTCCCGCTGGTAATTCGCCCTTCTTATACCTTAGGTGGAACCGGTGGTGGTTTCGTGCATACTGCCGACGAGTTTGATGCCAAACTACGCCACGGTCTGAACATGAGCCCAACGCACGAGGTGCTGGTGGAAAAAGCCGTACTAGGGTGGAAAGAATTTGAGTTGGAATTGCTACGCGATGCTGCGGATAATGTGGTGATTATTTGTACAGTGGAGAATGTGGATCCCATGGGTATTCACACTGGGGACTCGATTACGGTTGCGCCGGCGATGACGCTATCGGATACTGCCTATCAGGAGATGCGTGATCAGGCCATTAAGGCTATGCGTTCGTTGGGTAATTTTGCGGGTGGCTGTAATATCCAGTTCTCACAAAATCCAGAGACGGAGGAATTGATCGTAATTGAGATCAACCCACGGGTAAGCCGCTCTTCGGCACTAGCGAGTAAGGCTACCGGGTACCCAATTGCCAAAATTGCTGCAAAACTGGCCATTGGTTACCGACTAGACGAACTGAAAAACCAAATTACCAAGACTACCTCAGCCTACTTTGAACCAACCCTAGACTACGTAATCGTGAAGATGCCACGCTGGAACTTCTCTAAGTTCCCAGGAGCAGACCACGAGCTTGGCCTGCAGATGAAATCTGTAGGAGAAGTGATGGGCATCGGCCGCAACTTCCTGGAAGCCCTTCAGAAGGCCTGCCAAAGTTTAGAGCAAGGCCGCGCCGGCTTGGGTGCGGATAAGAAAGAGTGGATCAAGACGGATGATATCCTCTCTCGCTTGGAGAAAGTGAGTGATGACCGCATATTCCGCCTAAAAGACGCACTTCGTCTGGGGGTACCCAGTAAAACCATCCACAAACTTACTCGGATGGACCCTTGGTTCATTAAGCAAATCAAGCGCCTGGTAAAAATGGAAGCGCGTTTGATGCGCTTTAACGTAGCGGAGGACATTCCAGAGTCTTTCATGCGGGAGTTGAAGCAGGTGGGGTATTCAGATGCTCAAATTGCCTGGGTACTGCGGGTAGAAGAAGAGCAAGTTACCAAGCACCGTAAGAAACTGGGTGTACGCCGTACGTACAAGATTGTAGATACCTGTGCAGCAGAGTTCGAAGCGCAGACACCTTACTTCTACAGTACTTTTGATGAGGAGAATGAGAGTATCCCAACGGATAAGAAAAAGATCATTGTATTAGGCTCGGGGCCTAACCGTATTGGTCAGGGCATTGAGTTTGACTACTGCTGCGTTCACGGTTTATTGGCAATCAAAGAAGCAGGTTATGAGGCCATCATGGTCAACTGTAACCCAGAGACGGTTTCTACCGACTTTGATATGGCCGACAAGCTCTACTTCGAGCCCGTTTACTGGGAACACCTGGAAGAGATCATCGAGTTGGAGCAGCCAGAAGGGGTGATTGTACAGCTGGGGGGGCAGACGGCTTTGAAACTAGCGGAAACCCTGCACAAGAAGGGCATCAAAATCATCGGCACCGACTTCCCTAGTATGGACCTTGCCGAGGACCGCGGTGCATTCTCCGACTTGCTTAAAGAGTTAGATATTCCTTACCCCCGCTACGGTACAGCCGATGATGCAGACCAAGCTTTGGAAGTAGCGAACAAAGTAGGTTATCCGGTACTGGTACGCCCAAGTTACGTACTGGGTGGACAGGATATGCGGATTGTGATTAACGACCACGAACTGGAGCGCCACGTGCTGCATATCTTCAAGCATATGCCAGAAAACCGGGTGCTGGTCGACCACTTCCTGGATCGTGCTAAAGAAGCGGAAGTAGACGCCATTTTCGACGGCGACGAGGTGCACATCATGGGCATCATGGAACACATCGAACCAGCAGGTATTCACTCTGGTGACTCTTCTGCGGTACTGCCTACCTACAGCCTGTCGGTGAATGCGGTGAACCAGATGGTGGAAATCGCGGAAAAGCTAGCCAAGGCGCTAAATATTCTCGGCTTGATTAATATCCAGTTTGCCATCAAAGACGATCAGGTATACGTAATTGAAGCCAACCCACGTGCGAGTCGTACCACGCCATTCATTGCCAAGGCTTACCAGGTACCTTACCTGAAGATTGCCACTGAGGTAATGATCGGTGCCAAGAAGCTGAAAGACTATCACATCCAGGCGCGCCCGAGTGGCTTTGCCATCAAGGTGCCGGTATTCAGTTTCAACAAGTTCCCGAATGTAGACAAGCAACTGGGGCCAGAGATGAAATCTACGGGTGAGGCCATCCGATTTATCAAAGACCTTAGTGATCCATTCTTCCGCGAGCTGGACAAGCAACGGTATATGTACTTGACACGCTAAAGAAGTGTTTGGTCCGGTAGTTTTTCAGGTGCCGGAATGCTGTTTTAGCGGGGGTGAATGCCTTGAAATTTGTGGTGCCCATCGAGAAAACTAGTTTTTTCGATGGGCACCGCTTGTTTTAAGCTCTGGTTGGTTATATTAGATTGTAATTCAGTTGTTTATGGCTTAAGTCGAATTATTTAATTTTTTCGATGAGCCCCCTGTTTCATAGCCACAAAATCACTTTGCTAAGTTCACTAACTTAGGTCAAGCTCCCCAGCTGCTTTGAGCTATCGGAGAGCTGCTGTTAATACCCCAAGGTACCTTTGTATATTCCACGCTTGCTGTGGGTTGTCTACTGGATAGCTACGGTGCTTGCCCAAGTCATTATCCCAAATTACTTCGGGATAGCCTTGTAGCTGAGTAGTGAAATGACCTTTTTTGATTAAATCAGCCTGCCAGCTGACGGTTTCGGGTATTGGGTAGTAACTCGTTTCAGCCGTTCGCAAATAGCGTAATTGTGGTTGAGTAATTTCCAGAATCTTTAGGCTATCGGGAATCTCTCCTGATAAATCCAGTAGCCAATGGCCATCCTCCCGCAGGATTATTTCAGCCTTAACCTCAATTTGGAATGGATCACCATTGGCAATTGGGGGCGAATTTTGACCATTTAGGTAATTTTCGATTACGGTGGCTTCCGGTAGAAATGCGTCTAGTTGAGAAGCTATCAAGCAGTTTTCGAGTTTGAAGTTTTGTCCTAGGGTATCCGTGGCAAAATGCCCCACATATCATCTGCCAGATACGGACGTTCCATAATAGAGAAATACAATTGTAATTCCTCCAATTCACATTGACAGAGCAGCTGGTTGGCTTTCTCGTATTGCTCAGAATAGCTCAGGAAGAACCAGTCGCCGTTACGCTTCAGCGTTTCATAATAAAAGGTGTTCGGCACTCGCTCCTCCAAGAATAAGATGGAGACGGACTTATCAAATTGCACCTGTGCCGACTCACCGGCCTTAACTTGTGCAAAGAACTGCTCAGGCGTAGTGCTCGTTTGACCTGCGAGATTAAGACTTGTTAAAAGGGTGATAAGCATCTAAAAGATCACTCGTGTCATATTGTGTTTAGGTTTTAGGATAGATACAGTGGAAACCATAAACCTTACCCTCTCTTCTGGGAAACAGGAATTATGTCCAACTTCCCTTTTTAGTCTTAACGCTGTATCAAAAGCGGCACCGACTTTAGTATCCCAGCACCCGTTACGAATTCAACAAAGTACATGCCTGGCCTTAGCCTGGAAACATCTAGTTCTACCTCTTCGCTGAGGCTATGCAGAATTTCTCTACTTACCAATATGCCGGTTACTCCATAAATTGACACCTGTACTGAACCAGATAGTCCATCTAGGCCAACAATGTTGACCGTTTCAAAAGCAGGGTTAGGGTACAGCTGAATAGACGGTTCCGCAGCAGCGAGTGCAGTGGTCATTACCAGATCATCACAAATGGTATGCTCGGTGTTTTCACCTTGATCCTGGAACTTTACAATGAAAATGGCTGACCCAAAATTTTCGCTAGTCAGGGTATCTGTACCAATGACAATATTTGTGCCGTAGGTACCCACCTGATACAAGTTGCCGTTCAGGTCCATGGCTATATCTCTTCCTAAATTATTGGTTGGAATAGCAAGCGTGTAATCCACCTCCCAGAGGAATTCACCGGTGGGTGAGAATTTATTTAAAATGGGGCCATTTACGCGTCCCATATCACCGGATAAATACAACTCATTATCCGTATTAGTCTCCATAAACGCATAGATATTAGTCGCGGTGGTTCCAGCCGTATTGCTCCAGAGGAATTCTCCCAGGGAATCTACCGCAAAGAGGAGTAGGTCAGAAGCATTGCCGTTGGTGGTATGCATGGCGCTTTCGTAAATGGTGGTACGGAGGAAGTAGTTACTAGTAATGATGTTGCCATTTGCGGTAATTTCTAGCTGCCCTGAACGAGCATTGTCAAAATAACTCCTAGCCCATTTTAATTCCCCATTTGCATCAAACCTCAAGATGAAAAGGTTTCTGTTGTCCGGGCTTTGTGTGGTATTTAGGAGTAGCGTTTCGTCATCAATCGTTAGGTCGCTGAACTTGAATCCTCCGAGCACGGTGATATCCGAATTTCCTGAGGTTTCTACAGCGGATAAGTCTACATCTCCCTGGTATGCAAATGTTCTGGCCCATTCTAGCTCACCGCTTTCTCCCGCCAGCTTTGCCAGGAATATAGAGGTCGTATCCACAATTATTTCACTCGCGCCAATCCTGATGGGGTCAATCTCAAATTGGTACTGGAAGAAGGTGTCAGGCGGGACAATAAGGGTGTCTAGGATAATGTCAAAGTTCGGCGATTGGCTCACCACTCCTAGAAGTACAATATCGTTGTTGCAGTCGGTAGCAATATGCTGCGGATAGTTGCGGTTATGTTGGTTACCCTCTACCGGAATACACCAAATCATGTTTCCTGTTGGGGCTAGCTTCATTAAGTTATAGCCCTCCGCAAAAAATTGGTCCAGGTAGAAAAAGGAGGAATCGGTACGGATATACAAGAGGATGTTATCATCGTTGTCCACCTCCATGCTAATAACTGATTGTGGACCTTCTGCCTCCATCAATTGATGCCACAGTAGATTGCCATCCCCGTCTATTCGTGCCAGAAATACATTATCTTGCGCTGGGTCTCCACCACTAAAGAGTGTGTCCTGCTGCCAAGCGATAAAGCATTCTTCACACCCCTTGTATTCGGCAGCCAGGATGAGGTTCTCATCCCCGTCAAAATCAAGTAGGGCGTTGCCAAGTAGGGCGCCGTTGAAGGTTTCCGCCCAGGCAATATCATCAAGTATTTCCTGGGAGTGGAGTGGAGAGAAAATTAGCGAAAGCAAAGAAAGGGCGAAGTAAAGCCTGTACATGCGCGTAGGTTTGAAGAGAGACTAGCGAAACGCTCCTACAAAATACAAGATTTAGATGTGTCTTTACACCCTATTTGGAAGAATTCTATTTCTCGGTCGCTCGCCGTTTCCGGTAGGCCACGGCACCGCGGTAGACCAGGCCCGCGAACAAGCCTACACCCAGCAAAAGATACAGGTAGTTAAGGCGCCCAGCTTTGCCATAGACCGCTATAAAGCTGATACTCACCAAAAAGAGAGTGGGAACTTCGTTAAACAAACGATACTGCCAGGCACTAAACGGCTGCTCACCTTGTTCCATGCGGCGTAATAGTCGACCGCAAAAGAGATGGTAACCGACTAGCAATACCAGTAAGAGAAGCTTAAGGTGCATCCAGCCTGGAGTGCCGCTAGTGAAATAAGCAAAAGGAGCAATGCCCGTCAGATCTAATGCAAGCATACCCAAACCAGCAAACCAGGTGATGAACACGGCAGGGTTGCAGATAATCTTATATACCCGCCGAGCCATCTTCAAGAATTGCTCGCTCATGATGCTCCGGGCGGGTTCCTCTTGTTCACTGGCCTCCATGATATACACAAATACGCGCACCAAGTAAAACAAACCCGCAAACCAGGAAATGAAACCTACTACGTGAAGGGCCTTGAAAAAGAAATTGGCGTCCATCCGTTTTTGCTTTCTAAGTATTATTTGAGAATCGGTTTTATTTCGAAAGTACGTGGGCGGATTACAATGATTAATAGGCACTTATCTCTCTACCCTATACTTTTGACCTTCTACCGACGGATTTGTACTTGAATCCTACTTGCCTTCCGATATCGCCAAATACAAATCCGTCACGAAGGTAAGCACCATTTTACCAGTGCTAATCATCTTACTATCAGATCATAGGCTACCAGCTAAGAATTGACCATAAAATGATTCGGCCTTGACCGTTTCCTAACACATAGTCCTCCAATGCAGGATTTGTGAAAATTTGAAGACGCTATTTTTTCGACTCGCAAGGCGAAAACTGTAGGCATAGCCTAAGCTACGGCGAGGATTTTCAACGTAGCGAGGCGGAAAAATAGCAGGTCAAAAATCATAAATCTTGGGTTGGAGGACTATAATTAAACTTAGCTGTAATGAAACGTACCATTGAACGCCGGAATGCGCCGGAAGTAAATGCGGGCAGTATGGCGGATATCGCTTTCTTGCTGTTGATCTTTTTTCTGGTTACTACTACCATAATGTCGGATAACGGGCTGTTGGTAAAGCTTCCTCCTTGGGATTCCACACCACCGCAGCAGGATATTCACACGCGGAATTTATTTCGGGTAGCAATTAATAGCCAAAACCTAGTGCTAGTCCGCGGAGAAGAGCAGCCTATTGCGGAATTGAAAGACGCGGTAAAGGCGTTTATTATGAACCCAGCGGGGAATCCAGAGCTGGCAGATCAACCAAACAAAGCTGTTGTCTCTTTGATTAACGATCGCTCTACGAGTTACGAAACCTACCTGGAGGTTTACAATGAGCTAAAGTCGGCTTATAACGAACTTTGGGAGCAAGCAGCCCAGCAGCGCTACGGCCGCTCCTATCACGAATTGCCGCACGGTGAGCAGGCTGTTATTCGGCAAGATATTCCATTTGTCATTTCAGAGGCTGAGCCTACTGATCATGTGCCAACTGAAGAGTAGTGGAAAAGAAGTAAGTTGAAAATCGGAGGTGGGAGATCGGAAGTGGGAAAAATACCGAATTCCGACCTCCCACTTCCGACCTATGCAACCCGCTCTGTCATTTACTAGCACTATACTTCTATCATCTCTTTAGGCTAAGGACAAAACGCGCTCCTCCCGGCCATTGAGGTAAATAGCATCACCTTCCGTTTTTCCTAGTAAAACCTTACTTATTGGCGCTTCTGCGGAAACGCAAAAATAGGTCTGGCCCGCAAAGATGACTTTGCCCAGGCTTACGCCTAGGTAGTAGGTGCGCGCATTGGTTTGTACCAGGCTGCCTGGGCTGGCCTGTTTGCTTACCTGTTCAGGCTTTAGCTGTCGTAGTTGAAGTAGCATTTGCCGCGCGGCATCTTGCCGGGCCAGTAGTTTGTCTTCCTCTTGTTGCATCATGGCCCGGCCGGTTTCGTATTTATCTCCCGCGCTACTTTTGGTCTCATTATTACGTGACTCACGCACCGCAGCTGCGGCTGCCTCGAGTTCGGCAATGCGCTCGTTGAGTAGATTGATGCAGTGCTCATGGAGTTGGGCTTTGCTGATACTCATCTAATCCGGTTTGTGTCCGGGAGGGTATGCAGTCCATCCGCCATTTTTAGGCATATCCCACCATTGGTCAAGACCAAATAGCATGTCACCCCGAAAAGAATATTGACCAAAGTCTCTGCTCGTAAAGAGTGCTTCCAGCCAAGAATTATCCCCGCTATGACTTGTCCAGGATGTTCGCAGGCCAGGATGCTGAAAACGAGCTAGATTAAAGGACATAAAGAGCGACTCTGGAAATCGGGTTTGATGGTGTTCCCACAATTGCATAAACAACTGCTCATACTCCTCAATTGGCGCTGCGGTGATAATGGGATCAAACTGATGGGTGAAGTAGGTGCCGCTGTGGTAGTGCACTTCATCGACCCCGAAGATGGTGAAAAAAGGACCCAATAAACTCTGGTAGAGGTGCAGGGTTTTCTTGGCAGTTAAGGCTCCGAGTGTTTGCTCCTGTACGGTGATTCGGACACCCATCCCCGGTTGTAATCTGGTTTCACGTTTAACCTGATTATCTGGAAAAACCTGAACTAATTGGTCTACATAATTGATCCAGGCGCGACTGCGGTCATTTCCCTCGATCAACCCATTTATTATATCCTGGTAAGCCTTCGTTACTTTCGCTTGATCATCAGGAATCGGAGCTTCACTTCCCCAAAGAATATAATAATCCGCCAATACTTTATCAAGCAGCGCTTTTCGTTCGGGTAACCAATTGTTAGTGCTCTTCCGCGGAAGATTTCGGTGTTGTATAAACATAAAGATGCACTAGATTTTAACCACTCAATGACAAGCATGAACAGAATCCAAAGTCATTCTAATTTCACGCTAATTTTAATTTCTCATCCGACGTAGCCTTGGCGTAGTCGGACTATTCCCCAACAATCTCATCCGACCCCAAATACCGCCGATCTCCATGGGTATACCAGTGCCGCTTGGCCGGCAGGCGCAGTTGACCCACTTGAGCTTCACCCTCTACTAGAATATACTCCCCATCATTATCCGCTTCGTCATGATAAAAGCGATAACCGCTTAGTGCGTAAGTACCGGGGTCAAAGTAGAAGTACCAGATATCGGCTCCTACCTCCTCGCTGTAGGTGACTTTTATTTCCAAAAGCTCATCTCCAAAGAAGTCTACCTTATGAACCTTAGGGGCAATAATGGTCCCAGGATCCGTTAGCTTCATGGGTAGGCCCCACAGATAGGAGTAGTAATTTTTGTAGAGTTCATTGCCTTCGCAGCTCAGGCGAAATTGGCGAATTTGGTCCTCGCTGAAATCAGCTTCCTTGCCGTTCAGTTTAAAAGTACAGCCATCAGGTCTCAACTCTCTTAGAATATGGTCACGTCCACGTTGCTGGTCCAGTACAAAGGTTTCCTGACTGCTGTTGAACGTCAAATCAGTGAGGCGGTAACCGCCACCGGGGCGCGATTCGTAGAGTTGGATGTCAATGCCTTCGGTTTCCCAAACGCCATTGGGATCATGGTAGGTAATGCTCTTGGCCAGTAGGCTTGCCCCATCCATACCTGTAACCACCTCCTTGTTCCACTCCCGCAAGGTCTGCGTATTCATGCGCACATAGTGAGGATTGGGACGCGCTTCCGCCAATTCCAACGAACGTTCCAAAATGCGATTAGCTTCTTCAAGGTTGCCCAGCTTACGCTCAATGAATGCTTGGTACCGCATAACGCCAAACTGCTCCCCACCCAGATCAATCCGCTTGTCCATCCAGTCCTTAGCCTGTTGTAAATCCAGATTATTATCCAAATAATAGCGGGCGGCGCGGTAGTAATCATTACCGTTGGTGTTGCTGGCGGTGAGTTCCTTAGCAATACTAGCTTGTACTTGCTCATTAGTGTTGACCTCAATAGGAATGGATAAACGAACGTTTTCCCATTCCAGGCAGAGCTTAGCACTGGTGTGCGTGATACCCATCCAGCGAAACTCCATGGTCTCCACGCGTTCTGCCAGGTTTTTAGCGGGTAGCATAAAGCGTGCCGCGTCCTTGCTTTCGTCATAGTCTCGAGCACCCCAGAGGGTGGTGTCCGCGTTGAGGATGAAAGTCCAATTGTCTTCCGCTTGGGGAATAGTGTAAATAGCGTAGGTTCCGGCTGCCAGTGGGTCACCGCCAATAAGGATGTCTTTGTCAAAACGAATGCGCGTAGCCTCGTTGGCTCCAGTTCGCCAAACCTGGCCGTAGGGAAGGAGCTCACCAAATATGACGCGCCCTTTTACGCTAGGTCGATGGTAGGTAATGGTAAAATTAGTGAGCCCAATCTGATTGTGCAGTTCGGCAGGAGCACTGGAAGGGGGAATGATAAGTTGGGCGGGTAGCGCCCAGGCGCAACAGAGAAGAAAGACAGTGACGACAGTACGCATTGCGAAGAGTTTATGATCCCGACGAAGATAAACATCTGAGCGGGACATAAGGTAATCTGTGCGGTGCGTGATGTACAGCACTTTCACGCACCCGCCTCGGTCTGGAGTCGAATTCAAGTGATTCAGGTAGACTTATTAAACGCGGCTACCCTGCGTCATATTCCCCGGCATGGCTGATCGGCTCGTAGCGCAGTGAAGTAAGTCAACAGGCTTTTCTGTATCAGATAACCAGCTACCTGGCCTGCGCCGGTAGGAGATTATCGCGTAAGTTTATCTGGAATAACTACTGATAATGCCAAATCAAGTACGCTTGAGGGCTTTCCTCCGCACAAATAAAAACAACAGGCCCGTAAGGAGGACAACCCCCCACCAATAGGAACTAAAGAAACTCTTGCTCATTAGTGGCTGGGTATCACCGATGATCACACTACACGCCCAATAATAAGGACTGCGAGTGCCAGGACTACTCAGCATATTATCATTAAGGTATTCCAGTTTAGCCTGTTGTAAGGCTTC
This sequence comes from Bacteroidota bacterium, assembly GCA_038528965.1. GTDB lineage: Bacteria > Bacteroidota > Bacteroidia > Chitinophagales > Saprospiraceae > Lewinella. The sequence continues at coordinate 86,610 of JBCBEC010000008.1, read as the reverse complement.
GTCTTTTGGTAATCCTTCCTCTAAGTACTTGTAGAACAATACCATGATTTCAGCGGTAGTATAGTCAACCGCTGTCCATAAGCTGGCTACGATACTATTGCTACCAGCATAATTGAATGCCCGAGCTAGTGACATTGTACCTTCTCCTTCGGCCATTTGTCCATAACCTGTGTTGCAAGCACTCAGTACTACCATTTCAGCGTTCAATTCCATGCCATAAATTTCTGCGGCACGCAGGGCTACGTCTTCGCCTTTCTGATAGTTAAAGAGCAGGGAAGAATTGAGAGGGTATTCTAGATCATAGGTACCGTGCATGGCCAGGTGTAAGATATTATAGTCGCCGGCCAAGTCCAGAAAAGTACGCTTAATAGCTTGTTGGTTGACGCGCGCTTCGCCACCAATTTGTTCTTTCACCCGCAGTATTTCATCATCGGCATAAGCTAGTTTTCCAAGGCTCCTTTCTGGTTCGGATATTCTGCAAGGCAGAGAGATGGGCTGGCTACTTTCTTTTTTGCCGAAGCCAGCATCAGAAAGGTAGTTCAGTGTAGCGTCATCATACTCCAGGCCAAAACCGAGAAAGCTGCCATCGTTCTTGCGTTTATTCTTGAGGGGAGTTACAAGGTGACGAATACTGGGGAGGTAACTGATGGCAAAGCGCTTCAGTAATAAAGCCTGGGCACCCTCTAAGCGCTCCACCGGCCGTTCCAAGAGCGTTTCGAAGGTTACTAGGTGCAGGAGCCGGTCGGGGATGATAATCAGTCGATTGATCGATTGCGCTGCTGATTCAGCACTTAGATAGCTGGGGATTAATTTCTGGTATAAGAAGTGGGACAATCCAGTGAAGCGCGCTTCACATTCTGGGCCTACCCCGGTAGACAGTAACTCGTAGTAAAGGCGAACGGAATCTTCAAGCCCCGCCACAGGCTGAGCGCTGATTCGCAGGTCCGTTTGTGAAATGGTAAAAGTATAGAGAGAATCAACACCCCAAAAATATTCCAGCGCCACTTGTTTTTTGGCAAGCTTGTCTTGCACCGTCCTCAGGTGAAGTGGCTCTGAGGGGGCGTATTTAAGTTCGTGGTAGCGTGGATAGTCTGTTTCTAATTGCTTTAAGAATTGATAGTATTCCTGTTCCCTTTCGGCAATTATTAGCCGGAGGCTATCTTGTGGAGTTTCTTCCCGGTAGGCGGTATATAATGCCGTTTTTAGCTCGCGAATTACTTCTGCCAGTTCTCTTTCTTGGCGTTGTACTCGGCGAGGGATGTCGGCAAAATGCAGGGCTTTTTTCTGTTGTAGCTCTTCCCTGAAACTACTCCCTTTGTACTGGCTAACGTACTGCCAGGCGCGTTCGCGCTGTTGAGGACTAGCCGGGGCGCTCCGGGGATACAAATTCAAGCGGATGGCTTGCTCGTAGGCTGGGCGGGCGTAACGTAGTATGTTGAAACGGGACAAACCACTGCGGAAGGTTTGGCGTTGGCGAGAAGCTACACTTTCCAACCATTCGTAGATCGCTCTGGCTTCTACTTCTCTACCCAGAGCTGTAAGACACCGAGCTCGGTAGTCGAATAGTTCCAGGTATAGCAAGTAGTTATCAGTGGTTTGTAAAGCAGAAAGTGGTGCTCCGGAGTCATAGCCAGGAGACAAGCCTTCCAGTGACTTATCATAGTAACTCAATGCTGTGTCATAATCGCCGGTGGCCTGAGCGATCTGGCCTTGAAGTAAGCGAACGTTGGCCATGGCCGGATAGTATTCATTGGGATAGATCTCCTCAAATAAGCTTGCAGCCTGCAGGGCAACTTGCTGCGCCTGGTCGTAATTGCCGAACTGAAGATTGAACCAGCCTTGAGCGTGCAAATTATTGGCTAGGTTAGCATTTATGGTTTCCGGCGGCTGTCTCAAACTACGATAGCCAATGGCAACTTGCTCGAACTGGTTTATTGCGGTTTCTAATTGGCCCATTTCTGCCAAAGTATAAGCCTCTAAATTTCTTAGTGCCCAGTAGAGCCCGGCATCGTAGTTTCGCGGGTCGTTGGAAAAATTATCCATACATTCTGCAGCCTGGCGAAAAAGCTGGTGCGCGCTAGAAAAATCACCAGTACGATGACTACGATAAGCTTGAAGGCGCAATAGAAGGCAATCGTAATAGGTAGGCGCTCCACTAAATCTGCGGTTATAATGCGCTGCTTTATCAGCGTGTAGTGCACCAGCAGCATAGTCGCCCCAGTTAACCTCCGTATTTGCTAGATTGTAGTACCAGCGTAGTAGTGTAGAATCGCGTCCGCTTATTTCAGTTTCTGGGACTTGTTCCAGCACTTCAATAGCAGTCGTAATGCTATTAATTCCTGCCTCCAGTTGACCAATTTCACGTTTGATGACACCACTGCTGTAGTGCTGGTTGGCCACTAAAGGATGTATGGTGCCAAGGTAGCGTTCGTAGAAATGCCGGGCCGTATCTGCAAACTCAATTGCTTTCTGATCGTCAACGTAGCCATCAAAATAGGCTACCGCCAAGCGCCGGTAAAGAAAGGCCCAACTACTATCTGCACAGCTCTGCTGTTCACAGATCATTTTAGCACTATCCAGAAGTGGTAAAGCATCCCGACCATAAAGCGCAGTAGACTGTTGTGTCAATGCATAGGCTTGATCTCTAGGTGCTTGAGCACTGAGTGATAACCCAAGAATGGTCAATATCAGCAAGATAACGTAGCGTAAAGGCATCGTGATTTGTGGTATTCAGGAGGTGATAAAAGCAGAAGTTTTAGCGATATGGCTAAGGCAACCCAAGTTTTCCTCTGGAGTGAAAAACCCGGGTCGCCTTAGCGGTTGATACCAATCTTAATGGCGCCTAACTACTGCTATCGCAAAACAATGCGGCGGGTCGTTACTTGATCCGCCTGCCGGACCCGTAGTAAATAAAGTCCTGCTTGTGTTGCTCCTAGGGTCTGCATGGATAATTGAATACCTTGCTCACCACTTGGTAGCGTTCGTTGACTTAAACGTTGCCCGAGGTCGTTGTACACTTCTAGAATTGCTGGGCTTGCCCCTGGATTATTCCAACGTAGGGTGAAAGCGTCATTAGTTGGGTTAGGAGAAACCTCCAGGACGAGTTCCTCTAGGAGATCTGTTTCGTTGAAAGAAGAATTAAATCCTTCCCAAGCTTGAGGATCTGTTTCTGGTGCAGCTGCCAAGCCCATACCATTACCAAAAGTAGTAGCTGCTGTGGCATTAAGTACTTGTCCCCAGCGGCTGTGATCATCTAGTGCTGCTATATGGTCGGCAGTTGCTAGTAATTGTTGCTTCAGTTGTAAGGTGGTAGCAAATGGGAGATGAGAGGCAATCTGTACTAAAGCTGCCGTAACTTGAGGAGCACTATATGAAGTACCATCCGCTTCTACCCAAGAAGTGGCATTGAAAGGAACTAGCAGGTTCTCGGCCTCAGCCGCGATTTCAAATTGCACATTGTCAAGATTACTACCAGACCATGCTTGCGTATAGCAATTGCTTGTACCAGCTACTGTAATCTCGTTATTCATTAAGGCTCCACCGGGCAGTACCGTACCTTCGTTGGTGTCCATAGCATCATTACCGGCACTAGTCACCATAACACTACCCATAGCAGTTAGCATATTGTTAACCCGGTTCAGCACGATTTGTGAGTTTTCTCCAATTTGATTAACCATCGCACTACCACTCATATTGATCACTAAGTGTTGGTAGTTATTTTCATATAGCCAGTTGATGGCCTTCAGGAAGTCGACATAAGTGGCTTGACCATGCTCATCAAATATTACTAGATTGATGACCTGTGTAGATAGACCATTGGCGGTGTTCACAAAATTTGAAATGTAATCTACCTGATCAGCATGCGATGCTCTACCCTCAGGAAGCGTATACTGTGGCGTGAAGAAATGCTGTACATCAGGAGTCCTTAGTGTCATCACCTGATCCATAATTACTATCGTAGGTAGGTTGTTGGTATGAGGCCCTGTATTACCATAAAGATGGGCATCGCCAGGACAGACGGTCAGTGGGTCATTGGGAAGGGGAGTAGGATTATCGATAATGGGAGAGCCAGTCAATGCATAGTTGAACTCGCCACCGTTAATACCGCCTCCGCGGCCAGGGTTGGCTATTCCAGTCCCCTCGTTGCCACCACTTTGATTACCCCCGTTGCTGGACTGGTTGCCATTATTGTTGTGAATGTAGTTCAGTAATTCATATTCATTGAGCAGAATTACCGTTGTTCCGTTATCATCTACCGGTAGGGGAAAAGAAACCTCCCAGAGTTCAAGGCGATTATTAATAACTTCGTAAGTCGTAACCTGATAATCATCACGTAAATCCTGTTTTTCGGTGGCAGATAATCCAGGTGCGAAGAGAATAATGATTTCACCAGGAACATAAGAGCCAGGATTAGGCAGGCTAATATTGTTCATAGTTGGTTGACTGTGGAGGATAATGCAGCTCAGAAAGCTAAGACAGAACAATGCTTTTTTTAAAAGAGAAAGTGTTTTCATTTTACAGTTGTATTTTACCTATATACAGGGGCAGATTGGGAGAACGTGACAAATTTTCCCAAAAATAATTTTTTCTAGCCAAAATACTGCCGACTCTAGCGGAGCCGGCAGCGATCAACAACTGTAAAAGAAGAGATCATTAATGGGTGTAAACGATGCACCAAATGCGACTGATCTCCATTTATAAACAAGCTACACCCCTCGTTTTGTGACAATTTATCAAGGCAAAAAATAAATTTCAATTTTTTGTCACGCCGCGCTTTTTTTAGGTGTATATAGACGTAAGCTGTTGTAAACGACTATGAAATCAACAATAACTAAGACAAGCAACCAGACAGATAAAAACTTTGGGCTCAGCCCAGAGGAATTCGAGCAGATGGTGGAACAGATGCGGTCTGGTGATTACCAACTATACGAGCAGGTTTTTTTGAAGCATTTTCCGTCTTGTGTGGATTATGTGATGTTTCGCTGCAAAGCTGAATACTCAGAAGCCTATGATGCCTCTATGGACGCTATGCTGGACCTCTGTCGCCGAATTAAACTAGGGCGAATCCAGTACGGGAATCTCCGTTTTCTCTTTACCCGAGTGGCTTGTCAGTATTGTAATCAGCGCAAGAAAGACAATCAGGTGTTAGAGGAGTTAGATGGCGTAGAGCCCGAACCTGCTCGGCCAGATGTACCAGAAGAATTACTGGATATCTTAGAAGAGTCGCTTGAAAGAATCGAGGAGCCATGTAAGTCTCTGTTACAGCAGTTTTATTTCTATAAACAGCCATTAAAAGAATTGGCAGCCTTGGCAGGACGAACAGAAGTAGCATTGCGCAAGCAAAAACAACGCTGTTTGGCGGGCTTACGTAGCCTGTTTATGAAACAATACAACGCCTAAATACAACAATAGGGAGTACCACATGAAGACTAGTGAGAAATATACCCAGCCCCACTTAAGTGGGAAGGAGTTGGAAAAGACAAGCGAACAGATGTTGGATGCACTGCATGATCGGCAATTGCGCAAGCGATGGCAGCAGCAACTGAAGGACGACTACCAAATGCCTCCTCGGCGGCGTACATCAGTCATTAGGAAGCTAAGGCCTTGGTTGGCAATAGCAGCGAGCCTGGCACTGATTCTGAGTGTGGTGTATTTATGGCCGGTAACCCCAAAAGACCAGTATGCATTATTGGATGAATACTTGGCCCAACCCTTCGCCAACAAGGAAGGACGTAAGAGTGATGCCATTCTTGATTCTTTGCGTAGTTATGCCATAGCGGCTTATACCGAGGGGAATTTCTCAGAGGCAGCCCGATTGCGGCAACAACTGGTAGACCGAGATAGTGCGATCATAGAAGAGGATGTATTGTATCTGGGCTTGAGTTATCTCTATCAAGATCCACCACAAGGGCAGGCGGCGATACCGCACTTGGAACGTGCCAGACAATGGCCCTTTGGCAAATTTACAGCAGAGAGCCGGTGGTTCTTAGCACTTGCGTACTTGCAAGCAGAGCAAATACCAGCAGCCCGTCAGGTACTAGAAGAAATAGCCGCTTCGAACTGGCGGACCGTGGAGGCTGAGGCGCTGCTTAAGCAGCTGCCAGAGTAAGTAACCATTAAAAAGGAAGAGAAAAATTTAGACCCAAGTGACGTTCACTTGGCTTGTGTTGACTTTGTCCAAGATGAAAAAGTAGATGGTAATAAGTAAGCGGCCTGGATTGGTTGGATATGCCATGAAAATCAGGCTTTTGTAGATGCTAACTGGCGGCGGACGCGCTCTCTGAAACCAGTCGCCTTGAAATTAGGAAAGTAAGACCCGAAGCTGGAATGGGTAAATGAAGGCAACAAAACTATTGTTATGCAATTTTTTAAATCGTTTACACTCTTGTTACTGAGTGGAATGCTAATTCTTTTCCTTGCCTGTGACAAGGATTACCCTATTGTGGGCGAAGATGGACGGTCCTTACATGCCCCCAATGTGCCCCTGGTATCCGCCTTTGAGGAGGAGGCCAAAATTCAAGTGGCTAAATGGGTAGCTCGAACCTGCAATACAAACAGTGCTTTTAAAAGAGCACTTTTCGAAGCTATTGTAGATACGGAAACCGGAGCTTCGGACGAGCTGTTTTTCCTGGATTTTGTGATGCGACGTTATTCCGAAGGCTACGTAAAAGACGCTATCGTTACGGCAAATGAGCTCGAAGCAGAAGCCTTTGATGCCTTCTTGGCCCGCGTAGGGCAAGAAGCCTATACCTTGGTGTTGGATGTGCCAGATTACATCACCTGGTTTTTTCATCCTATCAATCAGGATAAAGGAATTAAGGACACCTATTTCGAATTTCCGTTTGTGGTTTTTCCGGACATTCGTACCAAAAACGTAAACGGCAAGTGGACCGGCTTTGGCGAAGCGGATACAGCTAACGAACATTTTGATCAAAATGAACAGCTAGTGCTGCACGAAATAGGTGAACGGGAACCTTACCGCCAAATCGTTCCGTTTTTTGTGAAAAACGCAGAACTGAACTACGTTCTGCCAGTACATAGCAGAAACTTGGCAAGAGAGATTTTTATTGATCAGTATTACGGAGACGTGATTGCCGAAGGAGTTGACTGCATCATGGAAATGATGGATCAAGTGGCGGAGACTGTTCAACTAGGGGCAAGCACCTACGAAACAATTAATGTAATGGAACTGCGGGAGGCCGCCAGATCGTGTAGTAAACTCCTTCCCCCAGATGATCTCCCACCCGTACCCACAAAATGCCTGTCTTGTGATGAGATCTGCGATAACGGAATAGATGATGATGAAGATGGTCTGATCGACGAGGACGAATGCTATTATACCGTAGAAATTGACTGTAGTAATGGCACCGACGATGATAGAGATGGCTTGATTGATGCGGATGATCCCGACTGTGACTGTGATTGTCTTAGAGACTGTCAAGAAGACCATAATATCTTAGCACGACATGCTTTTGATGATGTAGAAGACTATTACTGGGTTACTAGCGAACATATTCCTGGTTCAGAGAAGTTGATCAACATCCGATATGATATTACTCGCCTTAACGCGGCTGCCTGCCCACCCGGAACGGAGGACTGCCCGTTCTTAACGAACACAAAAATGGTAGTAAGTAGGGCCACTATGCTCGATTGTGAGGACGACGGTGACTACTACGACGGAATTGGTATCAACGAATTCAATACCCTATGTATGGAAGATGCCACAACCTGGAATGCTACACCCAGTGAGGGCTTCTTCTACGGCTTCCTTACGGATAATACCAGCGCGTCGAGTCATCCACAGAGTATTTCCTTTGCTGTACTAGGGGACTTCGTGGCCGTAATTATCGGCACAAATGAGTGGGTATTCGAAAACACCCATTACATGCCAGCCTCCGGAGATGGCAACAACGAAGACTGGGACGCCAGCATCTACGGCAACCTTATTCGGGTCAATATGACGGAAATTGATAACGATCAACTCGTTTCCGGCAATACGCAAACTGATACGGAAGTCATCACCGTTGGTTTTGAATCTACCCAAGGAGTTAAGGTAAAAGTACCGCTTCCATTCCTGGGTGAAGGAGGAGGAGCCGAAAGGACGGAAGAAACCAAATACTCTTTTTCTTCTGAGCGGACGAAGTCAGTATCACGGGTCTTTACCGTTACGGCGGCAAACGTAGTGCCGCTGGGAGATATAGACCTGATTTACTGCGATGATGCTGAGGTCAACTATACTGGGAATACGATAACCCGCTTAAATGGGTACGCTGATGATCAGGATTACAACACCATTGATGATCAAAATACGTATCTCCACTGGTGGGATGTTATTATCCGCCAGGAATAATTGAGGTAGCTTTTACCCGGTGCCAGACTGGCACATCAATTATTTAGTCATCGCCTTGTGGCTTTCGGTAGGCTATTCATTCGCTTACGGAGCTTCTAATCAATAGCTTATCGAAAGCCCTTAAACACCCCTTGTTATTTTTTGGCTTGGGGTAACGCGCGCGAAATCTGACGGCTATAGCCCCAAGTTGGAAGCTCCTAATGAATTCGTAATCTTTTAAATCAACAAATCTATGTTCTATTCTTACTTTTCCCCGTGGGGGAGGGTGGTTACTGGTATGCCCAATCCTACCTTTAAATTTCTTGCGTTGATCGCTTTTTTCTGCCTCTCCGTACCTTCCTGGGGGCAGCAAGTATTACCATTTAATCCCCAGAGGACCTGTAGTGACCCAGGACCATCAGGAGATGGAGATGGTACGACCTTGTGCGACTCCATTACCCAACCCAATTGGCTGCCAGATCGGACTTTTCCCGTGGTACCAAACAACGCAAACGTTACCTTCTCCAGCCAGCTGCCGCTATTCGTTGCTAATGATGACATCGAAATTGATGGTACACTTATCATTGATGATGTACTTTATCTGATAGGGTGTAATATACGCCTGCATCCAGGAGCAAAAATCATTGTCTTAGAGGGGGAGCGTCTGGCGGCCTACCGGAGTACGTTCTTTGCCTGTACCGATTTGTGGGATGGGATCTACGTGGAAAAAGATGCCCGTTTAGTGATGTTCCGCAATCAGGTGGAGGATGCCGAATACGCTGTGCAAATGGAAGATGGTGCAGTTGCTCAGATCGTTGACAATACCTTCAACCGCAATTTTGTCGGGATCACCAACGTAACGGCCAACGCCAGCGGGGCTACCATTAATCTGACAAATTTCTCCGGAAATACTTTTACCTGTAGTAGTGAATTGAATACTGCCTTTGCCGGCCATCTCCCTGTTTCTCTTGAGCGCGCCTACGCCGGTATTTATCTGAATAGGTGTGTGGCTGATGTAGGCTCCGAGGAGGACGGCAATGTTTTCCATGGTATGTTAAATGGGATTGTCTCGGTAGAATCCTGCTTGATGTTGGAGGGGGGAACATTCTTTGACCTAACTGATGAAACTGGAGATAATCTATCGACTGGTTACGGGGTAGAGAGTATCGGAGGGCAACTTTACGTGAACGAGAGTACCTCCGGAGGAGCAAGCACTACTTCTTCTGAGTTCTATAATTGTGTGGATGGCATCTACGGGTTCGGAGCAGATATGCGCATTACCAAAAGTAGGATTGGTGAGAATATGGAATATGGAATCAATTCCGCAGCGAATACGTCTTTTCAGAATGTTGCAATCTACGATAATACGGTAGATAACAGTACGAAAATTTTTGCGGGAATTGCTGTGAATCGAAGTATTGCCAGAGGTAATACCATCCATAATCAAATTTTTGACAACACGATCACTATGCCCAACGGAACGGGGATTGGGGTGACAGTAGATTTTCCCAGTGATGATGAAATGTTGATTAATAATAATACCATCACATTCACCCAGGATGATTTGCCGGGAGCAGCAATTGGTGTCCAAACTATGTCGGGAGCTTTTAATACCAAGATTTTAGACAATACCATTAGGTTGGCTAAGGGTGTCCCCATGGTACCCGGTACGGTTGGCACCATGTTTGGTATTAAGGTCGAAGGTTACGAGGTTTCGGGAGGTAACGAAATCACAGGTAACAGCATTGTCGGAGATTATGACCCCTCTCATAGTTCAGCGGGTATTAATCTTTTAGAATCTCCGCAGTTCAAAATCTGCAACAACACGACGGATAGTACCTTCTATGGGTTTTTGTTTTTAGGAAATAACGATGATACCCAACTGCAAAGCAATACCATCGGTCGCCATTTTGATGGATTATTCATCGGTCCTTCTGGTGGCAGTCAGGGAAGAATCGGGGTGCAAACGCGACACGGTAATACCTGGTCAACCGCTCCGGGCGCCTACGACGGACGGGCAGCTTTCTTGTCGATAGGAAGTATGGCAATAGCCTCTCAATTCAGAGTAGAATCGACTAATCCCGCGATTTTCCCTAGCCCGATTTTTCCAACAGCGGCCGGTTGGTTCTTACTGTTCCCTGGACCAACGAACCCTTGTGTGTCTGGGGGAGGTACTCTGGGTGGCAGTGCACAGGCTCTGACCGCTTGGGAAATGGATGTTGTTACGGGAGTTGCGAACGAAACAACGGACGACGAAGTAGCAATTTGGGATGGCAAAGTAGCCATTATGTACAAGCTCTTTGATGATCCGCAATTGCGAACGCAGGACCCCGCAATTGAAACGTTCTATCAATATAACAAAAACAAGGATAGCGGGAAATTTGCACGCTGGGAACAACGGATTAAACTCGCGCTGCAGGCAGAGCAAAGCCACCAGAATACGCGGGATAATCTCTACGCGGCGCTAACGCAAGAAGTACAGGCCCTCAGGCAGTTGACTGTTGCTCATCAGCCGGTTTCGGATACGATTATTGACGAAACTTACGCAGCCAATCGCCAGGTTTACCTTGATGCCATCAAAGCTAAAAATGATGCCATCTTTAACCTGGATCAAACCATTCGGCAGAACAGGCAATTGGCCTTGAGCCTGATCCCGCGCCCGACACCAAGCTCGGACAAGACTACCCGGCAGGCGGCTATTCTGGACTTTGTGACCAATTGGCTGGTCAATGATCTAACCGAAACAGATTGGGAAAACTTCTGGGCCTATGCCCGTACCCTAAGTGCTGAAGATGGCCGTGCCGCTCGCTGGGCACGTTCCCTTTTGCCTCACTGCGAGCAAGATAGTCCGGTACTCGGAGGCAATGGATTAGTATCTATGCAAAATGAGATTGCTAAGCCAGAGACCGCAGTAATGTCAGTTTACCCGAATCCTGCCAGTGATCGCGTTCGGATTGATCTTCCCTCCGGTGGCGGTGAACTTCGCTGCGTTGATATGTTGGGCCGAGTGGTGCACGAACAGCAATTTAGTGAAAGTGACGTTCCAGCCCTTGAGCTTGATCTCAGCCTACGGGCAGCCGGTACGTATTGGGTACACTATTTAAGTGCTGATGGTGATCAGTATCAGCGCATGTTTATCAAAGAATAGATTACCCTTTTCGTAGCAGATTAGATAGCTCAAACCGGAGCTGGAGCAATTGCCCAGCTCCGGTCCTCTTCCTCAACTTTTTTATACCCCTTTTTTATGCGTAACCCAATGTCGTATCCATTTGGTAGCTGCTGGCACGCTGGTTTATTGTGCCAAGTGCGTATCTACTTATTAGCGCTCCTTTTCTTGGGCCTTGGTCTTAAGGTACAGGCGCAAAGAAGTCCAATCATAACCTATGCTGGAGAAGGTGTAGGAAACATTAGCGTACCCGCAGACATAGATCCAGTTCGCCCTAAAAATCTCTTCATTGACGTAGAGTTTGCGGGCGGGCAATGGACCACCACCAGTCGAAACGCTTTCTTGTACGCTACCGAGATCTGGCGGGAATACCTGAGTTCACCAGTCAGAATTCGTATTCAGGTACGATTTGAAGATATAGAAGGAGAAGTACTGGCGTATTTTTCTCCCCCCGAAACTGGCCTGAAAGATTTTACCCCTCGGGCGGGGGCAACTTTCTTTCAGGATACCTGGTACGATAGTGCCCTGGCGGATTTTTTGGCCGGTGAAGATCTAATTCCCGGAGCACCAGATATCGAAATTACCTTTAATCAAAACCAAAACTGGTACTTCGGAACCGATGCGCAACCAGATAGTGGTCAGTTCGACTTCGTAACGGTTGCCTTGCACGAAATTGCGCACGGTTTAGGCATCACGGGCAGTGCTTTTGAATTGGGGCCACGGATAGTTACGGGAGAAAATGGTCCGATATCGCTTTTCAGTGCCCGCTACGGCGTTAAGGATGAAAATGACGAATATTTCCCCTTAATCTATCAACGCTTCCTCGCAGATCCCACGACAGGTATACCTGATTTTCTAACGAATTACGAACCTGGCCAACTTTACGATGAGGTCTACGATATGATTACCACCGCGATGATATGGGGTAGCGGCACGGCGGCTGGTGCGGTCTTGTTTGCACCTGATCCCATTCTGCCCGGTAGCAGTATCAGTCATCTGGATGAATTGACTTACAACAACACGCCTAATGCCCTGATGACGCCCTTTTTTCGGGTTCGCGAGGCCGTCCACCAACCAGGACCACTCCTGCTCAGTATGCTCGAGGATATGGGCTGGGACGATGGTCCCATCGTCGGTATAGAAGATGAGCTACGCCTCTTTGGCTTTGATTTCGAGTGCTGGCTTAATCCAAGTTGCCCTGGCGTACCACATGAACTGTATACGCCAATTCCTGCAAGTGTAGAAGTAGGAGAAGAGGTGGCCTTCATTTACCAATTCATTGATGAGGAACCAACTACTACCCTGTATCCCAGTACTTCGGAGTGGCAACTACGGGCGTTGCATCAGTCCGGAAGCTACGTTTTGAATAATAGCGTAGGGCAGAGTTTCCCCTGGTGGATCTTCACCGTAAGTGATTTACCAACTACAGGCTACAATTGGCTCCGGAACTCGCAAGGGCAGATATACGCAGAATTGAGCTTCACCATCGAGGACGCAAGTGGTTTTACCAACGAAGTGACCAAAACCATCATGCTGGATCATCCCCCTACTGATCTGATCGCTTCTTATCAGGTCGTTGATGCACCTGGATGTCGGGACGTAATGGTTCAGTTTGATGCCAGTGGTGCGGATTACTTTGTGGTCTCCTACAAGCCATCCGTTTCTTCCAATTGGATCACCGTAACTCTGCCTCCTGGCCAGCATTCCTATCTCGTTAGTAGAATATGGGGTTTCTTAAACTATGATTTCCGGGTGGAGGCCGTAAACGCTCACGGAAGTGTGGTCAGTGCTGTCTACACCCGAGCGGCTTGCGAGGACTTATTTGCGCTTTATCCCCTTCCCGCTGATTATGAGTTGGTCATTGAAGCACCCGCTATACTATCGCTCGAGTGGGTAGAGATATATCGTACAGATGCTCCCATCTTGGTTCGTAGTGTATCAGTAAATGGTCTGTCCAATACGGTCACCGTTCCCGTTTGGGATCTGCTGCCTGGTACTTATTTAGCCCGCATTAAGCTTCAGGATATTCCTGTCCAAGGGCGCATCATCACTGTGCAGTAAGCTTGGCAATCGCGCCGTTTTGGGCGCACCTTACAAGCTGTTAACCTTTAATCCTGCCTTGGAGGGCGATATAATCCCTTGGGCCAGTTGCAAAATGATGTAGCTGGCCCCTCTTTCACGAGCTCCTACAGAAAGCATAAAGCTTATGCGACCTTATCCGTCTGTGCCTACTATTATTCTTGCTCCCTTCGTGCTGTTTTCGCCAGATTAACGCGGAAATCTTATATTGGACTTCTTTTTTGCCAATGAGCGGGTAATAGTCGGTTTCATTTTGACGCAATCTGCTCTGATTCCTGTCAAAACTTGATGTATGCTAGCGATCCTATCCTTTGCAGGTTTTACTTTAATGGTTGCAGTTATTGCGTGGTATGCCACTAGAAGTACTGATGAAAGCACAGCGGATGGTTACTACCTAGGAGGTAGAAGCCTTGGTGCTTTGACCATTGCCGGTTCTCTTTTGTTAACCAATTTATCCGCGGAACAGATTGTAGGACTAAACGGACAAGCCTTTACCGAGGGGGTGTTGGTGATGGCCTGGGAAACCTTAGCAGCTATTGCTATTCTCTTTGCCGCACTTTTCCTGTTGCCTAAGTATATGGAAGGGGGGATTACAACCATCCCTCAGTTTATCTCCAACCGTTTTGATCAGCAAACCAATTCCATCTTGTCGATTCTCTTTTTGATCGCCTACGGAATTGTATTGCTACCAACAATCCTGTACTCAGGCTCTTTGGCCTTCAGTACCATATTTGATTTACCTAATCTGCTGGGGCTATCGGAAACCGCCGGGATCTGGATTTGTGTGTGGAGTATTGGTATCATCGGTTCGGTTTACGCAATTTTTGGCGGGCTGAAAGCAGTGGCTGTATCAGATTTGGTCAATGCCATTGGGCTGCTGATTGGTGGTTTACTAATACCGGTGTTTGGCCTCATGGCTATTGGTGATGGTAGCGCTTCTGCGGGTCTTGATATACTTTGGAAAAGCAACCCCGAGAAGTTCATTGCTGCCGGAGCCGTTGATTCTTCCATTCCTGTGGGAACCATCTTTACGGGAATGATGCTGGCTCAAGTTTACTATTGGGGTACCAACCAATCTATCTTACAACGGGTATTTGGTGCTAAAAACTTAAAAGAAGGGCAAAAAGGGATGGTCCTGGCGGCCTTGGTGAAATTTCTGATCCCCGTCATTGTGGTTCTACCGGGTATTATTGCCTGGCATCTATTTGATGGTGAGTTAGAGAATGCCGATCTGGCTTACCCTACCTTAGTGAAAACGGTCTTGCCTGGTGCTTTCCTCGGGTTCTTCGCCGCCGTACTTTTCGGTGCGATTTTAAGTTCCTTCAACAGCCTTTTAAATAGTAGTGCTACTCTATTCGGCTTCGATCTGTACAAGCCATTTTTCCGACAGGACGCTACCGAAACGCAAACGGTAAAGGCGGGTAAAAACTTTGGTTTGATGCTAGCCGTAGTTTCCATGGCTATTGCTCCTTTCATCGCCTATGCCCCGGATGGTCTATTTAGCTACATCCAAGTGATGTTGGGTAGCCTTAGTGTGCCCATCTTGGCAGTCGTTCTGGTAGGGATTTATACCAAAAGAGTACCTGCACTTGGAGCAAAGATTGTTTTGACACTTGGTGTAATACTCTACTTAATCAGTCAGTTTGTCCTCAGTCCTATCTTCGTGGATCAAGCACTTGCGGAAGCTGCTACCAATGGTATTACCGACGCCAAAGCACTAAGCATTATTGAGGCCAAAGCCTACCCACATTTCTTGCACGTGATGGGCATCCTATTTGTCTTTAATGTAATTGTTATGTTGGTTGTGGGTAAGGTATCTCCCAGGGAAACCGACTACGAGCCAGTGGCTACGGATCAACTGGATCTTACACCTTGGAAATATGCAACTATTGCTGCCATCATCATCACAGCGCTGGTGTTGAGTACGTATTTGATTTTCTAGGAGAGGTTCGCGCTATCGCGCTCACGGGGATAGCTCGCAAGCTCGCGGAGAAGTTCGCTATCCCTCACGATTGTAGCTCCCTGTGGTCGCGTTAGCAGCTCGCGTTGTTCGCGGTTAAAGCTCACAGGCTCGCTGTTGAGGTTCGTACTATCGCACTTACGATTGCAATTCGCCATCGCTCATGAAGGTGTTGGTAAGCTTGTGGGAGTACAAACTGGATTTAATATCACATTACTTTAGTATTCAAGTAGACTAATAAAACCAAACCGCGAGCTTGCGAGCTACTCCCGCGACCGTAAGGGAGCCCATACCGCGAACAGCGTGAGCTACAATCGTGAGGGATAGCGAACCTATCCCGCGAGCAGAAGCGAGCTCCTCCCGCGACCGCAAGAGAGCTTACACCTCGAACAACGTGAGCCCCCCCTTCTAATTCTATTCTATTTTACCCGCAGTTTGCATTTTATCCGTACCTTTGCGGCCTCAAAATCAGCGGTTTGGTGCTGATTCATAACCTCTAGCGTCAATGATTACAGTTAATGATCTGGCCTTGCAGTATGGCAAGCGCGTTTTGTTCAAGGATGTAGACTTGAAGTTCACCCAGGGCAACTGCTACGGAGTGATTGGTGCCAACGGTGCTGGCAAGTCCACTTTTTTGAAGATTCTCTCGGGTGAAATTGACCCTAATCGGGGGCAGGTTACCTTCGAGCCAGGCAATCGTATGGCCGTGCTGAAACAGAATCACTTTGCTTACGAAAATGAGCAAGTTCTCAATGTGGTGATCATGGGCCACGAGGAGATGTACCAGATCATGCAAGAGAAGGATGCCATCTACATGAACCCCGATGCTACGGAGGAAGATGGCATGCGCGCGGCTGAACTAGAGAACCAGTTTGGCGAAATGGGCGGTTGGAATGCCGAGAACGACGCGGCCGAGCTACTCAGTAATATGGGCATTAGGGAAGACCTGCACTATCTGAATATGTCGGAACTCAGTGGTTCTGAAAAAGTAAAGGTGCTTTTGGCGCAAGCCTTATTCGGTAATCCAGATATGCTCCTTCTTGATGAGCCTACCAACGACCTGGACGCCAAGACTATCACTTGGCTTGCCGACTTTCTGGCCGACTTCAAGAATATGGTGATCGTGGTTTCGCACGACCGCTACTTCCTGGATATGGTCTGTACCCACGTCGTTGATATCGACTTCCAACAGATCAGTATCTATACCGGTAATTATACCTTCTGGTACGAGTCCAGTAAATTGAAAGCTGCCCAAATCGCTAACAAGAATAAGAAGATGGAGCAGAAGCGGGCAGAGATGATGGAGTTTATCCAGCGTTTCTCAGCGAATGCTTCTAAGTCGCGCCAGGCTACTTCTCGTAAGAAGGCCTTGGAAAAACTGAACCTGGAGGACATCAAGCCTTCTAGCCGTAAGTATCCTTACATCCACTTCCAACCAGAGCGCCAGCCCGGTGACCAAATCTTGAAGGTGGAAAACCTGAGTAAGAAGGACGAAAACGGCGACTTTCTCTTCAAGGATATTTCCTTTACTATCAACCACGGTGAGAAGATCACGCTACTTGGTGATAGTAATGCGACTACTGCACTGTACGAAATCTTAGCTGGTGAGTTGGAGGCCGATGGCGGTACTATTGAGTACGGGCAAACGATTACCAGCACCTACGTGCCAAACGAGAATCAGCGGTACTTCACGGATGCCCAGGATCAAGATTTGATCAACTGGTTGCGGGAGTACTCAGAGAATAAGGATGAGCAGTTTATCCGTGGCTTTTTGGGACGGATGCTGTTCTCTGGAGAGGAAGTTTACAAGCAGTCTAGCGTACTCTCCGGAGGAGAAAAAGTACGCTGTATGATGGCTAAGGCAATGCTGGCGCACCCTAACTTTGTGTTGCTTGATGAGCCTACCAACCACTTGGATCTGGAGTCGATCACTGCCCTGAACGAAGCACTACGCGACTTCGTAGGGAACCTCATCTTCACTACGCATGACCACCAGCTGACGCAAACGGTGGCGAACCGCATTATCGAGATCATGCCCAGTGGTATGATTGATAGCCTGATGGAGTTTGACGATTACCTCAAGGCCGATAACATTCGCGAGCAGCGCGCGCAGTTGACGGGGGAGGTGCTGGCTTAAAAGTGAAAGCAAAAGTCAAAATAAAAGTGACAGTGATGCAGAGCGTTACTGTCACTTTTTGTTTTCTAAACCTATTGGGAGAGTGGGCGTTACAGACTCATACACAGTGCCTGCATGATTAAGACGGAGAATTTAAAGCAATAAAATCTTACCTCCTCCACCCGCTAGGATTTCCCTTCATATAGTACTGCGAGAATAATTTATGGCTAGACGGCAGACTACTCAGGCGACGCTATTCGTTGGGCGTTATTGATTATGCCTTCCCTAAGCAAACTGTGTTGCAACCGCTGTAGAGCTTTCATACAAATTGATAACTGCTTGGCTTATGCGCTCTACAGCGGCCTTGTGCTGTGTAAACGGCCTATAGGAAGTTACAACCCATCTGGAATAACCTCGCCTCTAATAGCATTAGCATTTCTACGTGTTCGGACCCCTTCAGAAAACTCACTTAAAAGTGTTACGAAATTTGTGAGTATTGCCAGGTAGCTTTGCAATGCAGTTTTTCCAAAGGGTTAGATTTTTCCATTACTGGTCGAAGTTTAACTGGTTGGATTCACACATAGCATGACCATGATTGTGTTTAATCACAGATTTACACCAAGCGATGATTAAGCCAAATCCTGGGATAGCGAAGTGGTTATAGTTGGGCCGAGCTATTTCCGCAAAAAAATGTACTGACAAGAATGGATAGACGTGTACCTAAGTGATAGACTTGGGGTGGGAGAGGTGTGTCTGATGACTAGATTCTATAAGTGTCGAGTTTTTGATCCAGTTGCATATCTGTATTTCAAAATAATGTGACTTCTGTCTAAAAGTGAATTAATCTTCCAGCTTAATTCAAGCTTTTTGTAAAGAGGTATTTAGACCCAAGTTCATTAGTGTCTTCCAATAACTTTTTTAATCAAAACGTACTATTATGTATCATTTGTCTTATTTCCAAAAAGGCATATTTGTCTTACTTGCCTGCCTTATGATTTCATCTTGTGAGAAGGATCAGAGTCTTCTACAAAGTGATGTTACCATTGAGGATCAGGATCATCCCCAGAATCTGATGATTTTTAATGATGCAAAGGAATTCTTAGAGCTCTACAAAAAGCCAATTTCTGAAATCAAAGCGCTTCAATCCGAATTATTTGACGAAAAGGAGTTTACATCCTACATGAATCATTTTAATTCAATTGAAGAGGAGTTAGCCCAACTTGAGATTTCTGGGCAGTTACCTTCATCAGTAAAAGAGATTGAAGAACAATTTGATATTAAGATCGTGGATGACCCACAAGGAGGAAAAGTCATTATTCCGGCAGTGAAATCACCAGGCTTGGCGGTTATTGCTAATGAGTACGGCATATACCAAGTTGGTGAAACACTTGTACAGATTTCTTATGACTTGGCTTACACCTTGCCACTATCTTCGGTTATAGATTTTACAGATATTTCTCAAACACCAGGGGTAACTGTTACAGCGCTATTCGATGAAACTCAGAATACCAAAGTCACCATTCATGAATGTATTGATACTTATTTCCATGATGGTACAGAACATCGTTTGAGGGCAGAGTGGTTTGTAAATTATACGAACGTTCCACTTCCTCCAGCAAACGTAGCTGTTCCCGTCACAGAAATTGGGATTTTGGTTCGACATCAGAAACGTGGATTCCTTGGAATTTGGTTTGGAAATAAAGAAGATCGTATCCGGGCTGATGGTAGAATGACACATATTGTGCAGGAGGAGTCTGGAAGCTCTAATGAAATCTTTGATATTGATCACGATGTATTTAACTCATCAAGATTATTCATTGACATATTCCGAGGGGCACGCCTTGTTAATATTGCCCCTAATGACTGGATCGTTAGGCCTTCATGGTGTGAACATGCATCAGTAGACGCAGGCACTTCTGCTAATTGCTTTATTATAGGTGGCTAGCAAATTAACTTGCGAGTTAAACTCCTTTCGATCCTAGGTTCCAGTATATAATGCGCTCGGCTACTATGCTTTACTTCGGTCTAAATGATTTGTACTAGTAGCCCGCGAAAGGAAATCTTCTGTTTCTTGTACGAGATAAGCCAGTCAATGGATCAATGGTACTTTTATCGCAGAGAATCATTGGTTCTTAACACTGGCTTATCTACCAGCAGAATAAATACTGGCTGTTCGACAAATCTTAAAGAATATCGTTGCCACTGGTCTATGGTCGGGGCAATCCGCCCCTGATCTCGTATAGTAAAGACCGGACTAAAGTTCTCCAATGACAAGTATGGATAGATGTCCACCTAAGTGATAAGCTTGGGGTGGGAGAGGTGTGTCTTTGGTTGAAGGTATTCTAGTGACAGTACTGGTCTGTTAGACTTGAAACCAGCAGGGGGAGAACCAAGGAATAATTACAAATTCTGAAAAGAAAATTTATTGATTGTGAAGAATCTAACACATTTGTTTGCACTCGTTTTTATTATGCTAGTAGCATCCTGTTGTCTTGTTGCTCAGGAGATTCCTGAAATAGGTGAGACTGGCCCCTGCGGATTATACGGACCTGGGACAAGTGGGGCTGATCCTGTGGCTTGTAATACGGTTAATACTTATTCGGTGGATTTGTCCACCTGTGATAATTGCACGGGAAACACCTGGTCTTGGACCTTGGCTTTGGAGGGAGGTGATGCTACCGTAAACAATGCTACTAGTTTTCCTGTGGTGGTACAGTCAAATATTGGCATCTCCGCTGAGATTATCTATGCCTCTAATTCTATACTACGTGTTCGATGGGTTTGTGATGAAGACTGCGTAGTACCACAGGCCTTTGCAGAGATTTACCGTTGTGGTTCTGAGTTTTTTAACCCAATCGTCAGAATTGACACCGGATGTAGTTGCGAACCATCTTTTGCATATTGTGCATTACTTGATTGCGGCACATTTTGTCTGGAGCTTGAAAGTGGCACCTTCCATGATGCTACAGCACAAGATGAAACCTTAGTCTGCTTCCAGGAGCCCATTGTTAATATTTCGAACGGAGAATGTAGAGGTGTTGACACTAAGTCTAGTCAGGGTAGTACTCGAAAAGGTCAATCTGTTGGTTTCCAGGTGTACCCCAATCCAAGCGCAGGGTACTTCAACGTCAAACTACCACCTTTTACTGGTGTAGTCAAAATGAGTATTATGAGTATCGACGGAGTAGTAATAACGGAGCGATCTGTTACTTCACCACAGCAGCTAGAGCAGTTTGATCTACCACTGGCTCCTGGGGTATACATCGTTCAAGTTCAGCTTCCTCAACAACTGCTCTCTACTAAAGTTATTGTGGAATAAAATACAAAGTGAGCTTTCCCACATTCGCACCCCTCAGAAAACTCCCTTAAAAGTGTTACAAAATCTATAAGTAGAACTGGATAGTTTTGCCTTATAGCTTTTCAGAAAACCTGATTTCTGCTATTCGTAGTTAGGAATCCATAAACTTTTAAGCATGAATAATTGGACACACACAATTTACCTTATTGTAGCATGTTGTAGTTTTCTTTCTTTGCCAATTACACTAGCGGCTCAAGGCGATGACAATGGTGAAAGCCCGTTAGTCATTGATTTGGTCCTGCGCCAGGGAAGCGATAGAGCTCTCGTCTTATCGAATTGCAATACGGACTGTAGAACGTCTTTAAGCAGCCGATCTATAGACTGTAGCTATGAGAGCGATGAACTCTTTTTCATCGAGGCAACGCATCTGGTGAGTCAATCTGTGGTCTCTATTCCCACTATAGTTAGCTTCCAAGGCGATACCTTGTGGGTGAGTGTTGTTGATTTTGGTGGGGATGCTTGGACGATGGCTAGGGATAGTACATCAACGGAGATAGAGGTGATTTTGAACCTCTTCTACCAGGGAATAGCGGCAGGGAGTGTATCTTTTCAATCTCTTGGTAATACACTATCCATGTCTGCATCAGCGGGCTTTCAACTAGCTAAGCTTAGTGGCTGTAAAGTATCATGGCCAGACCCTTGGCCAAGTTCATTTGAAGATCTGTTTACTGACGATTCGTCTCCTCTAATTGGGAGTGGTGACGGAGGGCATATATCACAAGAAGATTATACTGAAAATGTATCACGCGCACACACTGATTTTGAATTAGGCAGTGCCACTTCCTGGACAAGCCTCATTAATGAAGAAATTGAGCCAATAATGGACGTTTACCCGAACCCGGTGGGAACCTTCACTAAGGTTAGGTTTTCTTCCATTCCGCAAGCCGGTATGTTAACTCTTTTGGGAGTTGATGGCAGCATCTATAAACAGATTGCCATCAAGAAGAATGCTGATTCATTGACTTACGAATTGTTTCTGAATGACCTGCCAAGTGGGATCTATATCCTTCGTTTAGATACGGCGCAGTATTCCGTTTCTACTCGCTTGCTTAAGCAATAAACTACTAGTTGGCGCTAAAGAAAGGTTTTCTGTCTAGGGGGTGTGCGCTATGTGTGTGTGCCCCCTTAACTGCCTTCTTTCTCTGACAATTCTTTTAATCCTCAAGGCAGCGCTCTCAATCGACTAGTCTTCAACGCATTATTAGGATTAGAGCACTAATCCTACGCTGAGAGTTACACTCGTACGCGTTACTAACGTCAAGCGAGCCGTCAGTAAGTCTTCGGACTTACAGGGGGATTTCTATGCCATGAAGTAAGCATCGAAGGGTAGGTTAAGTGGTTGACATTGACTTTTTTAGGTGTCTATTTTGGACCTGTATGACAAGGAGAAATTTGAGAGGTCCCTGGCTGGGGAACTATTATATTACTTGATCGAAGAATGCGAGAACACCATAGAAACAAGACGATAGGCCTGGTTAAATGGTACGTTCGCAGACTTCCCTAAACATGGTCGCTATGCTTGTGAGATTACTTTTTCTACTTATGTGCTTTTCCACCAGCTGGGTATGGGCTCAGCAAATTGAGTGCGAATCAATTCCCATTACAAATGCTGGGTTTGAAGGTTACACTACTTCAGGTTCTACAAACGACGGTACAGGGGTGAACGATGGATGCGTTCTTCCTTGGTTTACACCGCAAGGCTCTCCGACCGTCTATGTAAATGGCTCATCCGCTGCAGCGAGTATTTCTACCTCAGCATATGAAGGTGATGTTTTCATTGGTTTAGGGGCTATGATTGAAAACACTGGATGTACAAATGAGGCTATAGTTATCCCTCTCGCCGTAACCCCTGGATCAGAATATACAATAAGCTTTTATTGTAAAGTAGCAACTACAGGAAGCAGTGGGATTATACCCGTAGATGTTCATGTTTATTATACGAATGGTTTACTAAACGATGGCTCTGTAGGAGGGGCAGAAGCATGCAACCTTCTTACGCTCTCGCCGAACTCATCGCCAGGTGATCCGCTAATAGGATTTTCCACTGACTGTACCAGAAGGATCCTTTTATACCATCATCAATCAGGTATCTTCCGCATTGTGTGATTTTGAGGTTTGTTATGGCCAGAATCATTGTGCAAACTGTGACAGTGAAGGAGAGTCGGAGCAAGATTGCATCTATTGTGGGCCTATTGCGGACTGTGAGATTTCTCTTGAAGGTCCCTGCAATAGTCAAGCACCTATGATCAGTGGTTGTGGAATTAGTAATAATACGACTAGTCCAAGATTAGAATGGAGTACAGTTAATGATGCGGTAGCGTATCAAATAAGTTTTTCCTTCAATAGTTCTGATAATTCGTGCTTCGTATTTCTCCCTTTTACTGTAACAACGACCAATAATTATCTCAACCCTCCTGCAACTATAGGATTGAACTGTTTTTGTTGGAGCGTTCGAGCTATATGTGAATCGGGTGAATATGGGCCGTGGTCTGATCTAATATGCCTAAACCACCCCAAGAATGCGGAAGTCTGTAGCCGAACGGCGGAGGATGGTGACGGAGTGCTAATTAGACTATCGGAGGAAAGTCGAGGAAATATCGAGGGCTTTTCCTTTTTCCCAAATCCTGTTCAGGATCAGGCAACGGTGAGCTTTCAGCTTACTGATGATACGAAGGTTCACGTAGCTGTTTTCGATGCAGTAGGGCAACAGGTGCAGTATCTAGAGTTGGCACAATTGTCACGTGGGTATAACCAGTTTTATCTGGATACGAGCGCTTTAGCCGCTGGGGTATACACCTTGCAGCTGGTTAGTGATCAGGGAATTCAAAGTCATAAGTTTGTGGTAAACTAACCTGATTCTATTTACCAGATTAAGCGGGCTGTGGCTAATAGCTACAGCCCTCAATATAAATGACAGTGCCCCCCTGCGGAACACGCTCTAAATCCTCCGCTCGACGATTTCTATCAGCCAATCTCGGTCAGCGATATGTTTTTTTTCGCGAATCCGATCTCGGATTTTCTTGAAGCGCTCTTTATCTCTAAGCGGTGATTGAACGATTTGAAGAAGGATATTGACAAAGTTCTTTTCCGGTTCTTTTACGCTTGCTGGTAAGTACTTTTTAGAAGCGCGACTGAGGTACATTTTATAAGCATCCATGCGGTAAACCAGCAAATCAGCATTCAATTCAAAATAGATCTTCAACTCCAGGCGCTTACTGTAGATCAAGTAGGTCACATCAGCAAAATGGGGCGGGATGATTTGCAAGGCTTTTTCATATAAACCCTTGGCGAACCAGCATAATGCTTTATTCAGGTAGTAGAGGTTTTCTACCTCATCCCCACTGTCCATCACTTTATCTCTATAATCGTTGATAAATTGCAGGGCCCAGTCATATTGCCCAATCTGAATCGCTATTCTGGTCACACTCATATAGGCGCTAGGCGACAACTTACCCTGGTAAAAGAGGTAGCCCTTTTCCAAGTTGTTCTTTTGAATTTGGTGTAAGGTCTCAGTAAAGGCGGTATGACCATCCTCAATGAGTAGGATACAAATGTTCCTCAGGTAAGCATAAAAGTGTTGCAAAACGGATGACTCTAAGCTCCATTCGTGTTGTCTGAGCAGGTCCATTATGGTACTAAATGCTTCCGGTTTCGGTAGAGGAGTGATTAATTGTTGATGAATTGCTTCCGCAATGAGCAGTATGGGGTAGTTGGCCTTAATAGGCGCCGGTATTAGCCCCTCTGTTGTGGCATGGGTATGGTCCGGTATTTCTAAAGAGGTTACTTTTTTTTGTAGGAACAAAAGGTTCAATAGCTCTAGGCGCTGGATACAAAAATAGGCATGTAGCCGATCAATAACTTCCGGAATGTGGAGGTCTCCCTTGGCGTTATTACGAATGCTTTCCGTTTCGTGGATTTCATACGCAAGCTGAAATTTTTGATAATACCAAAGAGTGGATTCACGAGCGTTTCGGTCTACATATTTTACCAGAGATTTTAGTTCTTGCTGGTAACGCTTAGTTAGTCCTCGCTCTCTGATGATCTCTACCCAATCCAATTTTCGTTCAAATTGATGGGTAGGCCTCATGTACTTCTGCCACAGTAAAAATTGTTTGATACCGCCGGCCAATTCGTTCATTAACTTGTCGAGCTTGGCGGTTTTATGCCCTTCTTCGGGAAATAACTGTTGGTTTAAAACAGCTTTCTCCAGTATGTCGACTGACGAGAGCCTTTGTAATAGCTTGCTAACTGAATCCGCATCTCTGAATTGCTTTGTAATGAAGGGGGAACGAATGAAATCGTGGCAGTGCTCAACCTCTGCGTCGGTAAGGCTTTGTACTAATGCATAAACATAGCTTTTTACCATAGATCAATACCTACTTATAGTTCTCCAAGGCAAGATTTACCTTCGGTGCTACTGCGTGGTGTGAAAATCGAAGAGTTTTATTGTTGCTCTTCTTCCGCCTTAGTGGGATTGAGGCTGATTCGTAAATATCGAAAGAAAAACGCACGAAGATCATCGAATGCGAGATAAAATGTACACGCTTCAACTACTGTCTTTAGGCGACTTTTGGGGAACGTAAATGCATTCTACTCTCTTTCGGTTATTGAACTAAGCTTTTCTTTTAGCGTTCAAGAGGTCAAATTTACGCCAGCGCATGATCAAAACCGAAAATTTTACGAAAGTAGAAGTAAGTTCTTCCGAAGAGCTAAGGGAGTGGTTAGTAGCCAATCACCAACAGGAAGAAAGTGTGTGGTTGGTGACCTACAAAAAGCAAACCCCTGCTAAGTACATATCTACTTCTGAAGTACTAGATGAACTACTTTGCTTTGGTTGGATTGACGGCATTCGCCGGAAATTAGATGCTGAACGAACGATGCAATTGATTGGCCCCAGACGCATGCAGCACTGGGCCAAAAGCTATAAAGACCGAGCAGCCCGGCTCATCGAAGAAGGCAAAATGGAGCCCGCGGGCTTTCAATCCATCGAACGCTCCAAAGAAAACGGACTTTGGAATTTCATGGATGATGTGGATGCACTCATCAAACCTGCTGATTTGGTAGCGGCCCTGGATAAATTGCCACCGGCGCGGGAATGCTTTGATGCGTTTCCACCCTCGGTACAGCGTTTTACATTGCGTTGGATTAAACTGGCGAAGACCGATAAGACCCGGACGAAGCGAATTGAAAAAACAGCGCGACTTGCGCAAATTAATGAACGCATTCCTGGCGTTTAGTTGCTAAATATCATTCTGTATGGTAGAGGAGGTTTCATTGCTTACTGCTATACCAGTAGCTATCTAGCGCAAAAACTCCTACCTTGCGGGCAAAAATTAGAATCAATGGATGCTTCTGCATTATTAGATGGAATCAAGGAAAGAGCAGCTGGTGTGCCAGCACTTGGGAGTACTCTCAAAATGGACTTTGGCGATTTTAAGGTATACGTAGACGGTACCGGCGAGAGCAATGTGGTCTCAAGTGTTGATGAAGATGCCGATTGCGTAATCTCCATGACTCCAGAGGATTTCATGGCACTAGTTAGTGGAGACTTGAATCCTATGATGGCTATGATGACCGGAAAGGTGAAAATCAAAGGCGATATGGGTGTGGCGATGAAGCTACAGTCTCTGCTAGGATAAGCGTTTTATTCTGGATCGCACTTCACTGAAGGGCATAATTCCATTGTGAGTTATGCCCTTTGTTCTTTGGAAGAAGAGGGCATATGTCCTGAAATGCTTCTGAATCCGACCAGGACAGCAATTCTTCGGCATTCATGCCATCAATTAGTATTTCATCCTTTTGTCCCATTTTTTCTGATAGTTGTGGCTAATACCCGGTGGGCGTTCAGCACCTAGGTGAATAGAATCTTCAAAGCAGTAATGGCCGTAACAATCATCACAAAATAGCGAAACGCCTTTTCCGGAATCATCGCAACTACCTTGATACCGATCCAAAAACCGATAAGGATGGCGGGGATGACAAAGAGATTGAGTCGGAAACTCTGCCAGGATATGGTTTCCCACGACCAAATATGGAAAGGTACTTTGATCCAGTTAATGATCAGGAAAAACCAAGCAGCAGTGCCAATAAACTCCCGCTTTGGTAGGCGGGTCGCCAAAAGGTATACGGACATTACGGGTCCTGCCGCATTGCCCACCATAGTAGTGAAGCCACCGGCTAAACCCGTAAAACCACTCACCAAAGGATGGCGTACAAAGCTTTGTGAAGGTGGCCGGCGTTCTTGCCAAACGAGTAGCAACAAACCTAGTAATACAATGCCAGCCAGGATATTGCCAAAGGTTTCATCATCTAAATCTTGGCCAATCCATACCCCCAACACTACGCCAATCGCCGCCGCCGGAATCAGGCGCCAAACGTAAGACCAGTCGGCATCACGCCGATAATACGTAACGGCCATCAAATCAGCCATGATGAGCATCGGTAGTACTAGCCCTGTTGAAGCCTTAGCAGGGAAGGCACTGGCCATCAACACCACTAACACCATGCCCAGTCCTTTCAAGCCCGCTTTGGACAAGCCAATCATGAAGGCAGCACCAGCAAGGGTGAGCCACTGGAGGGAGGTGAGGTCTGCTATCATGTAAAGCGAAGAACTTGAATTTAATGGAAGGAACTTTGGACTGGAGTAAAGGTACTCATTGTGGTTAATTGTCTAGTACGGCCGCGTTCGCGGAAAAAAAGAAGGTAGCTTTCCTAGTATATTTCATCAACTCGCAAGTGTCTATTGGTTACTGGCAAGTCAAAAATGACATCTCACCTGAAAACAAATAGAAAATTAGTAAATGCATCTTTGGCAGCTTAACTTGAGGAAGTTATCATCTAATAGTTTACCAAATTCGGATTGAACGCAGTATTGGGTCAGGTTTCCTGGCTTTAGATCATGCTCACGTTTGCAGCAGATTATTTTTTCTGGCTGCGTGTTTGTTTTCTGTCTCTGTAAAAATTTAAAGCAAGGTTGTGAGCCATATTGAATAGTGTTTCCATTTGACATGGATTCACTCAAAATTCCTATGGTTTCGGTAGCGTGAACTCGCGATTTGGCAGGTTTCTGATGTAGGCAGAACCCCTGACTTCAGCGACTCATTTTAGTCCATACGAGCAAATTATCTAACCTAAATAATTTTATAGATCATGAGTGAAGGAGTAGATTTTTACGCATTTTCCTCAGAAGGTTATTCAATTTCAGTAGACTTCTCAGGTTGTGGGCATGATAAGTATGCAGAGCGATACTATGATCGTGAATTCAGTTATGAGGCAGGCCACCATGAATTAGAGCGTAGCGGATGGCCGTGGCAGAGCAACGATCGTATGCATATTCGAGCCAGACATCTAGGCCAGGAGGTGCATGAACGATCAGTCTATTTGAACTCTTACAATGAAACCACCACAGAGTTTTCGCACATCAGTTTGCTCGACCGAGCGAATATGCTAGCTGGAGCTGTTATCAGGGAGAATTTCTGTTTCTGCTTTGGATTTTATTATGCCGACCCCAGCCTCTGGAATAAAGCCAAGTCTGCTATCTCAGGGTTCTTTGATAGTAGCAAGTTGCCCAATGATTATCAGTTATATGCCGTTGTTACCCAAAACCAAAATAAGTGGATGCAGCGCATTTTTGATGAGGTTCGGGCGAGTCACTATGGAGGCCTGTCTCTAAGTGATATTAAACTCAAAAACCTGATTCTGCCGGGCTCACACGATTCGGGTATGTATGTGCGGAGCAGCTTGCCACACGTTGATTTTTGGGCCAATACACAAAAAGACAATACCTACAAACAGTTGCAGCTCGGTGCCCGAACTTTTGACTTTCGACCAGGTTGTGAAATTAAGTTGGGTATTCCGAGTGACTTCGAGCTTCCCTTAGCTCATGTGCACATGATCATAACTGGAGAGTCTTACGTTAGCTTCTTGTCGCAAATAATTGAATTTCTAAAGAAAAATCAGCAAGAGATTGTTACGGTAGTATTGTGTACGGACGGTATCAAAGGGCCGTGGGATATTTTTAACTATCAGAAGGATAAGATATCTGCAGAATCCCGTAACAACCTCCTGGATCGGTGTTTTGAGAAAGCCCGGGAGCAAGTTGGTTATCACGAACTACAGCAAGGCTTTAAAGATGACCTGGAGTCGTCGGTGGAGACTTTGATTAAAGCCAATCGGAGGTTGATTTTTCTGTGTGATAAGAATATGAATTGCACAGCCGATCGTACAGGAAGTAGAGCTAAGACCTGGAAACCTAAACTTGCGGATAGTGTTGATGCTGGTAATGCACTACAGGCCTTAAAGGAGTTTAATACGAAAGACGGACTCGACTCCGTTGACCTATTTGACGTCGGGTTACAGCTAACGGGGTCCATGGGGTCCACATGGACGAATGTGATGAATACAGCTTCGATATTTACCCAGCGGGATGAAAGTCCGCTGGTGGCAACCAAAGGAATGGCTGATCACCTGACTTACAATTGGCTGCTTGAGGATAACTTGGTTCCGGATAAATTAGATAAGCTCATTACGATGACTAATGACTGGTATGATTGTGGTCTGACGGAAGTAGCAGCAAAAATGCTCCGTGACCGATTCAACAAGTTAGCCAAGCGAAGTTAATTGAGTTCGTAGATGGTCGCCATCTATATCAATGCATTAAGGTATCCAGAAGTACGACTGCTTCTGGATGCTTTTTTCAGCACTATTCTACTTTGATTTTTCCAACTGCTCTGATCTCCTCCGTCTCTTGTTCCAGTACCAGCCAGTAGTAAAGCCCAGCTTGCTCAGGTGTGGGTAGATCCTGGTTGATATTAAGGGTATCTGACGATCCAGTGGCCTGGAGTACTTTGGTGCTTATCCGGCGGTCTTCGTAAAAATCATTGCTGGCATTGCTGTACAACCTCAACTCTAAGGTCTTGGATATGGTCGTGCGTGCGTTTAGAGACCATGATGTTTGAGCCAAATCTAGCGTGGAGATCGCTTCGGGGCTGTCAACTACAAAAAAGTCAGCACTGCGTACGATGGTACCGAACAGTTCTTCTAAGTCTGTATTGGGCGTGTAATCTGCTGGGGTAGCCTGCGCTATGGGGGGCAGACTCGCTGGAGGGGAGGGCTCTGCCTGAGGTGCTGCGTCAGACTCGGGAGGCAAGGGTGCGCTTGGAGTGGAGGTGGGCAGTACGTCCTTATTCTCAAAGTCGGTCGGTGCAAGGTCAGGGGCGTCGGCAGGGGCATGGGGGCTAGGTACAGGTGCCATAGTAGCCGGTTGGCGCTTAGGTTCTGTTAGGTTGGGCCAGACATAATAGACCCCACCCACGGCTACCAAACCAAGGAGCATGGCCAGCCACCAACGCCGGTACCAGGGGGTATTGCTGATATAGCGCCTGCCCATACCTTCTAGCGTAGCTTCCAGCGCGGGGTTCCTGCGCTGAAAGAATTCCTGTGTAGCCCGGTACAGCGAGAGTGATTCTCTAAGCTCAGGCTCAGCTGCCAGGCGCTGCTCCAAGGCTTCCTGCTCCTCAGGGGAGAGTTCATTCGCCAGGTACCGCTCTATTTTTTCTTGATCTGTCATCTTGGTCGGGTTTAGTGTTTGAGTTCGCTATATCGAACGTCGCTTTTTACCAGTTGCTCCAATTCCTTTTGGCAGCGGTACTTTCGATTGCGAGCGGTGTGAGCATTTTTCAGGTCGAGCTGTCGTGCAATTTCAGCCATATCCGTTTTTGCGAAAAAAAGCTCTAGTAACTGCTGGCAGAGCGGGCCAAGCTTGCGCAGGGCAGACCTAAAGACTAGGTGTTGTTCTCTGGCTTCAATATCCCGCAGCAGATCTTCGTCACTTCTATATCTGTGATCGTTGGGAATGGTCACAGTCTGCGACGATTTTTTCTTGCGCTTCCGATCCCATAAACGTAGGCAGATACCGTATAAATAAGAATAAAACTGGCTGGTCAGCTGGAAGTCGGGGGTTTGTGCTTTTTGGTAAACAATCATCAAAGCATCGTGTATGATATCACGGGCGTCTTCCGCCGTACCACCGTTGGCCTTTACCATGAGCTGGATACGGCTGGCGTAATTGCGATAGATTAGCTCGATTGTGGCCGTATCGTGCTGTAGCAATCCATTAATGTAGTTGGGTTGTGATTTACGGGACAAGGGAGTATCAGGGGTTTGGCTGGACTGTTTATAGGAAGCCAATTTAAGAAAATTGCTTTGGATGTAATGACCGTAGATTGTGATGCTCTTTAGTATTAATGCTTTACTAGTCGTTTCCTGCAGTTTGTACTTGATATATTACCTCTTACAGATTAATTTAAACAGCTCACAAAAAAGTAGACTGCGTTGTTGCAAAACCTTTTAAGAAATTTAGCGAGCCCCGAGGCAAATCATTACCTTTCCATTTAAGTTTTTAAATATTACGCTCAATGTACTCCCCCCCCAAAATACGCCCCAGCAATTACTGTAAGTCCATACTATTACCAATTCTTTTGCTGGTTATTCCCGGCTTTGGCCACAGCCAAATCGCCCCAGAAACAGCGGATCAGCGCTTACAAGAGATCTTCCAAGAAGATTTTGCCGGTGATAGAATTACTGAGCTTACCGAGCTGCTGCAAACATATGAGCAGCTGCCCTTCAGTAAAAATCGTGTAACGGCGATGAGCCGCTTAGCTTACGAATTAAACGATGATTCCCGATCTCTCTCCGACTCTTTAGCGCTGGCAGCCATTGAGTTAGCGAAGACTTCTCTGGGCGATGCTCATGCGGCTCCTACCTACTACGCCTACCAGGCACTGGCCCGTTACCACTGGGATGATTATCCGACTTACCAGTTTTACCTCGACCAAGCACTACTCACTTTTTCGAACTATAATCAAACTTACTTCTACGTTTACAAGGAGAAGCTCATCCGAGCTATGGACGCCTTTGACGTGCCAGGCATACAACGCATTAATGACGAGCTGGGCTCTTTGTTCAATGGGCCAGATTCGACTCTGATAGCACCTTACAAAGTGATGCTGTACGATGCGAAAATGACCTTGGCCCGCTTTCAAGGAAACGGAGAACAGCAAATTGCCTACGCCAGAAAGGTATTACAATTGGATGAGGAAAAACCGTTTTATACCCTTATAGACCGCACTGGCGTGGTGGCGGATCTGGCTATGTCTTACGTGTTTATTGGTCAGCTAACGGCAGCAGAGCGCGTACTGGAAGAGACAATTCTAAAGCTTCAAGATCATCCTGATATTTTAGGAACGGCTCATCTCGCTTTGGCTGTTGTGTACGCTGAGCAAGGTCGCCATGCGGAAGCGGTAGAAGTAGGCAAGTTGGCGGTGGAAACTGGTGAGCGATACGGCACCGTTGATCTGGGGTCTGCGACCTATAATTTGGCTACCCACCAATATTTACTGGGGCAGTACTCAGCGGCCGCGGAAACCTTGCAAAAGGCTAAATCGTACGTACCTCCAAGCGCGCAGTTCGTTACTTATGACCTGGAGACTCGCATACTAATTGCCCAGGGGCGTTATCTTGCGGGGGTTCATGCTGCCCAGGCTGCTTTGATTAATCTGTTCGCAACTTTCACGGATACGGCACTGAGTGCTAATCCGAGTGCTTTTGATGAAGTTCCCGACATATCTTGGACAAGTCAAATCCTCCACCATAAGGCCTACTGTCAAGCCAAGATCGGAGAAGACCGCCAGGACCCAAATATGTTGCGTTCGGCCCAAGCTACCAACCAATTGGCCTTGGCATTTGCTACGGATAGTTATAGCAACTTGCAAGGTTTTGAATTGACCCAGTACCACGGAAAACAGAACCTGCTGATTAACTATAGCTTTCAACTAGAAACGAGCATCGCTCTGAATTTTTATCAACTTACAAGTGAGCCGGCTTACTTTGATGCGGCTTTTTTAGCGTTTGAAAAACAGAAGTCAGTCGGCTTGCTGCAAACAATGGCTCCACCACAATTGCCGCCAGTAGAACTCGAACGCCTAGACAATGCTAAGCGCTCCCTGGTGACGGCCCAGCGCGTGGCAGCGCTCAGCGACTCACCGGAGCAAGAGGAAGCAAAGGTTATCGCGGCGGGGGAGGTACTCACAACTATTGTACAGGATCTTCGGGCTAGGTATCCCATGCAATCCAATCATTATTTTTCTATCCCTTACGTAAATGCTACGGCACTGCAAGCATATTTGCCAGCGGGCACTGCGCTTATTAGCTATGATATCATAGCCGATGAGCCGTACGCCTTCCTAATCACGGGCCAGCGTAAACAGAGGATACCACTTCCTCAGATAATAGATGCAGAAACCTTGGGCGCTACGATCAAGCAATACACCCAGCTACTACGGAGCCCACTACTAAAACAGCGGGCTAAGCAAGAGCAACTGAGTAGCCTGGGTGCCGAGTTGTACAAACAACTCATGGTACCACTACGCCCAGCATTACAAGATATTGATCACCTAATCATAATTGGTGAACGGTCACTCCGCAATCTTCCCTTTGAGGCGCTGCTCACCCAGCCTACTAAGGAAGGAGAATTGAGCGAATGGCCCTTCCTGATCCGTGACTATCGGATCAGTTACCAATACTCTGCAACAGCTTATGTGCTGACGCAACAAAAGGCACCCATTACCAACCAGTCATTACTTGCCTTTGCGCCGGTTTTTACCGCTGACCAACAGCCGAGTACTACTCTGCGAACTAGTGATTTCGCTACGGATTCTTTGTCGCGTAGTATTGCAGATGGGCAGTTTTCGCCGCTGCCGGCTTCCCGCGATGAAGTGTTAGCTATTGTAGAATCTCTACCAGCAAGTAGCCGAAAGGCAGTACTACTGGAAGAGGAGGCTACCAAGGCCGCTTTGCTGACTCTGCTCAATGGCCCCGCTTATCAGTACGTCCATATCGCCACCCACGGCCTGGCCAACCTAAATGAGGCGCGCCGCTCGGCCCTGGCCTGCTACACCGAGCAGGAAGCCAACGAGGGTTTACTGTATCTGGATGAGATACAGCTGCAGGTCTTAAAGGCCGATCTGGTTGTGTTAAGCAGTTGTGATTCTGGGCTGGGGCGTTTTGCCGGTGGTGAAGGTATGTTAGCCCTCAACCGAGCTTTCTTGTACGCTGGTGCCCGTAATGTGGTATCATCGCTTTGGAAGGTCAGTGACGAGCAAACCAAAAACTTCATGTTGCACTTCTACGAGGCTTTGGCGACCGGTCAATCTTACAGCGCTGCCCTGCAAACCGCCAAGCTCCAAATGTTGGCTAGCCCGTCTACCAGCCTGCCGCGCTACTGGTCGGCCTTCATGCTGATGGGGCGCTAGGACGCTTTCCCGATCTTACTACAAAAAGGCTACTTCACCCGCAGCCCCAGTTTAAATGGCTTAAACTGGGGCTTTAAATTATGGGAAAAAAAACTGGCTAAACTATGTGACAATGCCATTGCTGAGCAGATATAATCACCAGTGATCCAAAATATGTGTGATGATGGCTGTCCATAATCCTTTATTCCTCCGCCAAGGTAATTCTTACCAAAAGATTCGTCCGGAAGATGTACTGGTGTTCAAGGCAGAGGATAATTACGTGCGTATGTACCTCAGTAAGCAGGATTCTGTTTTGCTTTTTTATTCCTTAAAAAGTCTAGAAGAGCAGTTCACTGCTGGGGCTTTCCTCCGAGTACATCGTGGCTATATCATCAACGTCAAAGCACTGGACCGTTGGAACCTAGAAAACAATGAGTTGCACGTTGGCCCTTACATCGTGCCCTTAAGCCGCTCTCGACGTAAAGCACTCGAAAAGGCCATTCATCTCTTGAATTAGACTGGGGCTTACCAGCCTGATTTTCCCACTCACGGAGCTGATTGTACCAGTCGTTCAAAAAGGCTTTTTAAATGCAGTTTTGGCGCTGCCTGATAATGATTTTTAATCGGGTTGTATTCTTTGATCCATGAAAAAGGTAGGAAAGTATTCGATGCCTACGCTCCTGAAATAAAAGAGATTTACCCATTCTGACTTTCGGTAACGGACTAAAACAAATAGACATATGCACGTTACTACAGACTTCGACCAAATAAGCCTTGATATTCAGTATGACAGTAATAAGCAGGAAGTGTGGCTGTCCGTCAAAACGGCTTTTCTCTCGTCCATCGTAAAAAAAATAGTCGAATCACTGTGACAATGATTCCCTTGACCAGATACAGTCATTAGTAACCATCGTCACTAGAGATGATGACTTTTCCTAATCCTATATTCTTGCATAACAGGAATTACTATCAAAGGGTACGGCCTGAGGATATTTTGGCGTTGCCTGGTAATAATTTTGAATTGCGTTGTATTTCCTTGTAAATGAGAAAGATATGAAAGTGTTCGATGCCTATGCTCCTGAAGCTAAAGAGAAAACTACTGATGCACATCCGCATATTCCAGCGGGCGGTACACTTGGAATTCTTGCAGTTGGTTACCGTGGAATCATGATTTGGCGGTATGAGCGTCATCGCCTTCGGCAAGCGAAGCTGGCAAAGAAGGTGTGAAAATTAAAGACTGGCCTTTGGGGAAATTCGGTCATGGATAGCTTTCTGGAAGCGTGATGGGTGCGTGCGCTGAAATTACTTCTATCAGTGTGAAAATGCCTCGGGCAAATAGGAAACTTGATGTTGACCAACCGTTGGGCTGATAGATAAAGACGATACAAACTTGGACATGAAAAAAAATAAAACACTCGTCATTGGCTGGGATGCCGCCGACTGGAAGTTTCTCAACCCACTCATCGACCAAGGCTTGATGCCTAACCTGGAACGGCTGGTCAATGGCGGCGTCATGGGAAAACTTGCAACCTTGGACCCACCCCTTTCTCCCACCCTCTGGACGAGCATAGCCACAGGCAAACGCCCCTACAAGCACGGTATCCACGGCTTTACGGAGCCGCGCCCGGACGGCAAAGGCCTGCGCCCGATGAACATCACCTCGCGCAAGTGCAAAGCCATCTGGAACATCTTCACCCAGCATGACTTAAAGACGCACGTCGTCGGTTGGTGGCCCTCCCATCCCGCCGAGCCGATCAATGGTGTGATGGTTTCCAACTTCTATCAACGCTCGAAGCGCAATGAAACGGAGTGGCCGATGATGAAAGGGACCGTGCACCCAGCTGACAAAGCGGAATTGTTTAGCAAACTGCGCGTGCACGTCAACGAAATAACGGGCAATCACGTAGAGCCACTGGTGCCGAATATCGCCAACATCAACCAATACGAGGATAAGCAACTGGCTAACATCCCCACCCTCCTAGCGGATTGCGCCTCTATCCACAGCGCAGCCACCTACATCCTAGAGAACGAAGACTGGGACTTCGTCGGCGTATATTATGATGGTATCGACCACTTCTGTCATGATTTCATGAAGTATCACCCACCGCATCGCCCGCATATTCCGCTCAAAGACTTTGAAAACTACAAGGATGTCATCAATGGTGCCTGTCGTTTTCACGATATGATGCTGGGTAGACTAATGGAACTGGCCGGGCCGGACACCAATATCATCTTACTCAGCGATCACGGCTTTCATCCCGATCACAACCGTCCGATTGTCGTGCCAAAGGAACCGATGGGGCCGGCCGTGGAGCACAGCCCTTACGGTATCATTGTGATGAATGGCCCTGACTTCAAGAAAGACGAGCTCATTCATGGTGCCAGCCTCTTGGACATTACGCCTACGCTCTTGCATCTGTACGGCCTGCCTGTGGGTAAGGATATGGATGGGAAAGTGCTGGTAAATGCCTTTGCCGATACACAAAAGGTAGCGACCATCGACTCCTGGGAAGACGTAGCTGGTAATGATGGTCGCCATCCAGAAGGGTACAACCTGGAGGAACAAGATAGTGATGCCGAGTTGCAACAGCTCATTGACCTGGGCTACATTGAAGATCATGGCGACGACTACGAGAAGGCGATTGAAATGACGCTGGCCGAAAATAACTTCACCCTGGCCAAAGCCTACATGGACGGGCAAAAGTGGGAAGAAGGCATTGCCTTACTGGAAGAACTCCACCAGGCTTACCCCGATCAAATGCACTACTGCTCGCGCCTGATTTACTGCTATCAACTGACGGGCCAACTGAAAAAAGCCAGAGCCGTAACCGACAGCGTGAAAGCGGCCATGCCCCACCGTGGGGTCCAGCTTGAACTCCTGGAAGGCAGCCTACTGTTTTCTGAAAACAAACCCAAGGGAGCCCTGCGGCAGTTTCAAAAAATCAAAGCGGAAGCCGGCGATTATTTCCAGATCAACCTCAGAATTGCGGATGCCTATCGCAGTATGAATGAGATGGCACTGGCACTAGAGGCCGTCAACGAAGAGATAGCGCTATCGCCAGAAAATGAACGAGCGTATTACCTGAAGGGGCGTATTCTGTCTGCCCAGGGCCAGTATGAACTCGCGCTGAAAGCCCTGCTGGAGGCTGCGGGGCTGGATTACCATAACCCCAGCGTGCATTTCATGATTGGCAAATGCCTACAAGCCTTAAAGCAGTACGAAGATGCCATCAAGGCCTACGAGGTGTGCGTGGTGCAGAGTCCGGTCATCAATAAAGCCAGAGAGCAGATCATCTACATCTTGCGGCACGTACTCGAACAACCCGGCCGCGCCAAGCGCTACGAAATTGCGCTGGAGGACCAGCTGCAAGGCACCATCACCATTGTCTCTGGCCTGCCCCGTAGTGGCACCTCCCTGATGATGCAGATGCTGGAAGCCGGTGGCATGCAGGTGTTTACGGATGATGTGCGTACAGCCGACCAGAATAATCTCAAAGGCTACTATGAACACGAGGCGGTAAAATCCTTGCAGAAAAAGAATGGTTTTCTGAAAGATGCTACCGACCAGGCCGTCAAGGTAATCGCCAACTTACTGCCCTACCTGCCGTCGCGCTACAAATACCGGGTGGTATTCATGACCCGCGATCTGGACGAGGTGATCCGTTCGCAACAGAAAATGCTCATTAGAGATGGTAAACGCCTGCCGGAAGATGTACTGCCCCTGGCCTTAGTCAACAAGTTTGATAATAGCCTGAAAAAAGCTCGTCATTGGTTGGACAATCAACGCAACGTAGAATACGTAGAAGTCGATTATCACGATCTGCTGCAAAACCCTTTTGAGCAAGCCATCTTCTTGAATAACTTCTTTGCGGGCCAACTCCAACCCGAAAAAATGGCCGGTATACCCGACCCCACCCTCTACCGCGAACGCCACGCACAACCAGCAACAACAATAAAACAATAGGTATATGCAACGAAACTTAACACAACTACTTAAACAATACCGCAGCCAAGTGGAAAGCCTGGAGCTGACCACCAAAAAGGCCGGTAAGTTTACCATCGCGGGCTCTGCGGCCTTGGCCACCATGATTGCCGGCCCCGTAGAACTGAACAGCCAGATTGTTGCCGGAAACCTGGGCGCACCAACTCGCACCGGGGGACCTTGCCAGGGAGCACTTGGTGCCTTTGGCTTCGACTGCGCGCTGTTTGACTTTGACCATGACGGGCAGAACGAGCTGCAAGTTCGCTACTATAATTATTCGGGGGTTTACCCGGCCGCTTCTTGGTATGCGGAGCCGCTTAACAACTATTTTGCCAAATTTGGTAAAGGCCCTTATGCGGCTGCCTATGGTTATACATTTCCAGGTACGCCCGGAAACACTCAAACTAACTATCAACCGCCGCAGTATGGTCTTCGGGATCGCATCATTGTTGTTCCACTAACGGGTGGAAATGGCTATGGCTTTGTCACTTTTGATGTGGATTTTTATAGCATCGCTGGAGGAACACACCAGCCAAATCATCCGGTATCCGGCCAACCCATCTGTTGTTGGAGCTATGGCGGCCCGGTATTGTGGGGTGCGCAAACGGGCTTGTCCAGCTTGTCTGACATCCAAATCTTGACGGATGACATCAACGAAGCACCTAGCTTTCCTAATCTCCTCCCCGTAGAGCTAACCCATTTTTCCGCGCAAGCGCAAAAGCAGCAGGTGGAACTATACTGGGAAACGGCTACCGAAACCGCCAACGCAGGCTTTGAAATTGAGCGCAGCCTGGACGGTCGCCGCTTTGAGCTCCTCGAATTTGTGGAAGGGCAAGGTACCACCTCGGAGGCCCACCGCTATCAGTTTACGGATAAGTCCGTCAAGGCAGGCAACCAATACTACTACCGCCTCAAGCAGGTCGACTACGACGGCAGCTTCACCTACAGCGAGGTGCGTATGGCGCATTTTAAAGGCGACCAGCTACAGATAAATGTCTTCCCCAATCCTGCTAGTGACTGGATCAACTTGCATCTTCTAGTTGAAGAAACTGGTGAAGTAGTAGTGTCATTATTCTCTTCACAAGGACAACTGATTTACAACCAAACAGAGACCGTTCAAGCCAATGGTGTCTTTCGTAAAAAAATAGACATCAATGAGCTAGTAGCTGGTGTTTACTTCCTGAAAGTGGAGGTTAATGGAGAATCGGTTTATGAACGGGTGGTGAAATAATCTCATGCAGCATGGATAGTAGGTGGTGATGAAGAGTATGGTTGTCTTGGGTTAGCGTATCTGACTCCTCTCCTAACGATAAACTAGATTAGTCCTAGGATAAGGTACCCCAGCGCCGCAAGCCCCCCCGCTATAAAAGCATAAGGCAACTGCGTCTTCACGTGATCCACATGGTCGGTGGCGGAGGCCATGGAGGAAAGGATAGTGGTATCGCTAATGGGAGAACAGTGATCGCCAAATACGCCACCTCCTAGTGCTGCGGCAATGACAATATGTGGATCAGCACCTATTGATTGCCCCATACCTACCGCAATGGGAATCATTATACCAAAAGTACCCCAGGAAGATCCAATCGAGAAGGCCACAAAGCAACTCACTAGAAAAATGAGGAAGGGAGCCAGGCCAGGTGATAACCAACTCTTGGTGATTTCCGCAACGTAAATGCCCGTTCCTAAATGCTGCTTACAAAGGGTACCGATGGCAAAGGCCAGGAGCATGAGTAAAGAGAGCGGAATCATCCCCGCAATGCCCTTTAAGGTGAGGTCTACCATTTCGCGGATACCCATGATGCCTTGGGCTTTGTAAAAGGCCATGCTGACTAGGATAGCGCCGGTAACGGCGGTGAGTACCGCTGTAGAGCCAGAACCCTTACCAATGGCCAATAGCAAGTGATCCATAAAACCATCTGGAGAAGCTTCCGCCGCTCCCGCCCAACCTGTGTAGGCAAGCATAATCGGCATCAGGAGCACCATCACTAGAATAGGCACCACCATGTTGTAAGCTTTGGGCGTCACGCCCGGGGCTACTTCTTGCTCGGTCAGTTCATCGGCTACCATGGGTTGGGCATCCTCCCAGAGGAGTTGGCCGTTTTGCGTGCGTTCTTCGGCCTTTTGCATAGGTCCTACGTCCTTTTTCCAGAGGATTATGAT
Source organism: Bacteroidota bacterium (assembly GCA_038528965.1). GTDB lineage: Bacteria > Bacteroidota > Bacteroidia > Chitinophagales > Saprospiraceae > Lewinella. Next base: position 46,171 of record JBCBEC010000008.1, on the reverse strand, counting down.
GGGTACTAGGAAGAGCGCCAGTATTGGGTAGAAGTTCCACCCAATGCTTTTTACCATGGTAGCAAAAGGATCCGCAAATCCTTGTGCGGCCAATAAGGTCATGATAAATGCGCCCCAACCGTTGAAAGGGATAAGAATACTACTAGGTGCCGAACTGGAATCGGCGATGTAAGCCAACTTTTCTCGAGAAATACCCAGTTTGTCAAAGAGCGGGCGGTAGAGTGAACCCACCGTAAGTACAGATATACTAGACTCCACAAAAATCAAAGCTCCGGTCAACCAAGCCAGCAAGCTGACGACTACTTTGCTACGGGTATCATCTTTTCCTTCATAAGCCTGGAGCCGGCGTTGGACCAACTCGATAAAGCCAGCCACGCCCCCCGAGCGTTGCATGAATATGATCAGCCCTCCCACCAAGGCACAGAACATGATGGTTCGCGTATTACCAGCATCGCTAAACACATCCACCAAGGCTTGGAGCGTATCGAATAAGCCATAGATGGGGTTGCCGTCATTGAGCATGGTCCACCCTAGGTAGATGCCAAAAATGAGGGAGATGAACACCTGCTTCGTCAAGATAGCCAGGATAATAGCAATGAGTGGGGGCAGCAGGCTCCAAAAGCCCATGTGTAGCGCTTCTTCCATAGGTGGATTGTCAATTTAGCTGCGCTGAAGATAGTGATAGTCGCTTAAACGCTGAGGTTAGAGTTGAAAGCGAACAGGAACAGCGACGCGTGTAGGGACAGGTTTGCCTCTTCGGAGTCCTGGTGTCCATTTCACACCATCTTCCCGCATTTTGTTGAAAACCTGCAAGGCCGCTTCATCACAATCATTGCTCAGACTTTGCAGTATCCTGGCGTCTTCTACTTTCCCTTCAACTCCGATGATTGCACCAACCAAAACTAAACCTTTAACTCCCTTCGCCTGCGCTTCTTCGGGGTACTTAAGATGTTTGATAATATAATCCTTTAAGGCTTCCTTCGAACAGGCTTCGAGTTTCTCTTTGGACAAATTCTTGCCTTCACAACCTGGGAAGCGCGGCGTCTCATCTACAACAGACAAAACACTGTCATCATCTCTGTTATGATCACTGGCCCTACGAAATTGGTTTTCTTGTCCTGTAGAAGTAACCGGGTTTGGACTATTGCTGTTCGTGTCACTCTGCTTCAAGGCATCTAGCGAATCTTGGTAACTAATCATCCATTGCTCGGCTAGGTTCAGCAATTTGTCATTTGTTACTTCATCGGGCAGGTTTTTGTATAATTCTACCCCCTTTTTGACCTGGGCAGCATTTCGGGTGCGCATGCCTCGGTACACTTCTTTTTCAATCGTTGCCGCGGTGCTGGTAGCTGATACTTTATTATTACTATTAGAACGGGTGCATCTGTTGATACCCCATACAAGTGCTAGAAGCATAACTATCCCCAATAATCCTCCAATCACCCAAGACCGTTTTACCGCAGGCTGCGGCGTTTGCGGTGACCGTTTTGTACCAGCCCCAGACTGGGTAGTAGGCGGCGGTTTCTTTTCCACTTTTGGTGGGGGAGGCGTTGTTGTTAGTTCTGGTTGAGGTGGCGCTTGTGGCGGAGGCTCAGGAGGAGCTTTAGGAGGAGGTGGGCTACTAGTGCGAGTCCCAGCCTGTAAGGCCGCCAGTCGCTTTTGCGCTTCCTCGCGAAAAGGTGTATCCTCCCTTACAAAGGCCATGAGCCCAAATTCGGAATCGTATACTTCTAGAAAATTTTGCTTCTGCTCAAGTCGTCGACCTAGTGCTAAGGCTTTCGCAAAGTGTTGATGGTTGGGGTAATCCTGACAGTAATGGCGAACCCGTTGCAGCGCCGTTTCTACCTCTAATAGCTGCGCGGTGGGAAGCTGTTGTAGCAATGCCCAAGCTTGATTACCCGCAATGGAAACTAACTTCGCCTCTGCATCTTTTTGATGAGCACCTGCCGGGAACAAGCTCAAATAATAACGAAAGGCTTCAGCCGTATTTTTTTGCTGTGCCTCCGCCCAGGCTTCCGCCTCAGTCTTGGTGCGCCGAAAAATAAACTGTCCGCGTTTATGACCTACACCTTGAATAGGCCCGCCATCTGGCAGTTGATCGTAATTAGCGCGGGTTTGATCCCGCACCTGTTCAAAAAGAAAATTGGTGGTAATATGAGGCCGATCCGTATGCTTGAGCACATCCAATATGCTCTCTGCAAAGGGGCTGTGTCCATCCTCTGGTCCGTCAGCTACCACTTCATCGTGGCGGCCGGAGCAAATGGCCCAACGGCTAGAAAGCTTGGACAGTTCGTGGGCGGCTAAATCACCGCTGCGTTCTCCACGTACAAATAAACTACCCGAAAAGCAGGAATCAGAAATGAGCAGGGTGTGCAAAGAAGGAATATCGCCCAGATAATCGCGGATGGTGGAATTGGAAATGTAGTAGCTAATGCCATCCTTGGGGGCATCGGCAGGGACCCAATATCCGCGTTTACGGTCGTTGAGGTGCCCGTGCCCGGCGTAATAAACAATGAGGCTATCAGTGGGCTTTACCCGCTTGGCCAGGTCTTCGAGCAATTCGATAATGGCCGCTCGACTGGCCTGTTGGTCAAAGAGGGTATAGCTGTGTTCGGGGGTAACTCCATAATCGCTAATCAGCAGTTCGGATATGCTATGTACATCGCGCACCGCATTGCGCAGGCGTGGCCAGTGCTGGTACTCATCGATACCAATACCTAGGAAATAAGTGATTCCCGTATTAAGGTTGACCCGATCCGATTTTTGCTCGTTGCGCCCAGCGCGTGTGTCAGGCATAGTTTTCTGGTAATTTCCAAGCTTGAATATAAGTTTTTCGTGTTAAAAGCATTGGATAAAACAGGTTTTCCCAGCTTAACCTTCGGCGCTAGGCTGAGGTTGGATAATCCGCTAAAATGTCTATTCAGAACATTTTTCCCTTGGTCCAAAAATACTCCAGTAACTTGCAAAGATTCAGCTACAAAGTGAAAGACCAATAACCTTAAAGCCGCATTGACGATGAAATTTATTCCATTATTTTTTCTGTTACCATTGGCATTACTTACCGCTTGCGGCGGAGGGGATACTACTGACTCAACCGTTACCTCATCTACTGATCCAGCAGAAGATAAGGCGGCAGCCAAAGCCGATGATCCGAATGAACCAGTATACGCTTGGGTGGAAAATTTGAATTTGCGAGATAGCCCGTCAACCTCCGGTAAAGTTATTGCCAGTGTTCAACCAAAAGATGCCTTGGAACGCGTGGAGCAGTCTGCTACCACCGAAGCTATTGTCCTGCGCGGTGTCCTGTATGATGAGCCTTGGATTAAAGTGAAGACCGCTGCCGGAGAAGAAGGCTGGGTGTTTGGCGGCGCTGTAAAACGCAAAGACGAGCTAAAGGGCAATGCGCCAATCGACGAAAAGAAATTCCGGTTCCCTGTCTTTGGCGAGTTTGACTTAAATGAATGGACTTACCAGAGCGTGGAAATTGGCGATAGCGAAGGTGATGTAAATGGAGAAAACCATTACTACCGCAGAGGAGACCAAATGCTGCTTATTCGGAATTACGAAAGTGAATACGGTTACGGTTATGTCTATGTCCTCAAAACTACCCGTGATCAAGTACTGAAGGAGCGCTTTTTTGATTTCAGTAATGATGTCCTCGAACTTACCGAAACGGTCAAGGATTACACCACCGATCCAGCGCGCGAGTACAGCCGTTCGCAAAAGACTAAGCTAGCTTCCCGGCAGTTGAACGCCAAACCAGTCATGCTCAGTGGCCCCTGGACCGAGAAAAATATCTCCGGTGGGGAGCAAGCCACTCAAGGGAGAATAGGTTTTGTCGACTATAGTAGCTGCGGCAAAGTAGACCCCGAGGATACAGGTTGCTCCTGTAGCTTCCGGTCGGTAAAGGCGGATTATAAAACAGAAATCTTGTACGCAGATTTTGGTACGAACGCTTGTATGACTATCGACGGGAAAGGACAAGCTTTGACTGGGTATCAGCAGAGCCATTCTTCCTTGAATGATGGTCGGCCATGGATCGTTTTGGGCGATAGTAAATCTACGCTCTTTGGAGAAGAGGCCCCTTTCGGCGAATATGAGCTAATTGTTGAACGCCTTACCCAAGCATTACTTACGTTAGATCGGCTGCCGGACCAAGTACCAATTCAAAACAATATGACCGCTGGCATGATGGTGCGCGAGGTACGTGATATGGGTACGGATGCTATCGCAAAGGCTCGCGAGCTCAAGAAGAATGGAGAGCGGGGCAGTGCCGTATACTATCAGTACGCTAACGATCAGTATACCGTTATCATCAAAGCGGAGGAAGACAGGAGCAGAACCCTTGATTCTGGCAGGCCCTACCGAGGGGAGATCACGATTACTACTAAAGGGGGAACGCTTATTGAGCGCAGTACAGTCTGGGGCGATTGTGGTTGTTAAATTATGCGAGTCGTGGTATCGGGCGAGCTAGCGTAAAAACTAACCTTTGCATTGCTTGCTGTAAAGACGAATTGCAATGCGTCTCTGTGGCGTCTCTACATATAAAAAGCAAGCACCGGCTATACTGAATAGCCGGGCTTGGTTCAAAAGCGCGTTTTCAAAATGACTGGTCTAAAAACATTCACCTAAACCCATTTTGAACTCGCTTGTGGTTTACAGGCTAAAGCCTACCCCTACCGTGGCGATGGATAAGCCGTAGCTTAATTCACCAAAGAGCTTCAGCTGTGGAATGGGCTTATAGGCAGTACCCAAAAATGCACTGTAAAAGAAGCCTGATTTACGTGGGGTGTAGTGAATGAGTGGCTCATCCGAACCCGTAGTATTAGTGAGGGTACTACTCACTTTGTTGTTTTGGTAAGCTAGGACGATACCTCCGTAGGTTTCCCACTTTTCCCAGCGCCGGGTATGTACACCTGCCCGCAAGGCCACCATCCGAAATTCATTTTCAAATTCCTGAGTACTTCCCGTAAAGTGCTCCTGTACAACAGTGGAGGCAGAAGTTCCCGCCAATAGCCCGATGCTAAATGTAGGGTTGGGACGGTAGCGGATTTCCAGACTTACGGGTGGAATGCTCGTCTTACTGTGGTCTTTAACGAAAGTAGGGGTGAGGCCTACAGCAGTGCGTAGTTCCCAAAAATGATGGTCCTTTTTCCAACGGGGACATTGTGCGTAAGTAGACTGTGTCAACGTAAGTAAGCCGAAAACGAGGACGAGCTGGATGAGTAAAGCGCGCATGATATTGATGGTTTTTTGGAGTTGGCAATCCTCTCCCATGCAGCCTGGAGTCAGGATGCTAAGGTGATGACCATTAAAAAAGTATTGGTTAAAAGTGGGCGTCTGGCCCTTTCGCTAAGTGTTTGGTATAAGTATGCCTAGTGAGGTTTTATTGCTGTGGAATTCGCTTTAAGAGTTCCTTCGCTTTAGCAATATTCCAATGTTCATTTGCTATAATCTCTTCCAATAATGGACGGGCATTTTCGGGTTGCTCAGCTTGCAGATAAGCCAAGCTGAGATACCAGCGAGATACTTGTTCAATATCTTTATTGGTGTAAGTCAGTGCTTGTTGCAGCGCAGTAATAGCGGTTTCTAGTTGAGGCTCTTCCTGAAAAAGGTAGCTGAGTCCCAGATAAAGAAAGTCCTTGGCTTCCGCTTCTTCTGCTTGGGTGACTAATGCCCATAATTGAGCTGCCGTTGCATAGTCTTCGGTTACATAAGCCTGAATGGCGGCGTCACGCTGTTCCAGTACTTCTTTCCAGCCTTTGCCACGGTAGGTTTCCGGCATTTGCTCCGATAGGTACGCTACTGTGAGTGCCTGGTAATCGAGTTGTGGGCTACTTATCTGCCAGATGGCCAAGCCCAACAGTACCGCTGCGGCAATGCTACCTCCCCAGCGGATGAGTTGCAGGCGCCGAGCCCGGAGGTTACTTACTACTGGCGTTCGTTGAATACCGTATTCATTGGCGAGCCGCGCGGCCATTTTTTGCCGAAGCGCTTGATCATATTTCTTTTGGATGAGCAATTCGGTCATAGCCGACTGTTCTTCCTCGTTGGCTTCGTTATGATAATATTTATTGAATAGTTTCATGGTAGTAAGGGATTTACAGTGAATACTGTTTTTTGAAAATCGCTTGCAACTTGCCCATACAGCGTTGCTTTTGTTTGCGTAAAGCCGCTTCACTTCTGGCTTGTTGCTGGGCAATGTCTTTTAGTTTTTGCTTGTCGTAGAAATATGCTTTCAGCAGCCCTCTACAAGGTTCGCCCAGTTGGGGCCATGCCTCTTCAAAAGCTTTCAAAGCATCGTCGGGTATGTTTTCATTTGTCTCGGTACTCATATCTAAATGATCTGGCCAGTCGGTGTACTTGGTGTTCTGCCGGTTGTTTTTTAGGTACACCTGCCCGGCCATCTGGGTAAACAAGAAACGTAAGTTGCCATACTGAATGCGTCCGCGTTTTAGGCGGTCACAAAATATCAGCAGGGTGTCCATGCTGGCATCGTAGGCATCTTGATGACTGGCCCGGTATTGCTTCTTTAAAAAAGTGAGGCAATCCTCAAAGTGAGATAAAAATACCCGTTGGTATAGTTCATCCCGGCCAGACCAAAGCTCTTCTAATAATAGCTGGAAGTCGTCAGGGCTGAGCCCAAAATTTTTGGCTTCCAAATCCTTTTGTGAAGGGCCGTTCATCAAATCTTTCATGTTTACAATTGTCCGTGTTACATCTATATAAGAGGCAAAAAATGAAAACGTGACAAAAAAGAATAAAAAAAACTACTCAAAAATAGGTCACGAAATAACTGTTTCGCGCTTTTATATATGTACGCAGCTTAAAAAATAGTAGTAAGCAAAGCAAAATAATTAGCGAGGCCAATTAACTAGAACGCCCAATTAAAAGGAAGTTTACAATTGCTTATATCTGAGAAGAGGGAGCCGGCATTCGCCAGACTCCCTCTCTTTTTCTTAAAAGCTTAAATACCAATTTATATAGCACTGAGCTCTGCTCGGATATCGCGTAAGCGCCCTGGCCGGTAGTCAAGTGCTAGTATGAGGTCGTCTGTAATGATGGCCTCCTGAGTGGCAAAGTAGGCTTTCTGATTTTCTACTTTCAGAGCAATCACCTTAGCCTTTTCACCCACCGGAATTTGGTTCAGCGCAAATTGCCCATCGTCTGAAGGAGCCATGCGCAGAATGATATTCCGCTCGGGAATCATGAGAAATACCATGGCTTTTTCTCCTGTTTGCACTTCCGTTTCTTGCGCCAGAATTCTGGTAGTTTCGGTTTCCTTGAAAAACTTATCAATGTTGGCCCAGCCCATTTGGTTGAGGTTGAAAAAGTAAGTTCCTAAAGCCTTGGCATCAATACTACCAAAGGCCTCCAACTGCTGTTCGTACTGCTCCATTTTGTAGGCTTTGTACTTTTCGTAGCGGGTGCTGTCTACGCGATATTGAATCGTCGCTTGCTCGAAATCGGCATCGGCTTTTGCCTTGTTCTGCTCGTATTCTGGGCCACTGGCTAGGAAACCACGCTCGTCAATTTCCTCGCGCAGCAGTAGTTGGTAGGCGGCCAGGTCTTCCTCGTATTTCTGGCGAGCGGCGTGGTAGGCAGCGGTGCGCTCTTCAAAGCGCTTGATACCTTCCTCGTAGTCGGCTTGCTTTTTGTCGCGCAATTCAGCCGTGCGCGCTGCTTTTTCCGTTTTACTCATGAAGACCTTCTGTAGGCCGGTTGGGCGATAGATAATCTTATCGTAATTCGGAGTTCTGGGGCGCAGTGGTTTACGTCCCGTCGGCTCCTTGGGGCGGCGCGGATCTTTAGAGTAATCGGGGGTTGAGAGGTAAAGCTGACCGTAGTAAGTCCAGACGGGCCGCAGCGGGCGCTGGGCTAAGCGTAGTTGTGGCATCTGTGATTGTACAGGGTCTTGTGTGTTCACCCAGTCTAGTTCACCTTCGTTTTCGCCGTGCGATTGGCCGTAGAATAGCGACATATCCTGCTGGAATTCAGGCGTGGGCACTGCCGCACCAATTGACCGTCCGTCCTTCAGCTGTAACGGCTGGCCATTACTACTGGCGGTAAGGCGTAGCATACCACCGGACTCTAGGATGCGTTCTTGCGCGGTGGTCGTCAGTCCCAGGCTGATCATATCACCCAGGCTATAGCATTCAGTCAACTCGATATCTACCGGGCTGTTTACCGCCTCCCCGTCTAGCGTAACAAAGCTATTGGCACTGATATAAAATTGACCACCTTTTTCTCCTTCAATCAATTGATCTTTACTTGGGTCTACGGTATACTGCTGCACCAGCGGGTTGGCCAGACTATCTTGCAAGTTGCCAACGCCTTGCCAATACCAGCCTTGGATGAGTACATCTACCCGGCGATTGGTTTGTTGCAATTGTTCGTTGTCCGTATCATCACCGGCCTGGCTTTCGCCCAGGGCCAGGGTTTCCATATTATCGGTAGTAATGCCTTGCTCTTTCAGAAAGCGTTCTACGCTGAGGGCGCGGTCTCGGGCCAGCCGGTCGTTGTAGCGGTTAGTACCGCGGCTATCGGTATGTGCTGCCAGTTCCAGGTGGTAATCTCCCATGCCTAGAATTTGGTCGCTTAGTTCTTGTAGAGCGGTCTGGGCACTTGGTGTTAATTGGGCGCTTGCCGTTTCGAAATAGACGGCCACTTCCAGGTTTTCGGTGTTTTGGGCAGAGAGTTGTAAACAGCAAATACTGAGTAACAGACTTAATAACTGTAGGCGCATATCATTGTGATTTAATTGGATGTGAATAACTTAATAACGGGACACTACCGAAAAGTAACGTGAGGATGCGCCAGATAATGCTCAGGGCTGTAGCTGATTTAGTGTATTCCAGGCGTGGTTTTGTGAGCAACGAATGGATGATCTATGAGCCCTCAAATAAAAGAAAGTAGAAGGAACGCTCTCCCTCTACTTTCTGCCTTCCGAGGAAGGTGTGATAAATGATAATTTGAGTCAGATGTATGGATTACTACTAGGTACTTTCTAAGCCACCATACCCGCCAGGCGATCCATATCGCGGATCAATAGGCGCTTGCGGTTGAAAGTGATGACATTGGCGTTGCGTAATTCGTTAAGTATTGTGGTTACCGTCTGGCGAGATGTTGCCGTTAGGTTAGCAATCTCTTGGTGGGTCAAAAACTTGCGGACTAGCATTTCGTAGCCTACGCGCTGACCCTGGCGTACGCCCATTTGGTGCAAGAACTCGATAATACGGCTGCGAGAGTTCTTAAAGACCATAGATTCCAGTCGCTGCTCCGTTTCCAGCAGGCGCTGTCCTACCACCTTCAATAGCTCTAGGTGTAGGGAGTGCTGGCGGCGGATAGCCTTTTGAAAATCTTGTATGTTTAGGGAGGCGATTACCACTGGCTCCAGGGTGTAAGCAAAGTTGCGGCGTTGCTTTTCACCGAATACAGCCTCTTCGCCGAGAATATCTTCACTGCGGTAGATAGCTTTGGTAATCTCTCTTCCACCAGCGCCGTAAGTACCCACTTTTACACTGCCCTCTACAATGAAGTAGATTTTATCAGCTTGCTCTTCTGGTAAGAATAGGTAGGTTCCTTTTTTGAATTTGCGGGCGTTCTCTACATCAAAAATACTATCCCAGTTTGCTTCGGTTAGTGAATTGACGTTTAGCTGCTTCAGGTAGGCAAAGGAGGAAGTTCCCATGATACTCGTATTTAATTGCTTCGCTTAGTATAGCTGTTGCGAAAGCGGGGTTCGTGAATAAGGACGGAGCTAAAGTGTTGTCTGTCTGTCGTGTAGCATCCCTCCTGGTGACGCTGACAAAACTAGGCGTGAAGTGTAACAAAAGTATCACAACAACATAACCATTGTTTACACATGCATTTTCGGGTTTCACTGCAAGGCCTTTTCAAAGCGTCGATTTTCACTGCACATTTGTGTCGTCAACGGGAGGGTAGCACACAAGTGCAGTACGAAATTACCCGCTGGCAAAACACCTAAAACCAATTACTTTTTAAAATTATAAAACACCTAGAACCATGAAATTTTTCTCTTTCCCCAAACTGTTCGTTGTTGCTCTTCTAAGCTTGGCGGCCTTCACCAGTAGCTGTAACAAAGACCAGGACAACGAACCCCAACCCCAGACTTTTGATCACTATCTGGATCAAGCTGTAGGGCAGTATGCTTATACCATTGAGTGGCGTAATATCACCAATGGCGTGGACGAACCCATAGAAGGTATGGAGACGATCACCGGCACGGTAGAATTGCGCAAAAATGCTGCTGGAAACGGTATCGAGTTGTACGAAGACGGTGAACAGTTCATCGACTTCAGCCCCTGCTACGAGGCGCCAGAAGGCTTCTCTTTTAACAACAGCTGGGTAGAAACCGAAATGGAGGGCGAAACCATCTTCCTATGGCCACACGACATCTTCCCAATGGATGGCGACGTAGAAGCCGGCGTCTTTTACAAGGACAGCCGAGAACTCAATTTTGCCTGGACTGCCGAAGTAGAGGACCTGGACTTGGCCATGATCTTCCGCGGCGAGCGCAAAAACTAGTCAGCAAAGGGCAAACTTGAATGGGATACGCGCTGACCGTCCAAACTTTGGCGCTGCGTAAGTTTGGGCATGTCAGTATAACAGTGGCTTTTTGAGCGGGAATGGGAGCGTAGTCTTCTGTTCCCGCAAATCGTTTGAGACGATGGGAGTATTTATACGGTGTGAAATAACAGCCAAGTCTCGATACCATTTACTTTCTACCTGATAATTGGAAGCAGAGACTTTGGTCCTAATTCTTACCTTGAAGTGATGCATTGGCCAACAATACTTCATGAAATTGTATGGTCTCAACTTCACATTGACGTACTTTTGGAAGCAATGCCAAGCTAAGACTATGTATCTCATTGGATATGATATTGGGAGCTCCTCGGTTAAAGCAGCCCTGGTCAGGATAGATGACCGTTCTGTAGTGGGGGTAGTACAATCGCCGGATCAAGAAATGGAGATCGTGGCTCACCAGCGTGGCTGGGCAGAACAGGCACCGGAACTTTGGTGGCAGCATTCTTGTGAGGCCACACGTCGCCTGCTGGCCGTTACTGGTGCAGACCCCAATGAGATCAAAGGCATTGGTATTGCCTATCAGATGCACGGCCTGGTATTAGTGGATCGAAACCAACAAGTATTACGGCCAGCAATTATTTGGTGCGATAGTAGGGCTGTAGATATTGGCGAACAGGCCTGGAACGAACTGGGCAAAGAATACTGTCTCCAGCACTACCTTAATTCCCCCGGTAACTTCACTGCTTCTAAACTCAAGTGGGTCAAAGACCATGAACCGCATTTGTATGAACAAATCTATAAAGTACTGCTGCCTGGGGATTACCTGGCTATGCGCCTAACCGGGGAAATTAACACGACGATTAGTGGGCTATCCGAGGCCGTTTTGTGGGACTTTCAGCAGCACGCACCCGCAATGGATCTCATGCAACACTTTGGCTTTCGAGAAGAATTATTACCTGATCTCAGGCCAACCTTTGCGTTACAAGGGCAGCTTAATGCTCAAGCTGCGGCGGCCATCGGTCTGGTAGTAGGAACTCCCGTGAGTTATCGGGCCGGTGACCAACCCAATAACGCTCTAGCCTTGAATGTGCTCGAAGTGGGGGAGGTCGCTGCTACGGGTGGTACGTCCGGGGTGGTGTATGGAGTAGTAGATCAGCCCTTGTATGATCCACTGTCGCGGGTGAACGGTTTTGCCCACGTTAACCACAGTCTGGATCAGCCTAGGATCGGCATATTGCTCTGCATCAATGGTGCCGGGATTCAATACAGTTGGCTCAAGCAGCAAATGGGTGCGGAGGGTTTGGACTATTACTCGATGGAGGCGCTGGCTTCCACGATTCCTCCAGGTGCTGATGGTCTGAGGATTCTCCCTTTCGGTAATGGCGCAGAACGGATGCTGGGCAACCGAGCACCCGGGGCACGGGTGAATAACCTCCAGTTTAACCGGCACCAGCAAGCACATTTCTATCGGGCTGCTTTGGAGGGGATAGCCTTTTCTTTCGTGTATGGTATGAAAATCCTACAAGAGATGGGACTCGCTGTGGACATCATTCGAGTGGGTAATGACAATTTGTTTCAATCTGCCATTTTTACCAGTACGATAGCTAATTTACTGGGGAGTCGCATAGAAATTCAGGAAACTACTGGTGCAGTTGGCGCTGCCAGGGCGGCTGGTGTAGCTACCGGTTTTTATAATAGTGTTAGAGCGGCAGTCGATGGTAATCGACTGGTACAAGTCTACGAACCGGTCAATAATACTGCTTCGCACCAGGCTGCTTACCATCAATGGCAACTGGATTTGGAAGAGCTGCTGCGACTTGAGTCAGATACCCAATAACTTACCTGCTCTAAAATAGACATCAATACAGAATAATATGGTCCTAATAGGAAACACTGAGTACTTTCCCGGCATTAGTCAAATCCCCTTCGAAGGGCTTGCTTCCGATAACCCTTTAGCGTTCCGCTGGTACGATGCTAATCGCGTAGTAGCGGGTAAGACCATGGCTGAACACTTTCGCTTTGCGGTAGCATGGTGGCACACTTTGGGAGGTACGGGCGCTGATCCCTTTGGAGCACCCACCAAGAATTTTCCGTGGCTGGGCGCTACAGACCCTCTCGAAGAGGCCAGGAATAAAATGGATGCGGGTTTTGAGTTGATCACTAAGTTGGGGATTCCCTACTACTGTTTCCACGATTTTGACCTGGTGACAGAGGGAGATTCCCTAGCGGAAAATGAGCGGCGCCTGCAAGCCATAACCGATTATGCCAAGGAGAAACAACAAGCCAGTGGCGTGAAATTACTTTGGGGTACCGCCAATCTGTTTTCGCACCCCCGATATATGAATGGTGCCATGACCAATCCCGATTTTGCGGTGGTGGCCCACGCGGGTGCCCAGGTGAAAATAGCCTTGGACGCCACCATCAAACTCGATGGTGAAAATTATGTTTTTTGGGGCGGCCGGGAAGGCTATATGTCGTTGCTCAATACCGACATGAAGCGAGAGCTGGATAATATGGGCCGCTTCCTGCATATGGCTAAAGATTATGCCCGGGCGCAAGGGTTTTCGGGTACGTTCTTTATCGAACCTAAACCCATGGAGCCAAGCAAGCACCAATACGATTTCGATGCAGCTACTTCGATCAACTTCTTGCGCGAATACGGATTGCAGGACGACTTCAAACTTAATATTGAAGTCAATCACGCCACGCTGGCGCAGCACACCTTCCAACACGAGTTGCAGGTAGCTGCTAATGCCGGCATGCTAGGCAGCATGGATGCCAACCGGGGCGACTATCAGAATGGCTGGGATACCGATCAATTTCCGAATAACGTATTAGAGCTGACTGAGGCCATGCTGGTGCTACTACAATCGGGCGGCTTGCAGGGAGGTGGTATCAACTTCGACGCCAAAACGCGCCGTAATTCTACAGATCTAGCGGATATCTTCTACGCGCATATTGGTGGCATGGATGCCTTTGCCCGCGCCCTAATTGCCGCCGATGGGATACTGACCCAATCGCCCTACCGCAAATTACTAGCCGAACGCTACCATTCCTTTTCTACGGGCAACGGAAAAGCTTTTAGCGAGGGGCAACTGAGCCTGATGGATTTAGCTCAACTTGCTACCCAGCAAGACGAACCGGCCATGCGTTCTGGTCGCCAAGAGTTATTTGAGAATATCATCAACCGGTTCGTGTAAGACTTATTCTCTCACGTTAAAGTAGTAACAAAACCCGCGTATTTAATCCCAAAATTCTGGAACGATTGTTGTACATATGGGGTTATATGTTATATAGATAGCCCGTGCATGACGCTCCAACTTCGACCCCTACAGCCAAGTGACGCACCTGCCTTGGCGCAACTCGCGAATAATAGAAAGATCTGGAACAATGTTCGAGATCGAATGCCTTTTCCGTACACCCCAAAAGACGCTGCAACTTTTATTGATAATGTCCAACAAAGTGAACGGGCATTGGTACGGGCCATCCTCTGGCCGGATGTTGGTTTCGTCGGCACGGTAGGCTTACATTTTTGCGAGACACCCTACGGTGGTAGTGCGGAGTTAGCCTATTGGATCGGAGAGCCCTACTGGGGGAGAGGAATGGCAAGCTCAGCGGTGCAGAAAGTGCTAGGATTGGGGTTCGCTCGATCAGAATTACGTCGAGTTTATGCCACTGTTTTTAGTTTCAATCGTGGCTCTGTCCGCGTGCTTGAGCGCAATGGCTTTCGCCAGGAAGTAGTAGCGCGAGCGGCCATTCTGAAAAATGACCAAGTTTGGGATGAAATTACTTATGGCTTGTTACGCGCGGAATTTGACCTTGCCAAAATGTCGCCAGCTTATACGCAACGAAAACGCCCAGCTAAAACTGTCCGGGATGTTCTTGGGTAGGTTTGGATCATTCTCCTGATACTAGGCTATTTTAGGTTGTTAGCGTCAGCTATATCCGTAATTTGAATAAATCTCTATGACGCGATAAATCGCGCCCCTGGCCTACTTAGATATAAGAAATAACGATAACTTCAACCAACCAACCAACCAACCAACCAACTAACCAACTAACCACCCATGCTCCAATCACCTGTCACCCTCCGCGAACCCACCCTGGCCGATGCACCCACTATCGCCGAACTCGCGAATAACAAGAAAATCTGGGACAATGTCCGCAACCGGATGCCCTATCCTTATGGTTTAGCTGATGCCGAAAAATTCATTGAGCAAGTAATTAAGGAAGATACTTCCGCCGTGCGCGCCATCGTTCAGGACGAAACGATAAAAGGCTTGGTGGGGCTACACGCTGCTCAAGATGTTTACACCGGTACCGCCGAATTGGGCTACTGGATTGGCGAACCCTACTGGGGGCAAGGCTTGGCCTCGGAGGCGGTACGCCTCATCGCTCACTTGGGTTTTGAAGAGCTGGGGCTACGCCGCATTTACGCCTCGGTCTATGAGCACAACCTGGCTTCCATGCGCGTACTCGAAAAGAATGGTTTTGAACGAGAGGGCGTAGCGCGCGCAGCGGTCCTTAAGAATGATGTGGTGCTGGATGAAGTACGCTTTGGATTGATACGTTCCGACCTGTAAAATCGGCTAATCCCTTCCCTACCACCAACTTATGTAGGTACAATCGGGCCCCAAAGTCATCTTAAGTTCAACGGGTAGTTCGTATATTTCAACGAGCAACTTTCAGAACAATTCTTGGCCAACGCCCCTATCATGGATAAGGAACCACAAACCGCACCTTCCGAAACCACTTCCACGGTTCAAAAATCACTGAATGGCGTGCGCGCTTTACTGCCCCGCCTGGAGGGCGGTCCACCGAAAAAATTTGGTACTTTTCAAGGGGTTTTTACGCCTACCTTACTCACCATTTTGGGGGTGATCATGTACCTGCGCGGCCCGTGGGTAGTGGGTAATGCAGGAGTCTTTGGGGCTATTGGTATTATCACCCTGGCGACTGTAATTACGCTCTTCACCGCCTTGTCGATGTCCTCTATTGTAACGAATATTCGGATCAAAGCTGGAGGCGCGTTTTCTATTATTTCGCAGTCGTTAGGCTTAGAAGCCGGTGGAGCTATTGGTATCCCGCTCTATATTGCCCAGGCTTTTGCGGTAGCTATGTATGTATTTGGTTTTCGGGAAGGCTGGCAGTGGCTATTCCCACATCATTCGGCCTTATTGATCGATTGCTGCACCTTTTTGCTCATCTTCATGATCGCCAATATCAGCACTGATTTTGCCTTTAAAATCCAGTACGTCATTCTCGCAATCATTGGCCTCTCCTTGGTCTCTATTGCCCTTGGGTTTATCGATAATCCGGTGAATACGGATATCCGCTACTTTGGTAAATACGAAGGTTCGCCCGAAAATGGGTTTACCGGCAGTAATTTCTGGATTGTTTTTGCGGTTTACTTTCCTGCTGTTACGGGGATCATGGCCGGTGCCAATATGTCGGGTGATTTAGAGAATCCGCGTAATAGCATTCCCCGTGGTACTTTGGCTGCCGTGGGCTTGAGTTACCTGGTGTATATAGGTATGGTAGTGCTGGTAGCGTACTTGGCCACACCACAAGAATTGCTGGAAAACTACAACGTACTCATTGATAAAGCCTATTTCGCACCACTCGTACTGGCCGGACTATTGGGTGCTACCTTTTCATCTGCCCTTTCTTCTCTAGTTGGGGCACCGCGTATCCTTTATGCCCTGGGGCAAAATAATATCCTGTTCTACAATGATAAGCTAGCTCAGGTAGACAAGCGGGGTGAACCCAAGTTTGCTTTCTACTTTACTACCGTAATCGTACTCTTGTCTTTGCTCATGCGCGACTTGAATGCTATTGCGCCGCTCCTCACCATGTTTTTCCTAATCACCTACGCGATGATCAATGTAGTGGTATTGATTGAGCAGGGCCTGGGGCAGATTAGTTTTCGGCCCACCCTCAAAATTCCAATTTTGGTACCCCTGCTCGGAGCAATCGGCTGCTTCTTTGTCATGTTTATCATCAACTCCACCGTGGGGCTGGTTTCTATTGCGTTGGTGGTGGCAGTGTACATTTATTTGACCCGACGAATCAATCTGGAGAGTAGGGAAGGGGATACCCGCAGTGGTATGTTCAATTCCTTGGCAGAATGGTCGGCCAAGGTGGTGGGTAAACTACCGGAAGCCAACGAGCGCGCTTGGCAACCCAACCTACTGGTACCCGCCCGCAATGTGAATGATGTGATCCGTTCCTACCGGGCCATTTATAACCTGGCCCGTCCTAAAGGCTCCGTCAAAATATTAGGTTTTGCCGAAGATTATCGCGAAAAGAAAAAAATGGTCAAACGCCTTCCGGAATTGAGCGACTACTTTATGGAGCAGGATATCAGTTCCAATACGGCCATGGTAGATAGCAGCGATTATGTCAACGGTCTGCTCACAGCTATGCAAAGCTTAAAGGCCTCTTTTTTTACACCCAATACCTTGTTCCTAAGCCTCACCGACGAGCAGCAGAACGACAAAGAAATAGCCACCATATTACCCAAAGCCCAGGAGTACGGTTTTGGTGTTTATCTCTACGTTCCTTTCCGGAAAATCGGTTTGGGACTGGAAAAAAGCATCAACCTTTGGCTGGATATTCGCCGAGCCAATCGGGATCTAAAATACGCAGTAGATGATATCAACTTGAGCCTCCTGACGGCCTATCTGCTACAACGCAACTGGCGCTCCAAGCTCAATCTGGTGGTGATGGTGAAGCAGAGCAAAAACCAGGAAAAGGAAATGGAATCCGCCAGAGCCTACATGCAAAAGTTAGTGACTTTAGCCCGTATCCCACAGGATACACAACTGCACTACGTGCACGGAAATTTCAAAGATTTAGTGGACGAAGTTCCTCGCGCAGATTTGAATATCTTGAACCTGAAAGCGGATCAAATCAAGCTGGAGCAAGTGCGTAAGCAATCGGATATGTTTGAGACTTCACTGCTTTATACCCTGGATAGTGGCTATGAGAACGCTCTGGCGTAGATTCTCTCGGGAGGCCGCCTCCTTGGTTAAATGTAATAGGAAAGCATTTCTACTCATCCCTGGCGATCCTTTCACCGCTGTGTTGTAGCTTATACTGCTTACAATACGCTTGATCCTGTCTATCTTGTGTAATAGTTCCGTTAAACTACGCGTGGGTGAATTGAAAAATCAACTCCATAACCTGGTTACTAGAAAAGTGCATACTCAAACTTACAAGCTTATGGTCCGTCTTTTTTTAATCATGATACTAGGGGTTTATAGTTTGATGGCAACGGGCCAAAATCGCCCACTGCCACCTAATTTCCCGAGCTACGAGTTTGAGGTAACAGACTTAGTTTACACCGGGCACTATTTCACCAACTCCTTCGAACTGAACGCGGAAACCATCTCCAATATGTTTATCATGGACTCCCTGGGGTACGTAGCTTGGTACCGAAAAGACCAAGCATCCACCTCAGTAGATTTCAAGTATCAAGCTGAGGCTGGTATCTTCACTTCTACGGGTTATGAGCCAAGTGTGGCTGGCATCTTCTATACTTACGATACGGAATTGAATTGTATAGACACCCTCTGGGGCGTAAACGAAGAGAGAGGAGATACCCATGATTTCTTAGTGCTGGCTAATGGCAATAGACTTATTGGTACGCTTTATGATACCATTATGGATTTACGGGGCTACACGTTTAATGGTATTGGTGGAGTTGAAAACAGCTCGGTACGGGGTTATGGCATACAGGAGTTTGATGCAGAAGGAAATTTGATATGGAACTGGCACAGTACCGATTTCATTCACCCGGAAGAATACTCCGATGGCTTAAATTATTATCCTTTCGATTTCGACTATGCGCACGGCAATGCGCTCTTTGCGGGTGAAGATGGTAATCTCATCATATCACTCCGCAATACCTCTACTGTCTACAAGATTGATAGGGCCAATGGTACTGGTGAGGTACTGTGGCGTCTGGGTGGAGAGAATAGTTCCTTTACTATGACGAACCTCCACCGCTTCAGTGCGCAGCATTACGCCCGGGTCTTGCCCAACGGCAATATTGGCTTATATGACAACGGCAACCTTCGGTGGCCGATCCAGTATTCAAGAGCGGCAGAGTATTCCCTCGATTTCTCAGACTTCACCGCAGCCCTCGAATGGTCCTATGATGCAGACGGTGCCGTCTTCGCCCCGGGCATGGGAAATGCCCAATGGCTTAATGATGACCTGGTGCTGATAAGCTGGGGTTACGTGTATCGACCAGAACCCACTTTTACCATGGTCAATAGGGCCGGTGATGTGGTCGCCAGCCTCAATTTTGAAGATGAATACATGACCTATCGTTTACAGGCTGCTGAACTGCCTTTCGCCTTGCCCCGGCCTTATTTGGAGCATACTGTAGGAACGGAGTCGGTTGAAATTCGGGCACCCGAAGGGTACGAAGAATACATCTGGTCTACTGGTGAAACCACATCGTCTATCACCGTTACCGAAAACGGAACCTATCAGGTGTGGGTGCCGCACGGCGTCGGTATGGTGGGTAGCTATCCCGTAAAAATTTCCGATATCGTAAGCAGTCAAGAATTGGTGGAGGGGAGTATTCAGCTTTTCCCAAATCCCGCCACAGATCAGCTGAATATCCGCTTTGATGCTACGCTGGAAAATGTCCTTTCCCTGGAGCTGCATAATGCCGCTGGCCAAATGGTTTTGAGTGAATCGATTCCTAATTCAGTTGCGACGTATGCAATCAATACATCCAATTTTGCCGCCGGTCTATACTGGCTGAAAATCCGCACTGGCGATGGGGTGTTGACCAAGAAGGTACTGTTGCAGTAAAGACGCGTTGCAATGCGTCTCTTCGTCAAGGTACTTGTCTAGCACGCAGGTTCAGCTAACGCAACTAAACGTACCTTTGCCCTCAACCAAAAAAGCAGCCCCATCTCCAAAGGTATCATCTACATTTTATTGGCCGTTCTTGCGTTTGCTATCATGAATGCCATGGCCAAGCAGCTATCAGGCCTGCATCCTATGCAAATCGTCTTTTTGCGGGCCTTTGGCACCTTCGTATTTATCTTTCCCTATATGCTTTGGCACCGGGTTCCTGTAGTGGGGGAAAATGTGGGTATGCTGGTCGCACGGGCACTGGTTGGTATCGTTTCTTTGGCAACTTTCTTTATCTGTCTGCAGCGAATCCCTCTAGCATCCGCGGTGTCTATGCGGTATTTAGGGCCAGTCTTTGGGGCAATCATGGCTTTCTATTTTCTTAAAGAGAAGATCAATAGTTGGCAGTGGCTCAGTTTTTTGATTTCCTTTTCGGGTGTCCTGGTCATTAAGGGCTTTGATCTGCGGATTGATTACCTCAGCTTGATACTTATTCTCACCTCCGCATTATTCTTGGGCACGGTATTCGTTATCATTCGCTACCTCAGTACCCGAGAGCATTACCTCACCATTATCAACTACTTTATGGTCGTCTCTATGCTCTTGGGCTTGTGCTTTGTTAATCGCTGGCGGATGCCCGTAGGCGATGAGTGGCCAGCCGTACTTGGGATTGGTGTGTTTGGCTTGATCGGACAAGTGTTTATGACCAAGGCCTACCAACTCGTGGAAGCCAGCGTCTTGGCCCCGTTTAAGTACGCTGGGTTGATCTACGCTTTGTTCATTGGTTACTTCTTTTTTAAAGAAACCTTTACCCTTTTACCGCTCATCGGAATTGCGCTCATTGTACTGGGAATGTTGCTCAATATTTATGGTAAGCGGAAAAGCATATCGCGCTCTTCCGCTTAAGTGTGTGTTTAAGATTTATCGCACATTGAGAATCAGTGATTTATGGTTTTGACGAATCCCCTCTGGAGGCGTTTCACTTCGTGGCTGCTGCGCGGTGGCGGGTCAACTCCGAGGAGCGGAGCGACGATCACCGAAGGTAAACAATTGAGGAGAGGTGAAGTCAAGTTCATAAAGCACTGGTTTTCAGAAGTTAGACCACGAAGTAGCAGCGAAGCTAAATTTATACATATTCTAAGTTGATATTTACCGCCGTAGTGTTTGCATATCTTCTAGCATTTCTTCCAAATTGCGCAGGATAGGACCGTAGATGATTCCAATGTCAAAACGGTAAAGTGGCCTGGCAAGTAATGCCGTGAGAACCGTGAAAACCAATAAAGCGGTTAGCGCCATGCTTGGTAGGCCATAATACCAGCTCATATCTGGAAACTCCTGCGCCACTTTAGCCCACACTTTATCTGCGTTATTGGCGTACATGAAGCCAAGTCCAAACAACAGCACAATCATTGGGTACAGGTACTGGTAAATCCGCTGATAGGTTTGCGTCATCTCCTGAAGTGTCTCTTGTAGACTTTGTAAAAATTGGTAGCTATTTTGTCCTTTGTCAATGCTTGCTAGTTTTTGACCTTGTAGGCGAGTATAGTAAGCCAGCACAAAAAGTAGTAAGCAAAGCACCAAACCTGCGGGCCAGCTACCAATAATTGTAAAAAATAGGAAGACTAACACGGCACCGATGACAATCCCTATAACATTGCGGGACCCCGTTCTCAAAAGCCGATCTATGAGGTGCGTCGATTTTTTGTTGTACAGATTATTGATCCTGGGTACCACCAACGCTTGCTCATTAATGAAGCCCTCTTTCCAGATGTTTTCAATTGACTTTTCCATGATTATTGTTTTTTATTCTCTGATAACTTTTGTGGATTGTAGCCGGACAAAACCAGGACCATCACTCATGCCCCTATTTTTCTCCGAGCCACAAAAATTGTCAGAGAAGGAGTTTTTTTAGACGTTCCTTAATTCGTTTGATGCGCACGCCAATGTTATTGGCATTTGTACCCATGATATCTGCGATCTCCTGGTAGGGTTTCTCTTCCAAGTACAGGAGAATGACTGCGCGGTCTACTTCTGATAGTTTCCGAATTGCTCGATAGAGTTGGGCTACTGATTCTTGGCGCTCATCCACATTGTTCGTTTCGGTCTGTTCGTTGAGTAATGCAGTGTCTGCTCTACCACGACTACTATGTTGTGGATTATTTCTACGCTTCTTGAGTAGCGTCAGGCATACATTTAAAGCTACTCTGTAGATCCAGGTGGACCATTCTGATTGGCCCCGAAAGTTCTTTTTTGTTCGCCAAATCTGCAGGCATACTTCTTGGTAGTAATCCTCAAAATCCTCCTGCGTATCCGTGTATGCTCGGCAGATTTTAATGATGATTTCCGCGTAAGGCAGAATTTGACTGGTGTAGAAATCAGAACTCAAAGCGTGAATTTTGTTGCTTAGTCTAAAGGTAAGTTGAGTGGACTACTCTCCGCCTCCTCTGGTCGTCGCTGCACAGTGTACATTCTCTCAATAGCCCTTTCGACTTACGATTTACTCGCTTAGTGGCTTGTACGCCCTGATCATTACACCCAAACGATTTTTTTTGAGCGACTGCTTTGGCTAGAGCTTGTTTGGAAATTTGCTTCGCAGCTACTACGTGGTCGGTCTTCAAGTGAAAATCAGGCATTTTGGCAACGACGAGCAAGACTAAAAGGTCGATTTTGACGACGATTATTGAATTCCAAACAAGCTCTTATCTATCTTGGAGGACCAATCACCTTGCCATGGAAAATCAATTCTACCGCCACCTTCACCTCGTTTTTGCGAGCCTTTCTGCTTTCGCTTTTGGCTTCTGGTTGTATCATTTCGGCACGGGTTGGCCCAGGTGGGTAAATGCTTTGTTGGGAGTGCTCGGAGGGCTATTAGCCTATGGTCTATTTATGGTGTTGTGGCCATTGTTGGGTAAAACCTGGCAATGGGTGCCAGAGCGTTTTAGACTTGCTATACTCGCCATAGGGGGGAGCTTAGTAACCGTCAAAATGCTAGGTCTAAGTTGGCCTGATTATCTCTACTATCCAGTGGCAATCGTTACGGCATTATTGTTTACCCTGCTCTTATGGGGTGTCAGCGGACGGGGTAATAAATTAGGACGCGTTTTAGCGGTTTTGCTGCCCTTGATCGCTTTGGCCTGGGGCTTGAGTTGGGCACTTGCCGAGGGTAATGATCCTTTTCCTGATTCAGAGCAGTATCCTAGCCCGGAGGCTCAGACCGCCTTGTTTCTAAAGGACGGAGTGATTAAGCCCAATAAGAGGGGGCGATATATGGTTAAGCATTTCACGTATGGCAGTGGGGATGATCAGCAGCGAGAAGAGTATGCAGCTAATATACTGTATCAAACACCCACTGTTAATGCTCGTCGTCTCCTACCGGAATGGAAAGGCAAGAAAAAGAAATGGCGTGAGCGTTATTGGGGCTTTGGGGTGGAAACGTTTCCACTCAATGGTCGGGTTTATCTTCCGGTAGGAGAGGGGCCATTTCCACTGGTACTCATCGTGCACGGCAATCATAGTATGCTCGATTATTCGGATGGAGGGTATGCCTATCTAGGAGAACTTTTGGCTAGCCGTGGCATGGTTGTGGTTTCGGTAGATGAAAACTTTATCAACGGCCACTGGTCTGGTGATTTTATGGGAAAAGAAATGCCTACGCGAGCGTGGTTACTACTTAAACATCTGGAGCAATGGGAGCAATGGACTAACGATGCGAGTCATGCGCTTTACGGTAAGGCCAATATGGAGCAAATTATGCTAATGGGGCATTCCCGCGGAGGCGAGGCCGTTTCTATTGCTGCTGCCTTTAACCAACTTCCTCATTTCCCGGATGATGCTCGTGAAAAATTTGACTTTGGCTTTGCTATCCGTGGCGTTGTCAGTATTGCTCCAACCGACTACCGCTACCACCGGCAGATGGATCTTGAAGATGTTAACTACCTTTCTATACAAGGCAGCTATGACGCGGATGAGACCAGCTTCTGGGGGCTGCGCCCTTATCACCGCCTGCAGTTTAGCGATAGCACCAACTACTTCAAAGCTGGTGTTTATATTCACCGCGCCAACCACGGTCAATTCAACAGCAGTTGGGGGCGTTCAGATTTTGGTGGCACCTTCGCCTCGCTCCTCAATACGGAGCCTATCATGCCCGGTGAAGATCAGCGGCAAGCAGCACAAGTTCTTATCTCCGCTTTCGCGGAAGCGGTTTTCAACAATGACTTGACTTACCGCTCCTTATTCATGACCCCACAATCAGCTCAGGGGATTTGGTTGCCCAAGGGTTACTACTTAGGGCACTACAGCAGCAGCAAGCATCAAACTATCCAAGATTTTGAAGAAGATATCGACTTGAGTACTGGTAAGGCAGGAATTCAAATAGCTGCTAATCAATTAGCCGTATGGCGGGAAGAAACCCTTGCCTCGCGTGATGGTGGCAGTATTGAAAATAATGTTTTGGTGGCGGGCTGGGACTATGGCAAGGAAGTAAAACCGGATAGTCTGGCAACTTATACGATTAGCCTCCGCTCATTCATTAATGGAGCAGCTGATACAGTCACTCATCTCGTACTGGACGTTGGCCACGGCCACTGGGCTGATCTTCCTGATCAATCTGAAGATGATTCTACCGATGATCGACTCCTAGATTTTCGCATTGAAGTACAAGATCAAATTGGGCAAATCGCATCGGTATTGCTAAGTGAATCTGGCCATTCACCCCAGCCCATCCTGCGTACCCGTTTCACCAAACTGCAACGCCTGGATGAAGAACGCTTCGATCAAGAACATGAGCCACAGCTGGAAACCTTTGCTTTACCAACCCATTTGTTCCAAACCCAATCAGCAGGAGCTGTCAATTGGCAACAACTCACCCAAATTCGTCTAATCTTTGACCAGTCCCCCGCGGGTGTTGCCTTGGTTGATGATATTCGCTTGGCGGTAGGTTTCTAGCTGCTTCGAAAATTAACAACTGATCGGATAAACGAAAACGTTCGGCCATCCTGTAGGCCGAACGTTAGAACAGTAAAATTTAGAATTCAATACGATGGCTAGTAATCAACAAGGTTCGCCAGTTGCTAAACATTCCGCAAGGAGCTCAAAATTGTAGTTTGGGCCGGAGCAGTTGGAGCAGCCACCTCCCCCACTTGTTATAGTCCAGCTAGGATTACCGAAGTTAAAGATTATAACTGGTTCATCTTCCTCTTCACAGCAATCTTCAAATTCCTGTTGGCAGCTAGTAATCGCGTTGGCATAATCGGTGAAAATACGCGCTTCGCATTCATCAAATTGGAGGATAATGAACGAATTGTTATTGCAATCGGTATCGCCAGTGAAGCAATTGCGGAGTTCATCCCCATATGAACCATTGCAAGAAAAACTAGCGGCGGTTGCATCGGTGATAGCCTGTGCTATACAGTTGGCCTGTTCTGCGGCACATTCTTGATTGCTCTTTAGCTCACTGCCGAGCGCTTCCGCATATTTATGCTGTGCCTTAGTGAATAGCGTATTTGCTAGCTGTGTTCTACCTGATCGTTCTAGGTGTAGTTGAATTCCTAGTTTCCATACGTAGTACTCGCGTAAATCTTCAATTAGCTGTTCCGAGTTTTGGTATTTTGTTTGTTTGATAAATCTAGTAAATTCCTCGTGGTCAATGCGCTCTTGATCTTCACTCAGGAATTGATCAAGGACCGTCAAATCCACACTACCCAAACGGTATGTTAGTTTGCCAGTTAATGAAACGAAATTGATGGCCGCATCAATTTCCTGTTCAGTTGGCTGTAACTCATCTGTCGGAGATGCTGGGAGTGCGATTTCTGCCTCTGGTCTCTCACAAGAGACTGTAAGGATCAATAAACAGCATAATAATACTGTAAATGCCCATGCACTTACTCTAAAACGATTGGTTTTTTTTGATAATTGATTCATAGTTGAAAGTTTAATAATGCCAAATTAATTGTGTACGGAATAACTCTTCCTTGCATAGTCTGTCCATAACTAAGGAATGTATTATTCGAAATACACTAAAGTTGAAAATTGGTGTTAATAATGTTGGGGGGTATTGCATATGCAAGCTCACTGCCCTTCATCTGTAGTAGCAATGATTCTATTCATGATTGCGTATGGTTTTGTATTCGTGATAAAGATGGGGTAAATACAGGGGGAAAGACAAGGACGATTGCTGAATGGTGGGTTTGGGTTGCTGAGTGGGGTGTATAGCGCTTATAGTTTAGTCATCAATAGGTTTAGTTTTTCATGAACAAGTTAATTAGAGGATAACCGCTTTTTATTCTTGCTCTACTAAGTGCGTAAGCAGAATTGAAACATTCTGACAAACTGTGTCAAAAGGTGCGCAGACCTCCTGAACGTACCTAAATTAAAGCGCAGGAGGACACTACCCCACAATCCCCATCACCTTCTGCCGGTAAGTCTGCCCAATGGGTACTTCGTAATCCCCTAAGAACAAGCGGTTGCCAGAAATGCGATCGATCTTATCCACGGCGACTAAAAAGGACTTATGGACACGTAAAAAGGTAGGTTCATTTAATTTTTCACAGAAGTAAGAAATAGAAGCGTGGGTGATCAAGCGACCGGTGGGTAAGAATACCTTGGTATAACTTCCGTAGGCTTCAATGTACAGGATATCGTTTAAGCGCAGGCGGTGATACTGTTTGTCGCCCTTGACAAAGAGGTGGCGTTGGTCGGTCTCTGGTGTGCTTGGAGAGGGAGTAGGCGGTACAAATTGTGGCGGAAATGCATTGTCAATAGCTTTCAAAAAGCGTTGGAAAGAATAAGGCTTGAGCAAGTAATCTGCTACTTGGAGCTCGTAGCCTTCTAGGGCAAATTCTTTGTGGGCAGTGGTGACGATAACTCGAGGCGGATGCGTTAAAGTGCGCAGAAAGTCGAAGCCCTTTAGCTTTGGCATTTGCAGATC
The DNA here is from genome assembly GCA_038528965.1 of Bacteroidota bacterium. Classification (GTDB taxonomy): domain Bacteria; phylum Bacteroidota; class Bacteroidia; order Chitinophagales; family Saprospiraceae; genus Lewinella. Next base: position 19,824 of record JBCBEC010000008.1, on the reverse strand, counting down.
TAGAAACATGAGGTCTACCTGATTTGACTGCAAATAAGCCATAGCCTCCAACGCATTGTAGCATTGCTTGACCAACTCTAGATGTGGCAACTCTTTGGCAAAACCCTGGATCAACTTGTGCGCCAGCGGTTCGTCATCGACAATCATATAGCGGATCATCATACGGCTTGAAGTTCAATGGTCAGAGTGGCGGTGTAGGTATTGTTTTCCTTCCTAATGTCCAATTGATGTTGGTCTGGATAGACCAATTCCAAACGCCGGCGAAGATTGCTCAGGCCAATACCTCCACCCGTTTGCAATTCATTAGGATCAAAGTTATTGCGAATTTGGAAGAATATTTTCTCGTGCGTAGCGGTGAGCTGGATATCGATAAAGGCATCTGAGATCAGGCGTTCAGCACCGTGTTTGAAAGCATTTTCGAGTAAGGGAATGAACAGCAAAGGGGATACCATTACACCCGTGGTGACATCTTCATCAAAGGTGATATTGACCTTCTGATGCTGACGAATTTCGTGCAGCTCAATATAGTTTTGCAAATAAGCCGCTTCCTCACTTACCCGTACCCAGTCTTTCTTCCCCTCGTAAATGGTATAGCGCATCATATCTGATAACTGGCAGATTACTTCCGGTGTCTCTTTAGACTGTTCCAGTGCCAGTGCGTGGAGGTTATTGAGGGTGTTGAAAAAAAAGTGTGGGTTGATTTGCGATTTCAATAAAGCTAATTCGGCAGCGCTCTTGTCAGATTGCAGTGAGCGAAACCATTTCCATTGCTCATACAACCACAGTAACGCAAAAAAGAATAATGGCCAGAGGAAGGAGATAATGAATTCCTCCTGGTGGTAGAAGTAATCGTCTCTAACCAGACGACCGTAGGCGAAGATGGCCCACACCGCAGCGTAGACGCCAATGAGAAAGGCGCGATACTTGCGAAAGAATACTGGGGTTAAGCAGTAGACTAGATAGAGGCAGATAGCTGCCAATAAGGCAAAGGTGGCGGGGTTGTCCTGCATGTCTACGAGGTCCTCGACCAAGAAGATCATAATATGTAAGCCCAGTAGCACGCCGAAGTGTTGGAGCAAACGCCGCTTATTCTTTATCCTGGGAATGTAGTAAAGGGCAAGGGCAATCAATACCCACCACATAGTGAAGATGGCGATGTTCTCTCCAATTGCCGTTGGATTAATCCGTATGACCCCAAGTAGTGATAGCAGCACCGTGCTCACAAGCGTAAAAATGGCACCTAACCAGATGGGGCGATAGCGTTGAAGAATGGTGTTCATTACTGTTAAAATTAGTTTCGCCATCGAAATTATGGGTAAAAGCCCTCACCTGCTAAAGCTTCAATCCAACGCTACTAAAATAGGCACAAACAGGGTGTTTTTTCTAATCAACCTGCTTGCTGGTGCAAATGTGCACTTTTGAACCAATAAGCAGATGGTTGCCCTTCTTTATTAGGTGGCCTACTCTTGTAAAGATAAGTTTGAGGCAAATACAAAGCACAATGCACGATAATCTTCTTCAGGTCTCCAACTTACATAAAACCTATCCCAACGGTACCCAAGCCCTAAACGGGGTGGAATTGGAACTGGGCAACGGCATGTTTGGCCTTCTGGGACCTAACGGGGCAGGTAAGTCCACACTCATGCGCGTTATTGCCACGCTCCAACAGGCAGACCAGGGCCAAATACAATTCAATGGAGTAGATATTGCTGATAACCCTCAGGCTATTCGTGCTACCCTTGGCTATTTACCGCAAGAGTTTGGCGTGTATCCCCGGGTTTCCGCCCAGCGTTTGTTGGACTACATTGCGGTATTGAAAGGTATTACCGACAAAAGAGAAAGGCAAGACCAAATTGCCCATTTGTTGAATCAAACCAACCTGTATGCCCAGCGTAGGCAAGCGGTAAGCACTTTCTCCGGCGGAATGCGCCAACGCTTTGGCATTGCCCAAGCTTTACTCGGACAGCCTCGCCTCATTATTGTAGATGAACCCACTGCCGGACTCGATCCTGAGGAACGCTACCGCTTTCTCAATTTACTCAGTGAAATAGGTGAACACATCATTGTTATCCTTTCCACCCATATTGTGGAAGATGTGGAAGAGCTGTGTCCGCGTATGGCCATAATGGCCAAGGGGCGCATTGTTCGTCAGGGGAATCCCTCTGCACTACGTGCTGCTTTAGACGGCCGCCTTTGGCAAAAGCAGGTGAGTAAAGCAGAGCTGGTTGCTTACCAAAATCAGTTTCCAATCCTTTCTCAACGCCTGCTGGCGGGCAAGATTCAAGTCCGTGTCCTGGCGGATACGCCTCCTGACCTGGGCTTTCAGGCGGTGGCACCTGATCTTGAAAGTCTATATTTCTCTGCTGTTACTTCCTAATCTCTCCCACCTCCTCAATAATCAAGCTCATGTTTTCCTCTCTTCTAAGATTTGAGTATACCTACCAGCTTCGCCAGCGCAGTATGCTGTTCTTTTCCGTTCTCTTTTTGGGCCTGGGTTGGCTGATGGCGGCACAAAGCTACACGCCTCCCAACCTTTATCTCAATAGTCCCTACGTACTGGCGCATAGTGTGGCACTGCTATCCTTGTCGGTTGTTTTTCCCGCGCTGTTCTTTACGATAAGCGGCCTGCTGCGCGATCAAGCGTACAATTTTGAGGGCATATTTTTCAGCACAGCGGTTCACCGTTCTGTTTTCTTTTGGAGCCGTTTTGCCGGTGTGCTTAGTATGACGGTATTAGCCTTCAGTATGATGCTGCCTGGTTTGATGTTAGGCTTGGAGACTACCACGCTAGACCCTGATCGCATTTTGCCTGATCAGGCTTGGTCCTACCTTTATTTATGGTTGGTATTCATTGTGCCCAATAGCATGGTCTGTGTGGTAGCGATTTTTGCAGTCGGTTTATTGAGTCGCAGTCGTTTGGCAGTGTATGCTGTTGCGATTGGAATTTATGCTATGTATTGGTTGTGTTCCATTTTTTTGAACTCTCCGCTCTTGGCATCCGCTCAAACACCTGATCCAGAAAATATGATTTGGGCGGCTTTGGCAGATCCCTTTGGTATTAGCGCCTTTCTGGAGCAAACTATGTACTGGACGGCGACTCAGAAGAATGCCCAACTTCCATCACTTAGTGGTTACTTCTTCCTCAATCGGTCCTTTTGGACAGGGCTGTCGGCTTTACTATTGTTCTACAGCTATCGTCGTTTTGCCTTTCGGCCAAACAGGTTTAAGGCCGTTAAAAAAGCCGTTCGCTTACCGGAAGAACCGACTGTGCCTTTGTCCGCCATTCCTGTTGTTCGGCTACGATTGGACCAGTGGAAGAGCTTTCGATCTATCCTTGACTTTGAGCTACGACAACTGATCTCTTCCTGGCCTTTCCTTCTGATGATGGGGGTCTGGGTAGTCATTGTTTTTACCGAAATATATTCCCGTATCAATAGCGGTGGAGCCTACAATGATAGCCTTTACCCAACCACTGCGCTCTTGGTCTGGCTAATTGAGGATCCACTACCATTTATTTCCCTTTTGCTCATTGTGTTCTACGCCGGGGAACTGCTTTGGCGCGATCGCGAACAAAAGGTGGCCGGTATTTTAGGTAGTACGCCAGTAAGTAATGCCGGTCTATTTTGGGCCCGAGCTTGCACCTTATTTTGTATTCCTGTGATGCTGATGTCGCTGAGTGTATTACTGGCGCTAGGCTTCCAAGTGTCGTATGATCACTGGCTATTTGAGCCTCAGCGCTACCTGGCTATGTTTTACTACAGCGGTTGGCCTTTACTTTTCTACACCACAATTATCCTATTGGTCCAAATACTAATGCCACGCAAGTACCTGGGCATGGCGGTAGCCTTTGTCTTCTTCATCCTCACCCGACCCTTCTTTGCCGGGCAGATGGGCTTACATCATCCTTTATTGCAGTTAGGTAACTTTCCTACGATGGCCTATACCGATATGAACGGATTTGGGGACACCAGTAGACCCTTCCATCACTTTGCCTTGCACTGGGCCATCTTGGGTGGTGTTTTCATCTTCTTCTGCTATCAACTTTGGCCTCGGTCTTATGAAAGTACTCTAGTAGCACGCTGGAAAAGTATGCGCCGTCAGTGGCGACCTTGGAAGACTTGGGTTTTGCTTGGCTTTGGCATGCTCTTTCTACTCTCAAACGCGCGAATTTATAAGGAACTAAACATAGTATCGGAATATCGAAGTCCCGTAGCCGAGCTTGATTTTCGAGAAGCCTACGAGCGTAAATACAAACACCAGGAGACCGAACACCGTCTCTTTCCCACTAACATTGACCAAGAAATAGATTTGTATCCCGTTTCGGGTAAGTACCGTGTTAAAGCTAACTATACCATCCAAAACAAGAGTGACACGATAATCACCCGACTGTTCATTACCGAGCGCCAGCCCTTGTTGAGTTTGTTAGTCGACGGCGCAACGCTACTCGAACGGGATACTTTTTTTGGTACTTGGCTATACGAATTGGAACAGCCCCTTCTCCCCGGTGATAGCCTGAATTACCAGTATGAATTGATTTGGGGACGACGTGGCCACGAAACCACCAGAAGCGTAGTGGAAAATGGAACCTATCTGTTTCGTAATGAGTATGATCCTGTTCTGAATTATCGCTCCAGTCTGGAGATAAGAGACCCGGATGAGCGCCAGCGTAGAGGCTTACTCCCACGAGAAGAGGAAATAGTTACCCAAGAACACATTAATCACGAGGCTGCTGCCGTAGGACGTATTGATTTCGATTGCACCATCTCAACTGCTAAGGATCAAACTGCGATTGCCCCTGGAGACTTGATTGACAAGTGGGTCACGGATGGGCGTGCTTATTTTCACTATCGCACTGCCACTCCGATGCTGCCAGTATTGAGCTTCTTTTCAGCGCGCTATGCTCTTCGGGATACTGTAGTAAATGGGGTTAGGCTAGAACTGTATTACCATCCTTCCCATGCCTACAACATTTCACATATAGAAACCTACGCGCTAGAAGCACTGGATTATTGTGAACGTGCTTTTGGTGCCTATCCTCATAACCATCTCCGCATCGCTGAAATTCCATCTCATTGGCCCTTTGGTGGGCAAGCACTTTCCGGCACCATCAGCATGGTGGCAGATCGACTTTATCTCACTGACCTGCGTGATGATCCACCTTTTGATCTAATAGCGAAACGGACCATTCATGAGGTTGCGCACCAATGGTGGGGTGGGCTATTGTCTCCTAAAAATACGCCAGGCGCTAGCCTGATTATTGAAGGCTTGGCCAAGTACACGGAAGCTGCGGTAATGACCAAAACAAATGGCTGGTGTGCTACCTGGCAACTCAGTCAAACCGCTAACGAGATGTATTTCCGCGGGCGGGCAAACGCTACTGGAGCAGAGCCTCCTTTATATCTCAGCGAAGGTGAATCCTACTTGGCCTACGGCAAGAGCTACTTGTCTATAATGGCAGTTAGGGAGTTGCTAGGAGAAGAGTCAGTCAATACCGCACTACGATCACTAGTAGATTCCTTTGCCAACGAAATAGATCCTACGGCCACCGTTTTTGATTTTTTGCAGGCACTTGCGGCACAGGCTAATGATGAGGAAAAGAGATTGTTGGATGATTGGTTCAAAGAACGCTACACTTACGATATAGGTATTACCACCGCGCAGGTGAATAAACTACCAAATGGCCGATATCGGATTCATGGGCTATTGATGGTAAAACGCTGGTCCTGGGATGCTGAGGGAGAAGCCACTGAGGCACCGCTATCGGAACCCATCGCAATCGGTGTTTTCTCAACACACCCACGTACGATGAAGGTCAATGACGCCCCACTGTATTATCAGATGCATGACCTAAAATCCGGCGATAACAGCTTTGAGATCATCGTAGATGAATATCCGCAGTACCTGATTATTGACCCACTTGGCACCAGACCAGACCCTAAGCCACTCGATAATAGTTGGGCGCTAAACTAAACGCCGTTCGTCGTTCCCTCGAGTCTCCCTACTCGAGGTTCCAAACACTCAAACCTCTATGAATTCATAGAGGTGCACCTTTTCAGAATTCCGATAATAATTCAGCTAGATGAAATCATAGATTTGCTCAGTTCCTAAATGCAATACATCATTCTAAAACTCATTTTATGCAGCTAAAACGCTTACTGAGTATTTCTTTATTAACCGCAGTTGTTCTTTGCGGCAACGCGCAGGAATTTGTCTTAGATTCAGCCTATTATGATGTAGGGGTAGTCTTAACCGAAGACTTTGAAAACCAACAACGCCGATATTACCGGGCGTATGATGAGCAAAACCGTCCACTGATAGTTGAGAACCAGCGCCAGGCGGAAGGAGGTGTCTGGGAAAACTGGCGACGCCGGGAATACACCTACTCTGATGATGGAGACCTGATTCAGCTACTAACTTCATATTGGCAAGCTGACGGTGAAGCTTGGGTGCTGGCGAAAGGGCGCAACTACTCTTATGATGACAACGGCAATCTTGTTGGACGTTCGGAAGCGGAGGCAATGCAAGAGGGAAGCCCTTTGGTCAATAACCGCCGTTGGCAGTACACCTACGAAGGACCAGATCTACAGACAGAAGTGCTTTTTCAACGCTGGGAAGACAGCGCTTGGCGCAACGCAAGCCGACAACAATGGAGTTACAATGGCAATGGATTACCAACTAACCAACTCCGCCAAAGCTGGGATGATTCCGCCTGGCAAGACGCACGCCGCCGAATGTGGGATTATGAATCAGGCGTTGTTAGCATGGTGACCGAGCAATCTTATGATGACAGTACCGGGGAATGGATTAATGAACGCCGGGTTGGTTATCAAGGCAATGGTTCTGTGCGTTGGAACCAGTCGGTAGAGCAAGTTTGGGATGACGAAACACAAGGCTGGCAGAATGTCCGGCGTGAGCTTATCGACTATCATTCCAATGGCTCAATTGAAAAGCAAACGCTTCAGTTTTGGGAAGACGGAGAATGGTTGAATATTTTACAATCTCAAACTGAGCTCACGGACGATGCTATTAATGTCATCACGGACGAATGGAACAGTACAAGTACTGAATGGGATTTGTTTACCCGTTATCAGTTGCGTTATAATGAGGCAGGACTCAAAATAGTAGAGCAGGGCTGGCAGTATTGGTCAGCGCAGATGAGTACCTGGTTAAATGCTCCTGATACCGAGCGATGGCGCTATTTCTGGTCCGAAGTTGTGGTAAATACAGAAGAGCCTATTCCTAGTTTGAATTGCCGTTGGCCAAACCCTTACCAAGCTGGCCAAACCATTAGTTGTGCGGATGTATCACTCCAAGGAAGCTTTACTCTGGAATTAGTGAATAGCATTGGGCAAGTGGTTCATCAACAACAAGAGCCGGGCGGTGCGGATTTTCAGATTCGGGCTAACCTAGCCAAAGGTTGGTATGTTTGCCGTATCCAGCAAAATGGAAAATTGTTGCACGTCCAACCGCTCGTATTTATTCCCTAACCCTTTCCTTAATGAACCGAAAGATGAAAATCCTAAAATATACTTTACTGCTGGTCGGACTATTTTTAGGTACCAGTATACAAGCACAAACTTGGCCTGTAGATAGCTGCTGGTACTTTATGGAACCTTTCAATTTCTTAGTGCGAGGTGATGCATCTCCTGCACTGGGAGGAGGCCAACAAGCCAGTATCTTATTTCGATCAACGAATAATCCAGATCAGCTGATACGAGGACGAGGGCGCCTCATTATTGACCCCAATGATTTTCCGGGAGGAGAGGGCTGGCTCAGAGATTCCCTTTTTATCAAAGCACTAATGACCCCACCGGAGCCCCCAAGTAATGCGACGAACTGGCCAGGTGGCCAGCCTCCCTTTCCAATGATTCTAAATGGATTTGTACAAGAAGGGGGAGGAGAACCTTTGGATCCTTGGCGACCGGTTACTATACGAGTCAATATCGTTTTCTTTGAAGATTTGACTCAATAAGAAATTTTAGTCCGAATACTTAACAGTCGCTCCTACAGGCTTGCGGGAGCGATTGTTTTTTGCCTATTACTTATCGCTATATTTGCACTCCTAAAACGCGCAAAATGAAATACGCTTTACTCTTAGTCCTATCTTTGTGTTTGTGTGCTTGCCAGGCCGATTTTGAAGGGGCGTGGCAGAATGTAGATGACGAAGATGATTTTCTTTTGCTTCGCCAATCCGACAAAGAATCCTCTCAGCTTTGGGCGGTGATGAGCAAGTCCCCCGCCTGGCACACTTATGTGAAACTCAATCGTAAAACTTACTATAACCAACGGTATTTCCTTGAGCGATCTGATGATCTACTGATAATGAAGGATAAAGTCGATAAAAGTGCGGCTCCAATATCCTTTCGTTTACTTCCGCCGAAGTCACTACCGCTTCAGCGCTGGATGACGTATCAGCAGATGCCGAAAGCATTTGTGGAGGAAAACTTCGCTGCTCCTGACACCATCGTCGAGACTGCTGCCGGTGCAGAAAAATGGTTCTACCCTAGTGATGTTGCCCTGGTCTTCTCGGATGACAAACTCATTAAAGTGCGGGAAAATTACCGCCTGTACCGAGATTATTCGCTGGTTTGGACAGGAATGTCGAGGGAGGCCGTCTTAGAAGTGCTGGGAACGCCAGATCGGGGTACATCAAGGGACCAGATTTGGTATTATGGACTGGAGGCAGAAGTCGTTTTTCAAGATAATCAAGTACAAGAGGTTAGACTATTGGATGCCGCACTGGAAATGGCAAATATGGCCGCTGAAAAAGCGGAAACAGAGCTCAGTTTACGCGATAAGGTCTTACCATTTCTTGACGCGGGTAGCTGGTATGAACAAGATGCTGAGGAGGTAGATGCCTTTTTCAAAGAGGTTGCCGCCGCTGGCCCGGGTGGTCCGGCAGCCAAAGTGGTTGGAGCCTTTACGCGCAGTCAAGCACCGGCGATAAGTTACCCACTCCTGGCAAGTATGGTAACCTATTTGCAAACCACTCCACCAACAATTGAGCAACTGGCCAGGGCGGTAGACGCGCTAGAACTATCCATGGACGATGTGCGCCAAAATTCCAAGCTGCGGGAAGAAGTACTCAACTTCACGATGGAGCGCCCAGTCTTGCTACAAGACAAACAACTACTCCTTTTGGAGGCAAAGGCACGCCGCAAAACAGGAGAAGTGGTCAATAACCGCCAAGCCATCTTCTTGCGCGGACGCAGACTTTATGCCATCCAACTGTCCTTCCTGTCGGGGCAAACGAATAACGGACTAGAAGATTTCCAACGCATCATCGAAGAGATCGAGCTCTAATTCTCAATCTGGCTAATAACCCGCTACTGGCAACTGTTTACTGACTACTATATTCTGACTACTATTCACTAGTTACTGAGCACTTTCTTCTGATAACTGCCCACTATTCACTGCCCACTGTCTACTAGCTACTGACCACTAATACCTATTTAAACATATCATCGTAGTCATTACTCTCTGCAGCGGGTGGAGGTGGAGTCCTTTTTTGTGGCTTTGGCTCAATTGGAGGTAGCTCCAATGTATCGGTACCCAAATCTTCGTACTCAACAAATTCCCCTTCGCGCTGGCGTTCAGCTTCAGCTTGTACCTCTTTAACTTTCTTACGAAAAAGCGCGCGACCTAGGAGGACTATACCTACAACCGGAGCACCAATGAAAGTGAGCACTGTCATCGCGATACCCGCAATTGTATTACGCTTAAAGAGCTTACCGATCCAACTGAGATAGCCGGTAATAACGGTATAATCGATAACCGCCGTAGCAATCAGGATGACCGGCAGCAAGAACCATAAAATGCGAAAGACAATCTGGACAAACCAGAACATCGCAATGAAGAAGAGAATCCCAATCACGATGCCAACCAGCCCTGAGAATGGGCTATTGCTGTTGCCACCAAATTGATAGGATCGTTGGGTAGTCATGTCTTATGTTTTTTTGTGCCCTTTCGGGCAATTTTCTGGTAATATAACCCATTTCCTAAGAAGGTAGTTGGCGCAAAAATCATCCTTTCGACGAGTCGATGCGTTTTCTATACCGATGATACCAGAGAATGGCCTAGGATTGGCATTCCGTTAATTATGACCTACTTTTGTTGACATTTGATTAGAAGACGAACGTTATGAGAATTTTCTTCCTCCTCCTCAGCGGCCTTCTGGCCCTTAATCTCTCTGCTCAAAAGACCATGGAGATCACTGCGGAAACCAAGGCCTGTAACGGTAAGGACCTCAGCCTGTATACTTTTGATGGCACTGCTTTCAAGCCTTTTGCCACTTCTACTCCACAGGAGGAAGTGTATTCCTTTTCGGTGCCAGCCGAGGGGCATGCTTTCTACTACTGGGGCCCAGACCCACAGCACCTCAAGCCGGTCATTCTAGGTGACGAGCCACGGGCGGTCTTAACCACTAGTTGCAACGGGGCTTTACCCAATGGAGTCAAAAATTCCCAGATCAATGATGAATACGAGGGTTTAAAGAACACTTTCAATACCCTTAATCAGGAAAATCAAAAGGCTATTACTACTTATCGCCGTAGTTTTCGCCAACCTGATTTGAAGCCGCAGAGTGTGGAAATGCTCGGTCAGGTAGATGCCAAGCGCTTGCGCTTATTAGATTCATTGCGGTCTGCTAATCCATTTTTAGCGCGTGTGGCTGCCCTGAACACCTACTTGAGTTACTTCAACCACGGTGAAGAAGAGTACGATAATGAGATTGCTTATTTCGCGCGCGAGTTTTTCCAGTTTGTAGATTGGAAAGATGAGAAATACCATACTTCGCCCTGGGTATACGAGGGGTTTAAGAACTATACCAATACACTTTCACAAGCCTACACCGATGAAGCCGCCTTCGTAGCTGCGGTAGACCCTACTTTTGAAGATATTCCGGTAGGTAGTGTAGCGGAAAAATTAGCTATTGGTGGAATTATCTCTATTCTAAAATCGAAGAAGCACCCTGCTTTTGGCCATTACGCCCAGCGTTTCATTGATCACTTCGGCGAAGCAGATCCTAACGCTGCCGCTGACTTGGCTCGCCAGATCGAAGCGCAAAAGAGCTTTATGATTGGTGGCGAAGCGCCAAATTTCACTCAGCTTACTCCCGAAGGAGAGCAGCTCAGCCTAAGTGACCTACGCGGTAAAGTAGTACTTGTTGATTTTTGGGCCAGCTGGTGTGGACCTTGCCGCCGTGAAAACCCCAACGTGAAGCGAGTGTATGACACCTACAAAGATCAAGGTTTCGAAATCCTGGGCGTTAGCCTAGACCGTACCAAGGATCGTTGGCTCAAAGCCATTGCCGATGATGAACTTCCTTGGCCACACGTAAGTGATCTAAAAGGTTGGAAAAACGAAGTGGCGCAGCTGTATAGTGTAAGTTCCATTCCTCACACCATCTTGCTCGATGCAGAAGGTAAAATTATCGCCCGTGGCCTGCGTGGCCAGCAGCTAGAGATGAAGTTGGCGGAGATTTTTGGCGGGGATTAGTCCAGAGAATAGCCGTTTTTGGACCATACAAGACCTTAACTACAAACCACCTAAGGCACCCGAGATTACCAAGCTTATTACAATTTAGGTGAACTTCGGTGTCTTAGGTGGTTTTCTTGTTTAACTACCCTGAATCATCGAAGAGGACTAGTCGTACAGACGCATTGCAATGCGTCTCTGCCACAACCTACGCCGGATATTCCACATAATTCCGCGGCGTCTCCCAAAGTCTTACACTAAGGTCATAACGATCTTCTAAACGCGCGCGTATTTTCTGCCACACCACGTAGCAAATGTTCTCTGCAGTAGGATTGAGTTCTCGAAATTCTTCCGTATCCAGATTGAGATTTTTGTGGTCGAAACGGAGCTCTACTTCTTCTTTGATGATGTCCTTCAATATCTTCAAGTCAATAAGGTAGCCTGTTTCGGGGTCCACTTCACCAGCTACCTTTACTTCTAGTTCGTAGTTGTGGCCGTGATAGTTTGAGTTATTACAGAGGCCAAAAACTTCTCGATTCTTCTCGTCAGACCAAGCGGGGTTGTGTAGCCGATGTGCGGCATTAAAGTGGGCCCGACGGAATGCGGCAATACGCATAGTGTTAGCTTCATTTGATTAGTAATATTCCCAACAAAAAATCCTGCTTTAAGTTCTTGGGACGATAATTTGGCCAATGCAGGGGGATAGCTTAATTTTGGGTAACTATTTTGTTCGAACTCGGCCTCTTTGAGGCTCTCGAAAATAAGTCCTGTACCAAATAGAGTTGGATAAGCAGGGAGATTTTGGAAAACGATATAGTACTTTACGTCACTACTTACAGTGCCTGCACTCAAAGCGTGACACCATAATATAAGCTCAAATAACGCCCGGTTTTACAGCTGTGGCGGTGTGTTTTGCTCCAAAAAAGTACTACTCGCTTAGGTGGGTAGAATGCTCGTTGATAGTTGTTCAACGATTGCTCAATCGTATCCTCTCCTTTTTTGCTATCGCAATTTGCTGCTACAGTCTACAATATAACAGGCTATGCTCTTCGATGAAGTCATCGGGCAAGAATCAGCAAAGGCCCTCTTCCGCCAAATGGTCCAAACCGACCGCTTGCCACACGCGTTGTTGCTGCTGTGTGCTCCTGGAAGTGGTGGCTTATCGCTTGCTTTAGCGCTAGCACAGTTCCTGTTATGTGAAAATGGTGATGGTCATAATGCTTGCGGCCAGTGCAGTCACTGCAAAAAGGTCAGCAAGTGGATTCACCCCGATCTTCATTTCTCTTTTCCTACCGTTGGCACCAATGCCATTTCTGATCATTTTCTGCCCCAATGGCGAGAAGCCTTGGCGGCGAATCCGTACATGGAGATTAATGATTGGCTACAACATATTGGGGCTGAGAACAAGCAAGGAAATATCAATAAGGAGGAATGCCGTAGCATCATTCGCAAGCTCAGCCTCAAGAGTTTTGAGAGCCCGCGTAAGATTATGATCATCTGGTTGCCTGAGTATTTGGGTAACGAAGGGAATCGCCTCCTTAAACTCATTGAGGAGCCACCGGAAAAAACCACCTTCATTCTGGTAGCTGAAAACCAAGAGCTGATCCTTAATACGATCCTTTCGCGTTGCCAGTTAGTGAAAGTCAACGCCCTGCAGGACGAAGAAGTAGCGGCTGGATTAACCCGTATAAAGGACATTCCTGCCGAACGCGCCCAGGCCATTGCTCAGCTCAGTGCGGGTAATTTCAATGATGCCTTGAAAGCCACGCAGCAGGAGGAAAGTGATCAGGCGGTTCGCTTCCTGGATTGGATGCGCCGCTGTTACAAAGGTCAGCCGCGCGAGTTGGTAGAATGGGTGGATGGTTTCGCCGGTTTAGGCCGCGAAAACCAGAAGCATTTTTTACGTTATGCTCTGCACTTTTGGCGTGAATTTCTCGTTTTGAAGACTTTGGGTGTAGAACAAGTACGCTTGCGCGAACGCGAACGGCAAACTGCGCAGGGTATGGCAAAAGTAATTGAGTTGCCTCAGCTGGAAGCTATTGTAGAGCTGCTGGATGAGTGCACTTTTCATATAGAGCGCAATGCTCACGCCAAATTGTTGTTTCTGGATACGAGTATTCAGATCAACCATATTATTAAACGCTGGTCCGCATATCAGCAATTGCAGCAAAAGCGGCTGCAAGCGAGTGGTAGTTGGTGAATGATTTAGTGACGTTTTCGTCAAAACTCTTAGTCAGCTGAGCTGTTTTTAAAAGAGTTGCAATACCGGCCGGTAATGACTGGCTAGTAGCACCCAAACTGCCCCGGACCAAGAACATATATACAGCATGGGATGTACAGGATGTAGTGTGGCCCTGGAAAACGGAACACCCCGTGGCTGCGGTAGTAAAGGCAACTGCTCTACCGGTGGCTGCAACCGAATGAATACCTTCGACTGGCTTACGCAAATGGAAATGCGTGATGTGGATGATTTCCGAGCCGTAGAAGTGAGTTTTAAGAACGGTTCTCGTAAGAGCTTTTATAATTTGCCTCCTCACCTTCACTTGAGTACGGGCGAGATGGTGGCGGTCGAAGCCAAAAGTGGTTACGATATTGGTCGCATCAGTTTGTCGGGGGAATTAGTTCGCCTGCAAATGAAAAAGAAGAAATTCAAGGATGAGCACCTGATCCACGGCGTTATTCGCCGCGCCAACGAACGCGACATGGAACGCTTGTCGGAGGCTCGGTCTCTAGAGCATCATACCCTGGTTCGGGCTCGAGCTATCGCTCGTTCGCTGAAGCTGGAAATGAAAATGGGTGATATTGAGTACCAGGGGGATAAACGCAAAGCAACTTTCTACTATACCGCCAACGGGCGGGTAGATTTTCGCGAACTGATCCGGCACTACGCGCGGGAGTTCAAGGTAAAGATTGAGATGCGCCAAATCGGTGCACGCCAAGAATCGGCACGTATTGGTGGCGTTGGCTCCTGTGGCCGAGAATTGTGTTGCTCTACCTGGTTGACTGATTTCAAGTCCGTCTCCACGGCGGCTGCTCGCTATCAGAATTTGGCCATTAATCAAGCCAAGCTTTCTGGTCAGTGTGGGCGCCTAAAGTGTTGCTTGAATTATGAGTTGGATACCTACATGGAAGCCGTGCAAGCTTTTCCCAAAAAGGCAGATCGAATCCAGACGGAAGCAGGTATGGCCACCTTGGTAAAGACCGACATTTTCAAGCAGTTGATGTTTTACTCCTACGTGGAGGGACGCAATCGTGGAAAGCTGTACGCATTGAAAGTCGATCAAGTCAAGGAAATCCAGCAGTTGAACAAGAAAGGTGAAAAGCCAATGGATTTAGGTTTAATGATCCTGGCCGAGGCCCAAGATGAACAACAAGAGTTGGATTACGAAGATGTGACCGGCTTCATTGAATTGCCGCCGGAGCAAAGACGTAAGAAAAAGCGCAAGAATCGCCGCAAGAAATCCAGTGGTGGGGGAGGCGAACAGAAGAAGGGGGACGGTTCGGCTAAGGCGAAAAAGGAAGGTGGTGAACGTACTGCCAAACCTAAACCAGACGCAGAAGCCAAAAAAGAGAACCAAGGGCCAAAGGCAGAGGGTAAAAAACAGGGAGGAAATAACCGCAACCGCAATCGCAATCGTAACCGTCGTCGCAATAAGAACAAAGGTGGCGATAAAGGAAATAACACGAATACAAATACCGACGCTTAGAGCAATTTAAGTGTCAATAAGAAATACGAGTACTTGACCAGTACAAACCAAAACGATTAATGAAATACGATCTCACTGTTATCGGTTCGGGCCCTGGAGGCTATGTAGCTGCGATCCGGGCCGCCCAGTTAGGCATGAAAACTGCCATTATCGAACGTTATCCCACACTGGGAGGCACCTGCCTAAACGTTGGTTGCATTCCATCGAAGGCATTGCTGGATTCTTCTGAGCATTATCATAATGCTGAAAAGAAGTTTGCCCTTCACGGTATTCAATTGAAGGACCTGAAAGTGGACATGCCACAGATGATCAAGCGGAAGGATGAAGTAGTCCAACAGACCTGTGATGGCGTGGCCTTCTTGATGAAGAAGAATAAGATTGATGTCTTCCACGGCCATGGTTCTTTTCAGGATAAGAATACCATCCTTGTTACCAAGGACGATGGCAGTACGGAAACCGTCCAGACGGAGAAGACAATTATTGCCACGGGCTCTAAACCGATCACGCCAGCGGCTTTCAATTATGATAAGAAGCGAGTAATCACTTCTACTGAAGCATTGAATATTACTAAGGTGCCAAAGCGCATGGTGGTAATTGGTGGTGGTGTAATTGGCTTGGAACTGGGTTCGGTCTACGCTCGCTTGGGCACAGAGGTAGAAGTGGTGGAGTTCGCTGATCGCATCATCGCAGGAATGGATAAGGATTGCAGTAAGGAACTGATGCGCGCATTGAAAAAGATCGGTGTGAAGTTTCACCTCAAGCATGCAGTAACGGAGGTAAAGGCAACAAGCCGTTCGGTTACCGTCAGCGTGCAGAAGCGTGATAGTGAAGATACCTTTGAGCTAAAAGCGGATTACTGCTTGGTAGCTATTGGCCGCCGTGCCTATACCGACAAGCTCGGCCTGGAAAATGTAGGCATTACTACTGACGATCGGGGTAGGGTAGAGGTAAATGCGCATCTGGAAACCAACGTTCCCGGTATCTACGCTATTGGTGACGTGATCAAAGGTGCGATGCTGGCCCACAAAGCCGAGGAAGAAGGTGTTTTCGTAGCCGAAACCATCGCTGGCCAGAAACCGCATATTGATTATAACTTAATTCCCGGAGTCGTCTACACCTGGCCAGAAGTGGCTGGTGTTGGCCAAACGGAAGGGCAATTGAAAGAAGCTGGTGTACCCTACAAAGCGGGTAAGTTTCCATTCAAAGCGCTAGGCCGTGCCCGGGCCAGTACTGATACCGAGGGAATGATCAAGGTGCTCGCGCATAAAGAGACGGACGAAATTCTGGGTGTCCACATGGTAGGCCCTCGGACGGCGGATATCATTGCGGAAGCCGTTGCTCTGATGGAGTTCCGTGCCTCAGCTGAAGATGCTGCCCGCATGAGCCACGCTCACCCAACCTACACCGAGGCCTTCAAAGAAGCTGCCTTGGCCGCAACCGAAAGCCGCCCATTGCACATCTAGTGCTAGATTTAGGTGTGGCAAATAGTAAAAGCGTAAAGTAAGATTGCAGTAGCTGGGTTCTCCGGAAATATTCAGCTGCTGCAATCTTCACTACTTGTCTAGGGTGTTCTTTTGCAGTATCCCTGCGCCGTGCACTTGCAATGTATAGCTCTGGCGTAGTCGGATCATGCTAATTCTCACTCTAATTCTAATTCTCACTCTAATTCTAATCCCCCCGCTTCATGGCCGCAACCGCAGAAATGCCCTACTTCATCAAGCCATCTGTAGCACTTTCGAGCGAAGAAAAGCACCAGGCTTACCAAACGGCTATCCAAGCTATTGAAGCCAATGTATACGGTGAAACGGATGAGATGCTGAAGATGGTGACCATCAATTGCTTGCTCAAGACTTACTTGCCGTACTATTATTGGGTAGGTTTTTACTTGGTAAAGAATGACCGGCTGACGGTAGGCCCTTACCAGGGGACACTGGGGTGCCTGCACATAGACTTTGGCCGTGGGGTTTGCGGAAAAGCAGCCGAAACGCGTGAAACGCAGTTGGTCAAGAATACCCATGCGCTTGAGCAGGGCACCGCTCATATTGCTTGCGATCCTAATTCCTTATCAGAAATTGTGGTACCGGTCTTTGGACCCAATGGAGAACTGATCGCCGTTTTTGATGTTGACAGTACCTTGGAAGGCTCCTTTGATGAGATTGATCAGCAGTACTTGGAAGCCCTGCTCAAGAATACTTTTCAGACGGTATAATCCAAAACCCTAATGCAGATGCTTCGTTCCATGATTCTTCTTAAGCCGAATGTTCTCATTGTATTGCTTACGCTGATGTGCCTAATGGCGTGCAACGCTGAGGAACAAACGCCTAATAATTCGACCACTGAATCTGGCGATTACCGAGCAGGAGCACTGCAATTAAAGGATAGTATCAATACCATTATTGCAGGCATTAACTTCCTTGAGCATCCTTACGAAACCGAGCGTAAGTTGGTGCTCATGGAGCAATTTGTACAACGTGCTATTGAGCAAAAACAAATTGATGCTAATCAATACCTGTTGTACGGGCAGACATTGCTCGAGGCGGGAGAGTCTCAAAAAGCGATTGACGTTTATGAGTATATTTTGGAGAAATTGCCAGAAAACAAGGCCATTATTCCTGAGACCAAGGCGCTACACGAAGCCTTAGCACTGGGCTATCTGCGCCGGGGTGAGCAACTCAACTGCATTGAGAATCACACGCCCGTATCTTGTATTTTTCCGATCCAAGCCGAGGCAGTACATACCCTGCCGGAAAGCTCGCAAAATGCGATCGAGATTTATGAGCGAATATTGGCCGTGTTTCCTGATGACCTCCGTAGTCGTTGGCTATTGAATTTAGCTTACCAAACGATTGGCGGTTATCCGCAGGACGTGCCACGTCAATGGTTGATGGGACCAGATTTGTTTCAGGCAGAAGCCGAACTACCCACTTTCACCAATATTTCCATGCAGTTGGATGTAGCCGTACACGATCTGGCTGGTGGCGTAATCGTTGATGATTTTAATGGGGATGGTTACCTTGATATTATTGCTTCTTCCTGGGATATGGAGGGTACCGTACGCTATTTTGTTAATCAACAAGATGGTACTTTTTCTGACCAGACTACAACTGCTGGACTGGATATCATAACGGGCGGATTGAATCTCGTACAAGCTGATTATGACAACGATGGTGACCTGGATTTTTATGTTCTACGCAGTGCCTGGAGTGGGGTAGAGAGCCTTGGGCAATTACCGAACTCATTAGTGCGAAACAACGGTGACGGTACTTTTTCTGATGTTACCATTGCTGCCGATCTGTACGCTGCTGAGCCTTCACAGGCTGCGGTGTGGTTGGACTATAACCTAGATGGTTGGATTGATCTTTTCGTGACTAACGAAACAATGGTTGAACAAGAACGGCACCCTTGTCACTTGTATCTTAATCAACAGGATGGCACCTTCCGTGATGTGGCACCGGACTTAGGGCTGGATGTTTCTGCTTATGTCAAGGGAGTCAATGCCGGTGATGTGAATAATGACGGTAGACCAGATTTATACCTCTCTCTGCTCAATGGTCCCAATAAGTTGTTTCTTAATGAAGGCGGTACAGCTCCAGATCAATGGAAATTCCGGGAAGTAGCAAATTCTGCTGGTGTAACTAAACCACAGGAGAGTTTTCCTACTTGGTTTTTTGACTACGATAATGATGGAGATGAAGACTTATTCGTGGTTAATTTTGACCTTTATCTCCTTAAGCAGCAGGCTTGGGAAACTGCGGCGGATTATTTAGGCTTGCCACTGCGTTCCGCTTACTCTTGTTTATTCCGCAACGAAGGCAACGGAAGCTTTACGGATGTTACCAAGGAAATGGGCCTGGATCGCATTCTAACTGCGATGGGTTGCAATTATGGTGATCTGGACAACGACGGATTCCCGGATTTCTATTTAGGTACCGGCGCACCAGATTTTCGTGCTGTTGTGCCCAATCGAATGTTTCGCAACGCTGGCGGTGAACGTTTTCAGGATGTAACCTATGCTGGCGGCTTCGGGCATATCCAAAAAGGCCACGGCATCAGTTTTGCGGATGTGAATAACGATGGCGACCAAGATGTTTACGCGGTAATGGGAGGATCCGTTAGTGGCGATGTCTTTCAGAATGTCTTTTTTGAGAACCCTGGAAACGATAATAATTGGATCACACTGCGCTTGGAAGGAACTACCGCCAACCGTTCTGCTATCGGAGCTCGGATTCAACTATCAATAAATGATGGCCAGACAGAGCGAATGGTATATAAAACGGTAAACTCTGGTGCCAGTTTTGGAGCCAATAGCTTACAAGCGGAGATAGGCTTGGGGCCAAATGTGCAGGAGGTGCAGCTTTCGATCAACTGGCCAGATGGTCAAAATCAGTGGACATCCTACGGCTCCGTTCCTTTTGATCAAATCCTTCGTATTAAGCAGGGAGAGCAAGAAGTGAAAAAAGTAGAAATAAAGCCTTTCGCTTTTGCGGAAGCCATAGGTGGACACCAACATCACCACGAGCATTGATGAGATGATACCTGGTGGATGACGCGATGATTCGTGCCACTACGCGACTTACTTAAGTCTAAAACAACTAAATCCACCATTCGACGCCCAGACCATCTAACTTTCCAACGATCTAAC
>JBCBEC010000007.1:0-242233 GCA_038528965.1 Bacteroidota bacterium | reverse complement strand
ACTACGAAACAAAACAAATGAGTGAAGAGGAATGGAGTTTCTACCGCTCAGTGATGGAAAAAAAGATAAGAGAGGACCGTAAAGCGGTGGTCAAAGACCTACGTGAAGTTTACACTAGCACAACACGAGAAGCAGCACAGAGTGCCTTGGAGGCCTTTTCGGCAAAGTGGTCAAAGAAGTATGGTTATATCGTAAAACAATGGCAGGATAACTGGGATGAGTTGGTAGCTTTCCTGGATTTCCCTCAAGAAATGAGGCGGATGATCTACACTACTAATCCAGTAGAAGCACTGCACCGCATTATTCGTAAGGTAGTTAAAGGTAAAGCTGCCTGGGTGAGTGATCAGGCCCTGGTCAAGCAATTGTTTGTAACCCTGATGCACAACGAAAAATCGTGGCGGCGACGAGCGTACGGATGGAAAGCCATCCAACGAGATTTACTCCAACTCTACCCAGAGCGAGTACCCCATAACCCATAGATGCGGCCAGCGCGTTGTCGCCGCTCTCCGGCCTTCGGCCTCCAAGCGGCGACAACGCGCCTGCTTAAAGCAGAGCCGATTCTAAATAGTAAGCTATTTATTAACCCAGACACAGTTAAATGAACTATCCCGAGGCTACAACTTTCTACCTTCTTCCTTTTACCCTCTTCCCTCTACTTTCTTCCTTCTTCCTTCTTCCTTCTTCCTTCTACCTTCTACCCTTTACTCTCTTCCTCCTGCCAACCACTGACACGATTCACCCAGCCTTCGTCCGGGCATTTCTTGAGTAATGTCCTCACTTTCAAGCCCAGCAGTGGGTGCTTCCATTTGGGAATGATCTCCGCCAGCGGAGCTAGTACAAATCGTCGTTCTTGTAACCACGGATGTGGTAGCGTTAGGTGTGGCGTGTTCAGTACACGTTTACCGTAAAATATTAGATCGATATCAATAATGCGCTCGCCCCATTTTTGCTTGCGTTGCCGACCTAGTTCCTTTTCTATTTCGAGGGCGGCGGTTAAGACCTCATCTGGTGTCAGCTTAGTTTTTAGGCGGAAAGCTTGGTTCAGGAAGTCGCGTTGGTCTTTGATTCCCCAAGCCCCAGTTTCGTAAACCGCGGACGCCGCTTTGACTTTCCCAACGCGGCGTTCTAGCAGTTGGCGAGCGTATTGCAAATACTGGTTGCGCAAACCCATGTTGCTACCTAAATGAAGAATGACTTGAGACATAGTTTGTATTTATTGATAGCAAAGATAGTTGCCAAGGCAAAATATCCATTTGAGCTATCGCAAGTCAGCAGACAAAGCATTGGGCGGGAGGTCATCTTTTAGTCTAATTGTCTATCTTTGGTCGGTTATACTGACGTTGCTAAGGTTTGGATATCCAAACCGTTTGCAAGTACAGTATATACTGACCGAAGCAGTGCGGGCTTCGCCAGCACGGATTCGCGTCATGTATAAGCAAACTCAACCATCTGTCATAGACACATTATCCCGTATGAAATATATTTTGACACTCCTTTGTGGTGTTCTCTTCAGTTTGAGTGCTTTTGCACAACCTTCTAACAACGAATGTGTAAACTTGATTGATCTCGGTACCGCTCCTGTTTGTACCGATGATATTTACACTAATGTAGATGCCACTAGCAGTAGTACCAGCCCTGATGATGTGCCTTTGTGCTTCAATGGTGGTGTGGTGAGTAACGACGTCTATTTTGGTTTTCAAGTTGACGCATCCCTAGTTGATGTAACCATTACCATTAGTGGTACTGATATGGGCCCTAACGGAATCCCTTGGGAAAATCCTCAGTTTGCTCTGTATCGTGGTGATTGTAGTGGCTTGGCCGAGCTGGATTGCGCCATTGGATCGATTGGAGATAACGTGATCAGTATTGACGCCATCGGGCTTACACCTGGACTTACCTATTTTCTGAGGGTAGATAGCTACTCTGATACTGGTACACCAGTCTGGGGTGATTTTACCGTTTGTATAGAAGAGTTTATTCCGGCCTTCAATATGGGAGATGGAACCTTTACCAGCTCTTGTTCCGGTACTATTTTTGACAGTGGTGGACCGGACGAAGATTATGGTAATGGCGAGGAGTTTGTCTTCACCATTTGTCCACAAGACTTCACGCAGTGTATTGAGTTGGATGTGATGTCCTTCAATATTTTCTCTGGTGACCAATTAAACGTATACGAGGGTGCTTCTACCGCTGGAACGCAGATTGCTGCGCTGGTAGGTAATAGCAACGGAAACGAATTCATCATCGAGTCCTCTAACTCCTGTATTACGTTACAATTTATTTCGGATGGCTTCAACTCCTCCGCCGGATTTGAGGCGGCTTGGCAATGTTCGCCACTGGAGTGTGATGGATCAGATATTGATAACCCAACGGTGATTGATGCTATTCCCTTCAATAATACCAATCTAACTACTTGTGGGGAAGGTGCTAACCTCAATCAGACGCCCTGCGGTACGCTACCATTTTTGAATGGTCCAGAGACGGTCTTCATTTATGACTCTCCGGGTGGCATTTGCGCAGAAATTGATGTTACGGGTGCAGAGCCTGGTACTGGTGTAATCGTACTGAATGGCCCTCCGGATGATCCTGGTACTTTGTGTGTGGCGCAGAGTGGTACAGGATCGCTTAACAGTGTGAACTTCCAGACTGCTGGTGAATATTACATCATTGTAGCCAACGGTCAAGGCTGTACCGACTTTGGATTGAATATCGTAGAAGATGAATGTTCTATTTCTCCTACCCTGGTGAATGCACTGTGTAACCCACTTAACGGTTGTATCGAAGACGGAGAATTGACTAGCCAGTTGATCTTCGAAGATGGATCAGAAGATATTCTTGGTTTGGATGATGCCGGTTGTTGGCTGGGTAATGGTTTCCAGACCGACTACTTGTGGTTTACCATTGAGGCGCAAGCGGACGGTCCATTCGGTTTCATCATGAGCGGCACAACCACTCCTTCGGACATTGATATCAATGTTTGGGGACCCTTCACGCAAGATGAAGTTTGCGAAACGCCCAATGCGGTAATCGAAACTATCACCACTACGGACCCCATTCGTTCTACCTGGACGGGGGGGAATGACCCAACTGGATTAGCGGATATCCATCCGGTAACGGGAATTACGGTCACTGATGATTACGATTGCGGGTCACTTGACACTCCAGGCCCGGGCGGTGACCGTATCGTACGGACCATCCCCGCCATGGAAGGTGAAGTATATGTGGTATTGACCAATGACTTTGGTGACCAGATCACCGATGGTGCCATTTCCATTGACTGGGGCCCTTCTGATCCAGAAGTACTGCAACCATTAGCTTCGACTGTAGAAGCAGCAGATACATCTGTTTGTGCCGGTGAGAGTGTGCAACTCCAGGTACTTACTGGTTTGGACAACATTCGTTGGATTGGTGATAACGCAGATCAACTTTCTTGTGACGCTTGTTTTGATCCTATCGCAACTCCTCCAGTTGAAACAGAAGTTTACACCGCAGTGCTCAATGCACCTTGCTACCAGGATACGATTAACGTAACGGTCAATGTATTTGACCTGGATGCTGGTCCAGATTTGGAAATCTGTGTGGGTGAAGAATTTGAGATACCCGCTGGTCCGGACTTTGATCAAGCTACTTACGAGTGGACTCCTCCTCCGGGTCTTGAGTTCAGTTGTACAGATTGTGGCACACCCGTTATTTCGGCTGAAGCTCCGGGTGTTTACGAAGTACCGGTAACGCTCACAGCTGCCGCTTGTGCCTTTATGGATATGCTTACCGTAACCGTACTTGACTTCTCCGCACCAGATTTTGACGTGATTGATGATGAGCGCATTTGTGCCGGCGAAGAGATTCAAATTGGTGGTGAGCCTGATGCTAGCAACACCTACGTGTGGACCTCAGTACCTACCTCGGATGTAGATCAGGTGGCAAACCCAACGGTGCAGCCCAATGAAACTACCACTTACTTTGTTTCGGTAACCAACGGCGTTTGCCCACTGGCCTCGGTGGATAGCGTAACAATTGAAGTAACGCAACTACCACTAATTGAAATCGCTGAAACACCTGATCCTGTTTGCCAAGGTGATACCATTAGCTTGTCAAGCGTGACGGTAGAAGACGATGTGATTTACAGCTGGAATGGTCCACAAGAGATCCTGAATCCAGATAGTAGTTTCACCACCCTTGTGCCAGTAGCCTCTGGTAATTATTCGCTCACGGGTGACCGCCTGGGCTGCGAGGTAGAGGATGTACAATTTGTGGAGGTAGTACCCATTCTAATCGACCTCAATCAGCCAGATACGCTCTTCCGCTGTAATACCGATGATCCTTTCCAAGTGGAACCAACGGTAGTGCCAACGAGTGCAATGATTGAATGGATGCCGGATGATATTATGGTGAATAATCCAATCCTGGATCCGCAGACTTATACGGTTTACACCGCCACCGTAACGGTAGGTAATTGTGTGCGTGTCGACTCCTTCGCGGTTCAGGTAGATTCTTTGCCGGTGGATATGTCCATCATGGCTGATCCATTTAAAGATCCTTACTGTCAGGGCGAGTTAGTGACCTTGGTGTCACCGATCTACGAGCCAGCCGACTATCCAGATATTATGCACGATTGGTTTGCGGTAGTTGGAGATCAAACCTCCGACACCCTCTACAATATGGTCATCACTACCCAGGATACCTTCACCTACCAGCGCCTGACGATCAACGGTGGCTGTGAGGTAACCGATACCATACGACTTAACGTAGTAACCAACGAGGCGTTAAATATTATGCCTATACAACCAGAGATTTGTCCCGGTGATTCGGTTCAACTTACTTTGGCTGGTCCTGGTCAGCTTGGAGATATTGAGTGGACACCCGAGACCGGACTGAGTTGTACGGATTGTCCTGATCCAGTGGCAAGGCCCACTTCCACAACTACCTACATGGTAAGTAGTGCAATAGAAGGTTGTGCGATTATGCAATCGGTGACGGTATCTGTTTTAGAAGAACCCTCAGTTGCAGTAGTGACGGAATCAATCTGCCCGGGAGATGAAATAGCACTGGCCGTAGGTGTACCGCAAGCAGGGACAACCTACGCCTGGAGTGCCGATAATGATCCGGACTTCAATAGTGCCGAATTCAATCCGCTGGTGATGCCAAGTACAACCACGACGTATTCGGTAACGGCTTCAAATGTTTGCGGTAGCGATACCAGTGAAGGAACGATCACGGTAGTACAAGATGGAGCCTTGATCAGCGTCAACGAAGGTATCGACACTATCGTTACTTGCCGTGGTTTTGAGTTTGACGTGGTAGCTAATGTACTAGAGAGTGCAAATGGTGATAATACCCTCAACTGGACTTACGACGGAGGAGGTCAAAGTGGAACGGAAGCTACCTTCACTGCTACGCAGAGTGGTAGTGCAGTCTTTACTTTCTCTTACGGGACTACTACGGGAGTCACTTGTAATCAGTTTACCGGCGAGGTATTCATTCAAGTTAATGATGCGCCACAAGATGTACAGCTGATTGGTGACGACGAGTCTTGCTTTAGCGACTTGCAGACCTTCATCCTCAACAATGGAACTGGAGAGCCAGGAGTAACCTACAGCTGGACCGGCACCGACGGATTTACCTCTATGGAACCAGATCCGGAAGTAACGCCATCTGTAACCACAACCTACACCTTGGAAGCAGCGCTTGGTGAGTGTATCGTTATCGATAGTGTAACCATCACTGTGATCCAGCCCGCTACTTTGACCGGTGGAGAGTCAGTTGTGGTCATACTAGATGACAACGGAAATGTGGAGGATCCACTTGAAATTACCGCCACTGTTGATGGAGCAGACCCTAATGATGTCAGATGGACCTTCTTGGGAGATAGTATTGGCGTAGGTGTTCCATTAATCTGGGAACCCAATGATACCCAGCTTGACTCCCTGCCAAATTTTGCCTTTGCAACGCTAGACACGGGCTGTGAAATCCTCGTTGATTCCGTCTTGGTACAGAAGCTTGATATCAGGATTCCTGATCTGTTCTCTCCTAATGGTGACGGTACGAACGATGTCTTCAAGCCATTCTTCCTAGGTACTTTTGATGTAGTAGAAGTAAAGGTCTACAACCGCTGGGGGCAAGTGGTATTTGAATCCAATGACAACACCAATCCAGGTTGGGATGGGATGAAAGATGATAAGGAGGCACCTTCGGATGCTTACCTTTGGACTATACGAGTTGGCATCGGCGATGCTATTATCGAACAACAAGGGCAAGTGACGCTGGTCCGCTAAGCTTGTCTCGATCTTAAAAAAAATCCCTCGGTAGTCATCTGCCGAGGGATTTTTTGTTGTGGATGATGGGCTGCGGATTCACACCTACCCATTCTTTACAACGATTGTACCCGAATGAAACTATCCTCAAAGCGCCAAAGAAAGTCATTGCGCCGTGCGGGATCATAGGGTAGGGTTTTAATCCCGTCTGCGGTCCTGGCAAGATAGTTATTGCCAAAAGAAGCTAGAAGAACAGGCTCACCACTTCTAATCAATCCCTCTCCCGTTTGATCTGGGCTGCGCTTGATCACCCATTGGTAGTGTTTCTCTTTAGATGCCATATTCCTCAGACCGATATTGATCACACCATCGCCCGCTGGCCCTCTGGTTCCGGTTAGGTAGCTTGGACCATCGCCTTCTGGGAGGCCGTTTTTCAAATAAATAGCATCTCCGTAGAAGATAGCTTCCCTTGCCGTTGATCCTCTTTGGCGTTCCAAAACCCAGTGTAATTCTGTCAGGCGGTCCAAAAATAATCCGGGGCGGGTGGCCAGGGATACCAAGGTTTCGTTTCGCACTGCACCGTTAAAGATGCGATTGTCTCCGCCGAGTAATTGATCTTCTCCAGCAGCCACATTCATCAGGAAAAATCCGGAGTGAGTTACTAAGGCATTGGAGATTCGGGGTGTTTTCTCCGGAGCCAGCGGCAGCCATTCAAATGCTCCTGTGGAAGCATTCGTTGTACGCATGTTACCCGCAATTTCGCCGAGGTGCTTACCAAAGACTTCCAGATAGATCGGATCGCCAAGGTTTATTTTTCCTGAGCCCGTCGCATTTTTACTTTTTTTAACCCTCCAGCGATAGTGCTTAATTTTGGAGTTGATGTTGGAAATCAAGGCTGAAGCGGTATGTACGACTTCAGCCGGTGCAGCCCCTCTTGCTCCGGTTAGGTAGATGGGGTAGTTCCAATTACGTAGGTAGACGACATCACCGTATTCGACCTGTTCTTGCTCTACACTGAGCAAATCCTTCTCCATCCGCCAGGTGAAACTGGCAGTTTCTGAGGCTGTCTCAGGTAGACCACCTAATGCTATGCCGGATCCACCTGTTCCCCGGCCACCGCTCATAAAGTTTCCGCTTGCTGAATTCTTGAGCTGAATCCATTCTCCCGTAAGGAGAGGTTCAATAGAAGAAACAAGATTCCAAAGGTGAAGGTCACCTCGATTAGCCAGTCGCAGGACATGTGGGTTTTTGCGGATCACGTCTAAGGCATTTTCCAAACCATCATCAGTAAAGGGGGAATGGTCTAAGCAGAAGATATCGCAATCATTAACCAGGAGCCCATTACAGCCTGCATTGAGTAGCATATGCTCAATAGTTTCTTCCTGCTCGTAGGTCCAGGAGTAAACGAATTTAACATCATTTGCTCCATCTCGATTAGTGGTAGCGACTTGCGTGTTTCGCAATATCTTAGGCATGGTTGCTGCTGGTACTAAAGCCATGATACCGTCGGCGTATGATTGGTTAACTACTCCCGCCTCATTGAAGAAATCGATCACTTGCTGCGCAAGAGGGGCCTCCGAAGTGGACATGTCAATAGCCACCATTTCGTTGGCGTGTAGTTGACGCATAAAATGATTCAAGATGCTACGATTAGCCCAATCCCCCACACTGTAGTTGATCAATATGTCAGTAGCCAACTTGCTTCGCACCTTAGAGACCATCTCTAAAACAATAGCTCTGTCCACATCATTCGGATCCGCTTTGATGTCAAAGCCAATCGCTGCGATTTTGCGTCGACCGTCTTGTTTGTTGAAATGATCAAGCCAATTATCAAGGGTAACACTACCGTTACAGAAATCGTGGTTGACTTTCCATTCCACCAGTTCTGTACAGTACTGAAGATCAATTTCTATAGCGTTTGCGCCATTTTCTATGGCATCTTCGATATCGTCTAAGTCATTGGCGCGGTGGGCAAAGATGTAAACTGGCCTGCCGGCTCGGCTTGCGAATACCTCTATTGATAATAAGAGTAGGCAAAACAGAATTGGAAATAAACGGAGATTTTTCATGATGTTTTTTTTGAAGGATACTTCGCATGACTGTTGATGAAAAGTCAGTGCTGCAGATCTTTTTTGATCTTCTGTTGGCAAGTTCGAGCTTTAGTAGGCTTGAGGAAATGGAGGCTTGATGGTGGGAACGAAATACAGGGTGATGAAGCCTTTTGCTGAGGTAAGTGGTAAGAAGGCTATTTTCAACCGCCGCCAGGAAATTTCAATTAGTATCCCATTGGGAAGTTATTTCGAGGGGTGTATGCTGCGTTGCTATGTATGTTCACTGCAAAGAACTTGGCACAGAAGGGAAGTTTACTCAAATATGGTCAACTTAAGCATACACCAATTTACGCTGTACTATGTATCGTTTGCTGCTTTTGGCCCTCTGTTTAGTGTGTAGTTGTCAATCATCAGAAAATACCATGACTGAGGAGGAGGCAGAAGTTGCCAAGGAAGAGCTGATCTATATTGCTTCTCGCGGAGAAGGTTTTGATTTATACACCTTTGATCTGGAAAACCAAACCGAATCTCAATACACCAAAGCACTTGGTTGGGAATGGGGTCCACAATTCATAGCAGCGGAAAAAGTGATTGTGTACAACAGTCAGGATACGGCCGGCAATTTTCAGTTGCGCGCCGCTGATTTAAGAGGGGATTCCGTATCGTTCTCGTTACCCGATTTACCCGACCTAAAGGTATCGCCAAACGGGGAGTGGATTTTGTTTACGCGCAAAGACGGCGACGTTAGTCAACTCAAATTAGCGTCCCGTGAAAACCCTGCGGATAGTTTATTGATCACACCCGCTGCCGCTTATCATGGTCGTGCCAAATGGAATGCCAACAGTGATCAGATCGCTTTTATTTCGGATCAGTCGGGCTCTAATGAGGTCTTTTGCTATCAGCTTAGTAACAAACAAACACAGCGCCTTACGACTAATAGCTTGCGGGAAAAATACCTGAGTTGGTCACCAGATGGGTGGTCTTTAGCGAGTACCATTCGGGGAGACAGTACCGAAAACGATATTGTTATCATTAAGCTCCAAGACTTGAGTTTAGAGCGTCTGACTGATACCCCGATCAACGAAAGTGAAATTGCCTGGTCTCCTTCAGGGCGCTACATCGCGTATCATGCTAAGGTGGATGAGAAGGACGATATTTTTCTATTGGAAATCGAAACGGGAAAGGTGGAAAAAATAACTGCCGGAAATGGTTATCACGGGGAGCCAGAGTGGATTTTGGCGGAGTAGGGGAGGAGTGGAAAATTTTGGTGTAGACGCGTCAATGTGTCTACGTGTTTATACCTTGAAAACGGTTTTTGGCCCCACAACGAAAAAATTAGAACGGCCTCATACCCGCAAATTCCGCAAGCTCTCCACATCATGTGCAGCCAAAAAATGATCGACATAGGGTAGGGCTGCCTGCATACCACGTACAGTAGGTTCGTAGCCCGGGCGGCCCGCCAACGGATTGAGCCAAAATACTTGATAGGCTTTCTGTTGTAGGTAATGCATGCTTCGCTGCAACACATCGATGTTACCGGTGTCCAGACCATCACTGAGGATGAGTACGATGGTGTCCCTGTCCAAGAGGCGACGGCCATACTGCTCCACAAATTGGTTTAGGCAGAGGCCAATCTCCGTTCCACCAGACCAAGCTGTACTTTCTTGCGTGAGTCGGCGTAATGCTTTGGCAAAATCCTGCTCGCGGAGTTGCCGGGTAGTGCGTTCCAGTGTGCTGCTGAAGATGAAGGACTCAACTCGTTGACCGGTTCGCTGAAAACCGTAAAGCACCTTAATAAGAAAACGGGTGTACAGCTCCATGGAACGGCTTACATCACATAAGAGCACCAATCTAACATTGCGTTGTTTGGGCTCACTATGGCGAAGTTCTACAATCTCACCACCAAAGCGCAGGCCATTGCGCAGGGTACGGCGTAGATCCAGCTGTTTCAGTTTTCTACTGCTTTGTCGACGTCGGCTAGGGCGCTGGGCCATACGTTGTGCCAATTGATTAATGACCCGCAGAATTTCGTGTAATTCATCCTTTGCGAAGGAGCTAAAATCCCGGCTATTCCCTGCGCCTCCCGGGCTATAGGTCACCATTTCCGTAGCTTCGCTATTCCTACCACCGTGCAGCCAATCTTTCAATACTTGCAGAGAGGGAGGGCGGGGTTTAGGCTTCGATTGATCTACTGCTTGCTCTTTGATTTTGCTGTTTACGGCTCGCTCCAGTTCTTTCCAGTACTGGGTGTATAGGTCGTCAAAGCGATGTAGCTGACTTAGGTCCTTACAGAGGATAGTGCGAAGCACCAAGCGAAACTCATGGCCGGAACGTAAGCCAATGGAGGGGAGTGCCTGCAGAATGTCCTGTTCTTCGTCGGTAGCAATTCTGAATTGGTTTTGTCGCAGGAAACGGCAAAACTGTAGCACCTGTTCCGTGAGGTTGGTGCGCCGGGCAAGGGGGCTATATGCGGCAATCTGCTCGATAAGACTTATCCAATCTTCGCTGTTACTCCTACCTTATCCCAAAGCTCTTGTAACGAATCTTGCGCCTGCCGCATATCCTTCCAATCTTTTAATACGACTCCCAAAGTAGATTCGATCAGGTCTTTGTCTAGGTGCTCAAAGTGCATTTCTGCTAAAGCGGTAGCCCAATCAAGTGTTTCTGCTACCCCCGGTACTTTTTCGAGGCGCATCTTGCGCACCTCCTGCATGAAGGCGCAAATTTCCCGAGCTAGTTGTTCATTGGCCTTTGGCACCTTGTGCTTGAGAATTTCAAGCTCTTTTCCAAAATCAGGATAATCGATATACAGATACAGACACCGGCGGCGCAGTGCCTCGGATAGCTCTCGGACACGGTTGCTGGTTAGAATGACCTGGGGAATGTGCGTAGCCTTAATAGTACCTATTTCCGGAATAGTAATTTGCCAATCAGACAGAACTTCCAGTAGAAAGCTCTCGAATTCTTCGTCTGCCCGGTCCACTTCGTCAATGAGCAGTACCGGCGCTTTATCGTGGGTGATGGCTTGCAGTAGGGGGCGTTTGAGTAGAAATGCTTCGCTGAAGATACCGGCCTCCTTTTCCGCGATGGATTTATCCGACTGCTCCTCCAATTTAATTTGCAGGAGCTGCCGCTGATAATTCCATTCGTAAATGGCATGAGCAGCATCTAGCCCTTCGTAGCACTGTAGGCGGATAAGGTCCGTTTCTAAGGCGGCTGCCATCACTTTGGCAATCTCCGTTTTTCCTACTCCTGCTGGCCCCTCAATAAGCAGGGGTTTATTCAGTAGACGTGCCAGAAAGATGGACATTACAATCTGCTCTTCAGCTACGTATCCTCGTGCTGCCAAAAGTTCGGCTATCTGTTCCTTACTTACTTCCATTACTAACTAAAATGATGTCAGGTTGGGAATGTTCAACAACTTCAGGTTCCAATGCTTAACGGTAACGCATTCTTGCCCGTTCAGCCACACTTCAAAATAATATAAAAATGACTGATCCCGAGCCTTGAACAAAGACCCGGGATCAGCATCATACGTACTATATCGGCTACAACAAAGCGTGCAAAGCGCGCTTGGCGTAAACCTTAGCCAAATGAGCCCGGTACGGAGCTCCAGCATAGTGGTCTTCCATCATGTCTACGCCATTTGCAGCGTGTTCTACCGCTGCGGCAACCGTTTCGGCAGTGGCTGGCTTACCCTCCAAAGCCGCTTCCACACCGCTATCGCGGAAGGCGGCATCAGCAGCGCCGCTAAAGGCTACGCGGACATCGCTAAAGGTACCACCAGAAACATCAGCCATTGCGGCACAACCTACAATAGCGAAACGAGAAGCCGGCTGCTCAAACTTGGCGTAAGCCGAGCTGTACTGGTCACTAGGCACTGGAATTTCTACTTGGGTAATCAATTCCCCTTCTTCCAGCGCAGTCATAAAGAATCCTTGGAAGAAATCGCCCGCGGACATACGGCGTTCGCCCTTACCGCTCGCCATTACGATAGTCGCATTAACGGCCAACATCATAGCAGGCCAATCGGCCGCCGGATCAGCATGAGCTATACTTCCGCCGAGTGTACCCTTGTTGCGCACCGCAGGATCGCCAATATGATCAGCGCCTTCGGCGAGCATTGGAATGGCATCAGCTACGTCGGATGAATTGGCAATTTCGTGGTGCGTAGTAGAGGCACCAATAACGAGCGTGTCACCATCACGGCGAATGAAGCGAAGTTCTTCTAAGCGCCCCACGTCTACCAGCGTACCTGGTTCGTTGAGGCGGAGTTTCATGGCGGGGAGTAAACTGTGCCCTCCCGCCAGGGCTTGTGCGCTATCATCGGCTAGCATTTTTAATGCTTCTCCTACCGATGACGGACGGTTATATTCGAATGATGCAGGTATCATTGTTATCTGCTTTTAAATTCTAAAAATAAGTACATGTAAACCTTTTGCCGAAGAGACGCATTGCAATGCGTCTATACAGCATTAGGACTGCATGGCCTGCCATACACGCTCTGGCGTCATTGGCATTTTGATGTCCTTTACCTGATGACCACCTTTCCATAAGGCATCGATCACCGCGTTAACTACCGCTGGAGTTGAGCCAATACAACCGGCCTCGCCAGCTCCCTTTACACCTAGCGGGTTATGAGGGCAAGGCGTAGTGGTACGATCAATCTCAAAGCTTGGTAGATCATCTGCCCGTGGCATGGCATAGTCCATAAATGAACCGTTGATCAATTGCCCGTTTTCATCGTGCAGGGCACCTTCCAAGAGTGCCTGACCAATGCCTTGTGCCAAACCACCATGGATTTGTCCATCCACAATCATTGGGTTGATTACGTTACCAACATCGTCTACCGCAATGAAGCGCTTCAGCTTCGTCCGCCCGGTCTCAGCATCTATCTCTACAATGGCAACGTGGGCGCCAAATGGATAGGTGAAATTGGCAGGATCGTAGAAACTACTAAAGTCTAGGCCAGGCTCTTCGCCAGCTGGATAGTCGTGTGGTACGTATGCGGTCAAAGCAATATCGCCGAAGCCGATTGACTTGTCTGTACCCTTGACGGTCCACTTGCCTTCCGCGTAATCGAGATCTTCTACCGCGGCTTCCAGCTTATGGGCAGCAATACGTGCTCCTTTTTCCAATACCTTGTCTATGCTCTTGACAATGGCACTACCACCTACTGCTAGTGAACGAGAGCCATAGGTTCCCATTCCAAAGGCCACGGCATCAGAATCACCGTGGATGAGCTCCACATCTTCCATAGGGATACCCATACGGTCTGCTACTACTTGAGCGAAGGTGGTTTCGTGGCCCTGTCCGTGCGAGTGAGAACCCGTATAGACACTTACCTTTCCGGTAGGTTGTACCCGTACCTGTGCTGATTCGAACAATCCAGCCCGCGCACCCAGCGCACCGACTACTGCCGACGGTGCAATGCCGCAAGCTTCGATATAAGTAGAGAAACCAATCCCGAGCAGCTTACCTTCTGCCGCTGCATTGGCCTGTTCCTTACGGAAATCTTCATAGCCTACCATCTCCAAAGCGCGGTTGAGTACGCCGTGGTAGTTTCCACTATCGTATTGTAATGCTACCTGCGTTTGGTATCCAGGCTGCTCCACACCATCAAATGGCTGGATGAAGTTCTGTAAGCGCAGTTCTGCTGGGTCCTTGCCCATTTCCAGTGCCGCTAAATCTAGCAGGCGCTCTAGCAGATAAGTCGCTTCTGGACGACCTGCACCCCGGTAGGCGTCTACCGCATTCGTATGCGTGAACATACCAGTCACGTCTACATTGACCTTTGGCGTAGTATACAAACCTTGCATCAGTGTACCGTGTAGATAAGTAGGTACGGCTGGCGCGAAAGTGGACAGATAAGCACCCAGGTTGGCGTGGGTAGTTGCCTGTAGCGCAACGATGTTACCATCGGCATCAAAGCCCATCTCTGCCTTGGTCACGTGGTCGCGTCCGTGTGCATCGGTCATGAAGGCCTCCGAGCGGTCTGATGTCCACTTGATGGGGCGCTTTAGTTCCCGAGATGCCCAGGTGACCAGTGCTTCCTCGGTGTAGTGGAAGATCTTGCTACCAAAACCACCACCTACATCCGGTGCCAGTACGCGCACCTTATGCTCGGGTATACCCAAAACGAAGGCACACATGAGTAAGCGGGTCAAGTGCGGATTTTGAGAAGTAGTATAGAGTGTGAATTTTTCGTTGGAAGTATCATAGTGCCCGATGGCCGAACGTGGTTCCATCGCGTTAGGTACCACGCGTTGATTGACAAAATCGAGAGAAGTTACGTGGTGCGCACTATCCAGTGCAGCGCGAACTTCATCTTTGGGATTACCGAGTTCCCAATCGAAACACATGTTGTTGGGAGCGTCGTCGTGTACCAGTGGTGCACCTTCGGCCGCTGCGGCTGCAGGGTCGGTTACGGCTGGAAGTTCTTCGTAGTCTACGTCAATAAGTTCGGCAGCATCACGCGCTTGATCTCGCGTTTCCGCAATGACCATGGCCACGGCATCACCGACGTGCTTTACGCGATCGGCTACCAAGAGTGGGTGTGGCGGCTCTTTCATCGTATCACCGTTCTTGAAATCTACTTGCCAGCCACAGGGAACACCATTGATGCCGGCAGCTGCGATATCTGCACCAGTGAAAATATGCACGACACCTTCAGCGCCTTGAGCAGCGGAGATGTCGATACTATTAATTTTTGCGTGGGCATAAGGGCTGCGTAGCATGTAAGCATGCGTCATGCCCGGCAGCTTGATGTCATCGGTGTATTTTCCTTGCCCAGTAAGGAAGCGCTTATCTTCAACGCGCTTAACCGATTTACCTATATATGTCATTTCTCTTTAAGCTTTTAGTTGTTGAAAATTAAGCTTCCACTTGTTTGTGCATCTTATCGGCAGCGTACTGGATGGCCTCCACAATATTGTGATAACCGGTACAGCGACAGAAGTTACCTTCCAAAGCCCGACGAATTTCATCTTCGGTGGGTTGTGGGTTCTTCTTCAATAAATCGGCGGCAGTCATGACCATACCTGGTGTACAGAAACCACACTGAAGACCATGCTTTTCTTTGAAGCCCTCTTGAATTGGGTGCAATTCATCCCCGTTGGCCATACCTTCAATGGTAGTGACCTCGCAACCATCAGCTTGGGCAGCTAATGTGGTGCAGGACTTTACAGAGAGGCCATCCACATGTACAACACAGGCGCCACAGCTACTGGTGTCGCAGCCTACGTGGGTACCGGTTAGGGACAAATGTTCTCGCAAAAAATCGACCAGAAGGGTACGACCTTCAACTTCCGCACTAACGGTTTTCCCGTTTACGGTAAGCGTAATGGAATGCGACATTTTGGTTGTATTTAAGTTACTAGATAATGGAATTCAAATCTTCACACTTAGGCAGTAGCAGCCAGTTCCTTTTCCACAGCTGCAAAGAACTGCTTAGTCAGGGTGCTAGCTACACCACTCAAAACCCGTTGACCTGTACGTGCCAGCAAACCAGATAGCTTTGCCTTGCCATCGAATGACATAACCGTGTTGTTGGCATCGACTTCTGTCAACTCCATTTTTATACTGGCGGAAACATTACCCATTTTGCTCTTCTGACTCACATCCAGAAAGAAAGAGTTGGGTTCTTCCTTTTCTCTTAAGGCCAGATCACCGCTGAAGGATCCTTTTACAGGCCCCATTTTAATATCAGCAATTGCCTCGAAGGTGTCATCGCCGGTACGCTCTAAACGAGTTACCCCGGGAGTGACACGGGCCAAGAAATCTGGATCCATTAAATATTGCCAAAGCTGTTCTCGAGCAGCAGGTAAAGTGTGAGTCCCCTTTAAATGCATCGGTATTTTGAGTTTGTGCGAAAAAGCTTAGAAGTATGAAACCATATTTTCTTCTTCGCAGATTGCTAATAAACAAAAAATCATCTGATCTGTGAAGTGATTTCCGTCATTTTTATGGCATTTGCAATTTATGACCTTATATGTCATTCGGCTTGAACGATTCGGTCATTTTATGACACAATCGTGGCAGTAAACTGGGCAGGGAGCGTGTGTTTTTGCCCGTTCATGGAAATGTAGTTATATTGTTAGCAAAGTCTTGGCGCTCTTCATTGTTAGTTAGCGCAAAGCTTTATCTCGTATCCAATCTTTAACCAGTTGAGCTATGGCCGGGCTGTTAGATCAGCATAGACGGAATCGGAAACTAACAACCCTGGTAGAAAATCGCACGACCTACCAGGCTGATTTTGCGGAGCTCAATATCTATGAGACACATACCATTGCCGAACGGGTGGAATTGGAGTTTGACTTTCCGGTGATTGCCAGTATGCTAACGGGTAAGAAGGTCATGCATTTAGATCAGCTGCCCAGTTTCGCATTCTTACCCGGTGAATCGGTTGTGATGCCCGCCAATGAGCGCATGGTCATTGATTTTCCCATTGCTACGCTAGATGCACCCACCCAATGCTTGGCTTTGGGTATTGATCGCCACAAGGTCAAACAAGTGGTACATCGTTTCAACCAGGCAGCACAGCATGATAGCGATTGTACGGAATGGCAGTTGGATAATCTAGCGACCCACCTTACACAGCACGAAGGTGTCAATCATCTACTCCAACGGATGATCACCACTTTTACCACAAATGGCCAGTCGCGTGAGGCTTTACTCGACCTCATGACGCAGGAGCTCATCGTCCGCTTACTCCAAACTAAAGCTCGCC
Source organism: Bacteroidota bacterium (assembly GCA_038528965.1). Taxonomy (GTDB): domain Bacteria; phylum Bacteroidota; class Bacteroidia; order Chitinophagales; family Saprospiraceae; genus Lewinella. The sequence goes on along the minus strand of JBCBEC010000007.1, from coordinate 225,203 downwards.
ATTGCCTCTTGGAGCAGCCTGGCCAACTATCAACTGATACGCGGATTAGTATGGTCTTAGACCACATTCGAAAGCACCTTACGGAAAAGAATATGAATGTGGATGATCTGGCCAAGTTGGTGCAAATGAGTAGCTCCACTCTTCACCGTAAGTTCCGGCATACTTTGGGGATTTCTCCGGTAGAGTACATCAATGGGGAAAAGATCAAATTTGCGAAGCGACTGATGCAGGACCACCCCAATATGTTTATCTCCGAGGTGGCTTACAAGTCTGGGTTCAATAGTGTGAGTTACTTCAACCGCCAGTTCAAAAAGGTTGAATCGATTACGCCTCAGGCGTTCAAGAAATCGCTATCTCCTTCTTCTTAGCCTTTCTTTTTTCTTTTCCTTAACGAATATCCGTTCCTTTTAACAAAACCTTCACTAAATCCTACCCAACGAGTAGGGTTACTACGGTCGTCTTACTAAGTGAAAGAACAAATGAAGAACTTCAAACTTTTGATTCTCACTACAAATCGTGCCCGTAAGCCATTTGAAAAATATTGACTTTGCTACTAGTCCCTATTGACCTTATTAACGACTTAACCCCAATAACCAAATTTTATCTACGCTTTTAATGCGTTTTTCACACCAGACGTTTATCATGAGTTTTGAGCCATTTCACCGTGCTGTTCGCGTGAAATGGCTCTTTTCGTTTCTTGGCTAATTGGTTTTGTGAAATTGCCCGTCCCACTGATGAGACCCTATTTTATGGACTAGTAGGCGTGTTTACCTCTGTTCCAACCGTGCTTGCCCAGATACTGTTCTGCACTATTTGCTGCTGGGTCTTCCAATTGGGTACCCATACTATCGTTCCAGCGATTGAGGTAGCCAAATAGCGCAATGACGCCCATGATTTCTACAATTTCGCCCTCATCCCAGTGTTGGCGCATATTTTCGGCAATAGCATCATCAACGGCATTGGGAACTTGAGAGGCAGCGATAGCCAAATCAAGGGCGGCGCGTTCGGCATCAGAAAAAGCCGGATGGGTCTTGTATTCCCAAATATTATCAAGTTGTTCATTAACGGCACCGTAGCGCTCAGCAGCACGAATAGCGTGTGCTTCGCAGTAGCGGCAGCCAGTAGTCATACTCGATAGATATGCGATAAGGCGCTTGAGTGCACTGGTCACCCGGCCTTGGTTTTCCATTACCGCCTGGTTCATTTCCAGAAAGGCATTGGCAATACGCGGACGCCGCATCATAGTGAACAGGCTCGTGGGGGTGAATCCGAGGGTTTCTTGGTAGAAGTCGGCCATTTCGCGGAGTTTGGCGTCTTCACTACCGGTGAGTGGGTTAACAAGCGGTTGTTTCATGCTTCTGAATTTGGTTTGCGGCGAAGGTAAAACGAAATCTTGGAGTGGGACTCGTTGTGATGGAAAGCTCAGCTGGCTTTGTTGGGGTGGAGACTTTGGTTTAGGCTCACTGCGTTCGCGGTAGGGACTCGCTCTCGCTTGTTCTTAGAGGAGCCGTAGTAGGTTTGGATTCTAGAATTTAAGAGTGTTTTTTCCTTCTACCGTGATTGAGGATCCTTCGGCTAGCATGACGGAAACTGGTGCTTGATCTTGCAGGAAGGCGAAAGAAGGACCATAATTGACGGCAAAGTCGAGTTCAATATCGTGTTTGTGCACGGGATAGACTTGCCATTTGGGGTGGGTAACTTCGTACTCGTTGGTCTTCCGTGCATTGGGGGCGGCATAGCCCCAGTAGTGCTCGGTGATGAACTCCGCTTCGCTACCTGCGGTCAAGTCTTGACCTTGTTTACTGGCCTCTACCATGATGCGCTGCCAGTTTTGCCCGCGTTTCCACTCGTAGGATATCTGCTGATGCGCTTCTCCAATTATCCAGTTGGAGCGCATGGGACGGGTTTCGTAGTGCTCTTGATAGAGCGAATTGGCCACGAAGGTGATGGCGTACTTAGGCACAATCTCCTTGATAAAAACTACACCACGGCGCCATTCCTCCCCCACCTGCCGCCGGACGTAGAAACGCAGGTTGACTTCCTCAAAGTTGACGTGGAAGGGGATTTTTAATCCAAGCACTTTAGTATTTAGAAAGCGAAAGCCAATTAGACTCACGTAACAGCGGTCTTGCCAGAAGTCAAGTTCGGTACCCTTCGGAACGTAGGGAGTGAGAATAGCTGGATCAATCTCGTAATTTGCAATGGCCAGTTTCCGCCATTCGGCAGTAAGAAAACTCATAAGGATGGGTTTACAAACGAAGGTCTTGATGCAGTTCTTTGTAGTTGATCTTACCAGACCGAGCCTTGATGTGCTCCAAAATTTGCACGGCTCGCCAGAGTCGGTTGTCGCTATCGTGCCCTTGGGCTACGATGTAGAGCATCGTGCGTAGTTTTCCTGGGGTCAGGGCGTGGAAGAGCTTATCCCCTTCGGAATCTTCGGCTAGTACGGCGGCCATTTCTTCAGGCATTGGTAGGCCGTATTTACTATCATCGGGGAATAGCTCCAGATCAACGTTTTTACCAACTTCCAGTCCCAGTTTCTTGATGCGACCTTGGTTTACCTTGATAACGTAAACGCCATCTCCAATGGGGGTGAGGGCACATTGATGTATTTCCTCACCATTCAGCGCGCAGACCACTCTGCGTTTGGTAGGGCTAGCCAGAAAGGCTGCTGTGACCTCGGCCGGTACCCGCACTTGCCATTTAAATATTTTCGTCTTAGCCGCCTCGAGGGGCGCAGAAAAATGAAATTTCATATTTAGATAAGTGACTCTTTCCTCCGGGGAGGGTCAAAAAGAAAACTTTTACCTTTATGCAAGGTTGAAAAAATAAGTTTTCGATTTCCGATTAACTTGACATAATAAAGCATTTGATAAATAGCTGTTTATATTTTTTATCGGAAAACTGATCGAAGACTTATTTTTTAAACGGGACTACTGCGTAGAATGTAATCAGTTTCCCCTAATTTCAAGGGAACAGTAAGATAAAAAAACGGAAAACAAAATGAGATCTCTTACCACTATTGGTATTGTTTTAGGAGTGTTGTTCTTGCTGTTTATGGGCGGGTGCAATAACTATAATAACTTCGTTGATGCGGAGGAAAACGTAGAAGAAGCTTGGGCGAATGTGCAGGACAAATATGAACGCCGAGCAGCCTTAATTCCAAATTTAGTCGCCACCGTGCAAGGTGCAGCTGATAATGAAAAGGATATTTTAGTTGGTGTGACGGAGGCCAGAACTGGTGCGGCGAATTTCAAAGAGTTGATTAAGAAGGCGAATGACCCCAGTGAACTTGAGGGTATAGGCCAGCAGATCAATTCACAACTAGGGCTAATTTTCGAGCGTTATCCAGAAATTCGTTCCACGAACAACTTTCTGGATTTACAAGCCCAGCTTGAAGGTACGGAAAATAGAATCTCCGTGGCACGACAAGATTTCAATGCATCGGTGACTACTTATAATAAAAAAGTCCGCCGCTTTCCCGGTAGCTTTTTTGCAAGTGTCTTCGGCTTCGATGAAAAGGCACAGTTTGAAGCTCAGGCTGGTGCGGAGCAAGCACCAAAAGTCAGCTTTGACTAAAAGTCTCCACTTTATTGCTAGTACTTCGATTGAAGTAAAGAAAATCCTGAATGCGCAAGTGTTCAGGATTTTTTTGTGGATGCATTTGATGCAAACGAGGCTGCAGGAGTCCAATGATTGGGTATAATGGATAAGCAGGACCTAGCCGTAGAGACGCATCACTAGCCGTGGAGACGCATCACCATGTGGTACCTAGTCGTAGAGACGCATCGCAATGCCTCTTTACTACAGATTGATAGTTAAGTTAAATGTTTAATTTATTGTAAATCAGTTTTTTATGAAGGTATTGGTCATGTCTTGACTAGGTTTTAGCATTTTTTGGCACGCTTTTGGATAAACACTTCATTGAACACTATTTCGTGAAGAAAATTTCCAAAATCTAACCCAAGATGAATACAGTATTTCGCTCTTTTGTGTTTTTGCTAGTTTTAATTATGTGTACTTACGGTGCAGTGCAGGCACAACGCGCCATTTTCGTAGAGGAGACTTATGCCGATGAGGATTTTGATTTAAGTAACAGCGAGCTACCATCCTGGGAGATTATTCCTGGTGGACCCGGTAAGGATGGAATTCCTGCGTTGATGGATCCCGAATTTACCACCGCCAAATCGGACAAGTGGCTAACTGAAGGAGACCGCGTGGTAGGCGTAACGCTCAATGGTGTTACTAAAGCCTATCCAGTGAAGGTGCTAAACTACCACGAGGTGATTAATGATGATTTTGCCGGTATGCGGGTGGCTATCACCTATAGTCCACTTTGCGGTAGCGTCATGGTCTACCAAACCGAAGAACGCAACCAGGAATGGGAGCTAGCCGTATCTGGTCTGGTTTATAATAATAACACCCTGTATTTTGATCGGCAAACGGAAAGTCTGTGGTCTCAGGCATTGGGGCGGGCTGTTGCGGGGCCAGTTGCGGGTGCCCAGTTGGAACTATTGCCAGCTACCTTAACAACCTGGTCTGAATGGCAAGATCGCCACCCGAGAACATTACTGTTATCAAAAGAAACAGGCTATAATCGTAACTATGACTTAGATGCTTACGCCCGTTATAGTACGACCGATCGACTGATGTTTCCGCTCAACCACAGCGATGATCGTCTGGAGTTAAAAGAACGGGTAATCGGAGTAGAAGTAGATGGTGTATTCAAAGCCTATTCCTACAACCTACTACCCGCCAATGAGCATTTCGTGACTACCGACGTAGTCAATGGTCAAAATATAAAAATTGAGTTCTTGCCCGAGGCGCAAGCCGCTTACGTGACGGATGCCGATGGCAACCAAATTCCTAGTGCGAGTATGTACTGGTTCTCTTGGTCGGCTTTTCATCCTGATACTGAAGTACACGGTTTACCAACCGCGGACTTCCCTACTCAGATGAGCATGACAATTGGGGCCTTATAATCCAGCAAAAAACAATACGACATGAGGTTTCGGTGCCTTTGTGGAATGAGTGCAGCCGAAAATCTCATGTTGTATTATTTAATCCAATTTGGCACAAACCGGAAAACAATTGGATTGTTGACGCGTGAGTTGAGTCTTCGGGCTCGCTCACGTTTTTTTGTACCCACCTACTGCGTGAAATCCCAGTAAGGTGCCATTTTATTTAAGGTTTGTGGTTCCAGAGCGTAGAGTTGCGCTAAGTCCGTTGTCGACTGGAAAGGGCCGTGCTCTTCTCGATAGCGCACAATAGCTCGTGCATCCTGGTAATAGAGATAAGGATGCGCAGCCAAATCCTCCACGGTTGCTTGGTTGATGGACAATTGCTTGAAGATCGGGGAGGGGCGGAGCTGCAGCAGAATAGCCTGGTACACACTATCGGGTAGGCCATAGGTTTCCTTGACCTGCTCTACGCTATGAAAGCCGCCTAGCTTGTCACGAAATTTGACAATTCTTCGGCTATAAGCTGGGCCAATACCACGTAAGCGCTGCCATTCTTTGGCGGAAGCCTGATTGATATCAACAATAAACTGGCGATCTGCCTTATCGTAAGAAGACGGCAAAGCAACCTCTGGAACAGCTTCGGTTGCAGCCCATTCTGCTTTGGAATCCAGAATTTCTACAAAGGGCAGCAGTCGCTCAAAGTCCGCTGGTGTTAGTCCGTAGACCTTCTGAATATCAGTTGCCTGCCGGAATCGGCCTCCGGCCTCCAGATAGTTTACCCAATTGCGGGCTACGCGTTGTGAAAGGCCAAGGGCTAACAGGCTTTCCTGATGCTGTTCATTGGGGTCAAACGGATTTAGCTTGGCAAGTGGATCACGCTGAGGTTGTTTAGCCATCGTCGCGATAGCTTGTTTAAACCGCAGATAAGGGCGGAGGCGTTTCCGGTCAGCTTCCTTGAGAGCGCGGAATTTTTGCAGGTCATCCCAGCTAGTAAAGCGCCCACCCTTTTGCAAATAGCTTTGCCACGCCCGTACAGTGCTTTCCGAGAGGCCCATGGCCAGAAGTTCACTTGCCGTGACTGCATTGGGGCTAAATGGTTTGAGTTCGACAGCGACTGATTGAGCCGAATCATTAGCCAAAGCATCTTCGGAGTTTAGGTGTTCCATTTGCTCTAGATCCGGGAGTACCTTGCCGGCAGTTGACTGATCGGTCTGGCGATCGGGAATACAGGCGGGTACAATCCACAAGCCCAGGCAGATCAGCAATAGAGAAATGATGCCAAAGCGCTCGGCTTTGGTAAAGTACAAGAAATGATTTTTCATGAATAGCGCGTTTAAAAGTCTAAAATAAAGGCCCCGTCTTCACGGGTTACGTGGAGCTTGAAACCTAATTGTTTTGCTTCTGCTTGCCAGTCTTTTACGCGCTTTGGATAATTGGAGCCATCGCAAACCCAATGTTTGGGTTGAAAATGCATATTCAAATCAGCAAGGCCCCAGTTGGGGGCATCTTTCAATACCAGAATGTCGACTTCTATTGGTGCTGCCGGTATGGCATTTGCTTCCCATTCACGGTCAATGAGCACCAAGCGTTGATCAAAGAAACCATAGAGTGGGGGAGCGGCTTGCCAATCGCTGACATTTGTTCCTACGTTTACTGCACCTACCTTTTCCCGATAGGGCTCAATGCTCCAGCGAAAAGCGATGTCTTCTTCTGGTAAAGTGCTAATCGTATATCGATGCGACCCCGCAATGGCGTCAATAATCGTTGCTCTATATTGATGATAGACTATCCATCGTTTTTGCTGCCTACGTTCGGCTTGGTGCCAAAAATTGACACCGAAAACGAGAAACAAGGATACTAGAGACAGGATGAGGTAATGAGCCTTTGATTTTACGGTGTAGACACCAATGAGGGCAACTGCTATCAGTAATAGAACGACTTGCCAGGGATCAATCCAGATACCCTCCACCAAATGCCCGGGGAGTTTTCGCAGTTCAAACACAAAGGCGTTATTGAGCCATAAGGCACCAAATAGCAATTTGCCGATGAGTACTGCAAGTGGCTCCAGCCAAGAGAAAATAAATAGCGCTACCCCTAATCCCAGAATAATAGTGGCCGCCAGTACCACCACAATACCAGAGAGGAAGAAATAAATAGGAAACTGGTGGAAATAATATAGGCTTAAAGGGAAAGTAGTAAGCTGGGCTGCAAGGGCAACACTCAATAAGGCCCAGGTTTTATCTAACAACCACCAGCGGGTACTGAGCAGCCTATAGATGCGAGGCTGAAAAAATACAATGCCTAGAAGAGCCAGATAGGACAGTTGAAAACCAATATCAAACAGCAGGAATGGATTGATTAACAAGAGCAAGAAGGCGGATGCTCCCAGGGTATTATAAATACTGGACTTTCGCCCAAGTGCAATGCCAATCCAGACGGCACTAAACATCGTGGCTGCGCGCTGAACGGAGGGAGGTAAACCGGTAATGAACGCAAATAGCCAGATTCCACTAAGGATACAGACTAGACGAATCCAGCGCCAAGAGTGACGTCGGAACGGTCCCCAGCCAGACAATAGACCCAGCCCCCAGGCGATGAACCCCAAATGTAAACCAGATACCGCCAATACGTGTACGGCACCCGTTTCTGCGTAGGCGTTGCGGACCTCCGTATTAAGGGCATCTTTCTTACCCAGAATCAGCGCAGCACCTACCGCAAACGCTGGAGAATCAGTAGGTAGATGGTGTTGCAATATGGTTAGCATTCGCTCTCTGAGGAGGTAGGCCCAGCCACGTAAGGAGAGCCCTGCGTTCAGTAGTTGCCACTCATCCGAGGCGACACTGGCTTGGTGAAATACATTCTGGCGAGTCTGCCAGTCCGCAAAATCAAAAGCAGCAGGATTTTTTGGTGACTCAATACGTTGTACACTAGCGGTGAACCGAATCTGCTGACCCGGCAGGAGACTGGTGCTGGTGCTATCGGCCGCGATGTACACCAAGAGCTTACCCATTACCGGCTGGATAATTGCAGCATGGGCCGGGCCAAATTCGTCTACCGCTACCCGCAGACGATGGCTCTTTGCGCCTAAGCGTACGGTCTCTATCGTACCTGCCCATTGGAGATCTGTTTGTTCGGGGGTAAGGTACTGCTCAATGTGGTCGGCCTTTATTAATTGGTAGTGCTCGATAGTGCGCCACCAGCCAAGGAGGAATAGCCAAACGTGTAAGGCAATACCCCAACTGAGGTTATGCGTTCTGGTTTGTGATCTACGGCCGGTGAGCATTAATAGTATTGCACCGGCAAGAAGAAAAAACTGGAGACCAGAAACCGTATCGTTAGGGAGCCACCACCAGGCAATAGCACCCCCTAATGCAAAGGGCAGCAGCAGGCGCAAAAGCGGGATTTGCCGCATAGAGAGCGTGGGTGGTTGTGGCATGACGCTGAGATAAGTAGACTTAAGGAAATCCCTGCCGATTATTAAGAAACAAGAAGGTAGAGATTTGAGTCCGACTATTAGTAGATGATGAATTTAGCTTTTTTTACCAGAAATTAGACAAAACCTGGTGGCTAGTGTAAATATTACACTAAATCAGGACTTGCTCAGCAGGTTGCCCCGCTAGAAATTGCTAACTTAGCCACGATTGCCGAAAAATGGTAGGGTTTAAAGCCCGTACATCAACGTCTGGAACAAACAAGAAACGTGAAAAATTTTGATACTTACTTCAAGTCAGCATTCACTGTTGACAATGTAATTTTTGGTTTTGACGAAAGTGACTTGAAAATCCTTCTCATCAAACGCCAGGAGGAACCTTATATCGATCATTGGGGCCTACCTGGATATTTTGTTTTACCGGATGAGGACTTAAATACCGCCGCTCGGCGGGTGTTGAAGCAGCTAGCTGGTCTTGATAATGTCTACCTGGAACAAGTAAAAAGTTTTGGTGCAGTCGACCGTCACCCCTTTGGTCGGGTCATTACGGTGGCCTACTATTCTTTGGTTAAAATTGCTGATTTTAGCCCCCAGCCTGACAATGATGTAGCTAAGGAGGTGCGCTGGTTTAGCGTAGCGGATATTTCCAAACTAGATTTGGCCTTCGATCACGAAGAAATGGCTGATGTGTGTTTTGAGACCCTCAAGCGCCAAGTTCGGGTACGGCCAATTGGTTTTGAGTTGCTTCCACCAAAGTTCACTTTAACCGAATTGCAACACCTTTACGAGGCTATCCTGGAAACTGACCTGGATAAACGCAACTTCCGCAAGAAGATTCTATCGATGAATTTGTTAATCGATCTGAATGAAATGCAAGCAGGAGTAGCACACCGTCCGGCCAAGCTCTATCAGTTCGACTACGAGAAGTACCAGGAGTTTCTACAGGAAGGGTTCTCCTTTGAGGTTAAGGAAAGTAAGCGTAAAGAACGTCCGGTAGTTACCGATTAATTCTGCCATTCATTTCCGCTACCATCCCAGAGTTGCAGCTTTACAGCTCCACCAGACACGGAGATAAGTTCTGCTACCCGCTGGTCAATTTCGTCCGTTGCGCCGTTGTAGTCTAGAATAAACTTCAAGCTTTGGTTCGGAACGTTGGGGGTATTCAAATCCAGTCCAGTACTATTTTCCTTAAGCGTGTAGTGGCCATAATAGCCATCGTCCAGCGTATTGGGTGATCCAATAGTACCTAAATCAGCCAAGAAATCTTCTGCTTGCTGGCGGGTAGTGGCATCGGAATAGGCTACGTAGCCCCATAGAGCCGTCGCTGGGATGCGGCGCATTTCGTATTGCTGCCAGCGGATACCATTTTCGTCCTGCATTGCCACAGTATATGCCCCATTAGTAGCCATAAGGGTGCCCAGATTGCTGACAACATCTTGTAGTTCGATGCGCAGATCGTAATTATTAGCTTCAATGTCATTAATAGCCTCTATGCCCATGGCGGGAGCGAGTCCGGCTTCGCAAGTTTCGGGATCTAAGATGTCGAAGAGCGTTAGCTCCAGACGGTTACCCACTCGTGCGTAGTTAGACAGAATTGTAGTATTGAGGCAATCATAATCCTCTAGCGTATACATGCGTATTTCCAGTGACGAACCTTCAGTAGTAGACAGGTTTTGCCACAGCTGAAAACTAAATTCTTGATCAACCACCGGAACAATGATAGGATCGTCCAGCGACTCCACCTCACAAGACCAGACACAGGTCACTAGCAACAAAAAGGCCAGACGGTAACAAAGGGGCATATTAAATGCTTTAAGATGATTCAAAATAGAAAATCACCAAAGAGCAGCGCATTGTATAAAGCAAACGCAAGGTAGCCTGCTTCGCTGCTTGATGATGCAAATTTTGGCTTTTTATTTTAACTATTGAGACGATCTTGCTGGTATCGCTCGGCGTAATCCTTCGCAAAATACGTAAGAATCGCGTCTGCTCCGGCCCGGTGTATGCTCAGCAGCGTTTCGGGCATTGCTTGCTCATAATCCAACCATCCATTACGGCAGGCAGCCAACAACATGGCGCACTCTCCACTTACATGGTACGCAGCAATGGGCAATTCGGTTTCAGCTTTTAAGAGCGCAATAATATCAAGATAGTGTAAAGCGGGCTTCACCATCAAGAAATCAGCTCCTTCCTCCGTATCCAGATAAGCTTCGCGTAAAGCTTCCGTAGCGTTGGCGGGATCCATTTGGTAAGTCTTCTTATCCTTCGGAATATCTGCATCCTCGCGGGGGGCGCTGTCTAGTGCAGCGCGGAAGGGACCGTAAAAAGCACTGGCGTATTTGGCCGTGTAAGACATGATACCCGTTTCGTAAAATCCAGCACTATCTAATGCCTGGCGCATGTAGGCTACCCGACCATCCATCATATCACTTGGGCCTAGTAGGTCAAAACCGGCTTCGGCTTGTGCTACCGACATTCTTGCTAGAATTGGAAGGGACTCATCATTGAGGATTCGTCCTTGTCCAACCAGTCCGTCATGGCCGTCAATGCTGTAAGGATCCATAGCTACATCGCTAATCAGGCAAGCTTCAGGAAACTGTTGCTTTATGGTTTTAGCGGCCAGCAGGTAGAAGTTATCATCAGCATAGCTGTAAGTAGCTTCTTTGTCTTTTAACTCATCAGGCACCGCCGGGAAAATGACAAAGCTTTTCACACCTAGCTTCAGACAGGACTCGATCTCTGGGAGCATGCGCTTTATTCCATGTCGAAATGTGCCGGGAAGAGAAGAGACTTCACTTTCTTCATTGGCATCGGGTAGGAGGAACAGCGGCTGGATCAGGTGGCCAGGGTGGAGCCGGGTTTCTCTTACTAAACCACGAATAGCTGCGGAGCGCCGATTGCGGCGGGGGCGAATCATCATCTGTTAGTCATTTGGGCTGCGAAAATACGCCTTTTTCGTAGCTTATCCAGTCCCAGATTCTGCTATTGTTCTGTAAAAATAAACGGCCTGCTGATGCTTGATCAACAGGCCGTTTACACTGCTAAATGCAGCTAAGCGAAACGGAATCCTATTTGAAAGGATCGCTGTAACGCTCCTCTTGCAGATAGTCAAGATCCGTCAAGGTCTCCAAGAAAGCTACCAGAGCAGCCTTGTCGTCAGCATCAAGGTTCAAGCGCTTCGGCTGTCCGCTTTGGTCACGTAGTAGTTCATGTAGACGTGGGTGGTCTGCTACATTATCGCTGTAGAATTCTACCACTTCCTCTAAAGACTCGAAACGGCCATCGTGCATATAAGGAGCACTTAGCGCTACATTACGTAGGGTAGGCACTTTGAAGGTATACATTTCAGTATCATTCAGCGTGAAGCCACCGATACCTTCATCATCGTAAACCATGGCCAAGCCATTGTTAGCAGAGTTTAATACTGGACGACCCATTACACTACTGTGGCAACCAGAGCAATTGGTCATATAAATCTGCTTACCGCGGTTTTCTGCAGTAGTAAAGTCTGAGAAGTTGACGGCCATGTTCAAACCATCAGTTGAAGCCTCAGCCGCCTGGTCAAACTTAGAGTTGAAAGAGCCAAGACCATCTACGAATTCAGCTACTGCGGACAAGATTCGTTCCTCTGTTACCTCAGAACTACCGTAAGCGCGGCGGAACAATGGAGCATAGTAATCGCGAGAAGAAATCGTTCCGATTAGGGACTCAATGGTCATACCCATTTCCTTCTCATTGATGAAGGCAGCGCGGGCCTGTTCACGTGCCGTACCGAAACGGTTATCCCACATGAAAGGAACACCAAATGTGCCGAATAAATCAGTGCCGTAATAAGCGGCAAAACTGGCCACCGAACCCAACGCTAAACTATTGCGATCAGTTTGGTTACCACTTACACCATCACTGGAAGCTTTTTCGTCGGAGAAGGCCAGCGACTGCTTGTGACAACTTGCGCAGGATACTTCACCGGTAGAAGACAGTGCTTCGTCGTAGAAAAGTACACGGCCCAAAGTAGCCATATCACCGTTTACCTGGCGAGCAAATAAGCCACTACGTGATAAATGGTTAGGTAGTTGGACGCTGTAGTCCATTGGTTTTTCTGGCAGATTCAGCGCTTGCTGGAGTACCGCCAATTCTTCTGGGTAGTAGTATTCTTCGCGTACTTCCACGTCGTCAGAGACACAAGAGGAGAGGGCAAAAGCTAGAACACCAAGCAGAGGTAAGTAGAGAAACTTCTTCATAACCTGAGAGTTTGAGGTTTTGATCATTGAGCTTTATACTTCAGTAAGACCACAGACCGGTAAGAAAGGGTTGGGTCTTTTGAAAAGAGAAAGCGTGAAAAATTTTCTGTTGCTAAAAGATACTGCGAATAGCGCTTAGCGCTAGTCAGTTGTCTTGCAATTTACGTTTCTTTAACGTTTTGTCACGATAATGTCAGTGCCTAGGTGGCGTTTTTTAACAGTTGAACGCCTGATTGGAGCCTTGTAGGGATGACTTTAACATTTGGGAGTGGCGCTTGGATGGGGCATTCGCACTGGCGTGCTCATGGTAGAAGTTCCCTATTGGTCGTGCTTGGAGCCAACTTTGTTGGCGATTGCCGCGCTACCGCGAGCTTGCGAGCTTCTACCGCGAACGTTAGTGAGCTAAAATCGCGACTGTAAGGAGCACTACCAGCAAAGCGCAACCAACATGGTCAACTACCCGCCTCATCTTCCGAGCTTTTACCATCCTGTCGCTCTCCCTTTTTCGGCACCGGATCATAGCCCCAAGGACCCCAAGGATGACACTTGAAGATCCGCTTTAGGGCTAACCAGGTTCCTTTAAAGATGCCCCACTCTTGGATGGCCTCTATGGCATAATGCGAACAGGTAGGCTGAAAGCGGCAGCGCGGTCCGATCAGTGGCGAGATAGCGTACTGGTAAAAGCGAATGGGGAGGATAAAGAGCCAGCGCAGCATAGGCTTGTTTAGTTGAATATGACCTCTTGTTCCCAGTGGTCCTGATGGAATAGATAACTTTTGGTCCGACCTTTTTCTGCCGCTACTTGGATCATGTTTTGCTGATCGTCGTATAAGTCAAGCAGTAGTTTATTACGAATGCCCAGCGGGCGTTCAGGATTGGCTTCCGGCACAACTAGGTAAATCCAAAAAGCGGTAAGGTCTTCGCTTATTCCTTTTCCCAGCCATTGCCATTCCAAGGTGTCGTCGCCGCTGGATAGTTGGAAGTATTGTTGCAAATAGCGTTGAATGTAATGATCAGCCTCTTCACTCTCTCGCTTAGTCCCTAAATAGAGTGCGGAGCTACCCTTTTCCGCTAGGGCTAATTCCAAATCATCAATGAAAACGTGCATGGTGATTTGCCATTCCTGTTGAGCAGCACCGTACTCGATCCGGGTTCGACTAATATGGAATTCGTGCGCCGCAGGAATCTCTGTTTGAGGCAAGAGGAATAGCAAGGGAAACAATAGTAGGATCTTCATCTACCTTAAAGTGTTTTCATAAATAGGGTAGCGGCTGCGGCGTTGGTGGCCAGCGGAATATTGTGGACATCACACAGCCGCATTAACATATTAACGTCTACTTCGTGCGGATGTTTGCCCAGTGGATCACGAAAGAAGATTACCATATCCACTTTTTTCTCTACCAAACGGCTCGCAATTTGCGCATCGCCACCGTAAGGGCCGCTTTCCATGCGCTCTACTTGGAGGCCGGCACGTTCCAGATGAGAACCGGTAGTGCCCGTAGCGATTAAGCTGATATTTCGTTGTTGTAGGAGTGGAACGTGGTCTTTGATAAAACCTACCATATCGGCCTTTTTTCCATCGTGGGCAATGATTGCAATGGTCATTTTACTGCGTTTTTTGGGTGCTTTGTGGATTAGGTCGGTGTTGCTACACTAAAACAGCGCCTTTTATGTAATTTGGCGTGCGACATTGTGGTGCAAACAAACACCCCAACTCCAGATAAATGCCTCAAAAGAGGCGCAATTGGAGCTAATCACGGGGCGTCATTGCAAACCAGACTAAAAGGTCTGTGTTAATCCACAGGCAAAGTTATCCAATTCCATCTAAATCAAATTAGAATGAAAAAGCTGTTCTTGAACACTTTCGCGTTATTGTTGACCATCAGCATGTACGCTCAGATCAACACTCCTGCACCAAGCCCTTCTGCGAGCATTGAGCAGGCGGTTGGCCTAACAGAAATTGCAATTGACTACTCTCGTCCAAGTATGAAGGGACGTACCATTTTCGCCGAGGATGGCCTGGTACCATTTGGTTCTATGTGGCGTACCGGAGCTAACGCAGCTACCAAAATTACCATTGGTCAGGATGCTAAAGTAGGTGGTGTAGAAGTAGAGGGCGGCAGTTACGCTGTTCTTACTCAGCCAATGGCTAGCGAGTGGACTTTCATGATGTTCCCATACGAAGGCAGTAACTGGGGAAGCTATCGCGAAAAGACACCTGCGGCTACCTTCACTGTAGCTACTAAGAGTACTGCTATGGCTGTTGAAACATTTACTATTGGGGTAAACAATTTGAGCAGCAATGGCGCTACCATTGACTTCATGTGGGAGAACACTATGGTAAGTGTACCGGTAGAAGTAGAAGTACACGAGCAAGTAATGGCGGATATTCAGCGCACTATGGCGGGCCCATCTGCCAATGATTACTACCGTGCTGCCAGCTACATCCACGATGCTGATGGTGATATGGACATGGCATTGGAGTACATCCAAAAGGCAAACGATACAGATACTCCACGTTTCTGGATGGTACGTCGTGAGGCTTTGATTCTTGCTGATATGGACCGCACACAGGAGGCAATCGCCGCTGCCAAGCGTTCTTTGGGACTGGCTCAAGAAGCAGGTAACGAAGATTACGTACGCATGAACGAGAAGTCTATCGCTGAGTGGGGCGGTAAGATGGACTAAATATCTGCTGTAAAGACGCATTGCATTTGTTGTAAAGACGCATTGCAATGCGTCTCTATTAACCCACACCAAGCTGTACAGACGCATTGCAATGCGTCTACACCACAAGCCCCGTACGTAACCAAGTGCTGCGTACGGGGCTTTCGCATATCAAATAAGTACTACAAGTCATTAATTCACTATTTGTGCGAGTGATAGCAGGTCTCGTAAATTTGGCAAAACAATGCTCATGATAGAATTCGACGCCAAACGTAGTAGGGTAGCGGTAGCCACCATTTTTGCCATCAATGGCTTTCTATTTGCCAATTGGGTAGCGCGTTTACCGCGCTTGCAGGAGAACTACGGGCTGGATCACGGAGAATTAGGCTTGGCCTTGTTGGCCAGTAGTGTGGGCGCTTTGGTAGCTATGCCCCTAACGGGGAAAGTAATTGTTCAGGCAGGGAGCCATCGTATCACCCGCATCATGTTATTGACCTTCTGTGTGTTAATTCCTTTCATTCCTCTTATGCCCAATAGCTTTACGCTGGGGGGGATCTTATTTTTGATTGGAGCAGCCAGTGGATCACTGGATGTGGCCATGAACGCCCAGGCCGTGCTGGTGGAACAAGCTTTACGTAAACCGGTCATGTCCTCTTTTCACGCCATCTTTAGTGCGGGGATGATGATTGGGGCGGGGAGTGGTGCCCTTTTTAATCGCCTGGAGATTGGTTTACCCCAACACTTACTCATCGTCAGCGTCATTGGAGTCTTGGCGGCCATTTGGGCCCAAGGGCTGCTAATACCTGATCATCGTGACGTAACGGAGGAAGAAGCTGGCAATAGCACTAATATTTTGCTTCGTCCCGAGCTATTAATGCTAGGCTTGATCGCTTTTTGCTGTATGCTCGGCGAGGGAGCTATGGCCGATTGGACCACGAACTATCTGGAAAAAGTAAGTAATGGCGGTCGCTACTGGTCGCCCTTTGGCTTGGTGGCCTTCTCTACTGCAATGATGGTGGGGCGTTTCATGGGAGATGGAGCACGGATCAAAATAGGTGACGCAAGACTATTACTCGTAGGTTCATTTATTGCTGTTGGAGGGATGCTAATGGCCTTAATTTGGCCAGTTATTTGGACGGGCATCGGTGGCTTTTTCTTAGTAGGCCTTGGTTTAGCCACTATTGTACCTATTGCTTATAGCCGAGCCGGTAGTTTGCCAGATCTCTCACCAGGTGTTGGCATCAGTATGGTAACTACTATTGGTTATGCTGGTTTCTTAGTAGGCCCACCCGCAATTGGCTTCATCAGTGATTGGTTAGACCTACGCTGGGGTATGGGCTTCGTGCTATTCCTCTTTGCTTTTATGCTTTTGCTCAACTGGCTTGCTATCCGCCAGGAACAGGCGAAAACGGCGAGGGAATTAGAATTAGAATCGAAATTAGAGTAGGAGTCGAAGTAGAAGTGACAATGAGAGTTAAAGCGGCTCCAGTACCTATCTGACTTTTATTTTAACGGTCACTTTCATATTAATTCTAATGCTAATTCACATTCTAATTCTAATTCAAACTCTAATTAAAACCCCGGAAACGCCTTAGGGTCAGGATATTGATACCTAAAACCCGGCACTTCTTTTGAGCGTTCGTTTGTCACCCTTTTTCCCGGAGCAGCCTTGGGATCGACTAGGAAGGAGGGAGGCACTAAGTCTAGCTGCCGAGCGGCTTCTGGATAGTAGTTGGCCTTAGTGGGGTGTAGGTCCGCACAAACATTAAGTGTGGTATCCCAAAAGTTATGTTGTAGAATAGCCTTACAAAGATTCACTACGTCGACTCGGTGCACCAGGTTGACATATTGCTCTCCACCAGGGACTTGTGTCTTACCCGCAAACCAGCGTCCGGGTTGCCGAGAACCACCTACTAGGCCCGCTAGACGAAGAACGGTGAGCTGTTTGCCAAAGGCATCGCGGAGCTGCTGTTCTACTTGCACTAGGGCTTTCCCAGAGGCCGTGGTCGGCTGTAGTGGAGACTCCTCATCTACCCAAGCTTGTTGGTTACCGTACACTCCGGTGCTGCTGGTGAACAAAACTTTGGAAATGCCTCCCGCCTGAGCTGCTTTAATAATCTGATCCACTTTAGCTGGATAAGTGGTTGCAACCGCTGGATCTCTTCGCCCGCCAGGAGGGAGTGTCAGGATGAGAGTGTCGACGGCCCAGAAACTGGGTGCCTTGCCCTGAATATGATCTGACTGAACAATCATTTCGTAGCTGTCAAACTCCTTGGAAGCTAGCCGGAGGGCCTTCTCATTGGAGGTGGTGGCTGCTTTCACATGGTAGTTATCAGCTAGAAGTACATCGCCTAATGGCTCGCCTAGCCAACCGGCTCCCAATAGGGCAACTGATTTTGTTTTTTGCATATCCGCATGGCATGGTGCTCCTATTCAACCATGCACCTACCCAATTGGTTCTCTTTGCATAAAGCCAACGAAAAATGAATACGTACATCCCCATCAACTGTTCTTATTACGATGAACTAGAAGCTGCAGCTACGCAAAGGCGGACGGTAACTATCGTGTACCGTGATGCACAGGAACAAGAACAGGAAGTAGCCACTCGTATCAAGGACCTGTATGCTCGAAATAAGGAAGAGTTTATGGTATTGGAAAACGGCCTGGAGTTTCGTTTGGATCGCCTGATAAGTATTGATGGAAAGGTGCCGCCTCTGGCGTGTTAACAGATTCTAACTCTAATTCCTATTCTAATTCTAATTCAGAACAGCAACATCGTCAAATAATCCCCCAACTTCTCGCGGAGAATTTTCAAGGCTTTCCCCATCTGGTTTTCTACGGTCTTAATGGAGATTTCGAGCTGGTCGGCAATCTCCTGGTAGGTCTTATCCTCAAAGCGGCTGAGTTGGAAGATAGCCCGGCAGCGGGGCGGCAGGGTGCTGATGGCTGCGGTGATACGCACGGAAAGCTCCTGCGTAGCTAGTTGTTCATCGGCAGGGGCAGCGTGTTGTCCCGGAAGGTGAATAGGGAGCTCGTCGGCTCGGAAGCGGGTTTTCTTACGTAAATAAGCTAGAGCTTCATTGACGGCCATGCGCCGGAGGTAAGCACTGAGGTTGGAATCGACTTGGATTTGCTCACGCTTTTCCCAGAAGCGGACGAATACTTCTTGCGCCAAATCTTCGGTGAGGCCCGGGTCTTGAACAAAGCGGAAGATCGCCTGACAGACCGGCTCGTATTGCTGGTCGAAGATAGCCCGTAGAGCGGTGCGGTCGCCGGTGCGCAACTGACCTAACCAATCTTGATGTCGGGTGTCCTTCATGTTGATCGTCCGTTCATAGTTTTACCCTGAACTGAGGGTAGCTATTCAAGTCCAGAAGCCAAAGATCGTAACTCTCTCCACTTTCCGTAGCCTTGGATGGATGAACCATCGAAAAATTAGGACGAATGACTGTTTAGAACAGGCCGTCCAGGTTTACGTTGTCACGAATTAACTCCACTGCGCGTCTTGCTTTCCAGGGAGTTCGCGTATTGATCTTGACCTCCATCTTGTTGATTTTGATCGCGGAACCATAAGTGTCGAGTTGGGTAGCAATCAACGGAATTTCATTCATCATGATATAGTCCCCGCAAGGTACGTGACGTTGAAGTTCACTGACGAAATCGTTCTCACCGTTGACAATAATGCCGGCCAATTTCAGATCCTGATCCGGATGCTTACGGTCAATTTCCTGTAGGGAATTGATCGCACTTTCTAAACGGCGGTGGCTGACAATTAACAATAGGTTCTGTAAATCATCAAACTCCTTCTTCTCAATTAAGGAGCCGGAGGCAATATTCTCTACCTTATTGTCTAGGTTGTGGCCATTCATGATGACGGTACCATCTACCGCCAGGCGAATACCCTCCATAATCGGATTGGCCAAGGTCTGGTCATAAGGAAGTACACCTAATAATGGAATGCCCCACTTCTCCAACTTTCCGCCCACTAATTCGCGGACGCGCTCAGATTTTTCTGGAATGACCTTGTTGATAATTACGCCGGCAATGGGTACTTGCTCCTCTCGGAAGAGGGATAAGTTGGTGTTGAGTTTATCAATTGTATTGCCAATACCGCCTTCTACCACCATGATGACCGAGGCGTTCAGCATTTTTGCTACTGCCGCGTTGGATAAATCAATAACACTACCGACACCAGGGTGCCCCGTACCTTCGTAGACGACTACTTCGTGCCGCTCTTGCAGTTGTTGCGAAGCATTCATGACTTCGTCAGGAAACTGGTATTGATCCGGGTTTTGTAGAAATGAAGTGGTCACACCACGCCCCAGGATGACGGGGCTATGCAGTTCGGCGGAAAGCTCGAAGTTCATCACTTTAGAAAACAGTAGCGCGTCTTTATCTACTTTCAAATCCCCTAGGTCTACAAACTCTTGTCCCAGCGGTTTGCAATAGCCAACGTTGAAGCCTTTATTGCGAATAGCGGCAACGATGCCCAGTGTCGAGGTGGTCTTACCCACGTGTTGACTGGTAGCAGCCACGTATATACGATCAAGCATAGTGGAGAAGTCTAAATCAATTGTTGCTGAAAAATTCAACGGCACCCCCGTCGGAGAGCCGAGCAACTAACAGTGTCAAGGCGTTTATTGTTGGCTACGGTACGTTTGCTGAAACCACAAGGCTAGTGCTGCCACTTGCTCGTCGGACATGCTGGCATCCGAATGGAGCCAAGTGTAAGACTTTAAGGGCATGTGCCGTTCATCCACTTCCTCAAATGATTCTTCTAATTTGTGCTGCGCCTTGTCCTTAGCGTAGCTCGCCCATTCGGAAAAGTTGAGTTCCTTGCGACCGTTCCTAATGTGCCCTTGAATCCAAAACGACAGTGGAGATACTTTGGCATACCACGGGTACTCAGTTTCGTAGGAATGGCAGTCGTAACACGCATTCTTGATCAGGGTGGCCATAGCAGGAGGTGCATTCACGATAGTGAGGAAATCTTGTGCTGGGTCAACCTCAGGAACAGCGCGATCAACTGGAATCAACTGAGAAAGTAACAGTACGGCCAAGACGATCCAGAGTATGGTTTTGAATCTGGGTTTCATAGCAACCGGTTCAAGCCAATAATTGTTTGCAAATTCTGTGCTTGCTCGTTGAGCGAGCATTCCAAAGGTATAAAAATTCCCTGCGCTCGTGATGCATCCTCAAAATAAGTTATGGGATTAGATTAATTTTGTGCCTTCACACTGAAAAGCTCATCATGCCCTTAGCTCAGCTTCCTTCTACAATTTGGAAAAAGCGTGTCCTCGCGGCGGCCGTATTACTATTGTTGGCGGCCGCGGGCATCGGATTCGATATGTGGCGTTTATACCAGCAAGAGCTACTCTGGGCTTATCGGCCGCTCCTGTTCCTGCTGTGTTTTTGGTTCGGTTTGGTACTATTTCGCCAGTGGCGGCGACTCCGAAAACAGGAAAGCTGGGATGTTGAACCGCTGCTGTGGTCGACCTTAAGTGGCCTCATTCTGGGGCTAGGTTTTCCGGATATCATACCCTTTCCTTTACTGCTTTTTGTAGCCTGGATACCCGTACTACGCCTGGAGGCACGCTGGCGCGAAAAACCGGATGCGCGTAAACGCGAACTGCTTTCCTACCTCTTTCACACCTTCGCAACCTGGAATATTGTGGCCACCTACTGGGTGATGAATACCAGCTTTGCGGCCGGCTTATTTGCCAACTACGCCAACAGCTTTCTCATGTGTATTCCCTGGTTGTTGTACCTGTGGACCAGGCCCCATTTGCCAAAGTTGGGTTACGTATCGCTGATCGCATATTGGCTTTCATTTGAATATATCCACCTCCAGTGGGACCTCACCTGGCCGTGGCTCAACCTGGGTAACGGCTGGGCGGAATATCCCATCTTTATTCAATGGTATGAATACACCGGGACCTTTGGTGGAAGCCTTTGGATATGGGTAGTGAATATCCTGGTATTTCAACTGCTTTATGGGAAACAAGCTGCTATTAGCTTGCCGGCTTGGCGCCGCTGGACCCCCGTGGGGATATTGGTAGGCCTTCCTCTTTTGGTTTCGATCGTGATGTATACACAACATGAGGAGACCACTGAAACTGTAGAGGTGGTAGTAGTGCAACCCAACATAGAACCACACTACGAGAAGTTTGATCGCGTCTCCCAAGAAGAGCAGGTGGAGCGCTTGATATCCTTGAGTTTGCCATTGGTAGATGTGAATACAGATTACCTCGTATTTCCGGAGACGAGCTATGGCTTTGTCAAGGAAAAAGAACTATTTGCAGACCGCACCACCCAAAAGATTCGAGCTGCTTTTGCGGATTTCCCGCAGCTGAAACTAGTTACGGGACTTAATGCCTATCATGATTTTGGTCCGGATGAGGCGCGCAGTCCAGCTACGCGTACTCGCCAGCGCGGTGGACGTGCAATTGAGTTTGAGGTAATGAATTTAGCTGCTCAAGTCCCAATTGGAGAAGGGGAGGCGGCCCAGACCTACCGGAAATCAAAACTAGTGCCAGGGCCGGAGAGCTTCCCCTTTAAGCGAATTCTCTTCTTTATGGAACCCCTGGTAGATGCCCTGGGGGGAACAGCAGCTGGACTGGGTATTCAAGAAAAACGCGATGCTTTTACAAGTTCGACCACCAAGGTGGCGCCGGTTATCTGCTACGAGTCGATTTTTGGTGAATACTTCGGAGGGTATATCCGGGATGGCCAAGCCGAAACGGCCTTTATCATGACCAACGATGGCTGGTGGGACAATACCGCCGGTCACCGCCAACACCTATACTACGCGAGCTTGCGGGCCATTGAAACCCGCCGTAGTATTGCTCGATCTGGGAATACGGGCATTTCCTGCTTTATCAACCAACGGGGGGATATTCGCCAGGCCACTTCCTACAATGAACCTATTGCAATTAAGGGGGAAGTGACGCTTAATCAGGAAATTACCTTTTACGTGTTATGGGGAGATATCATTGCCCGCATAGCTGGCTTTATTAGTATTCTTGCGCTGCTCAATGCCTTTGTGAAAGGCAGGATCAGTAAAGGAACAAGTACTGAAGAAGTATAATACAAGTAAAACAAAGAGCATAAACTAATCTGTGAGCGGACTATGAAGAAGTGGATTGCAATTGCACTAGGGGCAGCTTTAGTTATTTACCTGCTGCTGCCAACAATTTTCAGTTTACTAGGCATTCGTACAACGCAGGTCCTCATTTACAACGGTAACAATGCCAACGTAGAGTGCCAGTTTAATGGTAGTACGATACCGCTTGGCCCGGGTGAGGCTCGGGTAGTGAAGACGAGCCGCTACAGTAGTGCTGTAGTGATGGATTTGGGATCCGATCATTTTGAGGCCACCTTCGGCCCGGGGCAGTATTTTGTTAATCTGGGTTCCGCCCGCTTACACCTCATGGAGAAATATTACCCTTGGGATACCGAAAAGGGGAAGTTTGAAACCCAGCCGAAGGAGCCACGCGACCGTCTGCTTTTTGACCGGGTACTAGAATATGGATTGTATCAGCTGGATAACTGCTGGGACTGCTGTGTGTTGATGGGGCCAACCGAGCGCCCCTACGGCTACCTTAAACCCGAGAATAAGGATAAGCGCTTTATTCTTAGCTCACGGATGTAGAACGAGCTCCCGTTTTATAACTCCAAAACATCCATAATTGATTTAAGTACCGGGACCTCTGGATCAAGGAGGCCTGGCACCTTGCCGGATGCTGCGTAGGCAACTACCGCAAAACCACCTGCTTGCGCCGCACGAATGCCGGGCAAGCTGTCCTCAACCACCAGGCACTGCGTCGGTGGTACCCCTAAAGCACTAGCGGCGTGTAAGAAAAGAGCTGGGTCAGGCTTCCAGCGTTGCAGCTCATACGCACTGTAAACATGCGGCTCAAAGTAGTGGAGTAGTCCGGTTAGCCGCAAATTGCGGCGCGTCTTATTCAACGGACCATTGGAAGCAACTGCCATGGGACAGCTCAGTTGAGTTAGCAATTGATCAACCTGAGGAATGGCTTGCAGATGCTGATCAAACAACCGTCGACTTTCTACACGATAATCCGCCTCAAAAGTAGTAGGAAGTTGTATTCCCAACTCTTCTTCTAGCAAGCGAAATAGTTCCTGTAATTTTCGACCGGGATACTGATGTAGCAAGGGCATAACGTGATCGGCAGGAGCCCGGCTAGCGAGTATATTCACCAGTGCTTGATCTCCCAGACCGACGCTGTCTACCAGAACACCATCACAGTCAAAGATGATGGCGGTGAAATCCATGCTATGCTTTGAATTCAGAACGGATGCTGCGGTCTAGAAGTCAATCAATTCAATGTCAAAGATCAGGACGGAGTTTGCCGGAATGGGGCCAACTCGCTGGCTACCGTATCCTAGTGCAGAAGGGACGAGTAGCGTGCCCGCGCCTCCGCGGCCATACTTGGGAATGCCGATTTCCCACCCCAGGATGAGATCGTCTAGTAAAAAGGTAACTGTAGTATCGGCGGGGCTGGCATCAAACTGAAGGCCACTGAGTAAAGTGCCGCGGTAAGTGATTTCAACAGAATCAGTCAGCTGAGGCTTTTCCTCACCACCAGGAGCGTCGATGGTGTAGAACAAGCCGCTTGGGTCCTCTTCGGCTTGTAGATTGTTATTGTCGATATAACCAAGGATCAAATCACGATCAATGTCTGCCTGATCTTCTTCGCCACAGCTAAGTGCAAGGCTGGTAGTGAGAAACAACAATAGAAAGAACCTGCTCATAATGAATTAATTCTGACGATTTGGAGAATTTGAGCGCAAAGAAAACCAAAAAGCTGTAATTTGACGATTCCTCTTTCATCAAGTTGACGACTAATGGTCAAAGATTTCCTTGTTTTTCTCGACGCTGGCCACGGTGGCCTCGATGCTGATGGTAATTACGTGACAGCACCTAGTAAGCAATTCAAGCACAGCAGTGGAACGTTCCACAAGGACGGATGGTTCTACGAAGGTGTTTTCAACCGCACGCTCACCAACCGGGTTGCCCAAAAGCTGCGTGATCTTTCTATTCCTTATTACATGGTGAGCCACGAGTATAAGGACATCCACCTGAGCTATCGGGTAGACCTAGCCAACTGGTACGCCAAAAAGGTGCGTAAGTCGCTCTACATTTCTAATCACGCCAATGCGGGTGGGGGTAGAGCCAGAGGCTACGAAGTATTTACCAGCCCTGGTGCAACAAAATCAGACCAGGTAGCCACGTTGCACTGGGATAATGTAAAGGAACTCCTAGGTGATCGTATTAGCCGTTACCGCAGCGACACCAGCGATGGGGATGTAGATAAAGAACAACGCTTCTTTGTACTCACCCGCACGAGCATGCCCGCCATTCTTGTGGAGCACCTCTTCTTCGATAATCTAGAAGACGCCAAACTCCTCATGGATGATGAAATCGTAGAGCGCTTTGCCGAGGCACAGGTGCGGACGATTATTGAGGCGCAGAGTATACTGTAGCAGTAGTCTTTATGTCTTCCAACCAGAACACTAAGAGGTGTTAGGCCAATAGTTAAGTATAACGGAAATACCAAAACCGCTCTAGACATTGCTGTATGAATGCCAATACGATAAGTGATAGAGACTTAGAGTACTTGATTCGTCAAGTGCAGCAGGGGCGGGCTGTTTTGATACTTGGTCCGCACTTATATCAGGACGGCAGCGGTGTGACGATGGAAAAGCGGCTGTCAGAGTATTTACGCGAGCAAAATAATCAAGAAGGTGATTTGATCGCTCGCCATTATCCGGCATCTAATTTGTACTTGCCTTATCGTGCTGATAGTGCCGAAATTTTGCACTGGGAAATTAGCCGGTTTTATCGCAAGCAACAGGCTCCTGCTATATTACGAAAGCTAGCAGCATTGCCGTTCCATTTAATCCTTAATTTCTCGCCAGATAATTTTCTCAAGGAAGTATTTGTTGATGAGGGCTTTTTTTGCACCTCCGATTACTTCGTTCCCGGGCGGCGTTCCTCGGCAGTGGCTACGCCTACAATTGAGAGCCCGCTGATCTATAATGTTATCGGTTCAGTTGATGATACGCAGTCATTAGTATACACTTATGACGCCCTCTATAAATATTATCAAAACATTTTTAGTGCAAGCACCCAATTGGACCCGATACGCTCTCTATTACGGAATGCCAACTTAGTGATCCTTCTCGGTTTTCCGTTTGAACGCTTGTATATGACTATGCTTTTGACGCATTTGGGGGTGACACAAGGTAACAGTCGCCTACTAGCTTTTGGTTATCCTGGACAAGAAGACCAAATCTTTTGGGAAGATCACGGTCGAGTTCTTTTTTATGAACACCTGGAAGATTCTCTAAACGGGTTACACGCAGCTCTTGCAAAGGAAGGTCTCTTGCGAGTTGCAAGAC
This sequence comes from Bacteroidota bacterium, assembly GCA_038528965.1. GTDB lineage: Bacteria > Bacteroidota > Bacteroidia > Chitinophagales > Saprospiraceae > Lewinella. The sequence goes on along the minus strand of JBCBEC010000007.1, from coordinate 199,479 downwards.
AAGAACGAGCAGATTTATACGAATCTGTCTCCTCATATATATCAGAGGGAGAAACGCGAAAGGCCATTGATCTAATTGTTGATCAGTCTACGGATTCTGAAATTCAAGAGGAAGCATTGTTATTGTCGGGGCGTAATATCGCTTTAGAAAGACGATACCGCTCCGGTATTATGATGGAGGAGCAATATCAAATTGAGTATAATCGAATTAGGCAAAGTATTCTAACCCTAGCAAAAGAACTTAGAGAGACAACCACATTTTCTCCTGCTAAACCTTTCCCTGATAGTCGATCTATAGAAGTTGAGGAACGGACGAACAAAGAGCAGCTTATCCAGCGTCGTAAGCAGGAGGTAAGTGCTGAGGAGCGTCAGCAAATCTTAGTACTTAATACAGATCCAGCTAATACACCACTAGGGGAGAAGTTACTACGCAAGACAGCAAGAGCCGAAGAAGCAGAGGCAGTTGAAGATTGGGAAGAGGCCTTACGCTTATACGAGAAGTCTATTGGAGAAAGCGTCAATCACCTGGCCAGTTGGAAAGGCTTGGAGCGGATGGCAGATAAGATTGGTGATCGAGAAAAAAGAGTGATTGCAGCTGATAATGTAAAGTTGCTGGAAACCATTGTCCAGTTTGAACAAAATGCGCGTTTACCGATCTACCTAAAGCGAATGGACATTGTGGAGGTAGCCTCCTATGGTCGCTTTAGTTGGGAGTTACAGGCACGCATGAATGTTCTATTGGGACGCAATGGCTACGGCAAGAGTTTTTTGCTACGCTTACTTGTGGCACTTTTGCAAAATGAATATGAGATCACTTCTCCTTACTTTGAGCAGAATGATACTGATGCCTTCGCTCGCTTGTTGGTTGAACGGGAGGGTGAGCCTTTGACCATTACGAGAGATAAGCTGGTTTTTCGTGAGCAATTTGGGAAAATACCAGTTCTTGCCATTTCTGATCTTCGGTTCTTAAATCGATCTACTAGTGATATTAGTAGAGTACAAGGACCACATGCCGATCTTCGCGAAAACGGAGCACTCCATTTCCTACAGAATATCCCTTATTCTGATCTCATCCAGACCTTTCTGTATGAACTCTGCTTCGAATATGTGAACAAGGGGAAGACCTTTAAGCTGGGAATATTTGATCTTATGCATCAGGTCATCCAACAGTTAACGGATGACGAATTTCGCTTTCACAGTATCGAGCCAAAGGATGGCGCCCGCTTTCTGATTAAAGTGATGACTGAAGGTAATCCTGAACCATTGCCCATCCAGTACGCTTCGCAAGGGACACTTTCGGTGCTGGCCATCTTTGGATTGATTTATAAATACCTCCGTGCTTTAAATCCTGAGGTAGGTGAGGATAAGGTCACCAGTTGTCCTGGAATTGTGGTTATCGATGAAGTAGATGCTCATTTACACCCGACATGGCAGCAGAAAATAACTATGCTGTTGAAGGAAACTTTTCCCAAGGTACAGTTTATCCTAACTGCTCATAATCCATTAGTGGTGGCTGGGTGTCGAGAAAAAGAAGCTGCGGTATTTAGAAAAACGGAACAAGGATTCCACATCCAGCAATTTGATAGGCACTTTATCGGAGCAGACTCGACGGAGATATACTGGTCTATTTTTGAAACGGAAGAGAAGGACCCTACGTATTTGAAGTATGCGGCGATGCGCCCGTTTAAGCAAAAGTACGAGCAGGAGTTGAACGATTTGATGAAGAAGTATCAACTCGAAGAGTTAGAGCAGAAATACCTCGGCGAATTAACGGAGAAGCTAGAACGTCACCTGGCTAATCTGAATCCCCCTCCCAAAGTTGATAAGTCACTGGTTGCCGCCGCTCTGGATTCGGAAGAAATGGTCGCTTGGGATCGGCTTACCCGCAGACGAATACCAAGTACAGAGGACAATGCCCGGATTAATGAGCTAAATGATATATTGTTCTATATCGGGCAGTTTGAACGGGTGGAAGAAAAACAAAAAGCAGAGCGTCGACGCAAGTTGCGGCAAAATCGATAGACCTAATTACGGGTAAACAGTATACGATGGAAAACATACTGAATCCAATTATTGATGCTTACAGTGCATACGGTGCCACTGCTGTTGAGGGTAATGGGCAATATCTTGAGGAAGCATTTGCCAATAATGGAGGTGTGGCATTAATGCAAGATAATCGCTACCCACTCCTCAAGGAGTTGGTTAAGCAGATACAAGAGGACATCGAATTTTATACTGCAGAAAATAATCTGGATGAAGATAAAGTGATTGCTTGCCTTCAACTTATTCTATGGTATGCGGAGTCGCCAAATTATTTGGTACGAATTAGCCACGATGATTATAAGTTCAAGTTAGAGGGCTGTCGGAAGATCATGCTAAAGAATTTTGCTCGCTGGGGAATTGATGAGGCACGACTGATTAGGCACTTTGAATTTTGGTTTCCCAAGCTCCGGGACTGGAATTTCTATTTCATTTCCTATACCAACAAAGGAGCCTACGAATTAAATAATGCTTACCAAACCCTTTTTGAACAGTACCATGAAACGTTAGATGCCGCAGATCGGATCATGGGGCATAGTAATAATTTCTCCAAGCTTTTGCATCTGTATTTTGAGAAAGAGAATATCCGACGAGGCTTCTTTGACAAGGAAAACCTCCGAGATGGTGATGATTTTACTGAAGAAATAGAAGACCACCTGAAAAATAGTTTTGTCTTAATTCAGGTCATGACTCGCCAGGCCTTCTGGAATGTTCAGCCCAACTGGCCCTTTAAAGAGTATAAGCGATTTTTGGAATTGAACCAGGAGATCATTAACGAAAACGAAGCCTACCGCGACATCCTGAAAAAGCGTTTCCGCTTCATCGCCTGTTCCGAAAATGTTAACAGTGTTTATCCAGCCGGCGGTGTCCCAATTTGGCTTCGTAAATGGAAGGAACATTTTGAAAAAATACAACACGGCCCACTTATTACGCCCAATATCAGCAAGCCTGATTTGGACCAACTGCTCTATCAGCTATGTGAAAATGTGATTCAGTTCATTAAGGAGGATATCATTTCGAGTATCCCAGCAGAATAAAGCCTGAAACCGCTAATGCGTAATCGATACCCTGGTCCAAGACCTTTCCAAACAGACGAAAGTGCGATCTTCTTTGGAAGAGATGATGAAATAAAAAGGATTACTCAACAACTTCGTTTGAGTAATCTAATTGTTATACATGGTAGATCAGGAGTTGGTAAAACCTCCCTATTAAATGCCGGGGTTATACCAACTTTTCTTAACCAGTCGGCGGCTAATGGGAATCCCGTACCTAAGGTTGTTCAGGTCCGATTTGGTTCATGGTTTCCGGATTCTGTTTCCTTAGAGGAGATGTTTAAGCAGTTTGTCGAACGGACCCCAAGCTTACTAGATCAATTAGAATACCAAGACTCTGTATGGAGCCGCTTGAAGAGTCAACAGCTGAATTTGCCGCCACAGACTGAATTTCTTTTGGTTTTTGATCAGTTTGAAGAGATAGCTACGTATCCAGATCAGGATTTTGAATACTTAACTCAGGTGTTAACTCGATTGACGTACCCCAAGGTTCCAGTTGAGATTCAGGAAGCTATACGCCAGCAGCAACAAATTGATCCGGATCAGTTTACCCCAGCGAGATTAAGGCAGTTTCTGAATCCCCTTCAGATGAGAATAGTTCTCATCATACGATCTGATCGCCTCGGTATTCTTGATCGATTTCGGCCATCTATCGCACGGATTCTTCAGTATTCTACTGAGGTACAGCCCCTCACAAAGTCGCAAGCGAAAGATGCCCTTTTGGCCCCAGCAGCAGAGCAGGGAGGATTTTATTCGACTACTTTTTCCTTTGAGCTGGAAGCACTTGAAAAAATTCTTGCCTACGTAGCACACGAGGAGACCGACTCTATGACTTTACAACTTATTGCCAGTAGTGTTGAAAGAGCAACCACTAAGATCCAATCCCAATCTGTGTCCGGAGAAATGGTCGGAAACCCCGAGGATCTGATTGCTAATATCTTGACAAACAGCCTTGATGGTCTAGATGAAACGGAGTCCGAGGCTGTAAAGAGAGCAGTTGTGGATAGTTTAATCCAACGTATTGGACGTGGCTTTATGCGCCTGAGTATGCACGAAGCTCAGCTTGTAGAGAGATTTGGTATAGATAAAGTCACCTTGGATAGAATGACCCGCCACGGAGTCTTACGAGCAGTCCCGTTTATTCGCGGAGGCGTCACCTATGAAATATCTAGTGATCGGCTCGTACCCGTAATATTACTTCATTGGGATGCAGCCCAGTCAAGTGTAAGCAATGAAGAAATACTCTATGAAGAGTTAGAGCTTGCGAGAAAGAAACAGCAGGAACTACATGAGCAGCAATACAACACAAAGGAAGCGATCCAGGATTTGACAAGTAAACTTCGCTTTAGTGTTAGAATCAACTTCCTACTCATCATCGCCATTCTTATTTTGCTGTGGTTTCTGTTACAGAGGACTTAGAATGGAAAGAGAACGATATGTTCGATAAACATATATATCGGGCAGACTGACTACTACTGCCAATCTGCCCATTAAGTAAGCTATTTTACTACTCCCACAAAGCCGGCTCATCCAAAGTCTCCTCCTCTTGCAGTGGCTTTGACTCAGCTGTTGGCTGTTGTGGTTTTAGATCACCATAACGCTCCACTGCCCAGATGCCCATGGCGGCTATGAAAGCTAGGGCACAAGCCAGGAACCAAAGCGAACTAAAGCCATGCTCCTCGGCCCAATACAGCCCCAGGCTGGGGGCAATAATAAAGGCTACGGCCCAACCGATGCTTTGTAGTCCCATGTACTGGCCACGCCGACTAACGGGTGCTACTTCGGCAGTGTAGGTACTGGCAAAGGGCATGCTGAGCATCTCACCAATGGTAATCAAGACCATGAATACAACGGCAAAAATGGGTGCCCATACCGCTCCTTGCAAGACAAAAAAAGCAATGGACAGAAACAGATAGCCGGCGGTTATGATACCCAGGGAGCGAAAGCGCTGCCCTAGCTTGTGCACCAGCGGCATTTCCATTACTACGATCATGAGCCCGTTGAGCGTGACGAGTAGGCCGATCTGAGCCTCCGTGTAGTCCAGTTCTTCCTTGAGGTAGACGGGGAGACTGCTGAAAAACTGCATGAAGGCTACGGCCCCAAGCATGAGGAAGAAGACAAAGGTGACGAACGAACGGTTTCGATAGGCCGATGGTCCGTGCTCCGCCACTTCTTCCTCTTCTTCTGGTTCCTGGCGCCCTGGTGGTAGTAGTAAGCGAAAAGCTAATGCTGCGCCCAGGCAGGAAAGCCCATTGACGATAAAGAGCCATTCGTAACCCAAACCCGCAATAAGTAAACCGCCCAATACGGGCCCCATGGAGAAGCCCAGATTAACCGCCAGGCGCAAAAGCCCGTAAGCACGCGCTCGGTTTTGAGTGTTGCTGTAGAAAGCCAGGGCCGCTTGGTTGGCCGGTCGAAAGGCATCGAGGACCGTACTCAATATGAAAATACTAATACTCATACCCCAGAAAGTGGATTGTTGCCCAAGGAACCAAAAAAGGACTCCTCCGCCCACCAAAGTCCACTGCTGTACACGATAAAAACCAAAACGGTCGGTGATCCAGCCTCCAACGTATGAACCGACAACAGATCCCAACCCAAAGCTGCTCATAATGAGGCCCGCATTGGCGTAGCTGAAACCACGTTGTGAGGTAAGATAAACGGTAAGGAAAGGAATGACCATTGCACCGGAACGATTGATCAGTAAGACCAGGGATAGGTACCAAACCTCGCGGCGTAAACCACTAAAAGATTCGATGTAAAGTTGGGCGGTTTTTCGAAACATGATCTGGGCGTTTCGTTACTCAACCGTATTGGAGGGGGCATAGTTCCGGGGAAGGGGGAATTAGTTGAGATTGGGGGTTAGTTGTGTTAGTGAATTTGGTTGAATTGGTGAATTTAGTTCAATTGATGGAGTTGCAGAGACGTGATTCATCGCGTCGTAGATAAACCGTTGAGAATTGTAGGGCCGAAATGGAGCAATACAGAAATTCGGGGAATGCCAACGAGAGCGCGGACATCCCCCATTCAAAACACGATGCTAAAAAATGGCGTAGTTGGTTTGTACGTTGAAATAAGGACGCAAATTGCGGACATTGCTGACGTCGGTGTAGATCAATCTGGATATTATGCCCGCATTTAAGGTTAAGCGCCAGTTGTAGGTGATGAAATAATCCCACTGGAGAACACTCTCCAGGTTGATATCCCAAATCTTCTGCTGAAAGCTAAAGTCTCGGCGTTTAAAATCTTCGAAGTCGACATTGATGCTGTTGGTCCAGCGTAGTGTGGTACGGGAGATCGGCAACCAAACGTAGCTGTGCTGTAAGTTGAAGGCACCCCTCCATTCAGGGATAGCACTGAAAGAGGGGACCCCATTACTACCCTCATCTAGAAAATCAGTATACGAGCCGACGAGCTCTACTTCCCAGATGGTAGCGGCATTGTTGTGGCGAATATTGGCGTGCTGGAAATTAATGTAGGGGCTGGCCAGAGCAATGAATCCGTCGATGGCGAAGGGGAGAGAGCGGAAACTGTAATTACCGCCAAGGTCTAAGCCAAATTGCCAGCGCTGGCCATGCGGAAGGACGGCCCGATTGGCAAATCCCCAGTTATCATTGAGGACAGCGAACAACAGGAAGTCGTCTGCGATAGCCATTTCTTCTTCCTGGAAAAGCGTATGAAGTTGTTTCAATTCGTAGATGCGGCGGCGGCGAAAATCAAAGGTTCGGTTGCCAATGATGCTGGTAACGCGTTGGGCTAGCGCGAGGCGTTGTTCGGGACTGGCGGAGGTGATGACACCCGCCTCCAGTAAATCATCCATCATCCAATTAGCCAATAAGGCATCTTCAGAAAATTCGATCCGGCCGGTGCCGATAAATAGACCAGGATTAATGCTGATCGCCCTGCGACGATCTGCCGGATCCTCTCCTTCATTTCGGTTCTGGATATCGATGGAGGCATTGCCACGGAAACCCCAGAACGTTTTGCTGTCACCGTAGTTATATTGCTCTACGCTACCTTGTAATGAAAAGTCATTGCTCGATAAATCGGGGAGGTCTGGATTATCATATTCTTGTAGACTGAACCCGCCGTTACCTCCTAGTGACCAGGAGAGAATTCGATGATCCAAATTGCTTTGCTCCCGCCATACAGCGGAGGCAGAAAGCCTACCCTGATGATTGTCCTGGTCAACATCGGCATTGGTGAAAATGCTAGCGTAACTCAGGCGTGGGGTGACCTCTAGAAACGGGCGGCTCTCGAAGCGGGCCCGATATTGGCCTATGTCATAAGATTGAGCAAATAGTGTGCCGGTGAATAACAGGAACAGTAGGTTGCAGAGAATAGCCTTCATGAGTGAGCAGTTGTGGTTTAGTAATTCAGTGGCTTCAAACCTAGAGTGTGAGAAGAGGGTAAAATAAATTTATCTGCCCGTTTAACCGGATTTTAACACCACGAAAAACGCTGAACAAAGCACGAGTAAAAGTGATTTAATGCAGTAAACATCATGCGTTATCTACTCATTGTAGTGCTGCTAGCGGCCGCTAGTCAATGTTGGGCACAATCCTTCGAGTTAACAGATTTTAACACCCGCCGCTTGCAAAAACAGAAGACGGCTATGCTGGTACTGGGTGCCTGGGCGGTAGGTAATATCGGTAGTGGCCTGACGCTGCGGGGGAGCCAAGAAGGCAGTACCCGCTATTTTCATGATATGAATGCCGGCTGGGGAGCAGTCAATCTGGTAATTGCGGGCCTGGGGTATTGGGGGACAGTTCGAGCGGATGCAGCTGGTTTTGACCTGGCCGCTACGGTCAACGAACAGCACAAAATTCAGAAAATTCTCTTGTTCAATGCCGGGTTAGATGTTGGCTACATGCTTGGGGGTGCTTACTTGATAGAGCGGAGCAAGAGTACCACTAATCGTCCCGAGCGCCTGGAAGGTTTTGGGAAAAGCATTGCCCTGCAAGGGGCCTTCCTGTTTGTCTTTGATTTAGCTACTTATTGGGCCCACCAAAAAAGCAATAGTGAATTGGATACCTTGTTGCAGGGGCTACAACTTAGCCCCAATGGAATAGGACTACAGCTGTTGTTTTGACAGAACCTAACAAACTCAGATAGGGAACAGCTACACTAGGAAGTCTTGCCTTGCCATGTAAGCTCGGATGATCGGTGCGCTTAACGTTTTTTCAGATGTAGTACTTACTCGAATTAGCGGCTATTTGCCAAAAAGAGAATTCATTTTAGGTGGATTTATCTACGCTAGTCATCGATATTGTGGAGCCTTCATGTCAGCAGCAAAGTGCCGGTCCGGAGTGGGGCATTTGCTGGTTTGTATGAACGAAAGTTAGGAACGGAAAAATGAGTTCTTGATCATTCTATATTGAGAAGTTGGGCTTTGATTAACGATACTTAAGAGAGTTCTCCCGACCCAACCTCTGTTAATTTACCCCTAAACAACAAAAAGCTAAATTAGAATGCGGTTTAATCAATTCACCCTCTGTACACTACTACTCATCTCGTCTATTGCCTTTCACAGTTGTGACGATGATGATACCACTACCCGACTCGATTCCGATGTGAGTTTTGAATTTGACTACAGTTTTAATGGCGAGGAATTTACCTACGATCAAGTATATGATGTCAACGGTACCGCTGTTACCTTCCAGACCGTGCAGTTCTACCTTGGTGGAATCGTTTTGCACCCAGAAGATGGGGAAATAGTAAACGTGACCGATAAGTACCTTTTGGTTAAGCCAACTAGTGGCGCACAGGACGTAGTAAATGTAGATAAGAAGCACTATCACATGGCGGAGTTCTTCGTTGGCGTTAGCGCAGCTGACAATGATCAGACTGAAAATGACTTCGATATGCGTGATCCAGCAACCGATCCACTGGCTCGTCAAAACGATCCGCCAATGCACTGGAACTGGAATGCCGGTTACCTATTTGTACGCATTGATGCTATGGTAGACCTGGATGCTGATGGAACACCAGAAACGGTAATGGAATATCATCTTGGCCGCGATGAATTCTTAAGTGATGTAAGTGTAATGCTGCATACCGATGTGGAGCAGGACCAGCAGGATATCGTTTTTGACTTTGATGTGGCTAAGCTATTTACCGACTTGGATGTGTCTGTAGCCTACAGCATGCACACGGGCGATGATCCAGTTTCAGCTCGGATTTTTGCTGATAATATTGCTAGCGCAATTAGTAAGAAGTAATTAAGATTGAGGGCTGGAGCCTTGACTCATCGGTTTCAGACTTACGTTGAAACAGCTGCTAATGTTCCAGCCTTCACAACTTTACTTTAACTCATTAAAGTGCTTGGAAACTGTGTGGAGAAAGATCCAAGATGTTGAAGGCCTTAGGTTAGTAGATCATTCTACAATGATCCTAGGCTTAGTGTGGTTGCTATTGATCACCACAAGCTGCCGACAAGAAATCTCGGAGCCGGTGCACGATGATACCCCTTATCATTACGAACTTCCAGCCGGTTTTCCAACGCCAGTAGCAAGCGCTGAAAATCCACAGACGCAAGCGAAAGTAGATCTAGGTCGGCGTCTTTTCTATGACCCCATTCTTTCCGCAGACCAGACTATTTCTTGCAATAGCTGTCACCGACAAGAGTTGGCCTTTACCGATGACCAAGCGGTGACACCCGGAGTGGAAGGGCGTTTAGGCTTTCGCAATGCACCTACCTTGGCTAATGTCGCCTACGCAAGCCGCGTGCACAAGGATGGTGGTGTACCCAAGTTGGACATGCAAGCCGGCACACCGATTGAGGATAAATTTGAAATGGACCTTTCCATTTTTGTAGCAGCGGAGCGCCTGAATGCCGACGCGGAATACCGTGATGCTTTTCTTCGGGCCTTTGGACGGGAAGCTAATGCCTTCACTATAACCAGAGCACTAGCAGCTTTCCAACGGACCTTAATTAGCGGTAATTCTCCTTACGATCAATACACCTACCAAAACCAAGCAAGTGCTCTTTCCGAGGCAGAAACTCGGGGAATGGAGCTTTTCTTTAGCGACGAACTAGCTTGCAATAGCTGTCACGAGGGGTTTAATTTTACCAATCAGGCCTTTACCAACAATGGCACTAAGCTGGATTATAGCTCCGATCCCGGTCGTTATCGAGTCACACTAGATAGCCTTGATATCGGAAAGTTTCGTGTACCCACCCTGCGCAATGTAGCCCTCACTGCACCCTACATGCACGATGGCAGTTTTCCCGATCTGGAGCGTGTCATAGCTCATTACAACGAGGGCGGGCTAGGGCATGTGCAGCAAGACGAGCGCATTCGGCCCCTCGGACTCTCCCCCCAGCAGCAGTCTGATCTCAAGGCATTCTTGGAGTCCTTAACGGATGAGAGCTTCATCACTAATCCTGCTTTTGGCCCGAGTTGATCTGATCTGGACTTTCGGCATTTTACAGCGTTCTTTACGTTTTTGCCTACGCTGTTTCCACTAAAACAGATAGGGCCGCCAGTAACAAATGAATACGACGGATCCACAGCGATCCCAGGAGATAAAAGTCGTAGCGGCTTTGAACATCGGCTTAGGTCTCCGATGATCAAGTACTTTTCTATTTTACTTGGTAAATGCAGATGAAGATTGAGCTCTTCACAAGTTTTGCCGAGGCTCACGAGAGCAGGCTTTTATCCAGCGAAGCGACTTAAGGCAAGTCACAACTTCTAATTTAACCACCGCAGCCCAAGGTGAAAATAATCGCCTTGGAGGAGTCAAGGGCTTTGGTTCTTTTGCCCACAAAAGAACACGTACACTAATTCTCCAACATCGAATCAAAATACACTTGTTGGAAAATTCAAGCACAGCATATGCTACCCACAACAAGTTCTACTCCTAGCAGAGGCGTAAAATGCCGAAAGTTGAGCTGATGAGTTGTTGTTGTTCTTTTTCCCAACAGTAGCATCCAAGTATCGAAGCGCAGATTTAAAATTGTGAATCATGCGTTTAATTTGCTCCAACTCAAACTGAAGTTGCCTTTGTTTCGACTCGTAAGTAGCGAGCAATTGCTTAACATCGCTGCTTGCTAGTTTCAAATTGGCTACGTTGTAGTTCTCGGAGAATTCCAAGTTCTCCGAGAACTTATCCTATTTTTTCGAAGCCAAACATATAGGTTTTATGAAAGAGACCTATCACGTTAAGTTTGCACCTGTAGTCAGGAGTTTCCGTAATTTGTATACAGCTTTCCCGCATTTGTATAATAGTTAGTTTTGGGTGGCGCTTACTTTTGTGGTAACAAAATATCCTAATCATGAGTGAGAAAGTACTGCTAACGGGAGTTACTGGATTCATTGGTTCTCATACCGCCATTCAGCTCTTGGAGCGCGGCTACGAAGTTGTAGGCACACTGCGATCCATGGCACGGGCAGAAGAAATCAAGGCGGTTATTGCTGAGCACACCAAGCAGATAGATAAGCTGTCATTTCAGGAAGCAGAATTGTTGGATGCCGAAAGTTGGCGGCGGGCTATCACTCCAGATATTACTTACGTACAACACATTGCCTCGCCTTTGCCCAGGGAATTGCCGAAAACAGCGGATGAATTAATAGTACCGGCTCGTGATGGTGCTCTCAATGTGTTGCGGGCAGCAGCACAAGCGGGGGTGAAGCGGGTAGTAATGACCAGTTCTATGGCTGCCGTCGGCTACGGAACGGGCAAAAAGCAAGGGACCTTTGATGAGACACATTGGTCGAATGAAGATGTGCACGCCGATCATACCTACTATACCCGGAGCAAGACGGTAGCCGAAAAAGCAGCTTGGGAGTTTATGAAACAAGACGCTTCTGGCATGGAATTGTCGGTTATCAACCCAGTTGCAGTTCTAGGACCGATTCTAGAAAAGGACTACGGAACGTCCGCCGATTTTGTCAAGAAGATGATGGACGGTAGCTTACCCATGGTGCCAAAAATGGGTTTTGCGGTTGTGGATGTACGTTCGGTAGCAGATTTGCATATCAAGGCCATGGAATCTCCTCAGGCTGCTGGTGAGCGCTTCCTCGCGGGAGGCGATTACTACTACTTTTCTGATGTAGCGGCCGTACTGCGCGAGGCCTATCCTAAGCACAAGATTCCGCGGCTCACTATGCCCGATTTATTGGTCAAGCTGCTCAGTAATTTTGATAAGAGTATCAAGCAGGTCCTACCGGAAATTGGCGCTGAACGCAAAACGGACATCTCTAAGGCTCGGCAAGTGCTCAATTGGGAACCTATTGCCAGTAAAGAAGCCATTCTGGCTACGGCCTCGTCCTTGATTGAGCACAAAATTCTGTAGACCCGTGCTAAATGCCGTTCATATCGATACCATTTTGGAGTTGCACCAGTTGGCGGGAGCAGCTCCTCCGCGTCATCCATTGCTAAGCCTGGTAAGAGTGGAGGATCACGCCACTGGACCGGATTTTCCACGCCTGATGAGCTACGGTTTCTACACTATTGGCATGAAGCAAAACGTACCAAACGGCTTGTACTACGGACGAGGGAAGTATGACTTCAAAGACGGTACACTCACCTTCACCGCCCCTCATCAAGTAGTGGGCCATGACCCCCAGCTAGACCAAATCACGGGTTGGATGTTGATGTTTCATAAGTCGTTGCTAGCGGGGTATCCGCTCTTTTCGCAGCTGGAACAATTTGGCTTTTTTCAGTACGAAGTCAATGAAGCTTTGCACCTTTCGGCGGAAGAAGAGCAGACGATGAATGGTGTATTCGGCAATATTGCTACCGAAAGCCAACGCCCGCTGGATCGGCATAGCAAGCAGGTCCTGATAGCCAATCTCGAGCTTCTATTGACTTACGCTAATCGGTTTTACGCCCGCCAATTCATTACCCGTCTAGATGCAGACCGTTCGGTATTGACCAAGTTTACGGCCATTTTAGCCGAGCAATGTAGTACAACAGCTTTGGAGCAAAAGGGTATACCTTCCGTGCAGTCCGTTGCCCAGCAAATGCATCTTTCTCCCAATTATCTCAGTGATCTTCTTAAGTCTGCTACGGGGAAGAGCACTCAGGATCATATCCACCAGTACCTAATTGATTTAGCTAAAAGCCGGTTGTTGGGTAGCGAAGCGTCCGTATCCGAAATAGCCTACGAACTAGGTTTTGACTACCCCCAGTACTTTAGCCGCTTATTCAAAAGTAAAGTGGGTCTGGCCCCTGGAGCCTGGCGAAAGGCTAATACCAGCACTATCTAGTCCTCTTGCTCCATCTTGTCCTATCGCGTGCTGCATTTGATTTTAAGAAATGCTCACGAGTACGAACGCTTAGACAATTTTTACGCTTGCGCAAAAGTTACTAACACCTACTTGTTGACCTGCTACTGATCGTCGAGATTCTCGTATCTTGTGCCGTGAAGAGCATTGCAGAGTTAATACGATATCATTAAACCTATGCGCAAACTGATAGATCAATGGCTAAATGACCACGACAATCCCCGCCACAAGAAGGTAGTTACCTGGATGTGGCGTTTGTTGTTTGGTGGTATTATTGCCGTTTTCTTACTCTTCCTCGGTCTCTCTTTCACCGATCTGCCTTCGGTAGCCGAGTTAGAAAATCCTGAAACTAACGTAGCCTCCCAAGTCTACGCCGAAAATGGCGATGTACTAGGTAAGTACTATACAGAAAACCGGGTTCCGGTAGAGTTTGATGACCTACCTGATCACCTCGTACAAGCACTCATTGCCACCGAAGATATCCGTTACTACGAGCACAACGGTATTGACTTTCGAGGGCTGGCCCGGGCCATTGCCTTTGCGGGTACCCGTGGTGGTGCCAGTACCATTAGCCAGCAGCTAGCCAAATTGCTTTTTACCGGGGTAGCCGCTCGTAATTTATCCGAACGTTTGCTACAAAAGCTCAAGGAGTGGATCATTGCTGTACGCCTGGAGCGCAAGTACACTAAGGAAGAAATTATCGCGCTTTACCTGAACCGCTACGACTTTATCAATAATGCCAAAGGTATCCGCGCCGCTGCGGAGATCTACTTCAGCACTTCTCCCGAAGCTTTAAATATACAGGAGAGTGCCCTACTAGTGGGGATGTTGAAAAATGCATCGCTTTACAACCCTCGGCGCTTTTCTGACCGCGCCCTGCAACGCCGGGAAGTAGTATTGGACCAGATGCGTAAAGCCGGATATTTGTCGCAAGCTAAGTACGATGAATTGCGGCAAACACCGCTGGGGCTAAAAGCAACTAGCCAAACCCACGTAGACGGTCTGGCTCCGTACTTCAGAATGGTACTCGCTGAGGAAGTGAAATCCATATTGAGCCGTCCGGAATACCGCAAGGCGGATGGAACAGCTTATGATATCTACCGAGATGGTCTGAACATTCGTACCACCATTAATCCTACGATGCAGCAGCTGGCCGAGGAAGCCATGAAGAAGCATATGGCTAAGCTGCAAAAGACCTTCTACCGGCACTGGCGCAATAAAGATCCGTGGGACTATCGCTACGGTACCGAGACGGAAGTACCCATTGAGCGTCGGCAAGCCAATTTGACCAAGGATGTCCGGGCCTCTGACCGTTATCAGGCCCTACGTACGAAGTTCCTGGGAGATCTCACGAAGGCGCTGGCGGAAGAGACTGACCTGACCTTCCACGATGATGATCGCGAAGTAGAGCGGATTATCAATGAGGATAAAGAAGGAGGCGTACTGAAGTCACTGGTACGCGACGGCATGATTAGTTCTAGCTTGGCCAACAAGTATCGCCGCGTGATTCGGAGCGATAAGTTTGGTCAGCTGAAGGAGCAATGGAGCAAGCTACAAGCTGCGGTAGAAAAAGAATTCAATGAGCCGACTGAAATGTCGGTATTCGCCTACCATACGGAGGAAATGGAAACCGATACAACCATGTCGCCCATCGATTCAGTGAAGTACCACCGCATGGTTTTGCAGACGGGTATGATCTCGGTAGAGCCGGGAACGGGCTACGTCCGCAGTTGGATTGGAGGAGTAGATTTCCGCCGATTCCAGTACGACCACGCTAACCGCAATACACGCCGTCAGGTGGGGTCGACTTTTAAGCCTTTCGTTTACGCAACAGCCATTAACCAGCAAGGAATTTCTCCTTGTCAGCAATACATGGATGTACCGGTGACGCTGAAGCCAGGAGATGGGCAATTCTACTTGCAGAAGCCGTGGACGCCTAAAAACTCGAATGGGAAGTATACGAATCAGCTCTTAACACTGAAGGATGGTTTACGCTTGTCCAAGAATACGATCTCCGTTACACTCATGCGTGAGTTAGAGAGTCCAGAGCCGGTGCGTTTGATTGTATCCCAAATGGGGATTGATAAGGATATGATCCCACAAACGCCCTCGATTTGTCTGGGGGCGGTAGATCTTTCCGTAATTGAGATGACGGGTGCTTACACCACCTTTGCCAATAATGGTATACACATTGAGCCGACCTTCTTGTTAGCGATCGAAGATCGTTTTGGGCGCTCGATTTATACCAGTGAAATTATTGATAAGCAGGCCCTGGAGGAAGAAGCCAACTACGCTATGGTAGATATGCTACAATACGCTGGTGGCTTCCGTGGCAAGATTCGTGGCCCATACGGCGGTAAAACGGGTACTACCAATGAGCACGCTGATGGTTGGTTTATGGGAGTAACCCCTAACTTAGTTGTTGGCTGTTGGGTAGGTGGTGATGATCGCTGGATCAGTTTCCGTAATCTAGCATTAGGGCAGGGAGCCTATATGGCCAAGCCAATGGTGATTGGGTTCCTGGAATCGGTACAGCAGGAGGAGAGCCTCAATTGGGATTTCAACAAGAAGTTTTTCCGCCCCCGCGGCAACCTGGGGATCGAGTTGAACTGTGATGCCTACGAAAACCCCAATGTACCACTCGAGGAGGATGGCTTTGACGAGGACGGTTTTGACATTAACAACGATCCGGACTTTGGAGACTAGAAAATATGTTCACTTAGGCCTCTTTTTAGGGCTGTTTACACTGGTATGTTGGGGGAGTTCCTGCGTGCCTCCGGAAGAAGAAGAGATCATAACAACTGTGGAGTTGCAGTCGGCTGATTCGATGTTTCAACGCATCAGCGATTGGCAAGATTTGCGGCAATCAGAAGATCTTTATCCGGTTCTTTATCATCCCAACCCATCGTACCGCTACTTGGCGGCCCGAGCATTCGGCAGCATACAGGACGAAGCTGCAGTGGATAGCCTGGCCCGCCTGTTGAATGATCCAGTAGAGGAAGTACGATCAAT
The DNA here is from genome assembly GCA_038528965.1 of Bacteroidota bacterium. Taxonomy (GTDB): domain Bacteria; phylum Bacteroidota; class Bacteroidia; order Chitinophagales; family Saprospiraceae; genus Lewinella. The sequence goes on along the minus strand of JBCBEC010000007.1, from coordinate 183,144 downwards.
AGTAGCTTTTGCTTTAGGGCAAATTGGTGCTCCAGAGGCCCTGCCTCACCTTATTCGTGGATTCAATGGGCAGGAAGACTCGCCCGAGCACGATCTTTCTCGGAGAGCTATACTGGAAGCAGTGGGTAAATGCGGTGATGCAGCTACCCTTGACCAAATCAGTAGCGTAGTTACCTACGAGGTGCAAGATACCGCGCTCCTGGAGGGTCAAGCTTGGAGCATCTATCGTTTTGGATTGCGTGATATCACCAGTCCTGCCGGTACCGACCGAATGTTGGAGCTGGTACGTCCGGATACCTACCCGGAGAGCGTGCAGTTTATTGCGGCCAATTATTTGGCCCGGATGCGCGTTCCACTGGATTCGTTTGCGGCACCTTTAGTGTCCGCTTTTGAGCGCAGTGCTAATCCAGATGTTACAATGGCCTTGGCCGTTGCTTTGGGTAAAACAAGACAACCCGCTGCCTTGACTAGCCTTATCGGCCAATACCGCCGCGCAGATGACTATCGGGTAAAGTGTAATATCCTACGGGCTTTATCCAATTTTCCTTACGAGAGTTCTCGTACGCTAGTGACAGAGGCTTTGCGTGATCGTAATGAACACGTGGCTCGTCGCGCTACACAGTACCTGCTGGAAAACTCTAGTGAAGAAGATGCTGCTCAGTGGTGGCGTTTCGCCAAAGATAGCCTGCCTACACCGATCAATTTAGACTTGTATCAGGTAGCCAACCGTCATCTTCCGGCCTATCGGGTAGAGTACCGCGATGCGATCAACTTTGAATTGCGGCAGCGTTTACCACAAGAGACATCTCCTTATCGGAAAGCAGCTGTTCTGCGGGGTTTGAGCGAGTTTGCGTGGAACTATCGTTTTATCTACCGTACGGGCTTGGAAACGGACGACCCAATTGTACGCACTGCAGTCTATGAGAGCCTACAGGCCATCGGAGAGCGAGACGACTTTGCGCGCTTTTTCGGCTTGAGCAGTCGACGGGTTACGCAAGATCTGGCCAATTACTTCATGACCGGTATTCGTTCCGGAGAAGATGGTGCAGTTGCGGTAGCAGCGCAAGCCTTACGATCTGAACGCCGAGACTACCGGCCGATTATTGCAGATAGCATAGCTGTACTTTCTGCTGTACAGGCAGAACTAGATTTACCAGCAATGGTCGAGACCTATAATGAGCTGGGAGAAACAATAGCTTACTTGAACGGTACGGATGATTTCGAACCCCTTAAGCCAAAGTATAACCATCCGATTGACTGGAAAGTGCTGAATAGCCAAGGACCTAGTCCGCAGCTTCGACTGGAGACGGATCAAGGCCGTATCCTGCTAGAGTTATGGCCCGAAGTGGCTCCTGGCTCCGTTGCCAACTTAATGGAACTGGCTAAAGATGGTTTCCTGGATGGAAAAGCTTTCCATCGGGTAGTACCCAATTTTGTAATCCAGGGAGGGAGCCCTACCGGAAACGCTTACGGTAGTTTAGATTACAGTATCCGCTCCGAGTTTTCCGACCGTCATTACGATGAGGAAGGTCTGTTAGGTATGGCCTCCGCCGGATCGGACACGGAAGGGACTCAGTTTTTTATTACGCATTCCCCAACCTTGCACCTGGATGGACGTTATACCGTCTTTGGTAAGGTCATTGAAGGAATTGATGTAGTACACGCTATTCAGGTCGGTGACCGCATCACGAGCGTAGCCTTGAGCGCTGCCGAAGAATAAAATTTATTGTCCAAGGAAGTAGCAATCATTATTGCCCAATACCAAACCAACCAATGCAATCAACACCCTTAAGAAGTAGACACGAAGCGCTTGGCGCGCGAATGACCGAATTTGCCGGATTCTATATGCCCATTAGCTATTCTGGAATCAAAGAAGAACACCAGGCTGTGCGCGAGCGGGCCGGTATGTTTGATGTGTCCCACATGGGAGAATTCATTGTACGTGGAAAAGAGGCCTTGGCTTTTATTCAGCACGTTACTTCTAATGATGCCAGTAAGTTAGAAATTGGCCAAGCCCAATACTCCTGCTTTCCTAACGGAACGGGAGGTATTGTGGATGATCTATTGGTCTACCGTTTGGCGGAGGACAACTGTTCCGAAGGAGAGCGCGCCTATATGCTAGTGGTGAACGGTGCCAATATTGAGAAAGATTGGAAGTGGCTCTTCGAGCAGAATACATTTGATACTCGTTTGATCAATATTTCTGATCAAACGGGTCTAATAGCGATCCAAGGGCCAGCGGCCACTGCTATTGTGCAGCAGCTGACGGAAACTGATCTTGCTAGCATTAAGTACTATACCTTTACTAAAGGACAAGTAGCCGGAGTAGATAATGTGATCATTTCTGCTACCGGGTATACGGGTTCTGGAGGCTTCGAACTATACGCTGATGCAGCGCATATCGGTACCCTATGGGACGCGGTCATGAAAGCAGGGGAGGGGCATGGCCTGTTGCCTACCGGCCTTGGTGCACGTGATACACTACGCTTAGAGATGGGCTATTGCTTGTACGGCAATGACCTAACCGATACAACTAGTCCCTTGGAGGCAGGTTTAGGTTGGATTACCAAAATGAAGAAAGGCGACTTTATCGGTCGAGACTTGATGCAAGCCCAGAAAGAGGCAGGGTTAAGCCGTCGTTTAGTTGGATTTACCTGTAGTGATCGCCGCGTTCCACGCCACGGCTATACCATTGAAAATGCGGATGGCGCAGTGATTGGTGAAGTGACTAGTGGAACACAGTCGCCCAGCCTGGGGCACCCTATCGGTATGGGCTATGTAGCCAGTGCGTACCGAGACGCAGGAACTGAAATCTTTATTATTGCGGGAAAGAAGCGATTGGCGGCTACCGTTACTCGTCCTCCGTTCCTGAAGATTTAGAGCTGAATCGCAGCTGTGAAAGGAAAATCCCTTACGAATTGATGAAAAAAAGGTGGTTTACGGTACTCTATTGTTGAAAATTGAACAATAAAGTCTAAAAAGTCATTATACTCGCGTTACTTTCATTTATTTCAGAAAGCTGCGAATATCCGAATTGAACATGAATTTAGAAGAAGGTAAGCAGAAGTTCTTACAGTCATGGGGTGCACTGGGATCCAGTTGGGGCATTAATCGTACCATGGCACAAATCCATGCGCTCTTACTTATTTCTGCTGAGGCACTCTCTGCAGATCAGATTATGGAGGAACTGCAAATCTCTCGCGGAAATGCTAATATGAACATCCGAGCACTGATTGACTGGGGGTTGGTTTTTAAGGAACTAAAGCCCGGAGAACGGAAAGAGTTCTTCGTTGCCGAAAAGGACATGTGGGAGGTTGTCAAATGTATCATCGTTCAGCGCAAGAAAAGAGAGTTGGAACCTATGCTGAAGGTGTTGGATGAGTTATCCAGTGTGCAAGAGGAAAGTAAAGACGGAGAAGTATTTGCTGATGTAATCCGAGATATTAAGCTATTCAGTAGCAAAGCTGATTCTACGCTAGATACACTCACTAAGGCTGACTCCAACTGGTTCGTTGGGACGTTCATGAAAATGATTCGATAAAAACGATCTAGTCAAAAAAATCGAAGGCCACTTTTCTCTCAGAAGAAAAGTGGCCTTTGTGGATCACGAAAGTGCTCATGGTTCCAAAAGAATGAGTTTCTAGAGCTTGGAACGTCCGCACGCCTTTTTAGTCCAAAGCGCCGAAGTGCCCGAGGATCTTATCAGCAAGCTCACGGCCGATATTAGCCTGTGCTTCCACTGTTGATGCACCAATGTGAGGAGTTACCGAAACTTTTGGATGCTGAAGTAAGTCAGCTCTTGGAGTAGGCTCGTTTTCGAATACGTCCAAGGCCACACCACCAAGTTTACCACTGTTTAGGGCATCGAGTAGGGCCTGCTCATCGGCAATACCGCCGCGCGCTGTGTTGATGATGAAGGCACCGTCCTTCATTTTAGCAATCTCATCGGCAGTTACCAAGGCGTGGCCAATGCTGGGAACGTGGAAGGTCAAGAAGTCACACTTGGTGATCACATCTTCAAAGCTTACCGTTTCAACGTTCACCGTCATCCGTACATCATCGTTGGCAGAGAGGCGAATTTCGATATCCACATTGTCAACCATGGGGTCAGTGGCCAGTACATTCATGCCGGTACCCAAACCAATACGAGCTACTTCCTGACCGATCCGGCCAAAGCCAATAATACCCAAGGTCTTACGACGCAATTGAACACCCTTGGAGTAGGACTTTTTCAAGCTCTTGAAGTTGGCGTCCTCCTGTGGTAATTCGCGGTTAGACTGGTGCACAAAACGGGCCAGGTTAAACATATGCGAGAAGACCAATTCTGCTACCGATTCTGAGGAAGCGGCTGGGGTATTGTAAACCGCAATACCTTTTTCTTTGGCGTAAGCCACGTCGATATTGTCCAAGCCCACACCCGCACGGGCTATAATCTTCAGATTAGGGCAAGCATCGATAAGTTCCTTACGAACTTTAGTGGCACTACGTACAATGATTACATCATAGTCGGGAAGTACATCAGGAAGGTCGTCCTGTGCTACCTTCTCCGTATCGACTTGGTAATTGGCTTCCTCCAGTAGGGTTTTACCATCTGGGTGGATGCCGTCGTTGGCAAGAATTTTAATCATGGCCTTCAATAATTAAGATTTGGAGATTGTTTTCCTAGCATCTGCGGGGGTAGCAAATGCTATGGTTTATTTGGCTGTGGTAAAGGCAGCGCAAAAGTACACATATTTTCAGCGCTTAGGCAAGGGCCAATTGGTCGGAACAGCGTAAAAATAAAAACGCATCCCGAATTCCAACTGTTGGAATCCGGGATGCCGTATGAAAGTTAACTCGGTTTCTTTGATCTTGACAATGCGACTAGATAGTCTGCTTTTCCACTGCAGTGGGGTAGTCCGTATACCCTTCTTCTCCTGGTGTGTAGAATTGGTCAAAGTTGGGCTGGTCCAACTCAGTGCCCGCTTGTAGGCGCTGTGGCAGGTCAGGGTTAGAAATAAAGGGACGACCAAAAGCAACTAGGTCTCCCTTACCGGCAGCCAAATCTTGTTCGGCACGGTCTAGGTCGTATCCGCCACTTAGGATAAAGGTATTGCTGAAGTTCTTGCGTAACAATTCCTTGATACTTGCGGGTACTTCAGGTGCACCCATTGCACTATGGTCTACCAGGTGGAGGTATACCAGCTTGAGATCGCTTAAGCGACTAGCCAGCTGCTGATAGGTTTCTTCAATGCTATCATAGCTGGCAGATAGCTCGTTGAAAATGCCATAAGGAGAAACTCGTATACCGGTGCGCTCCGCGCCAATAGCGTCTACTACTTGTTGGGCCACCTCCAGCACAAAGCGTAGGCGGTTTTCAACACTGCCGCCGTATTCGTCCGTTCTTTGGTTGGCATCAGGGTGGATGAATTGATCCAGCAAGTAGCCATTGGCGGCGTGTAGTTCTACACCGTCGAAGCCTGCGGCAACGGCATTCTTGGCGGCGGTGACGTATTCGGCGATGGTCGCTTGAATATCAGCAGCCGTCATTTCTGTTGGTACTGGGTACGGCTGACTGCCTTCCTGATCCGTCCACATTTCACTGCTGGTCAGGCCAACTGCGGAAGGAGCAATTACGCGAGCATCTGCTGCCATATTTAAGGGGTGCGATACCCGCCCCGTATGCATGATTTGTAGAAAGATTTTACCACCAGCTTCGTGGACGGCATCCGTAACTAATTTCCAACCAGCGACTTGCTCCTCGCTAAATACACCGGGGATACGGGCGTAACCCAGGCCATTAGGTGAAGGAGAAGTACCTTCTGTAATGATTAGGCCGGCACCAGCACGTTGACGGTAGTAAGTGGCCATTAATTCGTTTGGGATGTTGTTAATAGCCCGACTACGAGTCATTGGGGCCATTACGATGCGATTAGAGAGTTGGAGTGAGCCCAGCTGATACGTTTCGAAGGTGTGATTTGACATGGATGTTTTTCCTTTTTATCTGTCGTCGATATAGACGTGGTATGCCATTTTGAACATGACCATTTCAGGAAAAGATGGGCAGGAAAAAATCAATTGTCTGGTTCTGGACACATCAGCCAGTTACCGGAAAGGGCATAAAACAAAAAAGGTGCGGATGGGTTCCTCAACCCTCCGCACCACAACTCTGCACTTTTTCACTCACTATTAATTGTCCACTAACTCGGCGGGGATGCCAAGGAAGGGAGCTTCGCCACTAGTAATAATTACCTTCGAATTGTTGCTAGTAGACATTCTGTAGAAGGCCTCAATAGCACGGTATTTTAAGATGTCAGGGTTTAAGGATTCAGAGAGTTTTTCGTTTGCTTCAGACTGGGCATTAGCCTCTAACAAGATGGCGTTCGCCTGACCGGCAGCTTGAATTTCTACGCGTTGGCGTTCTGCGTCGGCATTAATAACCGCAGCATTGCGTTCACCTTCGGCTTGAATAAGGAGGCGTTCCGCATTGCGTGCTTCCTGCTGCTTGACAAATTCCATGCGTTGAGCATCTTGTTCAGCTTGTAGTTTCTCCTCAATGGAGCGAGCAAGTCCCTGTGGTAACTGGATACTTTTCATGAGTACATTTTCCACAACGATGCCCTTGGCTTCTAGAATTTCCGCCATGCGGTCTCTGATCTGCGTTTCGATAATGGCACGCTCACCGGAGTGCATATCCTTAGCCAGGAAACGAGCGGTAACGTCGGCTGATGCAGAACGGAATACTGGCAGAATAATTTGCTGCTCATAAGAGCGGCCAATCTCTCGCAAAATATCTGGTGCTTGCTCAGGAATAATGCGGTACAGGATGGAAATCTCAGAACTAATCGTTAAACCTTCCTTTGAGGGGAGGTTAGAGCGGATCTCCAAATTTACGGTACGAGTAGGTAGGGTTACAATGGTGCTGGTAAAGGGGTTGTAAGAACGCGGCCCTTCGGCTAGTGCTTGATCATTAATTCTACCAAGCTTTTGGCGGACGCCCACTTCACCGGGACGAACCACCACACAACTAGAGAGAAGAACTGCAATTAGGAGGCTGAGGGAACTAAGAAGTATTGGTTTCATTTGGCGCAGTTTTTTGATTTTTTGGTAGTTTTACTATTATAAGAAATAGCTATGCTAGAAAGTTCGAGCAAAGAGAATTTTTATGTTGTCTGGAGGAGCGGGGCTGCGGCGAGGGTAGCCTCTTGCACTATGAAAATTTACCGAAAATAGGGAGCCCATCGAAAAAATTAAATGATTAATGAGGTAGGGTTAATTGATTGTTATACAGGGACTTGTGGGGTTTTTGGCTTGTTTTCAATACTAGGAGAAATCGAGTTATTTAATTTTTTCGATGAGAGTTTTCACATCACCAAAATCAGCGAATAATTCCTTGCTTTTTTAACACTTGTGCGCATCTTTTTTGTGAAAATAGATCGGGTTATTGACCATTCTCCAATAAAAAAGCGGATAAAGAAATTACACTCTCCTTATCCGCTTAGGCAGTATGATTTTATATCTAGGTAAAGTACCTGTGCTAGGCTGTTAGTCTGCTGGTAAGAAACGGGGGGATTTGCGGTGTTTTGTTCCTTGCTCAAAAGAATAAGCAATTTCCAGTAGCAGTGGCTCGGTCCAAGCTTGACCAAAGAACGAAATACCTACAGGGACTTCATCCACAAAACCCATCGGAACAGTGATATTCGGGTAACCTGCTCTAGCGGCCGGTGAGGAGCTACCCAACTGGAAGTGATCACCATTGGTCCAATCAGTTTGCCAAGCAGGGCTGCCAGTAGGGGCAATGATGGCCTGGAGGTCGAGTTCGTTCATTACTTTATCAATGCCTTCTTGACGGCTCAAGCGCATCATTTCCTGCAGGGCCGTTTGGTACGCTTCATCCTCAAGACTGCCTTTTTCTTGCGCCATTTCTAGATAAAGCTGATCGTAGTACTTCAGCTCAATGGAGTCCGCCTTATTAAAAGCAATGAGCTCTTCTACATCTTTTATTGGTGCTTCTTCCCCTAAGCTTGCAAAGTACTTATTCAAACCATCCTTATACTCGTAAAGCATGATTTCAAAAGAGTGACGCCCAGCCGTACCATCCACCAGCCTTTCGAGTTCAATAATCTCTGCGCCTTGTTCTTTCATGAAAGCTACAGCTTGAACGAAGAGAGAATCCACCTTGTAGTGATTACCTAGTGGCGCTTGGTAAATGCCAATTCGTTTTCCTCGGAGACCATCTGCTTTTAGGAATTGGGTATAGTCAGTGTAGGTTTTGTTTTCGCTGTCCAGCGTTTTGCTGTCGTTTTCGTCAATACCTACCATTGCACCTAAACCAATTGCCGCATCACGTACCGTTCTAGCCATTGGGCCTGGGGTATCCTGGGTAAAGGAAATAGGAATAACACCACTGCGACTAATGAGTCCTACCGTGGGTTTAATACCTACAATTCCGTTGGCGTGGGAGGGGCAAACGATGGAGCCGTTGGTTTCCGTTCCTACCGCAAGGATAGTAAGGTTGGCAGAAACGGAAACACCTGAACCCGAAGAAGAGCCGCAGGGGTTGCGAGTAGTCACGTAAGGATTTTTAGTTTGTCCGCCTACGCCACTCCAACCACTAGAAGACATTTGGCCACGGAAATTAGCCCATTCGCTAAGGTTGGCCTTGCCCAGGATGACCGCACCAGCAGCTCGAAGTTGCTTCGTCAAAAATGCATCTTGCAAAGGGAAAGAGTTCGCCAGCGCGCGTGATCCCGCCGTCGTTGGCATCTTATCATGGGTGTCAATATTATCCTTGAGGATGACGGGAATACCGTGCAACGGACCACGAGATGATCCAGCCTGTAATTCCGCATCGAGTTCTTGGGCAATAGTGATGGCATCTGGGTTGGTAATAATCACGGAGTGTAAAGCAGGACCGTTCTGGTCAATTGCTTCAATTCGTTCGAGATAGGCATTAGTTAGCTCTTCAATGCTATAGGTACCCGCTGCGTAGGCCGCTTGAATATCGGCAATGGTAATTTCTTCCAGCTCAATACTACTACTGGTACCGTTCGTACTTTCACCTTGCGCTGTACAAGATGCAAGACTTAGCATGAATAAAAAGGAAATAACTACCAGTAACAACTGATTTACTAAGAAGCACTTCTTCATACGACTGCTTTTGTTCGCAAAATAAGCAATGCGGTTCAGAGAAGGCCGAAATAGTTTTCGGTAGCGGTTGGTTCCTATTCCGTGCGGAGTGTTTCGGCTGGATTCCGGCTGGCAGCATACGAGCTTAATGCGATAACGAGGAAGAGTGCAAGACCTAAAGGAATAAGTCCCCCCCACATAAAACTAGCCCAGGGTAACTCAAGACGATAGGCAAAAGTATCGAGGTAGCGTTGAGCTGCCCAATAACTTAATGGTAGCGCAAGGATTAGTGATAGGAGAACCAATATTAAAAAGTCTTGTGATAGAAGCCGATTCAGAGAGACTATACTAGCACCCATTACTTTACGAATGCCGATCTCTTTGTAGCGCTGCCGGATCATGAACGATGCCAGGTTAAATAAGCCTAAAGCCCCCAATATAAAAGCCAAGGCGGCGAGGCCCCACAATACCTGACCGAGCTGTAGTTCAGATTGGTATTGTTCGTCAAAATGCGATTGTAAGTTGAAGTAATCTACAGGGTTATTGGGAAAGACTTCCGCGTAGGTACTTAAGATAATGTCTTTTTGTTGGGCTAGTTGGCCGGGATTCGTTTTAACCAATAGAAAGCTGGCTACATCTGGATAATAGGTAATCATCAGGGGAGCAATAGGGTAGCGCAAGGAGAGCTGGTGGAAATTGGCCGCCACACCCACGATCTGCAACTCCTCTTCGTACCCAAATAATGTTTTTCCCAGGGCATCCTCCGGATTAGAAAAGCCAAAACCTGCTACTGCTGCTTCGTTTAATACTACTGCATTAGAATCTGCTGCGAAGTTGTTGCGTAGGCCACGGCCAGCAAGTAAGGGTACATCGTAGTTACTCAGAAAATCTCCTGATACCGATAGTCGATTGAGGTCAAAGCCTTCCCCCTCTGTGGGACGCGTGCGAAACGCAGTACGCCAAAAACTCTCTTCGCCCGGGATATCGGAGATACTGATGACACTTCTAATGCCGCTTTGCTGACTGAGTTGATTTTGAAAAACGCGCCAATCTTGACTCAGCTGTTCGTAGCTGTTGTAGACACTAGGTGAACGAAAAACAAAGGTGTCTTCTAAATTGATTCCTCGATCACTATACAGAAGAAAGTCCAACTGTTTACTCATTACCAGCGCACCACAAATTAGTATAGTGCTCACCACAAACTGAAAAACTACTAGCGATTTAGCAAATCGATGCTTGAAATGCAGCTGCCCAAAACCACTTGATTTCAGGGCTTCCGCCGGACGAACGGCATTGAATAATAAGCCGGGAACCAAACCAGAGAAGATAGCACCACTAATCAGGATTAGGATAACTATACCCAACAGTTGGAAAGTATCAGTACTATCGAGTACCAACTCATAACCTAGAAAAGACTGAAAGGCCGATTCTAGTAATTGCACCGCAACCAGAGCAATGAAACCAGCGACCGAACTTATGACTACCGCATCCGCGATAAATTGATAGATGATCTGGCGCCTATTGGCACCAATGATTTTTCGTACTCCGATTGAGCGTAGGTTGGTGAGCGCATTGAGTAGGGCGGAGTTGGTGAAGTTAGCATATGATAAGGCCAAAATGAACAAGGCCAAAATACCCAAGATCCAAAGCACCGAGGAGGGAATAGCTGCTTTAAAATTGCCCTGCAGCGGAGGGGAAAAATGGAGCGAATTTAAGGGGATGAGTTGGAGCTTTTCAGTAGCGTTAATAGTGCTCAGGAGGTCAGTGCGGTAGGTGCTATTAAGTTCATTTACTTGGGAGTTCAGGGAAATAAGTTCTTGATTTTCCTGCAGAAGAACAAAGGTGTTGTATACGCTACCTCCCCATTGAGCGGCTAAGGGGGCCTCCGGATCATTATCAACCAGTGCTAAGTTGAGTAGCAGTTGGAAATGAAATTGGGTATTGGTTGGAAGATCAGCGAAAACAGCTCCTACTCTTAGTGGATCTTGCTGATCAGCAGCGGTAAGATATTCACCGACCACATCTTCTTTGCCAAAATATTTCCGGGCGTAAGAGGAACTAATAGCTATTTCAGAGGGGGCACTAAAACCCTCATTCAGTGACCCGTGTAACCATTGTAGCTTGATAATTTGAAAGAAAGAACCATCCACATAGGCTACATCGCCGGCTTTCTCTTCAAAAACCTGATCATCATGCAAATAGGCACCTTGAGCAAAGCGGAATAGGCGCGCTGAGGCTTGAACCGCCGGGACGTCATTCGCTAGAGTAGGAGCGAGGGCTGGCGCGCACAGCAAGGAGGGAGCTTGTGTTTGCTGGTCTCGTGTGAGCGTCCGTTCGATCGAATATAGGCGATCTGCGGCTGGCCAATGTTGATCAAAACTAAGCTGGAAATAGATAAACTGGAGCAGAAGAATTACTACCGTAATGCCAATGATGAGGCCAAGTCCATTGAATAAGTTATTGGAGGTGTGGCGACGAAGGTTGCGCCAGGCAATTTTAAAGTGGGTAGCAAACATAGTAACGCTCATTTTGGAATGAGGTCCAAGCGACGTGCCAGCTTACTTTTAGTGCTGAAAATCAGAGGATTAAGAGTGAGTGGGGATGGTTTTAGTGTCCGTTATCGTACACAAGTGTACAAGCCCGGACACCAACTTGAAGTGATGTACGGGCTTGTAGGTTCTTGTTTTAAAAGAACGTACTTCTCGCAATTCGTAGGCTTACTGGCCTTTCCTTTGCGAAAGCGTCGGGAAAGTGGCTCCCGTGTAGTGGTTAAACTTTTGGCTAGATTGAACTGGCAGACGATACTGGCCAATAAAGCCAGCAAGGAGTGCCTTGATTTCATTTTCGTCTACGAGGCGGGAATCTGGCCGCAGCAAGAAACCCATTTGGTCGATATCACCGTTTGGGCCCCAGAAAACGTGCATCCAGAGGCGAACGCCGTTTAAGTCGTAGTTCTGTGTCTTAGCATAGGCGTCAATTGCCTGTTGCATATCTAACCAAGCTTCGAAAGCCTGGGTAATGTCACCACCAGTAGCTTCTAGTAAGGTTTGGGTGTAGCCAGAGGTTAATTGTTCGTAACGCTGCTCTTCAGCACCAAGCAAGAATACTTTATCAGTTTGGGCAAAGCTGGCCACCGTGCAAGAAAGAATCAACAAGCTAGCAAGAATGATGTGCTTCATTTTTGGGAATTTGAATAGTTATACCGTCAAAGTTACGCAACTATGCTGACGTTGAAGGAGTTTGGATTCCTAAACATTAACTAGGGCAGTTTGGATGTACTAGAAATTAGCAGTGGCCTATCGCACAACCATCTCTGTTTATCTGTAGGGAAATCTAGGACCGCTGTAGCGTTTCCTTCGACCCTATTTCTATGGTGTTCGTCTATAGAATGGGCGTTAATGGATAAATCTTTGCATCTTTGTTAGGTCATCAGCGTCGTATAGTTGTTAGAAAAAATTAGATTCAACTAAGTAGATCAGTTTATGATCATTGATTTTTTGTGCCTCATCGTAGGACTGTACGGCTTTTGGGTAGGATATTCCCGCGGGATCGTCAAAACGGTATTGACGACGGTTTCGTTTCTCATCGGATTTATGGCCGCGGCAAAGTTTAGCCCGACCGTTTCCACTATGCTACAAGAATGGATTGAAGCTCCTGGGACTATTATGTTGCCGGCGGCCTTCTTACTTACTTTCATCCTTACACTAGTACTATTCCGCATGCTGGCCAATGGTCTAGAAGGCATGTTAGAGGCTGTAAACATCAACTTCATCAACCAGATTGCTGGAGGAGGTATTTCCATGTTTTTCTTTGTCTTTCTGTACAGCGTACTGGTGTCGTTCGCCGATAGTTCGCGGCTTATTGATCCTGATACTAAGCAAGAGTCGTTTACCTACGAAATCCTCGAGCCTATACCAGATTATGCTTGGTCAATGGGCAAAGCCGTCTGGCCCGTATTCCAGGAGTTTTACCAATATGCTCTGGACATTATGGACCAAATTGATAGTCAAGTTGAACGCCAGGAGAACGATAAATTTTTCGACATTGAAGAAGATGAGGGCACAGATCGACCGCGTCGCTATTAGCAAGTTGAGATGACCGATATTAGATGTGCAACTAGTAGTGGTGAGTTTAAGGCCTCACCCAAGCGGTAGTGGCATTAATCGTCATAACCGTTCCACCGTCTCCAAAGTGATACCACTAGCCTTAGCGGAAGTACAGCACAGCTGATCACCGCACCTACTCCGAATAGTAGCATTTCGCTACGGATATAGGTCATCATTGCGGATTGATCTTCCCGCGGTAGACTCCCAACCACTGCTTCTGGCCCATTTTCATCCAGAAATGTTTGGAAGCCATTGATTTCCTGCACCATAAAAAAGGCAACCCAGAGGCAGACAAAAATGAGACCGGCCTTAAAAATTCGCCAATCGGCTAGAAAGGTATACCGCAGCTGAAATATATACCGGGTAAAAGTGATCATGACCAAGATGAAGGCCAGATTGGGCCATAAGAACTGGTATTCTGGTAGGCGGTAAAGTATAGGACCTACAATAATAGCTGCTACAACGGCAGTGATCACTAACCAGATCAATTCAAGACGTAAAAGCAGGGTGCGAGTACCTTTCATGTATGCTTTTTTAGCGGGGCAAAACTACAACACATCTCATCAAAATGGGTTCGATGGAATAAAAATAATCTGGGCGGTAATTGCATTATACCGCATAGTATCAGGGTGTTGTAACTGGTGTTTTAAACATCTAAATAAAATATATTTAAAAAAATGGCGTACATTTGTGACTACTCCCTGTTTCGCCCGTCATAATGGAGAATTGGGGGCAAACACTCATCATTCCCAAAATCCAAAAGTAGTACCGTAATAAACACTTGGTTCCTAGCAAGGATTCGCACCTCGCTCTGCTGGGCCTCGATACCCTAAAGTAAACACAAGAAGTAATTTTGTAGGTTAACTACAAGGGGGATTCGAAGGGAACCGACCGGTTCCCTTCTTTAGTTTCAGTCTTTAGTGTTTAGCCTGATCTCGTCTAATTACCTCTTCAATCTGATTCACGTTCAAATTCTTTGCAATGATCTTGCGATCAGGGCCGAGCACGTACACCTCGGGTGTAATGTTAACGTAGTAGGTTTTATAGATGGAGCGGTTGGTAGGGTCAAATACATTGGTCCAGTTCATACCGATTTTGCGGATGTAGTCCTTCCAAATATCCTCCTCCGTGTCAATTGCGATCGCGTATACATCTGCTAGAGGTGGACTTTGTTGCTGCCATTGGCGGTGGAGATCGACTAGTACAGGCGACTGCTCCTGACAGTGCTCGCAGTCAGGGTTGTACAAGTAAACTACGATATAAGGTGCTTTAAGATCATAGATCGCTTGCGAGGTGCCATTTTCGTCCGGTGCTTTGACGTTTGGCCCCGCCTGTCCAATTAGGCTGTTGGCCATTTCTGCTGCTCGAAGTTGGATAGCATAAATGTTCGTAGAGTCTGTCCAGAACGCACGATCGTAGGTGATGTGGTTTTGAGCGATATGCACGAAGACGGCCTCGGAGTCCATTAGTGTAGTCTTGGACGGTTCATAGTTTAAAGCCACCCAATTGACAAAATATTTGTAATACTCAGATTGCTCGAAGCTAGGAAGTCGCTCTAATATCCGTTCCAGCGAAATGATAATGCTATCAGGTTGTTGGGGAGTGAGATCTTCAAAATAGCGCGTGAGCTTGTTGTAAATTACCGGGGTATTCATAAGTCGCTCATCGGAAAAGTCTACTCCATCCCAGAATTCCATACGATAAGCCGTTACCTGAGCATCATTGGGCAGGTCTTTACGCAATTCGGGGTTTTGCCCTGCTTTCTTGAAGGCCGTAAAGAACGACTTTGGATGCTGGTTGAAGATATCTTCCAGATAGGCGCGTCTAGCATTGATTAATTTTTGCCGACTTGCTTCAGCGGCTTGGTATTCCGCTGATTCAGATGCCAGGGTATTCAGCTGTTGATTCAGCGGTGCAAGTTGGCGCTGATAGGTGCCTTCATAAGCTTGGACTTGGTAAAACAACTGATTATCAACACTACCTTCAATCTGCATCTGCCCGCCTAGGTCGTTCACAGAAGTACGCAAGTTAAAGGTTTGATCTTCTGCTACTACAATAGTGAAGTTGGTATTGTTGGGAAGTAAAACAAAGTAAAGTCCTTGCTTATAGGGCTCGTCTTTTTGAAATCGCACCACACCATTTTCATCACTAGTTGCCTCATCCGCTAAATACTGCTGATCGTTTAAGATGCCAATCAGCCGTACGTTCCCGGTACCCATACCAGTGATTTCCAGCGTGAAATCTGCATTTTCTACCACAGTTGTGCTCAAGTCTTCCTGGGCTGCATCTGCTGCACTACATTGCCAGAACAAAGCGCTTACAGAGAGTAAGCGTAAAATTAGCGTCCAATTCTTCATTTCGAAATACGGTATTGATAATTGTATTCACCCGTGAAAATAGCAAAGATTGTGCCACAGCGCTTTACCTTTGTTGCATGAAAGAGCGGAGTTTGCAGGAGATATTGGTAAATATTAAGGCACTAGCAAAAGAAGAGCGAAAAAGTACGCGTAAGTACTTTGCTCGCTTGTCCAAACGGCCCCCCAAACAGTTGGATCAGAAGATGGGAGAACTACACGAAGAGACCTTCGCTGAGTTTGACTGTCTGGCTTGCGCCAATTGTTGTAAGACTACCAGCCCAATCTTTCGCAATATTGATATTGATCGGGTCGCCCAGTTCTTGGGAGTTCGCCCTGCACAATTGGTCGAAACTTATCTACATCTGGATGAAGATGGAGACTATGTCTTGAATACCGCGCCCTGTCCATTTTTGGGTGATGACAACTACTGCTCCATTTATTCCGTTCGTCCACGTGCCTGTAGGGAATACCCTCATACAGATCGCAAGAACTTTCATCAGATCCTCAATCTCACCCTTAAAAATACTGCCGTTTGCCCAGCTACTTTTCGCATCGTTCAGCGGTTGAAGCAGGCATTGCCGGTTTAGCAGGCAGCAAAAGCTAGGAAGGTTGCTGTAATTATCTTAATTTTACGAACAAACGTTCATTCGTAATTACAGTCTATGCAACTGCAACATTATATAGAGGGGAAATGGGTTAATCCAACTCGAGATGAATTTATCCAACGCGACGCCTCTACCGGCACGGTCATTGGTGGCTGTTCCACAGAAGGCTTAGATTTTGGCAGTATTCTGTCGTATGCACGTCGGGTGGGAGGGCCAGCCCTCAGGAAGATGACCTTCCGCGAACGCGGCTTAATGCTGAAGAAATTAGCTTTACACCTCAATGATATCTGCAAGAAGTACTATGCTTTAAGTTACCAGACGGGGGCTACTAGGGCCGACAGTTGGGTAGATATTGAAGGAGGTATTGGGACTTTGTTTGCCTACGCTAGTCTGCGTCGACAGTTAGGAGACCAACGGTGGTATGTGGAAGGGGAGGCTGCTAAACTTTCTCAAGAGGGTACCTTTATTGGCACGCACGTACTCGTACCGCGGCAGGGTGTTGCAGTTCACATCAATGCGTTTAATTTCCCAATTTGGGGGATGTTGGAAAAGGTAGCAGTCAATCTTTTGGCCGGTATGCCCGCAGTGGTAAAGCCCTCGGAGATTACAAGTTTCCTGACAGAAGCCATGGTACACGATATTATTGCGAGCGGAATTTTACCGGAAGGTAGTTTACAGCTAGTTCAAGGCTCGGGAGTCGGTATTCTCGATACAGTTGGTAGCCAGGACGTGGTAACTTTCACCGGATCGGCTAGTACTGGTCGGAAGCTAAAAGGCTTGTCGCGAATTACGGAGGAGGCAGTACCGTTTAATATGGAAGCGGATAGTCTCAACGCTGCTATTTTAGGAGAAGATGCCGCGCCAGGAACCGAGGAATTCAAGCTCTTTATCAAAGAAGTACGCCGAGAAATGACCACCAAGGCGGGGCAGAAGTGTACAGCTGTAAGACGGATCATCGTACCAGAAAAATATGTAGAGGATGTACAAATTGCACTGAGTGCACAATTGGCAAAGACCACCATTGGAGACCCCCGTGCTGAGGGTGTTCGGATGGGTGCATTGGTGAGTAAAAAGCAACAGTCGGTGGTCTTAGAGCGTATAGCACAACTGCAGCAGTCGAGTCAAATTGTCTACGGAGATCCAGAGCAGTTTGAGTTGATTGGTGCTACCGCAAAAGAAGGGGCCTTCTGTTCACCGATCCTCTTGCGCAATGACGACCCCTTGAACGCGACTGACTCACACGATATTGAAGCTTTCGGTCCAGTGAGTACCCTCATGCCCTATCGTAATCTTGAGGAGGCGATTACACTAGCCAACCTAGGCAAGGGGTCTCTAGTCAGTACCATTTGCACCTTTGATGCCGGTATAGCACAGGACTATCTCCTTGGAGCTGGAGCGCAGCATGGCCGAATCCTGATTCTCAATAGAGAGAGTGCTCCTGAAAGTACTGGACACGGTTCTCCTATGCCGCTGATGAACCACGGTGGCCCAGGGCGGGCTGGTGGTGGGCAAGAGCTTGGAGGAATTCGGTCCGTCAAGCACTATCTGCAAACAGTAGCCCTGCAGGGGCACCCTACGATGCTAAGCCAGGTTACCCAGCAATTCCAGCCGGGAGCCGCCCGTACCGAAAGTGATATACACCCCTTCCGCAAGCACTTTGAAGACGTGCAGATAGGGGACACGATCACCACCGCTAAGCATACGGCCACGGAGAGTGATATCATCAACTTTGCGAACCAGACAGGAGATCGATTTTACGCCCATGTAGATGCTACCTCTCTTGAGGGCACACCATTCGAGCAGCGTGTTGCCCACGGATACTGGGTGCTTAGTAAAGCGGCCGGCTTGTTTGTAGAACCTCGCAAAGGCCCGGTCCTACTCAACTACGGACTAGAATCTTGTAGGTTTACCAAGCCCGTTTACGCTGGTATGACCCTAGGCGTTTATCTCACTGCTAAGGAAAAGATCGAACAGCAACAACGGGACGACGAGGACTACCGCAAAGGTATTGTAAAATGGCTGGTGGAAGTGTATGATGAAACCAACGAGACCGTTGCAATTGCTACTATTTTGACGATGGTGAAACTGAGAGCGGGAAAGGAGTAGGGGAGTAGGAGATTACTGAGTGGTAAGCTAAGGTTGGATGTAGAATTTGGTTGGGGAATTTGTTTCCGAGATAAACGCCTGTCGGCGGGCCCTCCCTCTTTGTCCGGATCACCAGTCATCCCCAACCCTCCACGGGTTATGGACACGCCGGCCTTGTTCCACTATTGACTCTCGTCACAGTAGTTTAAAGCCGTTCTATCTGCTCCGTTCTTACTTCCGATCAACGGAACGACGGAGCCCATCTGCGTTTGGAGCTTGATAAAAAGCTCGATTCAAGCAATTGTGGCAATGCCTCGATTACCATTGCTTCTCCGAAATTCTGGACAGACTAAATCCAGAATCAATAGTATTTATCCGAGCAGTACTTAGGGCCCTACAGCTGGTCGATAAATACCTACACCTTGCGGTAAAGACAAGCCAACTCTGATTGTTAAGCGCTATCCAAAAGGATACGAAAACGAAGCTCGTCGGCGAGGTGTATATCCTCTGATTGTTACTGCTTAGTCTTGTTGTCATTCCAACGTTCAGAAGCATTAAGGGCATGGGCTTCTAAGCAGTGCTATCAAATGTAGTGGAAAATCTACAAATAAACAAATTTTGTTAAATTATTGTATTTTTTAATTTTTTGTAATTTTATTCCATTGTACTTCTTCTCCTACCTGAATCCGAAGGAAATAAACGCCGGCAGGAACTTCACCTAAATCAATCTCAAGCTGCTGCGGATTCCAACCGCTAACTCTTTGTCCTTGTAGATTCACAATATCCAATTGTATAGGCAAGCTTTGCTTTTCGGCAGGAATTTCGATGAAAAGCTTGCTATTGGTTGGGTTAGGAAAGGTCTTGATATCCAATCCGGTACTACGGTTTTCGGTTGTTGTAAGACGCTCAACTACTTCTAACTTTATCAAAGAACCCCCACCAGGGAAGTAGATGTTTCCATTTTCATCGATGATGTTATTATTACCGGCATCATAAAAAGGGTCATCCAGGAAGGTGCCCTCTGGGCCGAGGAGGATTCGAAGTTCTTTCTCCCCGCTTTGCCAGTCCAAACCGTAGTAGTAATAGTTGCAGTCCGCTTCTTTTCCACTACCATATAATAGGTCCGAACCGCTAGAGTAAGTAAGTACGCCATTCATATTTACAGCATCATTCACCCAAGCAAGCTCCCATTCGTTGCTGGTGGTATTCCAATGAAACTTTTGCACGCCCTTAATATTCTCACAGTCGTACCCCAGGAAGCCATTGAATTGACCGATGGCAATATCATAGTCGCGGACGGTGGGCGAGTTTTCGATGGATTGAAACAAATTGCTGAACGTCTGCGCTAGTGGAATTCGAATGGAATCAGCAAAATGGATGTCCATACCGGGTACTCCAGTCCAGTCCTCGGGTAATTCCCGCCAGAAAGCGACCAGATTATTATCCGCGTGCCCGTCCGCTACTACGACCAGCTTATCTTGCCCCTCTCCCCAGCCCATAAGGGTAGGAGTTGTGCCACTTCCTTCTGCAAAAGATCCCGTAGGACCATCAGCCACAAAATCATAGGCGGCCTCCCAGGCCTTGGCCAATTGGCTACCATCCCAGGTGAATTTGATCATGCGGTGGGTAGTGACGATGAAGAAGGAGTTGTCTTCATCAATAGGGAATGCGTTATGGTGCACAATTTCGCCTTCTGAAGTAGTATAATGTAGGGTGTCTAGTAGATTGAAGTTTTGGTCAAGTACGCCAACAGTAGCCCACCCTTGCTCCTCATCATTTTCTGAGTTGAAGACGATCTCTCCCTTGTAATTCAAGTTAAATTGCTGAATACGATTAATTCCGGTAGGACCAAAATTAAAGGTATCCACCAACTGTAGTTCGGAATAAGGGTTATCCGCTTCAGCATCGGTGATTTTGAAGAGGCGGGTGAACTCCCCCTCCTCGGGGTCGTACTTAGGATCGTAGGTAAACCAAACCTGATTATTGGTCAGCAAGAAGTTCCAACCAAAGGAGGTGATGGGGTCAAAATCAATACGGAGGCTATCTACCGCCACAATTTGCTCCCCATCGTCAATGAATTTGAAAATATGCGTCGCATTCGATTGGATTAGCGCCCGCTCGCCACTGGAATATCGATCGGTCAGATATACCCAAGGAGAGGTACCGCCTTGAATATTGGTTCTGGCTACAATGCTTAAGCTATCTCCCGGTTCTGGCCCTCTCAAGCAAGTGGAAGCTTGAGCATAGTTGTTGCGATGGTAGGTAGGCCAGGGCGAATCTGCTAGAAAAGAGTTTACCGGTGGGTCATCGGGGCAAAAAGTGGTTTGGGCATTGAGATTAAGCGCAAAGAGCAGGCTAGCGCAGAGGTGTAAAATCGTTTTCATTTGCGAGTTGGTCTGTTCCGTAAGGTTTACGTTTTGACCAGCGACTCTGTTGCCGCGCCGGGAAATGATTTCAACGAATGGTAAGCTACCTTCAATCAATGACAAAATGAGCCGCCAACTGCTACAAGTATACGATTCATGCTTAGCCAAACCTCATGTATCACCGATACGCAGTGAGAAATCAATGGGAATAAACAGTGTTGTAAAGACGCACTGCACTGCGTTTTCATTTAATAGGCCAATAATTGCTCTAGTACTACGGCTACTTTATCTGCATTTGGCAACATCGTACTTTCCAGTGTACTGTTTAGCGGAATAGCAGGCATGTTTTCGGCTCCCATCGTTCGCACAGGAGCATCAAGATCTTCAAAGCAGTT
This sequence comes from Bacteroidota bacterium, assembly GCA_038528965.1. Classification (GTDB taxonomy): domain Bacteria; phylum Bacteroidota; class Bacteroidia; order Chitinophagales; family Saprospiraceae; genus Lewinella. The sequence continues at coordinate 162,122 of JBCBEC010000007.1, read as the reverse complement.
CTCCTGGATACGAGCAGCTATGCTTTGCGCAAAAGTGTTGTTGACAGGCTCCTCCGTCAGGACTAGGATTTTACCGTGGCGGCGCGCAGCCTCGTAGATGTAAGCTTCATCTAATGGTGCTAGCGTTCGTAGGTCTACTACTTCAATACGGCCCGGGAATTGTTTGGCGGCATTCAAGGCCCAATGTACTCCCATACCGTAAGTGATAACTACAGCCGAATCCCCTTCTTCCATTGCGTCCGCGCTGGCCGTTAGGGTAGTAGTGGCTTGGCCGAAGGGTAGGAGGTAATCGGCGGCGGGTTCCACCGTACGGGCGGCCTCTGTGCCTGGTACTTTAGACCAGTATAAACCCTTATGCTCAAAAATAACCACTGGGTTAGGATCGTAGTAAGCGGCTTTCAAGAGTCCTTTCAGATCCGCACCATTACTCGGGTAAGCAATTTTCACTCCACGAATATTGGCTACCACTGACTCCACACTTGAGCTATGATAGGGACCGCCACTACCGTAAGCGCCAATTGGAACACGAAGTACCATACTCACCGGCCACTTACCGTTCGATAAATAACAAGAACGGCTCACTTCCGTAAAGAGCTGATTGAGGCCTGGCCAAATGTAGTCGGCAAATTGTACCTCTACAAAAGGTTTCAAACCTACTGCCGACATTCCTACTGTACTACCTACGATGAAGGCTTCCTGGATTGGCGTATTGAATACGCGTTCGTCACCAAATTTCTGCGCTAGTGTGGCTGCCTCACGAAATACACCTCCTAGTCGAGCTCCCACATCCTGACCATAGAGCAGACATTCTGGATGTTCTCGCATGAGTTCTTCAATGGCGTGTAAAGCAGCGTCTACCATCACGGTCGGGGCCGCACCTTCGGGGGCTCGTGCACCTGATTCTTCTTGTACCGATGTTTCCGCGAAGGCGTGGGTAAACAGGTCCTCTGGTCGTGGATCTTCTGCCAATTTAGCTTCTTCAAAGTCAGCCAGTACTTCCGCTGCGGCCTCCTTTTCTATTCTTTTAACGGTCCGCTCGCTTACGCCATGGTCCAGTAAGTACTCTCGGAGTTTTGGGTATGGATCACGAGTCGCATGCTCCTCCAGATCATCGCGGTACCACTCCTTACGTACTCCACTAGTGTGATGGTTTAGCAGTGGCACCGTTGCGTGTACCAGAAATGGCCGGCGTTCTGCCCGTACGGTTGCCAGTACTTCTTGCATACCCAAATAGCACTCGGCAAAATTACTGCCGTTTAAGCGTACTACTTCTAAGCCGTGAAAGCCTTTGGCGTAATCTGCGGCATCTTGAGCTCTGGTTTCTTTTGCGTTAGCAGAAATATCCCATTCGTTATCTTGTACCAAATACACCATAGGCAGTTGCCGAAGCGCTGCCATCTGAAAGGCTTCTGCTACCTCACCCTCCGTGACGCTGGCATCACCCAACGAGCATACCGCTACCGGCGCATTCTTCTTGGTCCATTTTTGTAAACCGGTTTGTTCCTGGTACTGAAAGCCCAGTGCTACACCCGTCATGGGAATAGCTTGCATGCCAGTAGCAGAAGACTGATGCGGAATCTTTGGCAAGTCATCGCGCTTAAGCGAAGGGTGGGAGTAATACGTGCGGCCGCCGGAAAAAGGATCTTCACGCTTGGCCAATAGCTGGAGCATCAACTCGTAGGGACGCATACCAATACCTAGGAGCAGGGCATCATCACGGTAGTAGGGCGCTACAAAGTCTTGTGGTTGGAGTTGCATACCAACCGCTAGTTGGATGGCCTCGTGTCCTCTACTGGTCGCGTGTACGTATTTGGAGACGAACTTAAAATGTTCCTCGTATAATTCCGCCATGGCTTTGGCGGTAGCCATTTTACGAAAAGCGATTTTGAGTTCTTTGGTTTTAATCTGGTTGATGGTCTTGACCATGGTTAGGGTGAGAACTTAATTGGTTAAGGCTGTAAGGGTATAACAACTCAGAGCTTGCTTGGCTCATGCAGTATCCGGAAAATTGGGTAACTGCCTTAGCAGATGCTCGTATTCACTGTTATTAAACGCTTGATCGCTATCGATCATATTGCTCATATGGTAGGCGACAATGCCCGCCATCATGGTTTTCGCTTCCGTTTCAGAATATCCTTCTGCTTTCAAACGTATCAAGGTACGTTTTGCGTATGGTGGTTGGCCGGTGGCTAGTTGCTCCTCAATGACACTTTGAAACAGTTGTTGTAAGTGCTTGTTGGCCATGAGCTATTTGGTTTTGAAGGCCGCAATGGCCTCGCGGGTAAAATCTGAGAGTACGAGTTCGCCACTAATTGCGGCCCGCGTATCTAGCAGTTCATCCCAATGCTCTGTGCCTTCCCAGCTGATTAGCTTCAGCTCCCGCATTGCAGCTGGACTGGATTGTGCCAGTTTTTGTGCTAACTCAGCTAGGTGGGCATCCATTTGATTGGCGTCAGCAAAGACTTCGGTGTAGAGGCCCTTTGCTTGCGCCCATTCGGCAGTTTGCAGAGCAGTAGCGTTAATGGCCAGTTGTTGGAAGGCACTTTGCCCTACTTTTCGAGCTACAGCTGGCCCAACTACAAAAGGGCCAATACCAATGGCGAGCTCGCTCAATTTTACGCCGGCATACTGGGTAGCTACGCAATAGTCAGTTGCCGATGCTAAACCGACACCACCACCGATGGCTTTACCTTGCACTCGCCCTAAAACAAACTTTGGACACTTCCGGATAGCATTGATGACCCGCGCAAAGCCCAAGAAGAATTCCTTGCCCGTTGCTTCATCCTGGATAGCCATGAGCTCATCAAAGCTAGCCCCTGCACAAAAGGTCCGGTCGCCGCCGCTGCGTAGAATAATGACGCGTACCTCATCATTTTCACCAGCCGTTTCAATGGCTTCCTTGAGCTTAGCCAATAATCGGCCTGGTAAGCTGTTGTGTGCCGGATGGGAAAAGGTAATGGTGGCAATACCGTCCTGGATTTCCGTCTGAATCTGCCCTAGCAGCGTCCTATCTTCCATACGAATGAATGTTCGTTCGCAAAGATAAAAAGTTTTGTCGGAGCACAGTGGTAATCCCACTTTCGTTAAAAAGTCTTAAAACTGCGTTAGGGAAGGATTAAACAGCCAGTTGGGGAGTACCAAAGTGACTATTCGTACGTCAATAAAGGCAAATTACATCGCCATGCGCAAATTCGTAGATACAGTAGTGTTGGTTTTTTTATTGATCGGCCCAGCCGTTATCCTTACTTGCGTGCGGCAACCAGAACCAGAGCAGCAACAGGTCTCCGAGCAAATCACTGATGAGTTAGAAGAAGAAAGCGACCTATTGGTGTGGAACGAGGATTTTCCACGGCCTTAGAGCTGTACTTTGTTGTATAGACGCATTGCAATGTGTCTATCCTGCCGTACCCTTCTCACTAATACTTTTTCTGCCAGGGCGATGCCCAATAAGTCGTTCGCCCCGCCACCTTATCGCTCTTTACTCTACTCTTACCATCCGGCGCCAGATGATCTTCGTGCCGCCATTCCTCCCAAAACCAGTTTTCTGGGTACTCCTTATAGTAAGGCGCTTGTTCTACTGCTTTGTGCAGAACTTCTATCATCTTGTTGTACACCTCGATTCGTTTTTTCTTGGGAATCTTGATCACCGGACTAGCGGGGTGTACTCGGGTGCGGTAGCAGATTTCATCGGCGTAGAGGTTGCCCACTCCCGCTACCATTGCTTGGTTGAGTAAGAAACCCTTAATGGTAGTTTTTCGCTTACCCATTGCCGTCAGGAAGGTCTCTTCGGTGATTTCCAGGGCATCTGGCCCCAATCCTTTTTCCTCGATATAGGCATCTCGATCTTCCAGATAGAGAATACGAGCAAATTTCCGAGCATCATCAAAACCCAGGCGATTGCCGTCATTAAAGACGAAAGCAAAGCGTTCAAAACGTGGCTTCTCCTCTGGCTCTTGATAAAGCTTAAGGTCACCGGTCATACCAAAATGGAGGAGCACACTATGGCCATTATCCAGGTCACCAAAAAGGTACTTACCTCTTCTTAAGGAACCCGTAAAGGTGCGCCCGGCCAGCTTGTCAGCAAAAGTGACCCCATCAGAATTGCGGATAATCTTATCATCATGCACCTCTACTTGCATGATTTGCTGCTGAAGCGCTGCGGCGTCGAAGTATTGCTGAAAGGTATGTACCTCTGGTAACTCAGGCATGAATGACTCTTTTTCTTACCAAACGAAGACGATCAATCATGGTTCACACAATATTCATCCTCTTTACAGTACCATTCTAGCAAGTGTATTTTTTCACCTCTCGTTTTTTGTAAGTCACTGCGCTGATCGCCCACCTCACTCCTTTCCGCTGGCATAGAGCTCTATTTCGCCCCTTTCTTTGTGGAGCAAAAGGGAAAAACACATTCATCAAAACCCTAAATATCAATTGTTATGAAAAATCTATTCCTGTATTTCGTGGCCGTTTTGTTTGTTGCTGGTAGCCTAAGTAGCTGTGAAAAAGACAGCAGCCCTACCGGCGAATCACCAGAAGAGCAAGGCGCACACTTCTCCGTTATGCTGAACGGCAATCCTTATGTAGTAGAAGACGAATTCCGCGCTTATGCTTACGAATTGGATAATCAGATTACCATCAACGGTGTAGGAGATTTAGATGCCAACGAAAGTGTAGTAGTTGGATTGCCACAAGGATTCACCACTGGTACCTATACTATGGTCCCTGCTGGAGATACCTACGCAGTAGCTATCATTGACGGAATTGCCTACAACACCCAACTAACAGGGAGTAGCGGCGAAGTGACGATCACTAAAAACGATGGTGTAAACATGGAAGGAACCTTCCAATTTGTAGCCAAAGGCGGTGACCAGTTACAGCATACCTTGGAAGCAACTGAAGGTGAGTTTCAAGTTAAACTACGCGACTAAGCCCAAGGCTTTTACGCAACTTACCTAAAACCTGACACCTGAATCCTATGAACAAATATTGCGCACTGAAAAAGTGAGCAGTAGATATGCCAAAAATCCGACGTCGGACCTTCGGAAATAGGGTTTTTGGTTTTGTATACCGGTAGTCCCTGAGCTAGGGCTACCGGTTTTTTTGTTGCCTGAGCGCAGCCCAGAAGAGACTACAACTCGTAGTTTGGACTTAATTCTCTTGCCCGTACTTCGTAGAATTCGTTGATGATTTGCATGATTTCATCCGGCTCGTCCACTATTGGAATCAAATCCATATCCTTGGGGCTAATGTTGTTTTCTTTCTCCAACATTACCGTCTTAATCCACTCTTTCATGCCGCTCCAGAATTCTGTGCCGACGAGAATGATTGGGACTGGTGTGATTTTACCGGTCTGTACTAGCGTAAGTACTTCAAACAGTTCATCCAATGTCCCAAAACCACCTGGAAGGGCGATAAATGCTTGCGCAAATTTCACAAACATCACCTTGCGGATAAAGAAATACTTAAAGTTGATATCCTTATCGTGGTCAACGTAGGGATTAGAGCCTTGCTCGAAGGGCAGGTGAATATTTAGACCTACTGACTTTCCACCGTTGAGGTGCGCACCCTTATTACCAGCCTCCATAATACCGGGGCCACCACCAGTGATAACGCCATATCCTTCTTCCGTTAGGCGCTGGCCAATACGCACAGCCAGTTGATAGTAGGGATGATCAGGCTTGGTACGTGCTGATCCAAAGACACTTACACAAGGACCAACGAGGTTTAAGGTCTCGAATCCTTGTACAAATTCAGAGACCACCTTAAACATGGTCCAGGAGTCTTCACCTTTAATTTGGTGGCTCCATTTTTTCATGTTGTGGTGCTTAGGGCGCAAGTTATTTCCATTTTTTTCGCTCATAATTGTCGTTGTTTTTCGGGTGAAACAGCCTGGTAAGGTATTATTTTTCCAGAAAAAATCCAGACGCTAAACAAAATTGGGCCGTAAAAGGATCGTCCTTGCTACGGGGATATTAATTTTGCGGTAAAACCGCGACGAATATGGGGCGTACGCAAAAGGGGATAATAGCAGCATGTCTATGTTTAATAATCGGAGGATTAATTGCTTGTGCCTCAGATGAAGGTATATCAGGTGATTCTTCCGTTGGTGCAGTTAACCTGCAACCCAAACAAACGAATACCTACCATCACCTCACGGGTGTTCTCGCAGGTCTGCCGATATCCATGGAGCTAATAGAGGAAACGAATTACCACAACGACTATGGTCATTTTTTCCGAGGATTTTACCGTTATGATGAATACGGTGGACCCATTGCGATCTACGGTAACCTAGAGGATGGCAACCGCCTGGTACTTACCGAGCAAGGCGGATGGGACAGTGAACCACATACTTTTCAAGGACGCTGGAATGCTAATGGCAGATTTGAGGGACTTTGGATTAACGGTAACGGGGTGGATAAACACGACTTTGAAGTTCGTCCTAACCGTCAGGCAGTACCGCTTGAGGGCTGGGGCGCCGAAGATTCCTTAGCGGCTTTTCCCCATTGGCAGTATTCTCCTACTATGTACTACGGTGCCGAATGGCTAGAGGTGGAAGAAGATTGGAGCTCATCACAAGTACGGCAATTTCTAAATGATAAAATTGCGAATGGACTACTCACTCCAGCTTACACTAAAGGAGAGTCCTGGTCAGAGATCTTGGAGCAACAATTCATGGATTATTACAAAGAATACTGCGAGGAAATGGTGTCCTTGCGCAATATTGGTATGCTGGATTCCCTGGCCGATGCAGAGGCTTTCTTAAGTGCTAACTACAATTACAATTCCTCCGTGCAAGTGTATTTCAATTCCCCTAGTCTACTCACCCTTGGGTTTACTGATTATGCCTACACCGGTGGTGCCCACGGGATGTTTGGAACGCGGGTAGAGAGCTATGATTTGGAAAGTCAACGCGTACTCCAATTAAAGGATATACTACGACCTGGATATGAGGAACAAGTGTCTAAAGCCCTGGACCGGGCAGTACGACTCAAGTATAACCTCAAGCCCCAGCAATCCTTAGACGCTATCTTGTTCGAAAAGGAAATCCAACCGAATGAGAACTTCGGAGTAACCAACAAGGGCATCTTTTTTGTGTACAGTCCTTACGATATTGCACCCTACGCCGCAGGGGAGATCGAACTCTACGTTTCCTTCGAACAGATCACCGACTTTGTACAAGCAGAATGGTTGCCAGAAGTGTTGGAGGAGTAGGATGTTTTTGATTTTTTGGGGTGCAAAAAATTGGTGTTGTATAAATGCAACAACGCAATAGCACTATTTTTAACCCCTGATAATCAGTTCGTTGGGTGGTCTCTTTGCTCCTCCAAGGTAGTAATTCCATCCTTCCGAAACGGCTGCCACTCTAAATAAGTAGCACTGCGCCAGAGCCATTCCAGCGGACCAAACTTGTAGCGCTGAAGCCAATATTTACTAAAGTAGGTTTGCAACGCAATCATCGCTAGTGCAATGAGCACCAGGTAGATGCTGCGTATTTGGCCAATCAAGCCCAAACCCCAGCCGAAGAATAGGAAGGTGCCAATGATGGTCTGCATAATGTAATTGGTCAACGCCATACGGCCGTAAGGAGCGAAAAAGGACAATCGCTTGGTCCACTTAGGTCGGTGGAAAAGAAGTATGAAGGCACAAAGGATAATACCCGCCATACACAAGTTGGCCCAATCGGATACATTCATGCCGATCACATGCATAATATGCGTAAAGTCGATTGGCTGTGGAGCCTGAGAGAAGAGCAGCCCAGTTAGGGCCCCGGAAAGTACAAAGGCACCGATTAACCAATACATGGTCTTTCGAACCGACTTAAGTTTCTCTACGGTATTTCTGAATAGTTGAATTCTTCCTAGCCAAAGCCCCACTAGGAAGTAGCCAAAGGTATAGTAGAAGCGACCAAAGATTTGGAGCTGAAAGTTCATTTTGGTCTTCATACCATAATCGCCATTTTGGGCAAAAACCTCACTAATAGGACCCGTGCTTACCGCTTCGTAGTAGGCTGTTTCGAGTGGCGATTGAAATCCTTCCGATAGGCCAAAAAAGGGACCACCTCCGTGTACAAAGTAGGTGATGAATCGCGGTACGCTCAGAAAGCACAATGCCGCCGCTCCAAGCACCCAGGTTTTGGGAACCTTGTTGAAAGGGATGAGAAATGGAGCAAGAACTGCATAAATCGTAAGGATATCTCCTCTGTAGAAGAGGTGATGGATATAGCCGATAACTAGTAACAGCGCTGCTCGCCAAAGGAAGCGCCAGGAAAAGTCTTGCCCCTTTGCGGCAGCAGAATCCATTTGAATGGAAAAGCTAAGGCCAAACAGAATGGAGAATAGCGCAAAGAACTTACCCTGGATAAAAAAGAAGATAAGTCCCATTACAATCTGGTCGGGCATTCCGTTAATGCCTTCCATAAAACCTTCGGGTGTAGGTCCCGCTAGGTACTGTTCGGTTACGTGTACTAAGGCTACACCCGCCAGCGCAAAACCACGCAAGGCATCAATCTGCACTATGCGTGCCGGTTTAGCAGTGTTTTCCATTAAAGATAGGTGATTAAGGAGTGTGGGTGATTATTAATTTACAGTCTTGTCTGATAAAAGTACGAAAGCTACACTATACCTAGAGATGCTCAAACGCCGCTTGCTGTTGCATTTAATGAGTGGATAAAATCAGATAATTATTACACCCGTGGAACTTTAGTGGCATTTCAACGGTTGGGAGGCTACCGGTAATCTATGGATAAGTCCATGTTTCTAGGACGTTTTGTAGCTCATTTTACATTGATTTTTCCATTATCTTCGCCGCAAATTCAAAAAGCACGACGAAATGAACCGTTATCTCATTACATCTGCCTTGCCGTACGCTAATGGCCCATTGCACTTGGGGCACTTAGCTGGTGCGTACTTGCCTGCTGACATCTACGTCCGGTACTTGCGCGCAATGGGCAAAGATGTAGTATGGGTTTGCGGTAGCGACGAACACGGAGCCGCAATCACCATTCGTGCTAAAAAGGAAGGTATTTCTCCACGGGCGATCATCGATAAATACCACCAGTTGAACAAGGGTACTTTTCAGCAATTGGGTATTTCTTTCGACTATTATCACCGCACCAGTGAGCAACTGCACCACGAGACTTCGCAGGAGTTTTTCTTGAAACTCTACGAGCAAGGTGACCAGTTTGAAGTACGGGAACAGGAGCAGTACTACGATGAAAAATTCGATCAGTTTCTGGCTGACCGTTATATCAAAGGCACCTGTCCTAATTGTGGTTTTGAGGAAGCTTACGGTGATCAGTGCGAAAATTGCGGAAAGGATCTTTCTCCCACAGAACTCATTAATCCACAGTCTACATTAAGTGGGGAACAACCCATCTTGCGTAGGACCAAGCACTGGTACTTTAAGCTGGATAAGCACGAAGCCTGGCTCACCGATTGGATTGAAAATGGGGTACTAGATGGAGAACAACACCACGATGCCCAAAAGTGGAAGAAGCACGTCTTGGGGCAGTGCCTAGGCTGGCTGAAGGAAGGCCTGCAGCCGCGCGCCATTACGCGTGATTTGGATTGGGGGATCAAGCTACCCATAGAAGACGCAGAAGGGAAGGTGCTTTACGTGTGGTTTGATGCGCCCATCGGCTATATTTCCAGTACCCGGCAGTGGGCTTTGGAGAATGATAAAGATTGGGAATCCTATTGGAAGGGAGAGGATACACAACTCATCCATTTCATTGGTAAGGATAACATTGTTTTTCACTGTATCATCTTCCCGGCAATGCTCAAGGCACATGGTGATTACAATCTGCCGATCAACGTACCCGCCAATCAGTTCCTAAACTTTGAAGGAGAGAAGTTCAGCAAGAGCCGCGGTTGGGGCGTGGAGCAACACGAATACCTGGAGGAGTTTAAAGACTTTCCAAACGCGGTTGACGCCTTGCGTTGGGCATTGGTTCGCAACCTACCGGAAAACCGCGATGCCGATTTCAAATGGGATGAGTTTGTCGATTTCCACGACAAAGAGCTGGCGGATAAACTGGGTAATTTCATCAATCGAGTGATTGTACTTACGCACAAGTACTTCGGCGGAACGGTACCAGAGGTGAGCAGAGATTATAAAGAGCGTTGGTTACTTTTAAATAGTACCGGTGGAAATATTCACTTAAATATCCCGGTTATTAAGGAATTAATTGAAAGGATCAAGAGTCAGCATGAGAAAAGTGTTAACAAGTTAGATGACCGCTGGCGTGTCTCCTTATTTGGGCCAATTGAAGAATTGACGGGTGAAAAAGTTGCATCTGCTTACGCTTTTGAAGACAATTCTCTTGTGGCAACTGATACTATCATCTTTCATTTGGTACGTCTTATTGAAAGCATAGAGAGCTTTGAATTCAAGAAGGCAGCACTTTATCTCATCGAGATTGCATCATGGGGAAATTCATATTTGCAATATCATGCACCATGGACTCTTGCAAAGGAAAATCCTAATAATCCGAGAATTGCAGAAATCCTATTTGTTTCTAATCAAGTCTCGGCACTACTTGTGTTTATAACAGAATTCTTTATTCCCTTTGTCGCGGAAAGACTTAAGTCTACATTCTCAATTGCTATGGATTTTACCTTTCAAGGGGTTCTACAAGGATTAACAGAGGGTAAACCAATTCTGCCCTCCGGTCATTCAATCGGTAAAACAACTGTATTATTCCCGAAAATCATCGATCGTAAGGATGATAGCCGTAAGCAGATTGTGGATCGCCAAAAAGAAAAGCTGGAACAGATTCTGGCAACAGAGCGTGGCCCAGAGCGCCCGCCCGTCAAAGAAGAAATTGTCTTTGACGATTTCACTAAGCTAGACTTGCGAACGGCTACCATCACTGCTGCCACTAAGGTGCCAAAGGCGGATAAATTGCTACAACTTACGCTAGATGTGGGCTTCGAGGAGCGCACCGTGCTTTCGGGCATTGCGCAACATTACGAGCCGGAAGCTATCATTGGTCAGCAAGTAGTTTTAGTCGCTAACCTGGCCCCACGCAAAATGCGCGGCGTCTTGAGCCAGGGCATGGTGCTCATGGCCGAAAATGAAGAAGGAAAGTTGGTGTTTGTGAACCCATCTGAAGGCTTTGGCAATGGTTGGGTGGTCCGCTAATTTAAGGTGAGCTTTGCTTTGTCCTGCGCTGCAAGTACGGTCAGCTTCGAGGAGCCTATCGTATTAATTACCGGCGAGCTAAACCCGAAGTTTATGTTAATTTATTGGGATGAACATTGCTGAGCACATCCTTAGTGCTCGTCGAGCAAAGGGCTGGTCCCAGGAAGAACTATCCCAACGATCAGGTTTGTCGCTTCGTACTATCCAGCGGGTGGAGCGGGGAGAAGGGCAGCCTCGTTTGCACAGCTTGCGTGTGCTGGCAGCGACTTTGGCTCTCGATTTAGCTACACTGACTGGCGAACAGACGGTTTCGGATACGCCTACCGCAACTGAATGGCAACATGTTTGGCGAATGCTGTTGGTTGCTACGCTGGCCGCCATTATTCCCCTACTTAATGTGGTCCTTCCCCTGGTCATGCAGAAGCGACTATCGCTTGGGGGCACCGCTTTGGGCCTTAGCCAGCGCGTGATTAGTTGGCAGCTTATCTGGACCATCCTTTTATTACTTGCCTTTGGGGTTGCTCCTTTCGTATCTCTACATTTAACAGGCCAAGTAAACGTTGGTCGCTTGCCACTTTTCTTATTGGTTTATGGGGTAGCCCTACTTGTTCAGTGGGGTACAGCCATTATACTGCTACGCTGGATCTCCCAACAAGCACAGGCTAAACTACTCCGCCTACCCAACCTTTTCGGGCTTTGACGTAAGAATGGCGTAAGTATGACGCCCACTTTTACTTTCTTTCGTCTGGTGATTGCCGCTCCTTTGTGAAAAAAATCACCCAGATGAAAAAGACTGTACTAATTGTTGTTGCCAGCATTTTCTCCACCTTGCTAATTGTTGGGATAATTCTGGAAATCCAGGCGCAAATACAATTTGATGAAGAACTGACTATAGATTCGACCATTCTTGGGGAGGAACGACCGGTTTACATTCACCTTCCACGGAATTTTCGGGAAGACTCTAACCAACGCTATCCCGTGCTCTACGTACTTGATGCCGGCTCGCAAGATATCCGGATGGCCCAAATAGCGCAAATTTTGGCCAGCGCTGATGTAATGCCGGAGGTCATTGTAGTAGGCCTCCCCAATACGGACCGCAATCGTGATCTGACACCGCCAACAATTTTTCAATCAGAAGAGCAAGAACATAAAGGCGAAGCAGATGCATTCCTCCAATTTATTGAACAAGAGTTAATCCCCCATATCGAGGAGCGCTACTTAACGAGCGATAAACAAGCTTTAGTAGGTCACTCCCGAGGTGGACTCTTTTCAGGCTATGCCTATTTGCAGCGCCCTGATCTGTTCGATGCCTACTTCTCCTTCAGCCCAGCGTATTGGCGAGACGATCACCAGATTGTAGCAGAGGCTCAGCAAATGCTAAGTGTAGAAAAGCAGAATGCCCTGTGGTATAACAGCCTAGGAAGCGAAGAAAACGACAAAATGAAGGCTGGTTATCGAGCTATGCAGGAGCTAGTACAGGGCGTTTTGCCTGATTCATTAGTCACTTTTCAAATGACAGCTGGAGCAGTTCACGGCGATAATTCCTATTACTCGGCACCCGAGGCATTGAGTAGGTGGGCGCAACGTGAAAAATGGTAGCAGATCGAGTGGGGGTGAACTCCTTGTCTGAATTAATGCGGTCGAAAATGTAAGAGTACACTTTAGCCAATAATGCTTCGTATGTCGTTTAGTCCTTACTGGCGTCGATCAGCAAGCGCTTCAGGTAAGGTAATTCAGCAAATGGAGCATGTTCCGGGTTTTCCCAATCTTTCTTTTGCTGCATACGATTATCTACTGCCGTAGTACTTGCTTGTATATTTTCTTTCAATTTGGCTTCAACATAATCCCGGATAGGAAAGTCAGTCGGATCATAATACATCCAAATATTAAGCAGGAGCTGGAGAGATGTTGAGTCAATCCAGTTGGGGCCATCGCCAATCTGTTGGATGGCATATTTTAGTGAATCCTTGTTTTCATTGGAGTCGCTTGATTCCTGAAAACTGACATAGGAGGAAAATATCCGTTCGATTGTGGCAGGTGGGTCAGTAATTGTTAGGTCGTGGTGAATCACATCTGCTGCTGTTTCTTGCGCACTTTCTTTGCTCCAATCTACTATCCTTACCTCCGCTGTTTCTACTGGAGCAATCTCATTTTCTTTTTGAACTTCGGGAGTCTTTTCGGATTTATCGCAGGCCAGTAATAAGGGAGAAGAGGCTAGGAGGAGGAACAGCGCTTGTTTTACATTCATGAACGCTTGCTAATTTTTCTGCTGAATTGTGCCGATTAATGGTCGACTACTTCCAACGCTTGTAAATTTAAGGTGGAGGCGTTTTACGACATGATTCTAGTCAAGATCCCCACTGCTCTACTGAAAGGTACGTACCCATTGTGCAAATGAACGCGGCTTTAGGAGGATGAGTTGCCTTAACGCTAAAAAAAGGATGCTACCTCCTAGGGCGATTGTACCACTTATATTCATGCCAAGGTCTTAACCTGCGCCAGCTTCGAGGAGGTTCCCAAACGGTGGTGGCGGTTTCATTTACCCGGATAAATTGTCCGCCTAAGTCGTATAACACCTTATTTAAAGAAATCGGAAAATAAAAGCGGCCAATTCCGTACAGCAGTTCAATTGTGCTGTCTTTTACGGTAAATTCTAGGGGGTAAAATAGATCATTGTAGAAGTGCAGATACCCCATATGATTAAGGCGATTGAGCGACGATCTGTAGGACGCTCTATCTCGTTTGTTTACCTCCTTCTTGATTTGGCGATAGGCGCTGAGATCTTTATTGATCTGTGCAAGTGCACTAAAATTATCGGTTGGTATATCCTGAAGATGTAGATCAGCGATGATCCATAGGTTGAGGCCAGTTTGTTTATGAAACTGGGTGCGAACTTCGGCCATAGATGGAAGACCGTCCTTAAAGTGCAATTTAGATAGGATCATTCCCATGGATGAAATATCATTTTACTTAACCTGTAAAATAGATAAAATCGCCAGAAGAAATGATCTCATCTACCGCTTCGCCCGTCGCTTTTTCTTGAAATTACCTTTCCGCTTCGGTCCACCCTTCCGCTTCTTTTTCGAAAACTTACCACGGTCTTCCGGTCCGTTGTCAAAATTCATGCGTAGGGAACGGCCTTCCCAGCTGGCGCCGGTAAAGCGCTTGACCAAAGTGCGCGCCAATTTATGGTCTACATCAAAGAAGGTGTGCTTATCCTGCAGTTCGACCTCGCCAATCACTTTACGATCAACTTCCCCGAAAAAGCTAATGAAGTCGATGAATTCCACCACGCCGGCCACTTCCTTACGGCCAATATTGATAAACACTCTTTGATACTTACCAACCTTGCCTTCGCTTTTCTTCTTCTTAGCCTGCTTCTTGTCCGGAGACAACAATTGCATGGCTTCTCGCTGATAATGCGTGGGTAGCTGTGCAAAACTCATCGCTGCCAGACGCTGAAGTAGTTCCTCTTTAGTGATACCCTCAATAGCGAATTGTACTTCTTCCAGCATGGGGTTGAGAACGGGCATGGGTTCCGCACTGGCCAACTGTTGAATGGCGTTGCGGATTCTACGCTCAACCAGACCAAGTACACTTGGTGGCTCCGTCTGCTCAAATTTCAAGTTGAGCTTGCGATCCAGGCCCCGTAGCTTGTGGCGGTCATTGGGGTGGATCACCATAATGGAAAGTCCCTTGCGACCGGCCCTTCCCGTCCGACCAGAGCGGTGCGTATAAAAGGCCCAGTCGTCTGGTATATTGAAGTGGAACACGTGCGTAATTCCCTCTACGTCTAGACCACGGGCAGCTACATCGGTAGCGATAAGGACATTCACCCGGCGGCTGCGGAAGCGGTCCATGGCGCGGTCGCGTTGTGCCTGGGAGAGGTCACCATTTAAAACATCAACTGCGTAGCCATCTTTTTGCAGCTCGTCCGCCAGAGAAAGTGTTTCGGCACGGGTACGGCAAAAGACCAGAGCGTACAGTTCAGGGTCACTATCCAGGTATCTGCGAAGAATGTCCAGCCGTTCGCGCGGGCGCGCAAGAATAAACTGGTGATCAATGTTCTGATTGGTCTCATTGGTATTGCCCACCTTAATGCGGTGTGGCTCTTTCATGTAGTGCTTGGTCAGCCGTGCTACCTCTCTTGGCATAGTAGCGGAGAACAACCAGGTCCGACGGTCCTCAGGAACCTTTTCCAGGATTTCGTCAATTTCCTCCTTGAAGCCCATGTTCAACATCTCATCCGCTTCGTCGAGGATCACCACCTTAATTTCATCCAACTGGATAGCCTTACGGCGAATGAGGTCACGCAGACGGCCAGGAGTAGCCACCACCAGTTGTGCACCTTGCTTTAAACCACGCATCTGGGTACGGATATCTGCTCCACCGTAGACTGGGACGATGTTAAGCAGTGGCCGGAATTGGGCAAATAACTTAAGCTCTTTGGTGATCTGCAAACACAACTCACGTGTTGGGGCCAGGATCAACGCCTCGGGCACCTTGGAGTTGATGTCCAACTGGTTGATCAGCGGTAAACCGAAAGCAGCTGTTTTACCAGTCCCGGTTTGTGCTAAACCAACGAGGTCACGTTCGCCTTGCAGCAAAAACGGAATAGCTTCCTCCTGAATGGGCGTGGGCGTTTCGAAACCGAGCTCAAGGATCGCATCCAGAACCGGTTGAGACAAGCCTAAATCTGCAAAATTGGACATAAGGGGTAAATGGCGGTTAAAGAAGCGAAACAGCGGGCCGCCTCCCATAAAGGCCGCAAAGGTAGGCTTTTACTGGACGATGTCCTAGGGAAATGAAAATCTACTAATTTTAGTTCAGTGTCAATCTTGGCGTGCTACCTCTTAAATGCTCTTCTATGGCTGATATGGTTGAAAAGGTCTGGTTGTTTGAGGGTTAGTAGGTTTGAATTAGTTAGGCCTCCTTCGTCGGCCATAGTTAGTTGAATTAGTGAATCTAGTTGAATTAGTTAGAAAGCTTTCGGATGGAGTTCCTGATCTCTAATTCTACCTACCTGATTTTCACTTTAACTGCTATTGTTATTTTGATTGACATTGATATTTTGATTGTTCAAATTGTGTTGGTTAGGCCTGCGGCCCTTGTTGGTTGAGTTAGCTGAGTTAGTCCACTTACGCAGATGCTTCAGCGGATAGGATGAATTTAGTTGAATGGGTTGAATGAGTTGGTTTAATACTTAGAAGGTTGGAGTGTTTGTTTAATCACGAAGATTCTAACGCTAATTCTGACTCTAATTAATCAGACTTTCACTTTAACTGTGACTTCCATTTTGATTGAATAGCTTCCTAGTTAAAGGAGAGCTTAAGCCATTCTAATTCTAATCCTAATTAAACAACACCTCTCTCACAGCCGCTCAATCCACCTACCATCCGTTGTCAAATAGCGTTTCATAGCATTGGCGGCCATACAAGAGTGCACGGGTAATACCTTCAAAACATCCCCTACCTTGAAGTCAAAAGGCACCTCCGGCGGAACTACTACGATACCGTGCTCCTGGGAAAGACTACGCAGGTACATACCCGGAATTACATCATTCCAACCGGGACCTTGGTGCCTAACTACTCTGCCCCAGACCGTACCCTCTGGCTCTCCTGTGAGACGGTCTTTTGAGAAGTGGACGCCGCCACCGTATAATACTAATTCCCGGCGCTCAGGATGCAGGGCCACAATAGGACAAGCCATAGCTACCGCAATTTGATCAGGTGTATTGGAACCAACCCGGGCTTGAGTCAGATCATAAAAAACGAAGTTGCCAGGACGCATTTCATCAATACCACTGTAGTCGGCAGCTACACTACAACTTGGTGTATCCCCTAGCGACAAGATCAACTCTGGGAATTGGTCATTGTACTGTTCCCGTAAGGGTAAAAAGCGTGCTTTACTCTGCTGATGTACCGCTTTAATCTCAGCCTCTGAACGACATTGGTAGGTATGTCCAGCATGGGCTAAAAAGCCGTGGAAATTTAGTTTGGGGCTTGAAGTGATTTCATCCAGTAAGCCCTCAATCTGGTGGTGCGCCGCTGGATTGAGCCCTGTTCTGCCATAACCCACATCAATTTTAATGAAGATACCAACTGGATGCTCTAGATAGCGACTAAGAAACTGTAGTGCCTGTAGGTCTTCCACCAAGAGTTGCAGCGAAATCTTTGCCGCCAATTCATTGATGAGCCTGATTTCCAGCACATTGATCGGAAATGCCACTGTGATGTCGTTCCATTCCGCAGAAAAGTATTGGGCCATCGCCAAACTGGAAACGGTGATTTTGTTGACACCATACTCCTTAAACCACCGACCAATTTCTAAGGATTGATGCGTCTTAAAGTGCGGACGTAACGCTACTTGTTGCTGTTCGGCGTTTTGCGCCATAGCGGCAATATTGCGACGGCAGCGCTGTTCATCGAGGAGTAGAGTAGGGGTGGATATCATTGCAGTAGCAATTTCAAGGTCAAATTCAATAGCAATATAGGAAATTGGTTCTTGCGTTCTAGGATCCAAATCGCTCTACATCAAGATTGCGATAGCCCTACTACTGTCACTTCCGTTTTTACTTTGATTACCAAACACGCTACCTTTGCGGGATGAAAGAATACAAAGTCAAGGAGATCTACTTCACCTTGCAAGGGGAAGGAGCTCACACTGGGCGCCCAGCGGTATTTTGCCGCTTTACGGGTTGCAACCTCTGGAGTGGGCGAGAAGAGGACCGACATAAAGCGATCTGTCAGTTTTGCGATACCGACTTTTGGGGCACGGACGGCTTAAACGGTGGCCGCTACAGTGCGGAAGAATTGGCCAGTGTAGTAGCCAGCTTGTGGCCAGGGGGTGGCCGGCCATACGTGGTCTGTACAGGAGGTGAGCCCCTATTACAATTAGATGAACCAATGGTAGATGCCTTCCACGCTCAAGGCTTTGAGGTGGCAGTAGAGACCAACGGTACCAAGCCTGCACCAGCAGGGCTCGATTGGATTTGTATGAGCCCCAAGGCAGGCACGGAAATTGTACTGACCAGCGGAGATGAACTGAAACTCGTTCACCCCCAAACCGGAGCAGCGCCGGAGCGCTACGCTGATCTTGACTTTACCCACTTTTTCTTGCAACCAATGGATTCTCCCGAGCAGGAGGCCAACACCCAGGCTTGTCTGGATTATTGCTTGGCGAATCCCCAGTGGCGGCTAAGTTTGCAGACGCATAAGGTGCTGGATATACTCTAGTCCATTGTGGGGCTTTCCAAATCTTTATCTAGTCTAGCTTGATAACTCTAGCTTGGTAGTGCCCATTCTCGTCTTGCAGTTTCAAGAAGTAAAGACCAGCTTGCAGCTTGCTAATATCTACGGTGTTGTCACGGTTCTTGTAGCGTGCAATAAGCTGACCTTGCCCATTGTAAATAGCCACGTTCTGTGCGCTGATTTGCCCAGGTAAAGTTAGGGTGCCGTAGGTGGGATTAGGGAAAAGTATAAGCTCCTGTACTGGCTTTACGTCATCTGTTGAGGATAAACAATCTGTCTCCACCATCATCCGATTGGCACAATTGTCAATATTTCCACTGATGCTGGCCGTGTTATCTGGATTAGCCAGGTAAGCACAGATACTCTGTACCGCGCACTCGGATAGGATGGCATTATTCGAAACGCTGAGCCCAATAAGGCTATCCGGATTGATGTTTTCTAGGCCGATGAGGTTGGGCAGGGCTGGATTGACCACGATATTTAAGCTGCCACCTACTATGCTCAATTGCTGTAAGGCACTCAAGTCCGTTAGGGCCGTATTATTACTAATAAATAGGTTGTTGTTCATCCGGCTTAGGTTGTCTAAACCATCAAGACTCTCCAGGCTTTCGTTTGTGGTGATAATGGTGCCGCCACCTACAGTAGTAAGCGCTTCCAATCCATTCAAATTAGGAAGGACGGGGTTAGCACCAATAGCAATATTTTCGCCAATCTCCACTAGCCCATCTAAACCGGATAAACTGGTCAAGGAAACGTTTCCGTTAATGCTGACCACATCCTGAATATAGGTGAGCTCCTGCAGCCCATTCAAGTTCTCGAGTGCATCGTTAATGTTGATTATCAGACTGCCCCCAAGGGAATCTAAGCTAGAAAAAGTACCCAAGTTTGTTAGTACGCTGTTGCGTTGGATAGTCAAGTCGTCTTCGAGGGTATGTAGTGCTTGCAAGCCGTTCAGGCTGGTTAAGGCAGTATTGTCGGAAAGATCGAGCTCACCGGCAATGGTGCTTAGACTCTCCAAGCCATTTAGGTTGAGCAAGGCATCATGTTCAATGATAACTACATCACCGCCTACGCTAGTAAGAGATTGTAGACCATTTAAAGATGCTAAGTTATCATTGTCGTCCATCCTAATTCCCCCGCTTATCATACTAAGGCCCTGTAAGCCATTTAAACTGGTCAGTGCGCTATTACCGAAGAGGTCCAGATCACCTAGGCTATTGAGGGTTTGCAGGCCGTTTAGATCAATGAGGGCTTCGTTGAGGAAGATATCCATTCGGGTACCGATGGCGCTGAGGGATTGAAAGCCCACCAGGTTGGTCAACTGATTGTTACGGCTAATTTCAAGCCGCCCAGCAATTGTACTTATGTTTTGCAGCCCATTGAGAGAGGTCAGCATCGCGTTTTGAGTGATGGTTAATTCACCCCCAAGCTCGGTCAGGATTTGGAGTCCACTTAGGTCCGTAATATCAGTGGGGTCCCCAAATTTTCCGATGCGCATATTCCCCTCTGGGCTATTGCAATTAGGGTAAGTAGCTACGAAATTATCGACATCGGCCTGGGATTCTAATTCGATCATTCCGGTAGGGCACTGAGCCCTCAATAAAAAGCTTACGCTAGCCAGCACACAGGCTAAGGAGAAGCGTCCTAGGGTGTTCATAGTCTTTGAATATGAGATTCTGATGAGTGAGGGACGAAAGATACGCAGCTATTCGTACGAGAATGGCAATTGGTTGGGCTAATTTGCTTCTTGTGCTGTTTAGGTTATTGTAAGGTCGAATCACGCACTGTTAAGGCGATCAATACCGTGAAGTATAGATCGGAAAAAGTGATTCAAGCTAAACTAAATTAAGCGCCTAAAGCAGATAATCATCACGAAAACAGAAGGCGATAATCTAGTTTGAACTATTCGTTTTGAGCGAACAGGTAGTTGTTCTGGTAAGGTGATAGATTACGCGTAAGCCTTCTAATAATTCTTCGGGCAATAGCCTTGTTTCCTCTCCCTCTGCGAAAGCGACGATAATGATTACCTAACCGCCATATCGGGCTGAAGTAACCCAGTTTTCCTTCCAGAAGCATCGCTGAGGCAATAGTTTTACTGGGTATCATTAATACCCCATTGTCACAGTTAGGAGCTCCTGGGTTATCTCCCGTACCGGAAATTCTAGTAACAGAACCCGTGGCGTAAGCTACACTGACGCGCAAAACGGCATCTACACCGAGCACTTC
The DNA here is from genome assembly GCA_038528965.1 of Bacteroidota bacterium. Classification (GTDB taxonomy): domain Bacteria; phylum Bacteroidota; class Bacteroidia; order Chitinophagales; family Saprospiraceae; genus Lewinella. The sequence continues at coordinate 141,501 of JBCBEC010000007.1, read as the reverse complement.
CATAAGTTCAGGAGCCCCCATTTTCCAGCTTTCACGCAAAGTGATACCGTTTAACTCCAAAAGTATATTGGTATCTGTAACCGCTTGTAGTTGAATTGTGCTCTTCGGGTTTGCTTCTAGATATTCGGTCATGTACAGGTAGAGGTTACGCTGTAAGGCACCACTGGTGCTACCTTCTCGTACGTAAGCTTCCGGTGATAAAACCTCAGATTGCGGCATACCTGAGTAGACAACAGCACAAGGAACAATGGCCACTGTTAGTACATTATTCGGCCTTGCTAATTGAGCTTGGATAGAGGTAACCCAAAGTAGTAAGCAGCAAAGAAAAAATAAGGTGCTACGGAATGGTTTTAGCGTTTTCATGTGTTGTAGATTGAGAAGTCGCGGGGTAGGATAACCCTTTGAAGAAGAACTGCTAAGCACTCCTTTTGTTCGGGTGTACAGTTTTTGCTTCCGCCACTAGCCATTTAGGAGCTGCTGGCAAAAGAAGCCACTATTTCCTACTGAGAATCGATTACACTAAGCCTTTTGATTCTAAAAAACGTTTATGTTATATACGCCACAAGTTAAGGTGTGTTTTGTCGTTAGTCTTTAACTTATACACAACGTACTTAGGCAAAATCCACTGTACTGGGTACCTTGTAATTGGTACTTGCTAAGCGGTTCGAATTACATTAATCAAATCCAAGTTCTACTTACTAAATACCTTGTACTGCGGACTTCGGTCAATAAGGCTTATTGGTCAATGAATAAAAACCGAAGTTCATTTTGATTTACAATGCAGAAAATCATTATCAAACTCCGAGCAAGCGGACTTCGCTTAGGTCAGATTCTACGCTGGATGCCAATACGGTTAAGGCGACTAGGAAGGCACCTGCGCCAATTCTGCTGGACTTCTGCCATGTGGTGGTTAGAGGCCATTTATCTGCTGCTGGATGTGGTGGGCCTACCGGAAATCTACGAAACCCTGGCCGACTGGGTGAAATGGAATAGCCGTCCCCTGTACCCAGAGGAAGTAGAACTGCTCCTGCCGATCTTTGGAAATACCATCCACTACGATCGTGTACGGATTGATGAGCGTGCTTTTATCGGTCCACCGCAGATGAAAATTTGCTACGTGAGTTTTTATACGATCAATGCCTGGGGCGGAATGAGCCCTGCTTTGTTGATCCACGAAATGGTACACGTGTGGCAGTTTCAGCATTGGGGGAGTGTCTATATCCCTCGTGCTTTACGCGCGCAGGCCAGCCCGGAGGGTTACAATTATGGCGGGGCACCTGCAGTTGTCAATTGGGCTCGCCGAGATGCCAGATTAGAAGACTTTAATCCAGAACAACAAGCAGATTTAGTTGCCGACTACTGGCGACTACTAAATGGTTGGCGTACCCAATGGGGGCCAGCGGGCCCGGCAGATATTCCCTACTATGGGTATTTTGTGGATCAACTACAATCTGCTTACCGTTCGTAAAGTCGCAAGAGATTATCTAAGTTTGCGGTAGCGCATATCGAATTAAACAATAGTCGAATACTAGAATTTACTTTGCACCAAGCTGAGCTTCATCCCGTCCAGAATGCCACTTCCTACTACGCGGAGGTGATTTTGCCATTGGCCATCGCAAAGCCCTATACCTATTGGGTGCCAGAGGAGCTTTTAGAGGAGGTGCAGATTGGCAAACGAGTAGAGGTGCAATTTGGTAAGAGCAAGTTGTATACCGGGTTGGTAATGGAGCTGCACCAACGGGCCCCCGAACAATATCAGCCGAAGCCCATCGTAAGTGTCATTGATGAGGAACCTATTGTGGGAGAAGCCCAATTTCGGCTCTGGCGTTGGATGAGCGCCTACTACATCTGCTCCTTGGGTGAAGTGATGAATGCCGCACTTCCCGCTAACTTTAAACTGAGCAGTGAAACCAGGATTACCCTGGGGCCACTCTTTCACCAAGATCCCGAATTGCTGGGTGATAAGGAGTATTTGATTGCGGAGGCGCTTAGTTTACAAGAGGAGTTGTCGATCAAGGACCTCCAAGATATCTTAGGCCAAAAGACGGTTTATCCCATCATTCGCCGTCTGCTGGACAAGCGAGTGATCTACCTAAAGGAAGAAATCAAGGAGAAGTATCGTCCGCGTGTGGTGCGCTGCGTACGGTTTCAGGAACCCTATCTCAGCGATACCTCTGCCCAGGCCGCAGCTTTTGATCTGGTGACCCGTTCGGAGAAGCAAGAGCGTGTTCTACTGGCTTTGGTCCAACTATCTAAGCAGCAGGAGTTCATTCGCCAGTCAGAGCTCATTCAGATGACGCAAACCGATCATGGTACCATCAAAGCCATGGTGAAAAAAGAGATCGTCGAGGTCTATGAGCGGGAGGTCAGCCGCCTGGGAAGCTACGAAGAGGATACCATTTCTGCTTCTGAATTGGCACCGCAACAGGAGAAGGCATTAGAGGAAATTAAGGCTCATTTTGAGGAGAAATCGGTTGTGCTGCTGCACGGCGTAACGGGCAGTGGGAAAACCCGGGTCTATCTGGAACTTATGCAGGAGACCATTGCACAGGGTGGACAGGTATTGTATCTCCTACCGGAAATTGCTTTGACTACGCAGATCACCAGGCGCGTACAACGCGTACTGGGAGATGAAGTGGTGGTCTATCACTCCCGTTTGAACCATAATGAGCGTGTGGAACTCTGGCAAAAGATTAGGGCTGGCCAATCGGCTGTCCTTGGGCCGCGGTCGGCACTGTTTTTACCCTACACCAATTTGTCGCTCATCATTGTCGATGAGGAGCACGACCCCAGTTACAAGCAGCGCGATCCGAACCCCCGCTACCACGGACGGGATACGGCTATCATGCTGGCTCATCAATTTGGCGCTAAGGTGCTGCTGGGCACGGCTACGCCAGCTATTGAAACTTACCAAAATACCCGTACGCATAAGTATGGTTTAGTGGAGTTAACGGAACGCTTTGGTGGTATTTCCCTACCGGAAATTGTGATTGCGGATGCGCGTCGGGCACAGCGAGAGCAGCAGCTGTACAATCACTTCACAGGGACGTTATTGGAGACGCTCAAAGCTACGCTGGAGCGAGGCGAGCAAGCCATCTTGTTCCAAAACCGGCGGGGCTATTCACCTACCTATCGCTGCCCGACTTGTGGTTGGCACTCGGAGTGTGTCAACTGTGATGTAAGCTTGACGTACCACAAGTTTCGGGAGGTGCTCAAGTGTCATTACTGTGGCTACACTACCAAGCTGCCGGAAAAATGCCCAGCCTGCGGTAGCACTCAGCTGACGTTGCAAGGCTTTGGCACCGAAAAAATAGAGGACGAACTCAAGATATTCCTACCGGATGCCAAGATCGGCCGCATGGATTTAGATACCGTGAAAGGCAAACACGCTCACGCGCGTATCATAGGTGAGTTTGAGGATGGCAAGATCGATATTCTGGTCGGTACCCAAATGGTGACTAAAGGTCTAGACTTTGAGCGAGTAGGAGTAGTTGGTGTTCTCAGTGCAGATCAGCTCCTGCAGTTCCCTGATTTTCGGGCTTCCGAACGAGGCTTTCAACTTATGATGCAGGTAGCTGGCCGGGCCGGTCGCAAGCACCGACAAGGCGAGGTGGTGATACAAGCGTTCAATACTGCCCATCCAGTTGTGCAAGAAGTACTACAAGGTGATTATGCCAGCTTCTTCCGCCGAGAAATAAAGGAGCGCCAGGAGTTTGCGTACCCACCCTTTGTGCGCCTCATTCGGGTCACGCTCAAGCACAAGAAGCCACAGGTAGTCAATGACGCTATGCGGCTTTACGCGCATTGGCTGAAGCAAGAACTAGGAGAGTGGGTACTGGGTCCTGCCGTACCTTATGTGGGACGGGTCCGTTCCTATTACCTACTCGACGTTTTGGTGAAATTAGAGCGCAGTCCCAAGAAAATCAAGTTTGCCAAACATCATATTCGCGCGGCCATGGAGCGTCTCAAGCAGACCCAAGGTTATTCTAATGTGCGGGTAAGCATCGATGTTGATCCTTACTAACGCCTAGCCGTTATGACGTATCTAATCTTCATGTTATTGGTGATTATTTTTATCGCTTTTGCCCAGTATCTCAGGCAATCGGATGAGGAAAAGGTTCGTTTGTTCATCGAGCAGCAAGGCGGTACATTAGTCTCTATTTCCCGGAATATGGGGGCCGAGGTATTTGGCAGCAATAATGGTACTAGGTACTACGATTGTTCTTATCGTAACCAGGAGCAGGAGTTGATTAACCGGCAGCTCAGGATCAATTTTTGGCAAGACATCAACTTTGTTGATTGATTGTTTTGTCGGTCTATTATCACCTTTTCGTCAAAGTAAACCAAGCGCGCTCTTGGCTGTTATTGAGCAGTGAAGATTTTCTACCTTTGCAGAGCGTTTTTGGAAATTTGATCTTCAAGTAAAAATCAGAAATTTTGGTCTTGATCAAGGCACTGAAACCGGAGTTTAGCAGCGCTAAATGAGGATTTCAGTAACGCTGAGGAAGGCCAAAAGGTAGGTTTTGACGATGATTATTGAATTCCAAATACGCTCTACAGAAGTTCCTAACCATCGCTAACCTTTCAGCACACAGCATGAGTAAAACGGCTTTTTACGACCAGTTTGTCAATCGGCACATCGGTCCCTCCGCTAGTGAAGTGGAGCAGATGATTAAAGCAATTGGCGTTGCCAGTTTAGACCAATTAATTGATGAGACCGTGCCGGCTAATATTCGTCGGCAGACTCCAATTCAGGTTCCTACGGCTCAAACCGAGCATGCTTATTTGCGTGATCTGCAGACCCTAGCCGCCAAGAACAAAGTTTTCAAAACTTACATTGGCTTAGGCTATTTTCCAACGATCACCCCTTCGGTTATTGCCCGTAATATTTTCCAAAATCCAGGTTGGTATACCCAGTACACCCCTTACCAGGCAGAGATTGCGCAAGGACGTTTGGAAGCCTTGCTCAATTTCCAGACCATGGTGAGCGACCTTACGGGGATGAATATCGCCAACGCTTCTTTGCTGGATGAAGGTACCGCTGCCGCTGAAGCCATGAGTCTGTTCTTTGGTCAAAAGAATAAGCGCAACAAGGGCGAGGCTATCAAAGTATTTCTAGTGTCTGATCAGGTGCTACCGCAAACGATTGCTGTACTGGAATCACGTGCTGAGCCACTGGGTATTGATGTACAAGTGAAGCCGGTCAGTGAATTCGAACTGAACGATGAGGTCTTTGGCATCATGTTGCAGTACCCCGCAGCCAATGGTGCAGTGGAAGACTATCGGGCCTTAACTACAGAGGCCAACGCGAAGAAGATTTTTGTAACCGTTGCGGCCGACCTTTTGGCACTAACCGTGCTTACGCCTCCGGGTGAATGGGGTGCCGACGCCGTGGTAGGTAACACCCAACGTTTTGGGGTACCTATGGGCTACGGTGGTCCACACGCCGCTTATTTTGCTTGCCGCGATCAATTCAAGCGATCACTACCAGGGCGCATTATCGGTGTTTCGGTAGATAAGCGTGGAAAATCTGCCTTGCGTATGGCGCTGCAGACGCGTGAGCAGCATATCCGCCGGGAAAAGGCTACTTCCAATATTTGTACCGCCCAGGCATTGCTAGCTATCATGGCGGGCATGTACGCAGCCTGGCACGGTCCTGAGGGCTTGCGCTCCATGGCTACTCGGGTTCATACCTTGACACAGCTATTGGCCACAGCCGCCAAAGATTTGGGCTACGAACTGGAAAGTGAGCACTTCTTTGATACCATCAGTATCCGTGCAGACCATAGCACTCGTGATGCCATTCGTAGAGCAGCATTAGCGACGGAGATCAACCTGCACTATACGGAGGATACCGTTCAGATTAGTCTGGACGAAACAACGATGACTGAGGATGTAGAGCAGCTTGCGGGAATTTTGGCCGTTGATTTCGAGCAAGATACCATAGCTGTTTCTTCGGAAGAGCCAGCCGAACTTTCTGTTCCAGCGACCTTGTTGCGCCAGACAGCGTATCTGACCCATCCCGTTTTCAATACGTACCATACGGAAACGGAAATGATGCGTTATATCAAGCGCTTGGAGAATCGTGATTTGTCTCTGATGCACTCCATGATCCCACTCGGCTCCTGTACGATGAAGTTGAACGCAGCTTCGGAGTTGATGCCGGTGAGTTGGCCTGAGTTTGCTAACCTGCATCCCTTTGTGCCAAAAGATCAGGCGATGGGTTATTACCAGCTGTTTGAGGAATTGGAGCAGTGGCTGAGTGATATTACCGGTTTTGCGGCTTGTTCTTTGCAGCCTAATTCTGGTGCTCAGGGCGAATACTCTGGACTGCTGACCATCCGTGCGTACCACCTAGCCAATGGTGATGATCATCGTAAGGTGGCCATCATCCCAGATTCTGCACACGGCACCAACCCTGCCAGTGCGGTGATGGCGGGAATGAAAGTAGTGGTAGTACGCTGCGATGAAGAAGGCAATATTGATATTGAAGACCTGAAGGCCAAGGCAACAGAGCACGCTGATGTACTGTCCTGTTTAATGGTTACTTATCCTTCTACCCACGGGGTATTTGAAACCGAAATTCGTGAAATCTGTCAGATTATTCACGAGCAAGGTGGTCTGGTTTATATGGATGGTGCGAACATGAATGCCCAGGTAGGACTGACTAGCCCCGGCTTGATTGAGGCCGATGTTTGTCACCTCAATCTGCACAAGACCTTTGCCATTCCTCACGGAGGTGGAGGGCCTGGCATGGGGCCAATCTGTGTAAACGAAAAACTTGCTCCGTTCTTACCGAAGCACCCGCTGGTGAAAACAGGAGGTGACCAGGGTATTAAAGCAGTTTCCGCTGCACCTTGGGGTAGCGCCAGCATTTTGCTGATCAGCTACGCTTACATTAAGATGTTGGGCCCAGATGGTCTGACGGATGCCAGCCGCTACGCGATTCTGAATGCGAACTACATCAAGGCGCGCTTACAGGATCATTACGCAGTGCTGTTTACTGGTGAAAACGGTCACAGTGCACACGAATTGATCATTGATCTACGTCCGTTCAAGGACTTCGTTTCTGCTGCCGATGTAGCGAAGCGCTTGATTGATTATAGCTTCCACGCCCCAACTTTGAGTTGGCCAGTTGCCGGTACGATTATGATCGAGCCTACGGAAAGTGAAAGCATGCAAGAGCTGGATCGCTTCTGTGATGCGATGATTGAAATCCGTAAGGAGATTGACGAAATTGCTGCCGGTACCGCCGATGCGGAAAACAACGTGCTACACAATGCACCACACGTGTTGGATTGGATGACTGCTGATGAGTGGGAGTTTCCATACAGCCGCGCGAAAGCCGCGTATCCGCTTCCTTACCTGCGCGAAGGCTTTAAATTTTGGGCAAGCGTGGCACGCGTAGATAACGGCTACGGTGATCGTAATCTAGTGTGTACCTGCCCACCAATTGAAAGTTACGCTGAATAGGTCTTGCCCTGCGCAAGCTGTCAGGTAAAATAAAATGCCCGCTTCCAGTCTGGAGGCGGGCATTCTTTTTTTAATGAATTAATGTACGGTTGGGGATAAGGTCTTTATGAGTTGGTGAACATCAAAGCCTAAGGTTGTAGAGGGAATAAGGTAGAAAGCAGAAAGACGTTTTTGTCCTTACTCCATCTACCATCTACCTTCTACCGGGAGGATGGGCACTGACAAACAATACTTTAAAGATTTGTTCAAGTCCAACCTCCCTCTAATTAGGAGTGTTTAGGCACCAAAACGGTAACCAATACCAATCTTAAACCCGACTATGGCGCGTGGTAGACGCACATCCGTCTCATTAACGGCGACGTTCTCACTGATAACTCGACCAAGGTTCATACCAAAATCGAAGACAACGCCACTTCGGGAAATTATCTTAGTACCAAGGCCAAAGCCAATACCAAAGCGAGACTGTGTGAAGGTATTGGGGTCTTCCACCCCAGCTTGTACATAGTTCCGGTTAACATAGCGCATAAAGGCAGCAGCATAGAACTTGTCAGCTCCCTTTGACGGACCGATGTAGTACTTACCAACAGCTTGTATGGGAATACCCCGATAGCTATAATTGGTGGAAGCATCATCCACGATGATACTCACATCGTCATTATTATTGTACCCAATAGTGCCTTCTACCGAGAATTCGTCGTTGATAGCAAAGTCAACGCCCAATTGTGTACCACCGGCTAGGACACCAAGGGTGTTTAAGGTGGCATCTACTTGTGCTTGGGCTTGAAAGGTGGAAAGAGCCAGAATAGCGAGTGTGAAAAGCAGAGATTTGGTCTTCATAATGGGGGTGAATGTTTGTTGGTTGATACACCAAAGGTATAGGCATTGTCGGCTGCTCGCCAGCTGTTTAAATGGAGTTTAACAGAGCTGGACTGAATCGTAAAGACCGTGTTAAGGCGAGGGGTGTTGAGGTAGATTCTTAACGTTTCTATTAAAACAAAAAGAAAAAATCCTACCTAAGTATTAGCTCAGGTAGGATTCCAAAACGCCTAAGTCGTTGCGTTTTACGGCTGCGGAGCATTGCCCAGCGAAATCAGGTTAGTGAAGAGCCGGTAGGCCCCAGGAACACCAGCTGGCAGCTCTCTAAACCAAGAGTAGCCCGTGTAGATATAGTGACCCTCACCGTATTCGGCCACCAAGAGGCCACCATCGCGTGCGGGTTCGCCAGGATCATTACTCGAGAGGATTGGCGTGTAATCCTCCGCCCATTCATTAGGGAAGTAGAGGCCTCGTTCTTGTACCCATCCTTCGAAGTCTTTCTCCGTTATTTTATTGGGGATATTGAGAACGTCATGATCGGGAGCGAGCATGCGCACTTCAGCTTCCTCTACGGTAACTCTATCGCGGCTAAGTTTTAGTGGATACGGACCAATTTCTTCCACAGGTACTTTCAGTCGTCGAGTAGTATTGTATTGCACAATCATTGTTCCGCCCTGCTTCACATATTCCAGCAAGGCTGGCTGATAGTTGGGCATACGATCTAGTGTGTTGTACGCTCTGACGCCCAGAATAACGGCATCGAAATCCTGTAAGCGTTCGGTGTTGATATCCCGATCATCAAGTATGGTCACATTGTAGCCAATTTGCTGTAAGGCCTGTGGAATATCGTCTCCGGCACCCATCAGGTACCCAATGTTCTCTCCGTAACGCTTGATATCCAAACGGACCACCTTAGCAGAGGCATCTAAAATGAGGGTTTGCTTTGGAATGTGATCATAGACGATTTCGATCCGGCTATTGGTGTAGCTCTCCTCACCGACCTTGGCGAGTGGTACGATCTGACCTTCGGCTTGCTCATTTGGGGGTGTAAGGGTGAATTTGAAAGTTGCTTCCTGATCCTTACGTTGTAATTCAAATGGATAATTTGCTGGTTCAACAGTCCAGTTGTCAGGGTGGCACAGCTCCACTGTTCCAGATAGGCCAGCCTTACCGCCCGCTACTTTAACAGTAATCTCCTGTGAATTACCATCAGAGAAGATGTAAGCCGGTTCGTTTAGGCTTACAAAGACCGGAGCGGTCACCTCAAAAGGACTGTACAGCTCACCGGCTACTGGATCGGTCTTCTTATAAACGACAGGTTTAGCAATGCGCAAAATCTGTAGTTCCCCAGTCTTGCTATGCGTAACACCCAACTCGAAAACCGCGTGCAAACTAGGCGGAGTTTCTGGCTTGCCACGGAGCAGTGGATCATCCACTTTGTACATGCCAAGGGTACCCTGCTGATTGAGCCAGTATGCGTTGGATTCCTTGAAATCAGCTGGAAGCTGAATCTGCATTTCACTTTCAAAACCCTCGTTAAACGCCAGCGTCTCTTGTAGTTCAGTCACTGAATCCAATGGTAAAAGGCTTAATGATTGCAATTGTACAGGAACCTGTGAGCGATTAATTGCTTCTACTGAGAGCTGAATAGATTGGCCAGGTACGGAGTAAGGCTCATCGGCAACGACTTCCAAGAATAGACCTAGCGTCCCTTCAATAATGGACTCGATCTCCTTCAGCTTTACATTTCTCCAATAACCGTCTTCCAGGGCTTGGATCATGTTGCGAATTTCCAATAGTTGACTTAGGTTGTTCTCCGGCTGGTCAAAGTCAAAGTTTTGGATAACAGCCTCTACTGCTTTACCGATAGGTGCTCCACCCTCAACTCGTGTCCAGGTAGTATTAATACCAGCAAAGGGATCGGTCGGATCTTCCGGCATTTCCCCCTTTACCAACTCTAGATACTCCTTCAGACTACCGCGCGTACCGCTACTACCAAACCCCTGGCTCTTGTGTTGGCTTCTACTCACTGCCGCAATTTCGGGTACAGAAACACCGCGTTTGGGTAAGTAGGTACCCACATCTACGGTTACCATATTGGACTTATCCGCTTCGGCGAATGCCTTACGACTACCGTAGAACCACCAGGAGGTATTGAAGAATACTCGCGTTGGTTTCCAAGGTTCCGTGTATTTCAATTGCTCCGGATAGACATTTGGGTCGTTGCTCAGATCAAAAGACTCTACCGAAAGCATAGCGGAAGCCGTATGATGCCCGTGCGTACGCCCTGGTGAGCGGTGATCAAAACGATTGATAATGATATCCGGCTTGAAGTTGCGGATCACCCAAATGGCATCAGCCATTACTTGATCACGATCCCAGATATTGAAGGTTTCATCGGGGTGCTTGGAAAAACCAAAGTCGTTGGCGCGAGTGAAAAACTGACTGCCACCATCGGTGCGGCGAGCAGCGAGCAGCTCTTGCGTTCGGATGACACCAAGCAATTCTCGAATTTCCGATCCAATTAGGTTTTGCCCTCCATCACCACGCGTAAGGGAAAGGTAGGCAGTATTGGCGTGTTTTACATTACTGAGGTACGCGATCATTCGGGTGTTTTCATCATCCGGATGCGCGGCAAAATACAAGGCTGACCCCAGAAAGTTAAGTTTCTGTAGGCCATCGTGTAACTCAGTCGAAGTCCATCGTTTTGGGCTTTGCCCGGGCAAGGTCTGGATAAAGCCCCAGGACCAAATGCTAAGGAATAGCAGCAGGAAAAACTTTCTCATAAAACAGTGTAGTCGTTTTGTCTAGGAAGTAGACAAAGGTAGCTGGTTTTTGGTTGAGTGTTTCGCTGCATTAAACAGTGCGCATAGATCAAGTCCAGGGTGCGTCTTCAACGACTCTTTGTAATGGGATTTCCATCAACTCTTTAGCATAGTTGTACACATCGAAATCTATTTTGTAGCCTGTGGTACCATCTGCTAATTCAGCGGGTATAAGTAGATTACTTCGCTGTAAAATTGTAATGTGCTGCGAAGTAGTACTGGGGTGTAAAGGAATATTGCTTGCTAGTTCAGCAAATGAAGCATGCGTTGCTTGCTTTAGTCGGCCAAGGATTTGCAAGCGTGCTGGATGGGATAAGGCGAAATGGAAACGAGAGAGTTCCATTAAGTCTTGGGGGAATTTGAAGTCTTTCTTTTGAGCCATTAGTCAGAGAGATTTGGGGTGGAAAAAGCAAATTTTAGGTATAAACACGTTAACGCATTAACGGGTCTACACCAAATTTTCTCCCCCAATATACCCCCCTTCTCCCAAAAAATCCACTCGGTCTCAAAAATTGGAACCGGCACCATTTATCACAATTCAATACTGATTTTACTTCTGCTTAGCAGCGTAAGAACTACTTGTTATTCGGAATAACCTCTCCACTGCTTGTAGGTACTACGGTACAGAATAGGAGATGAAACCCTGCCCTATTCAGGATAGATGAAGAGCCCCGATTAAACGCTCATATCGCCAAATTGCCTTCCACTAAAGCGCCCCGCTTGCCACCACATTTTCAGCATATTCCAAACATTTCCTACATTTAAGTGAGCATTGTTAAGCCCAAGTCATCCATTTACGTTCCTTGAGCATCTGCGGGGAGACGGCCAATTGGAGGTTGTGGGCTGCCTGGCCTTGCCAGGTGAAAGTACCCTATAAGAACCGTTAGAACATCTCGGTAACAAATGCAGTTCGCCCTTAAATCTGTTGGGGGGGAAGTGGCTTCCTCAGATTGCTACTTTCAAATTCGTACCCCAGAACACACCTTTTACAGCCCTTTTTACCCTGATCAGCAGACAGCTATCGATGCTATGCGGCAGTTGGTCCTTCGACTCCGCAACCGTAAAAAGACACGTATTCCTATTGTTCCTACTGCTGATGTCTTTCAGCTTCAGTTATTTGGCAAGAAAACGGTTCCCGTTGCTATGGGTACGCCGCTGGTCGATAAGATGGAGGCCATCGAAGCGCTCGACAAGCTTCTAGATGCTGCTCCCGCCTTCCGCTTTCCGCTCCTGCATATGGAATTGGGTGATAATGTAGATATGATCAGCCGGGTTCAGGACCTGGACCTCCAGGTAGGAGATGAGGCCTACGATTGGCAGTTGGTTAAAGAAAGTACCCTAGTCATTGAGGAAACGAGATCGCGTCGCTCCAATCGCGGCTTGCTGGGGGCTTCGGTTGGGGTGTCTCCTTTTTCTACCATAAGTCCGTGTAGTCCACTGTTTAATTTGCTACAGCCACAACTGGAGAGTGATTTACCCTTTTTTATGGGCCGTAAGCAAGATGTGGAAGACCTTTTTGCGCTTACGCGAAACCACGACCTACTGCTGATGTACGGCCCTGCCAGGGTAGGTAAAACCAGCATACTGCAGTGCGGCCTTTCTAACCGTATGAAGGCCGTACCCGGTGAATTCATTGTACAGCCGTACCGCCAGGGAAAAACTCAGGAGTTATTGGCGGATCGAATTCGAGAGGAATTGACCAAGGCCGGAGCGGTCATTCTACCGGAAGGTAATGATCCTAAAGTCTTACTCCCTGCTTTGCAGCAGCAATTGAATAAGCCGGTCTACCTTGTGTTTGATCAATTGGAAAGGCTCTTTGATAAAGAGGTGGATGAAGATGAGCGCGAGGCCTTTTTTTCCTGGATTCAAGACTTACGCGCGGATGAGAACATTTCGTGCCGAATAATTTTATCCCTAAGGGAGGGCTTTTTGGCACCTTTGGCCGACTACGAGCAACAAATTCCTAGCTTACTCAATCACCGCTACCGACTACAACCCTTGTCTCGGCGGTCGATGGTAAATGTTTCGCTAAATATTTTTGATCTATTCAAGAAGCAGGGGAAATTCGAAGTAGATGAACCAGAACAGTTAGCAGAAAAACTCTGTGATGAGCTGGCGAATGAAGATGGTGAAGTTTCTTTTCAGTGCTTGCAAATTTATCTGCATCAGCTTCAGCAGGAAGGCTGCGCCAGATCTGGCGGAAAGACGCCCTTATTAAATCAGGAGCTGGTGGATCAAATGGGCGGCGGCCGCTCGGTGATTGACGATTATATCAGTAAGCGTTTGCAGGAACTCAAAGCTGGCTTGCCTAGCGGAGATGAAACCCCTGATCCTGCGGTGGTAGAAGAAATGCGCCTACTAGAGGAAAGTCGTGAACACTGTGGTTGTGGTAAAAGCCAAACAATTGTGCCCGTTGCTGCCGCAGCGGGGGGCGGGGCAGTAGCTCCTAGTAGTCTACGTTTACGGCGCTTAATGTGGGCGGTTCTGGCGGCCTTAGCCTTTGGCGGTATTACCTACTGGGTACTTTCCAGTTGGGTAGAGCGCCAAGACCCCTGCTTTATGGCTATCAAAGCGGATACCTGCGAGGGTTACCTGAATTATCTTAGTGAACAAGGGGAAAAAGCTCGCTGCTCGGCAGATTTTGCGACTTTACTGGAGGAGCGTCAATGTACGGTTTGGCAAGACTATCAGCTGCTACAGCAAAATCCTACTTGTGGCACCTTCCAGGCCTTTTACCAAAAGTATCGCAATACCGAGGTACGAACTGCCGACGTACAGCAAAAACTCATTGAGTGGGAATGCCCAATGGTGCGGGATACCGTGCAAGTATCAGTCGTAGATACTATTTACCAACCTACACCCGGTGGATACGGGGCTACTGGCCGCATTCGATCTGGCAATACTAGACCAAACGCGGGGCCGGGCTGCCAAGACATAAAAGGAACGAACTTCAAAAAAGTCGGCCCACTCTGGTTTATGACGGAACCACTTCCCGGTGGACCTTATTCCTGGGAAGAAGCCCTAAGCGCCTGTAGCTCGCGGGGTTGGAGGCTGCCGTGCGTAGGAGAAGTAGATTTCTTAATCGACAATATCTACCGCGGAAAAGCGGATCGAGCTTATGATATGTTGACCGGTGCCGGGGAATGTTACCTGCTAAACCCAGCACAGGCTCCCAACCGGCGAATCGATTTCTGGACTGGTACAGAAGCCAACGATTCCAAGGGTTGGACCTTTTATTTTGATACCAGCACAGAAACGATCGGCCGCGAGTCTAACGTATCAAAAGAAAGGCGGCTGCCCTGCCTGTGTGTTCAAAAAGACTTTGATAATCACACAACTGGACTGCCGCCTTGCTATAATAAAACGGTAGATCGGCAGTAAAACTACCTGCTCAACCGGTTTTAGAAGTCAAACTTGATTCCCTGTGCCAGCGGAATCTCAGTACTGTAGTTTACAGTATTGGTTTGTCGGCGCATATAGATCTTCCAAGAATCGGAGCCAGATTCACGGCCGCCACCGGTTTCTTTTTCACCACCAAACGCACCACCAATTTCTGCACCGCTGGTACCAATGTTAACGTTGGCAATACCACAGTCAGAGCCTTCTGGAGATAAGAAACGCTCTGCTTCGCGCATATTATTCGTCATAATAGCACTACTCAGGCCCTGAGGTACACCATTTTGCATAGCAATTGCCTCTTCTACTTCCTTGTACTTCATCAAGTACAGAATTGGAGCAAAAGTCTCGTGCTGAACGATTTCGTACTCATTCTTAGCTTCCGCAATACAAGGCTTTACATAACAGCCACTTTCGTAGCCTTCGCCTTCGAGTACACCACCATCTACGATGAAGCTAGCGCCTTCTTCCTTGGCTTTTTCGATGGCAGATAGGTACATGTTTACGGCATCCTGGTCGATGAGTGGCCCTACATGGTTGTTTTCATCCAGTGGATCACCAATGCGCAATTGCGCGTAAGCGCTTACGAGGTTTTCCTTCACCTTGTCATATACATCTTCGTGCACAATCAGGCGACGAGTAGAAGTACAACGCTGTCCACAAGTACCAACTGCTCCGAATACGGCACCGGTTAGTACCAGTTCCATGTCGGCATTAGGCGTAACGATAATAGCATTGTTTCCGCCTAATTCTAGTAGGCTGCGGCCTAAACGTTGGGCTACAGTTGCGCCTACAATCTTACCCATGCGGGTGCTACCAGTGGCACTTACCAAAGGAATGCGTGCATCTTTGGTCATGAATTCACCCACCTTGTAGTCACCGTTGATGATGTTGACAACACCTTCAGGTACGTCGTTGGCCTTGAGTACATCCTTAAAGATGTTCTGGCAAGCTACGCTGCACAGCGGAGCCTTTTCGGAAGCTTTCCAAACAATTACATCACCACAAACCATGGCCAACATCGCGTTCCAGCTCCACACCGCTACTGGAAAGTTGAAGGCAGAAATTACACCTACAACACCTAGCGGATGCCACTGCTCAAACATGCGGTGGCGTGGGCGCTCTGATTGGATCGTTAGGCCATACAACTGGCGAGACAGACCTACTGCAAAGTCGCAGATATCGATCATCTCCTGTACTTCGCCCCAGCCTTCCTGCAGGCTCTTACCCATTTCGTAGCTCACCAGGCGACCTAGGGGATCCTTGTACTTACGCAGTGCTTCACCGTACTGGCGTACGATTTCGCCGCGCTGTGGTGCAGGAATCATCCGCCACTTTAGAAAGGCCGCTTGAGCCGTTTCCATCAAGGCGTCATATTCTTTACGGCTGGTCTTACTGACTTTACCGATCATTTCCCCGTCTACCGGAGAATAAGAGGCAATATATTTACCGGAAGTGGTGGTTTCCAAACCGGTACTGGTACCATGATTATTGATCTTCAGGCCCAGCTTTTTTAAGAAAGATTTATCCATTTCAGTTGATGGTCTTTTGTTAGGAGCAGCAAAGGTAATGAACTGATCCCAACTTTTGTTCTGCTGATCTATCTGCTCAGTTTACTGGTCGAAAGGCGGGTGTCGCCAAGCTGTGATAACAACAAAAAGCAGTAATTTCGGATTTCACCTATCAAAAACACCTATGAAGGAGGAGGCCCAACTTCAAGAACTTGTAGATGCCGGTTTAATCAGCGGCACACAGGCCGAAGATATTCGCCAATACTGGGCTAGCAAGCCCTCCTACGGCAGCCAAAGGCTATTAGTTGTGTTTAGCTTGCTGGGCGCTTTACTAGTCGGCCTGGGAATTATCTTAGTGGTAGCGCACAACTGGGATGATCTGGGGCGCTTAACCAAAACAACCTTCGCTTTTATTCCTATGCTTTTAGGTCAGGCGGCGGTCTGGTACACGCTTAAGCGAAAACCCGATAGTGCGGCCTGGCGAGAGGGGAGTGGAGTTTTCCTACTCTTGGCTGTGGGCGCTTGTTTGGCGATGGTCAGCCAGATCTACCATCTAGATGGTGAACTACACGAATTTCTGCTGACCTGGCTATGGTTGGCTTTGCCCATTATGTATGTGGTAAATTCTAATCTAGCTTCACTCTTCTTCATTGCGGGCGCTACCTGGTACGCTACGGATGTGGCCTATAGCTACCCCGGAGCAACACCCTGGCTGTATTGGCTCTTTATGTTGCTCGCCTTGCCTTACTATCTGCGTTTGCGCAACCAGCGTCCGGGTTCAAATGCACAAGTTTTTCACGATTGGTTTTGGCCCGTTTCTTTGCTCATCTGCCTAGGAACGTTCTCCAACGATTTACCCGCCTATATGTGGTTGGCGTATCATCTTTTTTTGATCGCAAGCTATATTTTGGGTAAATATCTTCTACAACAGCAGAAAAGAATTTTGAGCAATGGCTGGTTGGTAGTAGGCTTGTTGGGGACCATTGGCATGTTACTGATGCAGTCCTTCCGCGACCTATGGATAGAGATTCCAGAGAGCTGGACGAATACGATGTTTTTAGAGCAAGAGTTCGTGCTGTTTATCCTGCTGCAGTTGCTTCTCTTGGGTATGCTGTTGCTGCTGTACCGTAAGCAAGACCTAGATTGGTTACGCAATCCACTGTGCTATTTGGGCATCTTTATTTTCGCCTACTACGGTTTAGGTTGGAGCGATGATGTTCTAGGAGCAGTAGCCGCTAATTTGTTGTTGCTTGGCATTGGTATCTACCATATTCTGCTGGGCACTAAGCGGGACCATCTCGGAATTGTCAATTTTGGATTACTTATTGTTACGCTGCAAATCGTTTGTCGCTTCTTTGATACTGACCTGAGTTTTGCAGTGCGTGGCCTGCTTTTCTTACTACTAGGTGCCGGTTTTTTTGCGGCCAATAGCTATTTGATTCGCCAACGTAAACAGCGGGAAATATGAATTATCGCGATTACATTATCTGGTTTTTTGCGGCTATGGTACTGGTGCAAATTGTCCTTCCGCTAAGGACGGTCTACCAGCATGAGACCATCTTGCGAAGCGGCAATGTGTATAAGTTCTCCACTGCTCCTGTTGATCCGAATGACCCCTTTCGGGGAAGGTATGTATCACTTGGTTTTCGTAATCTGCAAGATGATTTACCAGTAGCAGAAGTACAGCAAATAGCTAGTTCTGTTACCACTGACCAAAAGGTGTATATCCCCGTGACGGCGGATGAGCGGGGATACGTAAAAGCTACCGGACTCCAAACTTCTCCTCCTACAGAAGAAGGGACGGACTATTTCATCGCTGAAGTCGATTTTCTCTTTCACGCCCAGACAGATTCGGCAGAGATGAGACTCCGATATCCCTTCGAACGCTTTTTTATGGAAGAATTCAAAGCGCCCGAAGCGGAAGACCGCTACCGCGAAGCGCTGCGAGATACCACAACGGAGGTGTATGCCCTAGTCCGTATTGGTGCAGGAATTTCGGTTTTAGAGGATGTCCTGATTGATGGTAAATCGCTTCGAGAAGATTGACGCGGAGCAGGGTTTAAGCCCTGGCTAAAGGAAACGGTTTAACGCATTTTCCAATACGCTAAAGGCGGCAGCCAGATCCTTTCCAAAAGCAAAGATGCCTTCTTCGTGTCCCTCCATGACAAAAATACCTTGACTGGGGAGGTCCGTAGTTGTTAGGAGTTCAGTAATGGAAACGACCATTTCAGGACTACCGTAAGGGGCGTTAGCGTCGGTAGTAGGTAGTTGATGTAAGGCTTTATTCCATAGCTCCTGGTGGTGAATATGAATGACACCCTGTACCCATCCTAATTCCTGGTAGACAGCGGCATGACTCATGCTTTCGGAAGAGGCTACAATCGGCCCTCGGCACGACAGCGAATTCTGCTCCGCGTTCACCTGAATGACTTCTGCAATGGATTGTACGTCAAGCTGTGCAATTCCTCCCGTGGCGGAACCAGTGATATAGAAGGTGCTTCCAGCGCTATTACGAATAGAGATGTTACCGTATCCAATGCCGTTGTCGTACATCCCAATCCATTTTTTCTCGTAACAGGCTTGTCGCCAATGGATTAGTTCACTGATCTTAGCGTTACTCAGTGGGGCAGACTTTTCCCAGCTTGGGCGGAATTTGATATAACCCTCATCCATTGTGTGTGCAGATTCGTATTTTCGAGCCTAAATGTACTGCCGCCTCGAAATAAAATGTGCCGAAAAAGCATTTCAATGGCGGTATAGTTCATTTCTTAACACTTCCGGACTCATCCGGTCAATCTACTTTCGATTTATCACAACCATCTTTTATGTTGAAAAAAACCTTATTAGCGTGTTGTTTGGCACTAGCTGGTATCCTAGTCTATGGTCAGGCAGATGAATTACGTATTGAAAAATTGCGCGCGCAGGTAAATAAAGCGGCTCAGACTGATGGGCGCTCAAAAGCGCTGGCTCTAGCATTACTAGGGTATGACAACCTGGGTGCTGATAAGCCCGAACTACAACGGTTACTTTTTGAGACCTATTACACCACCTCTGACTTTGATTTTTACGAAGAAGATTACGTTGAAAATAACTTCAACGACGCCGACTGGTCGCCGGATGGTAATAAGCTAGCTGCCGGTATGTCTGATGGTTCGTTGCGTATCTACAATACGGAGGATTGGAATGATTATACGGAGATATTTGTAACGACCGATGGAGGCGTCCTCTCCGTATCCTGGTCGCCAGACAGTGATGCCTTGGCCTATAGTACTACCGATGGTGTCGCGGCGATTTTGAATGTAAATGGTGGTGGCACCATTCAGTCCTGGTCGCACGGTGACTATATCCGAGCCGTAGCTTGGTCACCGGATGGTAAACACCTGGCTGCCGGTGGAGACGAGACCATTCTCTATATCTACAATGTGGCTAACGGTGAGCAAGAGCGCAGTTTTAGTGCTCATAGCGACTGGATTCGCAATGTGAGCTGGTCAGCCGACGGCACGCAGGTGGCGGCGGCTAGTGACGATGCTACCGCAACAGTTTGGTCAATAACCGAAGGGAACTTGGTGAAGACCCACCGCTCCCATGATGACTACTGCCGTGATGTGGCATTTTCTCCTAGTGGCGATCAATTGGTCACCTGTTCTGATGACCTCAATGTGTATCTCTATCAACCCGCGACCAGCAACATTCCTAATCGCAACCTCAAAGGACACGAGAACTGGGTAATGGCCCTGGATTGGGGCCCAAAGGGACGTAGCCTCGTTACGGCTGATAACTCTGGTACCATTATCGTTCACTCCCTGAAAAATGGCGATCAGACGTTTTTCAACTCCGTTGAAACGGAAACGGCCTGGATGGATGTAGAATTTGCACCCGGTGGTGATCAGATTGTAGCCGTCAGTGCTTACGAAATGGCGGTCTATGAGCTGGGCGAAACCAGTCCAGTTGTGCAGCTGACGCCCGATGGTGCCAGGGCTGCCGCCGCTGATAAAACAGAAGGGAATCCACTGGAAAATTTATTGGCCGAAGTGCTTCCAACGGCTAGTCAGCTGTATCCTTCTACCACCGATGGCCTGCTAGGTGTAATCGACGTGGATTACGGATTGCAAGTGATCAATATGGAAGAAGGTACGATCCAGTATGCCATCAGTGATCACAGCGATTGGATTCGCGATGTAGCTTGGTCCAGTGATGGCAATCTGGTAGCTACCGCCTCTGATGACCAGATGGTAGGCATTTGGGATGCTCGCACGGGTGATATGCAACACTTCCTTAGCGGGCATACTGATTGGGTACGTGGTGTTGCCTTTTCGCCGGATAATAAAGTACTGGCTTCATCGGGTGATGACGGAGTACTTCGCTTCTGGGATCCGAGTACCGGTGACGAACTAGGTAGTACCGATGCAATTGGTTCGTACCTGATGACGGTAGCCTGGTCGCCGGATCAAAAATACCTCTCTGCCCAAAGTTCTGAGCAGTTTCTCTACGTCTGGGATGCCAGCAATAACGAGCTACTCTTTACCAGTGGCGAAAGAACCATTGAAAAATCAATGAGCTGGGTGGGTAATAAGGAACTTCAGGTGCGACACGAAGACGGCAGCCTATTGCAATGGACGCTGGCTGATGGACTTACCCCCGCTAACTCCGTTGGTGGCATGTCGGTCGATAACGGGCAAGGCACCACAGCAATAGCTAAAGGTGCATATATCCTGCTGGAGGGTAGTCGAAATGCCTTGCTGCAAGGGCACGAAGCGCAAGTATTAGATCTACAATGGTCACCTGATGGTAAATACTTGATCTCTCAAGGTGCCGATGGAAATATGGGCATCTGGGGTGAGGGTACTCAGCCATTAGCACTGTTGTCCCTAACGGATGGAACTGCTAAAGCTGTGGTTTGGTCTACGGAAGGCAACGGCTTCTACTTGCCCGGCGCTCCTGGTAAAGTATTGCTTTCAGGCAAAGACTTGCGAGCCACCCTTTCTGCTGAGAAGTACGATGGCTTTTTCAACGAGGCCGATATTTTGCGCTACCAACTAGAGTCTATTCTTTTGCAAGACGAAGCCACCAGCGCTAAATTGATCTCCTCTGCTGGCCCTAATTTCTTGAATGCGGTTGCGGATTTCTACACTACCCGTGCTGGTGTGCAGGTGAACCAATCTAACAAGACGTCGGACGAAGCCAAGGCTGCTGCTTTCCGAGCGGCAAGTAGTAACTAAATGTACTGATGGCTTCTTCCAATAGAGGAAGGCCTTTTTTAAGTATAATAATACGATGCGCGGTATTTGACTTTTGAGTTCGGTCAAATACCGCGTACTCATTTATCAAATCACATTGAGTTATGATACGCCCAGCCACTACCGTTGATTTACCCCAACTTGCTGACCTCTTTGATCAATACCGTGTCTTCTACCGAAAGGAGGCTGATATCAATGGTGCCCAAAACTTCATCCAAGAGCGATTAGCGTTAGGAGATTCACACATCTATGTTTCTGAGGAAGCGGGAGAGCTGCAGGGTTTTGTGCAGTTGTACCCCATTTTTTCTTCCACGCGCATGCGCCGGTTGTGGTTATTGAATGATCTGTTCGTTGCACCAGCTCACCGCGGTAAAGGTCTGTCGCTAGCACTATTGGATGCAGGTAAGCAACTGTGCCGGGAGACGAATGCTTGTGGCGTCATGCTGGAAACTGAAAAAAGCAATACGATCGGCAATCAACTCTATCCTAGAGCCGGCTTCAAACAAAACAATGCTAGTAACTTCTTTGAGTGGAATCCATAGGCCAACCCATTCAACTCAATTCACCAGAGTAGAGGGGGATAGATTGGGGGATTAGAATTAAAATGAGAATTAGGGTTAGAATGGGGATGTCCTCGATCATCCAATTTGCTGTCAGCTTTTCAATCAAAATGGCAATGGCAATCAAAATGAAAGTGACAGTTAAAGTCTGATTAATTAGAGTAAGAATTAAAATTAGCGTTAGAATCTTCGTGATTAAACCAACATGTCCGCCGCAGCTTTAGCGAAGGAGGACTAACCAATTCAACGTCCATGAATCAATTACTGACACACAAATATGCAGGTGTAAAAATCAACAGTTACGGGCATTGATGTACAGACGCATTGCTCCTCGATAGCTATCGGGAGCGTCTCTTTGGCAGAATACTTACGATCATTTTTACAGAAGAACCAACACACCTATTTACCCCCGCTTTTCGGGAAACAATCCTAATAATCCCTCTTCACTTGCAGCACAAAGCCCACGTTCAGTGATTAAGCCCGTTACGTACTTGGCGGGTGTCACATCAAAGCCGTAATTGAGGCCTGGGCTGTTTTCTGGTGTCAAGCGAACATTGCGGTTTTTGCCTTCTTCCCAACCGTGGATGTGCGTTACTTCTTGCCCCCCACGTTCCTCAATGGGAATTTCGATTAAGCCATTGCTAATACTCCAGTCGATAGTACTGGTGGGAAGTCCTACATAGAATGGTACATCATTGTCGTAGGCTGCTAAAGCTTTCAAATAAGTACCAATTTTGTTGGCTACATCTCCCGTGCGGGTAGTGCGGTCGGTGCCTACAAATACGATGTCTACCTGGCCATGTTGCATGAGGTGGCCACCCAGATTATCAACAATCACGGTATGGGGGACCCCTGCTTCACCCAGTTCGTAGGCGGTGAGGCGAGCACCCTGGTTGCGCGGGCGCGTCTCGTCTACCCATACGTGGATGGGAATACCTTTTTCGTGCGCTAAATAGATGGGGGCGGTAGCTGTGCCATAATCAAGGCAAGCGAGTTTGCCGGCATTGCAATGCGTGAGGATATTAACGACTTTTCCAGGCTTATGTGCCGCAATTTCTTCAATCAGTGGGAGTCCAAATTCGCCGATAGCGCGGCATTGGGCAGCACTTTCGGTAGCGAAGCGCTCCGCTGCTAATTTTGCTGCTTGAATGCGCTCTTCCACAGGGGCGGCCAGAATAGTAGCGCTAGCTTGCTCCAGGGCATAGAATAAATCTACGGCTGTGGGGCGCGTCTGCTGCAGTTGAGCGATCACTGATTTGATATAGCTTGTAAAATCCTGCTGCTGATCATACTCCCGCACTGCCAAGTATAAGCCCCAGGCCGCTGTAGCACCAATGAGCGGTGCCCCACGCACGTGCATTTCCCTTATGGCTCGGGCTGCATCTCCAGCAGTGCGTAATGCTTCGTGCACCAGTTCGTGCGGTAATGCACGTTGGTCAATAATCCAAACGGTGCGGTCATTTTTTGGGTCGAGCCAAATGGTTTGCATAGACAATCAAAGTTGCAGTTTGCCAACTAGGCTGCGGCTTCGTTGGTTGAAACAATCAAAAGGACAATAATAGCGATAGCGGGTGGAGATTTTTCCGATATTAAGCCCAAAGATTACCTTTCTCCGGAATAATAGCGGGCAACTTGCATCAAGTAAAGGTTAATTTCTGAATACAAGCGGAGTTTGGTATAAATAGAAAAGATGAAAACAAGGATAGTAATATTACTAGTGAGCATGTTCTCTTTGACTGCTCCATCTCATGCTCAAAGTGCAATTAGTCGCATTGAGACCAAGCATTTCAAAGCTGTCGAAACACCGGAGGGCATCGAAAAAGGCGAGCAGTTGTTTGAAGTAACCCCTGACTATAACTACTCACTACAAGAATTTAGCCAAGACGGAAAGCTCATTGCTGAAAAGACCATTTTTATTCCAGCCTTCTCGGATAGGCAAACAGAATTGATCACCAGATATGAATATGCCGGCGATCAACTAAGCTCAAAAACGGTCCTTGAAGACAATGAAATCAAGACTGTTTACAAATATGAATATGATGCGGTAGGACAGCTATTGCAGGAAACTGTTCTGGAAAAGGGGAGGACGGTAAGAGCAGAAAACAGCTTTCGTTATGACGTTATGGGAAATCAGGTTCATGCTTGTTATAAGTATTCGGAGGAGGATGTTGAAAGTGGAGTGTGCGCAGAAAGCATTGTCTATGCATATGATGAAGAAGGAAAAAAAGTAGAGGAGTGCTGGAGTACAGGGGACGATATGACTCGTTGTGAGAAGTTCGAATACGATGATAAAGACTCCTTGATCACCGTCTCTAGTGTGATCAATGATAAAGTCTTTGCTACTGTCGAAAACATATTTGATAACAGCGGGAGAAAAATTGAAACCATTGAAAGAAAAGGGATTACTACTGAAATCACTAAGTACGACTCTCTAGGCAACGTTTACGCCTTCCGGCAGCTGGACGCGGAAGAGAACGTGATAGTAGAGGAAATATCGGAATATATCTATGGAGATGAACGAAAAACGAAAAACTGGCGACAGCTTGATGGCCAGGGAGAGGTCTTGGCAGAAGCCGCGTATGTTTTCGATCAATTCGAGAACTTGACTCACCATTCTAGTTCAATTCTGTTTGGTACTGATGTCCTAGAATCTTCGTATGCCAGAGAATACCAGTATGACGAAAATGGAAATTGGACCGTAAGAATAGAAAAAAGAGACGGACGACCAATTGTTGTAGCTGAAAGGACGATTGAATATTAGTGAAAACAGGTCGGAGCCTTTGGTGGGCCACCCTAACTCTAATTCTAATTCTAATTCACCACCACTTTCACCCTCTTCCTCCACGGTAACTCCCAGCGCAGATGGGCTAATTTGCTTTCCAAAAATAGGGCGTAAATAGCACTAGAATGGTGAACAACTCCAAGCGGCCTAGCAGCATAAAGAAGGCCAGGAACAGTTTGACGCCATCCGACATCCAGGCAAAATTATCTACTGGTCCCACTTTTCCAATAGCTGGCCCCACATTGCCGAGGGAAGTAGCTACTGCACCAATGGCCGTTAAGAAGTCTAATCCCATAGCCGACAGCACTAAAGACCCTAGCACAAAGAGTGATAGATAAAGGAGTAGAAAGATAATAATGTGGGTAAGAATACGCCCGCGGACCCTAGACCCATTTAAACGCAAAGGAACCATGGCCCGAGGGTGAATAATGCGCTTAAACTCAAGTGCGGAGTTCTTGAAGAAGACCAAATGCCGAACAATCTTAATACCTCCACTGGTAGAGCCCGCACAGGCTCCCATGAAGAGTAGAATAAA
The DNA here is from genome assembly GCA_038528965.1 of Bacteroidota bacterium. Classification (GTDB taxonomy): domain Bacteria; phylum Bacteroidota; class Bacteroidia; order Chitinophagales; family Saprospiraceae; genus Lewinella. Next base: position 116,366 of record JBCBEC010000007.1, on the reverse strand, counting down.
GAAGAAAAAAGTAAGTCCCCCCGACCAGCTGGTGTAATCAGCTGAGACGAAACCCGTGGTGGTAATGAGCGAAATAATCTGAAAGAGGCTATCCCGGAAAGCTTGCTCCCAACTGATTTCCACAGAAGCATGCACAGCTATCGTCGCGGCTACTGTGAATAATCCAACAAGCAGGAGATAGGTGCGAAATTCTTCGCTGGCCCAGGCTCGTTCGAATTTTCCTTTCAAGCCAAAATAGATGATGGTGTAATTCACACCCGCTAGCAGCATGAACAGGCAAGTCGTGTACTGTATTATGGGCGGGAAGGCTGCCATACTGGCATTACGGGTGGAAAAACCACCGGTAGCCATGGTGGTAAAGGCGTGGTTAATAGCTTCGTAGGGCGTCATACCCTCCAGGAAGAAAATAACGGTTAGTACAAAAGTAAGCCCTACGTAGATGAGCCACAGGCGCTTGGCGGTTTCGCTGATTCTGGGGTGCAGCTTATCACTGGTGGGGCCGGGTGCTTCCGCCACAAAGAGTTCTACGCCACCAATTCCCAGCAAGGGGAAAATGGCTACCGTTAGTACAATAATGCCCATTCCACCAATCCACTGGGTGAGGCTTCTCCAGTAGAGTATACCTGGTGGTTGCGCTTCAATATCGTTGAGCACCGATGCACCCGTTGTGGTCATACCGGATACGGTTTCGAAAAGCGCGGAGGGTATGCCAGGAATTACACCGCTGAGTAAATAAGGTAGCATCCCGAAACTTACCATAGTCAACCAGCCCAAAGCGACGATTAGATAGCCTTCTCGCTTCCGCACCGAGCGGTCATTACCTAGTTTGACCAGGCGCATTAGTCCACCAACACCAACGCAGATGAGGCCAGACCAGACCAATGGTAGAAGGTCGTTGGAGGCAAAGTAGTAGGCAAAGGGAATGCCTGTCCACATCAGTGAACCGATAATCAAGAGGAGAACCCCCAAGACGCGAACAATGATGCGGTAATTAATCATACCAGTACTTCCAGGGCCTCGAAGAACTCATCCAATTCATCAAAACTCTTGTAGCCTACTTTTTCTTCCGCTCCACCGCGTACGGCAAATCCTTTTACTGCAATTTGCTCAGTGAAAGCCTTAGGGCCTGTTTCGTTGAGTTGAATATCGATAAGAATAGGATAGCGCTCTGACCAATCTTTAATTTGCGCTAATGTGTAAGGATGACCACTTTCTACATCTTGCGCAATGATGCCACTCTTGGAAAAGTTGAGCAAGAAATAGTTAGCGTGTTCGGCTTTCGACTCCAGCATCTCCTCCACGTCCTCGCTGCTCATGTAAGCTTCGGGTACAATTTCTTGGATAATTTCCACTTTACCCGCTAAGGCCTCCAACGTTTCATCTGGTGTCAGCATGCCTAATTGAATCGTATCTAGTTGCAGGAGGTCGATTGCGGTTTGGATATCTTCTGCGGTGGCAAAACCAAATTCACCACAAATTTTGACCCCATCCACCCATTCCTGCAAGGCTGAAACCTGGCGAACATCGACCGAGTATTCCTCTCCGGGCGAGAGATGAAACCCGAGCCACTCCGTCTCCCAGGCCGCAAAATACCTGGCATCCGTGAGGTGAGTAATCGAACTTGCTTTTACTTTGGTGCTCAGCATGATAGCCCTATCTTTTTGTGGCCGCAAAGGTAACTAATGTGCTAGTATGAACTAAGTACGCGTTGACTTTAATTCGCTTGCTTCAGAAAAAGCTCGATCTTGAGGCCACTAGAAAATTTTTTAACCATGGCAGAAAAAAAAGAACCTACCTACTACGAGAATGTTTACGATGTCGTCCGATTGATTCCCAGTGGGCGAGTGACGACCTACGGCAGAATCGCAGATTTCCTTACCCTGGGGTCAGCTCGTATGGTGGGGTGGGCGTTGAATCAAGCCTTGCACCGTGGGGATGTGCCCGCGCACCGCGTTGTAAATCGTAAAGGAGAATTGAGCGGCCGCATCCATTTTTCGACTCCTACTTTAATGCAAGAATTGCTGGAAGCCGAGGGCGTAGTAGTAGTTGAGCATCAAGTACAAGACTTTAAAGAATTGCTCTGGTCCCCTACAAGTCTACTAGATTAAGTCCTGATACAAAAAATCCCATTTTGTGACATCTTATTTTTTGTATATTTGTTTTAGGAACATACCACCATTTGGTGGTCTTTGTATTTTTAAAAAGAGCTTTGAGAGAAAAATTGGTACGGTATTTGGTTCTGTCAAGTTGGATGTGCCGTTTTTCTAATGCAAAAAATCCAACCGATGGAAAAACAGAAAACTGAATCGGTAACTTTAACCAACAATGGCAACGACAATATCCAGCTGGATTATGCCGAGTTGCGCAAAGCAGTTATCGTATTGCGGGCAGTCAACCACAAGTTGCGCCAGCAAATTATCGATCTGCTTGACGAAAACGACAGCATGGCCGTTACGGATATCTACGTAAGTCTACGCCTGGAACAATCTGTGGCTTCACAGCACCTAGCTATTTTGCGGCGTGCTGGGGTAGTCGAAACAGAGCGGCAAGGAAAATATATTTTCTACGCCTTGAACCGGGATAGATTAGCACAGATTGGGAAATTGGTTGAAGAGTTGGCAGCGGGCTAGTACAGCCTAAAACCAAACTACTTTATCGTCGACACTATTTAACACTAAGAGCTTACCCGGTCATGGCCTTGTGCCGGTGGCCGGGTTTTCACCTTCTTCTTTATCATATCACCCTTCGATATTTTGCACGATTCCATGACTGGCCTACTTCTTTCTACTGGCCGGTGCAGTTTTGAAAAAGTCGCAAAATATCCGATCTTTGCTCTGAGCAAAAAAATGTGAAGGTCTCTTTACCTCTTTGCTCTCTTCTCTTTTTCTCAGTCGTACGCATTTAACCCACACTCTTAGTAAACACATAGCGGGCTACTTAATTATTAATCAGATTAAAATCCCATTATCTGAGAATGGCTTTCATCGGGGGATCGTGAGCTATTGTCTCAATTGTGTTGCTATGAGGAAAAATGCGAATAAACGAACCTTAATTGACGACGAGAAGTTAGAAATTTCATCTGAAGTATTACGTGCTTTAGCCCATCCCTTGCGCATGCGCATTCTGGGTTTTATTGATCGTCATGGTTCTATCAACGTCAACAAGATTTACAACACGCTGCAGCTTGAGCAGTCGATCACTTCTCAGCACTTGCGTATTCTTCGCCTAGCTGGCTTGGTAGATACCGAGCGCGACGGCAAGTACGTGCTTTATCACGTCGTTTACCATAAATTGGGAGAGGCTATCGAGGCGGTAAGATCCTTCGTTACGGAGCTGGAGGAGCAGTAGTAGGTTGATCTGCTTCTGGCTGATCAGTACTAGGGTTTTCAATTACACTAGGCTCAGTAGCTAATTGTCCTTCTGGGCTGAGTGTATCTGGTTTCTGCTGAAAGTACTTTCGGTGAAAAAACAGTATCTGCAGAACACCTACGCTGATAGCAACATCGGCCAGGTTAAAGACTGGACCAAAGAACACGAAGGGTTCACCCCCTAGCAGCGGTAGCCAATCGGGCCAGGTTCCATCAAATAAGGGGAAATAGAACATGTCTACCACCTTTCCGTGCAGAAAGGAGCTGTAGCCACCTTCTTGTGGCATGAATACAGCGGGTAAGCCATGTGGATAGGAATCTGAAAAAAGCACGCCGTAGAACGCACTATCAATTATATTTCCAACTGCACCTGCTAAAATCAGCGCAAAGCTGATGAGCACACCACGAGGGGTTTTCTCATCTCGTAATAGCGATTGCAGAAAGAATACCAGTAAAGTGGCGGCAACAATGCGGAATAAACTCAAAATGAGTTTGCCGTGCGGGATATTGAAGCGCTTACCGAAGGCCATGCCATCGTTTTCGACGAAGTGAATCAGGGCTCGATCCCAACCAAGAATTGGAATCATCTCGCCGTACAGCATGTGGGTTTTTACCCACACCTTGATGACCTGATCCACAATAAGCACAGCAAGAATAAGACCAACAATAAGCGTACTTCTCTTCACGGAATATTTTGAATTTATCGTGAGGCTTAATCTCGGTATTTCATCTCATTCGTGAGATGAGTGACCTCGTCAGATATAAGACAGAGTAAGCATATATTAGTTGTCTTCCTCTGGTAGGATTTCCTCTTCTTCCTCCTTAGCTGCCCGTTTTTGGACTTTTTTCAATGGATTGTCGTGCATCTCCAGGTAGGATTTACGCTGCCGCGTAATATCAATGGCTTCGTACAAGGCACGACGGAAACTAGCCGGATCTGCTTCGTTTTTACCGGCTAAATCATAGGCCGTACCGTGATCCGGTGAGGTGCGAATTCCGCTTAGACCGGCCGTATAGTTAACGCCCTGTCCAAAAGATAGCAACTTAAAAGGAATAAGTCCCTGATCGTGATACATGGCCAACACCCCATCGAATTTGCGGTACTGCCCAGAACCAAAGAAACCATCAGCTGGGAATGGTCCCATGACCATTAAACCGTTTTTCTTGGCTTCTACTATGGCCGGGCGGATGATCTTTTCTTCTGCATCCCCCATAAGGCCGTTGTCACTAGCGTGTGGGTTCAGTCCTAGTACAGCGATCGTTGGGCGTTCGCAGCCGAAGTCCATTTTTAGGGTGTCATTCAACAGTCGGAGCTTACGCATGATAAGATCCTTGTTTAACTGATGCGTTACTTCCGATAGGGGAATATGGTTGGTGGCTAAGCCAATCTTCAGATCATCACTCACCATAAACATCACGCTCTCGCGTGCGCCCAGGGTATCCGTAATGTACTCCGTGTGCCCAGGGAAGGGGAAACCGCCCCCCATTTGCATGGCATGTTTGTTGATGGGGGCTGTAACCAAGGCATCCAGTGCTCCATTTTTGAGGTCAAGTACCGCCTTTTCTAAGGCAATAGCGGCAAACTGCCCGCCTTCAGCTTTGGCCTGTCCTAACTCAATATTAACGGCATCTTGCCAGCAGTTAAATACGTTGACTTTATGCTTGGTCGCCTGATTAACCTCCCGGCATACGTTGAAATGGAAATCTGGATCTACAATGTTCTTATGATAAGAAATGACTTTACTGGAGCCATAAATCACTGGCGTACATTGCTGGAGTACGCGTTCATCACGCAAAGTCTTGATAATGACTTCTGGTCCTATACCGTTAATGTCTCCTATACTGATGCCAACTCTGGGCTTGTACATGTACGTATCTGTTTATCCTATAGTCCACCCAGTCAAAATTTACGAATTTCGCTTTGGAGGACTATGCCATCAGGTTATAATGCAGGGTACAACCTGAGTATTTGAAAATATTAGTCTCTTTTACTCTCATTAGTAAAAGGCAAGCAAAGATAATAGCTTTTGCCTTACGAGAGCGAGAAGAAGCACTGCTGTCAATTTGCGGCTCAAGACTTCGAAAGTGTGGTGTCCTATCGTTGCTTCCTGCCTCCTTTCTAGTCCAAATTACCCTTAAATTCTGCACCTTTGCGGAAACTGGAACCTTTAGCAATTGCCAAGCGTTCCATTTCTTGAATATCAAAATCGAATCTCACAATATGAGTTTAGAAAAGAAAATCATGCAAGATCTCAAGACTGCAATGAAAGCTAAAGATCAGGCTTCATTACGCGGTATTCGGGCCATTAAGTCGGCTATCCAGCTGGCCAAAACGGATGGTAGTGGGCGTGAGATAGATGAGGCTGCAGAGATCAAATTACTCCAGAAACTGGTGAAACAACGGCAGGATTCGTTAGGGATCTACGAGAAGCAAAACCGCGAAGACCTGGCGCAAGTGGAGCGTGAAGAAATTGAGGTCATTCAACGCTACCTCCCAGAGCAGATGACGGATGAGGAACTGGAGACGCGCCTGCGCGCCATTATTGAGCGAGTAGGAGCGGAAAGCATGCGGGATATGGGCAAAGTCATGGGTGCAGCTTCTAAAGAGTTTGCTGGTCAGGCTGATGGTAAGACCATATCTGCAAAAGTGAAAGAACTACTAGGGTAGGTAATAGTGCACTAGTACAATAAGAATTGGGCGGAATTCAGGGTTACTTGGCTCGGGGTTCCGCCTCAATATTTTATAGACTAGCCTGAAATCTGATAATCGCTATCAAAAAAAGTAGAAGTGGAGCTTTAATTCGTGTTTATTGAATAACCACTTGTTTTGTCATTACGCTATTCATGCGACTATCAAATAGCGATAAATAGTAGCTTCCGGTGGGTAGCTGCGATAGATCCAACGCACTGCCCCTTGGTTGCAGTAGTACGTCTTGGTGCCGCACGAGCTGCCCGAGTGAATTGTATACCCGACAGAAATAGAGGCTTTCCTGATCAATGTCCAAGACAATATTGATTATTCCCTTAGAGGGGTTGGGATAAATATTTATCTCTGCGAGCTCTTCCGTATCACAGTTCAAGAACGGTTCAATACCAAAAAAGTCAATCATTTGTGCTTCTAGCTCACAGCCTCGCAAAAACACAAATCTGGTAATATGAGCAGAGACATTACTTTTCCATGTCTCGGTTGATTGCCATTTAGCCCAGCGGCTGAAATGCTCATCCATTTCTCCTTCGTATTCGGCGGTCATTTGCAGAACCAAAGGATATAAGTTTTCAGCCTTGAATGTTTCTTGTAGTAGATATTTAGCGCGGCTGATAAACTGTTGCTTGAAGGTTTCATTTTTGATCAAGGTCCGGATGAAGGCATTCTTCCAGTTCAGTGCTGTAATTGGGCTTTCTCCTCCTAATAAATCAATTAGCAGTGGCTTATCATGCTGGTTTTTGCCCATCGCGGCATCAAGATCATAGAATAGCCATCGAAATTTATTGTCATAACTATCAGACCGCCACATTTTTGAGTTATTCGCCGGCCAATCGCGATTGTTGAAAAAAATCTCGGTTAGGAAATAGTCGATGAGATGATCAATATCAAAACGCTGCTGGATGTAGTCATAAACCTGAGGGTCAGTGATGTCATTCTGTGCGAGATATTGATCCCTTAAGTAGATAAATTCGGTGTCGGGTTCTCCCTCAATCACATTCCCGTAGGCTGTGTATATCTTGATATCATCGGGCTCTAATCCGTGGTCATCCGCAATTTTATGTTCGTTAACATGCTCTCTTAACTGGTGTACGCCCCAGTATTCTCCGTTGATAAATACGATGACGGGTTGGTATTCCTGTATTTCGAGATTTAAATCCCGCGCCGCCTGATGCGCAAAGACGTCCGCAAAAATGGTGTTGGTCCATGCGCCCATGGTGGTTCGCAGCAGTAATCGCTTGTAGCTCGTCTGCTCTTTGTTCCTGAAAAATGGATAGTCCAGTCTTTTTTTACCGTAACGGGAACGCGCGTATAGCCGTAAAGTCTTCTGGGCAGCGCCTCTGGTCTTTCCACCGTGAATTCGTATTCCAATGGTTTGGTTGACAACTGGTTCGCCCTCCACAAAATATTCAAGGCTAGCTCTTCTTTCCCAGTCTGATCCTCGGTTGAAATAATTACCTGACCATACCAGATTATCTTCCTGCAATGCCGATCCAGGGACATAAATACCTCGGTCAAAAGAAAAAAGACTGTCTGCAGGACAAGAAAGAGAAACCACTGGAAAACTATACCGTTCTTCACCTTCCGGAAAAACAAAATAGGTCTGGGTGGCGATCTGGCTAATCCTTTGTCCGGCCAGGAAAACCGCCGCTTTAACTACGCTGCCTTTAGCTAATTTGTCTACGGTTGGGACCCATGCTGGATAGTGACCTTCACCATTCCAATCAGAAAAATCGGGCGTGCTGGGAATACTGGCCAATAGATTTTCTTCCTGAGATCTATTCTTGACCGTGATAGCGTTGGTGAAGAGGGCATCATCGCTACTTGGTTCATCCCCCGACAGGGTGTACCTTATTTCCAAGTGGTCTAATGCCGGCTCGTCGAAGGATAGTGATAGTGTAAGTTCCTGATCGTAGAAGCCAGCCTCCTGAGAAAAATCTACCTTTTGATCCAGTAAATTAGGGCCGCCAGGACTGGCAATAGCAGTCGCTAAGAAGGTGCGGTTTTCGTCAGGGAAGGCCGCATAGGCTATATCTTCATCCAATTCCACGGCGGCTATATGTTGCAGTAGCTCATTCTCTTTGCCCAAAAAAACATCTTCGCCCGCGGCACTGAGCTTAAAATTTGTGTGCAAAGGCTGGCCAATATTCGAACGGTCTTTATCTGAACAAAAGATGAGTAAGTAACCTTTTGGCGATAAGGTAATAGCAGGAAATGACCATTTGCGTAGCTCGTCGGCATCGTCACTTAGATAGTAGCCGTCTAATGACACCGGCTCGTCACCGGTGTTGAAAATCTCTAGCCAGTCGCTGGAATCTCCGTCTTCATCAAAAAGCGTATTGCCATTAGAAGACATGAATTCATTAATAACCACTTGTGCCTGAGTCGTAGAAAAAGAGAGCAAGTAGACTAAGCCGGAAAGCAAGAATAAACAGGTAGAGTTTCTCACTAGATTCTATTTTTATTGAAAAGCGCGGAACCTTCTTTAATGGAAGCTACCTTCAACGAAAATCAATTGTTGAATGGTTTACTTTTAACAAGTAATTGTAAGCGGGCTGCCTAATTTTGGGGCAGGGCGCATTGTTGTTAGATGGTCTATTACCAAATCTTATCTGTCAGTAGGAAGTTCTGTACATAGTCCTTGATACCTTCCTCTAGCGTAAAGGTAGGGTGGGGGTAACCTGCACTTCGGAGCTTGTTCATATTGGCTTCGGTAAAGTATTGGTAGGTATCACGAATATCAGAGGGAGTATCAATAAAGGAAATGGCTGGTTCCTTGTCTTGTGCAAGGAAAGTGTTGGCCGCCAAATCGTAGAAGGTGCGCGCCTGCCCCGTACCGATATTGTAAAGGCCGTTCGTAGCCTTGTTTTGCCAGAGCCAGAGGATCATTTTAACCACATCCTTGATGTAGATGAAATCGCGGCTTTGCTCTCCGTCCTTAAAATCGGGACGATGACTACGGAAGAGCTTCATGGCGCCAGTGCGCTTAATCTGATTGAAGGTGTGGAAGATCACACTGGCCATTCTACCCTTATGATATTCATTAGGGCCATAGACATTGAAAAACTTGAGGCCGTACCAGCGGGGTGGCGTACTATTTTGCTGTAGTGCCCATTGGTCAAAGAGATTCTTGGAATCACCGTAGGGATTGAGCGGTTGTAGCTGGTCCACTATGCCGTGCTCATCGTCATATCCGTGTTCACCCGCACCGTAGGTAGCAGCGCTGCTAGCGTAGATCAGGGGAATCTGCTGTTCCGTACAAATTTTCCAAACGGCTTGCGTGTAATGCAGATTGAGCCGGTCGAATAACTCCCGGTCTTGTTCCGTCGTATCTGTACGAGCACCAAGGTGAAAAACCATCTCCACTTCGGCGGCATGCGTGGCCAGCCAAAAGGATAGAAAACTACGTTCGACAATCAGCTTGTACTGCTTGTTTTGCCAGTTGCGTTCTTTATCTAAACGAGAAAAATCATCACAAAGGACCAATTGATCATAACCAGCTTCGTTCAGTGCTGTGACCAGGCAACTCCCAATGAAACCAGCGGCTCCAGTTACTACAATCATGCTCGGCGTAATTAGCTTAGCGCGAAGATAGGCTACTCGATCCGTTCGAAGAAATAGAAGGTATCGTTGACGTAGTCGCGGAAAGCCACTAAACCTTCGGCTTTGGTATAGTATAGCTCCCTTGGAACACCAATGTTATTGATGCTTTCCAGCTTAAAAACTTGATTGAGACTGCGCCCTTCCCAGCTAAATTCATCCAGCAGTTCAAGCTCACCATCCGTAGCAATGACGCCGTTGAAATTACGGGGGGCGAGGATAATCGTGTAGTCACCTTCGCGCTGTAGGCGGCTACTTGAACTGTAGGCTTCTATTTGCAAAACATCTGCAACTCGGTTTTCAAAGGGGACGGTGATATTGTACTGAATTTCGACACAAATTTGGTAGCTGAAACTGCCTTCAACTTCGTCTTCGAGTTCGTAGCACACGCGTTCGCGTTCCCACTGAAAAGTACTGAGCGCATTGGGATCAGATTCGCATGCGCCCATGAACTCCTGTGGGTTGAAGCCCTCGGCAATAGGAATGAGATTGAGTGCCCGTTCTTGCCCCAGGCTATCACTAAAGATGACCCGGCTATTGGTATTCTGGTAGGGCAAAGCGGCCCGGCTATCCGCCTCCAGACTAAAACTACCTAAGCTTTCGATTTTATCACAAGGATTATCGCTATCGGAGTCACAGGCGAGCGCTCCAAATATCAGCGTGCAAAGAAGTAGAGAAAAGATTTTATTCATTGGTTGCGGTTTACGGGTACAACTACCTTTTCCCACAAACGCAAAAATAGGAGGAATATGATACGGAAGAAGCAAAAGTAGTAATCAGCGCCTACGAAACTATTTCCAACCATATAGGCATCTAAGGTCATATTGGCTTAATGCCCTTCTGGGGTTACTGACATCCAATTTAAGCCGTCTCCGAAGCCCGCTCACCCTCCAGTAAACCTCTACTCAATTCCCGTTGCCAGTGGCGCTCTGCCTGGAAAGCACCTTGTAGGTACGCCACTCCTTTTTCCAACTTTAGGGGGCCACAGGTGAAAATATCAATAGCTGCGTAGCGGTGTTCGGGCCAGGTATGAATGGTGAGATGGCTTTCCTGAATAATGACAACGCCAGATACTCCATAGGGGGAAAAGGCATGAAAATTACTGTTCACGACCGTAGCTTCCATCTCTGCGGCAGCTTCTAGTAGAAGTCGTTCAGAATCAGCGGGGTGCCGGAGGAGTTCCTCCGGGCAATCATACAATTCAAGAATGATGTGACGGCCAAGCGCGTTATGGGGCTTACTCATAATGGTGTTTTGCAATACTTAAAGCAGATAAACTAGTCTTTCGATTTTGCCCTTCCATGGTAAAGATAAGCGGTTCCTCTGAAGTATGCTTTATCTTTTACGGGCTATAAAGAAAGCGATCAATAATTTCTTCAAGAGCGAAGCGAATTTACTGGATTTTTTCCTTACGCCAACTGTTCCACTCTTTGAGATAGTAGTCTAATAGCACAGGCTGGTCTAAAGTGTTGGCCCTAATGTTTGGAGGTTCAGTAATATCCGGTGGAAAAATGAAATGGTGCTCCAGTCGTTGGGGTTCTAGATAGCGTGTCTGTACGCCACTTGGAAGTACCGGTGAATTAAAGGGGCGGTTAGCTGCCATAACAAACCCCCATTCCCCGAAAGCGGGTACATAGACGTGATAAGGGAGTATTTTGTTGAATCCGCTTTGGCGCAAGCTTTCTACAATACACCAGTAGGCTTTTCGAGTATGAAACGGACTTCCCGCCTGCGTGGCAAATAGGCCTTCGGGTGCTAATCGGGCTTTCGCCAAACGGAAAAAATGAGTACTGTACAGTCGTGCCACTGCTTCGTTAGAAGGATCAGGTAGATCAGCCACAATTAGATCATACTGGGTAGAGTCGAAACGCAGAAAGAGCGAGGCATCTTGGGCCACCGTTTTTACCCGGGGATTATGCAGCGCATCTTCGTTGATTTCGCGTAGGCGAGGATGGTGAAGGCCCAGATCAAAAACGCGCTGATCCAAGTCCACAATAACAATTTCTTCTACACTGGGTAATTGCAATAATTCACGCGCAAGCAAGCCCTCACCGCCGCCAAGTACCAGCACCTTGCGTGGCGATGCTACCTGCCCAGCCGGGAGAAGCGCAAGGCTTTCGTGATAACGATACTCATCGCGGGAGGAAAACTGGATCACCCGGTTGAGATACAGCCGTGTTTCGTCCCTATTCTTGGTCAGGACAATATGCTGGTAAGGTGACCTTTCCGCGTGGATAACAGTATGCGAGTAAGCCTTACTTTCCCAAAGTGTCAATAGGTGCTGACTGTAGAAGAGCAGGATCAGAAAGCCCAGAATAATGCTAATAGCCACCACCCGGATGGGCCGCCGTTGATGCACTTGAGCGTGCGATTGAAAAAAGCCATAGATAAAAAGCCCCAGCGCAATATTCAATAGGCCAAAACCGACGGAGGTACGGAACAAGCCGAAAAACGGCAACAACAAAAAGGGAAAGAGTAGCGTAGCGGCTAAAGCACCGATATAATCTAGCGAAAGGACGTTCGCCAGGTTGGTTTTTAGCGGATAGTACTGCTTCATAATTCTCGCCAAAAGCGGAATTTCAAAACCGGTAAGTATTCCAATAATCGCCGTCAGGCCCAGCATTAGAATCTGGTACTGGCCGGCAGTTAAGTCATGGAAAGAACCGTATAATATGGGTACACTGGCACCTCCGACCAGACCCAGTGCTAGTTCAATCCAGATAAAACTTTGTAAAATCTGCTCCCCAATGTACTTGGAAAGATAGGAGCCGACTCCCATGGCGGCCATATATACGCCAATGGTCAGCGAGAATTGCTTTACACTATCCCCCAGGAAATAGGAGCTGGTAGTGGAGATAAGTAATTCGTAAACAATAGAACATAAACCGGCGATAAAAACTGCAATAATGAGCGCTGTTTTTTCGGATAACTGAAAACGATTGGTGTTAGTCACATCTTTGAGTTGCATCCAAATAATGAGGACAAAAGTAAGCGGATTAATCTTATCTTTAGGCGCTCTTTTAGAATGACCGTTGGTCGTTCCATTATAAAATCTGTTGCTGCTAGCGTTCTGGCGCATAGTAGCCTTTAACCCTCAATGTTTTATTATGTTTAAAGCAACAACGTTTAAAAACGCTCTCCTAATTCTAGCGATTTTTTCTTTTGGTTTCGCGGTATTCTCCAGTTGTGGGGGCGGTTCTCAGTACGAAGAGGTAGAAATTCCTACCCAGGGTCTTATTACCACAATTGTGGAAGTTCAACCAGAGTCCTACAAGATTGAAGATGAGGTGCCGATTCCTGATACCTCACAAAGTTTAATTATTGCGAAGTACCTGGATGGTGGAATTGATACCTTCACGCTGGCGGAAGTACGCCTGTTACGTGAATCTGGCTACAGCGGCCCACGTAGTGGTGTTTTCACTGCAGCAAGCTATGGTTTCTTCGGTTACATGATTGGCCGTAGCATGAGCGGAGGTTTCCGTCCTTCATCATCAGCTTACCGGGACCCAAACACTTATAACCGCGTGAACAACTCTACCGGAAACTCTATCCGTAGTACCTCTCAGCGCGTTAGTCGTCCAAGTAGCGGTAGCCGCTCAGGCTACGGTAGCAGCCGTTCAAGCCGCTCTTATGGTGGATAATCGGCTTTTTCCTGCCCCCGTTCCTTCCTCGCGCTTCATGCGTAGGGAAGGGATGGAGTGGCTATCCACTGGAGAAAATGAAGATTACTTTGCGGATGAAATCGTCGGCTTGCAGGAAGCAGAGCGTCGCGATTGGGTAAATACCGCTCAATCGTGTTGGGAAGCTATTCGCAAAACTACCCGGCGGGTTATCAAGGAGAACCGTTGGCGGGAATTGGGAATTCCTCATAATGCCCAACGATTGGTTCAGTACTCTCTCGAAAATGAGTGGGACGACTTTCTCATAGGGCGTTTTGACTTTGCCGGAGGTTTCGGTGATTATCCGCTCAAGATGTTGGAGTTCAACGCTGATACTTGTTCGCTAATGCCAGAAACGGCACACGTGCAGCGGCACTTGTGGGTAGAGATGCGTAAACAGCAAGGTAAAGGTCCTTTTGATCCCTTGTTAGTTGCGCTCACTCGTCGCTTTCAGTCCTTACTACGGCAGCATCCCGATCGGGAACCTAATTTGTTGTTATCTACTATGGGCTACGAAGAGGATTGGCTCAATGTAGAGGTATTGGCAGAAGCGGCCCACAAGGCTGGTTTCCAGCAGGTACATAAGGTGGCACTGGAGGCAGTAATCTTTGATCCAGAAAACGGACTCTTCATCGAAATTGGACCAGATCGCTTCGTGCATTTTGGCTTCTGGTACAAGATGATTCCCTGGGATTTCTTCGCCTACGAAGAATCCGAATTAATGGGCCTCCTGACGGACCTAGTATTGGATGATAAGATCAAAGTATTCAATCCAGCGTGGACGATGGCTACCCAGTCCAAAGGCCTCTTGTCTTTTTTGCAACAGGATAGCCCTGAGGTAGCGGCAATTCTGAAAGCATCCTTTTCGGCTACTGATTTTCCCGATGGTCGTTACGCCAGCAAACCCATCTTTGGGCGTACTGGTGAAAATGTAGCGCTATACGATGGTGCCGCTCGGGCTTTGGCCGAAAACGAGGGGGACTACGGCGATTTTCCAAGAATCTATCAGGATCTCGCCAGTTTTGATGTAGACTCCGATGGCTATCGCTATCAACCTTCCGTATTCTACACGGATGAGGTTGCTGGGATTGGTATTCGCCGCCAGGATGATCTGATCATCGACGATGATGCGGAGTTTATTGCGCATACGATTCTGTAGGTGCGGTCCTCACTAATGAGCCTGAAAAATCGAGTTATTTAATTTTTTCGATGGGAATTAGCTTTGGTGAAACATGTTGATTATCAGGTTTATATGTTGCTTTTCGTGAGATGTATCTACCTTTAAAAATTGAGTTATTTAATTTTTTCGATGAGGTATTGTCTGTTGGCACCCACGCATAAAATGCTTGCGAACCAATAACTTGATTCCAAGCCTCCACCGAGCGATTCTGTATATTTGCCTCTGTACTAGCGATAAACGAAATCAATTCCTTTCGTTTATCGTTTGGTATTGAATTAAGCAACATGCGAGCAAAAAAATCATACGGTCAACATTTTCTCACCAACGAGTCTTACGCACAGCGCATTGCGGATGCGCTACAGCTAAGCGATCAATACGATCAGGTGCTGGAGGTAGGGCCGGGTAAAGGAATGCTCACTAAGTATTTGCTCGAAAAGGACTTTCAGCTGAAGGTGGTAGAGGCAGACCCTGATATGGTGGTTTATCTACGCAATAACTACCAGCAGTTATCTGAACAGGATATTATTGCTGCTAATTTCTTGCGGGTGGCCCTGGAGGAACACTTTTCTGGTGCTTTCGCCATTATCGGGAATTACCCTTACAATATTTCATCTCAAATTCTGATCAAGACTATTGATTATCGGCACGCAGTTCCAGAGATGGCTGGTATGTTCCAAAAAGAAGTAGCGGATAGGGTAGTGGCTGGCCCGGGGAGTAAGACATACGGGGTTATTGGTGTGCTAGTGCAAGCGTTCTACGAAGTAGAATACCTGTTCACGGTAGGTGCTGGAAACTTCAACCCGCCGCCGAAGGTCAAGTCTGCTGTAATTCGTTTAGTGCGCCGCAGGCAACCACTCGTAGATGATGAACTCTGGCGTACTTTTCGCCAGGTGGTAAAGCTATCTTTCGGCCAACGCCGCAAAATGTTGCGCAATTCGCTAAAGAGTCTCCTGCCTGCTGAGGAACTGCAAAATGCAACTTTCCAGTTACGCCCAGAGCAGATTGAACTAGAAAAATTTGTTGAGATCGCCAAGTTGGTAGAGGCAAATCGTTCAGTGGAATAAGGTTTTGGGGAAATCGCGCGATAAATTGCGCTACTACATCTCTAGAAGTACTGACTCATTCAACTGACCAACAAAATTTACTAACCAACCACCCCAAGCCTCACCACTCCCTTACCACCTCCTCATACGGAAAACGGAAGCGCGGACCATATATACCCTCTTTGTCTGCGGGGCCTGTAGCTACAACCATATTAATCTCTGCGCGCCGGGGTAACTTTAAGAAATGCTTTAGACGCACTTCGTCAAAACCTTCCATTGGGCAGGTGGCATAACCTTCGGCTTGCATACTCAGCATGAAAGTTTGAGCGGCCAGGGCGATACTCTTGTGCGTGATAATGCGCGCATCGGCCCGGTCACTCCAGCGCACGAATGGTTTGTTCAAACTCATGAAAAAGACGATGATCCGGCGGAGCAAGGTCATGAACCCAAAAGGATCCTGACGATAGAGTAGGGGGATGTTGCGTTTATAGTATTCAATCGCTCGTTGGTCGCGTTTGGTGAGTGGATCAGAAAAACTAGGGCGCATTTGCGCAAGAATACGCTTGCTGTGATCTTGCCAACGATCCGACCGACAGACAAAGACAATGAGTTCGTGTGCGGTACGAGCGGCACTCTGATTCATACACAGACGTGCTACCTCTTGCAAATTTTCTGAGCTGCGCACCCGGTGAAATTCCCAGGTTTGCAAATTGCTACTGTTTGGAGCTAGCATGGCCCGCTGTAAGCTGCGCTCTACTGCCAGTGGATCTAGCACCGTATCAGTGGCATATTTACGCACTGCCCGCCGTTGGCGGACGATTTGATCGAAATGCGTAGCAGTTTCCTTCATGACAATTGGATAAACGAGTATTTGTATATTCCTCCTCTGGCGATTGTAAGTATCTTGGTGGTAATAATGGCACAAATGTATTCAAATGTCGAGAAAGGTATACGGGCAATTTTGGAAAGACATTGGAAAGACAGATCCCTACTTTGGAGTGTTGACCCATCCTGAGTATCGTTCAGATCGCTTGGATGAAGCAGCACTTGCTGCTTTTTTTGAATCTGGCAAACAGCATATTAAACAAACAATCCATATCTTCCAAAAAGTGTGGCCCAAGCGTCGGTTCAAGCCCAAGAATGCGCTAGATTTTGGTTCGGGAACTGGGCGCTTGACATTAGCATTAGCAGAACATGCCCAGCGCGTCACTGGCGTTGATATTTCTCCTGCTATGGTTGCCGAGGCCAATCTAAATCGAGATCGATTTGGCGTTTCTAATGCCCACTTTAAGGTGATTGACGGTAATAGTGGTTTTTTGGATGAGGTATACGACTATATACACTCTTCGATTGTTCTACAACATATTCATCCCACCGATGGGATGGAGATTCTAGATCATCTATTAGAAAGCCTAGCCGATAAGGGCAGGGCTTATATCAATGTTACTTACCACACGGATGTCCCAACTACCGTGAAGTGGAATAGCTATTTGAATATAAGCTTTCCTCGTGTGCGGCGCTGGCTAAGCCGCAATTCAGATTATGCTTTTCCTATGTTTGATTATGATCTCAATGCGGTATTTGCCCTGATGCAAAGACATCATATCAGGCGGGTCCATACTGCGTTTGGCCAAACGGGCCAACACAACTTCGTGCAGTTGTACATGCAAAAGAATAAGTCCAAAACCTAATCTCGGCTGTGATCCCTAATGTTGATGGTGCCCTGCCGGTCTCGATTTATGTGTAGACGAGTGACATCGGGGCGTGAGTAATGTCCTGCAGGATCAAAATTCTGTCGCTCTTCGCGGACCCGAGCGTGATCAATGGTCACTACCCGAATACCTTCTTCTTTGGTGATGGGTTCCACTAGCCAACTACCGTCCGGGTTAGCGATACAGGAACCACCATCCGCCATCCAATCGGGGGCTTTCTCTTGTAGCAATTTTGCTTGTGGAAGATCGCCAGGTATATCGGCATGACGCATAATACCGCTTACAGAAATTACGTAAGAGCGTCCCTCGCGGGCTAAGAAGCGAGTCAGAATTTCAGTGTTTCGTTTATTGCCAGGCCAGATAGCAATGTGTAAATCTTCACCTAGACCGTAGAGGGCGGCCCGGGGTAGTGGCATCCAATTTTCCCAACAGTTTAGCCCACCAATATGGAATTTACCGAGGGGAAAAGTCCGTAGTCCATGGCCATCTCCCGGTGACCAACAAAGACGCTCTTCGTAGGTAGGTTGTAATTTTCGGTGTACGTTGGCAATTTTTCCCTCTGGTGTAATGTATACTAGAGAGCAGTACACACTGTGCCCACCGCGGTCTATCGGGCGCTCCACCACTCCGAGGATCAGTGCCATTTGGTGAGTGCGAGCAGCTTGGCAGAAGGTATCTAAATCGCCGCGTTCAATTTGCACGGCCTCTTCTAGATAGTGGGCGTGCAATTCCTTTTGTAAGGGTGAGTTGAAGCGCGCGCCACCGGTGAAGTCGAGCCAAAAAGGGTAACCAGGTAAGAGGGTTTCGCCAAAGCACAGCAATTGACAATCTTGCTCAGCAGCCTGTTGGATGTACTGTAGCATTTTGTCTATGGTTGCTGCTTTTCGCAGCCATACTGGAGCTAGTTGGGCGAAGCCAACTCTTAACCGGTCATTTGCGGGCATTGGCTAGCGTTTTTTCAGCCCCTTAAACTGCACCTCTACGTCAATCAAGGTCTCTGGATCAAAGAGGTCGTTGAAAGGAATTTCAATGGCCACCGTCGTTTTATCCACCTTTTCAGCTATCGGGGAACTGATCTTTTTCACTTTGCCTGGGAAGTGTAGAATCATCCGGTAAGGCTCATTGCCTAAGAACATTTTTATCATTCCCATGCTTTGCTCGGCTTCATCACCTAGCATAGACAGGTCCATTCCTGCCCGACGAATGCGGAGCGTATTCCGATCTATTTGTAAACTGGTTTGAGCCTCAAACAACTGACTCATTATGGCATCCATTTCGTCCCGTTGGCCAAGTCCTGCTTCGCCGCTGATCTCCTCCATCATATTCATCATTTCCATGATAGAGTTGCCCATCGACCCCGTTTCTTCCACGCTTATGAAATCTTGAATGCTGGTCCATTTGAAGGTCTGCTCATCCCGGTCTGCTTGCATACGGATGCGGGTGTCTGCAATCTCTTCCATAATGTCCGCTGCCATATCCTGCTGCTCCTCCGTCAGTCCCTCTTCATTGGGACCGCTGCGCATGGTATCCATCATCATTTCCCAGGTCATACCTTTTTGCTTTAGGCCATCCTCAATCATTTCCCGGAAATTAAAAATGGTATCAATTTTATCCGCTCTCATGGCATCTTTCATTATAGCCGTAAATGGATCACCATCTTCCTCCATTCCTTCTTCAGATTTACCGTCGCCATCTTTTTCCTTTGACAATTCCTGTTCCAAGCCCATCATCAAGAATGGGTAAAGAGAGCTCAAATCGGTAGTGGCTTCCATGCGGCCACTGCCATCTGCTTCAATCCAAACTTCTTCTTGCATGCTGAAACAACCTTGCAGGGACAACGCAAGGATTAATAGGAGCATTAGGTTAAAAACATTTTTCATCGTATGTCAATATTTAGGTTGTGTAAGTTTATTGCTCTCGGATAGTGATCTTGATGTCTACTCGACGATTGTAGGCTCGCGAACGATCATTGACAATGGTGCCTTTTCCTTCAATGTGAATGTCATCTACAGCGATATCGCGGGTCAACAAGAATACGGCTACTTTTTTTGCTCGCTGTTCCGAAAGTTGCAGGTTGTAAGATTGGGTGCCAATATCGTCAGAATAGCCTACAATTTCCACCTTTGTTACCTTTTTGCGCTGTAGATTTTCGACCAAAGCTTCCAGCGATTCGACTTCTCCCTGGTTCAGGTCGGCACTGTCAAATCCAAAGAGAATATTGTGTTCCAAAGTGAACTCTTCCGGAATGGCCCTGGCTGTGGGTTCTACCATGGCCGTTTCTTGTTCCAATTCTGCCAGGAAGCTCAGTTGTGGCTTCAGTAAGAGGTCAATCGTATAGAATTCTTTATTGTCCCAAGGCGGAACAAAGAACTGATTATGATACGGACGGTAGTCGGTAGCCATTACTTCAAAATCTAGGGTCTCTTCAGCGCCTACGCAAAGGAAAAAGCGGCCGTTTTCATCCGTGGGGAGTGTCCCCCGGCCGTTGATTTGCACTTTGGTGTTGATGGAGGTCAGGAGAACAGAGTCTTTCACGGTACCTTCTAGAAAGGTGATTGGCTCCCCGTAGAGTTGTTCGGAAAGCTCAAAGCGATAGATATCCATGCCTCCTTCTCCTTCCGGGCGGTTGCTGGCAAAGAAGCCTGTTTTGCCATCGGCGGATAAATAAAACCCAAGTTCGCGATGTGGGCTGTTTACTGGAGGGCCCAGATTGATGGGAATACTCCAGCGGTCTTGTCGTTCATCCCACCAAGCCATGAAAATATCCTGTTCACCTAGTCCCAAATGTCCGGTACTGGAGAAGTACAGGGTTTTTCCGTCGTTGGAAATAAAGGGAGCCTCTTCATCGCCCGGTGTGTTAAGTGGATAACCAAGGTTAACGGGCAAACCCCAGAGGCCATTGGGGAGGCGCTCCGTCATATAGATATCGGTACCTCCCAAGCCGCCGGGGCGATTACTCGCGAAAAAGAGCTGCGTACCGTCACAGCTAACCGCGGCTTGGGATTCCCAATACACAGAGTTAAGTGGTGCGCCAAGGGCGGAGACTGACTTTAGATTTCCATCGTCGAGAATGGCTTCCCAAATATCACAAGGTCCTTCTACGCTGTCGCGTAAACAAGCAGTGAAGAAGAGCTGACGGCCATTGCGCACCAGCGTACTCATACCTTCGGGAGCCTCGGTATTGAAATCTCGAAGCCGTTCTCCATTTCGCCAATTTTCGCCCCGCTTCACACTATGCAATAGGTCTTCATCGCCATCCACTTGTTGTCGAGTATAATAGAGGTTAGTTTGGTCATTAGTCAGGAAGGGGAAGTAATCGTCGTGCCTACTATTAATACCCGGGCCAAGATTGATGATCTCCGTTACATTGATAAACTTCACGGAGTCGATCGACATTTGGCAGGCTCGAATATTATTGTCCAGGCGGTCTAGTTGCAGAAGTTCTTCCGCAAGCTCCTCTACTCCATGAAGCCCAAACTGGTCTATGGGTTCTTCTTGCAAATCCTTAAACTGACTGAAGAAACTCAGCGCTAGCTCTGGTTCCCCCATTTTATAATAGGTGTCACCCAGCTCAAAATAGATTAAGCGGGAAAACAGGCTGTCGGTCTTCAGCACCTGCAAATACTGGTTGGCGGCTTCGGGGTATTCACCCAATATCGTATGACACTGACCAATAAGCCTACGGGCTACCAAGAGACTTTCCTGTTGGCGGAGTGCTTTTTCGAAATGTCGAATGGCTCCACGGTAGTCTTTAGCGAGCAGAGCCGACTGCCCATCCTGAAAATGGGCGGTAGCCATAGCCCCCTTGGAAGGACCATCGGGTTGGGCAATGAGGAATTGGCAGAAGAGAAAGGAAAAGCAGATAATCAGACTAATGCGAGAATTCATGGGGTGGTGGCGTTGCTAAGGCGACAAAAATAGCGCATCTGCCCCTAATTATTTCGACTGTTTTAGGAAACGGCAGATCATAATAATTAGTAACGATCTAGGAGTTTGAACGAATTTTCGCTGGCCAAACCGAGCGTATAGAGGAGATAGTTTTCTATAGTGAAACTATATTGATATTGAGTGCTTGATTGAATCCATTTTAATGTTAAAATAGCACCATTATTGATCAAAATAATACTGGACCATTGATCAATCTGTACTTATTTTTGTTGTGAACATAAGGATCGTGTATTTGTTACACTATCCTATTGAACCAAATGAAAATTACCATGAACAGCATTATCACCCTTTGGCGAGGGCTGGGAGCGGCTGTCTTGTTGATAATATCAGTCGCTCAGCTTAACGCCGCTCAACTGCCGGTCTTTACGATTATAAACGCTGGACTAGGCAAGCAATTTGGCCTCAAGGTGCATCAGTCAGAAAATCAGAGCGCCTTGTTTAAAGTAAGTACACCGTACGGTAAAGTGCTTCTGAATCAGCGCATTACCGGAAGCGATTACTCTGGTATTTTTAGCCTGGAGATGTTACAGGAAGGAGAGTATGTATTCACCCTGGAAACCCAGGCCAACGAGATTCGCCAGCCAGTTGAGTTGACTAGGCGGGCTATTCTGTACCAGCTTAGTCAGCGCCAGATCGTCCATTTTCCGGAGGTCATCCTGAAGGGGCGCCAGCTAGATGTAAATTTTGTTAACCCCAACCGGGCACAATTCACAATTAAGCTGCTTAACCGAGGGGAGGATATCCTCTATCAGGAAGAGTTTACTGGTTTGGACGACATTGAAAAAAGGCTCAACCTTTTGGAACTACCAAGAGGAACCTATCATCTACAGATGGTAACCCTTGCTGACCGCTGGAGCAAAGAGGTTATCCTCGAATAAGACTTATTTCGACTTTAAGCTTTTTTTGGCGCGACAGACTTTTCTGTCGCGCTTTTTTTTGAACCAAAGGCGAGGATTTTTGTAATAGCATTTGAAAAATCGCTTAACAAGTAAAATTTTATTCTGTTGATCCACCAATACGACCATCTAATGGCTGGCGGGGGATGTGCTGGCCTCGCTATGGCCTATCAATTGCGATTGCGATTAGGGCCAGACGCAAGAATTCTGGTTGTTGATCGTGAGGTGAAAGATCAAAACGATCGGACGTGGGCATTTTGGTCAAAAAATCCGCTACCACTTGGTTTGGATCAGATTGTTAAGCACCGGTGGTCTAATATTCATTTTGGTGCGCTCACCTGGAACCGCACTAGGTCAATTGATCCTTACTGCTACCAACTAATTGACGGTTCTGACTACTACAAGTACTTAAAACAACAGCTGACTCAATCGCCCAACACACATTTTCTCCAAGCTGAAATTGCTTGCCTGGGAGAAGATGATACGGGCCCCTGGGCAAAAATTGGCGGTGATTTGTACCGGGCGGATTGGATATTCGACAGTCGTGTCAATGCCAAAGACCTATCCCTTGAGGATAGTAATCCCTATTTTTTGTGGCAACATTTTCGAGGCTGGAAGGTCAAAACAGATCGCCCTTGCTTTAATCCTAATGTAGCTACGCTGATGGATTTTAGCCAGAATGAAGCTGGCGAACCCGCTTTTTTTTACTGCTTACCTTTCTCGGCTACTGAAGCACTGATAGAATATACGGCCTTTACAGTAGATATTTGGAAAGAGGAAGTGTACGAACGCCAAATGATTAACTATCTGCGGCAGCGCTTTGGCCATGTCGGGTATTCAATTTTAGAGGAGGAGGAAGGCAAAATTCCAATGACCGACCTCGATCTAGTAAATCGCAATTTCCGGCGAATTCGCTCTATTGGTACTGCTGGAAATGCGGTGAAGCCCACGACTGGCTATGCGTTCTTACGCATTCAGGAGCAGGTAAGCGTTATGGCTGAGGAATTGGTGAATACTGGAGATATAAGTCATGCTGGATTGCCAAATGATCGTTTTCGCTGGTATGATCATTTACTGCTCTATTTGCTGCAACATCATCCGGAACGCAGTCGCGACATTTTTGTGTCTTTGTTTAAAGGGCAGCCGTTTGAAAGGATCCTCCGCTTCCTAGACGAAGACTCCAAATGGTGGGAAGAGGTCCTGATTTTCAAAGATCTCCAAGTTGGATGGTTTCTTGAGGCGGCCTGGAAGCACAGTTTGAGAAAAAAGCCAAGTTGGGCTAATCAGCCTGCGCTGAGAAAAAAAACGCATTATGGTTAGTCTATATCCTCGCTTGTGGCAAGTTGTTTTGGGGTTGAGCCTAGTGCTGGCCCTCATTGGTTTGTTAACCATTAATGCCAATCTACCTTTGTATTTGGCAGCGATTCTTATTCTATTCATTGGGATACCGCACGGAGCTGCTGATCATCGACTTTTTCAGCAGTTATACCAAAAAGTCTATGGGCAACGAGCTCTTTTCCTCTTTTATCTGGGATACTTAGGGCTGATGGGAGTGGTGTTTTTAGGATGGTACCTATTTCCAGCGCTGACGCTGCTGCTATTTCTTATTCTATCCGCCTATCACTTTGGACAAGGAAACTTCGCTTATTTGGAGGCACGTAGCGTGCTACACTCCGCGGTTTACTTACTATGGGGTGGGTGGGTGATTATTGCTCCCATCCTTTGGCATTTCCCGGAGGCACAACCAGTGTTGGAGTCCTTGTTGGGTTTTGATCTTTCTTTGCCACAAGAACCCTTGACGGAATTTATTCCCTTGGTGCTATTGGCGGTAGTTCTATTACTACTATTGTTTCTAAAGCCTGCTTTAGAACCGCGCTATTTTCGCCGTGAACTAGCCAGTTTGGTAGTCCTTAGTCTGGTCTTTTATTTTGCTCCCTTATTTCTGGGCTTCGCGATATACTTTGCGTTATGGCATGCCTTGCCATCAGCGCTGGATCAGATCCGATTTCTGTTTAAAGATGAGAGCCGGGCTAGTACCAGGCGATATATCCTTACGGCATTGCCGTTTAGCGGAATGGCCATCTTAGGAATTGCAGCGGTGGCTCTAATCCAACCTGAGCTTGATTTCAGCGCTTATTGGACCTGGTTGTTCGCTTTTGTTGCCGCCTTGACTTTACCTCATATGTTGCTACTTGATCGGGTATATGAACGTTTAGCGAAGGATGCTGATGCCAATTAAGTGAGCATATTGTTAGAGTTTGGGGTTCCGTTTTCAGAATTAAGTATGGAGAAAAAATATTTTTTTAAAAAAATGTTCGGCTTTTAAACCTTTTATAGAATTACGCGTTAGGCTCTCAAATTTACCCACTTGACAAGAAAGTCCAAGAGATATTACCCCAATCCCACCAAGTGGATCCAAGACATATTCCACCCATCTGACTAGAACGATCTAAATAAAACCACTAACCTTTTATTTAACTACACTTTCATTTATGAGTGCGATAGACTTTTCGTATCTATTAGCGTCTGTTAAGATTACCGACGCCACCGGTTTCACCTTCTTCGTTGGAACCATGGCCATGATGGCTGCCTCTGTATTCTTCTTCTTTGAAATGAATAACGTTGACAAGAAGTGGCGTACATCTTTACTCGTTTCTGGTTTGATTACTTTCATCGCCGCAGTTCACTACTATTACATGCGTGATTTTTACGGTGAGACAAGTACATCTCCAACTGAACTACGTTATGTTGACTGGATCCTTACTGTACCGTTAATGTGCGTAGAATTCTACTTGATCACCCGTAAGGCCGGTGCTACTACTGGTTTACTATGGCGCTTGATTGGAGCTTCTGTAGTGATGCTCGTAACAGGTTTCTTGGGTGAGAGCACTTATGTGTACAACACGGCAGATACAGCTACTATGAGCTGGGTAATGGGCTTGATCTCTGGTTTGGCTTACTTCTATATCCTGTACTTGGCGATGTTCGGCGAGATCAAGGAGCTGGGAGAAAAGGCTGGTCCACAAGTTGCTGCAGCTGTTAAGACACTAGCATGGTTCGTATTGGTGGGTTGGGCAATTTACCCAATCGGTTACATCCAAGGTACTACCGGTGGTCTATTCGGTATGACTGTTGACCTAGGTCTGGACATGGACGTAATCTACAACATCGGTGATGCGATCAACAAGATTGGTTTCGGTCTTGTAGTATATGCTTTGGCTCGCAGTGGCGATGATGCTTAATCATCATTAGTTTACCGCGTCTAATAGACAGAACGACTACAACCTCTTTACAGGTTAAAAAATCTAGGGCTCTCTGCGCAAGCAGGGAGCCCTTAGACAAAAAGTGCATTAGTAAACTTTCAATGCAAAAATAGCTATTAATTTATAAAAGCGTTAAACAAAGTTCACGAATTGATCATCGTGGGCCTTTTTTTTGCCCCGTAATCAAGCGTTTTGTTTAACGCTTTTTCTATACAGTGTCACACAACCTAAGCCTGGTTATCAGTGTTTTAGTAGTACTTTTATTGATGTAAATAGCACTACACTAATGAATAGCTTTAATCAGTTTCCCCTTCTCTCATTTGTTTTTTTGAGCCTCTTAGTTAGCTGCTCAGCTCCATCCTCAGACGGAGATGCCGCCGAAGCACAAGCGGTCCAAGCTTCGATGACAACTACAATGACAACGCAGGCAGACCCTGGCCCCTTTGCTAACACGGTACAAGGCTTAGATAAATACTGGTATCAGGGACTGGGAGAATTGAATACCTACGAGCTGGAGCAAAACCGTTATCAAGGGATACATAAAGGACAGCTTTTGTTGATCTTCGTTTCCGAAGATTTCCTAACGGACAAGCAGGTCAAAAACGATCGTTACCAAAATCCGAATAGTACTAAGATTCTAAAGACTAATTCGATTACTCGTTTTACTACTGGTCTCTATGATTACTCTATCATGAGTTCCATTTTTACGCCTGCTTACACCAAAGATTACCCGCGTACATTGAAGGTGTCGCATACGAGCCAGGACTGGTGTGGTCAAACTTATGCACAAGTCAATTTACAGGAAGACGGAGGTTATCAGCAGCAATTGCATTCCTACTTCGAGAATGAGGCAGATCAAACCGAAGCGCAAAATGCTGATGCTCTTGAGGATGAGCTGCTCAACAGAATTCGACTTAGCCCCGCCGATTTGCCTACGGGCAATTTAAATCTAATACCCGCAATGACATTTCTACGTTTACGCCATCAACCATTTAGAGCGGTAGCAGCAAACGTAAGTTTGGCGGATTATTCCGGAGATGAATTTGAAGGTGAGGATTTAAAAATCTACACCCTGGAATACCCAAGTTTAAAACGCAAAGTAGAATACGTTTTCGATGGGGTTTCTCCCTACAGAATCCAGGGCTTCACAGACTCCTATCCTAGTGCATTTGATGGTGTTATCAGAACTACCAAGGCAACCAGAAAAGAAACTAAATTAGAGGCCTACTGGAGTCAGAATTCAAATAGCTCCAATTTTACTTCTAAGAGAGCCGACTTAGGCTGGAAATAATTTAAAATTAAATAGGAATATAGTGTAGGAAACGTCACGATTGCCTTTTGGGTAATAAAATACTTCTTTCCTGTTGATAAGCCCGTCCAGTGTGCCTCTGGACGGGCTTATTTGTGTTTTTTGTAACCTTATTGCAATGAAAATAGTATGAAAAGGTGCTTAAAGCTACCTTTTTAGTCTCCTTACCATCCTTGCAACTTCAATTGCAACTTTGAGTGTGAAGCGTTATTCCTATCCGTCTCGCTTGTGATTTTTAATAATTCTAATTAAGTGATTGTCAGTATTTTTAATGTTTTCATTATTGGCCCAAGTAAATGTGGGTAAATATTATTAGATTTACTCCAAAGGATGTCTGTAAAAGCGATACTTTTGACATTTTGAATATTATAGGGTATTAAAAAGTGGCGCGGTATTATGAAAATCCGTATTTTATACTAGCTTTGCGCTGATTTTGAATAAAATTCAAAATGTATAGTGTCTAGTAAGTGAGTCTATTACCGGCGAAAGAGTATTATTTAATAGCAAAAAGGGGAGGTTTGCAATACATTTAAATGCTTGAAATAGAGTCCCGAAAAAACCATGTCCCGATACAAAGCAACCTTGAATCCAATAAAAATTTAATCTCACATTGTGCATTGTCCCGAAATTGATAGAATCCTATTATTTTAAATTTTTTCTTTTTGCTGAATTAATGCGCTGTGTGGGCCCCTAATTAATTTTCGTTTCATAACTAACATCAACATGGCAAATTTGAAATTAGCAAGCAGCGATATAAAGCAATTGCTTGCCACTTACGAGTCGAAACAAAGGCAACTTCAATTTGAACTGGAGCAGACCAAACGTATGATTCGTAATTTTAAATCTGCGCTGCCAAATTTAGAAGCAGCGGAGGCCGCGCAGATCGCTTCTATCGCTGAAGCAACAGCGGTAATTGAAGAAGTAGCAATTCCTGCGGCAGCAGCTCCCAAGAAAAGAGGTCGTAAGCCTCGCGCTGCTTCAGCTACCACTCCAGCAGCAGCTCCACGTAAAACAAGTGGAAGGAAATCTAAAAAAGATCGCTCCTCTGGTTACCGTTTATCAGAGTATGATCTTCTTGTCTTTAAGGCTTTAGAAGATACAGGTACTGCAATGCTGACTGCTGAAATCACCGATTTTGTAGTTGCTAACCAAGGTAAGGATGCAGATGCTGCCAAAGCACAAGTTATGGTAGTTCGTAGTCTACAAAAATTGGCGAATCGTCGTGATGATATTCGTAAGGTTTCTTACGACGGTCGGGGAAGAGCATATGCCCTACCTAAGTGGGTGAACGGCAAGGGAGAACTAAAGCGCAAACATGCGCGTAAAGGGTAGTTAACTTTTTCCTTTATCAAGATGTTTTGGTACTTAAGTACCCTTCGAAGTTTCAAAAGAAAAATAGACTTTTTCAATCAGGTTACCTGATCTGTGCGAGAAAGTCTATTTTGTTTTGTGCATTAATCATCCTTACCTATGATCTCGATCCGCTATTGGCTTTTGATTCTCGTTTTTTTGCCGGCTTTGGCCCACAGTCAATATACCTTTCCCTATGAACTGAAGAGCAATGTTGATTTGCCTATTCTAGCAGCCGGTTTGCTAACAACTGGCACCTCTATTTACTTGGACCGCCGGGTAGAGCCACTACAACAGAAGGATATTGATTTGCTCAATGCCAGGCAGGTAGCCGGATTCGATCGTTACAGCACACGTTATTATTCGCCAGCTGCGCACCAATTTAGTAATGTCACTGCTTTGACCTCCCTAGCATTCCCTTTTGCTTTATTATTAGATCAACCCAACCGGGAGAATAGCGGTGAAATATTACTAATTACCTTAGAAGGAGCGTTGCTAAATGCGGGGTTGATTAATCTTACTAAAACCTTAGCTCGGCGTCCTCGCCCCTTCGTTTATAACGGTGCTGCTCCTTTGGAATTGAAGTTAAAGCAGGAGGCACGCTATTCGTTTTTCTCCGGTCATACGGCGGTATCCTCTTATTTTACCTTTGCTGGAGCTCAGATGTATAATGACATTTATCCCGATTCCCGCTATAGAACGACGGTTTGGGCTACCGCTGCTGTCCTACCTTTACTTACGGGTTACGGCCGCATGAGGGCTGGTAAACACTTTCTTTCCGATGTTTTAGTGGGGTACGGTGTTGGTGCAATACTAGGAATGATAGTACCACGTTTGCATCGACTCTAAGTCTTGTAGTCCTTTACATTCCCCGAGCGTTAACAGCGTTTTACTGCAGCGATAACACTTGTTAATGCACCAATCAAGCAATTTTAATACTTGTTATACTTTCGTTAATCTATTTTTTAATAACTCGCTGCCTATCCAATAAGCTGTAGTTTTACGTTGTTATATATATCCTTATGTGATCCGACAAGGTATGCGGGAAAAACAGACGAAGATAGGCTGGGCTACGGCAGCTGCGATTGTGGTAGCTAACATGGTAGGAACTGGTGTGTTTACTACACTAGGTCTACAGCTCAGTAGTCTGGAGCACGTCAGTATTATTATTCTCTTGTGGGTGGTGGGTGGCTTGGTTGCACTTTGCGGAGCTTTCACCTACGCTGAAATTGCTACTCGACTACCGAAATCCGGTGGGGAGTACCATTTTCTTTCTCGAATTTATCATCCTTTTTTGGGGTATCTATCCGGCTGGGTGAGCATTACCGTAGGTTTTGCCGCAGCTATTGCTTTAGCGGCCATGGCGATCGGTAGCTACGTTGCCACTTTTTTGGGCTGGTCGGGTTCTTCTGTGGCAACGGTTTCTATTCTACTGGTGGCCTTGGTACATTCCTTTGACATTCGACAGAGTAGTCGTTTTCAAAATATTCTCACCGGCCTTAAGGTCTTATTAGTTCTCATCCTCATTATATCTGGGCTATTGCTTCCCGCAGCCGCGGACAATGCGCTGGTGCTCAGCGAGACTTTTCGTTTTAGGTTTACTGATGTTTGGCAGCCGGTGGTGGCGGTTTCATTAGTGTATGTCATTTATGCCTTTTCTGGTTGGAACGCTGCGGCCTACCTCACGGAAGAGATTCGTAACCCTCGGCGCAATCTTCCTCGGGCACTTCTGGGGGGTACCATTTTGGTTAGTGTGCTGTTTTTTCTGTTGCAAGTTGCTTTTTTGCGGCAAGCCCCGGCTGATCTTCTGGCGGGCAAAGTGGAAGTAGGACAAGTTGTTGCCAGTCTCATGTTTGGGGAGACTGGTGGTCGCATCATTAGTTTCCTTATTGCAGGCTTACTCATAGCAGGGATTAGTGCCATGATTTGGGTGGGGTCCAGGGTAACGAGAGCAATGGCTGGAGATTACCAAATGTGGCAATATTTTGCCAGAGATAATCAGCGTGGAGTCCCCGTTCGGGCCATCTGGTTACAAGCTGCTATTTCGGTCTTTTTGGTTTCTACCAGTTCATTCGAACAGGTCTTACTATACAGTGGTTTTGTCCTACAGCTTTTTACCATTCTTACTGTCCTAGGTTTATTCCGCTTGCGTCGTCAGCAAATAGGTGATGAGGTGGCTTGGCGGAGTCCCATGTTCCCCTGGGTGCAGTTTATCTTTTTATTTTTCAATGTAATTGTCTTGTGTTTTCTTTTAATCGATAAGCCATTCGAGAGTCTTTTAGGACTATTGAATCTTGTGGCGGGAGCCATGTCGTTTGCCTGGGAAAAATGGCGCTATGAGCCCATTTCCAAGAAGGTCGCTAAGAAGGAAAAGCGAAACGGTAAATCTCATCAAGGGCCTACTACTAACTCGGTACAGCTAAAGCAAAAAGCCGGTGTACCTAAGGACTAGGTCGCTACCGTGAAGTATGCCTCAGTCTACGATTTCAAAAGCTTTATTCAGTCGATTCCCCTTCGCGTCTACAGCAAGAAGCGTATGTCTACCGCTTGGGGGTTGCAATTCCATGGTATGGCTGTCGTAGGTGGTAGCCAAGAATTCACCATCCAAATGCCAGTGCACTGCTATTGAGGTTTCCTGGTGAGTTAATGCAAAAATGACTGCACTTCGTTGGCCATCCCAGGTTTTAGGTATGGTGATCCGCTCTGCGCGAACGGGGTAAATCCACTGCATTGGTTGATCACCACTTTCTGTTGGGGCACAGTTAGGGCGCCAAGTAGGGGGGGCTGCGTACGCTGGATGTGTAGGCTGGTAGTAGTGCGCCTGTAAAGGTGGCAGTTGAAACCAGCTGGTAGGAAATACCTGTTCAGCTGCGGAGATACAGCCCTGATGGATGCGCTCCGTCCGTTCCTCATTGAGAAAAAGCAATTGGTGAAAGGCACAATTTCTGGCTTGGTTGGCAGCCTGCGGGACCTTGGTGGATTGTGGGTTAGGGCAATGACTATTTGCTAGCTGTCCACTCTGTTTGCAAGTCCGAACGGAATTTAAATTCCCTACGGGCTCTGTGAACCACTCAGTACCATTCGGCAACAATCGCCTAACGGCAAATAACAAAGGTGCAGCAGCCTGAACTCCTACTAGCCCCGGCCTACCTTCTCCATCTGCGTTTCCAACCCAGATACCAATGGTGTAGTCGGGGTCTACGCCGATGGACCAGGCATCACGAAAACCAAAACTGGTCCCGGTCTTCCAGGCCATGCGCTGACTGGAGGTGAAATTTTGCCAATCACCTTCGCTACTGGGACGTTGTAGTTGCTCCAATGCCTGTAAGGTTTTCCAAGCGGCTCCACTACTGATGTGCAAAGGCGCCAAACGCAAGGAGTCTTTGACGGTATTCGAACGCGGTAAATAATGGGGTGGACGCCAGTTCTGCCGGTGGTATTGCCCCTGCCAACGTGAGGCATCTATAACCGTTCGCGCTAAAGCTGCGTACCAAGCTGTCATTTCCCACAGACTTACTTCTGCCCCTCCCAGGATTAGTGAAAGTCCATAGTGATCAGGTGGATAACTAAGATACTCCATGCCCCAATCCCGGAGTGCTTGATGGAAAGGAGCAACTCCGTAGCGCTGTAGCAAGTGCACAAAGGGAATGTTCAAGGAGCGAGCGAGGGCTAGATCAGCTGAAACGGCACCTTGATAGGCCTGATGAAAATTCTCTGGTCGGAAATTGCCGAAAACCGAAGGAATGTCCGGTAGCAGTTCTTTGGGTAAGATCAGCCCTTCTTCCAGAGCCAGGGCGTAAAGAGCAGGTTTTAATAAGCTTCCTGGACTGCGCGGCGCCTGTACCAAATCTACCGATGGACTATGCTCTGCCGCTAAATGTTCAAGGTTGCCTACATAGGAAAGTGCTTTTCCACTATGGGTGTCCAGTACGAGTATGGCTAGGTTGTGAATACCGTTGTGTGCCAGGCGTTCCTGATGCCGACTGGCAAGTCTCCGTATCTGTTGTTGCAGGTCCGCCTTAATACTCAGGCGCCACCGGCCCGGACCCTGCTCCTGCGCAACTCGATCCAGTAGCCGAGGTGCCAGACGTGGCAAGGGGAGCGGCCGTTCTGGGAGGGGTTCCACAATAGCAAGTTCATGACTAGTTGAGTCTATGATGCCTTCCTCCTGCAAGCGCCTCAACAGTCGATCTCGCTTGTGTTTTAGTGCACTGCGGTTGCGCCCTGGATGAATCAAGGCAGGGCTATTGGGCAGTACCGCTAGGGTAGCGGCCTCGGACCAAGTCAGCAGATGTGAGGCTTTTTGATAGTAGCGCCAGCTGGCTGCTTCCAGCCCTACTACATTACCACCAAAAGGAGCATTTGCGGCCCAAAGCCCCATTATTTCTGTTTTTGAATAAGTCAGCTCCAAGCGCAGGGCCAGGGAAATTTCAATCAACTTTTGCCAGATGGTTCGCGAACGATTGCCCCGCGCCATCCGCACCACCTGCATGCTTATGGTACTGCCACCACTAACCACTTTACCGGCTCTTATGTTTTGCCGCATGGCCCGCAGTAGGGCCCGCCAATCTACTCCCCAATGCTGAAAGAAACGACGGTCTTCAAACTGTATCAGGCTGGTCTCAAAACGCACCGGAATACTGTCACCTGCCGGAAATCGCCACTGGCCATCACTGGCAATACGGGCGCCCAGCAAGGCGCCGTCTTGATCTTCGATAAGGACGGCTATTGGTTGATCAAATAGCGGGCGCGGTAAACCGAAGGACCACCAACACACAAAGAACAAGAGCAGTGCCAGGGTTCCCATCTTCAAGATGCGTTTGCGGGAATAATGCGATGCGCGCAAGGGAGCAGCCATACCGGTGTTAATCCAGGTTTAAATTACGCTACTAAGTTGATCTAAATATCTGAGGATTAGAAAAAAAGTGGCATCGTATCCAAATAAGGCTTAACTTTACGCCGATTAGAAATTCGATACCCTATAAGTCGCATTCTTTGGAACTTAATTTGCCCATCTTTTGAGCCTTTTTTTCCTTTTGTAAGCTTATTGGTTTTTCGTTTTTCCGGGTCTTGCACCAGTTGTGCTGGATCTATTGCTTATGTTTTTTTAATCTTTTTTTGATGAACATCTTTGTTGCTAGATTAGATTACGGGATCACTGATGATGATCTACGTACTGCGTTCGAAGCTTATGGAGAAGTGGAGAGTGCAAAAATTATTATGGACCGTGAAACCGGGCGCTCCCGGGGTTTCGGTTTTGTTGAAATGCCTAATGATGACGAAGGACGGGCAGCTATTGAGGACTTGAATGGGGCAGAATTGAATGGTCGTGAGATCGCTGTTAAAGAGTCTGAGCCACGTGAGAAGCGCGGCGGTGGCGGTTACGGCGGTGGCGGTCGCGGTGGTTATGGCGGCGGTGGCCGTGGTGGCTACGGTGGCGGTGGCGGCCGTGGTGGTTATGGCGGCGGCGGTGGCCGTGGCGGTTACGGTGGCGGTGGCGGCCGTGGTGGTTACGGTGGCGGCGGCGGTGGCCGTGGCGGTTATGATCGCGGCGGTGGCGGCGGTTACGACCGTGGTAGCAGCTATGATCGTCGCAGTAGCTATGATGATCGTCGTAGCAGCTATGACGACCGTGGAAGTAGTTATGACCGTAATCGTCGTAGTAGTTACGATGACCGTCGTAAGGATAGCTACAACAACGACGAGGAGTATGATGGCTAGAATATCGTAGATCTTAGGATCTATTCGATATAGAGAATCCCGGATACCGGCAATGCCTGGTATTCGGGATTTGTATTTTTATCCATCTTAAGCGCAATTTTCAGCCCAAGCATTAAGATACAACTGTCAGAAGTCCACCATATTTTCCTTTTCCTTTTTGGCAGCTAGCCATTTTTTTCGACCTTCGTTGTCTATTTGAAAGTGATTAGTAATTGCTTTCAAATAAGAGCGACCTGTTAAAACCGTAATTCAACCAACGTCTAATTTTTAGATCCTGTCTCTAGCTACGGCGGAATACCGCCTTGAGTAACGGTCTTGTATCTGAAGTTTTCGCTCTTCTATAATTATTAATCAAGTAAGTAGTTCTACGAGATTGACCCTTCGGTCAAACTTGAACTCCTCTATAATTGTAATTACCAAAAAGTGCAGAATCAAATGAAGAATTCTTACCAACCTATTTCAACACAATGGTCAAGCTTTTTGCTTGCGTTTGTTGGTCTGGCTTTGTTGGGGATCATCCCCAGTCAAATTCACGCCCAATTAATCACGGCAGAACCTGCTTTCCCTACGGCTAATGATGCCGTGACAATCACTTTTGATGCTACTGAGGGTACTGGTGGACTAGCCGACTGCGGCTGTGATGTATACCTCCATACCGGGGTTATTACTGACGCCAGCACCGGACCAGCGGATTGGCAGTATGTACAAACTACTTGGGGGCAAGCTAATGCCGCATGGCAACTTACACCCGTTCCAGGCGAGGACAATAAGTATACCTACACCTTTGAGCCATCTATTAAAGAGTACTACAATGTGCCTGATGGAGAAGAAATACTGCAGCTAGCTTTAGTATTTCGCAATGGTGATGGCTCTCTAGAGGGTAAAGCCGCTGGAGGTAGCGATATTTATTATGACGTATTTGCCGATGATATTCCCTTATCGCTTAGCTTAAACGCACCACTGGAAAGCAACCTGGATGTTGCCCTAGGTGAATTTATTACCATCAATGCCGTAACCTCTGGCGCTGCGACCCTGTCGATCACCGAGGATGGTGAACTACTTTCCGAAGTAACTGGTGAAACAGCCATTAGCTATGATCTGCGTGCCCTCGAAGAAGGAACGCACGAAGTAATCATCACCGCAACTGATGGTACTAACACTTTAACGGAATCCTTTACCTACACTGCGGCTTACCGCGTGGATATTACCAATCCTACCGCCCCCGTTGTTCTCACCAGCGTAGGGGCGATGATTCCTGTTGATGTCAACAGCTACATCGAATCTGATTTACAGCTATTTGTCAATGGACAAGAGGTAGAATCCGCAATGGATGCCACCACCATCAACACTACTATTAATGTGAGTGGCGGTAGTGGTGTGCAAGAAGTATTGGTAGCTGCGGCTTACGAAGACTTAACGGATACGGCCACTTTTGTACTCGTGATCCCTGGAGATGTTCCACAGGAGGACCCACCTCTGGAGTTACCACACGGTATTAATTATTTAGGAGATGGCAGTTACCTGTTACAGCTATTCGCACCTAATAAAGATGCCATCTTTGTACTTGGTGACTTCAACGACTGGCAAGCCTCACTGCAGTACCAAATGAAGCAGAGCCTGGATGGTGACCTGTGGTGGTTGCAAATCGATGGCCTGACCGAAGGAGAAGATTATGCTTTCCAGTACCTGGTAGATGGTAGTATCCGCATTGCGGACCCCTACAGCCAGATCGTACTTGATCCTTTCAATGATCCATTCATTCCAACCGTAACTTATCCGGACCTTCCAGCTTATCCTACCGGAAAAACGCAGGGCATAACCAGTGTGCTACAGCCTGGTGCACCCGAGTACGATTGGCAGGTGGATGACTTTACCGCACCAGCAAAAGAGGATTTGGTGATCTATGAATTGCTGATGCGCGACTTCATAGACCGTCATGACTATGAAACTTTGATTGATACCCTGGATTACCTCAGCAACCTTGGTGTCAACGCCATTGAATTGATGCCGGTGAACGAATTTGAGGGTAATATCAGCTGGGGCTACAATCCAAGCTTCCACATGGCATTGGATAAATACTATGGTACCATTAATCAGTTCAAGGCCTTTATTGATGAGTGCCACAACCGCGGCATTGCTGTGATACTGGATGTGGTGTACAATCATGCCTTTAGCCAGAGCCCATTAGCTCAGTTATACTGGGACCAAGCAGCTTTTAAGCCTACACCGGAGAACCCTTGGTTGAATCCGGATGCTCGTCACCCCTTTAATGTGGGTTATGACTTTAACCACGAAACTGCTGCTACCCGCTACTTTGTAGATCGTGTGATGGAATACTGGATTGAAGAGTTTCGAGTGGACGGTTTCCGTTATGATCTATCTAAAGGTTTCACACAAACCTTTAATACCGATGCGGGGGCCTGGAGCTTATACGATGCTTCCCGTATTGCCATCATCAAGCACTATGCAGATGTAGTATGGGCGGTTAACCCAGACTTCTACGTTATCCTGGAGCACTTCGCCCAAAACTTAGAGGAAGTGGAGCTGACGACCTATGGTAATGGTATGATGTCGTGGTCTGGCGCTGGTCTTCACAATCAGTATTTGGAGGCCGCTATGGGTTATGGTTCTAACCTTTCTGACGCATTCTATACGAATCGTGGTTGGCCCACGCCAGCACTGATTGCCTACATGGAGAGTCACGATGAGGAACGTATGATGTACAAAAATGAGCAGTTCGGTAATAGTGCCGGCGACTACAATGTACGGAACACGGTAACTGGCTTGCAGCGCTGCGAATTAGCTAGTGCCTTCTTCTACACGGTGCCAGGTCCGAAGATGCTATGGCAGTTTGGAGAGCTGGGCTACAACTTCAGTATTAATTACTGCCCCGGTGGTGGTATTAGTGATAACTGTCGGGTAGACCCGAAGCCCATCCGTTGGGACTATTTTGAAAGCCCCAATCGCCAGCGGCTATACAATGTGACCAAGGCATTGATCGAGCTGAAAACGGACTACCCGGTTTTCCGTACGGATGATTTCGCTAGCAGTCTTGCTGGTACAGCGAAGCGCATTCAACTGAATAGTGATGAAATGGACGTAGCCGTACTCGGTAACTTTGCGGTGGAACCACAGGCCATTCCTCAACCTTTCCAGGAAACGGGTTGGTGGTACGAGTATTTCACGGGTGATAGTATCCTCGTGGAGGATCTCAACCAGTCATTGGATTTTGTACCAGGTGAATACCGCTTGTACACTTCCGTAAGACTGGATGAACCCCCAGGTGGATTTATTTCCTCTACCCGCGAAGTACTGACGGATGCTTTCCAGCTAGAGGTGTTCCCTAACCCTAGCACCGAGCAAGTTACCATCAGCTTTGACTTGGAGGCAGCTTCGGAAGTTCAATTGCAACTCATTGATATGAATGGTCGCGTAATGAGTACGTTGACGGAAGAGCGCGTACCCGCAGGACCGTACCAAGTAGGGGCAACGGTGAACTTACCACCGGGGCTTTATATCGTACAGCTGCGTGCCAATAACCAATTGCAGACCCGCCGACTGATTGTGCAGTAGGCATACCCATTAAAACTGTAATATCATCCCGGAGTAGGTACACTGCTCCGGGATTTTTGTCTATTGTCTGCCGATCTGCAAAACAGATTCGTGAACTGGGCAACTATACGGTAGCCTTTGTGTTTTACGATCAAAGAGGTTGTTGACGACGCGCGGAAGAGTAAAGCCCTCACTTGGGCAAGTGATATTGACTAAGGGCTGACGTAAGTAGACTTTGTTTTAGGGCTCATTCTTGACGAGTCCGGTATTTTGTTCTATTTTACTGCAGTCTATTGTCCTTGAAAACGGTACTATTGGTACCATATAATTGAAACAAGACCCGTACCCCACATATTGAGCTACCCGCCAAATCATTAAACTGACCCGATGAAATATTTGTACTGTACATCCCTACTGATCGCGTTGAGCTATACTCTATCGGCCCAGCAACCTGCTCAGTACAGCACCTACATGTTGGACCCCATGCGTTATAATCCGGCCTATGCAGGCTTGGATTACGGCCTGAGTGTTACGGGGACTTATCGCCAGCAGTGGGTAGGGTTAGAAGGTGCTCCCGTTGGGCAACGGGTAAGTGTACACCTTCCGCTATACTTCTTGCGCGGCGGCTTGGGGTTTCAGTTTGAGAATGATGAGATTGGAGCGCATCAGTTGACTAGCGTACAGGGGGCTTATAATTATCAGATGGAATTGGGAACAGGGGTGCTCTCACTCGGACTAGGATTGAGCTGGCAACAATGGACCTTACGTGGCGGTGAACTCATTACTCCAGATGGCGTATATCTGCCAGGGGTAGAGACTCACAATGATAATCTGCTTTCTTTAGCCTCGGAGTCTGGTACGGGTATTCAGGCAGCCGCTGGTGTGTACTACCAAAGTGAACGTTTTGAAGCAGGCTTATCCATAGAAAATGCAAATGCGGGCAATATTCAATTGACCCAACTGACCTATAATCTGGCTAGTGTTTACCACGCCTATGTAACCAGTAATTTCGAAGTGGGAAATAGCTTTGTTGTAAGGCCTTCTTTGTGGTTCCGTTCCGATGCTATTGAGAACCAACTTGATATTTCTGTCTTAGGCGCTTACAACGACAATATCTTTGCCGGAGCTTCGTTTAGAGGATACAACAGTGCGTCGCAGGATGCGGTGATTTTAATGGCGGGTTTTCGTCTTTCACCTTCGCTCCAACTTATGTATGCTTATGATGTAGGGTTATCCCCTTTGCAAAGTGTACATAGCGGCTCGCACGAAATCGTGGTGAAGTACCGTTTGGATAAAACAATCGGGGCGGGTAAGCTTCCACCAATCATCTATCACCCTCGAAGCAGGAGGTAATTTTCCTCCGTACCGTTTCAGGCTACTCAGTTAATGTCCATACAATCCGTACTAAATGTCAGGCAACTGGCGTTATGCTTGGGTTGATGTGTTAAACTCCGGTGGACCGGGGTAATTTCTTTTGATAAATACATCAAAGAATCTATATTTACGTTCGCTTTGAAAATCGGTTTAAAATTCTGAAGGAAAACTCGGGTATAAACATGAAGAACTTGTCCAAAATCGCACTAGCTCTACTAGTGCTCGTGCTGGTGGCCTGCGGTCGCTCCGAAAGTGGTGAAATCACCGGCGTTCTTGATCGTCCAAGCTGGAAAGGTATTAATCCCTTTGGTAT
This sequence comes from Bacteroidota bacterium, assembly GCA_038528965.1. Taxonomy (GTDB): domain Bacteria; phylum Bacteroidota; class Bacteroidia; order Chitinophagales; family Saprospiraceae; genus Lewinella. Next base: position 77,374 of record JBCBEC010000007.1, on the reverse strand, counting down.
GGTTTACGTACCATCAGGGACTTTGCACATTGGTCCCAGTGACCAGGATGTAGCTAACACCTACGTACAGCGCCAAAAGGCGATCTCTATTTCTGGTTTCTATATGGACGAAACAGAAATTACTAATAACGAATATCGCCAGTTCGTGTACTACGTACGCGATTCTTTGGCTCACGAGTCATTACAGCACTATATTACAGATGCTAATGGTGATGAGCACATCGACTGGGAATTGGATATTGACTGGGAAGATGAGATTCTCAAGGAAGATCTCTACTACCAGGGCGATGACCGCTTTGCTGGACGAGAAGAACTGAAAGTAACAGCTTTCAAATATGAGTACCAATGGTTTGACTGGCAGGCTGCTGCTAAGGACCGTGGTGCTACTCCACGTACTGCTTTTCTAAAGCGTAAGGTAGTTAACATCTACCCAGATACCTTGGTATGGGTACGCGACTTCGCTTATTCTTACAACGAGCCAATGGCACGTAACTACTTCTGGCACCCAGCATACGATGACTATCCAGTTGTAGGTATTGACTGGCACATGGCCAATGCCTTCTCCTTCTACCGTACTCAACTTTGGAATGAATTCCAGCAGCGTCGCGGCGACGGTATCAACACCGAAGATTTCCGCCTCCCTACTGAGCACGAGTGGGAATACGCAGCCCGCGGTGGCCGTGAGAATGCTCCTTACCCCTGGGGTGGTCCTTACATCCGCAACGCGAAAGGCTGTTTGCTAGCTAACTTCAAGCCTGGTCGTGGTAACTACCCAGAAGATGGTGGTCAGTACACTGTGAAGGCTGATGCATACTACCCGAACGATTACGGTCTGTACAACATGGCCGGTAACGTATCAGAGTGGACAAGCTCTGCATACTACGATAACGCTTACTCTTTCCAGCATGACTTGAACCCAGATATCCGCTACGATGCTGCTGACGACGATCCAGAATCTTGGAAGCGCAAAGTAATCCGCGGTGGTTCTTGGAAAGATGTTTCTTACTTCCTACAGACGGGTACTCGTCACTGGGAGTACCAGGATACTACTAAGTCTTATGTCGGTTTCCGTAACGTATTGACGTTCCTGGGCCGTTCACTCAATGACTTCTAATTAAGAGATAGCTACTATCTCATTAGCACTACAAGTAAAAAGGATGCTCTCTTAACGGACGGCATCCTTTTTGCTTGGTCATGATGATATCCTAAATTGACAGATATGCCCTTTTATGGGATCAGTGGTAGTTTTGACTGGTGTATAGACGCATCGCAATGCGTCTCTCCGACAACAACTACTTTGATTTACTCCATGACAGGGGCTTAATCTTTTATGTTGAGCGCTTGCTAGGCCTGTATTTACAGGTAGTCTAAAGCAAAATATGATCCCATCTCGCTCAAATTTTACTTTTGTAATCTCCTGAAAGACAGTGCTTAGTTCTTCTTTGGAAGACTTTTGCCAAAAAAAGTTCAAAAAAAAGGCGTAACCACTGTTACTTTTTTTTGTGCCTGCATTATACAGGTGTGAAAAGCAAAGACAACGCTTATACTGACGTTGAAGAGGTTTGGGCCTCCAAACCTTCTTCAAGTACAGTATATGCTGACCGAAGCGGTTAGGGCTTCGCCCAGACCACTTCGCGTCATGTATAGTTCTCTGTTCCGAAAAAGAATCGGAGGACGTTCAACAGAGATAAATCAAATTAACTAACTCGTTAAAATTATTACGGAAATGAGTTTCGTAAAAACCAAAGGTTTTAAGTATTTCAAGAATCTTCTTATTGGTATTGGTGCAGCCTTCGTATTGGCAGGAGCCCTGTTTAAGATTGAGAGCTGGCCTTTCGCTTCTGAGATGTTGATCCTCGGTATGAGTATTGAGGCATTAATCTTCGCCTTCCTTGGAATCATTGGACCAGAGCCCGACTACTACTGGCACAAGCTATATCCTGGTTTGGACGACTATAACGCTCCAATTCAGCCATTGACTGCCGGACCAGCTGATCTGGATACTCCTCCAGCACTGAACGGTGAAGTAGTTGAGCAGCAATTGGGTGGTATGTTGACTGAACTTCAAGGAATGTCTCGCAGCTTAGGTAGCCTCAAGGCCCTACAGGAAGCAGACTTCTCTGGCGTTTCTGATCAGGTACGTTCTATGACTAACTTCTACAGCAAGTTGAACGAAGCTATGGCTGACTTGGCTGACTCAGTAGAAGATACTAAGCAATACAAGGCTCAACTTACTGAGTTGAACAAGAACATTGCTAGCCTGAACAACTCTTACGCTTCTTTGAGTAATGTATATGGTAACGTTATCGGTGCCATGCAAGGCGCAGGCAAGTAAGCCGCGGCTGCTCATTAATTATTGAACTCAAAAAGAAGTTAAGATATGTCTATTCCAAAGGAACCGCGGCAGTTAATGATTAACATCATGTACTTGGTGTTGACTGCGCTGCTCGCACTTAACGTCTCAGCGGAGGTGATGAACGCCTTCTTTACGCTGGACGAAGGAAATACAGAGAGTATCAACACTGTTGATGCTCAGCTAGAGGCAACTGTAGATGGAGTAAAGAAATTACTCGAGGAACCAGCTAAGCGTAAGTTCCAAGCTATTGGACCTGCTATTGATAACGTACGTAGTACAGTTGTAGAATTCAACACTTACGTGGATGAACTACGTAACGAATTGATTGATGCTTCCGGTGACGGTGATGGTACTGTGAATGCTGGAGATTTCAAAGAAGGACACTCAGGTGAACTGAAGTATATCCGGGGTAAGAAGAATAAGGATGTTACCACTCGTATGCTTGTTGAAGAAGGTAAAGGAGAAGAGCTGCGGGCAAAGGTTTTGGAAACTCGTGACGCATTGATTGCTACCTACACACAGTTGTTGGAGAATAATGCTGATTCTTTCGGTTTAGATGCGGACGCTGTTCAAAGTCGTATCCAAAGTATCGCTAACGAGATGCCATTCAAAATTGATGATAAAAGCTGGCAAGAATCAGAGGATAAGAAGAGCTGGGCCGACTATAAGTTCCGTCAGATGCCTGTTGCTGCTGTTCTTCCTTTATTGTCTCAGATGCAGTCAAACCTGAAGAGCTCTGAAGCGGGTATGATTAACTCAATGGCTGAGCTGACCGGTGGACGTATCGTAGAATTCGACCAGTTCTTCCCAGTAGTACAAGCTGACCGCTCATACGTAGTAGGTGGTGAGTCCATTAACGCTAAGATTTCAGTAGGTACTTACAGTTCCTCTTTAGACCCAGAAAACGTAAAAGTTTTTGTTAACGGGAGTTCCATTCCTGTTGGGGCTGGAGGTGTTGCTGAGTACACTATCAGAGGTTCTGGTACTGGACAGAAAACAGTGCCTTTGCGAGTTGAAGTAACTAACCCACTGACTGGTGATGTTTCAGAAGGTGAAGGTGAATTTATCTACGAAGTAGGTGCTCGTTCAGTAGCAGTTGCTGCTGATAAGATGAACGTTTTCTACATCGGCGTAGAAAACCCGATTACGATCTCTGCTTCTGGTGTAAGTTCAAATGATGTAACTGTTACTAAAACTGGGCCGATCACCATTAGTGGGAGAGGAAGTAACCGTGTTGTAACAGCATCGGCTCCAGGCCAGGCGAAGGTAAATGTATCAGCTAATGGTACGAGCTTAGGTAGCTTTGATTTCCGTATCAAGCGTATTCCTAACCCTGAAGCTCGTCTTTCTGGTAAGAAAGATGGCTCTATGGGTACCGGTGAATTTAAAGCGCAAGGAGGTGTAGGTGCTTTCCTTGATGACTTTGACTTCGATGCAACTTGTCAGGTAGCAGGATTCAACTTGGTATACGTACCTAAGCGTCAAGATGCGATTCCGGTACAGAATCGTGGTGCTCGTTATAACGACGCTGCTCGCCGGGTTGTAAATCAGGCTAAGCCAGGCGACATTTACTACTTTGAAAATGTACGTGCAAAGTGTCCTGGTGATACGGCAACACGTAAGATCAATAGTATGGTCTTTAAGATCCAGTAAACGAATAAGTTAGTTGGGCGGGAATTTGACGAAAAGTTCCCGCCCTAACTATGTTAAATACAATAGCGCGTTTGGTTAATCCGTTAAATAAGCGCAACTTAGCGATCCGGTAAGAGTGGCTACCACTTCTACCGGAAATCTGTTTTAAAAAAGGGAGTAAGTAAGGTTCCTCCCACTTGTGAATTTACAATCAACTCGGTAAAATCTATTTCCATGAAGATCGCTCTGAAACTCCTGGGCTTGCTGCTGTTTATGGGTGCCGGTCAGTTAATGGCACAAACAGTAGATAATGTAATTATGACGGAATCCGGATCTCAGGTCGTTGAACAAGACCCGCCAACGGATGACATCACTGACAAGCGTACAATTGAAACAGTACGCATCCTTCCTTACGATCACGTTCGTGAAGCTGATATTTTCTGGGAAAAGCGCATCTGGCGAGTGATCGACATTCGCGAGAAGATGAACTTGCCTTTCGCCTATCCTGAGCGTCCTTTCTTCACCATCTTGCAAGAAGCTGCTGAAAGTGAAGAAATCAACGTTTACAGTGCGGAAGATGATAAGTTTACGCACCGCCTCAGCCCCGAAGAAGTAGCCTCTATGGGTGCTTCTATCGATACCGTAACCACATTTGACCCGGTAACTTACGAAGAGAAGATTCAGGTTGTTCGTAACGAACTTAACCCTGAGGACATCAAGCGTTACCGCTTGAAGGAAGTATGGTTCTTCGACGAAGAAACCTCCACTATGAAGGTTCGTATTCTGGGTATTGCTCCACTACTGGACGTCAAGGACGAGAACGGTAACTTCAAGTATGAGCAAGTAATGTTCTGGGTATATTATCCAGAAGCTCGTCAGGTGTTGGCACGTGAGAAAGTGTTTACGCAAGGCAACGATGCTTCTCCTATTACTTGGGAAGCATTGATGGAAATGCGTTTCTTCTCTAGTTATATTTACAAAGAATCTAACGTACATAACCGTCGTTTACAAGATTATGTACAAGGTGTGGATCTGCTCTTGGAAGCAGACAAGATCAAACAATCGATCTTCAACTTTGAGCACGATCTTTGGGAGTATTAAGCTAGACTTGGCTTAAGAGCGAAGAAAGCCGCCACGTAGCAATGCGTGGCGGCTTTCTTATTTTGAGTATTTTCGCTAGTGAAAACATTTACTAAAATGCTTGCGAAGTGGTGGGGTCTTAAGTTTCTTGGTGCGCTTTCGCTGGTAATTACCTGCAACTTTGCTGGTGTTGCTCAATCCCAACTTGATACAGTAGACAACTATGATGAACTACGTTTCTACCAAGGGGGGGGAGATACTGTTTTTGTGGCCCATCCACGCTATTTTGGCCAATTCCGTAGATCCATTTGCCTGTACGAAGACCACGGTACTACCATCGACGGCCTTGGTACCTGTTGGCGGCGGATTGCTGATAATTTCTCTCCTCGTTTCTGGGCACTTCCAGGGCCGTCTCCTGACAACCAAATTGGCTTTGTACAGCGTGAAGTAGATGCCATTAACTGTGCCGCTTTTGCCGCCTTTTTAGCCGGTGGAGATACTGTTGAAATTGATAGAATTTACCCTATTGATCGTCCGGTTTGGCTTTATCCCAATAATACCTACCTGGGGATGAATGACAGTTGTGGCTTCGTGCGCGTGCTTCCACCTTATACCACCCTAACGGATACGGCCTTTGTAGGGGATAATACCATTAAGGTGGCTGATAATACGGGCTTTCGGACTAGACAATTGATCAATATAGTCAATGGGCAGGCATTTGACTCATTGGCGGGACATGTATCTTATCTAGCTTCCATTTCATCAACGGCAGGAGGAGATAGTATCATCTGGTTATCAGGTAGAAGGATCCAGCGCAGGATGCTGCCAGGGGATTCAGTAAGTCTATTTTTTCCAATGATGGAAACGCGGTTTAGCGGGCCGCCCAATAACGTACGGATAACACAGTTAATTTTTGATGGCAATCGTATCGATTACTATCTAAATTATGACTGGAGAGTGAATGAGACGATCACCATGCCCACGGCTACGAACGTAGTAATTGATGGTTGCCGATTTATAAATGTACCTAACGAAAATATGGTCCTCTGTGGAGCAACAATCCAGAACTGTGAAGGGCTTGACTTTAACGGTTCTTTCGCTCATCTATCCTGTAATACTACGGGCCCTACGACGCAGATTTTATACAATCGGGCTGTCGGCATCAATGAGGTAGGTAATGATGTTATGCATCATAGCGAAGCCGCAATTACTTTTAGTGCCAAAGTGCGGAATTTACGCGTGGCTTATAATGACTTTCGGCAAGTAGATGAACATGGGGTTGGTATTTTTAAGAATGATGATAGCTTTAACGAGATCACGGATAATATATTTCAGGTAGCTAAGGACAGCATTCGTTTTCAATACCCTTATCTGTATCCAGAAACCAATTTAATTTACAATAACAAATATCTGGATACTATCGTCACTGCGGGTAAATGTTGGCTAAATGCCCCCAGAGTAGTGGGAGTGCTTCCTTGCCAGGATCGTTCAAATATTGATTCGCCCTTCGAATTGGGGGATACGCTAACTCTCTATCTAGATTCCTTGTACTTGAATAACACGAATGAGAATTTCGTAAAGTGGTTCGCGCCGATCTATGACACTACCTTCTTTCAACTGATCGATATGCGCCTGCAAGCCATGGTGCTCTCAGAGCATCATCAGTGGCGCTTTGGTGCTACACATTTAGGCGAGCCCGCACTTATTTTTGATAACGGCCATCGATCTGGTCCTTTTGGGGTGGGCAATTGGGGGTATGAGCTTTGTGATAATGCTGGTGGTTGTACCAACCTAGCACTTACGTTCATCGTGACTCAACTTCCGAGTGAATCTACTCAAAGTGTTCCTTGCCCACTACAGGGACTTCGCGTTGGCTATGACGGAGATGCGGGGACTTGGAATCAGTATCCAACTTGCACAAATCGTACCTTTTATTTTAGTAATAATGTTATCTATGGGCGACCTTTTTTGGCCGGGGTGCAAAATTTTACTACTGAACCCTTGGTAGCAGAAAGAGCCCTTCCAATTCCTATTTACCCAAATCCCGCTTTTGATTTTATCAGAATCAATACTACTGAAGCTGTTTCCGGGAATTACAAGATTTTGGATGCAGTGGGTAATGTTGTCGCAATTGAAGTTACGGAGTCCCAGTCGATCAATATTGAGAATTTACGTCCTGGAATCTACTTCTTACAGCAAGAGGGAAAGGAAGGAGAACTGATGGGCCGTTTTGTGAAAATTTGAAATTCTTTGCGGAGGTGTGAATATCCGTATTTGTGGTGCAACAGAATACAAAATCAATGAACGCTCTTTTAAAGAAACTGAAAGAATTTCTGATCTTTAGTGTACTATCTTTTCTCCTAGTTTTCCCACCCCTACTTAGCTTCTACGAGGAATTCCAGGATAAAGCTTTTTTCTGGAAATTAGTCTTCGTATTGTGTGGGATAAGTATCCTTCTGGCTTATTATACCGAGAGTCAGGAAGAGGAATAGGCCCTCTCAGCTGATAAGTTTTTCACTGTCGATTGCAGAGAAGGCAAGGCCTAAAAGCCAAAGGAAGCGGACAATACCTGTGAGAACTCCTATCCTTTCTCCGGTATCCGATTTGGATAATCCGTAATGATCCCATCTACCCCCATCTCAATAAGATCATTCATTTGCTCCGTTTCGTTTACCGTCCAGGGTATGAGCTGCATATTTTGTTGGTGCAGTGAATCCACTAAATCTGGCGTACAGAGCAAGAAATAAGGACTATAGATATCTGGTGTAAATCCAAGCAATTCCATGTTGGTCTCCAAGCTATTGCGGTTGGCAATCAAATAGGCCAAGCGTTGCTTAGGTGCCTGCTCTTTCATGGCTTGCAGGCTACGTATGTCAAAAGACTGTACAGTGGTGCGCTCTACAATACCTAAACGAGTTAGTTCGCGGATTAGAAGGGCAGCAAAAGTACTAGGCTCAGGCGTGAATAGCCCGTCGTATTCTGGTAGGCTCTTGATTTCGATATTGTAGAAGGGTAGGGGGCGGTCAAGTGCTTTAGCCTTTTCTTCTGCGGCTTCCACCACTTCTGTCAAGGTAGGCTTGTATAACGCTTGCGCCGCCTGGCCTGGAAAGTTGGTATTCCCTCGTTGCCCACAATCAAATGCCTGGACTTGGGCTGTCGTCATTTCAAAGATTCGCAAGTTTTTTTCCTCCTCTTCAGTTACTGCGCTACCATCGGGATGCGAGCAGATGAGTGCTGACATCCACGGCTCATGTGAGACAATCAGTTCTCGGTCTTTGCTAACTGCCAAGTCTAGCTCAAGGGTCGTCACTTTAGGGAACTCTAAAGCCCGTAGAAAGGCCGGAACGGTATTTTCCGGCAGCAAACCACGTGCACCGCGGTGCCCTTGCCAATCAAAGTCAGGTACACTGATGGTAGTCGGTGAATCATTCACTGTTGCTAATTGACGCTTTGGAGTACAAGATAAGGTCAGTAGAGCGAGAAAGAAAAGGATTCTGTACATGAGGTGATGCGGCTTGAATAAAAGCGATTGAGTATAGCGTAAGTCCTGGAAGAGGCTTAGCTTTGCAGCGAATTTACAGGAAAGGTCCCAAATTGTTATTAAGCCAGTATTAAGAACAGCACGAAAATAATTTGCGATTCTGTTTTTAAACAGTTGACTAAGCGGTTCATTTCAAAAGTGTTGACTGTTTTGAAAATTAGTACGAATCACGGGTTGTTTTCTGCGCAATACTTGAAGATGAGCGCAGTACTATTTTACCTCTTCATTAAACCATTATCGCTACTCCCTTTGCGAGTTTTGCATGCTATGTCAACTGGGGTATACTATATTTTATACCACCTATTGGGCTACCGGAAGAAAGTGGTTTTTGGAAATTTGGAACGCTCCTTCCCCGATAAGACACCCGCTGAAATTAAGGCCATTGGCAGCGATTTTTACCGCCATTTCTGTGATCTCATCTTCGAAAGTATTCGCCTGTTCAGTATGAGTGTGGAAGAACTTCGCCGCCGCGCTTATATCACTAACCCGGAATATATCCGTGAACTGGAAAAACTAGGCAAGGGGGTGATCGTTGTAGCGGGGCACTACGCTAATTGGGAGCTGATTGGTACTTCTTTTTCTCAGTTTACCGATTATCACGTGGCCGCCCTCTATTCGCCTATCAAGGATCCATTCTTTAGTAAGGTCTTATCCGAATCACGGGCCAAGTGTGGATTAGAGCTGGTGCCCAAACACGAAGGTCCGGCCATGTTTGAGGCGGCAAGAAACCAAACGGCCTTCTTTCTATTCGGTGCTGATCAATCTCCGACCTCGAGTAAGAAGAGCTTCTGGATGGATTTCCTCAATCAGGATACTGCTGTCGCCTTCGGCACGGAGAAATTTGCTAAAGACTATGATTGCGCAGTAATCTTCGGTGATATCCAGAAGGTAAAACGCGGTTATTATCACATGACTTTTTCCCCAATTACTGAAAATCCGCAGGAAGAAGAGCATGGTATGATTACCATGGAACACACCCGGAGGTTAGAGGCGGTGATCCGCAAAGAACCTCGCTATTGGTTGTGGACACACCGTCGCTGGAAGCGGAAACGTGAGGAAGCTAATGAACAGACACCAGTAAGGGAAGAATAAAAATTGAGAATTCTTAATTGCTGATTAATAGTTGTTTAGACCTTCTTTTGCTTGATGTACTAATCATTTAGAGCTACTGTGATAAGAAAAAAAAGTCACACTTTCTTTGCTCAATCCTTAACTATATGGAGGGCATATACAATATGCCAATTTGAAAGATAATGTGGGTTTTCATTGAAAGCCGCCCGGCCCTCTCCATTGTCTTTTCAAGAATATACCATATATGAATCATGATTACACGTACAATTTTCCTCAGTTATTGCTTATCGATATTTTCATTGCTTAGCGCCCAGGAAACCGACTCTTTTTGTGGTTGGACAGTAGAAGGAGGACAAAGATGGCAAATCAATGGCACCACCTGGGACTGCCGGATTATTACCTATGGAGTTGACCTTTACTGCCTGCCTGATAACTTTGTAGACAATTCAGGGGATTTTCCGGGAAAGATCGACGCAGCAGTAAGTGGCGCAGTGAATGCCTGGAATGCAGTTCAGGCAGGAGTTAGATTGGTCCCTACCAGTTGTGATCCAGATATTTTGATTACCTGTAAAGACTTAACGCCTGGCGAAGCGGGTGAGTGGAATTACCCTAAGGTTAGTATCAATGATGATATTAATGAGTGGGGGTACAGTACAAGACTTCCTTGTGTAGATCTGCCTCCGACCGAGAATGATAGGACAATTGACCTACAGTTTCTATTGACTCATGAACTAGGCCATGCCTTAGGGTTTGCACACGATGATTGCTGTGGGAACATTATGCAGTCTGGCGGTGCGGTGCTTGGACCTCTGGCAGGAATTCCTGCTTGCCCGGATCAAAGAGAACTTGCACAAGATGACATTGAAGGTTTGCTGGAATTTTACCCTCCGTTTACGATCGAAAGAGAAGCACCCATTGACTGTGGTGATGTAGAACGCTTCTCTTTTCCGATCGAATCCTTAGGAACTGCTTGTACTATCAACAGTATGGCTTGGGGGGTAAACCCTCCCTACCAAATCCTGTCGGGACAAGGTACTTCAGAGATTGAAGTTGGGATCATAGAATGTTCGAACGAACCTATCAATGTCAGATTTATGATCAATTCTGACTGCTATAATGTTAGCTTCCGAGAAACCTTTGAAAGAGATACGGATTACTGCTGTGATGATATCTACGTCTTCGGAGGAGCGCTTTCCTCCTGTTGTTTCGGTGATATAACTAATCTCGCAGTTAGTACAGCTGATATCGTGGCCATGGGCTGTGATCCAACGGAAATTGACTTCGAGTGGAATCTGCCACAAGGTTTCATTATCCATCCTAACTACGACCCCAATTCACCATACATCGGTGTTTATATGGTATTCAATTGCGGGGTCTGTAATCCCTCCGCAGCTATATCAATTACGATGACTGCTCCCTGTTTAGAAAAGCCAGTGACCTATACCAAATCAGTCGTCTCTTGTTGTGAAGCACCAGATCCGGGGGCCATAACGATCACTCCCGTACTCAATCGGGTTTCGGGTTGTCTATCACTTGAGTTAGAGACTGAAAATCGGATTTGTGATCATGTCTTGTGGACTGTTTCCAGTGCTGACAACGTCCTTAACCAACCTGATAGACCAGTAGATGGTGATCGCTGGGATCTGGAGTGTCTTCCTTGCGATGAGGTTGGAAAAGTCTATCACATTACCCTCGAATTTGTGAGCGATTGTGGTAATACTACCAGAAACTTCAGCATCGAAATTGATGACGACGATTGTGTGGGTAGAAAATTTGTCGTTGGAGCAGATCTCGATGGAAGTACTCCTGGCGGCAGACAGCCGGGTGTTCCAACGGAAACGGTCTTGTACCCAAATCCTGCTCATGATTATGTAATCGTTGGGGATCCCTTTATGGACGGCACAACCTTTACCTTTGAAATCTACGACTTGTCTGGTCAGCTCATTAGTGACCAGATTACTTACCCGTACGAAACCATAGATATTGCTGGATTAGTACCGGGTATGTACTTGGTACGCATGACTTCCTTTGAAGACAATTCAGTGATATTTGAAAAGTTGATCGTAGACTAGGTCACAGCTAAGATGCCTGCTTAAGATTACCAGCGTTAGTACTTGTTTACTAACGCTGGTTTCTGTCCGATGCAGGTGGAGTTTCTGATTCTCCGTCGCCCATTATCAGATCTTTATAAAATGTAGTAAATGCTTACTCTACTAGGTTATCGTACACGATCACCTTGGTCCATTTATCCTTGTGGTCCTCCACAAACTTCAAGTGAATGGGATCAATCTGATACGCATCCTGCCCAGCGATATCGTCGAAGTGTACGAGTAGAGCAATGCTGTACGTGTTATCTACCACACCTCTGGCTTCCGTGGGAGCTACTGGCCCTACGTACATCTGCTTAACGGAAGCCACGCCCCGCAGGGATTCCACGCCCGCCATAAAAGCAGTTCGGCCTTCTTCCGATAAGTCTTCTTGGAGCCAAAAGAAAACACTATGAATGAGTCCTGGTTGGTAGGTGCCTTCTTGCTGTAGGCGAGTAAGTTCAGTAAGGACAACCGCCAACTGCTCTTGAATAGTTTCATTCTCTGTTTCCAGTTCGGTAACACGTGCCTGATTACAAGTACTAAGGAGTAGTACCATTAAGACCAAAAAAGGAATTCTCATTTGTTTTAGTTTTAAAGATACGCGAATAGCGTTTAGGTGAGGATTCCAATCGTTGAGACATATTATTTTTATATTACATATAATTTCAACACCAGAAACTAACCATATGACACCTTTTTTCCATTTTGCGTCTCGTTTTTCTGCTCTTTTCCTTGTTCTCTTTTCCCTTTGTTTTTCCACTTCAAATGCCGCAGGTGCCGAGCCTGGCACTGATCCCGCAGCGGTGGATGATGGCGGAATTGTAGCCGTTTGCTTTGCCAATGTAAACGTGGCAGTTGATGCCAGTTGTACGGCTTTGTTAACGCCAGATATGATTGATGCCGGTTCTTTTAATTCCTGTGGAGATCCAGTGATTTTGAGTCTGGATGACCCCGGACCCTACTCACCAGGTACTTATACCGTCATTCTTGAAGTCCAATCTGGTGGGGAGACCAATAGTTGCTTTAGTACAGTTTTGGTGGAAGACAAAACCTTTCCCATAGCGGTTTGCGATGCTTTTGTCAATGTGTCTTTGGGTACAGATGGAGCCTTCACGCTAACGCCTGACATGATTGATGCCGGAAGTACAGATAACTGCGCCTTTACTCGGACCATCACGAGTGGCCCTACTGAGTTTGATTGTTCTGATGTAGGTTCGACCTACACTGTGGTAATGGAAATTGAGGACATTGGCGGGAACGCGAATACTTGCTTTTCTGATGTAACCATTACCGATCCTGCTGGAGTGTGCACCAATCAGCCACCGGTGGCGGTTTGTATTGCGAATGTGAATGTCTCGGTAGATGCTTCTTGCCAGGCCCTACTTGATCCTATTTTCATTGATGGTGGCTCTTTCGACCCGGACGGTGATCCGCTTACCTTCAGCTTAGATGATAGTGGTCCCTTCTCTCCTGGCGTTTATAATGTGAATTTGACAGTCAGTGATGGCTTAGAGAGTAGCACCTGCTTCAGTACTATTACCGTGGAGGATAAGACCAATCCTACGGCGGTCTGTATCAATAACCTATTGGTCAGTATTGGATCAGGAGGTTCAACGACCATCTTCCCTTCGGACATTGATGGAGGGAGTACCGATAATTGCATGGTCAACCTCAGTTTTGATACCGGCCCAACCGTCGAAGTAGATTGTGATGATGTAGGTTCTACTTTCAACTTGATCCTAGTAGTGGATGATGGCAGTGGCAACAGCAGCTCCTGTACGACCTCTGTCTTCGTTGATGATCCAGACGGGGTTTGTGCAGCAGCCAATCAGGCGCCGATAGCCGTATGTCTAAATGCCTTAAATGCAGTAGTAGGTCCTAACTGCATCGTAGAAATATTCCCCGAAGATGTTGATGCCGGCTCTTTTGACCCTGATGGAGATCCCATCGAACTAAGTATTGAGCCAGCCGGTCCGTTCGAACCAGGAACTTACAATGTGATTCTCAACGTGAGCGATGGTGAGTTTACTAACGAATGTGAGACGACCCTGATCGTAAGTGATATCGATCTTGATGGCGATGGGGTAGGAGTGTGTGCTGGTGATTGTGACGATGATAACGAAACGGTATTTCCCGCTGCCCCGGAATTATGCGATGGCCTGGATAACGACTGTGACGGTTCCATTGATGAGCCCGATAACCTGAACACTTCTTTTGAATGGATCGAGCGAGTTCAGCTAGCTGATTTGGATAATACCTCTGGCGACGATGACGGTTATGGCAATTATACGGGTTTGAGTGCTGCTCTGGCTATAGATAATAGCTACACGATTACCCTCACTCCGGGTTTCTCTGGAGGAACATTCGCAGAACGCTGGCGCGTATATATCGACCTGAATCAGAATGGCATCTTCGAGCATCCTAGTGAGCGTGTTGCTCAGGTGCAGGGTACGGGTCCACAAACGGCAAGTATCACTATTCCAGCTGGTGCTCCTGTTGGTGCAACTGGCATGAGAGTGGTAATGAGCTTTAATGGCTTCCGTCAACCTTGTGCAGATAATTTTGACGGGGAAATGGAGGATTACACGGTGATTATTGATGATTGTGAGAATACACCAGGATGTGTCAACTACTGTGAAGCAGAAGCAGGAAGTACCTTCTACGAATGGATACAGCGGGTACGCCTGGCTGGTGGTATCAATAATATTTCGGGAGATGACGGTGGTTATGGAGACTATACCGGCTTAAGTGCAACGGTAGTGAGTGGTAGCTCCAACACGATGCGCCTACGTCCAGGTTTCTCTAGTGGAGCCTTCTTGGAGTTTTGGCGAGTATGGGTAGATTGGAACCAGGATGGTGAGTTCGATCCCGTTACCGAATTAGCGGTGGAGGAAAGCAGCACCGGTCGGATTATTACTAGTCTTGAGGTACCTCTTTCTGCACTGCCGGGATCTACCCGCATGCGGGTGGCCATGCAATATAATGACTTTGCGGAGCCGTGCGGAACCTTTGCGGAAGGAGAGGTGGAAGACTACACCCTAAACATTCTACCTTTTGGCGCCTTGGTTGAAATACAAGACGAGGACTTACCGGATGCAGCAGATGCGATGAGCCTGGATGTACCTGTCGGAAATGCTAGCTTAAGAACACCACCTTCTGTCCGGACTAGTCCTACGACGGTTCAGTTTGACCTAAACGTATATCCAAACCCCGCTCAAAACTGGGTGAATCTACGTTTGAATCAAGTTGTTGAAGCGGGACAGGTACAGCTGCTCAATAGTAATGGCCAACAGCTATGGACCCAGGATTGGAACGACGATCTGCGGATTGATCTATCCCGTTTGCAATTGCCGAGCGGTATATACACCCTACGCGTGACGGTCGGCGAGCAAATCCTCGTCCGGCGCTTGCTCGTAAATTAATTGATGTAAAGACGCATTGCAATGTGTCTCTTCGACCTAAGGTTTACACCCCTTTATACAAAGAGGTATATTAGGTTATGATTCCTAGCCACCCTGTGCTGACTGTGCAGGGTGGCTACTGGTTTGAGGCCTTTGCCTTGACTCTATTCTACGGGAAACACTAGCTGATTTTCTCAAGAAACCACTCCTTTTCTCGTAGGGCACTAGCTGCTCGTATTTCTTTAGCCAGTGTTGCTTTGCCTTCCTGATCGCCAGGTGAGAGTTGTAGTAAACGGCGGGTGTAGTTGATGAGGTATTGGTAGTGCTCTCGTACATAGCCCAGGTCGGGCCGCCTTTGCAGGTATACTCTGAAGCTCTCGAGTAAACTGTCCAAAGCATCCCAGGATTCGAGCTCGTAAAGGATTTTTAATTGTAAACTCTTTACCCCCAGATAGAGAAACGGGGCCTTGGTTTCCACCTTCGCTAATTCCTGTAATGCTTCGCTCAAAGTACCTTGCGAGTACAATAAACGTGCAGTGCTTAGCCCTTTCAGCGGATCGCGAAAGTTGACGCGTAAGCGGCTAGTGTGCTCACCGATGAACGCTTCTACCCAGTCAAATTTGCGCAGCTTCAAACCCAAGGAAACGATATTGCTGTACGTACTTTCGGGAATATGCCCATCTTCAATCAGGTGCCCCAGCACCAGACTGCGCTCATAAAGGGCAAAGGCTTCCCGTACGAATGGCTCCTCTCCACGGTTAAGTGCTCGGATACAGTAATTGATCGCCAGTAGATAGATATCGCGGACCTCCTGGGGCGGAAAATAGGCGATCAATTCGTCCATCACCGTTCGCAAATACTGGAAAGCGGTCTCATCGCCACCCCGTACGACCGCCTGGTAGCAAGCGTGGTATATTCTGATAGCCGGTATATCCTGCAGGCTTGGCCGTTTGGTCAATTCTTGTTCTACGGCCTGTAGCAAGTGTATGTCATAACTTTCTTGATTTACCAACCCACGACTATGCGCCAAACAAGCTTGCTTTAGTTTTTCAGCGATGAAGAAATGGTCCAGTTGATCACTTACCTGTTGCAAATTGGTGTAGGTCTTGCGCTTATGACTGGCAACAAAATCGTAGTAACTATTTTCTAAAGCGTATTCCAAATACAGTACTTCGGCGTCTGTTCTGGTTCGCTTTTGGGCCTGTGCTTTGGCTTGGCGGTACGCCCGCTCGTAAAAAGTGCTCAGCTTTCGGCGTCGTAAACTTTGCAGTAGCAGCGGGTAGGAATGGAGCGGATGACGCCGTAGTTCTTCCCAGCAAAGAAATTGCTCCAAGAGTTGCTGGAGTCGGCTTAGCATTAGGTACCAATCCCGATCACTGTACGATTTATTAGTGTAAACGGCCTGGAAAACCTGGCGGCGGTCAGGCATTTCGTGGGTATGTGCTTGCCACCATTTGAGCAAGAGTGCTAATTCCGCGCGACGGTTAAAAGCCGGTGTTTCCAGTAAACTGCCAAACTGTTTGACTTCTCGGGCCGTCAATTGCCGCAGGAGTTGAAATGCTATTGGGTAACTCAATTTGCTAAAAAATAATATTTAAATAACTGATTAACAATATTTAATGTGATTCATTTTTTGTAAAAATATGAAAATTTGTTCTTTTGTGAGCATTAGCTTTTATGGATATTAGTCCTATGAAAAGCGTAATACTCTTTCCTATCAAGTACCTGCTTCCCTTGTTTATAGCCGCGCTGTACTGTACCACCTGTTTTGGACAACTTGGACGTGAAAATGTCAATGTCATTTTTGACCCGCCCGGTGCCTATCGATCAACACTGGCGGATTTTGATAATGATGGTGATTTAGACTTGCTCGGAAGCCGCTGGGGTGGAAATGGGCACTTGGTGTACTTTGAGCTACTGGACGGCCAGGCCAAATTTGCGCGTGAGCGAATTTTTGGGGATACCACTTGGTGGGGCCTTCCAACGGTGTCTACCCAGTTTGAAGTAGCAGATATGGACAATGACGGCGATCTTGACATTGTTTGTGAAGCGGAGGCGGCCAGCGCTTTTCCATTTTGGGGCAATGATGGGAACGCAAATTTCACCCGCCCCCTTGGTCAAACCTCCCCACCAATAGGCAACCTGATATTTCGACTTGGTGATCTTGATCAAGATGGCTGGCAGGACGTATTCTTCTATCAACCGGCCGAGCGGCAGATCGCCGTTAACTGGAATGGTGGGGCAGGAGCTCCATTCGTCTATATGGAGTTACCTGAGGTCGAGCTTCCGGCCCACCAGGGCATGAAGGATATTCTGATCCTTGATTTTGATCAGGATGATGATTTAGATATTGCACTCTTGTACGATAAGACAAGTGCGAACGGTAAGTCGTTTCACCTCAGTATACTGGAGCAAACGTGTGAGACTTGTTTCGAATTGGGGCCGGAATTGGAAATTGCTGCTGCTGCTGACCGTTTCAACTTTGTACAAACTACAGTAGCGGATTTTAACCAGGATGGTTGGCTTGATCTATCGGTAAGTTATTCCACCTACTACAGCGGGAATACCACTCGGACCAATACCCTGATGTTTCTGGAAAATCAGCTAGGGAGTGGAGCATTTTCTGTCGCAGCTTCTCTGCCTTCCTACGCAGATCATGTTGCTGCCGATGTCAACCAGGATGGTCAAGTTGATCTATACGCAGTGTATGACGATGACCTAGTGCACAATCCAAGTAGCGACGATGATCTCTACGCAAAGCACTGGCTGCGCAATACGGGCGACTTTAATTTTGAGGTTGTGCCCATTGATGAAATCCACACGGGCACTACCGTTGCTGCGGGTGATATAGACCAGGACGGCCTCATCGACTTAATCTCTACTGGAGACTACTCTTCCCAGGCTCGTGATTGGTGGAATCGTCTGGAAAGCACCAGTGGGGAATGGGCAGCCCCTGTCGTTTTGAACGATAGTCCTGATTTTATGTCAGACTTTGCGCTCACCGATTGGGATACCGACGGAGACCTCGATCTCATTAGTACCTCGTTTAACTATGTGGCCGATAGTGTAGCAGATGCCCTGTTCTGGTTTGAGAATATGGATGGTCTCGGAAACTTTGCTTATCCCGAACAATTGATAAACCTACCGGAGGAGTTTGAGGAGGCTGTTTTCCTGGATATAAATGCGGATCAAAGATTGGATGTCATCGGTAAATATATCGTTGGTGGCCGCTTGCAAGTCTTCTATCTACTCACTGCTGATGACCCGGCGCAATACGAACTACATTTACTCAACGCTATAGATTGTGCATTTACCGATCCGATCGGCAGTAGTGATTTGGATGGAGATAATGATCCAGATTTACTGCTGCTGCAACGCAACGGAAATATCGCTGTCTTGTGGAACGAAATTGCGGAAGGTAATGGCATGGTTGAATCACCCGACTATCTTACCCCTCCTGAAGTAGGTTATCGCCTACATCATCAAGACGTAAATCAAGATGGTCTGGCGGATGTATTGGTATACAACAACACTGTGATCCTATGGGCTAAACAAGAAAGCGCCGGAGGGATTTTCTCACCCTGGATAAGTTTGGACCCTGGACCCGGTATCCTCTTGGGCGAACTATTGCAGGGCGATTTTGACGGTGACGGTGACCTGGATTTACGCTACCAACTCCGAGGTGATGACTTAACCTACAGTTGGGTTACCGTGCCCTTCGATCAAGTGAGTGGAACGTACGTAGCCCCCATACCCATGGAGCTCAATGCAGATTTTTCGCAATCTTTGGATACTGGCTTGGATTTAAACAATGATGGCGTAGATGATGTGCTCGGAGAGCAAGGTTTCCGTTTGAGCATTCCTGGTTCTAATTACGCTTTGTCCCCCTTCGTTCCCACTCCGGTGCCAGACCCAATGCCTTACCTGTATTTTGGTGAACCCGTACTAGGCGATTTGGATGATGATCCGGAAATGGAGTTAGCGACCGTCAATTTGATTTGGTACGATCTAGATTTCATTCCTGAGCATGCGGTACAAGGTTTGGTCGTCTGGGATTCCACGGCCAACTGCCAATTTGATTCTTTGTTGCCGCCTATGGTGGGCTGGCCGGTACAAGTAATCAGTGAGGATCAAGAACAGCTCATTTTGACTAACCAAGATGGTCACTACGGAGCCTTGTTACCTGCTAGCGCGAATGAACATCTGGTACAACCTCTTCCCCCAAGCCCTTACTGGGATACTTGCCCAACGGATAGCCTCTTAATACCCCCTTTTGAAAACCCGACTACGGTAGTGCATTTTACGGCTACCGCCAACACCCTCTGCCCGCTGCTGCGGGTTGATCTGGCAACAACGCCCATTCGGCAGTGCTTTAATAGTACGGTAGTAGTAAGCTACGAGAATGTGGGTACACTCGCTGCTCAAGAGGTGCAGATTAGTCTTTCTTTCGATGACCGCTTTACGCCAGTAAGTAGCTCCATACCCTGGGCTTCCAGTACGGATACGAGCCTGGTGTTTGATTTGGCTGAAGTACCGGTCGGCGGTAGCGGTTCTATCATCTTGGAGTTTGAACCCGACTGTGAGGCTTTGCAGTTGGACGAAGAGGTATGTTTTGTTGCCCAAATTTCGCCCAATGACCTTTGCAATGATGATATGGCACTGATGTGGAACGGGGCTCAACTCCAGGCTGATGCAAGCTGCGAACAAGATTCGGTTGCCTTCCAGCTAACCAATACTGGCAGTGGGGGTATGGATGAACCGCAAGCCTATCGCGTCCATATCGTCAACGATGATATCGTCATTTTTTTGGAGGGCGAAGTGCAGCTGAATCCAGACGAATCGGTGATTGTCAGAGTTCCGCGCCGAGATGAGGACTTGCGCTTCAGTATTGATCAACCAGCGGGGCATCCCTTCCCCGAAGCTGTTAGACTTCTGCATCAAGCTTGTGATGAGGTTGATAATGACCCGATACTCAGTTTGCCCAATATGGAGGGTGACCCATTTTCTGCCCAAGTTTGTCGCTCTGTTATTGGACCCTTTGATCCGAATATCAAGGAAGCTTATCCTACCGGAATTGGACCTGATCACCTAATCGAGAAAGACTGGAAATTGACTTATACCATCCATTTTCAAAATACGGGAACTGATCTGGCACGAACTGTAGTATTAAAAGACACGCTCTCTCCCTTTCTTGATTTATCGACCTTTCAGCCGGTATCCAGTTCGCATGCCTACGAATGGCAAATCCTAGCGGATCGTACTTTGATCGTAACCTATCCTGACATCAATTTGCCAGATAGTACCTCCAATTTGGTGGGGAGTCAAGGC
Organism: Bacteroidota bacterium; assembly: GCA_038528965.1. Taxonomy (GTDB): domain Bacteria; phylum Bacteroidota; class Bacteroidia; order Chitinophagales; family Saprospiraceae; genus Lewinella. Next base: position 56,875 of record JBCBEC010000007.1, on the reverse strand, counting down.
TTGTTTTCTTACTCCATAGTGCCACTTGCAGCAGCCCCCGCGCTCTCTCTGATTGAAAATAGGGCGGGTATTTATTTTGACTTTAATCCACCAATTATCACAAATTATACGCGGCATACCATCCGTAAACCACGACTTGAATTTGTGGAAAACATCACCATTTGTGCTGGGGAAACGGTAGAGGGGATCGTGATGACGCAGGATACCTTTTTGCAAGAACTAATCGAATTTGATGACTGGGAAGAGGTGTATGTGACACAAATTGAAGTGCTATCCCTAGCCGAAACAATAGTACCAGTCGGCCTGGACAACCCAGGCTTGTGGCAGGATATTTGGATAAGTCAGGATACCACGGTAATCGAGTATAGCATTGGCGCAAATGGCTGTGATAGCCTGACGATTTTCCAGATTGATGTGCTAACTAATACCTCAGACCCAGCTTGGCAGGATGACATTACGCTTTCACCAAATCCCACTACCGGACCTCTCACCCTTACCTGGCCAGATGAGGTGTATTTACAGCAAATAGCCATCTACAATGTAAATGGTCAATTATTGCAAAAATGGACTCCTAGGCAGCAGGGGCAACATCAACTAATGGTGCATTCATTACCGGAGGGGGCCTATTATCTGTTGCTACAGGATGAAAATGGAAATATTGCCAGAGCCCCCTTCACCAAGATTAACTCAGAGTAAGAAGTATCACTTAGTTCTATTGGTTTCATAACATTAACGTTTCTTGTAACAAAAAGCCCCGCCGGACATTCCGACGGGGCTCTGCTATCTTAAGCCAATAGCTAAAGGAATATTGGCTTATTTATTGACCACAAATTTCTGTGTCATACGCTCATCTCCGTTGATCAAATGCAACATGTAGATACCAGCGGCCATCTGACTTACATCAATAGTCTGGCGCTGCTTACCCGCAGTGGCATTCCACTGTAGATTTTGAACAGTCTTACCGGTGATATCCGTTACTAATACCTGCACTTGACCGTCGATCTGTTGGTTGAAGTCAAAGTCAACGTTCAATAGATCACTAGTTGGATTCGGGAAGAGAAGAACTTGTGCCAAACTAGGCGCTTTCACCTCTTCTACACCAGCTAGCAGCTCTTCGTTGCTCATGCGAGCGCCGTTGCTACAACCAGAGATGTTTGCATCATCAATGTATACGCGGTCACCGTTTGCGCTAGCATCACAACGGAAGCGGAAGCGAATATTGCTAGTGAATGCACCAGTGATAACTACTGATTCAAATTCACGTACGTTGTTACTGAATTCACTGCCGCTTGCCCAAGTTGAAAGAGTCTGATAAGCACCGCCATCTACAGAGGCTTGCAACCAGAAGTCTTCGCCAGTTTCCATGCTCACACCAAGGTAGGTGAAGTCGATGGTTACTTCCTCGAAGCCGGCCAAGTTCAATTGATCAGTAGTCATTACAGAAGTGCTGGTGTTATCACGTAGACGCACGCAGAAATTACCACTGTTGGCGTATTGAGCATCACGCGAGCTACGACGACAGTCAGAGCCACCATCATTCCAGATACCCCAGCCACTGTCAAAGTTTTCTGAGTCTACCTGTACAGTGCTACAGCCCGTGTTACAAGGATCACAGTCTGGGCCACCGCAGTCAACACCGGTCTCATTACCGTTTTGGATGCCATCATCACAAGTCGGTGGGGGGGGAGGGCAAGCAGGGCAGCTAGAGCCACCACAGTCAACGCCAGTTTCGTCACCATTCTGGATGCCGTCATCACAAGTAGGACCTGAACTGCCGCCAATACAGAAGTTAGTCGTTTCGCTGGAAGCAAATGCGCCACCCGAAGCAACAGTTTGACCATCTACCGTAACAGAATAGCTGCCATTACCATAAGCACAGCAGATACCGTCACCGTAAGAGTCGAAAATGGTGAAGTCATAGCAACCGTCATCTAGACACTCGTTGCTTGTAAATAGTGTACCAGTGCTACCATAAGGGCCGCCAGATGCAACTACAGCGCCACCAGCATTGGTGATCTGCCAAGTTGTTTCGCCAGGATAGTTGTCCGTTAGGATAGAAACGACTACATCGGTACAAGTTTGTGGAGGACAAGCAGGGCAATCCGACCCACCGCAGTCAACACCGGTTTCGTTACCATTCTGAATACCGTCGTTACAGGTAGGTGTAGCAGGTGTGCCACAACCACCAGAAGAAAGCAGGCTTTCGCGGAAGCCACCAGTATCAAACAAGGCGCGCATGCGGTCTTTCTGACCAGTGGTGTACAGGTTCATACAAGCATCATCGGAGTAGTCCATGTAGTTCTGTACCATATCCGTAGAGCCACAAGAAACGTGGCCCAGTGTACAACCATAGTTAGGTGCATCAGATGTTGGGGTGTCGCCTACAAAGTCATCAACACCGCAACCACCATCACCCCAGATGTGGCGTAAATTCAACCAGTGACCAATCTCGTGGGTAGTCGTACGACCCAGGTCAAAAGGAGCCGTTGCTGTACCAATGGTACCGAAGTACTGGTAGTCCATTACTACACCGTCGGTAGAAGCAGCGCCACCAGGAAATTGAGCATAGCCGAGGATACCGCCGGAGATATCACAGACCCACATATTGAGGTAGTCATCACGGGGCCAGGCATCCTTACCACCACGACTGTCAAATTTCATGTCATCATTGGTGGAGAATGAAGTTCTAGTGGTGGAAGTACGGGTAATACCGTTGGTAGGGTTGCCACTAGGATCTACAGTGGCGAGGCAAAATTCGATTTCAGAATCGGCTGCTTGTGACCACACATTATCCGCATCGCTATTGGTGCGACGGAAGTCGGCGTTAATCACATCCATTTGTGACTGAATCTGAGCATCGCTAATGTTCTCAGTGCCATTGTTGTAGACAACGTGGACAACAACTGGAATAGTAATGGTACCATTTACGGCACGGGAATTGGAGTTTCGGAGAAATTGGCGGGTCTGCCGCTCAATTTGATCCATTTTGATTGCACGCTTTGGATCTTGTTCCATCTGCATTTCCAGATATTCCGTAGCGCCGCAGTTTCGTTGTGCTTGGAGTGTGTTAGTGAAGAAGGTACCCGCAAAGAATAGGATACCCATCAGAGATAGATAGACATTTCTCATGAATGAAAAAAAGTTTTATACCAGAAATAAAATTCAACTCTTGTTCTTAGCAATCGGGTAAATGCACGATAGGGGTGACCTTTTGATCACGTCAGACGAAAAAAGTGGGAACAAGCCTTATTAATTGTATAAACTGAAGGTCTAGTCGGAGGAGGGGGTAGTCTTTGGTATTACTTGTTCTTTATAATTGGTGCAAAGTAAATAAAACGATTAATTAATGCTTGGATATCAGGGGGAAATTTTGTGACAGGGTATTTTGGTAAAATAAAAGGAAGCCTCCCGGGGGAGACTTCCTTTTAATAAAAAGTGTATGAATTACTTAGTCTTGCTATACTGCTACTTAGGCAGGAATTTCTTCTACTAATACCGGAGCAGCTTGTTTTACGGCTTCACTAACCCCCGCTTCGTACTTCCTAAAGTTTTCGTTGAAGGCGGTAGCCAGTTTATTGGCCTGCTCGTAAAAAGCTTCATCGTTTTTCCAAGAAGCTCTCGGGCTGAGGATGTCGTTTGGCACGTTCGGACATTCGCGCGGCTGCTTGATACCGAAGATCGTGTGAGTAGAGTACTCTACCTGATCCAATTCACCACTTAGGGCGGCAGTAATCATGGCCCGGGTGTACTTCAGCTTAATGCGACTTCCTACTCCGTAAGGACCATTGGCCCAGCCAGTGTTGACCAGCCATACCCGCGTGCCGTGGCGTTGCATTTTGTCGCTCAGCATATCGGCATATTTACCGGGATGGAGTGGCAAGAATGGCGCACCGAATCCGGCAGAGAAGCTTGGTACGGGCTCGTCAATACCGAGCTCGGTCCCTGCTACCTTAGCGGTGTAGCCAGAGATAAAGAAGTAGGCCGCCTGCTCAGGAGATAGACGAGAGATCGGAGGCAGTACACCGAAGGCGTCACAAGTCAGGAAGAAAATATTGGTAGGGTGACCCGCAACCGACTTTTCCAGTGCATTATCAATGTGATGGATCGGATAGCTCACTCGGGTATTCTGAGTAATTGAGCTGTCCTCGTAGTCCACTTTGCGCGTATTCTCGTGAAATACGATGTTTTCCAGAATGGCACCGTGACGAATAGCGCGGTAGATATCTGGTTCTTTTTCTTCGGTAAGATCGATGGTCTTAGCGTAGCAGCCGCCTTCAAAGTTGAATACACCTTCTTCTGACCAGCCGTGCTCATCATCACCAATCAAGGCACGATCGGGGTCGGCAGAAAGGGTCGTCTTACCCGTTCCCGACAAACCGAAGAAGATCGCTACATCGCCCTCTTGTCCAACGTTCGCAGAACAGTGCATGCTCAAAACGTTGCGCTGGGTCGGCAGGATAAAGTTGAGTACTGCGAAAATACCCTTCTTAATCTCACCAGTATAACCCGTACCACCAACAATGGCGCAGCGGCGAGTGAAGTTGATAATGGCAAAGTTCTCTTGGCGGGTACCGTCGATCTCAGGAATAGCCATGAAGCCAGGCGCGTTGATCACGGTCCAATCAGGTGTGAACTCACGCAATTCCTCAGCGGAAGGGCGTAGGAACATGTTGTAGACAAACATGTTGCTCCACGGATATTCATTGACGACGCGTACGCCAATCCGGTATTTTTCATCGGCACAAGCGAAGGCGTCGCGTACAAAAGCATCACGCCCGGCAAAGTAAGCCGTAATCTTATCGTACAATCGATCAAAAGCCGCTGAGTCGAAAGACATGTTGATAGCGTTCCAATCAACGGTATTTTCTGTAATCGCGTCCTTAACAATGAAACGGTCTTGTGGAGATCGTCCCGTAAACTTACCCGTACTAATAGCTAGTGCACCAGTGTCAGCCAGGACACCCTGCTCACGGATAATGGCAGCTTCTTGTAGAAACTCTGGGCTTTGGTTCCAGTAGGCCTTGCGGTAGTTTTTGATACCAAGGTCTTCCAGTTTTGCCTCAGGATTTTTGATACCGAATTGTAGCATGACTTCGTTGTTTAAGTATTGATGTTGTGTGAAGTAAGCCGAAACAAGCCGCACGGTTGCCACCTGTTTTTGAGGTTAAAAGCACGCTGAATTCCCCTTTGGGATTCAGAACTGCGCGCAAGTTATGGATTTTTTCACTTTTAGAGAAATTTTCTCTAAAAGAAAAATTTAATCTCATCGGTGCTTTTTCTCAGAATTGTGCTGTAGTTCCGATTTCAAGAGCTAAATTAGCAGCAGTCCCAACCGAAAACGATGATTAATGTCGCCGCTAAACGGTGACGTTTTGAGAAGTACCCCCTTTAGCCCAAGTCATACCACCACCTTTTAATATAGGCTTGCGAATGTTCTTGATAGCTATCAAGAACACTTATACTAATCGAGAAACGCTACCAGAGCATGCTGAAAGAGGCGGATATTGTAAAGTTGATTTTCGGACTGAAAGTGCAGCACCTGCGCCAAGAGGCCGAGCTGTCCTATAAGCAATTATCGGACCGGACGGGACTGGCCTTGTCCTATTTGCACAGTATAGAAAAGGGGAAGAAATACCCTAAGGCGGATAAAATTATCCTCTTGGCTGCGGCACTAGATACGGATTACGATTATTTGGTGTCGCTAGAACCCAGCAAAAAACTCCGGCCCATTGTAGAGTTACTGCGTTCTGATTTTCTCAAAATCTTTCCCTTGGAAACCTTTGGTATTTCCACTACCAAACTTATTGAGCTTCTGCTTCAGGCGCCCGAAAAAGTCAATGCCTTCATTAGTACGGTCATCAAAATCACGCGGAACTTTAATATGCAGGGTGAGGACTTTTATAAATCTGCCCTACGGTCCTACCAGGATTTACACGATAATTACTTTCCTGATCTAGAGAAGGCAGCCCGGATGTATCGCCAGGAGCATCAACCAGAAACGGAAGGCGTTTGGGATACTGCCACCTTTGAGCATTTACTGGAGACTGTACACGGGGTAAGCATAGACCGAATTTACCTGGCCGGAAGTACTGAACTGCAGCACCTACGTTCGGTCTACGTGCCCGAGGAGCGGACCTTATACTTAGGACCTGACCTGAACCCTGCCCAAGAGCGCTTTTTGCTGGCCAAGGAAATTGGCTTTCAAGCTCTGGGTGAGAAGAAGCGGCCCTACGTGACCCGTATGCTGGAGATTGAGTCCTTCGAACAACTTCTGGGGAATTTTCGGGCGTCCTACTTTTCAGTTGCCTTGTTACTGCCAGAATCAGTTATGGTCAACTACATTCGGCAAATGTCGGAGTGGTCTAGCTGGCAAGGAGATGAGTTGTTGACGTGGATGGAGCAGAGTATCGTTACTTCAGAGATGTTGGTACAGCGGATGGCTAATATCTTACCCCACCACTTTGGCGTGAAAAACCTCTTTTTCATGCGCTTCTTTACCGGTCCGGATTTGAAGAAGGTATTGGTGACCAAAGAAATGCACCTATCTCAGTTGCACGATCCACACGCAAATCAGCTGGACGAGCACTACTGCCGGCGCTGGATTAGCATTCGTTTGATTGGACACCTGAAAACTAAGCAGGGCATTGAAGCCGATCAGGGCCCCATCACGGGCGCTCAAATTTCGCGCTATTGGGATACGCCCAATGCCTATTTCTGTATGGCTATTGCCAAGCCAACTCGGGAAAACCCAGAAAACAGCAGCAGTGTGACCATTGGTTTGTTACTGAACGATCAGCTGCGGGATACTTTCCCTTTTCTAGCGGATCCTTCCATTCTGACCAAGGACGTACACACCACCTGTGAACGTTGTGCTATCGTGGAATGTGAAGCCCGTGCTGCGCCGCCTGTTTTTCTCAAGCGGCAAAGGCGACGTAGTGGCACGAGAAAGGCATTAGAAGATATGCGTCGACAGTTGGTGGGCAATAGTAAAAAACCTTAATTGCTTAACTTGCACCAGATTTTTGGTTCTTTTTGTAACACATCAACCGAATTCAACATTAATGAGCAAATACGCAAGAGACGAGGATCGCCTGCGAGAATTGGCGTTAGGTGGCGACACCGCCTGGCGTGCGTTCTATGATGATCTGCGTTCTCCCTTTCGCTTGTTTTTTTTAAAGCACACGAGTTGGAGTAACGATCAGGTCACGAGCCTCTACCAGGATGTAATGGTAGTGCTACATCGCAAGGTGACCAGCGGCGATCTGGCGGCCCCCTTACGCAGTAGTTTGCGCACTTACCTTTTCGGGGTAGGGAAAATGCTTTACCGGAAACAAGGTGGAACGCAGAACCGTTGGGAGGAAGAGATCCCCGAAGTAGCTGTACCCGCCAGCGTGGAAGACCGCATTGCGGAACAAGAACGTGCAGCCTGGGTACGAGATCTCCTCAACCGTATGGATGGCAAATGCCGGGAAATTTTGGAAATGGTCTACCTACGCGGTTTTAGCATGGAGGCCGTGGCCGAAGATTTACAGCTTAGCGGAGCTGGATCGGCACGAAAACGAAAATTCGATTGCCTACAACGAATGCGTAAACTTATTAACTCAGTGTGAGCATTGCATTTTGCAGGTGCACTCAATATACTTGCATGCTAGCAAAACTCACAGTACTGGGTACTTGGTAAAAAGTACTTAGTAAAAAATGAACTTGGCAAGAATAACTCCAAGTACTGTATACCGGGTACTTAATGCCATGGACTTCGCATAAGGAAGTTCAAATTAACTCAGCAAACTAGGTGAAGACATGACTGCTCTATCCCACGAACTCCTTACTCGCTTAGAGGCTTCCCATCGGGGTAAGCTTAGCGAGGAGGAACAACAAGAGCTCGACGCCGACTTGGCTAAAATACCCGGTGGGGCAGAAGCCGCCACCGAATTTCGCCAGCTCTGGCAGGCCTTGCAGTCGTTGCAAGCAGAGGAGCAACGTACTAAGCTACAAGAGTGGGAGACCTCCTGGCAAGCCACCGCCGATGCAGAATGGATAGAGCTGTACCTAAGCAATCAATTATCAGAAGAAAATCGCCAAAAAGTAGAACAGCGCCGGGAGCAAGATGAAGCTTTTGCCAGTCAATTCTCGGATCAAGAAAAGCTGTTTGCAGGCTTCAGCGCTGCTAAAGACGAATACTTTCGGGAGCAGTTGAGCCAGTGGGACGAGCAGGTAAGCACTGGGGGCGAGCAGGAAGCTAAGGTACGCCCCATGGTTCCGCGTTGGCGCCGAACCCTCAGTATTGCTGCGACCGTATTACTCTTAATTGTCGCCGGTCTTTTCTGGAATAACAGCGTAAAATATTCTGATGAAGCACTAGCAGATAAGTACTATCAAAATCCTCCTACCGGTAACTTGATGGGAGCAGGAGAGGTTTCAGAGGAAGCTGCTTATCAGCAGAACTTTACTGACGCTCATAGCGCGATGCAGTTCAAAGATTATGATCGGGCACGCTTGCTCTTTGAAAAACTGGGTACAACGGTTCCTCCAGCTAATTTTTCGGATGATGATTTAGTCTACTATCAAGACAATTTGGATTGGAATTTAATTCTGGCCTTACTGGGACAGAACGAGAGCGGAGGCGTTTTACAACAGCGCCTAGATGTGATCCTAGCCAGCCCCAACCATACCTACTACACGCAAGCGCAGCAACTGCAGGAAGATCTAGATAAGTTTTGGCGGTGGTAGCCTGAAAGCCGTACATTCGGTTTGGCAAAGCACTGAACATGAAAACGATCTCCTTTTCGAATCCACATCGCAAGAAGCATTTTGAATTCTTCCGCTCCATGGATCAGCCACACTTCAACCTGGTGGCCAATGTGGATATTAGTGGATTCTTGGAAGTGGTCAAATCACGCAAACTTCCCTTCACACCTTATATGGTATACGTCTTGTCGAAGGTTGCCAATGACATCCCTGTTTTCCGTTGGCGTATCCGTGGTGAGCAAGTAGTAGAGCACGAAAGTGTGCAACCCTCTTTTACCGTTCCTACCGAAGTCTCCGAGGTGTTTAGCTTCTGCACGGTGGAATACCATCCAGATCGCGACACCTTTGTGCAGCGTGCGCAGGATACTATTGCGCGCATGAAAAACGACCCTGATTTTGAAGACGAGGAGGGGCGCGATGATTATCTCTTCATGTCGGCTATTCCCTGGGTAAGCTTCACCGGACTGAGCCACGCTATGCATTACAGCCCCGCAGATTCGGTACCCAGGATCAGTTGGGGGAAGTATTTTGAGCAAAATGGGCGGACGCTCATGCCCTTAGCCGTACAAGCTCATCATGCCGTAGTTGACGGTAGTGATATGGGGCGCTACTTTCAAGGAGTAGAAGCCCTGCTGGCTACTGCCAAGCCACTTTTTGGTCTAGAAATGTAAATTTTACGATAAATTTTTCACCGGAGCAGGGTGGTAGGAAAATTTCCTGGAATCACGTTTTACCTTTTTCAATTTGGGATAAGCTTCTTTCACCGAAAAAAATTCCGATTTCCACGCTTTGAGCCAAGTTTTCGGGCAAGCTGCTATTTAGGGATGTTGATATTTCTCATTGATTATCAGTTGACTATCTCTTAACTTTGTTATATGTTTGCAGCTTAGTGTAAAATAAACACTTTCTAATCGATGATTAAGAAGCAGTATTCCAAAACGAAACCTGTTTGTAAGGTTACTTTTTCCCTGACTAAAGAACAAGTTGGTAAGAAAGCTGAGGTACGTGTCCTTGGTTCATTCAACGATTGGAGTTGGGACAAGGGCCTTACCATGAAATCAGGTAAGAAAGGTTACAGTGCTAGTATTGAACTAGCTGCTGGCACCACATACGAATTCCGCTACCTCGTGAATGGCCAGGACTGGTTCAATGATGAGGCCGCTGATGATTACCAACCTACTCCTTTCTTCAGCCACAACTGTGTACTGGCGCTAGAGGCGGTTACTATTAAGGCACCGGCCAAAAAGGCGAAGAAAAGTCCAGCTAAGAAAGCGACGGGTACGACTAAGAAAACAACTACTAAAGCGGCAGCTCCGAAAGCAACTCCCGCGAAGCCAGATGATCTGAAGAAGATCGAGGGTATCGGCCCTAAAATTGCTGGCTTGTTGGTAGCAGACGGTATCACCACCTTTGCTGCACTTGGTAAAGCGAAGCAGACCAAGTTGAAGGCTATCCTTGAGGCTGCTGGTTCTCGCTACAAAATGCACGATCCTACTACCTGGCCACAGCAAGCCAAATTGGCGGCAGCTGGTAAGTGGGAACAGCTGAAAACTCTACAGGACGAACTGAAGGGTGGACGCAAATAAGAAATCCATCTATACTGACGTTGAAGAGGTTTAGCTTTGCTGCTCCTTCGGGGTGACAATTCAAACCTTCTTCAAGTACAGTATATACTGACCGAAGTAGTGGGGGCTTCGCCCAAACTAATTCGCGTCATGTATATTTACTTTTCTGATAAAATCAAGCCAAATGATCGCGAAGAAATTTTTGAAATCAAAGCCGGTATGTAAGGCTACCTTTAGCTTGCCAACAGAAGCTGTACAGGGTGCTAAGAAAGTTATTCTTGTAGGCGACTTCAACAACTGGGATACTGAGTCTGGTATCAAGATGAAGAAGTCAAAGGATGTTTTCAAGACCACAGTTGACCTGGAAACTGGTAAGGAGTACGAATTCCGTTACCTGCTTGACGGTGAGACCTGGGAAAACGACTGGGCTGCTGACAAGTACGTTGCTACTCCTTTCGGTGTAGAAAACAGTGTGGTAAGCACTTTGAACTAAAGTAAATGCGGCTCCTAGTGAGCAGCGCTACAATACCAGAAAGCCTCTCTGTCCGGAGAGGCTTTTCTAATATAGAGCCAGCTGATTTGATTTTTCGGCAATAGCTTGTTGAAAAAGGATTGCTCCGCTTATATTAGAGTCCTGCAATCGGGGTAGCGGCAATCCTCCTGTTTGTATCTTAAGGTGAGCTTTGCCTTTGATCGCTATGCATGAACAGCGAGCATTAAAGGCAAATCCCACAGTACTAGGCACTTACCTACCTACCATACTGCCAGTTGGGCAAAGTAAAGGTACTTGGTATAATGCTGACTTAGCAATAGTTAAATCCAAGTACTTGGTACCACGTACCGAGTACTGTGAACTTCGGGGGATATACGTCATTAACTACCAGTAAGTTAAACCCGAAGTTTACCTTATCTTAAGCCAAATCCAAAAGAACGCCCATGAGTGAGGTGAAGAACTTCAGTCTACTTACAGAGTTTGACGTCAATCTATTCAAAAGCGGTAAACACTTCCGCTCCTACGAAAAATTGGGTAGCCATTCCGTTCAAGTTGATGGGGAATGGGGTTACTACTTTGCCGTTTGGGCACCCAGCGCACGCACCGTTTCCGTGGTGGGTGATTTCAATAGCTGGAACCGTGGCGAACATCCCCTTTCGGTAAGATTGGATGGCTCTGGTATCTGGGAAGGATTCATTCCTGGCCTGAAGAAAGGCTTACTTTACAAATACGCTATTGACAGTCAGGATGGTCGTCAGCTCACAAAGGGGGATCCCTTCAGCTGGTACTGGGAAGTACCACCAAATACATCTAGCGTAACCTGGGATTTGTATTATGAGTGGTCGGATGAAGAGTGGATGTCGGAGCGTAAAGAAAAATCTGGACTGGAGCAGCCTTACAGTGTATACGAAGTACACTTGGGTTCTTGGCGTAAAAAACCAGGTGCTACTGAATCTCTGAGCTACCGCGAACTGGCGGAAGTGCTTCCGGAGTACCTAAAGGATATGGGTTTCACTCACGTGGAATTTCTGCCCGTAATGGAGCATCCCTACTTCCCGAGTTGGGGATACCAAATCACTGGCTATTTTGCTACCACCAGCCGCTTTGGCTCGCCGCAGGACTTTAAATACCTGGTAGATAAATTACACCAGGCCGGTATCGGTGTGATCCTGGATTGGGTGCCTTCGCATTTTCCTACCGATGCTCACGGTCTTGCTGATTTTGATGGCACTCACCTTTACGATCATGCGGATCCACGTCAGGGTTTTCACCCAGATTGGAAGAGTAGCATCTTCAATTACGGTCGTAATGAAGTACGTTCTTTCCTCATCAGCAACGCCCTGTTCTGGTTGGAAGAATTCCATATTGACGGCTTGCGCGTAGATGCAGTAGCCTCTATGTTATACCTGGATTACAGCCGCGAAGATGGAGAATGGATACCCAACAAATATGGCGGTAACGAAAACCTGGAAGCTATTGATTTTCTACGGGAATTCAACTCTACGGTATATCAGGAATACCCGGATGTGATGACCATCGCCGAAGAATCTACTGCCTGGGCAGGGGTAAGCCGTCCTACCTATACTGGTGGCCTTGGCTTTGGTCAGAAATGGATGATGGGTTGGATGCACGACACGCTGAACTACTTCAAGCTTGATCCTATCCATCGCCAGTATCACCATAACCAGATTACATTTAGCATGGTATATGGTTTTACGGAGAACTTCATGCTGCCCCTTTCACACGATGAGGTGGTGCACGGCAAAGGTCCTTTACTAGACCGTATGCCGGGGGATGAATGGCAACGCTTTGCCAACTTGCGCTTGTTGTTTGGCTACATGTTTACTCACCCTGGTACCAAGTTGCTGTTTATGGGGGGCGAATACGGCCAAAATAGCGAATGGAATATCGAGCAAGGATTGGATTGGGCCTTACTGGAAGCGGATAACCATAAAGGTGTACAAGACTGGGTTAAAGCACTCAATAAGTTGTACAAGAACAGCACTGCCTTATACGAACAGCAGTTTGTACAAGGTGGCTTCGAGTGGATCAACCATGGTGACCACCAGCGTAGTGTCCTTTCTTATCTACGCCAGGGCAAAGCCGAAGATGATACCATGGTGATGGTCTGCAACTTCACACCCGTACCGCACGAGGGTTTCCGCGTAGGTGTCCCCGCAGCCGGTACCTACGAAGAAGTACTGAATAGTAATGCGGCTACCTATCAAGGCACAGACCACTTACTGAATCCTAAGCCAATTAAGGCGGATGAAAAGGAGTGGGATAGCCGCGACTACAGTATCGAATTCAACTTGCCACCTTTGGCGATTGCGGTGTTTAAACTGAAGGCCTAGGCGTTCGTTGCGACTGGAGGCGAAGGAACTATCGTTGCGACGGGAGGCGCAACGGAGCGGGCAAAAATGTAACATCTATGTAAGCTCCATCGCGCCTCCCGTCGCGATGATCAGCGTCGCGATGAATTAAGCCATAAACTCCCAAGCCGTGCGGTAGCTGCCGTGGGCCTCACAGTACGCTAGAAAAGCGCTGTAGAAGGCATCGTTGCCAATGGTTGCGCTATCGCCAATAATGACGAGCTTGTGGCGGGCCCTGGTCATGGCTACGTTCATCCGACGATAGTCTTTTAAGAAGCCAATTTCGGATTTGCCGTTTGAGCGTACCAGGCTGATGTACACTACATCGCGTTCCTGGCCTTGGAAACCGTCGATGGTATTGATGGTGAGGGGTACATCCAGAAGTTTGGGATCTTGTTTTACGGCTTGTTTCATTTTTACCACCTGTTCCCGATAGGGGGAAATAAGGGCAATGGAAGGGAGCGGCCGTATTTCGTGCGTATCGCAGTGTTCTAGCAAGGCATACAGGTGTTCACATAGAATCTGAAATTCACCTTCGTTATACCTGCTCTGGAATTGTGGTTGGATTTGCTCCTGGAAGCCGGTACCAGCAGTATCAATAAATTCTACCGCCGTGTAGGGGTCTTTGTTAATCGTGCGATTCTTTACCGCTTCGTCTGCCAGTAAGTGGCCGTCGTAGAACTGCTCATTGGAGAAGTTCATGATCAGCTCATTCATCCGGTATTGGGTCCGCAGGAGACTCGTTTTAGGTTGCCGTTTGAGTGCTTTTTCAATCAGGGTTACCTCTAAGCCTCGCCTTCTTGCGGCATGACTCTTGATGGTGGGAGGAAGCTGATAGGGGTCTCCGGTCAGGACAACTCTTCCTGCTTTCAGGATAGGAATCCAGGTGGCTGGTTCGAGCGCCTGGGCAGCCTCGTCAATGATGACGGTACGAAACTGTCGTTTAGCAAGGATCGAATTGGCGGCTCCAACCAAGGTGCAGGTGATGACCCGCGCGCCTTCCAGCAATTGATCAATCAGCCGCTGCTCTAACTGATTAGCCCAGCCAGAGACTTCTCCTGCTTCCTTGAACATTGCTCCCCGCTGCTTGCGCTCTTCTGAACCGAAATTTCGACGGAAGCGTTTGGCTTTGCGCCGCAAGTCAGCCGCCTGAATTTTGAGCTTCTTGATCATCTTAGCATCTGGATGATTTGCCACTTGAAAATCCAGGGTATGGCGCATTACATCCTCGTCTACACGACTAATGTTACCAATGCGCAATACATTAATTCCTTCGGCTGCTACTCGTTCAGTAAGTAGATCAACTGCGGTATTACTAGGTGCGCAGAGCAGTACGGTAGGCTCCGCTTGCAACAATTGGATCACCGTTTGCACCAGAGTGGTCGTTTTACCAGTTCCCGGTGGGCCATGGATGACTGTCAGTTCGTAAGAACCTACTACATCCCGCATGGCTGCGTTTTGTGAATCGTTAAGGCGTTCACTACGGAGGAACTCATTCACTTCGCGAAAACGTGCCATCTGTTTGCCCAGGATGATGTCGCGTAGCTCCGCCAAGCGATTTCCGCGTGCTTTCTGTACTGCCGTTACCGCCTTGGCCATTTCCCGGTAGGTGCGATCATCAAACAGCAAATCTACTCCTAAAAGGCCCAGTCCTACCCAGTCTGGTAAATCAGCAGAATTGAGGATGATCTTCATTCGTGACCGTTCCACAAACTGGATGACACCACCACGCTCGGGCTTGTGCACATTGGGTTGTCGGGTAAAGAAGTTGACCATATTTCCCGCCCGAAATTGATCAGGACGGTGGGGGAGGGGGCGCTCCACAATGACAAAGGCGCGATCACCAATGGTGTAGCCCGACTTAGCAACCGTGATATTGTACCACGAATATCCTTCCTTGACGCGCTTCTCGAGTGGAAGATTAAGAATCTTCTGGCGGTGAAACTCCAAGTCGGCTTCTTTTTCGAGTTCGAGCAACTCCTGGAGTTCGGTCAATTCCGCGGCAATATCGGCTGAAGTCAATGTACGTGCTACTTTTGTGCCGCGCAAAGATAGGTGCTGCTCGGTAGTTGATTAGTCAATCGAACGTAATTTGTGGGGAAGGAATGAATTAGATCAAATATTGACACCCAAGCTCCAACCCAAAGGTGTTTAGGCGCATGAGGCCGTGGGGAAAGCTTCGCAGCTCAATAGGAGGCCAATCAGATTCGAAATGCATGTAGGTGTAATAGACACCAAGGGAGGTCATCCATCTGGGAGCGAGTTGCATTCTTAGGCCACTACTTACTTCCCAACCAATAGCCAATTTTGCACCCCCATTAATCATTGCACGATCAAAAACAAGTGCTTGATCGGTGGTTGGGCGGTCAACTATATATTGTAAATCGGTTGGAATAGCAGCTTGCAGCTTCATGCTGGCGAAAGGTGAAAAACGCTCCTTGGCAATAGGCTCATACAAAAAGCCAAAGCCTAAGTGGACGTATCTCATTTCAATGCTTTCGTAAAAGGGTTTAATGGGCCTTTCTTGCCGAGGGTAGAAGGGATGGCCGTTTTCTGGGCCACTAGTGGGAAAAACAGGAGTGTAATGAGTGCTAAGAATAAGTATTTCATTGGGACTTCAGTTGATCAATATCGTTTTGTTGGTGTACTGGCCTTCCTTGTTTTGGTTCGTGACTTTAGGTTGTACCAATCACCAGTTTACGCTATGTTGGATGGTCGCTGATGTAATCGAAATAATTCAAATGGCGAACTGACAGCGCAGCTCCACCCCACCGCCATCTAACCGCATATAGGTTCTTTGGACAAACCGGCGTTGGTTAAGGACGGGCCAATCGGCCAAAAAATCCATGAAGACGTGATAGAACCCAATGGAGGCAAACCAACGTGGATGAAGTCGAGCTCGTAGCCCTGCGTTGACTTTCCAACCTTGGGATATTTTCCCACCGCCGTTTATTTGAACCATATCTAATGGTCCGAAAGTTGGGGAGGTGAAACTCTGATAATCATATGCTATGTCCCTAGGGAAAGCATATTGCATTAGGTAACTGAGATAAGGTGAAAACCGATGACGTCCGAAAGGTTCTGCTCGAATACCGATTGCGAAATGAGTGTATTTCATCTGGACACTTTCGACAAAAGGGGCGCCAGTCCAATTATTAGCATCCAGCCAATTAAGGTTATCATTACCAGCCCTTACCCGGTAATGCCCCAGTTCAGTAGTGATAAAGATTACGGGCATAGCACGAAAGACTTGAAAGTCGGATGCCAAGACGAGGGAATTCTTCCTCTCAGTCCGGGGAAGAATCAAGCTGCCGGTCCCTAAGTAAGGATTAGGGCTACTATTGTCACTGTGGAGAATGGCACCTATTCGCCACCTTTTATTTTTGGTCTTTACGGTAGGTGCCACTTCTGCTGACTGAGCCGAGGCGCAAAACCAGAGTAGGCAAATAAAGATTACAGGTAGAAAACGCATACGGATCGGCTTTGAGAGGAAACTGTTCGGTGGTAATTTGGGAAAGATCCTATATCGAATACTGGCAACGGAACTCCACACCACCGATATCCAGGCGCATAAACACATTGTCTAGGAATTGCCGTTGTGCGAGTCCTGCCCATTTCGATGAAAAAGCCATGTAGGCATGATATACCCCCAAAGATGCAGACCAGCGTGGATGAAGCTTCGCGCGGAGGCCAGCATTAAATTTCCAGCCCTGGTTAATTTTCCGTCCTCCTGTGATATCTAGCTGTTCAACTGGACCAAAGCCCGGCCTACTGAAACTTTCGTAAGCGTATTCCAATCTCCGGGGAACAGATACGTGTAATTGCCAACCCAAATAGGGGGAGAATCGGCGCTTAGCGAGCGGTTCAATACGCAAGCCCAGGCCAGCATGAAGGTAGCGGATGTCAGCGTGTTCAAGAAAAGGCTCACCTGGCCAATCATTAGCAGCAAGCCAGCGAAAGTCGTCGTTCCCAGCGGTGCCCTGGAAAATGCTAAATTCTGAGGTTACAAACAGAATGGGCAATTTGGCGAATATCTGATAGTCCGCAGCAAACACCACCGCGTCCTTTCGATCTACTAGTGGAAGGATGATCACGCTGGTTCGGATGTAGGGATTGGTAAATCCATTGTCGCTTTGCAAGCTGATCCCTATTCGCCATCTCCTAACTTCTTCGTCTTGGATGGGGGTAGTGGTGCTAGATTGAGCAACTGCAAATAGGCAAAGCGCATTGAGTATAAGAATTGAGAAGAAACGCATCATTACGGAAGTCGTTAATTGAACAATTAGCAAAAGGTTAAGAAGTCGAAGTCCTGTTGGTCAGGCCTTTACTGGTAAGTAAAGCCAATGGCTACCAGCGGTACAGCCAACGAATATGCCCGCCGACCGTATTAATAGCAAGTACCGTATATTCGGTAGGAGCAAAACTGCCACCAGTAGGAATCCAGTTGTGGGTGTGGACCAACTCCTTATAATGCAAACCAAAGGCCAGTCCCCATTTGTCATTCAGATCGATGTGCCAGCCGCCTTCAATTTGCCAACCCAAGCTAGGGCTTATATTCGCTCGGTGCTGAAAAGTTTGAGGTGTACCAGAGAGTGATACATCGGGTTGGCGATAGTCAAATCTAAACTGGGTAGGTAGGGTGACAATCACTAGGCCACTCAAATAAGGACGGCTCCTTCGTTCTGGAAAAGGCTCCAATATCAGGCCAGAGCTGAGATGAAAATAATCCAACTTGAAATTGGCCACGAATCCCACTTCCGTTGGCGTTCTCAATTCAGCTAATTCAGCGGCAGTGGTCTCAATTTGGGCACGATGATAACCAAAGTTCGTAATAGCCCTCCAACTGAATAGTTTGGGATGTAGTTGTCGATCTAAGCTGATGTTGGCGGCCAGCTTTCGCTGTAAGCGCGTGCTGATTAAGTTAGCAGACCACTGGTAGGGGGAATTATACCCCGCATCTCTTAGAATGGTTACACCCAAGCGGGTCTCTTGTTGCCCAGCTGCCTGGGGAGAGACTATTTGAGCCAAGCTCAAGTAGGGCAACAGTAGCAGTACAATGAGGTGCAGTGGTTTCATAGGCGATATTGTAGAGCGAGATCCCAACCGCCGTTGTCCAGGCGCAGAAAGTCTTTTCCAAGCTGACGTAATGGTATACTGGGCCAGTCTTTGTCGAAACTGAGGTTGGCGTAATAAAATCCAAGATTGACGGTAAAGCGTTGGTTAATTTGCGACCGAATACCAGATTGGAACATATAACCCATACTAGCCAGGGTACCACCTTCCACTACGGTATATTCTAATCCATCCGGAGTGTCTGAATGCGTATAATCGACCTGATAAGTCATCTTTGCAGGGATGCCAAATAGCAAATTGGGGTGTATGTAGGGTGAGAAGCGCGAATGGCCAAATAATTCCAATTTAAAGCCAAGCGTCATTTGCCAATAGCTCATTTCTACATCTTCGTAGTAACCCAGGTGCAAGGCCGTAAGGCGTTCATCCTGCACCATAGTATCAATCGAGGCATCAATTTCTTGGAAACCGACGCCAGCCGTGAGGTAAAGGTGAGGTAGGTCCTTAAATACCTGTACGTCTAGGTTCAAGTTTGGGCGTGCTGAACGCCGAAAACGCAAGAGAGGACCATCAATCGTGTAAACGTATTTGTTATCCAGAGGAGCATCAAACTGAGAGAGCAAGCCAATTTTTATGGCCCGTTTGGCTGCTTGTTGGTCCAGGGATGGTGTATCTGGGCTTTGGGCAAAAGCCAGAAGAGGCAGTAAGAGTAGAACGAGAGAGAATCGCATTTTTAAGTACTGGGTTTGAAATAAAGACGACATTTAGGGGGCTAAGCATATGCGGCAAAAGAGAATTAACAAAGTCAAAAACAAATTTCCCACAATACCCTACATTTGGGGAGTTTAGAGCGAAGTCACCGTCTAGCTGTATTTTAAACTTGAACCATTTTACTCTTCTCATGCCTCTGTTGCGCCACGATAAATTGACTGAGATTACCGCGGAACTTGGGATCTGGCAAATCACCGAACCAGAGCTTTGGTTCATGGAAGAATTGCTACTCTATCCGCCAGAGTTACGTCAACTCAGTGGCCTTAAAGGCCGCCGCCGGGTAGAATGGCTGGCGGTACGGCAGTTGGTACACCAGATGTCGGGTAGAAAAACGCGCGGGGCTTTTGTGAAGGATGAATTCGGCAAACCACATTTAGATCAATCTCCGTGGCATATTTCTATTTCCCATTCCAAAGCCTTAGCGGCAGCTATTGCTTCGCCCCGCTTGTGTGGTATTGATATCCAATTCATTGTTCCTAAGATTACTCGTTTGGCGCACAAATTCCTGTGTCCACCCGAAAAGGAGAGTATTCGTCCGGAAACGGAGTTAGATCAATTGCACTTTTACTGGGGCGCAAAGGAAGCTCTGTACAAAGCACACGGCCGGCGTAAGCTGGATTTTATTGATCACATAAAAGTAGCGCCCATTTCCTGTGCTACGCCTACCGGATCAACGACTGGTTTAGTACGTAAAGATGATGAGTATTTGAGCTTTGATATCTTCTACGAGCGGTCGGCAGATGGCTACATGTTAGTTTGGGCGGTAGAACGTTCTTAGCCCTCGTATTCCTGAAAGTACATCTGTCTTGTTCCCAGTTCTAGAGCACAAAGCGCACCTAGATCAGAGTGCCGGCCGTGATATACACAGCCATTGTCGATGATGATTTGTGGTGTGCTTTCTACGGCCTCTAGGTACATTTCAATGGCGGGGCGCGGAGTAGGCGTGTGCCCGTGCACCACTATGCGACCATTAAGCCATTGCCGATCAATATCAGCCCGCCAATTTCGAATCCACAGCATGGCATAGGTATCCCGTAGTGGTTCTGAAGTGCTAAAGTCAAAGCCGGCATGCACTAAGAGGTAATTATCTACTTCGAAAAAATAGGGCAGTTGTGCGCACCAGTCTAGATAAGGCTCGGGAATACTGTGCGCATGGTATACACCAAAGCTAGCCAGCAATTGCTGATCACCTCGGTGATAGGGATCAAAAGGATCATCAAAAATGTTGAGTAACATCTCTTCGTGATTACCTCTAAGGCACTTGACTTGGTAGCCATCGGCTTGCATTTTCCAGATCAAATCTATTACGCCCTTACTATCTGGGCCCCGGTCAATATAATCACCCAATAGGTAGAGCTCGTCTTGAGTCGTAAACTGAATTTGATCAAGAAGAGCTTCAAAGGTCTTTAGGCAGCCGTGAATGTCAGAGATGGCAAATTTGCGCAAAGTATTGGTATTTTTTGGAGAGGTGAAAATACCATAAAGTCTGGTGATTATTTTATCCTTAGGTAGATCGATAGCTTCGCTTAAAAATACCCGGTGTTTGTCCTACGATATCCTTGAAACGCCCATTGAAGTAAGAGATGTTGTTGTAGCCACAGGCTTAATGGGTTTGTGCGATGCGGAGATAAAGATTGGAATGAAAACAATTCAGCAATGGACCGCAAGAAAAAAAGCCTCACCAACTGCTTGATGAGGCTTCGCAAAGTTTTGGAATATTAACTAGAGATTATTACTGAGCAATAAGTTTCCCCTGGGCTAGAACTACCCCTTCGCTGCTTATCCTAAAGAGAAACAGACCATCGTGAGGTAGCTGCGAGCGCTCAATCCACAGCTCATTATGCTGCATCGGTATCTGCTGCAGCAGACGCCCCTGGGCATCATAGACTTGGCATGAGCCATTGAAAACTGTTTCGCCTTCCAGCCGAATATGGGTTCGGGTTTGTACAGGGTTAGGGGCAATGGTAAGCTGCAAGTCCGGGCGTAGAACTTCGTAGGACTGGACCATGATGAAGTCTTCGCCAATCGTGTGCCAGACCGTGTTTGTAATGATTGGGTCGTTGAAATCGAAATAGATGCCCGCGGTGTTTTCAATAATGGTATTAATGGGGTTATCGGGAAGCTGCTCGATGCTAAACTGCACGAAGCCGTTGGAGCCAGCCAAATTCACATTACTATCTGGTAGCATGATATTATCGAAGTGGAAAATGAGTAGGCCATCTTCTTTCAACTCCATGCGATAGGGATGACTGGCTGCGCCTGGACGGATGCTACTGGGATCTAGGTATTCACTGATCTGGTCTTCAATACGGATGTTGAAAGCAGTATCAGTACCGGTATTCTGGAAGCGGATCAAATATTCCAGTGGGGTGTTAGCTTCGATGTAGTGGGCTTCTCCGTATCCTTTGGGCAGCGCTTGCTTGTCATTGGGATCATAGGCACCAATATTCTCCAGGCAGAGTTGGTCTTCATTCGGATTGGTGCTGCTGAGGCTAAACTGCGTAGCCATGCCCGGAGTGAATCCACCACAGCCTTCCACAAAGGCTGCGGCTATTCCACCGTAAGGATAGCTGGCATCTTGTGGAATTTCCAGTCGCCAGGTAGCGCCATTGGCAGGGTAAGTAAACTGTTCTTCACTGCCAGCATCAAGCTGCAGTGGATTTCCATTCATAT
This sequence comes from Bacteroidota bacterium, assembly GCA_038528965.1. Lineage (GTDB taxonomy): Bacteria > Bacteroidota > Bacteroidia > Chitinophagales > Saprospiraceae > Lewinella. Next base: position 35,183 of record JBCBEC010000007.1, on the reverse strand, counting down.
ACATAATTACGTCCTCAACGATGCGCACTTCCTGAGCCTGGGTCATATTTACCGTTCCGGCATTGCGCACGGTAAAGCGAACTTCATCACCTAATTCATCGCATTCGCCGCTAATTATTAGTTCGGCAAAATCATCTTCGGTGGTGCAAGTGAATGGTTCAATACTGGCGTTTAGGCAGTGGGTTTGTCCTAGTTCGGCCTCACAGCTCAGCAAAGCTTCAATCACAAATTGGCCACTAGAAGCGGCAGGAACCGTTCCTATATCAAATAGGTATTGGTTGTCACCAAGAGCGGAGTAAGGCAAGGAAGCAGATTGGATAGCCAGGTAGTCATCAAGTTCTACCGTAACAGTAACGTTTTCGGTATCTGTCGCAGAGAAGTTGTTGTATTGAATGAAAATTGTATTGGGAAAACAGCGGCGTAAGAAGGGCGTAGCAAGGTCTACGGTCAAGTATTCACAATCTTCTGCCAGGCCCATGGCGAAGTCCACTGTGCCAGTGGGTTGGTAGTAGTCCTCCAGCAGGAGGTTTGTGGGGCAACCCGTACTAACACCATCTGGCAACAATAATTCTACTTCAATATTACGGGCTTCATCTGTAGGAAGACTTAGGATAAGGTTGTACCCTCCATCAGCATCGGTACTGACCATTTCGCTAATACCGGTTTCCACGTCAGTGGCTCGTACTTGCCAACCCCCAAAGCCAGAGTCCTCTTCACCATCATCCAGCGCACAGTTGTCGTTTTCGTCCTGAAAGACTTGACCAAAAACGGAATAGTAAATATTGGCGAAAGTGACGCTTGTGACGCAGAAGTTGGCATTGCCACTATCATCTACAGCCCAAACTTCTACCACGTAGGTGCCCGTCTGTGATGGTAAAGTAATAGAGGTAGCGCTGGGAAGACTTCCGTCAGATTCTGATGCTAGCACCAAGCGAAACTCGAAACTTCCACAGTTGTCGTAGGTTCCGGCATCGAAATCTTCGCCGGTTAGCACGACATCGGTTCCTGCGAAGCGGCTGACCTGTAACTGGGATAAACAAATGGGGACCGGGGGAGTAGTATCATCATCGCAACCTGCTATTTGCTGCACCAGTATGTAGGTCTCACAGGAGGTGAAGTTGCCAAAGTCATCGATGGCCCATATTTCTACCTCGTAGGTTCCCGGAGTATAAAAAGTTAAGGATGGAGCTCCTTGGGGAGCGCCCGTACTTTCACTCAGTAGGTTAATGGTTATAGTAGGATTTTCTGAACAATTATCAGTTGTAGGTACTGCTTGGAAGTCGTTTGCCCAGACCGTAGCAGAATTGGTCTCTGGAATCAGTGATATGGCCAAACCATTAATACAGATGATTGCAGGTGGTTCTTCATCAGTAGCACAGGGCCCAGTTGCAACATCAGTGACGGTGATGTCCGTCCAACAATTGTTTTCGTTACCAGCCTCATCAACGACGTAAAGTACTACCTGATAGGTTCCTAACTCATCGGGCAACAGAACCGAAGAAGTATTAGGGGCCATGCCAGTATCGTCCTCAAGGCGAGTAAGGAAGAGATCAACGTTGGAGCAAAGGTCAAAGGAGCCCTCGTCAATATCATAGTTCCAAATTAGAGCACCGGCACCTTCAACTGCAGTAACGTGCAAGTCTGCATCGCATATAGCCACTGGTGCGGTAACGTCAGGAGTACATTCTTCTTGTGCATGTATCACTGTAAAACCGAAAAGAAGAAGTGCTGCAAGCAGCAGGTGTAGGTAGATATTTAGACTTTTCATGATCGCATTTTTAGTTCTGGGATAGGGTGTTCTGATCTGTTGACATGACAAAAGTGACTCCTTTAGGATATATCTACAAAAACAAAAAACGACTATTGTAGCTATAAATTTGTATGTTTTTATGTTTATAATATTGATTATCAGTGGTGATAATCTATTCAGTATTTGACTTATATGGTGAAAAGTAGCGTTCTTTCTCGTTCTGTACAGCTCATTTTTTCGCTCTCCAAGCGAGAACAGTCCGCATTTCGACAGTTTTTGGCTTCTCCCTATCACAATAGAAGGGCTGATATTTGTGATTTAGCAGAGGCAATTCTGCGCTACGAGTTGCCTGAAATGCTTCCAGATAAGACGGTCCTCTGGAAAGAAATTTATACCACTAAATCTTTCGATGATCAGGCCTGGCGCTTGTTACAAAGCAATCTCAGCCGGCAGGTTGAGCGGTTTTTAGCAGTTGAGGCTACGTTAGAGGATGAGTTTGAGCTAAAAATGCGGGTGGCGGCGGCTTTGCAAGGGCGTTCCCAAAATCAGCTACATACTAAATTGTTAAGGGAGTCACGCCGCCTATTGGAAAAAGAAGAGATTCAAAATGCGGAATATTGGCTACGTACTTATCGCTATCAAGAAGCCTACTACCGTCAGTCCTTAACCCAACGGCCAGAAAAAGATGACGATTTTGCCCAGTTGAGCCAGAGTTTAGACCGAGCCTTTATGGCCATGAAGCTGCGCCAAAATATGTGGTTGCTCAACCACGCACAAGTATACCAGTGGGGCTGGGAGCCATCGGATCTGGATCAGTATATCGCAGATTTACCTTCAGAAGCAATTGAAGATGTTCCTGCTTTACGCCTCTACTACAATGGTATTCAAGTCCTACAGCAAGCCGAAAATGAGGAGCTCTTTAAAACTTTTACCACGAGCTTGTTTTCGCACGCGGCATCTTTACCAGAGTCAGAGGCACGTGATTTGTACCTACTAGCGATTAACTTTGGTGTGCGACAGGTTAACTCTGGTCGGCGAAGTTATTTCCAACAAGTAATGGCACTGTACCGGAGTGGCTTGGAGCAGGGCTATCTACTGCGCAATGGAGTGCTCTCACGCTTTACTTACCACAACATTGTTTCCGCCGCCCTACAAATAGAAGACATTGCCTACGCAGAAACTTTCATTGAGCAGTGGACTGAAAAACTGGAACGCCGCTACCGCAATCGCATGTACAACTTTAGCCGGGCAAAGATTGCTTATGTAGGGCAACGATATGAAGAGGCAATGCCACTGCTACAGCAGGCGAATTATCACGATCTGCTGCTAAACCTTGGAGCACGTACCTTATTACTTAAAATTTACTACGAACTGGGAGAGTGGGAAGTACTGCAAAGCCATCTGGACGCCTTTTCTTCTTACCTGCGTCGTAAACCGGGGATCAGCTACCATCGGACCAACTACCGGAATTTGATTCGCTATACCCGACGTTTGTTGAAATTACAGGGCGGCAACCCCGGGGAGAGAGAAGGTCTCCTTAAGAGTATCAAGGCAGAAGCTACGTTGACAGAGAAGGGGTGGTTGTTGGAGATGTTGGGGTAAGGAGAGAAGTGATTTGTATGCTGGTGGATGGGGAGGATTAATTGGATTGTTCAACGACCCGCATGGCGGGACCCACCCTCACCTGGTCCGAGAACCGCCCACTTTTTCCTAAAAAGTAGACAGCAAGATCACACCCTGCACAATGAACATTCATCGCACAGACCAACACATCTTTAACCTTGAGCTGAAAAGCAGGGAATAAGAAACATCGAACGCTTCGCCCATGGCGCGAAGTTAGAGAGACACTGATTGGTAGCTTTACACTATGCTCAAAACAAATATAGTTATTTTGTTTTTAATTATTGAAAAATAATCAAAAAATTAAAATGAGGCCATTTCTTGCTATCGTATTTATCAGCTTGTTCTTTGCTTGTGAAACTCCCAGCTTTGACGAAGCCACTGCACGCCAGCAAATTCTGGAGTTGGAACAATTGCAGCGCCATGTCCATTTCGCTGCTGACGCTACAACCTTCGCCGAATTGCTGGCAGAGCCCAACTTATCCGTAAACCGTGGTGAGGTGAGTACTTCTACACGAGCAGAAAATCGCGAGCGTTTTCAAGGCTACTTCAATAGTGTTCACTTTATGGAATGGGACGATCTGGCGGAACCTATCATCCGCTTTTCCGACGATGGTACCTTGGCCTATTCCGTACTACAAAAACGGGTTACGGTTCAATATCCTACGGAAGAAGGACTATATCACGGCTCTACCGATTTTGCCTGGACCAGTATTTATCGACGTACGGGAGATACTTGGGAAATTGAAACTGTTACCTCTACCAATCAAGAATCTACTTCCAGCTATTTGAAAAATATAGTGGCAGTCGCCGACTGCCAGGGACCGGATGGCGCTTATACCACCACTTTAGCTGCTGATCACCAGGGTTTTCTGGAGTTTCGACAAGATTTTAGCTACCGTGAGGAGGGTTATGCAGCGCAGGTTTACGGCGATTCACTGGGACAGTCGCTGCTACCTACTGGTCAAGTAGAACGGGCCTTGCCACCAGAAGTCATTGCCATGTTACAAGGGCATAATTTCATTTGGATGTACCTGCAGCCGGAACAGTTTTTCAACGATCTGGAAAATCAGTCACCATGGTATTCGGAGGGAGTAGATAGGTTAGGCAATTTCGTTGAATTAAAAAGAGATGAGGCTCAGTATCAAGTCCAGGAGATCAACATGAGAAACCCAATGGATACCACAGAGCTCATTGAGGTTCAGTATTTATCATTTGACGCTACAGCTTTTGGTAATCTACCAAGTCAGCTTAGAGTGGTGCAGGGTAGACGTGATACTTTTCGTTTTGAGTTCGAGGAACTAATGTTCAATGTAGAGGAATTCCCGACTTGGGCGCAATAATACTAGGCCGTAGCATGAAGGTGCAATTCGTGTTCACTCACCTTTTGGGTAAGGATGGTTTGGTATCTAAGCTTCGCCCGATCTAATTTCTTTGTGATGTGGGTAATACTAGTCGTACGTACAATGTTGGCTCGATTCATGACCAGGTCATATTCCGGGTTTCCTTCACCAGCTGTTTGGTGAAATTGTAGTACGGAGGAGGAGGTGTATTTCTGTTGCCGCACTCGCCAATCTCTAAACCACTGCTGGCGCTTTTCTTGCCAATGGGGATCATAAAGGGTAGGGGAGGACCAAAGGTGTGGCTCGTCTACCGCCAATTGCTGAAAGTGCACCTGCTGTTCATCCCAGCGCAAATCGAAAAGCTGACCTTTATCGTAAATCACCATGGTAAACGGTTCCATCCCCTGGAATTCAAAGTTTTGTCGAAAGGCGGTGGCATTGTCGTAATCAAAAAACTCCAATGCCATGATGCCGCGACTCAGGCGGTAGGGGGGCGAATGATGGTGTCGCGTAAAGGCTCCGTTTAGTATACAAACCAACTGGTTATGGTCAGAAATGGCAATCCAGGTGCCTTTTGCTAAACTATCCTGGGGGTAGAGGAGTTGCTTGCCAATTCCCGCTATGTGCTGCACGTTGCTAGCTCGTCGTAGCGGTGATTCGTCACGATTGGATGTGAATAGAAATTGATCAGTTCCGGTAGGAAGGTAAGTAACAGTACACATAAAGGTCTAGAAATGAATTATAATCACATGCTAACAATTATATAGGCTGCTTTGGTTGAAAAGCGAACTGCAAAAATACGTAAGTAGTAATTAGGTGATGTCGCCTCGCGGGCATGTTTCCTACTATCTTTCCAGACCATCATCTCATACCGCTAAAACGGTCGGGAATCGACCCTATTCTTACAATCGTCGACTATCTTTGCACAAGTAATCGTGTTTCACCACCTTTCGGACGCCATGAATTTATTGCTCCTATTTCTGATCATATTCGTTATCAGCGCGTTGGGAAGTACGCCGCCCGGTCTCATCAATATGGTGGTTTTGCAACGCTCCATACGCGCCGGTAAAAAGGCGGGTACAATGACCGCACTAGGTACCTTTATTCCTGAGTTTGTGTACACCTTTATTGCGGTCTACGGCTATACCACCATCAACAGCAATGTAGAAATTGGCAAGAATATTCAGCTTTTTGGTGGACTCGTGCTAGTAGGCTTGGCGATATTCTATTTCTTCCGTCGGCCTGAAGAGCGCAAAATCAATCCCTCTTCTACTCGTAAGGATAGCTTTCGGGGCTTCCGCAAAGGTTTTTTTACGGCTTCTGTCAACATGCTAATTATCCCATTCTGGGCATTTTTGGCGGGTTATTTAGATGCGCACGGCTTTCCGGTAGCGGGCTTGCCAGAATGCATTGTTTTCGCCTTAGCTTCCGCCTCGGGCGCCTTGGTGATCTTTTTGCTCTATGTGCGTCTAGGAGATATTATCCTCAACCGGCTCAGTAGCTTAGTACGTTACAGCAATACCTTTTTGGCACTCCTGTTCCTGAGCCTTGGTTTGTACCAGCTATTACGCATTTATTAAGTTCGGATTAGGGCTTTCCACTCAGTATTCAATACTTGCGTATTAGGCGACTCCCACAGATTGTGGGTTCATAAGTAACGAAGCGTTTTTTCGTGTCATAAATAAGCACATTTACACCAAGAACGCTTATCCTTATGAAACACTTATCCTTTCTTTTCATTTTATTCCTCTTTTCCGTTTGCTCTTTTGCCAACAATATTGAAGTCAGCAATGTCGGCCTGACAGGGCAAAACACAGCGGAAGGTTTTACGCTTGTTCAGTTTGATGTATCCTGGGAAAATTCCTGGCGCATCAGTGTTGGTCCGGCCAATTGGGATGCTGCCTGGATATTTGTTAAATACCGGGTTAACGGTAACAATTGGAATCATGCCACGATCAGCCTCACTGGCAACACCGCCCCCGGAGGCTCTGAAGTTGATGTAGCCGATGACCAAACCGGTGCCTTTATCTTTCGTTCGGGTGATGGAACGGGCGATGTCAACTGGTCTAATGTACAACTACGTTGGGAATATGCTGCCGATGGCGTAGACGATAATGCCTTAGTGGATGTACAGGTATTTGCCATCGAAATGGTCTACGTACCCGAAGGTGAATTCTCCGTCGGCACAGGTTTTAGTGGTGATGAAATTGATGAATTCTTCACCCTCATCCAAATTGGTATGTTCTTCCTCAGACAACCTTACGATGTTACATCTGAATCAGCAATAACAGTCAGCAATACTGCTGGAAATCTGTATTACGATGCCACAGTTAATGGTGGTGATCAGGCAGGTCCCGTTCCTGCAGCTTTCCCAAAAGGTTTTGCTGCTTTTTATTGCATGAAATACGAGGTGTCACAAGATCAATGGATTGGTTTTTTTAACACCCTCACGCAAGGCCAAAAAACGGCAGTGGACGTTACCGGAACTGGTGGGAAAAACTCGGATGATGAGTTTATCCGCAATGCTGTTTCCTGGCCTGATGCTGGTAACGCAACTACTACCAACCCCAACGTACCCATAAGTTACGTCAGAAATACTTCAGTCTACGCCTATCTTGATTGGGCGGGCTTACGCCCAATGACTGAATTAGAATTTGAGAAGGCTTGCCGAGGTCCGCTGAATCCTATCGGTAATGAATTTGCCTGGGGCAATAGCAATATCCATGCGCTTCCTTATACGGTTGTCAACGAAAGTGCACCTAATGAGCAAATTACGGACCCCGGAAGCGGTGTTGGCAATGCTAATTACCAAGAAACCAATGGCCTTACTGGTGGCCCAAAGCGCTGTGGTATTATGGCTGCGAGTGCCTTGCTTAACAACCGCGAAGAAACTGGAGGCAGCTACTACGGCATTATGGAGATGTCAGGTAATGTTTACGAAAGAGCAATTACCGTAGGCAATGTGGAAGGGCGCGCATTCACTGGCCAACATGGCGATGGTGCAATTTCTGGTGCAGGAGCAGCAAACGTAACGGCTTGGCCAACAGGGAATGAAGGTATTGGCTATCGCGGAGCAGCTTACCCTAATGCGATCCAGTTCCTCTTTGTCTCAGACCGTAACGACGCTGCCAATTCGTTCTCGGGTAGCAATGGCCGAATTGGATTCCGGGGCGTACGCACTAGCGACTAAGCTAAGGCTATGAAAAAGCTTTTCCTATTACTCAGCTTTTTGCCCTTACCGCTATTGGCCCAATACGCAGGTGGGGAGGCCGATGGCGCAGCTAGCAGCGATGCTGTACAGCTTGACCTAGAGGGGATACCTTCCGGCGTGCGCGGCCTATATGTCGGTGGCGAAGATGATGGTTTTGCCCGAGGCTCAGGCTTTGGTAGCCTAGGCAATAGTGACTTTGCCGTTATCTACCAAGGCGGAAGCGATGATGGATTTGCCTCAGCCAGCGGCTCCAGCAGCATTTCTGGAGTTGACCTTATTGTGCTCTACGGAGGTGGCGATGGCGACGGATACAGCTTTCTACAGGGAAGTCAATCCCTTGATGGAATCAGCCTAGAAGGCATCTACGGTGGTGGTTCCGGCGATGGTTTTGATCAACTACAATTTGCCGCCTCGCTTGATGGACAATCCACTGCTTTGCTCTATGGTGGCGGTCCGGGCGACGGCTACGACTGGGGTGTGAGCAGTGGTTCACTGGGTGAAATGCTCATGCTCTATGGTGGTGGCCCGGGTGATGGCTATGATCGCCAATCGGGTTCCTTTAGCCTGGATGGAGACGATCTGGTATCCCTCTTTGGCGGTGGCCCGGGTGATGGTTTTGCAAGGTCAGACTTCTATGGCGTAGTGCCGGTACCATTAACCCTGATCAGCTTCCAAGCTTTCCCTGAGGAAACCTACGTACTGCTTAAATGGGTAACCGAAGATGAGGTGAATACTGATTTCTTTACGATTGAAAAGACACGCACTGGGCGAGAATTTGCGACGGTGGGCAATACACCAGCGGCTGGCTTTAGTCTCCCCGGTGAGCAACTGCATTACGAGATGAAGGATTATGCGCCCTACAGCGGAAAATCCTACTACCGGTTAAAAACAACTGACTTTGACGGCTTCATTAGTCTGTCGCATTTAGTGGAGGTCAATTATGATGGTAAACAGGACTGGGGCTTCACCCTATTCCCTAACCCCAATAGCGGCCAGCACTTCAATATTCGTACGAGTGGCTTGGAGGCCGGTGAAGAAGTTACTTTGGAAGTGTTTGATGTACAAGGACGCCTGATCCAGCGCAATCCACTCACCGCAATGGAACAGGATGCTACTTTGATTCGCCTCCAGCAAAAACTATCTTCTGGTTCTTACCTCATCCGCTTATCGCACCCCGAGGAAGGACAACAGTCGAAGATTTTGCTAGTCGGAGAACGATAAGTGAAAGTTAGAAGTAATAGTGAAAGTGAAAGTACTGCGTGCCCGGTATAAACTACACCAACTTTCATTTTCACTTTCACTCTAACTTAAACTATTCGCAAGAGCCCCTGTTGGGTTGGCAAGCAAATCGCCGCTCATATGGATGCCGAAACACTGAATTACCGCATTTTTGCTGTCTTGCTAATAGGCTTGCCAATCGCCTTAATGCTTAGCCCTTGGGCCGGCAGCCTGTTACCTGGATTAGGCTTTATGCTTCCCCTTCTTATTGTGATGTGGCTGCTGAGCCTGTATATGCGCGATGCAGGAATCGTCGATATTTTTTGGGGACCAGCTATTGCAATCATGGCCTGGTGGTATGCCTTTCAACAAGGTTTTGAGCAGCTTGAACCCAAGCATTTATTACTAATGGGTATGGTGAGCTTGTGGGCCTTGCGTTTAGGTGGCTACCTGGCTTGGCGCAATTTGGGCAAACCCGAAGACTACCGCTACACACGAATGCGCGAACAAGCTGGAGAGCGTTGGTGGTGGCTATCCTTTTTCAAAGTGTTTGGTTTACAAGGACTCATTGTATGGACAATCACCGCCTTGTTTTGGAGAATTCTCAGTGGGGATGGCGCGTTGGTATGGACGGATTACTTAGGCCTCGCGCTATGGACGATAGGACTCTTCTTCGAAGCAGTAGGGGATTGGCAGTTGGCTCGTTTTAAAGCACAATCAGATAACCGTGGGAAAGTGCTGGATACTGGACTTTGGCGTTATACCCGGCACCCCAATTATTTCGGGGATGCCTGTGTCTGGTGGGGGTACTTCTGCCTGGTGCTGAGTCACCCACAAGCGACCTGGTTCGTATTTTGCCCCATTTACATGACCTTTCTCTTATTAAAGATATCTGGTGTCGCCATGTTAGAAAAGGATCAAACGGATAAGAAGCCCGCTAAGTACCAGCGGTATATACAACAAACATCAGCCTTCCTGCCTTGGTGGCCGAAATCCCTTACTTGATACTAAACAACAAAGGAAAATGTACTTCCGGTTTTACCATCAGAAGTAACCCAAATTCTTCCACCGTAGCGCTCTAAGATATTCTTGCAGATGGATAGTCCCAGGCCGGAGGATTGGGTGACTGACTTGTTCTTGAGTGTTTTGAAAGGAGAGAAGATACCCTTTTGATAATCTTCCTCAATTCCCACCCCATTATCTTCTACCATAAATAAAGTCTGGCTGCCTTGAGGCTTTACCACTACCTTCACGGTTGGTTGCTCCGCCTCATTGTATTTAAAGCCGTTTAGGATCAGGTTTTGCAATACCAAAATGAGCATGGGGCGCGAGAAATTAACTTCCCTTACGGAGGTAGGATAGGAGAAACTTAAATCTCCATTGGTTTCGTAGATGGTCTGGCGTAGATTATCTTCTACGGTTGAAAATACCTCAGGTAAAGGAACTTGCTCCCGTTCCAGTTCACCGAAGGAAATCTTGGTAAAGATCTGTAGAGCGTCCACAATCTCACGTAGTACCGCTGCATTGGAGGTGATGAATTCTAAAAACTCTCGTTCATCCTTTCGTTGCTCCTGTTCTTTGAGCTTTCGATCCAGCAAGCCAGAAAAGCTGGTGATATTGCGGATAGGTTCCTTTAGGTCATGCGAAGTGATGTAGGCAAATTGCTGAAGTGCAGCATTACTTTCCGCTAAGGAATAGTTCACTTTCTTCAACTTACGGCGACTGCGATATTGTACATATAAACCAGCAAAAACCACCAAAAGTACGATGCCCGCCGCTGATAATAATAGAATGAGCCGCTGCGTAAATAGCTTTTGCTGATAGGCAGAACTTTCGCGTTTGCGTTCGGCCGCAAACTGTTCTTCCAATAGCGCAGTAATCAGGGCCACATTGGTTTCATTGTTATTATCCTCTCTGTTTCGAGTTATCGCCTCGGATAATACATGATAGGCCTTTTCATTTTGACCTAGTCCGAAATAGGCTGCCGCGAGTTCCTCCCGGATGGGTTGATCTGGCCGCTGGTTCATTGAAAGTACTTGTTCTCCGTAATACACAGCTTCATCGTACCGTTCCTGGGCTAGTCGGAGCTTCATCATGCTGCCGGTACAATCTATGAGTTCTTTGGCGTCTCCTTGCGCATCGCTTAAATCAATGCCCAATTGGATGTAATACTCCGCAGAGTCCAGTTGCTTTTGTGCCAGGAATGATTCACCCAAAAGGAAGTAAGCGTAGCCAAATGCCTGCGACACCCCCGTTTTTTCTCGGAGGTCCATAGCGGCGTAGCAGAACGATTTTACGCGTTCATAGGCCTCTTGTTCAACAGCAGTATACCCAAGTAAATAGTACGCAAAAAGTTCGTTGATCGGAACCTTTTCTGCTTTAGCAAAGGACAATATTTCATTACCAATGGCTTCCGCTTTTTCATAGTTCTGTACTAAACTGTAAACATTAGCGAGGTTATGATTAATAATATTCACAAAGTCACGGTCCTCCGGTAAGAGTGATTTCGCTTTCTGATATTCCAATAACGATCTTACCATGTCGTATTGGGACTCAAATAGATATAAACCCTTTGCAAAGTGATAATGCGCCATCAGCGAAGCAGTGCTGTCAGCATCAATTAATCGCTTAGCTTGCGTTAGATAAAACTCAGCTTTACTCCAATCGCCAGTACGTGTACCTAAGCCTATTTTTCGCAGGTAAATTCTGGCCTTAGTTGTATCTCGATCAGTGATCCGAAGTGCTTCTGAACACAGAGAATCGGTAAGGGCATACTGACCAAGATTGGTATGAAACATGGCCAATTCATGGTAGGCTTTCTGGATACGATTATGATCATCCGCTTCTTTGGCCCATTGCAAAGCTTGATAACCAAGGTACAGCACTACATCAGGTTGGTTTTCCTGTTGTTGCTCATGCATCAGCTCTAAAGCGTGTTCGTAGTTCGCTGGGAAAGTGAGCTCAGTATCGAGCAAAGGTGCTTGGCCTTTTAGTTCAGGAGGGACAATAGTTTGGCCCAATAACACTGGGTCCAGCATTATTGTTAAGCACAAAAGGCACAGACTAAATCTAAAGATCATGTAGTTGATCACTCAAGTATGTACAGCAAATATATGCGGAAAAATGATAAGGGGTTTAGAAGTCAGTCCAGAAACTGGATGACACCTCTATCATTCAAGTGGGAAGGAGTTGCGTTCAGTAAACGCTGTGAAGTCACTAAGAGCTGACCTCCTTTATCGAACTTCTCCCGCTACCGTCGCAGGCCTTACAATAATTTTTGTCCCCCCTGGTACCCAACCAGTAGCCTTTTCCTTCACATCTGGGGCACATGGTGTTACGGTAGGCAGAAAGCAAGTTGTAGATAAAATAAATGGTGATGGCAATTACGAAAGTAGTGAACAAGAGGCGGATCATTTAGTGTGTTTTTTGTTGCATGGAGCTCAAAAGTAGTTACTCTTTTTCAACGCCAAATAGGGGTGCTAGAGTTCCTTCCCCATCCTGCAAGTGGAACCAAATAATCAAAACCATCTATGCTATCCACCCCAAAGAACCGCACCCTGTGGCGGACAGCCCTTCTTTTGCCTTTACTGATTATGCTTGCACTGCCAGCATTTGCTCAGCAAGGCGGCCTTACGCAAACGATCAAGGGTACGATCATTGATCAGGCTTCTGAAGAACCCATCATTGCTGCCAATATTTTACTCCTAAATTTGGAACCAGTTATTGGCACTGCTACCGAGCTAGATGGCAGCTTTCGCCTGGAGAAAGTACCGGTAGGTCGTCATAGTTTACGCATCAGCTGTTTGGGCTACGAAGACGCCTTTATCCACGAACTAGAAGTAGGCTCTGGAAAAGAAGTGGTCCTACAAATCAAACTCACTGAGTCTCTGGTGACCATGGAAGAAGTAGTCGTGAAAGCCGAACGACTAAACGGTACTCCCAACAACGATATGGCAAGTGTAAGTGCCCGGAGTTTCAGCGTTGAGCAAACCAAGCGTTACGCTGCGGCCGTGAACGATCCCGCGCGTATGGCCTTATCCTTCGCCGGCGTGAGTACGCGTGATGATGAAGGCAACGAAATTGTTATTCGTGGTAACAGCCCACGTGGTTTACTCTGGCGCATGGAGGGAGTGGAAATTCCTACGCCCAATCACTTTTCTGACCAAGGTGCCTCCGGTGGTGGTATCAGTGCCTTAAGCGTAAATATGCTCGCTAATTCCGACTTTCTGGTCAGTGCTTTTCCAGCAGAATACGGCAATGCTATGTCTGGTGTGTTTGATCTGAAATTGCGAAACGGTAATAATGAGAAGCGAGAGTACGCCTTACAAGCTGGTTTTTTAGGACTTGATCTAGCCGCAGAGGGGCCTATTGGCCCCAAAGGTGGTGCCAGTTACCTGGCTAATTATCGCTATTCCACCCTTTCCATTCTTGGACGATTAGGTGTCTTTGATATCACGGATGGAGAATCTGTTTTTCAGGACGCGGCCTTCAAGGTGCAGGTGCCCACTGAGGGCGGAGGTTACTGGTCCTTTTGGGGAATCGGCGGCCTAAGTAGTGATGTATTTCAGGATAGCATGGAACAATACGATTACCACTCCAATCGAGGCGTTCTAGGACTGAATCACCGGCGTTACTTAGCGAAGAATGACTACCTAGAAACCATCATCAGCTACTCCATCAACGAAGTGGGGGATGATGACAGCTACCTGCCTACCAATTACAAAGATTCTGAACAGTTTACGGATGAAGCTTTACGTGTCAGTCTGCTGTACAACCGCAAGGTCAACGCCCGCAACACTATTCGCTTGGGGGCTATTGGCAGTCGTTTATCCTACCGCTTTGAAGAGTGGTTTGAGGCGGATGCTCCCCGGATCACTTTGATTGATGAGGATGGTGCTACCGCAACAGTGCAAGCCTATGCGCAGTGGAAACATCGCTTCGGTACCAACCTGCACCTGAATGCGGGCCTTCACGCCACCTATTTGGAAGTAGGAGATCAAGTTGCTATTGAGCCCCGTTTGGGTGTTCGCTGGAATTTCCGTCCGGGCAAGGTTTTGAGTGCTGGAGCAGGTCTGCACAGTCGACGTGATCCTCTCACCGTTTACTTCGCCCGAGTGGCCACGAGTACGGATACATTTGCTCAGCCTAATATGGATCTGGCTTTGCCCAAAGCTGCTCACCTGGTAGTGGGTTACGAATGGCGCTTTGCTCCGCAGTGGCGCTTGCAGGCAGAGGCTTACTACCAGCATTTGTATGATGTGGCCATTGCTAGCCCTAACGCTACCAACGCTGAGGCCGTTACCGCCTCGGCCATTAATTTCGATAGTGGATACGTAGCGGATTCGCTCTTCAGTGATGGTACCGGACGCAACTATGGTCTGGAAATCACAGTGGAGAAGTTCTTTACCAATGGCTGGTACGCCCTGGGCACCGTTTCTCTTTACGAATCCCTTTACACTGCACGTGATGGTGTGGAGCGCAGTTCCCGTTACAATGGCAATTACGTTGCCAATATGCTAGTGGGTAAAGAATGGCAGGTAGGTAAGAATAAGAGCAACATTTTTGCGGCAAATATCCGTGGGAGTATCGCTGGCGGTAACCGCTTGGTACCCATTGACGTGGCGGCTTCTCGTGATGCTGGTTTTACCGTGCGAGACTACAATCGGGCGTGGGAAGACCAGGCTGCCTACTACTTCCGTAGTGATATTCGGATTTCCTACCGGAAAAATCGGGCGAAGGCTTCCTCCATTATTTCACTAGATATCCAGAACGTGAGCAACCGCGAAAATGTCTGGGGTAATTTCTTTTCCGCTAGCCGAGATGCGGTGACGGATATTACACAGCTGGGGCTGATTCCAGTATTGAATTATCGTTTGGAGTTTTAGTATACGGGGAACCACCTGAGACACCTAAGACCACCTTAGAAAAATACTTTGGTGCTCTCGGGTGTCTGCGGTGGTTCAAAAATCTTTTCTAACTCACTTCCCGCTGATGCTCCGTCATACCCCCCATCACCAGTTTCATAACCCTTACCTTGCCCCAGCGTGGAAGCGTTCGCAATGACCCCACTAAGAACTTAGTTAAGAAGCCTGGTAGCACCGTTTGGCGCTTACCTAGGGCCCGCAAAATAGGTACCCCCACATCTTCCGGTCTCAAAGCTGCCCCCATTTGCATATTCGCTCGCTCAGCGAAGCTGGTATTAACCGGGCCTGGAGCAGCGCTGAGTACATCCACACCGCTGTCTTTCAGTTCTACATGCAGTGCCTCGGCCAGCGTTTGCACATATGCTTTGGTAGCGGCATAATGCGCAGCGTAAGGCGTTCCCTGAAAACCAACCAAGGAGCCGAAGAGAATGATACCACCCTTGCCTCGTTCCGCAAAACGCTGGGCAAAATGGTGGGTTTGGGACAGGATCGCTCGGCAATTGAGGTCTAGCATATTTAGTTCCTGGTCCAGATCCGCTTGCAAAAAATGACCAGAGGTGCCATAGCCAGCAGCCAGGGCTACCAGACCGATATCCAAGCCCGAAACGGCCGCTAACAGTTGGACGGTACTTTCCGTTTTACTGAGATCCAGACTGAGGATGCGGCACTGGGTATCATATTTCATTTTGAGCTCGGTGGCTAAGGCTTCTAACTCACTAGCTCCTCTGCTTACAAGTATTAAGTCAAGCCGACTACTAGCTAGTTGCCTGGCCAGTTCGGCTCCAATTCCGGAACTCGCCCCCGTGATAAGTGCCCATTTCCCGTAGGCCTTTAGTCGAGCCTGCTCTCCCTTAGATAACTGCATGGTTTTGGTTTTTTAGTATCCAAGCTCAAAATGCAGTGCTTAGTTGCTTAGAACCAAATGCTTGTGGTTAACGGGACGCTTTTGGGATGAATGGGCAGAATTGGGGCTACAGTAACACTACTGATCAGCTGCTGACCTTTACTCAAAGGCTGTATCCAAGATCAGGCAACCAATCGAGTCGTTCTTCAATTGACTTCTTGAACACACTAATATTCAACGCGCAGCGAAAATACGCTCGACCGCAGGACTACTTGTACATGTATTCGGTCGTGTCGCCGCAGTATTCATTACAATAATCGAGCTAACTGTTTAGCTCTTGATTCGCATTAATAATTAATCTCAACCAATTTTGGTTTCTGCTACTCCTTCAACTTTGTAGCACCCTATATGCCATCTCTAAAGCGGGTGGAATGAAGATTATCCAGTTTTATTCTTGAGTCGCTTGATTTGACGAGATTGAATAATCTAGAAATTCATAGCTTTATGCGTCACATCTCGTCAAAATCCTTTTTGCAGCCAAAAGGCAGGCCAAAAACAAGATGAAAGAAGCACTAAGGAAATATATAAGTGAACAAGTAACTTCTCCGAGAGAAGAGGAACTCGATGAAATTCTTGCCCTGTTTCGAGAAAAACATTTCAAAAAAGGAGAATTCTTCAAAAGGCCGTTTACGATTGGAAATCAGTTCGCTTTTCTATCCGAAGGAACGGTGAGGATCATCGTCTATAAAGAAAATGGTGATGAAATAACGGTGCGAATACGCCAAGACAATTCGTTTATCACCGACCCATTTCGATTAGAGGGCAAGAATAGTTCTCCGCTCGGGATAGAATGTTTGGAGGACCTTACCTTACTCATTGCCCCAGTGGAAAGAATGCAAGAATTACTGGAAACCAACTTGGCCCTGAATATTGTCATTCGCAAGCATCTCAAAGACCAACTATTGGAAATAGCTAAACGTCAATATCTATTTGTTGCAGGATCAGCCAAAGAAAGATATCAGTTCATCCTGGAGAACAACCCTGAACTCCTTAAGAAAGTACCATTACGGTTTATCGCCTCTATAATCGGTATTACCCCTACCCAACTTAGCAGGGTTAGAAAGAAAAATAAGCTATAAAGCCAGGTGTGGTTGTAAGGTCCTACTAACTCGAATACTTACGATTAATTGTCCATTCATTTTTCGACAAATGTTGAAAAATGACTCGTGCTGGTGTGGGTTATTTGCCCTTGGGTCGTAGTGGGTGTACTTGTTGATTCCTCCGCTCTCGACTTATCGATTTTAGCATCAGACCGCACGTCATAGAAATGAAAAAGTATCGTTTGACCTTCCTTTTATTGAGCTGCTTTTACCAGTATCTCGTGGCAAACCACCTCAGTACAGCTACAGGCCTATCTACTACTTTGGATGCGATGACCACACCTGAATGGGTGGCGTTAGCATCCGGTACCGATGAAATTCTCCATGATATTCACTTTGTGGATAGTAGTACCGGCTGGGCTGTTGGTGCTAATGGAACAATCATAAAGACCATCGATGGCGGACTTAGTTGGATGCCCCTTACATCGGGTGTCTCGTCATCCCTTCGTGGGGTCCACTTCATCGATTCAAATACGGGGTATGTAGTTGGATTTCCTGAACAAACGGGAGAAGAAGTAGTGCTGATCACAACTGATGGTGGAGCCACTTGGGACAGACAATCACCTAGTGGTTTTACCTCCTACTACGACGTAGATATCATTGGTTCTAATAATGGTGCGGTAGTAGGGACGAGTAATGGAAATGGTGTAACCTTATGGCCAACCGGGGGCAACACTTTTAACTATTTTATCCCTGTTTTTAGCACCGAATTAAATGGTGTTGATTTTCTAGATACAAATGCAGGGCCATCTTCTGCCGTTGGCTGGGCAGTTGGAGATGGAGGGACAATCATAAAATCAAGTTCAGGGGGCGTGCTTTGGAACACGCAGACTTCCCCAACTACAGAAGACCTCTTGGACATAAGCTGTACAGATGTGAACACTTGTTGGGCAGTCGGCTGGAATAGCATCATCGGTACTACAGATGGCGGAACTACCTGGAGCAGTCTATCATTTCCACCAACTCCTCCTTTGTCCCTCTTTTACAGTGTTGCTTTCACAGATTCGAATACCGGTTGGGTCGTTGGTTTTCAAGGCTCCATTCTACACACTACAGATGGTGGCGCAAATTGGGAGATTCAAACATCGGGAACTTCGGAAAATCTATTCGGCGTCTTCTTCCTCGATGCAAACACGGGTTGGGCCGTCGGTGAGGAAGGTACTATTCTGAAATATGGTGCTTCCGCCCTACCGGTTACACTATTGTCTTTCGAAGGTCAAGTGTTGGGTAAGGAGGTACAGCTTAGTTGGCAGACGACCTCTGAGTCCAACAACCGGGGTTTCTGGATTGAACGAAGCGCAAATGGGAGCAGATGGGACGCTCTCGCATTCGTAGATGGTACTGGTACAGCTACTGAGCGACAAACTTATTCCTACTTGGATGAGCAAGCTCTGTTGGGTATGAGCTATTATCGTTTGCAGCAAGTAGATTTTGATGGCACTTATAAATACTCGCCTATGATCAGTATCTACCAGAGCGAAAAAAAGCAAAGTTTAGCCGTTTACCCTAACCCGGTGGAAGGAAGGCTACTGCACGTGATTATACCAACGGATGCAATGGAGACACCCCTGCAATTAAATGTATATAACAACCTGGGTCAGTTGGTGGAGACGCACCTCTTTGAGCCAATGGTTAAATTTCAACTTGAGCTTAGTCAATTGCAAGCAGGGGCATACACTTTGGTTTTGTTTTGTGATGGTAAGCGATGGAGCGAGCGCGTAGTTGTTGAATGAGCGTTAGACATGATTCCCTCGAGGGGAAGAGTACTATTTGTGGGATCGAATCCTGCTGCACTGAAATAGAAATACGGTTCTGACTTTTATAGATGTACCACCAATGATGAGATTGGAGATGTCAACCTCAATTTATCCAGAATACGGATTACCGTGCCTAATCGACCGGTAAATCTGGTAGCCAAAGAAAATGGTAAAGAATCCCCGGGTACTGTCCATTATAAATGCCGTTGGGTCTCCAGTTTAGAGCCAGACCAATATGCCTACTACTAGTAACGCTTGTGGTCAATGGGAAGCCTTTGGGACGAACGGGCGGAATTAGGGCTAGAGTTCCATTAATGATCAGCAGCAAGAAAGTTGCGAGCCAAACTACGGGAAACTGGAATCAGCGTATCAGTATGATGCAATTTGAGGTATAGACTACGTGCGTTCCCTTCTACTGCGAGCAGGTGAGTGCGATTGATAAGATACGAACGGTGGCAACGCTCAATTGAGCTGTGGTCTGCTAGTTGATCTAGTAAGCGTTTGAGGGAGAGGCGTAAAAGCCGACGTCCTGGTTCACCATTGCGCTGAAAGTGAATGGTAACGTAGTTGTTTTCTGCAACTGCGTAAAGCAATTCTTCGATCTGTAGCGTCAAAGTAGGATCTTTACTGGTTTCGGCCTGGATACTAATCGCGCGGATTGGTACCGATTCTAACACGGGCTTTTGTCCGAAGCTTTGGGCTAATTTTTGGTTATTTGCATTTAGACGGCGCTCGTTGAAATACAGCAAGACCAACAAGGGGAAAATACCTACCGAAAGCGTTATTCCAACAAACTCCAGCAGGCCAAAAGGGGGAGCAATGTCGTGGCCCACGCTAGTATTGTATACGTAATTCAAGACGGCAATGCCCAAAAAGCACCAACTCACGTAGAGAATCTCCTTTTTAATCTGCCAGTCTTCCGCCTTGAACCAACTGGGCGCCAAGCGTGGGAGCAGAAAGTAGTTGAAGGCAAGGACCACAAATACGGAAACACCAAAGCCCGATAAATACCAGGTTTTTCCTGGAATCTCCGCAGCTCCAAAAGGTTGGTATAGTAGTAAGAATAGATAGGTGAATAGCGCAAAACCCAAGACCAGAATCCACTTGCTTGAGCGTTGCTCAAGAAGCGGGTAAGGACGGTTAAGCCAAAGCCTGAGCTGCTTCATAGGTCAAGCTCAAATATAAGTTTTGCGTACGAAATGCTTATCTTTCAATCAGACTCTTTAAGAGCTATCACCAATTTTTCAGACAAAACAAAGCGAACAATGAATCTCTTGTATTTTATCCTTTTGGGTGCTGCAGCCGGTTGGCTGGCCGGTCAAATTATGAAAGGCAGTGGCTACGGTGCGCTGACCAATATTATTCTGGGCATTGTTGGTGCCCTCGTGGGTGGCTGGCTACTAGGTGCCGTTGGGGTCTCTGTTGGTGCTGGGTTAATTGGCTCTTTGATCACCGCCACAATTGGCGCAGTAGTCGTCATTTTTGTGGCCGGACTGATTAAGAAATAAGCAAAGCTAATAATGAGAACGGGCAGACTGAGCACTTGCTCGTCTGCTCGTTCCATCTTCAAAATTGTGCTATTGCATTTTGTTGAACATATAGCGTGCTATCTTCCTCGAATCATCTCCCTTCTCCAAAACGAAGAGTTCCCGATTTTCTTCTGGCACGGTTTCGCCAGTAGCATGGATTAAGGTTGTTCCCTTTGAGGTGGTACGTGCAAAGGCACACTTCCCTTCTACCACTATCTCATCAATAGAGAACTCGATGTTAAGTTGGATGTTGCTAAAGACAAACTCATAAGCACCCCTTACCTGCTCTTGACCAATGGTAGTTGAGGCGCCACTAGGCATGAAAACGCCGTCTTCCGTGTAGAGCGCCAGTGCGGCGTCCACATCTGATGCGTTAAGTGCGTCTCGGTATTGAAAGAGTAATGCTTCAATGCGTTTTTGATCATTTTCCGTATCCATTTCAATTGTTTTTGCTGCGGTAGAATTTGTTTCTGCGGTTGGTTGTGCACAGCTGCTCATGGCAATCGTTAAAGCAATCGCTGTTCCTAGCATCTGTTGTATCATCTTCTGTGTTTTTGTTGATACAAAGATGCTTCCGCTTCTAGGCGAAGACCTATAAAGTAGATTAAGAAGTAGGCTTAAACTAGATTAAGCATTCTTTCGCCCTTTAGCCGCTTCTTTGCGGATTTTGCTAAGAAATTCGGGCGTGATCCCGATGTAGGAAGCAATTTGCGTACTGGGTACATACATCACCCTCTTGCAGTAAAAAATAGCGGCGTTTGATTGTTTTAGTTCTACAGCAAGCAGCTAGTGCCTCCTTTTCAACTCGATTGAGAGGAACGTATTGCTGAAAATACTGGAAAAGTTGTTCGAAGCGCTCCATGTTAATTCTTCGTCTCGCCGTACAGTTCCGTCCAAATTTGTGTTTTACCGGTTTCAGCAGCAATCTTGGCTGCTTCCAAAATTTGCATCACCCGGAAGTTATTTTCCACCGCAGATACTTCCCAGGCTTCAACGGCTAGGTTGTTCTTTACTACCTGGGCCAGATAAGCGAAAGGGTCGTCTACTCCTGTTGGAAGTGAATCTGCCGTCTGCTTATAAGATCCTTTTTGCTCATCCTCCAAGATCTCCATCGCGGTACCATTTTTGCAGAAAACGTAACCATGGGTGCCATAAAGCTCCATTTCCTTGCGATTATGCGACCAGTTCCACGAAGCTTGGATCAACACTTGGGTTTTGGGGTAAGTAATGATGATGGTGGCGTCATCTTCTACCTCGGGGTATAGGTTGGGTTTAATCTGTTGGGTAATGCAAGATACGCTTACCGGTACCTCTCCTTCCATAAGCCAGGTAGCAAGATTTGCCCCATAACAACCAAAATCAGTAAGCGAACCACCCCCGTTTAATTCCGGATCAATGAGCCATTCTACGAACTCTTCGTTGCAGCCAATCTCAATTGGGCCAGGATGCCCCGTGTAGAAAATGAGCCGACGCAAATCCCCAACCTTATCATCGTGGAGTAGCTTGTACGCATCGTAATTGCTACCGTACCAGGAAGTTTCGTAATTGGTGAGTAGGTGAATGCCGTGATCTTTGGCCAAATCCACCATTGTGCGAGCGTGTTCCAGGTTCACAGCTAGCGGTTTTTCCACCATTACATGAATACCTCGAGGCGCGCAGTACTCCACCACGGCCAGGTGATCGTAAATGGTATTAAAAGCAGTGACAGCTTCTGGCTCAGTAGCTGCTACCATTTCTTCAATGGTATTGAACACAATATCCATGCTATAGCCGTGCTGCTCACTGTAGCGTTGTGCCAAATCACGATTGGGCTCAACAATACCTACGATCTCAATATCCCCGCGGTCTTCTCTGCCAAGTATCCAGTGCACGTGTGTATGTACTAGTCCAATGATACCAACGCGTAATGGCTGTTCTATTTTACTTAACTCGGCAGTAGGAGATTGCGCCGAAAGCAGGCTGGCAAGAGAAATCACAAGGCAAGTGGCAAGCGATCTAAGCATGGTAAGATGGTGGAATTAGTGGATGGCAAGATAGCAATTGCTGATTACAAAAAAAGAGTTGCGTATAGGCTTAGCGTATACTTGGCCGCACCAATTCTTTTTTCAATGTTTTGCGATACATCCGTCGCAGTTTCTGAGTGATTTGCTCATCCGCAATTTCATCTACCTGGAGGCCGTTGAGCATAAACATTACCTTGTCCTTCGCTTGTGCCACAAGTGAGAATTGTATTTCGTGAAGGGTATCTTCATCAACGACGAATTGAGGGATACGGTAAAACGGAGGATCATTAGCAAGGATGGAGTCACTGTTGACGAAATTACGCAAATAGAGCTGACCAGCGAGCGCTGTGTCAACTTTCACATTCAGGCCACGGTCTGCTAGTCTTTGGAGTACCTCCGTACGCGTCATTCCCGTCTTGAATTTGCAGTTGTAGAAGGAAACATTGCCACTGCTCTGCTGAAAGGAATACCACAGTGGTGGTTGAGTGGCAATAAAGCTCATACTCGTGAGTACTAATATGGTCCAAGAAGCCAGTGGCTGCCATTTTCTGCGTCTTGCTGGAGTGCTATCGTAATAATGATCGATCATCCAGTAGGGGAGGGGTAAGATCAATAAGGCCAGGTAATCGCTGTAGTCCACCACTCGACTGATGGGAATTGGGGCAAAGAGATTGTACCAATCAATACATGTTGCTGACCAAGGCGACTTCCAAAACAGAAAAAAGAGCGCACTGAACCAGATTGCACCTTTTCGCCAAGCCGGGAACAAGAATGCCAATACGAGTGGGAGTAGAATAAGCCCACTAAAGTCAGATAACTTTCCCGTAATTACATTGCCGTAACTATACTTCCAGATTTGATCATTTAGAATAAGCAGGAGCAGAGCGCCGAGAAATATCGGGTTTAGTAAGAAGCCTGGATTACGTTTAGTGGTAGCCATAAGGGCGGTTTAGGAAAATAACGATTAAGCAGCGTGGGATCATGTGTTGTGTTACTACTTGAAAAGTATAGATAGTAGCAAAACTCACAAACAGATAGTGACGAAGCGCACCCTAATGCGGACTACAAGCGGCTAATTTGCGATAGATCATCAATCCGCTTCCAGCATGAAACAGCAAGTATTTCTTTGGATAATTAGTGTGCTATTGACTGCCGCCACGCTGCCGGCACAGGTATTAGATCAGGGTAATTTCTTAATCGGATCAACCATTGGATTATCCGTCGCACAATCCAATGTAAAACTGCAAGCCTCTAGCCAAAAAGAAGAAGGAGAAGGTCCTTCCTCAACTCAGTTCAATATTGCGCCCAATCTAGGCTACTTCATCATTGACCAATTTGCAATTGGCATTGCAATGGACTATACCTTTAGCGCCATTCAGGAGCCCAATCAGGACCGTAATGAAGACAGCAACTTACTTTTTGGACCATTCCTTCGTTACTACGTGCCAGTGGGTGATGATATGGCCGTATTTATGCAAACCGATTTCGGCTTTGGAAACGCTACGGATAACCAACTCATAGACGGTGAACGGCAGCGCATCAGTTCCAATATTTTTGCGCTGGGTTTAGGTCCTGGCTTTACGATATTTTCAAACTCCGCAATAGGTATCGAAGCTTTGTTTAAGTACAATTTTGCGCGTTCGCAATTTGATACGGAAATTGCCGGAGTTGAGACGACTACTACAACCCGCAGTAATCAATTTGACCTCTCCATTGGCTTACAATTTTACTTTGGAGGGGTACAAAGTGTAAGCGGTCGCACTACGCCGACCAGACCGGGTTTTTAAGATAATAGTACTAACGATTTAGATTCGTTTTATCAGTAGGGATTACTTAAACGGATAGGGTCTGACTTGGGGTGAGTCGGGCTCTTTTTAATTTGGCGCGAAGTACGGTATGTTGTACCTTTAAAGCAATTGAACTGAAATGTAAATCTCTCTCTAAATGAAAAATCGTTTTTTAACGCTGCTCTTAGCGGCCATGGGCTGGCTGTCTACTGCTAACGCTCAAATTGTTAATCCTGATAAGGTTAAATACGGTAAGTTCTCTGATGCGGAATTAGCATTGGAAGAATATGAATTGCAGCCAGATACGGAGGCGGTGGTTTTGATTGATAAAGGAGAACTCAGGATGGAGTATGACCCTTCGACCGGTAATTTCGAAATGGTGATGGAACGGCACCGGCGCATTAAGGTCTTACGAGCATCGGGTACTGATTACGGTGATTTTAGCATCTTATTGGAAAATTCTACTTCATCGAGTGCTAAAGAGGAAGTGGTTGGCATACGGGGAATGACAATTAATGTAGAAGGAGGAAAAGCAGTGGAAACCAAACTGGAAAGGCAATCTATTTTCCGGGAAAAGATATCTGAACGCTTACAGCGCTTGACCATTAGCTTTCCACAAGTAAAGGTAGGAGCGATAATAGATTTGAAATACACCTACAATTCCGACTATCTGTACAATCTTCCAACCTGGTATTTTCAGCGTAGCATACCTACTGACTATTCGTATTTTTCGGCCGTCATTCCGGAGTATTTTTATTACAACCTGGATATGAAAGGCTATGCTAGTTCGTCCTTAACTGAAAGTGTAGTGGCGGAAACAGGCAACCGAACCATGAATCTTGGAACTCCCAAAGCGGGAAAAGGTAACTTAAGTTTTAGGACCCGTGGCTACCGTTGGACGGCAGTTGAAGTGCCGGGAATGCAGTCGGAGGATTATGCACCTCACGTCAGTAACTACTTCTTCCGCATTGATTTTGAATTGGCGAGTATCAATTACCCCGGATTCTCTAGCTCTGAGTTTTCTAATACCTGGGATAATGTTGCCAAAACTTATCGTGCTAGTACGATACTGCAATCTTATCTCGAACCGCATAAGGAGGTAGAAGCATTGGCACAAGAATGGCTGGCCGAAACGGAAGGGGAGGCAGAGAAAGTGGTCACCTTGTACGAGCGTGTAAAGGAGCGCTTTGAATGGAATGGCTCCTACCGAATTTCACCTGGACAGAAAGCTACGACCCTGCTCGAAAAAAGTAGTGGAAGTTCAGCGGATTTGAACAGCTTTTTGATCAGTTCACTTCGCGCTGCGGGTTTGACGGCTTATCCGGTATTGGTTAGTACGCGCGAAAATGGCTATCTGACTCCCACACGCCCTTCCTTGTCTCAGTTTAATCATCAATTGGTTTTTGTCAGTTTGGGGGAAGGACAGGATTACTTATTGCTCGACGCTACGCACCGCAGTATGCCTGCTACCTTATTGCCTACTGCAGACCTCAATGATCGAGGGCGTATCGTCAAGGAAGAGGAGTCCTCCTGGATTGATTTGCAGGCACCCGCCAGTCGTAAGGTGGCGGTTCAGTTGAAATTGGCAATTGGGGAAACGGGTACTTGTGAGGGGAGTATGAAATACAAGGCTTCTGATTATGCAGCCCATTACGATCGTTTGGCAGCGCAATCCGCAGATGGATTAGGTGAAACCTTAAGTGACCGCTTTGGGCACACGCTGACGGAGCCAACCGTAGAAGGGTTTACCGACTTGTACAGCGATTTACAGCTCAAATCGTCGATTGCCGCTTCTGATGGTGTGATGCAGGCGGAAAATATGCTTTATGTACCTGCGGTCCTCACGACTCCTTTTACGGAAAACCCCTTAAAAACGGAGGAACGACTTTTACCTATTGACTTTGAGACGCCGCAAGATTATGTCTATGTCTTAAACTTGGAAATTCCGGAAGGTATGGTGGTGGAAGAATTGCCGGAGTCTGCCACCTTTGCTTTGGAGGAAGGAACGGCTCGGTATTCCATCCGTTACAGTGAAATGAACGGTAATGTCCAGGTAGTGGAAAAGATCAGTATCAAGTCGACCTTCTTTGGAGCAAGCGAATATCCCGCGCTCAAAAGTTTCTTTGACTTGGTAATCGAGCAGCAGCAGAATATGCTGGTCTTGAGTAAAGAATGATAGATATTAGAAACGCTAAGAAAACATCAGCCCGACTGCATTTTCAGCAGGTCGGGCTTTTTTATATTCTATAGCTAAGTTAGGTAGAATCCTACACTAGTCTACATTTTTTCAAAGATCACCAACATACCTGTTGGCTTGGTGTGATGGTGACTCATGTCGTATTTCTTCATCGTGGTTCTGCTGTGCACATCGGTTATGTGTACAAACCGATAGCCCTGATGCAGTTGATCAGCAATCAACTCCTCTAATTTATTGGCCAACTCTTCACCGAGAAGTGGTCTCCGTTTTTCTTCATTCCACTTCAAATCTTCCTGATTTTCAATAGTAGAAAAATAAACGACTTTAACGGCATTGCTCATGATGACTGTGGGATTGTTCTGGCATTAAATAAGCCCAAAAAGGGGCGTATTGCCAAGACCTTCGACCAAAATCATCGAAAATCCGACTAGCTCCATCTGGATTATAGAAGCGTCTATAGGCACCAAAACACGTCTATTAACGATAAGCTGAAAAGAAATGCTTGTCATGGCAACTATATTGTTTTATCTTTGAGCAGCGATAGCAAAACCAGATTATCATGCCCATTTACCACAAGCTTGGTCAGATTCCTCCAAAGCGTCACACCATCTTTGAAAAACCGGATGGTGGACTGTATTACGAGCAGCTCTTTGGCACTATTGGTTTCGACGGAATGTCTTCTCTGCTGTATCATCATCACCGCCCTACGATGGTAAAATCGGTGAGTGAGCCGGTGGATGTGGCACCTAAGATTGCGGTTCCTAAAAACATGATGTCCCGGAAATTAGTAGGCTTCAATGTTGATCCCAAGAATGATTTTCTGGATAGCCGCGAACCCATGTTGGTCAATGGCGATATCCACATCGGATTAGCGGCTCCCCGTAAGTCGATGACCAACTACTTCTACAAGAATGCGGATGCGGATGAGATGCTTTTCATCCATCAGGGCACGGGTACCCTGCGTACGATGATGGGCAACATCAGCTTCGAATACGGTGATTATCTCATCATCCCGCGGGGCATGATTTACCAAATGGAGTTTGACACGGAGGAGAACCGAATCCTCTACGCAGAGTCGTTTCATCCAATCTACACCCCCAAGCGCTACCGCAACTGGTTTGGTCAGCTTCTGGAGCATTCTCCCTTTTGCGAACGCGATTATAAACTACCCGAACGCTTAGAAACCCATACGGAAAAGGGCGAGTACCTACTCAAGATCAAAAAACAGCAGACCCTCACGGATTACGTCTACGAAGCGCATCCTTTTGATGTGGTCGGCTGGGATGGTTATAACTTCCCATACGGTTTTTCCATCCATAACTTTGAGCCTATCACCGGCCGCGTACACCAACCACCGCCCGTACACCAGACGTTTGAGACCAGCACTTTTGTGATCTGTTCCTTCTGTCCACGCTTGTACGATTATCACCCTAAAGCCATCCCCGCCCCCTACAACCATTCCAATATCGACTCCGATGAGATGCTCTACTACGTAGATGGTGATTTCATGAGTCGCAATAATATTGGCCCCGGGTACATTACGTTGCACCCCGGCGGTATTCCGCATGGGCCACACCCCGGTGCTTACGAACGCAGTATCGGCCAAACTTCTACCGAAGAGCTAGCCGTTATGATAGATACCTTCAAACCGCTACAACTGACGGAAAACGCCATGAAGTTGGATGATGGGGTTTATTATCAGTCGTGGTTAGAATAGTGAATTTGGTTAGTCCCCCTACGCTGACACATTCTGCGGTGTCTGAAGTGTCTGGCGAAGGATTCGGTGGGTGTAGTGAGTTGAATGAGTTGTGTTAATGAATGGAGCTGATTCAATTTGAGCGGGTGTCAATTTTCGAGACTATTGAGTTTGAATGAGTGAGTTTAGTTGGCCTGCCTGCGCTAAAGGATTCTCCGCTGGCTGAAGTGTCTGGCGAAGGACTCGGTGGGTGTAGTGAGTTGAATGAGTTGTGTTAATGAATGGAACTTATTCAATTTGAATGGGTGTCAATTTTTGAGACTATCGTGTTTGGTAAGAGTATAAGGACGATATTAGCTTTTTAACGCTAACTCTCTGAATTATGTCTAAACTCAAGCGCTTTGAGGAGCTCGGATGTTGGAAGTCGGCAAGAACCCTTACAGTTGCCGTTTACCAAATACGTGGAGCACTGGACAAGGATTTCGGCTTAAAGGATCAACTCCGAAGAGCATCGGTATCCATCATGAACAACATTGCAGAAGGCTTCGGTCGATTTTCAGATCGTGAAATGATTCGTTATTTCGAAATAGCCCACAGCTCCGCTAATGAAGTACGTAGCATGTTCTATCTCTTAGAGGACCTGAATTATGTTACCGAACAGGACTTAAGCCATCTCAGAAAATTATTAGAAGACTGCCACAAACAATGCTGGGGTCTAATCAAATACCTAAAAGCAAGAACTTAACCCAACTTAACCCAACTAACCCAACTAACCCAACTAACCCAACTCATACAACTAACCCAACTAATCGAACCAACCTAACCAACTCAACCATGCTCCAATCCTGGCTCCAATCCTCCTCCAATAGCGACTTTTCTATCCACAACCTCCCGTTTGGTATATTCTCTACGGACCAACTGAATCCGCGGGCGGGTATCGCAATCGGAGATCAAATTGTGGACCTGTGCGAGATGACCCAACAGGGCTTCTTCGCCGATCTAGGTTTTGATAGCTGGGTAGTCAATCAGGAAACCTTGAACCGGTTTATTGGCCTAGGGAAACGCACGACCAATGCGGTGCGCCTGCGCGTGCAAGAATGGCTGTGTGATAAGGATTCTCCACTGGCGAAGCATGCTGAAGGACTGGTTCCGCAGCGGCAGGCTCGAATGCACCTTCCGGTACGGGTAGGCGACTATACCGACTTTTACTCCAGCATCGAACATGCAACCAATGTAGGGATGATGTTCCGTGATCCAGAGAATGCCCTGCTACCCAACTGGAAGCATATTCCGGTAGGTTATCACGGCCGGGCGAGTTCAATTATTCCTTCTGGTACGCCTATTCGCCGCCCCAAGGGGCAGGTGTTGCCCAAGGGAGAAACTCAGCCCGTTTACCAAGCCAGTGGCCGTTTAGATTTTGAGTTGGAAATGGCGTTCATCGTTGGTAAAGAAAATGAACTGGGGCAAGCCATCAGTACCGCTGATGCAGCAGACCACATCTTTGGCATGGTGCTCTTCAATGACTGGTCTGCCCGGGATATTCAGAAGTGGGAGTATGTGCCACTGGGGCCATTTTTGGGCAAAAACTTTGCCTCCTCTGTCTCACCTTGGATAGTGACTATGGAGGCCTTAGCACCATTCTGCGTGGCTGGCCCGGAGCAAGATCCACCGGCGCTGCCGTACCTCCAGTACGAAGGAAAACACAACTACGACATCAATCTCTCCGTAGCCATCGAAACCGCTGATGGGACAGAAAACATAGTGAGCCGCTCCAATTACAAGTACATGTATTGGAATATGCTTCAGCAACTAGCGCACCACACGGTCAACGGTTGCAATATGCGCATTGGCGATATGTTGGCCTCGGGTACTATTAGTGGCAAAGACGAAAGCTCGTATGGTTCCATGTTAGAACTCGCCTGGGCGGGCAGTAAACCCCTCACCATGGCCGATGGCACCACCCGCAAGTTCATTCACGATGACGACACGGTCATTATGCGTGGGCACGCGGAAAAAGATGGCATCCGAGTTGGTTTCGGTGAGGTACGGACGAAGGTGCTGGGGGATAGTTAATGGGAATTAGAATTAGAATTAGAATCGGAATTAGGGTTAGAATGAATATGGTTTTGATAGATCCTTATTTTAATTCTTACCCTAATTCTAATTAAAGATCTTC
Source organism: Bacteroidota bacterium (assembly GCA_038528965.1). Classification (GTDB taxonomy): domain Bacteria; phylum Bacteroidota; class Bacteroidia; order Chitinophagales; family Saprospiraceae; genus Lewinella. The sequence continues at coordinate 4,968 of JBCBEC010000007.1, read as the reverse complement.
CATGCAGGACATCACAACCATCATCCCCGGCGAGGTTTCCACAGCTCAATTACACGGCCATCTTTTATCGGCGGTAGCTCCCCGTCCTATTGCGTTTGCGAGTACCATTAGCGAAGATGGACAGGTGAATCTCAGCCCGTTTAGTTTCTTCAATGTATTTGGGGCTAACCCACCCATCGTCATCTTTTCCTCGGCGCGGCGGGTGCGGGATAATACGATTAAGCATACCCTGGAGAACGTGCGGGAAGTGCCTGAGGTGGTAATCAATATTGTGAACTACCCGATTGTGGAGCAAATGTCTTTGAGCAGCACGGAGTATGCTAAGGAGGTCAATGAATTTGTGAAGTCAGGCTTAACACAAGTACCTTCTCAGAAAGTGAGGCCACCGAGGGTAGGGGAGGCACCAGTTGCGCTAGAGTGTAAGGTGCAGCAGATCATTGAGACTGGTCAGGAAGGTGGCGCTGGTAATCTCATTATGGCCGAGGTGGTGGCGGTACATTTACGGAATGAATACCTGGATGGGAATGGCCGTTTGGATACCCAGAAGCTGGATTTGGTAGCTCGCATGGGCGGTAGCTGGTACTGCCGGGCCAGTGGTGATGCCCTGTTTGAAATTCCGAAACCACTGCGTACCAAAGGGATTGGGGTAGATCAATTGCCGGAATCGATCCGTTTGAGTCCGGTTTTGAGTGGCAATAACCTAGGGCGACTAGCAAACGTCGAGCAACTGCCAGACGCGGCAGCTATACAGCAATACGTTGCCAAGAATCAAGAACTCTGGTCCATCATTTCTGGAACCGAAGATATGCCCGCAGAGCGTACCAAACGCTTGCATTTATACGCACAGTCCTTATTAGAAAAAGGAGATACGGAGGGCGCGCTACTCAGTCTTCTTGCGGGCTAAGCCATCCGTTAACCATTATCAAGCCTACGGCTCCTAGCGTGCCAAATAAGCCCAGTCGTGTAAATAAGCGATTGGCTAAATTCCCATCGTGCTCGTACCAAAAGCCTGCTGCCAGAAAGCAAGCTGCTACCATTAGTAGGGCTCTACCTATTGTATCTGTGTATTTCTGCCAACTCCTTTTGTACTCAGAAGGAATACGTGAAGCCAATAAATTCAATAAGGCGCTTAGTAATAGATAAATGTGGTTGGAGCGAATTTGCACACGTTGGACGAACTCATCTAAATGTTCAGGTGTAAATACCCGATGCATGTACTGACCAGAAAGGATAAAGGCCAAAAACAACAGTAAACCGAAGATCAAATTTAATCGCCTCATAAAAAAATATAGGTGGCTGTCACATTCAGACAGGTACAAGGATATAAGTTAATAAATGGGTTCCGATCGGCCACTTTTTTCTTACAACTATACTGACGTTGAAGAGGTTTGGGCTACCAAACCTTCTTCAAGTACAGTATATATTGACCGAAGCGGTGCGGGCTTCGCCCAAACCACTTCGCGTCATGTATAACTTGTTGAACGCATTATGAAAACGTCTAACGCTTTTTTGAAATTTGTTTTTTTCCTCCTCTTGGGAGGTGCTACCCTGGTCGGTTGTGATACCGAGAATATTGATGATACCACGCTAATGCCGGTCTTTGATTGCCCCGATTTGGAAGCCAATTATGGGGATGACTGTGTTACTGCTAGTGGACTTGTGGGGTTTGTTAATCAAGCCTGTGAATGTGAATCCACTGTAGTGGAATACGATTGCCCTGATCTTGAGGCCAATATTGGAGACGACTGTTCCACAGGAACTACAGTAGGTGTCATAGACGAGAACTGTGAATGTGATACAGACATCACTTACGATTGTCCGGACCTCGGCGCAAACATTGGTGATCCTTGTCAGAATCCGGCCGGACCTGGTACGATTAATGATGACTGTGAATGTGAGTCAAATACCTTTGACTGTCCGGATATCGGGCTTAACTTCGGAGATGACTGTACGCTCGCAGATGGTACCCCTGGTTTTATTGGCCAAGACTGTAGCTGTGTGGAAAATCCTACCACCTACGATTGTCCAAACCTCGGTGCCAATGTTGGTGATCATTGTATAACAGCCACCGGCTGGGAAGGAACAGTGACCGAAGACTGTGAGTGTATTTCCGACCTAGTAGATTGTCCTGACGTGGGACTCAATATTGGCGACCCCTGCCAAACCATACTCATTCCTAACGGTACGATAAACGCAGATTGTGAGTGCGAAGCCGTAGCAGTTGATTGCCCTGATTTGGGACTAAATATTGGCGATGCCTGCCAAAATCCGGCTGGAGGAGCAGGAATTGTGAATGATAACTGTGAATGTGAAGTACTGGACGTGGATTGCCCCAACCTGGGCTTGAACATCGGGGATCAGTGTCAAATCACGGGGACTTTAGTTGGATACGTGTCTGATGATTGTTTCTGTGAGTACCAGTGCCCAATGATGCAGGCCAATATTGGCGATGACTGTACCACTCCACTAGGAGGCCCTGGAACAATCAATGCCGATTGCGAATGCGAAGGCCTAGATGTCGATTGTCCAGACCTCGGCTTGAATGTAGGCGATGAGTGTCCTAGAATATTCGGCCCTGACGGAACAGTATCTGAAGATTGTGAATGTGAAAGAGACGGGCCTTTTGATTGCCCGGACCTAGAAGCGTACTGGGGAGACCCCTGCATTAAAGCGGATGGTTCGCCAGGAGTGTTAACGCCTAACTGTTTCTGTTCTTAGTCGCGGGTAACTAACAGAAAGTCTAGCGGGTTCGGTTTGATTTCATTGGGCCGGATCCGCTTATCACAATTGTTAGAACTTTGAATTATCAGCAGATGACTACACTTAGGTAAACATGGACATTAGTATACAGCTCATAGAAAGGTGTTTGTCCAATGATCGTACCGCTCAAAATGGGCTGTATCGGCAGTTACTGCCGTACCTAAACGTAGTTTGCCAGCGCTATTTGTACCACCAAGATCAGCGGCAGGATGTTTTGCAAGAAGCATTCATTCGCATCTTCCGGCACCTGGCTCAATTTGATGTGCAGCATGCGAGTTTCAAAACCTGGGTAACAAAAATTGCCATCAATTGCTGCCTCAAGAGCAATGCTAAGCGGGAGAAACGTTCGACCCAAGAGCTCATTCTGCCTTTACACGAATCCCTGATCAGTCCAGAGGTGTTCCGCAAGATGTCCAACGAGGATCTCATGAACTGGCTCCGAAAAATGCCACCCGATTACTACGAAGTCTTCAACCTCTTCATGATCGATGGATTCAGTCACCGGGAAATTGCTGAACTGTTGGAGATTGATGAAGCGCTTTCCAGGCAGCGTTTGGCGCGGGGCCGAGCTTGGATCAAAAAGAAATTGCCGGAGGAGTTCCGGTCCCGATTTCGGGCGACAATGAATTAGCCGTAAGAAATGTGAAGCATATGCATTACTTCGAAGAAGAATACCAAAGGCGGTTTAAAGATGCGGAGAGTAGTGATGGGATTAACCCTGATCAACTCTGGGAGGGTATTGCTCAGGAGTTGGAGCCGGAGCCAACGAGAAGGCTTGCCTTCTGGTGGTTGTTGATTCCGTTCCTTTTGCTTGTCGTCTCTGGCGTGGCATATTGGAGTTGGAGCAGCGGTGTTGGCCCTGCTTCTGAACCCTTGAACACAACTGCCATCGAAGCACAAGCAAGTGTGCAAGAAACCAAAGAACCAAATGCACCACTCTCAGCCACGCAGGCTGCTGAAACTCGCAACCAGGCTACTCTTTCCCCTTCACCTGAGTCACCGACTGTTGTATCTACCACTCCACAAGCACCAATTGTGCAGCGGGATCAATCCCCAACGTCGCACGTGACGCCATCACAAGACGTAGCTGCAACTCACAAGGCAGAAACTATTGAGCAAGCGCCTAAATCGATTGCTGTAAGAACTGAAAGAGAAGAGGGTAGGATAACTACCGTAACAACCGCTGTTCCCACGAAAGTGGACGAAGGACCAAGAACAGCAATTCGTCTGACTACCGTAACAGAAACCATCCCTAGCTTATCCTTTGTCCCTGACTTCAATAATGGCGAGCAGGAACTTCCCGCTATTAATTCCACGAATCCCCCAGTTAAACCAGCAAGAAAGCCTATTGAAGTTGAATTAGTTGCAGGTACGGTCCAATGGCATGATCGCTTTTCGGATGATAGTGATGCCAATGTGGGAGGCGGTACCCTAAATGATGCCAATCGTGCACTTGGTGGCTACCAGTTCGCTTTCCGTTTACGCAAGAAGCTACCAGGAAATTGGTCGGCAAGTACTGGATTCCAGTTCAGCCAAGTGTACAATATCTTTGAATGGACGCGAAATTGGAATACCCTTATGTACCGCGATAATATTCCTGGTTCGGATCTTATCAGTGCTGTCGCTGAGCGTAGGGTGAAACACCAGAACGAACTGCGCTGGGTACAAGTACCGATTCTACTTTCCTATGAGTCGGGTGGAGAATCGTGGCGTTTTGGGTTGGAAACTGGAATGGGTTTAAACTACCTGCTTTCACAAAGTGGCAGAACGCTACAAAGCGAAACAACAGTGCTGACCTTTGACGATGTTGACGAAGGCCCGTACAATCGTTTCTTCTTCAGCACTCAAGTACTACCCTTTATAGGCTATCAAATCAACGAACAAACACTAGTCCGACTGCAGGGCGGATTGCACTACCAATGGCATGGACGCTCTGCCGTTTATCAGTTACGACACCAGTCGATACTGACCACTCTAAGCATCGGTGCGACGATGCAACTTTGAAGGTTTCACACAACCGACTTCTTGGTACGTTGTACTTGGATTGAATTGATGCGCTTTTTGGCAAATACTAAGTAGGCCATCCCTGTAAATTACAATAGCTTAATATCCAGGGAGTTGCTTAACTTGTAGATGACATAAAAGCCCCGAAAACAGTCAAAAAGGCTGATTTTCGGGGCTGAACATATTTTAGAGACAAGTAAGAGA